>NZ_JBEQAP010000025.1:0-74650 GCF_041640265.1 Cohnella sp.
TATTAGTCATTGAGTAGGGCTCCTTCTTGGTGGTGTCGCAATCCCGAGAATACCCTACTTTTTTGTTACCTGAAAAGGCTCCAAATCTTGGTACACAAACAATTTTACGTCATCGAATAAGGTGGAAACGGTGTTTATTAGAGGTACTTTTACAGCTAGTCGCTCAACAATCGGCTTTTCAGAATCAAATAGTGGTGCATATACCGCTAGTTTGGAAATTAAAGAATGGTGGTGCAGGAATATCCCTCTGCATCACCATTCTTGTATTATTTTGATAGCGAACGATGACCTATTACATCCCGATCACTCAGATTGAACGTCATCCTCTCGAAGAATCGCAAGCGCTGTCAGCATTTTCTCAATATAATCAGGATTATCTCCGGAGCACATGAACCTCACATTCCCGCTTCCCCGTCCACCTGAAATCCCATACCGGTGAAGGAGCGCAGCCAGCCGTTTCACCGTCCCGACGTTACCATCTACGATCTGAATATGCTGCGGCAGGATCTCACGAAGAATATTCGTGTAGAAAGGATAATGTGTACAGCCCAGCACAATAATTCCGTATTGATCCAAGTCATACGGAGCTAGCTTCGAACGGAAGTATTCGCCCACGATAGCCTTGTCGAACTGCAGATTCTCACAATACGTGACAAGCTCCGGCATAGGCAGTGAATCCACGATGCCCCCGCCGTCTACACGAGAGACAAGTGCATAATACTTAGGTTGTCTCAGGGTTAAGGGCGTTGCGAATACAAGCACTCTTTTTCCAGTGGCCAGATTCATTTCTACTGCAGGCTTAACCGCTGGCTCCATCCCGATGATGGGAACTGAGTAAAGGTTTCGCAGCTCTTCCACTGCAATACTGGTCGCCGTATTACATGCCACGACAAGCGCATCGATACCCTCACGCATCATCATGCCTACGGTCTCAAGAATGTATGCTTTCACATCATCCCTCGACTTAGTTCCGTAAGGGACATGGAGCGTATCAGCCATATAGAGATAATCTACGGCAGGGAGCCTGCGGAGCGATTCCGCCAGAACCGTAAGCCCGCCAATCCCCGAGTCAAAAAAACCAATTCTCATGCGCATCCGATTCCTAACTATGAAGTAATAAGATACTCCTAGCATATCGCGACATGAGCCTCTAGGGCAAGAGAAGTTCTCTTCCATCGTCGTTTCCAGTAACTCCTACTGAGGGAAGTTTCGGAAACACTTGATGACTTGCTCGCTGCTAAACGCGTACAATTATTGACTCAAACATCTCTAGAGGAGTATCGTTAGCTTCATGAACATATTTACTATCGCAACAAAACGATTTCCCACAGGGATCACCTTGCTCATCGCGTTAGGATTCGGTTGTCTCTTCACATTCATTCATATGCCGATCCCCTGGCTGCTCGGACCCATGCTCGGAGTCTGTCTCTTCTCCAGAGTGATGAAGTCCTACGTACTTTATTGGCCAAGGTATTTCCAGAATGCCGGACTAATTATCGCGGGTTACGCGATCGGCCTTACATTCACTCAAGAAACACTGACAGAAATTGTGCATCAGTTGCCTTCGATGGTGCTAATGACTTTACTGTTGCTTCTGCTTTGTTTGTTAATCTCTTACGGCGTGTCGAAGCTAGCAGGTACTCCTTATCCAACGGCTCTGACAGGCAGCATTCCCGGCGGGCTTACGCAGATGGTCGTGCTGGCGGAGGAGACTAAGGGAATCGATATCACAATCGTCACCTTCCTCCAGGTTTCAAGGCTCATGATGATCGTTATTTTCGTTCCGCTCCTTATCTTCAGCCCATTGTTCGGAGGTGTTCACTCCGAGGAACTGTCAGCATTGATTCCAAGCGTATCCTCAAGCTGGGGCGAATTGTTTCCCTCAATCATTCCTTATGCGATTATGTGTACGGGTTGCGCTCTGCTTGGCAAGAAGTTTCATTTCCCAACGACTTTCTTATTAGCGCCGCTCATTGCCGCAGCGTTGCTCCATCTCTCTGGCTTACATGGGCCTGTATTGCCTTCATCCTTAATGAACGCAGCGCAATTGATGATCGGCTGTTATGTGGGGCTGCTGCTGAAGCTTGAGAACTTACCGAACAAGAGCCGTCTTGTCACACTTGCTATCGTCAGCGGAGCTATACTCGTTATTAGCTCCTGCGGATTGAGTTACTTGCTAGCCCAGTTACATCCTGTTTCTCCCGCTACTTCGTTGCTTAGTCTAGCACCCGGCGGAATGGATCAGATGGGTATTATCGCCCACGAAATCAACGCAAACGTCTCCATTGTTACGGGTTATCAGCTTTTCCGCACTTTTTTTATCTTTTTCGCCGTTCCTCCCTTGCTCAGATTGATTTTCGCAAGGATCAGCAAGTAAACTAGCACTAGTAAAAAAAAGTAGAGAGTTGGGTTTATGTTGGATCATATTGTACTCTGGTTAAAGTATTTGTTGCTAGGAATCGTCCAAGGCGCTACGGAGCCGATCCCTGTATCCTCTAGCGGCCATCTCGTTATTTTCCAGCATTTTCTCGGCGTAGACCGAACCGGACTTTCATTCGAGATCCTCACGAATACTGCATCCTTGATTGCCATCTGCTTCATTTACCGCAAGGATCTAGCACGACTGCTCGTGAACGGAATACAGTACCTTCGAACACGAGAGACACAATACAAGGCAGATTTTATGTTCATCATGTATATCATCGCGGGTACGATTCCCGCAGTTATTATCGGATTATTATTCAAAGACAAGATTGATGCTTATTTCACTTCAATACATACCGTCTCTATTGGACTGCTAGTCACAGGTGTTGCGCTCTGGTTGATTCGCAATCTAAATGGACGCAAACGAGATGGAGATTTGTCCTACAAAGACGCTCTTGTCGTGGGACTTGCTCAGGCTGTGGCCCTCATCCCAGGAATTAGCCGCTCCGGCTCCACCGTTATCACCTCGATCGCGGTTGGAATGAAGCAGGATACCGCCTTGCGGTTTTCCTTCATGCTCTATATTCCCGTTAGCTTAGGAGGGCTTGTGCTAGGGGTATCGGATATGGCGAACGATCCTGACCGTTCCACCTTATTCATCCCTTATGTAATCGCCTTTTTGACGACATTATTCGTTACTTATTTTGCTATGAGATGGTTTATGAACATTATGGCGAAGGGGAATCTGATTTATTTCTCCTATTACTGCTTTATTGTCGGAATCTTGCTTCTTATATTCATGCGCTAACAAAAAATATAGAAAACGGGGGAACGGAGTAAATGAAGCTAATTTCCTGGAATGTTAATGGGTTAAGAGCATGCGTAAATAAAGGCTTTAAAGATTACTTCGCGGAAACGGGAGCGGATATATTCTGCATTCAGGAAACGAAGCTGCAGGAAGGACAAATCAGTCTGGATCATGGTGAGGAGTATAGCCAATATTGGAATTACGCGGTTAAAAAAGGATATTCCGGAACGGCTGTGTTTACGAGGATAAAGCCGCTGTCGGTACGCTACGGTATGGAAGAGGATGAAGAACCCGAGGGAAGAATCCTGACCTTGGAGTTTAATACCTTCTATCTCGTGACGGTCTACACCCCGAACGCCAAGCGCGATCTATCAAGGCTGGAGTATAGATTGGTATGGGAGGATCGGTTTCGAGCTTATCTTGGGCAGCTGGATGCCCATAAGCCTGTTATTGTTTGCGGGGATTTGAATGTCGCCCATCAGGAGATTGACCTGAAAAATGCCAAAGGCAATCGAGGTAACTCCGGCTTTACCCTAGAGGAACGGGATAAAATGACCTCTTTGCTAGACGCCGGCTTTATCGATACCTTTAGATATTTCTACCCGGAGAAGGAGGATTCCTTTACTTGGTGGTCCAATATGCCAGGAGTGAGAGATCGGAACGTGGGCTGGAGAATCGATTACTTCCTTACTTCCTCCCGATTGGCTCCTTTATTGGTTGACGCGTCTATTGATTGCGATGTACTTGGCAGCGATCATTGCCCAGTCGTTCTAACTGTCGCTGATGAGATGATTACTCCGACTCTTCCTTAACCTCGACCTCGTAAGGCTCCCGGTCTTCTTCATAATACATGTTTTCACCTCCCTAATGCGATTATGTCTCTCGATTATTCGGGTTAGATTAATAGAATGTTAGGCGAAGGTAAATGTACTAAAAACCATCCAAAGTTTGAATCCGAGGGTGGTTTTTTAGTTTACAAAAACAACCACCTCCATTCACACAGACTTTATATTCATAGCTGATACTGAGGGTATTCTATTAATGGAGGAATGCAGATTCATGAAAAAACAACTCGTTGCGGCTTTATCCCTCGCTCTAGTTGCTTCAACCCTATTCTCTGCGGGAAGCTTTGCAGCATCCAAGACCAAACAGATCGATTCATTCCGGCCACTCACCACTTTCGCCGTTCCTGGCGGCGGTATCGCGGAAATCATCTCCGCAACGCCTGATGGCAACCGGTTATTCTATACAAGCGCAGGGCTCGGCAGTGTCGGAGTCGTGGACTTGACTATACCTGCGAAGCCTAAGCAGCTTAGCGCGATCGAGGTAGGCGGAGAGCCTACAAGCGTCACGGTAACCCCAGACGGAAAGACGGCTCTGGTTGTCGTTATCGCATCCAAACGCGAAATCGGCGAAGTCCCTGAGATCAAGCCAGGCAAGCTGGTTGCGATCGATACGCAAACATTGAAAATCAAAGGCGAACGAGCCATTGGCAATCATCCCGATTCTATAGCACTTACTACTCTTAACGGCCAATATGTCGCAGTTATCGCCATAGAGAACGAGCCTTTGTACTTGGACGATAAAGGCGTAAGAACGGACGAGGAAGAGCCAGGTTTGGAAGGCGACATCAGCGGTCCTGGCCTTGTACAGATCGTGAATATCAATAACGCTGATATCAGCAAATCTACACTAAGAAGCATCGAGTTCACTCCCGAGCAACTGAAAGCCAAGGGTCTTCTGTATCCGGAGGATCCGCAGCCTGAGTTCGTTGATATTCGTAAAGGTAAAGCCGCAGTAACGCTGCAAGAGAACAATGGAGTTGCGATCATTGACCTGCAAACCTCCAAGCTGACCAGCCTGTTCTCTTCCGGAAAGCCTATTAAACAGAAGGCCGACCTGACGGAAGACGGCAAAATCGCCTTCACTGGCTCCTATCCTGAGGATGTCAGCAAGGAAGAGCATGCGGGCTCCAGAATGTCCGATGCCATCGCCTGGAATGCAGCCGGCACAACCCTCTACACAGCAGATGAAGGCGAGCTTGATTATACAGGCGGCCGCGGCTGGAGCGTATGGAGTGCGGCGGGCAAGCTGCTGTGGAGCGACAAAGGAACGCTTGAGCAGAAAGCTTCTGAATACGGCTATTATGCCGATTCGCGCTCTGAAGCCAAAGGCATTGAAGTGGAAGGCATAGAGACGGCTGTTTTCGGCAAAAAAGAGTTCGCATTCGTAGGCTCGGAGCGCGGCTCGTTCGTAGCTCTGTACGATATCTCGAAACCGACAGCACCTGCATTGGTTCAGCTGCTGCCTACCGGAATGAGACCTGAAGGATTGCTGGCTCTACCGCAGAAGAATTTGTTCCTGACCTCGGATGAAACTACCGGCACGATTACGATTTTCGAAGGAGTTTCCGGTGTATACAAAGCTCCAGCGAATAAACCGACGATCGTATCTAAAGCGGGCGTATCCTGGGCAGCGATTTCCGGCTTAGCTGCGGACGCCAAGAACAGCAATATTCTGTACGCTGTGCCAGACGTCGCTATGGAGCCATATATTTATAAGCTTGACCTGAAGCAAGGTGAAGCGAAGCTTTCCCATCATGTTGCTGTAAAAGAAAACGGAAAGCTGGCTAATATCGATATGGAAGGCATCGTTGTTGATACCTCTATCGTGAAAGGCAAGCAAGCAGGCTTCTGGTTAGCGAGTGAAGGGAATGCCAAGTTCAAGGATGAAAAGTATATGGCTAACTTACTCGTTCAAGTTGACAGCAAAGGCACTATTCTGCGTAAGGTTACATTACCTGCAGAGATTGATTCAGCAGACGGCGGAGTCATTCGCAATAATGGCTTCGAGGGGGTAACCCTCTCCTCCGACGGTCGTTATTTGATAGCTCCGATTCAACGCGAATATGCGAAGGATGCCAAGGTAAACGGAGTGAGCTATGCTCGTATCGCTCGTTATGACTTGAAAAACAGCGCATGGGACTTCTTCCTCTACCCGCTTGAGAAAACAGATACCAAGGGCGATTGGATTGGCTTGTCTGAAATCGTGAACCTAGGCAAAGATAAATACGCGGTTATTGAACGGGATAAATTGATCGGTGGAGCAGCTGCGCTCAAGGCGGTTTACACGTTTACCCTGAAGGATCTCAAGCCTTTCAATGAACTTACGGAAGAAACCTCTTCGGTTACGGGTTCGGTTGTTAAGAAATCCAAGGTTCTGGAGCTCAAAGCAACCATCTCTCCTTTCGAGAAGCTTGAAGGTCTTACAGTCACGCCTAACGGCAAGGTTTGGGCTGCAGTCGATAATGACGGAGGAGAACACTTATCGGGCCTTTACAATGTGGCAAACCTAAAGGATATCATTAAATAAGAGGCTGCCGCGAATATAGAGAGAAGGCCGGGATTCCCTGAGGGGAATCTCGGCCTTCTTTATGGACATGAATGGAAAAGTCACCCTCAGAGAATTCTATGGATAACTTTAAATATACAATAATTCCTATCATTTTTATCGGAATATTCTTGACGAAGAACGATTAACGGTGTACTATTCAATTTACTGACCAAAGTCAGACCATAAAGAGGATGGATGAGAGGGGTAATTTGCATGAAAAGAACTAGTTTACTAACCTTACTACTCGCGCTGACCGTGGTTTTCCTGGCAGCTTGCGGTAATAATTCGAATTCCGCGGCACCTGCCGAGACCACAGCAACGCCAACTGATCCGGCAAGCCCTGCAACTGAAAGCTCGCTTGCTGCGATTAAAGCCAGCGGTAAAATCAGAATCGGTACAGAAGGAACATATGCACCCTTTACTTTCCATGACAAAGACGGTAAGCTAATCGGCTTTGATGTGGAAATCGCACAAGAAGTCTCCAAGCGTCTAGGGGTCGAGCCTGAATTTATCGAGACGCCATGGGATGGAATAATTGCTGGGCTTGATGCTAAGAGATTCGACGTCATTTTCAACCAAGTTTCGATTACGGATGAGCGTAAACTAAAATACGATTTCTCAGATTCGTACATTGTTTCCAAAGCGGTACTGCTGGTCCATGAGGATAACAATGAGATCACTAAGCTTGCTGATCTTAAAGGCAAGAAGTCCGCTCAGTCGTTAACGAGTAATCTGACGGCTATTGCCAAAGAGAATGGAGCTGAAATCGTAGGCACGGATGGCTTTAATCAAGCGATCGACCTGTTGATTTCGAAGCGTGTCGATGCTACGATTAATGACGGCTTGTCTTACCTGGATCTTAAGAAGCAGAAGCCGGATGTGAAGATTAAAATGGTCGACGAGACAACTGAAGCTTCGCACAGTGCAGCGCTTTTCCTGAAGGGCAATGAAGACTTAGTCAAAGCCGTGAACGAAGCTCTCGCTGCAATGAAGAGCGATGGAACTTACCTGGCTATTTCCGAGAAATATTTCGGAGCAGACGTTTCCAAATAAATAAGGCTGCACAAAGGATGTCTGAACGATGGACGATCGTCAAATACAAATTGTACTCGAATCCTTCTGGCCCCTGCTTAAAGCAGGGGTTATTTATACCATACCGCTTACCTTGATTACCTTTACTTTAGGCTTGATTATTTCTATCATTACGGCACTTATCCGATTGTCCTCCTGGACGGTACTCAAATATATAGCAAGCATCTACGTATGGATTATCCGTGGGACACCATTATTGGTACAGCTTTTTATTATTTTTTACGGACTCCCAAGTGTCGGTATTACGCTCAGTCCTTATTTGTCGGCCATTATCGGACTTTCATTAAGTGTGGGCGCCTATGGCTCAGAAATCGTACGTGCGGCGATATTATCGATACAGAAGGGTCAATGGGAGGCTGCCTACTCGCTCGGGATGACCCGTTTGCAGGCACTGAGACGTATTATTCTTCCCCAAGCCGCGAGAGTATCCGTTCCACCGTTCGGCAATTCCTTCATTAGTCTCGTTAAGGATACTTCTCTTGTATCTATCATAACCTTCGTTGAGATGTTCAGAACTTCACAACAGATTGTCGCTTTTACCTACGAGCCGTTGATTGTGTATAGCGAAGTTGCTGTCATTTATTTAGTATTCAGCTCCATTCTGTCCGTATTGCAAAATTACGTAGAGAAACGCCTAGAACGTTTCTCTGCCAGCTAAGGAGGCCGTGTAGATGATCGAAATTCGTGGCTTGCATAAATCTTACGGTTCTCTGAAAGTGCTGAAGGGTGTCGATCTCGACCTCCCGAAGGGTAAGGTTCTCGTTATCATCGGCCCATCCGGATCAGGTAAAACGACACTTCTGCGTTGCTTCAACCTGCTGGAAATGCCCGATAAGGGGTCGCTCAAGCTGGGCGGGAATACCTTTGAGTTCCATGAACGCGCGAAGATTCCGCAGAAGGATATTCTAGCCCTGCGCAAAAATACGGGAATGGTGTTCCAATCGTTTAATCTGTTCCCCCATATGACTGCGCTTGAGAATGTAATGGAAGCGCAAATAACCGTACAGAGGAAGAGCAAGGAAGAAGCTCGAAAACGTGCTGACACCCTGCTGGCTAAGGTAGGCCTAGCTGAGAAAGCCAGCTCCTATCCGCACAAGCTGTCTGGAGGCCAACAGCAAAGGGTTGCCATTGCGAGGGCAATGGCTATCGATCCGGAAGTACTGCTGTTCGACGAGCCAACCTCTGCACTTGATCCCGAATTGGTTGGGGAAGTTCTCAAGGTTATGAAGCAGCTGGCTTCCGAAGGAATGACCATGGCGATCGTAACGCACGAGATGAAATTCGCTGCGGATGTTGCAGACCATGTTATTCTCATGGATGAGGGATATATTATTGAGCAAGGGCCCCCGAAAGAGGTATTGAATAATCCCCAGACTACACGGGCAAACCAATTTCTCAATCACTTGCGCGGGCAAACGGATGAGTAATGACAAGTAAAACAAAATGCACCCCCTAGAAGCCATCGGAATACCCAAGGCTTTTCCAATGTCCATTCTAAGGGATGCATTTCAAATTTTACAGCTTCTTAAGCTGATTTGTTCTTGTTATAGATATCGAATCCGACCGCAAGCAGCAGGACTAAACCTTTAATGGCTTGCTGCCAGTCGATTCCGAGGCCGATAAGCGACATCCCGTTGTTCATGACGGCCATAACCAAACCTCCGATGATGGCCCCCATAACGGTACCGATCCCGCCGGATGCGGACGCGCCTCCGATGAAGACAGCCGCAATGGCGTCAAGCTCGAAGTTCAGACCCGCTTTCGGCGTTGCCGCGTTTAAGCGCGCAGCATAGACCAATCCCGACAAAGCGGCCAAGGCGCCCATATTCACGAATACCCAGAAGGTTATCCGTTTTGTTTTGACACCTGACAGAATTGCCGCTTTTTCGTTGCCGCCAAGCGCATACGTATGACGGCCCATGACGGTTTTCTTCATCACGAAGCTATATACGACAACGAGTACGAACAAGATGATCAGAATATTCGGAATTCCTTTGTACATCGCGAGCACATAAGTGAACAAGTTAATAACCGCGACTATCGCAACCAACTTAGCGATAAACCAAGGGAATGGCAGAACCTCGAACTCATATTTCCGCTGCGTGCTGCGATTTCTGAATTCCTGAATGACAGTAACGATTGACAGGAACACGCCGATGATGATCGTCAGTATGTGGATCGAAGAGCTTCCATCGACGTCGGGCAAAAATCCGGAGCTCATCTTTTGGAACACTTTCGGAAACGGAGAAATCGACTTCCCTTCCAGTATGACCATCGTCAAACCACGGAACAACAGCATTCCCGCCAAAGTAACGATGAAGGACGGAATCTTCATGTAGGCGATCCAGAAGCCCTGCCATGCTCCCACCAACGCTCCGATAAGGAGCGACAATAGGATGGCAATTGAATAAGGCATATCGTAGTCCACCATCATAATGGCGGATACGGCACCCACGAACGCGGCGATTGATCCGACCGAAAGGTCGATATGCCCTGTAATGATAACCAGTACCATTCCAATTGCTAGTATAAGGATAAAGCCATACTGCTGAAGGATATTCGTTACGTTCAAAGGCATAAGTAAAATCCCGTCTGATAGAACTTGAAACAGCACCGTAATGAGCACAAGCGCCAAAATCATGCCGTACTGCCTGACGTTATTTTTTAACATATTTTTTATGATATCCATCGGTTATTCCCCCTTGCTCTTCGTCATATATCTCATGAGAGTTTCTTGTGTGGCATTTTCTCGCAATACTTCCCCGGTCATTCGGCCTTCGCTCATGATATAGACGCGGTCGCACATTCCGAGAATTTCCGGCAGCTCCGAGGAGATGATCAGAATGCCTTTGCCCTCAGAAGCCAATTGATTGATAATCGTATAAATCTCGTACTTAGCTCCGACATCAATTCCTCTTGTGGGTTCATCCAGCATAAGAATATCCGGTTCAGAGAAAATCCACTTGCTGAGTACGACCTTCTGCTGGTTTCCGCCGCTTAAGTTACCCGTTTTCTGCGATACGCTTGGTGTTTTGATGTTCATTTTCTTACGGAATGTTTCGGCGACGACCACTTCTTCGTTCTCGTTAACGACGGATCTGCGCGAAATTTTCTTTAGGCTCGCTAATGAAATATTGCGTTTAATATCATCCATCAGGATTAGGCCGTAATGCTTGCGGTCTTCCGTAACATAAGCCACACCGTTATCGATCGCATCGCTAATATCCTTGAAATGGACTTCTTTGCCGTCTTTCTTGATTTGCCCGCTAATATTGCGGCCGTAGGAGCGACCGAATATACTCATGGCCAATTCCGTGCGTCCGGAACCCATTAGTCCGGCAATCCCTACGATTTCACCCTTGCGAATATGAAAATGAACGTTGTCGATGACTTTGCGGTCAAGATGCTGGGGATGATAGACATTCCAGTTGTTAACCTCAAGGATCGTTTCGCCAATCTCGGGTGTCCGCTCGGGATAACGATTCGTCAGATCCCGGCCGACCATCCCTTTGATAATCCGATCCTCGGTCACTTCATCTCCCTGCATGTCCAACGTTTCAATCGTTTTCCCGTCTCGTAAAATCGTAATCGAATCAGCCACTTTGGCGATTTCATTCAGCTTATGTGAGATAATAATGGACGAAATCCCTTGCTTCTTCAGCTGAAGAATCAATTTCAGCAAATTCTCGCTGTCCTCTTCATTCAATGCAGCCGTAGGCTCATCCAGGATGAGCAGCTTTACTTTTTTGGATAATGCTTTAGCGATTTCCACAAGCTGTTGCTTGCCGACTCCCAGGTTGGTTATCAGCGTATTCGGATTTTCGCTGAGACCGACCGTATGGAGCAGTTCTCTGGTCCGAATGATCGTATCGTTCCAATTGATAATGCCTCTGTTTGATTGTTCATTTCCTAGAAAAATGTTTTCCGCAATCGAAAGATAAGGAATAAGCGCAAGCTCCTGGTGAATAATAACGATACCCAAATTCTCGCTTTGCTTGATATCTTTGAATTCACAAACCTGATCTTTATATAAAATATCCCCTTCATAAGTTCCGTGGGGGTACACTCCGCTCAGCACTTTCATCAAGGTTGATTTGCCGGCTCCATTCTCGCCGCACAGGGCGTGAACTTCGCCTTCCTTGACTTTAAGATTGACATTCGCTAGCGCTTTGACGCCGGGGAATGTCTTGGTTATATTGCGCATCTCCAAGATATAGTCTGCCATTTCCTCACCCGGCCCTCTGTTTGAAAGTAGAAACGATTTAGTGACAGCCGGATGCCGGCCATCACTAAATCGTTCGGATTATTTCCTTGGTTCAGCTCTTATTTCAGTTCGTCCTCAGTGAAATAACCACTGTCGACCACAACTTCTTTGTAGTTGGCTTTATCAACGGAAACCGGTACGAGCAAGTAGGAAGGAACAACCTTAACTCCGTTGTCGTAAGTTTTCTCATCGTTGATTTCCGGGGTTTTACCGGAAAGTACGGCATCGGCCATATTTACCGCGACTTTTGCAAGCTCACGAGTATCTTTGAATACGGTAGAAGTTTGTTCGCCAGCAATGATCGATTTAACCGATGCGAGCTCCGCATCTTGGCCGGAAGTAACCGGCAGCGGTTTGTCGGCGGAGCCATATCCCACGCCTTTAAGGGAGGACAGGATTCCGATCGTGATGCCGTCATAAGGCGACAAGACTGCGTCGACATTAGCGGTAGTGTAGTTAGCTGATAGCAAGTTGTCCATACGGGATTGAGCTACGCCGCCGTCCCAACGAAGGGTTGCGACTTGGTCGAATTTCGTTTGGCCGCTCTTGACGACCAGCTTGCCGCTGTCGATATAAGGCTTCAATACGCTCATCGCGCCGTCGAAGAAGAAGTAAGCATTGTTGTCGTCGGGAGAACCGGCGAACAATTCGATGTTAAAAGGACCTTTGCCGTCTTTCAGGCCCAGCTTCTCTTCAATATAGGAAGCTTGCAGTACGCCGACTTTGAAATTGTCGAATGTCGCGTAGTAGCTGACGTGCTCGGATTTTTTGATCAAACGGTCGTATGCGATAACAGGAATGTTGGCATCTGCCGCTTTTTGCAGCACGTCTGTCAAGGCTTCTCCGTCAATGGATGCGACCACGAGCAATTTCACGCCTTTGGTAATCATGTTCTCGATTTGGGAAACTTGGTTTTCAATGACGTCTTCTCCGTATTGGAGGTCCGTACCGTAGCCAAGCGCTTTGAATTCTTTCACCATGTTGGCGCCGTCGTTTACCCAACGCTCGGAAGATTTCGTCGGCATAGCGATACCGATTGTTCCTTTATCCCCACCAGCTGCATTGCCGCCTTCTGACGCGTTACCATTCTCTTTGCCACCGCATGCTGCCAATACCAGAACAAACGCCAGCATTAATGCGATTATTGAATATTTTTTCAAGTAAAACTCCCCTTTCGTATTTGCCTAGATTGAATTTATCACGAGGGAGGTGTACCGGTCTTTCGACAAATCGTACAACTTTTTTCAAAAAACAAACCTTTCATTTATTTCCAAACAAGCTGATCTGCACAACAAAAAGCCGAAGGAGCCCATGCTCTATCGGCCTTTAATGCAATTTTTTCCCCCTTTACTCTTCCTCAGAGGCTTCGCCTTTTCGATAGCGGATTGGGGATACGCCTACCGTTTTTTTGAATGTCGTGCTGAAATAATGCTGCGAGTCAAAACCGACGGCTTCCGCAATATCCGCAATGCTGCGGTTCGTCGAACTTAACAATTGCACGGATTTGGAAATGCGGATTTGGGTTAACAGCGTCACGAATGAAATTCCCAGCTCTTGCTTAAATAAGCGGCTCAAATAGACGGATGACACCCCGATTGCTTTGGCCGTACCTTCGAGGGATAATATCGGATCGTCATAATGATCGCGCAAATATTGCCTAGCTCTCCGTACGAGGGGAGAAATGGATGCTTCCTTGTAGACGCCCGCTCGTGCTTTGCGATAGGCAGCGGCAACTTCGTCCAGACCATTCCCGATCGGTTCGGCATGAGCAATTACCTGCAGCTTGAGGTACTGAGTTACGGCGAGTTCAATCGTTGTGAATAAAGAAACATCTGTCGTCTCCCATACAATTAGACAAATAAATCCGAGAGGATCCCGAAAAAGAACAAGCGTATGAGGAGAAACGATTTCTACCGC
The DNA here is from genome assembly GCF_041640265.1 of Cohnella sp. Classification (GTDB taxonomy): domain Bacteria; phylum Bacillota; class Bacilli; order Paenibacillales; family Paenibacillaceae; genus Cohnella. The sequence continues at coordinate 13,899 of NZ_JBEQAP010000025.1, forward strand.
GATATTCTCGATTGCGAAAAGCATAAGCTGGCGATCCCGCTCCGACCTTAGGGATTGCCCTAAATCAATCTCCGGCCAGCGAATGATACCTATAAGAGCAGGTGGAGAATCCGGCAAGTCAAGAAACCGTAATTGCTCCAGCACCTCTTGTTTGCTGATCGCATCTTCAATCCACTCGTTACAAAATCTTTCCCGAAGCAGCGGGATATTTTTGCGGATTTGACGGGAAGCATGCTCCATATGCTTATCCTGTTCTTTGGCTTGTTCTAGTTGGAGCTTTATTCTGTACAGCACCTCTGTCAAATGCGCCGGATTGGCGGGCTTCAGAATATATTCATCCACCCCGAAGTGTACGGCTTGTTGGGCAAAGTTAAACTCATCATGTCCGGTCACGATCAGGATCCGACAGCCCGGAAGCTGCTGCTTGACCTCCTGAATCAACGTTAGACCGTTCTTAATCGGCATGTTGAGATCAACCAGCATTATTTCAACCTCATGCTGAATCGCAAGCTCCAGTGCTTCTTCTCCATCCTCCGCCTCGGCCACAACTTCCATACCGAGAGCTTTCCAATCGATAGCCTCTCGAATACCTTCGCGAATAATAGGTTCATCGTCTGCTATAATGACTTTCCACATGGATGGCTGCATATAACTATCCCTCCTCTGTATGGATCGGATAGAAAAGTGATACAGTGGTTCCGATCCCCGGCTTACTTTCGATGGAAATGCCGCAATCCGGAGTGCCGTAGGTCAGCTTCATCCGCGCTTGCACATTCGCCAGTCCATAACCGGAAGCAGCTGTTTCCATCTGGACATTCATTGGATCTTCCAACCGCTCCCGCATTCGGATTAAAGTCTCTTCATTGATACCCACTCCATCGTCGCTTACGGACAGATGAATCCGATTTCCCTGAAGCGTTCCCTTGACCGTAATGTGACCCGGTCCCCGCCTCTCTTTAATACCGTGATAGATTGAATTTTCTACGATTGGCTGCAGAATGACCTTAAGCACGAGAATATGCGAAATTTCCGGATCAAGATCCAGCGTGTATATCAACTTGTCTTTGTAGCGCAGCTTCTGGATTTGCAAATAACTTCGAATGTGCTCGAATTCCTCCGCGAGCGGAATGAACTCATTGCCTTTGCTCAAACCGATTCGGAATAGCTTCGATAATGCTTCCACCATATCCGATACGTCCTGCGCCCCTTGCTTGCGAGCCATCCAATGAATCGTATCCAGCGTGTTGTACAGGAAATGCGGTTTGATTTGCGCCTGAAGAATACGCAGCTCCGCCTCCCGCTTCTGCTTCTCCTGTTTCTCCGTCAGTTGGAGCAAGTCGCTAACCTTGGTCAACATTCTATTATAGCTTCGTCCGAGCATCCCGACTTCATCCATCCCATCACCCCAGTAACGGGTTGTTAGATCTCCTGATTCCGCTTTTTGCATGAACGCCATTAACCTATGAATAGGTCGAGAGATCCCATGGGACAAAGCAAAAGATGCCGTTATTCCCAGTAAACAGACAATAAAAACGAAAGTCCCGATATAAAGGCGGATTTGACGAACCTCGGGAGCAGCCTCCTCGGTGGAAAACACCCCGATTGTTGACCAGTTAGTGAAAGAGGATTTACGGAAAATAAATTGAAGCTCCCGTCCGTTAATCGTCTCAACGAATTGTCCGGAGGGTTGTCCTTTCAGCCACAACAACGGAATGGATTGAAACCCCAGCTGTTTAGGCACATAGACGGGTTCTCCTTTTTCGTCCATGACCATAAGCAAACCGGTTTTGCCCAAACGGACATCTTGAGCTGTCTCGACAATGACCCTTAGCTTCAAATCGATTAGCACGACGCCCATAACCCTCTGCGTCTCCGGATCAAGAATAGCCCGTACGGCGGATACGACTTCATTGTCTTTATAGTTGGCGTGCGTGGTGACGTTACGTTCAAAGGGATGACCGATCACCTTGAAAATTCCTTTTCCCGAGACCGCTTCCTGATACCATTGCTCCAAAGTTAAATCTTTGGCTGAGGAACGCGAATACATGTCATTACTCAAGTATTCCCCTTGCGAGTTCACAACCATAATTCCTGCGATTTCGGTCTGAAGCGTCGGAAACCCTCTCATAAACTCCAATGCTTCATCGCGGGCTGCTTGATCAGGCTTCTCCTGGTAAAGAAAGTCGCGAATTTGCGGATTATACGAAATTAGATAGGTCGTATTCTGCACGTTCCCGACATAAAATTCAAGGGATCGATTGACCTTCGCGATTAACTGAAGCGTATTCTCGTTCATTTGCCTTTCAATGATCCGGTTAACAACCCAATCTGTCAGAATTCCCAGCACTAACGATGGCAAAATCGTGATCAGCAAAAAATGAACAAGCAATTTATATCTAATAGGTAAGTTTTTCGGCAGCAAACGACGAAAAAACGAACGTCCTTCCCGGCCTTCAAACGGTTGCATGCGCGATCCTCCCCAAACTCCATTTATTTGGCATAGTAGTTGTCTACGTTTGCTTGAGTAACGATTGTCACACCGGTATCGATATAAGGAGGGAGCGGATGAGCGCCATGCATACCCTCGCTATCGGGTTGTACCAAATCATGCTTATGGTGAAACAGTTCAAGCAAAGACCAGTACCCCATATTCCATGTTCCTTGAGCAAGTGTCGCATTTATCGTTCCGTCCTTGACCATATCCAACGTTCCTTTGTCCGTATCGAATCCGACAATGACTTTTTTGCCTGCCAGTCCCTGCTTCATAAGCGCTTGTCCGACCCCCACTCCTCCGTTCGCCTGTGTTGCGAAAAAGCCGTCAATGCCCGGATATTGCTGTAATAGGGTCATGACCCTATTCTCCGATTGTTGAATGTTTCCTTCACCATCTGCAATTGATACGATTTCAATGTCTGGGAATTCCTTGTTTAACGTTTCAACAAACCCATTGGTTCGTTCCTCATGATTCAATTGATTGGGTTGAGTGATTACCGCCGCTTCCCCCAGTCCGCTAAGCAGCCTGCCAAATTCACGAGCCGCTATCACACCCGCATTGTAGTTATCCGTACCTAAGAAGGAGTACGCCTTGCTCTCTGGTGAATCTGAGTCGAAGAGTACGATCGGAATACCAGCTTTAATAGCCTTGTCGATCGTTCCAACTAATGCGTCCGGATTGATCGCGGTAACGGCTATTCCCGCCGGCTTCTTGGCAATGACTTGTTCAAGGACTGTAATTTCTTCATTTGCATCATATTGGATCGCTCCGCGGAATTCAACGGACACGTTCAGCAGCTGTGCGGCGTCCTCGAATCCCTTCATAATACTTTTCCAGTAATCCAGTCCTGACTGAAAAGTAACCATGACATATCTCTCTTCAATGTCTCCCACTAAACCAATTGGGTTCTCATTCCAATTATCCTGCTTCTCCTCGCGAATACCAAAGTACCAGAAAAACAACACAAATAAACCTGTAACCAAACCGTATACGATCAGCAAGAGTGGTTTCTTCATTAAAAGCCTCCTTTGGAGTGCGAACCAAGTCAGCGCGCCTCTGGAGTCGCGAGTCGGTCGTCACGACCGGTGCTATCCGTCAGCTTTCACTTTCATCATAGAGAGGTTGGCACCTGGCGTCTTTTCACATTTTCACACATTTTGTTCGTTTTTTTAACTTCGTCCCGTGATCGGGGTATTCTGCGTATCATTCTCAGGAGGCCTCCATCCCCACTGCAAATCCCGTATGGAATATCCGAAATCCATTTGCAGGTGAGGATAATCGGGAAAGCTTTCCCAGTCGCCGCCCCAGGAGAAACCCAGGTTTTTCGCAATCGCTACGACTTCCATCCAATCTGATTTGCCGTTTCCATTCCCGTCATACTCTATATCCCAGGACACTTGGCCCTTCTGGAGCTGCAAGACAAAATCAATAGCTAGACCGTAGTTGTGATAGGATTCTCCGCCTTTAGAATGGGTCACAATCGCTCCTTCTTCTTCCCGACCTTGGCGGTACAGAGCATCCTGCTCATATGAGCTGCGGAAATCGCTCGTTATTCGGATCGGGATTCCAATCTTCTTGCTCTCTTCTATTAGTTTGTCCTTATTTAGCTTTACCACCGGGTGCAGCTGCGTAACTTCAGGAACATCGCGAAACAACTCAATTGGAATCCATCTTGCTAACAAACGGGCATCTGCCCATATATAAGTGGCGGACATTGCTATCAGCGCGGTCAATATCAGCCACTTTCCACGTTTTTTACCTCTTAAGCTTGATTGGGCAGAGGAAACGGCTTGACCTGAATCGATATTCAATTGAAAATCCCCTTTCCGCTCTCATTATAATCTATCTGTGAGTTATACAAACACGGAAAAAGCCGGGAAGTCCTCTTTAGATGAGGTTCCCGGCCTTTTTGTGATCTTTATCCTGAGAACTTTATTGAGATACCTTTCATTACACCGTCCGACCAGCTATTCCGTGCATAAGAATGTCCAGAGTACGATCGATTTCCTCTTCCTCGTCGAACGGGAATTCCGGCATTAGAAACACGTGAAAGATAATCATGCCAATAAAAATGCTGGCGGCGGAACGCATAATACGCCAAGGCGGCGCTTTAATAATCTGCCCTTGCTCCTGAAAATGTTTAATGACCTTTTCGATCCGATTTACCACAACGTTTGTCACCAAGCTTTTAACCTGATCCATCAGCTCTGGTTGGAAGGGTACCTCGTGGAACAGGATTCTGATAAGCTTTATGTTTTTACGCGCGAATACAATTCTGTCCCGGGCAATAGCGCGAAAGAAATCATCGGTCTGGCTATAGGGAAGATCAAGCAGCTTGGCAAAATCGCGCATGAGAAAAGGAGCAACCATCTTGATTGCAATCGGCCCGGCGATCGACAGCAAGAGATCCTTCTTTGTCTTATAGTGCCGGAAAATCGTGCCTTCCGCGACACCAGCCTTCTGCGCGATTTCGCTGGTGGACGTAGCGGCGAAGCCTTTCTCCGAGAAGATCTCGATAGCAGCCTCTAGAATTCTGGCTTGTTTATCGGTTTTCTTCTTTTCGTCCCCCTCGGTCAAGCGGATAAGGTCCACCAGCCATTGTTCCTGCTTATCCGACATCGAGGCGTTTCCCCTTTCACTTGCTCACAATTGTATTAAATTAGATTACTATATTTTCCGATGCTTACGCAACGCGAGAACATTGGCCGCCATAAAGATCAGGGACAACCCCAGCAAAACGTATATATCAATTGCGATGGAGCTCCAACCTTCGCCGCGGATCATAACATTCCGGAGAGCATCGGCACCGTATTTCAGCGGCGTGATATGGGCAAGCCAGCGCAGCCACGGCGATATGCTGTCGAGATCGAATAGGCCTGAGAAAAACACCTGCGGCACAATGACGAGCGGAATAAATTGAATCATCTGGAATTCCGAGTTGGCGAAAGCGGACAGGAAGGTGCCGAAGCTGAGCGCCGTCATGGACAAGAGCAGCATTATCAGGATCACATACCAGAAGGAGCCTGCCATCAAGCTTCCCAACACTCCGATCGTATACCCCGCGATCAGAACAGCTTGCAGACTTGTGAAAATTCCGAAGCCCGCCATATAGCCGACAACGATCTCCCAGCGGCGCAGCGGAGTGGCTAAGAGGCGCTCCAACGTTCCGCTGGTGCGCTCCTTCAGGAAGGAGACTCCAGCAATGAGGAAAACGAAGAAGAAGGCAAATAATCCAATTAATACAGGACCGAAATTGTCGAAGGAAGTCATGTCTTCAGCACCATGCAGATAGTCGAAAACAGGAGTTTTGGCTGCCTGATTGAGTGCAGGAGCCTGCTCTTGCATGGCTTTCTGGATCAGCATCATAACGGCACGGTTTCTGGCAGGGTCGCTGCCCTCCAGTTTCACATGGGGAACGGCGCCGTCAAGCTGGATAATCGCGTCGATTTCCTGATCGGCGAGTGCGGCCTCCGCATCTTCTGCCGTGTTAAAGGCTGTCACGATGGCTTTATTTTTACTCAAGCTCTGCGATACGGATTCCGGAAGCTGCAGCGTGCCGAGCTTCGGTTGATACGTATCGCCGTTAAACACTAAGTACATGAGGGATAAGACCAGGAGCGGAGCGACGATCAATAACGCCATGGATCGCTTGTCATGTATGAATTGGCGAATAATTCGGAGGATAAGGGCTCGAATTCTCATGCGCGGACACCTCCGTAGAACAGGAATGCTTCTTCGATATTGGCACTGCCGGTTTCCTCTTTCAGCGCTTCCGGAGTTCCAACGGCGATTAGGCTTCCATCGCGAACCATGCCGAGACGGTGGCATTTGTCAGCCTCATCCATGACATGTGTTGTAACCACGATTGTCGTGCCTTTTTTACTGAGGTTGTCAAACTCATCCCAAATGGATTTGCGAAGAACGGGATCGATGCCGACGGTCGGTTCATCGAGAATAAGCACTTCCGGTTCGTGCATAAGCGCGATGGCCAGAGATAATCGGCGTTTCATTCCGCCTGAATAAGTGCCGACGGAGCGTTTAAGATGATCGGTCAAGTTAACAAGCTCCATCACCTTCTGCATCTGCTTTTTCAGTTTTTCGCCGCGGAGTCCGAAGAGAGAGCCGAAAAACTCCAAATTTTCTTTGGCTGTCAGCTCCGTATACATAGCGTCGGATTGTGCCATGTAACCGATTCGCTCCATCATCGTAAGCTTCGGCATCGGAGTGCCCAGCACTTCGATTCGGCCGCTTGTCGCTGCGTCGATGCCGGCGATCATTTTAACAAACGTAGTTTTGCCGGAACCCGATGGACCTAGCAAGCCGAATATCTCGCTTCTGCTAATATCGAGACTAATACCGTGAAGAACCTCCTTGTCGCCGAATTTACGGAAGACGTCCCGGGTTTGGATACATATTTCTTTCTCCTTCGCCATCTCATTCACTCCCTCATCGATAAATGAGTAAGTACTCGCTTTTTTACAATCTCAGTATAAATCTGACTTCATTTATACGTCAAGTGGGTGAAACTTATGAAACATTATGTATCATTTTTAAAGCGTTTACAGAATAGGGATACAAAATGTATACTTTTATTGCAGTCAATTTAACTATGAACTGGGAGGTTCCATTCTTGCTCAATAATAACTTAGCCCCTTCGCCATTATTCAGAAACTATCATCTCTATGTATTTATTCTTGCCTCCCTCTTTCTCCTATTATCAATCGGAGGAACCGCTGAAGCAGCTCCTGCCGCTCCATTTAAGGCATTATATACGCAGCCTGATGGAACAACCTTTTACGCCGAAAAACACGGTGACGAAACATTTAACTGGACAGCAGCAAGCGATGACATCGTTATTGCACAGAGCTTAGATGGTTACTGGTATTACGCGGAGATACAGAGCCGTCAGCTCGTTGCCGGTACGGTTAAGTATGCTGTACAATTACCGCCGCCCCAACCCGTAACTTCAAGAGACGTCGCTTCACTTTATCAATATTATGGCGAATCTAAGCGAGCTGAGATTATCGAGGGCTTACAAAGCTCACAACCTTCAAGAGCCCCTATATTCGATGGCCAAGACATTCGGACGAGTCAGGACCTATCTGCACCTCACCCTTTGCTTGTTCTGCTGGTGAGTTTTAATGACGTGAGCTTGTCAACCACTCAAGCGGATTGGCAGAACCTTATATTCGGTACGTCAGGCAAAACTCTCAACAACTACTATAAAGAAGCCTCCAACAACCAATTCTATTTCTCCCCTGCTAATGAAACCGATGGAAGTGCCAATGATGGCATAATTACGGTTGCTCTTGACCGGAATCACCCCAATACGCGTAATAAAACTAACAATGTTAATCGCGTACTCGTGCAACAAGCATTGAACGCGGCAAATTCGCAGGTAGACTTTGCGTCCTATGATAAGAACAACGATAAGTATGTTTCCATGGAAGAACTGCATATTATGACGATCATAGCCGGGCAAGAAGCAGCCTATGGCGATCCCGAGTATGCTGACATTCCAAGCGTGTGGGCACACCATTGGGTTCTATCTGATTTTTTTTCACCCGTTATCGACGACGTTAAGCTGCTGAGTATAGCCGGTGGTGGAGGATACACCCAATTCGGAGAGAAACAAGGCAATCACCAAGCAACTATTGGAACCATTGCCCATGAGTTGGGCCACGATTTGGATTTGCCTGACTTGTATGATGTTTTTTCTAACAATGGGAATACGAATGGGGTTGGCAGCTATAGCATAATGGGGAGCGGCAATTGGGCGAGCCTGATTGGAGAACATCTAGGAGCTACACCCGTGCATTTTGACGCTTGGTCAAAAATATTTTTGGGTTTTGAGAACCCAATCGATATCCCATACGGAACGGATATAATAGCAACTTTACATGCAAATAATATAACGAATCCGGACATTTACAATATTTATAAAATAAAAACGGGCATTCCCGATGAGTATTTCTTGCTGGAAAATCGACAATACGGAATAGACAACGGGTTTGATCAGAGCTTACAAAACTTTGCCAGCAGCGGCGGAATAGCCATCTGGCATATTGATATGAATAAAATACGGCAGAGTAATTATCAAAGCGTTAATGATACCTATCCTAAAGGCGTCGATCTTGAAGGGTACGACAACTTCCCCGGTAACCCCTTCTATCACGACGGCTACGTTTTTAATATGTACTCTGTGCCGAATAGCTCATATAACGCTGATGGAACACCCTCAGGAATCTCCATTCTAGACTCGCAGGTTTCATCCAATATGATGACTATAAAAGCAGGAACAGGGCCTGCTTTTACGGCTATCCCAATCGTAAGCTCTTCATCAACCAGCTTAACTTATACTACGCAGTGGAATGAAGCGGCAACTGTCTATTATGAAGTCCTTCCCGCCGGAGCAACACCTCCGGATCTCAACAATCTTCTTGAAGGTAAGGACAGTTTAGGAAACCCTGTAACGCTGTCTGGTCATCTTTCCGCAGGCGCAGGCACACCAAGCATCATAGCAGTTAACGGCTTAACTGTAGATACTAGCTATGATTTATATTTAATCGGTGTGGACGAAAATGGGCATTTAGGTGATTCAATAGTTCACCAATTCCTAACCGCTGTATCTCCTGCTTTAATTGTCGGAAGCGTAAACATTAGCGAAGCAGCTGCCAACGACGGCAGTATTACGACTCCCCAGACGGTTACGGTAACGGATAGTACGTTCGATTCAACCATCACTAAAGCCGATGTCACGATCAACAACCTGCCTGACGGCTTAGATTACACGGTCACGTTAACGAGCCCTACAGTTCTAACCATCGCTTTCACGAGCAAAGCGACGAACCATATGAATGCTAATAGTTTAAGTGACGTAAGCGTGTCAGTGGCGCAGGCCAAAATCGTCGGAGCTTCATCTAATGTTACTTCGAATACCTTCTCCATTGGCTTCTCGGATCCGATTCCGAAGCCGATGCCTGTTCTAACAGCCGACAGCGCGACCATTAGTGAAGCAGCAGCCAATGACGGCAGTATTACGGCTGCCCAGACGGTGACTGTATCGAACGGAACGTTCGATCCAGCCATCGCCAAAGCTGATGTGACGATCATCAACTTGCCTGCTGGCCTAGATTACACGGTCACACTAACAAGCCCCACTGTTCTGAACATCGCGTTCACGGGCAATGCGACTAACCACGCGAATGCCAATGATGTAAATAATGTCACCGTGACAGTGGCGCAGGCCAAAATCGTAGAAGCATCAAGCGACATAAGCTCAAACGCATTCTCTATCGATTTCCAAGATCCGATCGCACCACCACCGCCGATCACCATCACTATACCATCACAGCCTTCTGGTCCTCAGGTCAGCTTAAATGGCAGCAACGGGGTCATTATATCGCAAGTAAAACCTGAGCTTGGTAAGGACAAGGACGGAACAGCGGCTGAAACCTGGATAATAGATTCTCCTTTGCTGCAAAAGGCCATCGATTTCATAAATGATGCGGATGAATCCGTTAAACGAATCGAAATTCCGATTACCTTGCCCGCCAATACAACGACAACCGTTGAGCTTCCGGCAGAAGTGCTGTCAGAATCGTCTAAACAAACGCCGGCTATAATCATCTCTCTTGTTTCTGACAGGGCGTCTTATGATCTGCCAGTTAACGTTCTTGACTGGAAAGCAATTACCCAAAGTCTGGGTGCTGACCTTAAAGACACCAAGATAAATGTTACCTTGAAGCTAGTCGCCGGCAAATTAGCGGAAGAGATTGCTCAGAAGGCACAAGCTTCCGGGTTGAAGGTACTTGGCACATCCGTCGAATTCAGCGTAACGGTTACTGGTAACGGAAATTCCAAAGACATTACGGATTACGGCAGCAATTACATTGCCCGTACCATTACGCTAAACCAATCGGTGAACGCTCTCATTCCTTCCGTTGTTGTCTACGAACCGCAAACCGGGAAATTGTCCTTTGTACCAGCAACGTTCTCCGTAGCCGACGGCAAAACATTCGTTACAATAAAACGTAACGGCAACAGTATATACACCGTCATCTATGCCTACAAAACATTCGCCGATATTCAGAATCACTGGGCTCGGAGAGAAATTGAACTTCTTGCTTCCAAGACGTTGATTAAAGGGGTAACCGAGAATGCTTTTGCTCCAGATCAAATGATTACTCGGGCGGAATTCGTCACCCTGCTGGCTCAAGCTCTTGGCATTCGCGAGGATCTGACAAAGGCTGGCTTCACGGATGTGAAGGAGACCGATTGGTTCGCCGGTTACGTCGGCGCTTCGGTACAAGCAGGCTTAGTTAACGGCTTTATAGACGGCACCTTCCGTCCAAATGACAAGATTACGAGAGAGCAAATAGCGGTTATGATTGTGAATGCGATCAAATTCGCTCAGAAGGACACTGGTGACAGAGCTTCGCAGGGACAAGTATTAGCGAGATTCAATGACCAAGCTTCAATTAGTCCTTGGGCCAAAGATGCCGTATCCTTTGCCGTTGAGGCAGGAATTATCAGCGGTATGAAATCCGACACTTTCCAGCCAACCAATCTTGCGACCCGAGCTCAAACTGCTTCAATAATGAAGCGATTGCTCGTACACCTTCGCTTCATCGATTAAAAGTGTGACTAAGTTAGAAGGCTTCACCGTCCATGAGACGGTGAAGCCTTCTTTTAAAATATGCATAACTGCTGCAATGATCAATTTCATGTAACTATTCCCTTCTTTCCTCCGTCCAAGTAGACATAGAGCATAGAGGAGGCAGCATCAATTGAAAGGTGCGATAGCAGCAGTTAGTTTACTTGTCATGATTGCAATCATGACCAGCTGCACTAGCCGGGAGAGCAGCACCCCGGTCGAAGAAGCAGTCGGCGGCACGGATAAAGCTGTATCCACCCCGTCTTGTCAGGACCCGCCCAAAACTTTTATGTGGGATAAGAAGACGTATACGTTGAAAACCATTGGAGAAAGAGACCTGGAGCCGGGTATGAAACTCGGCTACCTGGCCTGCGACAAAGGTACTTATACGCAGCGGGCGAAAGGCGATAATGCGACCTTCAATATTTACACCTTGAGAAGTCCGCTGGAGAGCAGCGATCTTATCTATTTCGGAAAATGGAACGCGCGTTATATACAGGGGGGATATAATGTACTTTTTATTTTGGACTTTAGTTTTGATTATCGGCGTATCCCTACTGTACAAAAACCGCGATCAAGTAGAGGAATTGTTGGTATTAAAGCTTTTGGGATACTATTTTCTAGGGTCATTTAACTTTAATCTAAACGGTCTTGTCATTCCGCTAGGATTTATCATCAGCCTATTTTTGAAACCAAGCGCAAACCGAGGCGTGAAACGAGGAGCTGCCATCTTTGGTCTGGTGATGATGATTATTGGACATATCATTAGATGAGTAGGGCTAGTCCTGCATAAATTATTAATCTGTATACCGAACAGAATCGTCTCTTCATACCACTCAACTCCTTATTTATTTCGATTAGTTTAGTCAACTTTGTCCTCATATGTTGTAATACTCCATCTTTCGGACTAGTGTTTCCCCTTTTAATCGTTAAATAATTCGTCTAAAACTATTTTCCTGTTTTCAAGAAAACGTCTGGTAACAATATAATGCAACGTATCTTCATACCGAATCTCCTCTAATTGTTGAGCATCAAAATTCAAAATTTGTGCATCTGGATATCCAAGAAGAATCGGAGAATGCGTAGCAATGATGAATTGAGCTTCATTCTCCAAGTCCTTGATGACACGTAATAATGCCAATTGCCGTGCTGGGGAGAGTGCCGCCTCTGGCTCGTCCAGTAGATATATCGCTTTTTTACCGAACCGGTGATTAAAGAGTGACAGAAAAGCCTCTCCATGCGATTGTTTATGTAAGGATCGACCACCATAATACTGCAAGCTCTCTGGCATAGTATCCAGATGAGATGCAAAATGGTAAAAGGTTTCTGATCTCAGAAAAAACCCATTCGTAATTTTGGGCAGCCAGGAGAGTCTAATGCAGTCTCCTAAAGCGGAAGAGGAAGAGTCTACGTCATAGTTATTATTCTTTCCTCCCCCAGCCGTATTAAAGCCGCATTGATAGGCGATTGCTTCAAGAATCGTCGACTTTCCCGAACCATTCTCCCCTACAAAAAAGGTGACGTTCGTTCGAAAAGAAAGCGAATTTAACGCTTTTATAGCAGGTATGGAAAATGGATAGGATTTCGGATCCGTATTTGCATTCCTCAGAATCTCAAGGCTTCGTAAATACATTAATTTTCAGCTCCCAAGGAAATAGACATCTACACTTGTCCTTCCCATTCTTGGTAAAACCGCTCTACGTATTTCTCCATATAGCTGTGCCGCTCCTCAGCGATTCGTCTAGCAGATGACGTGTTTACACAGTCCTTGAGCTTTAGAAGCTTCTCATGAAAATGATTAATGGCCGTACTCTTATCATGCCGATACTCCGCAGGTGTCATGGAGTCGCGAGGTGGCAGCTGCGGGTCATGAATGGGGTGACCTTTCCATCCGGCATATAGAAACGTTCTTGCAATCGCTATCGCCCCGATCGCATCGAGACGATCTGCGTCCTGCACCACTTTCCCTTCCAACGTACGCATTAACGGGTTTGTCCCGGCGTTGTAGGACATTGTGGAGATAATCTCCATAATGTGCTGGCGCTCCTCTTCTGCAAGCAATTGCCCCTCGAGCCAGTCACGTACTTTATGAAGTCCACTTTCCTTCGATTCGTTGAGCTTCTCGTCCGCCACATCGTGTAGAAGTGCAGCGATCATACATATGAAGGAATCGGCACCTTCTTCGCTGGCCAACCGCTCCGCCATCTGTACTACGCGATGAATGTGCCACCAATCATGACCAGTTGGATCGTTTTCCAATTCTGATCTACAAAACCGTTCAGCCGCGCTTATTATTTGTTCTCGTTTGGTTTGAAGTGGTTCTACCATAATCTGCACATCCTTCATTCTTTTCAGCGCACCATCGATGTCAATCCCGTCGGTACTTCTGTTTGTGCGGGTAGTAGATGGAGCTCGGCAATTCTTCGACAATCCCGATTAAATTACCATCCGGGTCGAGACAATCGAAGTAACGGACCCCGCCTGCGTCATCCACAATAGGCATAACTTCCACGCCTTTCTCCTTAAGAGATGCATGCGAAAATTCGATGTCGAAAGATTCGAAGTTGTAATAGGGAATTTTATAGCCTCCAATCGCCTCGAATTGTGTCGGCTGAGGGCGGTCAACCTTCCATAAGTTCAGGAAGGTGGCCTCCCCCGGAAACGCGAGTCCTGTGCAGCTTTCCGAATGTTCAATAATCTCTAATTCGAATACGCGTATGTACCATTCAGCCGATCGCCGCATATTCGTAACCGGAATAAAGATACCGCTGACTTTACTGACTATCTTTCTCATGGAACAATCCTCCATTAATTGAACATTTATTACTACACGACTCCATACCGGTTGCCATCGGGGTCTATCAGTGAAAATCCTCGCATTCCGTCAAAATCAACAATATCTCCGACATTGGCTCCCTTTTGCCTTAGAATTCGGTGCACATTATCTACGTCAGTCGTGTGAAAATTGAAATATTGCTCTACACTGTATTCATTTCTCGGAAACGGCTGCTGTTTAATATCATAGGACCTTACAAGGCAGAAAACGATTTTCTCATCGTTCATCATCGTGACCATTGCGTTCGGTTCGTCATTGTGGGTTATTTCAAATCCTAGTAAGTTTGTGTACCACTCAGTTGATCTCTTTAAGTCACTGACCGGGACGAAAATACCTACCCCGTAAAATAAGGTTTTGCTCATGTTTTATGCTCCTCCCAAAATAGAAAAAGTTTATTCCGCAGGCCAAGTGCAGAATAGAACGGAATCGAATTCTCCAATTTGCTTACGCGAATAAAAATGGCTCCTAATGATTGTACTCCCATGTTATTGCCTCCACAATTATGAGTATCAGTATTACACTCAATAAACGAAGTTCAACACAGAAACCATACATCTTTAGAAAAATTAGATAACAAAAAGGGCTGCAACAGGTCATAAGCTCACAACCTGTCACAGCCCCAAAACCCGCGTTCGACGCGGCTTCTCGGTTCTTCAGCTTATAAAGTTCAGTTCAAATCCAAAACCTCTAGAGCATACTTAGGTGCCGAGACACCGGGTATAGACACTTTGGTCAGTGCGATAAAACGATGGTTTACTACTGCGATCTGGATTATGGTTCCGTTCGTATTGATTGTTCTCGTCTTGTTCAACGACTCGCTGTCATACTGGTGTACCGTGCTTTGGCGACTGGTAAAAAACGTCTCGGGATGCGCCGGGTCACCTGCCATGAAATCGAACGGATCTATTTTAGAGAAATACTTCATGTTGGTCGTCTTCTGATTGGTTGCCGTAAAGATGCCGCCGAAGCCGTTCAGAAGATATTTTCCGTCTGGGGTAATGCCTATGCTCGTGGTGAAAGAATAATCTCCATGATACGGAGAATCGTAGCTATCGGTAAACAGCCCATTTTCAATCTTATACACTTGGATATCCCTTGGTGAGGAGTCCGTATCAACGGTATAGATCTTGTCTTCGAATGGGTGCAAGGTGATGTAGCTTGCGTTGCGTATAGAGCGCGATGAAATTTCTTCATGTGTAGCCCGGTCAAAGCTAAGAATGAATGTCCATTGCCCGGAGCCAGATGCGATATACACATGATTCGATTTGTCGACTGCGAGGTCGTATGGGTCGACTCTCGTTCGCCATTGATCCTTCAATTTCAGTGTAATCGGATCAAGCACCGCAATCGTGCCTCCCTGATCTCCATCGAACCGAAAAGAACTAAATTCCGCATCGCTCAGGATGACGAATAGTTCCCCGTTTGCATAGGTCATCTTCCGAATAGGTTTGTCAAAACGACTGGAAACGCTCACTTCCTTCTCTTCCTCGTAATTATAAGCGACGATCTGAGATTGCGTATCATCGGACAAATATACGATTGGCTTGACTGGATCCAATTCGGCTTCGGAGACAATCCGGTTCAACACATGCACATTTTTGCTAGGCAACGTTGATGGAGACTCAGGTGCAGGACTTGGTGCGGGACTCTCTGACGGATCGGGACTACTCCCATCTTCGTTGTCCGGCTCTTCGAACTGACTTTGGTCCAAGACCGCAATATTTGCGAAAGGAATGGACCCATTGCCTGCATTCCATTTTTTGAACAAATCGATCGGAGTTGCGAAGTTCAGGTTGCCGCTATCCTCAACGCCCATTGAAGTGACCCCGACGACTTCTCCTTTCATGTTCAACAAAGGTCCTCCAGAGCTGCCGTGTGTTATAGGGGCAGTAATCTGAATAATCGGGGAAGCACCATTCTGTCGGAATCCGCTGATAATGCCAGTAGAGATCGTATTCTGATACCCCTCCGGGTTTCCGATAGTCATAATGGACTGGCCTTTCGCCAAGCTCTTAGATGACCCGATATGCAAAGGCGGCACATTCGTTCGCATCGCGGTTTTCACAAGAGCAAGATCGGCCTCCGGATCAACTGCTACGATGCCTTCTACACCATAGTAGCGATCTTGCTGGGTAACGATCTGGTAGCTGCTCGCATCATTAACGACATGATAGTTAGTCAGGAACAAGCCGTAACCGACGGCAAACGCGCTGCCGAAGCCTGTTGACAGCCCATTGCGGTCGAAGGACTCTAGCAAAACAACACTTTGATCCATGACTGCCAGCTGTTCCGTGGTAAGCGTGCGTCCATTGTATGGATCCTTGTGGTAAGGTTTTAGTGTAAAAATCAGATAATCGATGATGTTCCGATCTTTAACCGGATTGAGCGTTACGGAATCATTAATGACGATAACGCCTCGGTCATAGAACACTTGCTTGCCGAAAGCTTCACTGATCGCCCGCAGAGGGACAAACAATCTCCCCTTTGTGAATTGTGCAGGCACATCCAGCTTTTTAACGGTACCATTCACGCTCATTTGTGTACTGCCTAGCTTCATCTTGATTAACCGAGACTTTCCCTGAATAGTAACGGTAGATGTCTTATCGTTCCAATTCACGTTTGCGCCGAGGCTTTCCCCGATGAAGCGAATGGGAACAAGCGTCCGGCTTTTATATGCGAAAGGCGTCACGTTAAAATTGTCTTCATCAATCATTCGGTCACTTAAATCGTCCACTGCGTTCGGACTTCCAAGATAGAGAATAATGGCTCCCTCAAAAAGTGCGGCAAAGTCGGGCTGGTCATCTTCCGCATTAACCGATATCGGAATGAGTACCAAGATCAGCGCTGCGATCAGGATGATTGAAATTTTTCTCATATGATGCATTTCTCATTACTCCTGTTCATTCAGATAGAACAATCGTAATAAGAAATAGAGTCCTTTGTATACTAGTAAATAATTCATGGTATAACGGATGTGATAGCCCTTACTTTCAAACCCAGGTTAACCTCTATAATAGGAAAGCACCCAGCCAATGCCGTTTCGATCCGTGATGACGGCAAGCAGCCCGTTAAAGGGAGCCTCATATGTCTCAACATTTATATGCCCGCCAGCCGTCAGGTCTTCATAAACCTGCTGAAATTCCTCTTCAGTCTCGAGCTTTAGCATGACCTTCACATAGTCCCCCTTCAGAAACGGCTTGGCAGCGGCAGTATCAGCGAATGTGATCTTGGTGCTACCGAGATGCAATTCCGCATTTAACACGCTATCGTCCTGTTTTCTTAAAATTTTGATCTCGCCGCCGAGCACGCTCCGGTAATACTCAATTTCTTCCTTGCAATTGTCCACCACGACAAAAGGATTTGCGATTATCATACACTCGACCTCCCAATATTCATATGCTCATACTTGGCTCGTAAAATTTCAACCGCATTGCGAACGTCTGCCTCGGATCTCAAATAAATGGACACCCAGCCCGACTCCGGATAAATATGATGCGGCTCGGCTCTTCCGCCAGCGATCAACTCATCGCGTCTGGATTTGGGCAAAAACAGGTCGACGAGATGATCTCCATGCAGGTGTCCAATCTCTTTTCCTCCTACTGAAAATTCAATTCCGCCAAATCGGTGAGGTTGAACCGTTACCCCTGACCAGGTAAGCAATTCGTCAGTCAATATAGTCTTTCGATCAGCCTGCATTTTAATCAACACCCCCATCATCAATGCCCCGGGTTAAGACTGCTGCTCCCCGTTGCGTACCTGTTCATTCACATTGCGGAGCACCTTCTTCAACATGCCCAGCATGAAAACGTACTCCTCGTCACTGATGCCGTTGCGGCTTTTATGTCTTATTTGATCCAATGCTTCCTGAACTTTTGGAACAACCGCTCTGCCTGCTTCTGTCAAATACAGCAAATTGTAACGGTTATCCACGGGATCGGGCTCCCTTCGCACGTACCCCTCGGCTTCAAGCTTGGCAATCGCCTTCGTGGTTGTTGTCTTATCAATGAGCAACTCCTCGCTTAACGCTTTTTGCGTAATCCTTTCTTTGCCCGCAATCGTCATCAGGAAGATATACTGTCCGCTCCCTATCCGGAACGGAGCAAGCTCGGCCGCTATGAGAATCTGCATATGGCGGTAAATAGCCGATATATACTTCCCATACGACTCTGAAGTGTCCTCGGGGGATCGAAACCAATCGTCATCCACTCATGTGCGCCCCTTTAATAGGATGTTATTGCAACTAATTAAAGCATATGCCATATAGGATGCTATTGCAACTATTCTTTTGAAGTTTGCAAGCTGATAAACGGAAAGCCCAAAGAGGGCCGCAACAGCCTGCCCACCGGCAATCTGCCACAGCCCCCAAACCCACCGTCCGCTCTTACTTGGCAAAGCGATGAGAACCGACCGTATCGACCACCGTAAGACTGGACCAGAACGTACCCTTGGTTACATTAGGATTATAGAAATAGACGGCATCCTCAACATTGTTTTTGCCGTTCAATGCGTCCTTGGCAGTGCGCAACGCGTTTGCTTTCGGTACGCTTCTATCCAATAACCCGTTATGAGCGGGCGGGAACTGCTTTCCGGAATAGATCACATCCCTGATTGTTTTCGGAAACCTTGAGTCCCTCACCCGGTTAAGAATAACATTCGCTACCGCTAACTGGCTTTCATAGGACTCATTCCCAGCCTCGACCTGCGTAATCTTAGCCAGCAACAGCCGATCTTCTTCAGTGAAAGGCTCCGCTTCGTGGCTAAAAATGGACGGGATCACTACACGAAGCTTCGTGCCCGGGTCGATGCTGATCTTACTGTCCAGACCATTGCGTTCTAACAACTCATCATTACTGCTGTCAACCTGCTTGCTGATCTCAGTCAAGCCGAATTGCTCCGTCACAACGGCCATTGGAACCGTTTCAAGCCTAGCAATCCGCTCCTCCTCGTTCCAGCTCACCTTCGCATGCAGCAGTTCCGCGGTGTCACGTAACGGAATATACATCCGCCCTTCTACTAGAAATGGAAATGCATCCATCACATATCGCGTGCCATTAAAGTAGACGACCGGCACGCCGTTGCCTAATACAATGCGATCTCCGTACTCGGTATGTATCGTAGCTTCTTCATTGTCCTGATCCCAATTGACTTGTGCCCCGAACATCTTAGATAATTGCGCGACAGGCAGATACAGTCTGCCCGACATTACTCTCACAGGATCAGTTAATTGTACGTCTTTCGCGTCCAATTTGATCGTTACATTTTCCGCTGCAATCAACTTCCCCTGCGCGGCAATCGCGGTAAGCGGCATTGTTGCCAACAAGAGCAGAACCCAGATCGTAATGAGAATAGGCTTGTCAATGCGCTTCTTCATCTTCTGTTCTAGATTCATATCGGACTCCTCTCGATAACCTCTTCTTTTTTCAAGGTATCTGAAACGAGCATAGCTGTAAAGGTTTATGAGATTTATTTCATTTTGTCGCGCCATAAAGCTATTGAACGAAAAACCCAAAGAAGAGCTGCAACAGCCTGCCTCCCAGCAACCTGTTGCAGCTCTTCAACCCGGTCACGCTGCCTCTCCACACTTAATCTTCCCCGTCGCGATCGGATTCTCGCTGTACGAAATCCAATCGCTCCGCTGTCTACAACGTTTACCTTGGGGCAAGGTCAATCAAAAGTTAAGATGAACTTGTACAAGTAGAGAACCCTCACCCTGCGCGCCAAAAATCGTTCAATGAGGCTCCGGTTCAACAATTGTGTTATGCTATGAACATGGGAATACTTCGGAGGTAGACAGACATTGATTTCAAAACTGCTTAGAAAACTAAGTTACTATTTTTTAAGGATGATACGCAACACAGGCGGTAATCACGCTATTGCGACCGGCCTTGTCATCGGCTTTTTTCCCTGCTGGTTCCCCACATTCGGGGTGGGGATGATATTTTCAGTGGGGCTTACCCGGTTCGCTCGGGGCAACGTTCCGGCATCCGTCCTATCTGCCACTATAGGATCCTTGATGTGGCCGTTTCTATTTTATTTAAACTATAAGATCGGCTTAATTCTTCGCAGTATCGTGGTTTCAAATCCTGTTCAAATTAATGAAGAACTCTTTGGTCCCATGGCTGAGACCGATTACGAGGAAACGGCTGACCAACTGGGTACGCTCGGCAGCATCGGAATGGACTTTCTTGTCGGGTCTGCCTTTAACAGTATCCTGTTTACTGTTGCGGGTTACTTTGTGATCCGAGCCGTTCTCAACCGATATCGCTTACCCTTGCTCACGTTACTCAGAAAAAGACGCAGAAACAAAAGTAAAATTCGTTGATAACCAAAATATTAATAGCGAGTTTCATAAATTTCTTCTTTGCCCATCCAGACGGAACCTAATTTTTTTAGTCCCAGCAGAGTAGAGACAAAGGAAAAGACAATGTGTCCTAGCATGACGCCAGCCAATACATCCATAACAACATGCTGCTTAACGAATACCGTTGATACAATAATAGCCCCTGCAAAGAATCCTATGACTACGACTACCCGAATGCGAATCGCCGGACTTTTTCTGGCAGCAATGAAAAGAAGGTAGCTGGACAAGCAGTGAATACTCGGAAAACAATTGTAGGGAGCGTCGTTTTGATATACAAACATGACCATTCGACTCAACAGATCGTTGTCCTGCATTTCTAATCTAGGGACCGTCGTTTGAAATGTTAAATAAATTCCGTAGCAAATTAGTACGCTTCCTATATAAGCAAGCAATGTATGAAAGTAAAGTCTTCGGTCCTTAAAATAGAAATAAATAAGCGTCAAATAGAGAAACGGCATCCATACCATGTAAGGAATAATAAAATACTTGAGGAAAGGAATCGTATCATCCAGATCCGTGTACAAGGTTCTAGGTAATGGAGGCTCGCGATTTATCGTCACATAGATCAGACCTAACACCGGAATTACAAGTATCGACCAAAGTGGATGGAAGAACAGCTTTTTCATCGTGTCTTTCCTTTCCTTTTGCGGAGTCATGGAGGAGCAATCGGTATTCAGGTAGAAAAGAAGAGCGCCGACACTTGATGATTGACTTTGAAGAGCATTTACCGTAGTTCCAAACCCAATTGTATCATAAAAAGGTGGCTTCACGGCCTTTGGTTTGACTCCGTGTTGACTTCAGCCAAATAAAATACAGAGCAACGGCAATTATCTTGCCATGCTCTGTATTAAAGATCTACATCCTGCTATTGGCTTACCGCCTCTTACTCGTCTCCTGCCAGGGACATCTCAACCTTAATCTGCCCGCGGCAAAATTGATTCAACTCTTTTAAGTTTTATCCAACGAATTTCACTCACTTCATATGTTTCAAGTTCATTATTAAATTCTGTTTCCGTACCTAATAACATCTCAGATTTAATGTAATCTAAAAAAATTACATCCGTTAGTTTTTCCCCATTCTTTAATTCAACAGTAATAACTTGTCCTTCATTCAACTCATTCAGGAACGGATATTTCTTTTTAGCCTTGTTTCGATCTTTTTGTTCTCTTTGACGTTCAAACTTTTTTTCAATGGCGATATCCACAAATATCATTACAATTGCCCATATTACTAAATACCACCATCTGAACCCTTTCAAATAGGTAATGGCTATAGTACTGGCAGAATACATCCCTAACTTTAATAACCAATATTTCATTTATTGCGCCCTTTCTAAATCGTATCCTTAATTCCAAGTAATATCTTTGGATAACAGTATATACAAAGCAAAGGCGGGAAATCCTTCGCGCATAGGATTCCCGAACTTTTTTCTCAGATAGAAGAGCACGCGCTCGGTTCATGGTTCCAGAATTTTTTTTTGAAACCAAGGTGTCCGTTAATCGTATTATTGTTTAATTAGATGCATTCCAATTGTATAGAGAACTCAAACTCCAAAGGGGAGTAACTGTCACAATAAAGTCGTCAATACGAGAGCGATCATCAATCTCCGGCTTTATTGGCATTGCTGTAATGGCACTGTTAGTGAGACCTTTGCCTGGTTTTGGCGAAGGTCTCTTTATTTTTGGAAAAATCATGCGATTTGTGCATCAATATCAATCAAAGGGGATGAAAGTATGGGATTCGAATTATTAATGGAGTATGGATGGGTATTGCTTATCCTGATCGCGCTTGAAGGATTACTAGCAGCCGATAACGCCCTTGTATTAGCGGTTATGGTGAAACACTTGCCTGAGAAAGAACGAAAGAAGGCTTTATTCTATGGTCTAACAGGGGCGTTTGTGTTCCGCTTTGCTTCGTTATTCGTCATATCCTTTTTGGTGGATGTGTGGCAGGTGCAGGCAATTGGAGCGCTTTATCTGCTGTTTATTGCAGCGAACCACATTTTTCGAAAGCTCATTGTTAAGAAAGCTGAAAATTCCGCAGAGCAAAATGCGGGGATAAAAAAGAAACCAAGCGGGTTTTGGATGACCGTTCTCAAGGTCGAGATCGCAGATATTGCATTCGCCATTGATTCCATTCTAGCAGCTGTCGCGCTTGCTGTTGCGCTGCCTACAACGACTTTACCAACGATTGGTGGAATGGACGGCGGGCATTTCATTGTTATATTCCTAGGCGGTTTTATTGGCCTTGTGATCATGCGTTTCGCCGCGAACTTATTCGTGAAGCTGCTGGAGAGCAGACCTGCGCTGGAAATCGCCGCCTTCTTCATCGTCGGCTGGGTCGGTGTTAAGCTTGCAGTTCATACGTTAGCACATCCGTCTCTACACGTGATTCCGCACGATTTTGCAGTATCGACAGGATGGAAGATTACATTTTATGCGGTGCTTCTGCTTATCGCCATAACCGGATGGTTCCTATCTGGACACAAGAGTAAACTAGTAGAGAAGGTCAATGTCTCCAGAACTGAGAGTTCAGCAAGGACAACAGGTGAACCAGCTCAAGAAAACTAAGTAAGACGGCGACTTCATGGGCTTGGAGCCAGGGAACAAAGGCCGGAAGTCCTTCAATGAGGATTTTCGGCTGCATCGTCGTGATCTCATTATAGGCGTACTTCTTCATTTGACCGGCCCCATGCTTTTCACCTTGACCTTCACATTTATCTTTATATCCGCTTCGGATAACGCTTCGCCCCAATCGTCCTGTACCTTTTGCCACTCCTTGTATTCATGGGCGCGCGCGTAAAGCCCCAATCCGATCGGGTCGATTTTATGCTTTTGGATCTTTTTAATCAGGTTCTCGAATTGCTTATCGAGCTGCTTTTCGATCATCTTTTCCAGCTTGCCGCTCTTTTTCTCTACATCGAACGGGAACTCGCGTTCCGATAAAGTGATGTAAGATCTGATTCGAATATTAAATTGAAAACGGCCGTCACGGTATGCCGTCTTTATTTTTGTTTTCATATCAGCAAGGGTAAAGCTTATGACATTGGTATCAAAAATTCCGCCACCGCTCTTCTTCATCTGGGGAAGCCGAAGCGTGAAGGGAAGCTCTTTCTTGATTTGCTTCTGCAGAATCATCAGCAATACATTTTCCTGAATTCGCAGGGTATCGACATACTTTCCTTTCTCAGTGAGCAGGGCGGTTCCCTTCAATTCAAGTTTCTCGTCGATTTCCAGATCACTAATGGTAGGGGTGCGTCGTCAACACCGTCTCGTGTCTATTGCTTGCTGATTTGATCATCTCGTACAAGTGAATGGAAAGATGAGGTACTTCCGGGAACCTCTTAAAAATCACTTGCGAGACCGGGCCATTGACATATACGACGTCGGCGGTTATCGCATTTTTTGGATCACGAAAAAGGACGTCCAATAAGGGAAACCAGTCTTTATGCTTCAGCAGCCGTTTGCCCAGAAGAACGATTTGCAGCTTTCTTCCGCTGGAAGCACCTTCAAACATATCATCAATTTTCATCCTTGACTCGCGAAGCGATAAGGCCCTTACTTTGACAGGAATTTCCTTCACCTTCGCATCTTTATGGTAGATAGGAACCATATCATATATCAACAGGTTGTTATCTTGATCAAGATCAAGACCGGTTACCAAGACGAAGGATGTATCTTCCAAATCCCTTCGATCCCAGTAACCCGGCAGAATGAGAACGAGCAACAATACTAGCGGAATGAACAATAGTCGCTTCATGAGAGCACCTTTCCAAGCAGCATAAAGCATCCGCCCCTGCTTGTTTGTTCATTTGCCATCCCCCTTTGGACGGCTAGAACCTTGTCGATCCGTTTGAATCGCTCTTGCGCCTGTAGGACGCTTATTCATTTTCCATACAGGCAAGCGGAAGAACGTATCTTTCCAGTCGGCAAAACGCATTGGGGCGAATGGACTGCCGTACGGCGTGCCGAGCGATTCTAACGAAACGAGATGTGCCATGAGGAGCATCATCCCGATGATAATACCGACAATGCCGAACATAAAGGTAATCAACATCATCGGGAATCGCAGGAATCGAACGCTGGAAGACATATCATAATTAGGCAGGATAAAGGAGGCGATCGCGGTAAAAGAAACAATGACAACCATGATATTGCTGACAATGCCGGCTTGAACGGCTGTCTGGCCAATGACTATGCCCCCCACGATTCCTACCGTCTGCCCAATCGGAGCGGGGAGACGGACCCCGGCCTCGCGCATCATTTCAAGGGTGATCTCCATCATCAAAGCTTCTACGATCGGCGGAAACGGAACCCCTGCTCGCGATTCTCCGATGGTTAACAACAGAGTAACGGGTAAAAGCTCATAATTGTACGAAATCAATGCAATATAGAAGGACGGCAAAAAGAGGGCGACGAAAAAGGCGAAAAATCGGAGCATTCGCAAAGAAGAGGACACCAACCACCGTGTGCCATAATCATCGACATTCTGAAAAAACGTTGAAATCGATGCCGGCACAATAATTAACGGGGGACCCATCAATGACGACCATGATTCTGCCCTGTAACAGTTGGGAAGCGGCCGCATCCGGACGCTCTGTTGAAATGAACTGCGGAAAGGGAGAATACGGGTTGTCCTCAATAAACTCAGCCAATTCTCCCGAACTGACGATCGCGTCCACATCCAATTGCGCAATGCGGTCTTCCAGCTCTTGCAGGACTTCCGGATTCGCCACATCAGCCAAGTACACGAGCAAGATTTGGGTTTTTCCTCTTGCTCCGACCCTAAGCTGCTTGACCTTCAGTTCCCGGTTTGGAATATAGCGTCGAACCAAGGCAATGTTCTGCCCGATGGTTTCAACGAAGCCTTGATGAGCTCCCTTTAAAGAAGTCTCCAGCTGCGGATCCTCGATTGCCCTTTGCGCTGGCATGTATCTCTAACAATGAGCTTCGTTCAGTAATGGATGATTATCTTAAATCGAGGGATTTCAATGGGTCTGTATTAATCGGGAGAAAAGGACAAGAATTGCTTACAAAAGGATATGGATTGGCTAATTTTGAACATGAGGTCCTCAACACACCCTCAACGAAATATCGGGTAGGTTCTATCAGTAAACAGTTCACAGCAGCGTCTATTTTATTGTTAGAAGAACGAGAATTGCTGCATGTTAAAGACACCATTGCAAAGTATATTCCTAACTTTCCAAATGGTGATGCAATTACGCTTCATCATTTAATAACTCATTCTTCTGGATTACCAAACTTCAATCGACTCCCTGATTTTTCGGATATCAAAGGAATTTATTCATCTCTAATCAGCACGATAGATCGCTTCAAGTATCTACCTTTGGAGTTTTCTGCAAAATTCCGGTCTTGATGATTATAAAACCATCCTGAAAAACCGTGCCTCTGGTTATGAAGTAATAGACATCCGCTTGAAGAATTCTGAGTTTATTGACATGTCTATCCCTAAAGGAGCAGGCAGCCTTTACTCCACCGTGGAAGATCTCTACTTGTGGGACCGGTCTTTATACACAAATAAAATATTAAATAAAACATCCCTTGGAAAACTTTTTACAGGCTACTTAGATAACTATGGTTACGGATGGTACATTGATCAAATATCAATCAAAAACGTCATAAGAAAAAGAATACATCATTCGGGAGGAATATTCGGATTCCAAAATCAATTCCATCGATATGTTGATGATGACATTACGATTATTTTATCCAGTAATATCGGAACATCGGATGTTTATCCTATAAGTCTTGATTTGGCATCATTTTTATTTGAAGAATGAATTCATCAATTCTGTTGACTTCTTGTTGATTACAATTTCAATGATTAAATATCATGTTGACTTTTGGCCAAAAACTCACCCAGACAACGTTTTCCACTATGCTCTGTATCAAACTCAGCATACTGCTATTCGTCTTTAATCCTTACTCTTCCCCCCGTCGCTACCGGATTCTCCGCATAAGAAATCCAATCGCTCCAATTTTAGGATTTCCTCAGGGTACCATCTGCAGGTATGCTGGGCATGGGTGGGAGACGATCATTAGGAAAGAGTAAGCGTAATTTCTCCTTTTCCGTCACGACAGATTATCTCTGCTTGCGCTCCGTTAATTAAGGTGACTTGTGGGGGAACATGACCGATATCCACTTCATAGATAACCGGGATATCCATAACGCCAAACACACCTTCTAAAGCATCTATAAGTTCGAAATTTTTACGAGGTAAATATCCTGCCGCTCTGCCGATCAGGACACCATTCGTATTGTTGAACCATCCACATACTTTCATTTGCCAAAGGTGTCTGTAAATGTCTGCCGCGTTCATTTCGCAGCTTTCCAAGAACCATACGATTCCTTCGTCTTGACAGTACGTACTGGAAAAGTGTTCTATTGGTGCATATGGAGTTCCTACCAGAATGGATAGTGTATCTAAGCACCCGCCAATTAGTCTTCCGCTAAAACGCGTATCACCGCTGTTGCGACCCAACGTCTTCCATTTAGTCGGCGTATCGGGTGCAGTCTCCCATGAGGAACGGTAGAACATAGAGGAGTATTGTTTAATAAACCCATTAGACCCGGTACTGAGAACATCAAGCCATTGTGAAGTCACGCTATCGATTTGTTCGGAACCTATATCAACATAGTTTGGACCATGTGCTGTAGCGTGTCCTGTAAGCAATGTGTATGCAAAAGTAAACGTGCTAATATCCGAGTAACCCAGAATCCACTTGGGTGGTTGATTCCTTAGTAATGCCCAATCAATCAATGGCAATATTTCCATTAAGAATTCGCCTCCCCACGGAGGAACGACGGCCTTAATGTTGTCTTCAACTAGATATCTTTCCAATTCGTCGACTCTGGCTTCTTTACTAGCACTTACACACTTGTCATTTGTCCAGATCGTGTGGCCTTCAATAATTGTAAAACCTAACTTTTCTAGATTAACTTTTGATTTCATTAATAAGTTGTGAAGTCCTTCTTCGACACCACTGGATGGTGCAGTAACTGCAATGTAGTCTCCTTTGCTAAGAGCCGCGGGATAAATTATTTTCTCCATATAATCACCCTTCATAACGAACCAAATCCGCTTGAGACGCGGTCTCTCGGCTTACACTCTTCCACAATGGCAACAGGGTTATCACGAAACGAGAACACTTGATCGCATATCTGGAAAAAGGTACAATTAGCTTGTACAATTGAATACCTTGGGTGGGCATAGTTTCCCTTCGAAAGGAGGTGAAGCTATGGAAGTAAAAGACGCAATTCTCATCATGATCGGATTCTCTACATTTGTTATTGCTCTTTTATCCTACATCGCAAATAACTACAAGAGAAAGTAAAAACCCACCCCAAGGTTAGCTGCCAAAGGTGGGTTTTTGTCGCTGAACTTGAAGGGACATCCCATCCAAGCCAATTGTATAGGCCGAGTGTTACCAGCACTCGGTCTTTCTACTGTCATATTAGCATATGGGCTCGGGTAAGACAATTACTTAGGAATTCTCTTTTCTGTTGACTTCTTGTTGATTCGATTGTAAAAACCTAACCTAACAAAGTGAGGGGCTCCCAGCCTACTGCTTGCCTATACAGATTGTAAGAACACTTTCTTGGTTCAACGACTTGCCGCAAGTATACAACGAATGAGTGTTGACACCTTGTTGACTCAAAAACCCTGAGATATATCGCCAAGGTATTTACTTTGCGCGGTAATGTATACAACCACCGTATACTACTATATGTCTTTCGCCTCTTCTTCGTCTCCTGTCGTCACCGGATTACCCGCATAGCTAATCCAATCGCTCCAGCTGCCCGCATACAGCTTCACGCGTTTAAACCCCGCCGCCCGCAGCGCCAGCACGTTCGGCGTCGCGGTAACCCCGGAGCCGCAGTACACGATGATCTCATCATCGTCCTGCGCCACATCCAACCCCGCCCCCGCGAACCGCTCGCGCTGCTCGTCCGCGTTCTTCCATGTGCCATCGGCCCGCTTGGCCTCGCCCCAGAACAGATTGATCGCGCCCGGGATATGCCCGGCGACGCGATCGATCGGCTCGACCTCCCCGCGATAACGCGGGGCCTCGCGCGAATCAATCAACCTCACACCCGGCGCGCCCAGCTTCGCCTTCACTTCCTGCATATCAGCCAGCATGTCCGGCTTCACTTCAGCCACAAAATTCTTCGGAAATATAACCTTCTCCTCCGAAGAAACAATCAGCCCCGCCTTCAGCCATGCAGCGGTGAAGCCTTCCTCCAGCACATAGACGGAGGAATGACCCAGATAGGTCAGCAGCCACCACAATCGCGAGGTCATCGCCCCGCCTTGATCGTCATAAGCAACGACTCGACTATCGTTGCTAATCCCTGCTTGCCCCAGCCTCTTTGCTAATTCGGCAACGTCCGGCAACGGATGACGTCCCCCATGCTCGCCCACAGGCGCGGAAAGATCCTTCTCCAAATCCAAATACACAGCGCCTGGAATATGCGCTTCTTCATAGGCTTGACGTCCCGCGTCAGGCTTGCCTAATTGAAATCTGCAATCTACAATAACCAAATCCGGCTCATACAATCGCGCCAACAACCACCTGACGGAAACAAGCTGCTGCATACTTGGATAACCACCTTTTTAGAATTTTTAGGATGTCGATGTTGATGGAACTTGTTTAGTCTCTCGCTTGGACAAGCTGCTGCATACTTAGATAACCGTCTTTTATAATTTTTTAGGGTGACAATGGTGATGGAGATTGTGTGAGCTTCCGCTCAGGCTTAGCCGCCATAAGAGCCCATAAGATCACCGCCAGCATAACCACCGCAAAACCTGCAAACAGCCAGCGAGTCGCATCGGCGCCATTCTCGTCCAGGAACCAGCCTGTCAGCCTTGGCATTAACGCACCGCCAATTCCGCCGAATGCCATCATGAGACTCGTCGTTCTCTCCGTCATTCCGGGAGCCGCCCGGTTAGCGAATACAAGTGCAATCGCGAACATCCCAGACATCGAGAGTCCCGCGCAGAAGGTCAACACAAACGTCGCCCACACGCTTTCCAGCCCGCCCATCAGGATGAATAAAACCGCCGTGGCGATACACGTGACCAGCATATAGACCCCGCCGCCCCATCGGTCTGCCGCATGGCCGGATACCAATCTGCCGATAACCATCGCCCCCCAGTAAATACTCAGAGACAACGCAGCCGTAGAATCCGATAAACCATTATTGTGGACAAGCAAAGAAGGCAGGTAGTGAACAAAGCTCATTTCAAAGCCCACATAGATCGCGAAAAATAGCGCACAAGCTGCAAGCACCGTCCAAGCTTGCGCCCGCGATCGATTCCCGGCAGGCGTTTTCCGCTCGGCCTCATCGGCTGCATGTCCTCCCGAGCGGTCCAATATTTTCGGCCAATAAAGAACCCATAACAATAACGCAGCCGCCGTCGTGACGCCAACAACTCCAAAAGCCGCCGCCCAATGACCGCTAGATATTAAAGCAGCGCCCGCGAATGGCATGAGTAAAGCGCCTACGCCGAAGAACACTTCCACTCGGCTCATAGCCACATTAGCATTACCGACCGCCGCCCCGATAATGAAGGAGCCTACAACGGCTTCCGTTCCGAATCCTAAGCCGGCGAAAGGCGCCGTAGCCAGCATGGTTTCCCACGAAGGCCCGAGTACATATATCGTCTGAGCAACAACCATGATGGCCAGTGCCGATAATAACAAAATCTTCTTCCCTATACGTCCAATCAGCCAAGGCGCAAGCATGATGCCGACCATGCCGCCTAGGAATTGATTCATAACGAGCTGGCCTCCATCGCCGTACTGAATGCCATATGCGGTAACCATCGGTTCCATAACTGTACCGATGACTAATTGACCCAATCCCACTGCTAAATATGCGATACAACCTAAGAAGACTAGCCGAGCCATGGTTCATTTTCCCCTTCAAACACCTAAGTTTTTCACTTGAACATCATACCACTTTAACATTCGTACCAAGTATAAACGGCTGACGCCGTCCTTTCACGGCGTACAACGCTTATGTCGGAGACGATTCAGGACAAGTATAGCTAATTATATACTTTCTGAATCGTGAATAGAAAAGCCGAACCCCAAGAGGTCCGGCATAGTCAGATCAATTGATGTAAATACCGCTTAAATAGCAGCTTCCTTGTAGGGACTTGGCGGAGTCGGCAGAGGTGCCGAGGCTGAACGGGTAAGCAAGTCATTATAGAAATGCCCTAAAGCTGTGTAGAAATAGGGAGCCAGCCATAGCAGCCCGATTCCGAACGTAACACAACTCAGTAAGAACCATCCGATAAAAGTAAGCCCAAGTACGAACAGTCTTCCTTTATGCCCGACCATCATTTCCTTGCTGCGGTTGATAGCCTCTAAAGCGCTAATTCCCGGGTTATCCTTTAATATGTAGTAGGCTTGTGAGTAACGGAAGGCCGCGATAATGCCAGGTATGATAAGCAGTAGAGACCACAGGAGAACAAAAATAGTGCTAAGCAAATATAAGAGGAACGTATCAACGAATCTGCCAAAGCCGCTGAACAAATCTGCCGTCTGTGGATTCTCCCTGCGCGAGATGGACAAATAGAAATTCAACACGCCGAAAGTCAAAGCCCCCGTTACGATCCAAACTCCGATCCAGCCGATAATCGGAATAGCCGATAGCATTCCGCATGCACCAATGATGACGTAATACAGCAGAAAATGAAGCACTGCACTCGTCCAATTTCCAGACAAACTTTCTCTTGCACTTGCGCGAATCTCAGCACTTGTTGGCATCCGACTAATTCCACCTTTTGGTATAATAAAATACTTTTTACCCTATGATTCTACACAATATTACTTCAGATGTCGTTTATTTACAATCCATTTTTATCCTACCTTTTGATCCATTATAATAGCTGCAACAGAGTTTTATGCCCAGAAAAAGGAGCCCCTTTAATGGAACTATCTCTATCCAAGAATGCTATGACCGAGGAAGAGGGCAATGCCATCTCTCAGTGGCGTTACCCAGCCCCTTATGATCGCTACCGATGGCCTGTGTGGGAGACGATGGTGGAGCACGGCCTTGAATTCGGAGATCCCTCTATTCGCCAAGCTCAGTATCAGGCTGTTCATGACAAGCATACTCATCGGCTCGTTGGTTATATTCAGCTCTTTCCCATGGGCCAAACGATGAGGATCGGTATGGGACTTAGGCCAGATTGCTGTGATCAGGGATGGGGCAGCGCTTTAACCGCTCTTGCGGTAGAAGAGGCGAGTCGCAGACTGCCCGGTGCAGAGATCGATCTAGAGGTCGAGCAGTGGAACAAACGCGCCATTAGAGCCTATGAGAAAGCTGGGTTTATCATCACGGACGAATATGACCGCCAAGCGACTCACGGCACGGTTAGCGTCTTCTGCATGGTCTGGAATAACAAGTGAAGCATAACCGATGAAGGCTCTTCATACATCTATAGTGAACAACCAAGAATCAGTAAGCTTCTGTCAGGCAGTTTCACCAGATAAGGGTGTTACAACCCCATAAGGAGGCTGTTTCTGAATGAAGGCGCTAAATGTTGTTAGCCTAATTCTCGTCATCATTGGTGGTCTGAACTGGCTTTTGGTCGGCTTGTTCGAGTACGATGTGGTCAGCGAAATTTTCGGGGGGACAACAGAGGTAGGCTCGCGAATCGTGTATACCGTCGTCGGTATTGCCGCGCTTTATGCACTGGCGCTTTTTCCCAAGGTGGCAGAGGATAGCTGAGAAAGCTCTACTTTCAGTAAAATGGCAACCTTTTAATTGCTCCATTCCAAACTAAATCGGCCCTAGAAATGCCAAGCCGAGATTTATTGCTATAGAAGCAATTAGTCTCGGCTTTTTACTGCGTGAACGACATATTATGCCCGCTCAGCGGCGCTCTCTACCGAGGCTTCCGCTTCTTTTTGTCTTCGTAACTTGTTCACTCAACAGGATTAAGGCAGCAGCTCCAGAAAACGTTTGGATGCAGCCGAGAGCGGGACACCCCTGAGAGTTGCAATCCCAACATGACGCACCGGAATCGGGGGTGTTAATGGGATTTCAATAAGCTGACCGGCAGCCAGCTCTTCAGCTACATAGTTGCGTATAACAAAGGCAAGACCCAAGCCGCTGCGTGCAAACTGCGCTAACAGGTCGATACTTCCAAGCTCGAACTCAGGCTTAAGACGGCTGCCGTGGGACAGGGCATACTCATCAAGAAATTGCCGCGTGCTGCCCCCTGGTTCAAGCATAAGCAAGGGGTATTGAGCCATATCATCCAAGCTTAATGGTCTTCCCGCCAAAGCCCCGTATACCTCGCTGCCTACTAGACAGTCCTGCTGGGGAGAGCTCTCGCGGAATTCGATTTTAGCATCTGCAGCGGGTAAATTCACAATTCCAAAATCAATTTTACCTTCCTTCAAGAGCTCGATTGTCTCAGGAGTCGTCCGATTCGTCACGCGGATCCGAATGTCTGGATGCTGCTTATGGTAATGCTCCAGATGCGGCAGCAGGTAGTACTTGCACAGCGTGTCGCTCGCACCAATGTTAATTTCCCCGTGAAACAGATTGTGCATATCAGCCATTTTCTTCTCACCGGCCTCCATGAAGCTGAAAGCCTGCTCTACATAGCTGAACAATACCTCTCCCTCGGTCGTTAGATGAACCCCTTTTGCCGTACGAAAAAACAGCTTCCCGCCAAGCTTCCCTTCCAGCTGCTTAAGGGTATGGCTGACCGCTGGCTGTGTGATATGAAGCTTTTCCGAGGCCCTCGACATACTTCCTGTTCGGGCAGTCCAATAAAACACGCGGTACCATTCCATATTGATTTCCATTTGGCATTACTCCATCTTATATGTCCTATTATTAATATCAATTATTCTAATACCTACAAATAGGATTATAATAGCCACTGTAAAGCATATCAAGCCTTGGGAGGCGGAAAATATGACGGTAACTGCGATTGTTGGTGCAAATTGGGGAGACGAGGGAAAGGGGAAAATGACAGATGTCTTATCCGCAGATTCTTCTTACGTAGTCAGATACCAGGGCGGAAGTAACGCGGGGCATACGATCATTAACAGCTACGGAAAATTCGCGCTGCACATGCTGCCTTCGGGAGTTTTCTACCCTAACGTTATGAACGTGATCGGACCAGGAACCGCGCTTGATGTCGACGTTATGCTAGGGGAAATGGAAGAGCTATTAGCGAGAGGTGTGCCACAGCCCCGATTGAGCATCTCGGAGCGTGCGCAGATCGTACTGCCTATACACCGACTATTCGATGAACTCGAAGAGGAACGATTAGGTGCTCGCAGCTTTGGATCGACGAAACGGGGAATTGCACCCTTCTATGCTGACAAGTATGCCAAGCTAGGTATTCAGGCTGCAGATTTGTACGATGAAGCGCTACTTTGGAAACGTCTAGAACAATCCCTTGAGGCCAAAAATGTGCTGCTTCAGCATTTGTACGGACGACAGCCGCTTCAACCGGAATCCCTGATCCCCGAGCTGCTTAACCATGCTGAGAAGCTTCGTCCGTTTATCTGTGATACGACAACCATGCTGCACGATGCCTATACCAATGGGGAAGCGATATTACTAGAAGGTCAGCTTGGTGCGCTTCGCGACCCAGACCACGGTATTTATCCGTACTCCACATCCTCTTCCACTTTAGCGGGTTTTGCATCGGTCGGGGCCGGGCTTCCTCCATATGCGATCACTAACGTGTTGGCGGTAGTCAAAGCCTATTCGAGCTGCGTGGGCACCGGACCGTTTGTCTCAGAATTGGAAGGAACAGAAGCAGACGAATTGAGACGGCGCGGGGGCGATGCGGGAGAGTATGGTGCAACCACGGGCCGCCCGCGCCGCATGGGCTGGTTCGATACAGTCGCCACTCGTTACGGATGCTTATTACAAGGGGCAACCGAGGTTGCATTGACGAACCTTGACGTACTGGGTTATCTAGATCAAATTCCGTTGTGTGTCGGCTATGAGCTGGACGATGGGACGGTGGCGGATCAATTCCCTGTGACGGCTAAGCTAGCTTCGGCTAAACCGCTGCTGCAGCTGCTTCCGGGTTGGCAATGTGACATCTCACATGTTCGTTCCTTCGAGGAATTACCAGAAGCAGCTCAGCAATATGTCCGTTTCATTGAATCGGAGATCCATGTAAAAATCACAATTGTTTCAGTAGGGCCTAGACGCGAGCAATTAATGACTATTCTTTAGCAGATACAGCGGAGCCCCTCACAAGGATCTCCGCTTTTTTGGGGTTCCACTTTCGCTTTTTTGCGCAGCTCACCAAACTTTCTAACTGCATCCGATGAGGAAACGATCTGACCTGCATCAAACTTCGGAAAACGCACAAAAAAAGGCATTTTGAGAATAGCCTTTATCGATTCTGTCGATTAATTGTGGACAGTTTTAATGTGAACGTACACATGCAGAGAATGTATATGATTTCTCACATACATATACAGAATCCGGGCTCAAATCGCGTTTTATGTATGAAATTTCGCATAGAATCGACTGATTCGATGTGTGTGCTGCTCATTTTGTATGATTTTTCGCATACATTTTGTGGTCTCCCGTAGATTTCCTAAGTTATGAACTATTAACCGACAGCCTCGAATCCGTACCTACAGCTCCGAAATGAGCCACTTGAGTGCCTCTAGCACCTCGCCGTTGGGGCTGCAGCAATAAAAACTACAGCTACAGTACCTCTGTTTCGGCTTTTAGAGACAACATTAAGGTACTCTTGCTATTAGTTGCTCAAAAGGAACCCTAATTTTTATACTCCTCACATTGACGGCACAACGCCGATCTGAGCCGCATTTAAGCGCGAATAAGTCCCGCCTGCGGCCATTAGCTCCTCATGACGCCCCTGCTCCGCAATCCCATCCTCAGTTACGACGACAATCCGGTCGGCATGCCGCACGGTTGCCAGGCGGTGGGCGATGATCAAGGTCGTACGATTGTGCGCAAGCTGCTCCAACGCCTGCTGGATCATCGACTCCGTCTCGGTATCAAGGGCCGAGGTCGCCTCGTCCAGAATGAGGATGGTCGGATTCTTCAGGAAGATGCGGGCAATGGACAAGCGCTGGCGCTGGCCGCCGGACAGCTTGAGCCCCCGCTCGCCGATAAATGTATCGAGTCCGTCCGGCAAAGCAACGAGCATCGCCTCCAAGTGTGCCTGTCGCGCCGCCTGCCAGATCTGCTCTTCCGTCGCTTCCAGCCGTCCGTAAGCAATATTTTCGCGAATCGTTCCATTGAATAGGAAAACGTCCTGCTGCACGATCCCGATCTGATTGCGCAACGAATGCTGCGTCATATGGCGGATATCGATCCCGTCTATGGTCAGCTCGCCGTCGTCAATCTCGTAGAAACGCGGAATCAGACTGCATAACGTCGATTTCCCCGCCCCAGATGGTCCGACTAGCGCGATCGTCTCGCCCGCTCTGATCTGCAGGTTGATTTCTTTAAGTACATGGGCGTAATTCTCATATCCGAAAGTCACATTCCGGAATTCGATATCTCCCTTTAACCGAGGAGCCTCAATCGCATCGTCTGCATCCTTTACGTCGGGCTCTGTATCCATTAGCTCGCAGTATCTTTTGAAGCCGGCCATTCCCTTGGGATATAGCTCCAGCAACGCATTGATTTTCTCAATCGGCTTGAGGAAAATATTCACATACAGCAAGAAACCAACCAGCTCGCCATAGGAAAGCTTTCCTTGATAGGCGTACCATGCGCCGAAGACGAGCACAACAAGTGTTATTAAACGCGTCAGCATATAGATGCCGGACGAGCTGAAGGAAATCGTCAAATAAGAACGCAGCTTCGCCAGGCGGAAGCCTTGGTTGTTCTTCGTGAAACGGTCCAGCTCAAAGGACTCATTGCCGAAGGACTTCACAACGCGGATTCCCGAGATGCTGTCCTCCACGCGCGCATTCACGTCCGCAATCCTCTCGAACATATGCGTAGCGGCATGATTCAGCTTCTTATTGAAATAAACAATGAGCCAAGCCAAGAAAGGAACGATGATAAAGGTAATGCTGGCAAGCTCCCAGTTCACCATCGACATGATTCCGAATGCGCCGGCCAAGGTCATGAGCGCAATAAACATATCCTCGGGACCGTGATGCGCCATTTCCCCGAGATCGAATAAGTCGTTTGTCATCCGGCTCATGATCTGTCCGGTTTTGGTATTGTCGAAGAAACGGAAGCTAAGCTTCTGCACATGCTGGAAAAGCTGCTTGCGCATGTCTGTCTCAATGTTAATACCGAGCTTATGCCCCCAGTAATTGACGACAAACTGCAAACCCATGCTGATCAGATAGAGTGCCAATAAGCCGACGCAAACCCAAGCGATAAGACCCCAGTTGCCGGTCGGGAGCAAGGTATCGATCATCCATTGGACGCCCATCGGGAATCCAAGCTCGAGCAGAGCGACAACAACGGCACAGGAGAAGTCGAGCGTGAACAATCTAGTATAAGGCCGATAATAGTTTAAAAAACGGCGAAGCATGGGCGTACCTCCATAGAGCATACTGCATTCATTTATAATTGATCGTACGCCTTCGCCGAGTCTATGTCCAGCACGGTTAAGCCGCCGGAATTCCAACTGGTGATTCGAATCGTTACTTTGCGGTAGTCGATGGCGATAAAAGGATGGTGGTTCATCCTCTCCGCGATGTCCGCCACATGATTAACGAAAGCAATCGCATCGGGAAAGCTCGGAAACATCCGCTTGCGGGTCAACCATTTCTCATCCTCAATCGTCCAACCGGACAGCTCCTTTAACGCGGCTTGCTGCTCCTCTTCATTTAAGAGCGGTAGTCGGTCCATGGCAATCATCCTCCCTGCTTGGGGTTTAGAATAGCTATCTCTTCCTCGACGGTCTCCAAACGTTCAAGCATTCCATATTTACGCCTGTATCTTTCTAATAATGCAATCCAAGAGTTACTAAACACGAGAATGAAAAAAACGTTAGCCAACGCATGAATGAATTCGAACGGCAAGCCGGTTAGGTATTTACCCAGCACCGCTTCCCACGATCGGGTTTGAACCCATTGGTCCAGCGCTAACGTGAGGTTCATGATCCACCCGTACAGAAATCCCCACGCGGCTCCGAATAGAGCTAATGGAAGCCGTTTTTGACGCCAAACGCTCTTGTGGGCGAACAAGCCTGCCGTATAACCGACCATCCCCCAGGCGAACATTTGCCAGGGCGTCCAAGCTCCTTGTCCTAAGAAGAAGTTAGATACCAAGGCCGTCGCCGCGCCGACCATCCAACCCGCTTCCGCGCCGAATACGACTCCGGACACGATAACGACGAACGTAACAGGCGTAAATCCAGGCAGCAGCGTGGCAAAAGGAATCCGGCTCACCGTAGCGACCGCAGCCATGACCGCTATGAGCATGAGCTCACGCGCCTTGCGCTCACGGCGCTCGAAGCGGAGCAGGAACGGAATCATCGATAAGAGGACAAGCACGATTCCGATGAGCAGCGAGTTACCCCGCTGAAGCGATAGATAAGATAACGCAATGTACGCAAGGGCAATAGGAACGATGATAAGCTTGGTTGTAAAGCGCTTCTTCTTATCCGTGCTCATCATGTAGGCATGCCTCCTTGCGCCAGCAAGCGATGAAGGGGCGTCGCATAGAACAGATTTCCTTGAAAGAACGGTTCCGGCTCACCGTCCGCCACGATCTCCCCGTGGAAGAGCAACGAGCAACGATTTGCATAGGCTGCGGCAAACTCGACATCGTGGGTTGCCATTAACAAGGTCGTTCCTTGCTCGTGGATACGCTGCAGATGCTCCCCCAGCTTACGCTTCGCCTGCGGGTCCAGCCCCTTGGTCGGCTCATCCAATAGGAGCAGCTGCGGCTTGCCCAGCAGGGTAAGAGCCAATGCCCCTAACTGCTGCTCTCCTCCGCTCATATCATGTGGATGGCGAGCTAACAGATGCGACAGTCCGAATCGCTCAGCCATTTCTCCAGCTTCCTGAGCTGGGTCGCCCGCCCCTGCTCGGCTTGCAGCCTGAAGCAAATCCTCGAGCAAGCTGTCATAGGCATAATGAAGCAATGGATTCTGAGCCAAATATCCGATAACGGACATTCGCTCCTTCGACGTCATGCGAGAGTAGAGAACTCCCTCCCACTTCACATGACCTCTCTGCGGAGGCCGGAGTCCGGCCAGCAGCTGCAGCAGGGTCGACTTGCCGCTCCCGTTTCCCCCGAACAGAACGACCCAATCCCCGCTCCCGATTTGCCATTCCAATCCTTTAAGCACAGCGGGCGAGTGTTTGTCATAAGCAAAAAATAACCCGTTCGCCGTAAGCAAGGGTTGAGTTAAGCTCGAGGAATTACGCTCCCAATGAGTCATGGCAGCAGCAGACTTCGAGGTCTTGCATGCAAGCTCCAGCCATCTCCTCGTTTCCTTAACCGAAAGCGGAGGCTCTGCAGGCAGCGGATGGGATTCGGGCGGTGCCTGCGCGAGAGCCCACTGCGTAATCGCAGGAAGAGCGCTCTTCCAGCTCTCCTCTTGCCGGTTCCATGCCTCCAATACAAAATCTCTTGCATTCCCGTTAAAGGTAACCATGCCTTGCTCTAACCGAACAACTCGATCCGTGAGCGGCAGCAAGTCATCGATCCGATGCTCGCTCATGATGACCGTAATGCCCCATTCCTCGTTAAGCCTCTTAATCATGCCGAGCAACTCTCGAGCAGCCATGGGATCAAGCTGGGCGAGCGGCTCGTCGAGCAGCAGCACACGCGGCTGCATCATAAGCACCGCCGCCAGATTAACCGTCTGCTTCTGCCCGCCGGACAGCTCATCAGTCTTGCGTGCAAGCAGCGGCTCAAGACCGAAGAACCCCGCGAGCTCGGCCATCCGGCGCCGCATGATATCCCGCTGTATTCCGAAATTCTCCATCCCGAACGCCAGCTCATGCTCAACCGTATCCACGACCAGCTGATTGTCCGGATTCTGCATGACAAGGCCCACCTTTGCTGCGGCTTCGCGCGCCGGCCATTCCTGAAGCGGCACTTGATCGAGCAGAATCGAGCCGCTTATTCGGCCGCCCGGAGAGACTTCCCGCTTCAACAGCCGAAGAAGCGTCGATTTGCCGCTCCCGGATGGACCGCATAACACGACGAATTCTCCGGGCTTCACGGACAAGGAGAGCTCGGAGAGCGCAGGCAAAGCTTCATTCGGATACGTAAAGGTTACCCTCTGTAATTCAATATGCGCCATGCTCTGCGATCCCTCCATTCCATGCCTAGCGGCAGTAATAAATATGCGATATAAGCGGCAAGTGCCAATCCATCCCCCATGGACAACGCGAAGGATCCCAGTCGGGGATAGATCATCAAATAGCCATGTCCCGTCCCCCACACTGTCAATAGGATAATGGCACACCCTATTAATCCGCCGGCCATTAATCTATCCCGTCCGCGAAACTGGAAGCCCAAATAAGTACTTCGCGTCCCAGTTCCATAACCGCGAGCTTGCATGGAGTCCGCCGTCTGCAGGGCATCCTCCAGCGTCCACGACAGCAAAGTTCCGACCAGACGGGCTCCGCTTTTGGCTCTTTGAGCAAGGGAACCCTCCAGTACCGTTACACCCCGAGTACGCTGAATCAGCATGAGCTCCTGCATTCGCCGACGCAATCTTGGCACTAGCCCCATCGCCATCATCGCGACCAACGCCGCCTTAGGTGAAACACGTGTAAATAGAAAAAGAAACTTCTGCTCTGTCATGACGAGGCGATACGTCACGAAGAAGGTCAACAAGTTAAGCATAGAAATCGCTAATGTGATTCCATAGATAACAGATTCCAAAGTGATAGGGATATCCCCTAAATAATACAATACCGTCCGGCCTCTGTGCGACAGAATCGGGTTCATCACCACGATGAGGACTACTCCGATAAGCATAGGCAGGCTCCATCTCCGCCATTCCCGGCCTCCGTCCAGATGAAGGTTAACGACTACGGCCGTTCCCCAGCCCGCCAGCAGAATAAGGGGATGAAACAGCAACATGCCGAAGGTTATCCCTCCGGCATAATAGATCAATATAACAATCGGATGCAGCGAACGGATCCCAAAGCCCTCGTTCATGATGCGGGCTCCTTGTCTTCCTCTGCTTCGATATCCTCATAGCCGTAGAACCACTCCAAATGGTCTCCGGGCTTTAACTCATAGGCGCCTGCTCCGATACCGGCAACCTTGCCATTCACTCGATATTTCCAGCCGCTGGTCGGCCCGTCATCGAATTCATAGAGCCCGTCGATCCCTTCGACATAGGTCAACGCACCGCTCCCCCGAATCTCATAGGAAAACCGATGAGCTTTGGCAGCACGGATGAGCACATCCGCAGGCGTATCCCCTTTGCTCAATTCAACCTTTTCCTCAGCAAGCACCGTGCCCCAATCTGCATTCCCAATTATCTTTATGGTGATCGTATCCACGACGGGCGCAGAGGGTTCAGTTTGAGGCTTAACGGATGGCTTCACCGAAGGCGATGAAGGCTGAGACGTCTCTGCTTTGCTAACATCCTTGTCTTCTGTGGACTCCGCAGCTTCGGAAGAGGAAGCAGCGAAAGACGATGGTGCCGGCACTTGTTCCTTTGTGCCTTCATCGGTTGGTGTTGCCGAAGCTTGTGATGTCTCACTATTTGTAGTAGCTGAACTAGAAGGAGCCTTGGATGGGGTGCTAACATTTTCTTTCCCCCCCGAGCATCCTATGAGTGTCAAAAGCATAAACACAACGAGCAGGACTAATCCCCACATCTTCACAGCTGCTTCCTCCTTCCTTCTAGCTTCCGTTATCTCACCAGTTTCGTCAGGCCGATGTGCTTATCGAGCTACCGTTCCTTTTGCCTTGTGAATTCTCACCGCAATGACAGCCGCTTGCTCGCGCGAGAGGGAAGCCTTCGGCGAGAACCTGCCTTCGTAAGCAGTCATCCAGCCTTGCTGTAATACGGCCTGAACAGCTGTAACCGCACCGGCACTAATCTGCTTCTCATCTGTCAAAACAGTTGTTGCCGCGGCTTTAAGCTTAAGCGCACGCGCAAGCAGTATCGCCGCTTGTTCTCTTGTTAAAGTTGCGTTTGGAGCGAACTTGCCTCCACCAACTCCGCTGACAAGTCCCGCAGCGGCAGCCGCTTCAACATCCTTAGCGTACCATGCTGCAACAGGAATATCTTTGAAGGTCTTATTCAAGCTGCCTGCCAAGCCCAAGCTTCTAACGAGCGCAGACACGAACTCCGCACGGGTAACGGCTTGCTTCGGCTTGAATGTCGTTGTTCCATCGCTAATACCGCGCAGAAGTCCAGCGGCCCTCGAGGCGGTTGCCGCTTCCAGCGCCCACGCAGCAATCGAGCTTTGGTCTTGATAGCTGCCCGCGATGGGCAATGAGGTAACCGAACGAACAATATTCGGCGCTCCGTCCTTCACATAACCCGTTACTTCTACTGTATACAGCCCTTCAATCATTCCGTGAAGTTTCGCTTGGCCCTTGTCATCCGTAATCGCTTCTACCTCACCGACTTTAACCTTAGCGCCAACGAGGGGTTGAGCCGTGCCGAATTGGTTCGTTTCCCAGTCCCATGCCCGATTAGTCAACGTTACCGTAAATTCCGAACCGGGTTTAGGTTGTGCCGGAGAGACAACGATCGGATCTGCCAGCTTAGTCGCATCCCCGCTGTAATAAACGACTACCTCATCTCCTTCTTCCAATAAGAAGGTGCTGGCGCCCTCAGCTGGAATGATCCAACTGCCCCCGCGCATGACCGCGAATAACCAACCATCATATCCGCCATATTTGCCAGCCGTAATTCCTCCGATAGAGCTAATGTACTTTCCATAAGTTGAATCCTTTATATCGCTAGCCACTCCGCTCGTCTTCAGAAGGTGCTCCACCGCCTCCAAAGCCGTTCCTCCTTGTGCAGAACCGGAAGCAAGCGCTCCAGCATCGCCTTCCAGACTTACGGATACTTTCTTGACATAAGAGGCGACTTGAAGCTTTGTCTTCGCCTCTACATATAACGGAGCATTGTCCTTGCGATAGCCATTTACCGCCAAGACGTATTCGCCTGCTTTTAGCGCTTTAAGCTGTGCTTTCCCGTCCTTGTCCGTTAGGACAGTCTGAATGCCCGCCTTCACTTGCGCGCCTTCTGCCGGGGTTACCACAAGCTTGCCTGTATCCCAATCTAGCATTTCCTTCTCTACTGTCACCGTTACGGGTTGTCCCTCGCGGGGAGCTGCCGGCTCCATTTTCACGGAATGGATAAGCGTTGTTTCGCCTCCGCCGTAATAAACGGATAGTTCATCTCCAGCTTTAACCGAGAAGGTACCCATTCCCTCTGTGATCATAACCCATGCGCCATCGCGTTTAACCGCATATTGCCAGCCGTCGTAGCCGCCGAACTTCCCGTTCTCCACGCCAGCTACAGACTTTAGCAGCGCACCGAACTGTGGATGACGATCTACTCCGTAAGAGATATTAGCATTCCTGAGTACATGAATAAGTGCTTCTAACGCAGTTTTACCCGTTGCCGTGCCAGTAGTTAATTGACCGGATACCCCGTAGACCGTAACTTTTGTCTTTGCCGACGCCGCAACGCCTGAGTATAGCCCCGGCAACCCGTCCATCCACCGCTCTACCGCCGTTAGGCCAAGCAGAGCATAGAAGGTAGCCATACCATCGGCTTTGCCGGATGCTAGATGCGAGAATTGACCATCCTGCAGACGATATTCCAACAAGCGAGTTAATGTCGATTTACCATTCTTAACGAAACGCGTATCGTTTACCGGATCAATACCTAGAGAAGTGAGTGCAATCAGCACCTGTACGGAGCTCTCGCTGGATTCCGCCCCGTAACCGAACCCTGCAGTCTCCCGCTGTACGCCGGATAACCAAGCTATTGCTCCATCGATAACGGCGTTTAGGTCTGTCACGCCTTGAATATCCTCGCGAGCTTTATATGGGGCTAACGCAGTTAGTACGATCGCCGTAATATCCACATCGCTTTTACCTGCTGTTAACGACCAGCCTCCATCCGAATTCCGCTGATTCACCAGCCACTCGATCAAGTCATCACGCGACCAACGATCGTTAGCTGCTGAAACATAACCAGCTGCATCTAATGCAAGCAATGCATAAGCTGGCGCGTTAGGTCCTTGCGCAGTAATCTTCTCGAAGTTGGCGATTTTGGCAAGTAAATTGCTTTTCCCCGGTCCTACCTCACTGGCATTGCCGCCACTCGCATTAACGGCCAGCGCAACCCTGGCTAAATCCGTTACCAAGCGGAGACTTCCGTCTCCCACGCTTTTATTTGCTTGCGGCAAGTACCGACTCCCCACAGATTGGCCCGAACGGGCAAGTCCGAAAGCAACCCAATCGCTTAACGGCTCTGACTTGCTTAACAAGCCTTGCAATGATGTCAAAGCTTCGCCAACCTGTGCTCTTGTTGGTGCAGCTGCAGCTTGCTTAACGCCTTCATCCGCCGCTTGGACGACTCCGGCCCATGCACCTAATGTGACCTGCAATGCCAATACAAATGCCAAGCTGCTGCGCAGCCAAATTCTGAATGCCCGATTTCCGTTCAGTATAACTTCCCCGTTCATCATTCCACGCTCCTCCTCGAATGTCCTCGCATTGCAGCGAAGGTGAACTTTCCCATGCCTAGTAAAACGGCTTCGCCGTCCTCGCGAAGGCAACAAAAAAACATCCACCGTATTGGAGGATGCTCGCGTGGGGGCAGGAGATTATCGTGTAATCTTACACGAATGACAGAAGTCTCATAGTTTCCGAGCCTGTCTATACTCCAACGCGGTCTTAGATTATCTCTAGCTAAGTTATGATCCCGCGTTGCCGCCACACCTCCCCTATTCCTCGTAGGTTATTGGGTGTTTGTCGAAAACAGGCAGGTTTCCTGGCTCCTGGATCAATGCTCCTCGGGCCTTCCCCTCGGCGTCTTCTGACGCGAAAGTGGCTGTATCCGATTGGCTCCCCATGGACAGTGGCGGGACCGCGCCGGTTTTGCACCGGACTTCTCTATTAAGCTCTTACGAGCACCTGTTTTCCGCCGTATTCACTTGTCATGCCATCTTATCATGCGGGCAAATGGCTGTCCACCTGGGGCCGCTGGAATTTATCTCGCACGAATTTGTGAAAACCGCCAATCTCCTCTAAAGCTTTGGACTAGGTTTGTCGATAAACCTATTATCGTGTCGGTTCTGAGAGTAAGCTCCTGTCGCGTCTAAATAATATTCTTCAATATCCCGGGGTGTACGATGAAAAATTCAACAATTATTGGTTTGATTTTAGGTTTTGGCGCGCTTATATTCGGCATGATTCTTAAAGGGGCTCCGATTATCAATCTTGTTAACAATCCAGCCGCTTACATTATTATTTTTGTCGGTACAGCCGCCTCTATTTTTGT
The DNA here is from genome assembly GCF_041640265.1 of Cohnella sp. GTDB lineage: Bacteria > Bacillota > Bacilli > Paenibacillales > Paenibacillaceae > Cohnella. The sequence continues at coordinate 58,716 of NZ_JBEQAP010000025.1, forward strand.
AGCGTTTCCCGGCTCGGACCTACAAAAGGTGCCGAAGCTGTTCAAGATTATTTTTAAAGAGCCTCCCCTTCTCCCTCGCCAGCAGCTTATCGTCATGTTCATGGAATGGGCAACCATTACTCGTCGCGAAGGCTTGCTCGCTCTAGAAGCTAAAGTAGATGAAATCGAGGATTCGTTCCTTAGATCCGGAATGCGTATGATTATTGATGGTAACGATCAAGATTTCGTACGCGATGTCCTTCTCGAAGATATATCCGCAACGGAAGAACGCCACCGCAGCGGGTCGCTCATCTTCTCGCAAGCCGGAATGTATGCTCCTACTCTAGGGGTACTCGGCGCTGTTATCGGTTTGATCGCAGCACTCGGCAATTTGGCCGAAATGGAGAAGCTGGCCCATGCGGTTGCCGCGGCTTTCATTGCGACATTGCTCGGGATTTTCTCCGGATACGTTCTATGGCATCCGATGGCCAACAAATTGAAGCGTCTATCCAAGCGCGAGATTGATCTTAAACTGATGATGGTAGAAGGACTGCTCTCCATTCAATCCGGCGTATCGACAATCGCGATCCAACAGAAGCTTCTTGTCTTCCTGACTCCGACGGAACGGATTGCATTCGCTGAGAAGGAGGATCCGTCAAGTGAGCAGAAAACGGCATGAACCCCATGAGGAGCATATAGACGAATCCTGGCTCCTCCCCTATTCCGATCTCATGACGTTGCTTCTTGCTCTTTTTATCGTGTTATATGCGGCAAGTTCTGTGAATACAGCCAAGCTGGAAGAGCTAAGCAAAGCTTTCAAGAGTGCCTTTAGCTCTGGGCTCGGTGTATTGGATTCATCGACAATTCTGGAAGAGAACGAAGCGGCAAAACGTACGAAGGAAACTGATACTAGAAAGAGCAATAATGAAAAATCACGGGAAACCCTCAAGCAGGAAGAACAACAAAATCTTGAGCAGCTTAAGCAGCAGCTGGACAAGTACATTCAAAACAATGGCCTTTCCTCTGAGCTTGACACTCAACTGAACCGATCTGAGTTAATGATCACGATAAGGGATAATGCGTTATTCCCTTCCGGAAGCGCCAATATTAAGCCAGAATCGCAGAAGCTCGGTACCGCAATTGGTCAAATGCTGAAGGAATATCCGGATTATGAAATTCTGGTTACCGGCCATACCGATAACCAACCGATCAAGACAATAGAATTCCCATCTAACTGGGAACTCAGCTCCAAGCGGGCTATCAATTTCATGAAGATACTCTTGGAGAACAAAGCTTTCGATCCCAAGCGCTTCAGCGCAACCGGGTATGGTGAATTCCGGCCTGTAGTCGCGAACACCTCTGATGCTAGTCGCGCGACAAATCGCCGAGTTGAAGTTTCCATCCTTCGGAAATACCTCGAGCCAACCGACAATAGCCAGCAGAATACACTTTCAGCTATTGCGAACGCTAGCGCGGAGTAATAAACGCTGCAATATCGTGTTAACAATAAGAACGTCTAGAGACGCGCTTTCGCCGACTCTCGGACGTTCCTTTTATTTTTCATTCCTCTTTTTTTAATGAAACTCCATTTCCGTCTATTGCAGCAGTTGAAGGTCGATCTTCCCATCGACGCAACAAGTTTGCGAGCTCAGCCCAACTCACCTTCCGCTCCGGATGGGGGACCGGACTCGGGAGCAAGCCCTTGTCTTTCAGCCAGCTCATCTCTTCCGTACAGAACGAAGTCCAATCCAAGCTCCCGGTTATCCTTTCTTTTGCCGCGTTGGAACGTAGTCTTTCCCCTTCTTGCGAATTTCCCATCACTCCCCCCTCCTCCATAGGTATGACTTCCCCGCTGCCTTTCCATTCCAGCATACTGCGCCATATCGCCACAATATCTTGGCCATAATGATGGCCTGATCTCGTCCATTTGCCGTTAAGGTCCTGCCAACATGAGGCTTTGCCCCTCCAGCCTGCCTGGTCTAGTATCACTGTTTGTTTTCTCGTTTGATCCAAAGCTTGCGGTACGGGCAGTTCAGTCGCAAAGGCATAAAGAATCTGCATCAGCACTTCTACCGAAGATTCCGTGGCCCATTGTTCTAGCGTCATGGGTGCCCAGTACGGCCCAGTAACCTGAGCGGTCCAGCTTCTTGTTTCATAAACCATCTGACAATACGCTACATCACCCCTGATCTCGTAACGCTGTCCCAGTCGCAAATAGAGCTCTGCCACTTTAGGAATCTTCGGATTTCGCCTCCTCATATAAGCGTCCATTACTTCAGCAGTGCATCGGGACTCTCCTAATATGGATAGCTTTCCCGTAGCTTCCAACTCCGGATGTTTTCTAAACACAGAATTTATGGATTTCATCCACACATCTCCTTTCAGCTGTTCGTCCTTGCAGGTGCTAGTCCGTATCCTACTGCTTATCCTATTCAGCTGATGGCTTTGGATTGACCTTATTTACCAACCTGATACAATTAAATGAAGTTGTGCCCACTGCAACACAAAAAATGTGCATAACTCTGTGGACAACCCCAAAGTTATCCACAAAATTGTGCACAGCATGTTAACAACGAATACACGTTCGCTGGTAAGGAGTAGAACATATGTCAATTACAGATGACGAGCACTGGATGCATGAGGCCATTCAACAGGCACGACTGGCCGAAACCTTAGGTGAAGTTCCAATAGGGGCGGTTATCGTTCGTAAAGGAATAATTGTAGGTTCAGGTTATAACTTGCGCGAAAAAGATCACGATCCGACAGCGCATGCCGAGATGATCGCCATTCGTCGTGCCAGCGAAACTCTCCAAGCTTGGCGTTTACTCGGCTGTACCTTATATGTCACGCTAGAGCCCTGTCCCATGTGTGCAGGCGCAATCTTGCAATCAAGAGTGGAACGTGTCGTATATGGCGCATCCGATCCAAAAGCAGGGTGCGCGGGAACACTTATGGACTTACTGCAGGATTCGCGCTTTAATCATGTCTCTCCATGGAAATCAGGAGTGCTTCATGAGGAATGTGCCGCCTTGCTGACTGACTTCTTCCGAAGATTGAGAAGCAGATAATACAGATACTGAGCAGCTATCGGACATCATAGACATCTTTCGATGCTCCGCTTCCTCCTTGCGCAGACGCTGAAGCTGAATAATAAGTCGATCCGCTTCCTCACTGACGGCTACAATCTCGGGATCGGTCAAATTGCCTAGGTTGTTAGCCATTTCACATAGACGACGTTGCAACAACTGAAGGCGAAGAATAAGCTGCGAGGACTCCACCTGGTTCATTTGACCGCTCCTTTCTTTAGGGATTTGTCACATTTCTGCCACATTTTCGTCATTCTTTGCCATACAACGATAGAATAATCAATCTGTTTTCATTATAGGACAAATTTATCCATTTTTTTGTAGAAATGTGTCGATGATTTCCTTCTATATGTAATTTATTTTCCGACAAAACTGGGTATTTAGAACTATTTATTGAGATTTATGTCATGTACGAAGGGTGATCTCTGGCACCCATTTCGGCTCCGAAGATCACCCGTTTATTCCTTCGCTGGACCACATGACCCACGAATAATCAGCTCAGTTGGGATTATTGCTTCCGGAGGTGCTAACTGCTCATCATTAATGAGGTCATCTAACAGCTCAATTGCCCGTTTACCGATTGTAATCATATCTTGGCGAACAGTCGTAAGAGCAGGCTGAACATAGCTGGCAATCTCAATATCATCGAATCCAATTACCGATATATCCTGAGGTACGGATAAGCCGGAATCGCGTATGGCCTCCATCGCCCCCACCGCACTCAAATCTGAGCAACAAATAACGGATGTTGGCCTATCAGGAAGCCTTAATAGCCTCTGCATCGCAAGATAACCTGTTTCCCTGGTGAAATCCCCTTCTGCTACATAATTCTCGTGATACGGAATGCCAGCCTCCTCTAAGCCTGCAAGATATCCTTTTAGTCGGAGTCGACTAACGTAAGAGTCTTTAATGCCGGATAAGAAGGAGATTTTACGATGATTAAGCTCAGCCAAGTAATGTACCGTGCGCCTGGCAGCATTCTGGTTATCAGAGCTTATATATCCAGCGCGTTTTTCCTTAACATCCAAGTCTATAAATAGGGCAGGGATTCCCGATTCAATTAATTCGTCGAAATTCATATCGTCATGCTGAAATCCGAAGACAACAACTCCTTCGATATTACGGCTCTGGCAATGTCGGACGAAGCTATATTCCTTATTCCAAGAAAGCTGCGCTAAGTAAATGAGATCATAACCCTTGGACTTCAACGACTGTTCCATCCCGGATAAGATCTGGGTGAAGAAGGGGTGGGCCAGCCCTGTCGTCAGGAAGATCCCGATCGTCATCGAGCGACGTCCGACTAATGAACGGGCTGCGGAATTCGGATGGAACTGCAGGTCTTTAACAACTTGTAGTACTCTTTCCTTCGTCTTCTCATTAACTGTCGTGTATCCATTTAACACCTTGGACACCGTTGCAACCGACACTCCTGCCTTACTAGCGACATCACGGATATTCGTAGCCATGCACCCGCCCCGTTTCTTCCAGAAAAATACACTCTGATGTTACCATAATGTTTCTCAAAATTCTATGCTCAAGGGGCAGCTTTGTGTTATAATAAATGGCATTGTGGCTCCGTAGCTCAGCGGATAGAGCGACGGTTTCCTAAACCGCAGGTCGGAGGTTCGATTCCTCTCGGGGCCGCCAACTATAATTACAGACAGTCATAACAATCAGTCATGATTTGTGAGAATTAATAACGCCTGAACACTTCGCTAAGATGTGCTCAGGCGTTTTTTTATATTGGCTTAAAGTCGCGCGTTAGCCCGCACTTCTCCTTTAATCAGAACAACTATAGCGGTGATACCCACAGAAAAACCCCCGTCAATAACAAACGGGGGTTCTTAACCAACTGTATATTACAAACTTTCATCCGTAGCTTCTAAGTCTAATTCATCCATACCTTCCATGCTTCCGCCGAACATGCCGCCCATTTGCTCTTGCAGCTCTTCTATAGTCAATACATCTTCGGCTTTAGGCTCGCCGATTTCGAACTTCACATCACCATTGATGTTTGTGTTCTCGGATACAACTTTAATCGCGAAGCTGCCTGTAGCCTCTTCGGACTCGATCGCCGCATCGATTATCACATCCGTGTAAATCGGATATTCATTCTTGTCGATTCCGATGTTCGCTTTGACGTTAAGAGATTTAAGCTCTTTGTTCATTTCCGCCAAGCCTTCAGAAACCTCTTTGTCTTTCACTTCCGCAAGCCCTTTCTTAGCTTCCTCCAGATCCTCTGGCTTCAGCTGAAGCAGGTTGCGATATTCTTCGTTAGTCGCAAGAAGCTCAATAATTTCCGGGGCAATCTTATCAATAATTGTATTTACGAAAGGCTCGATTTGCGCTTTGTCCATATGGAATTGCACGACTTGATCCACTTTAACACCCTCAGGCAAGCCTGCATCCTTCACGGGAATGGAGGTTAAATATGCATCTTCCTCAATATGCTTAAAGACAATCTCCATAATATCGTTAACCATCTTCTGGGACTTGCCAATATCCATGCTAGGCATTGGCTGGCCGGATTGTTCAGCAAGCTCTTTCAAATCAAGCTCTACGAACTTACCTTGAATGTCCTCGGGAATCGGCAACATCGGGATATTAGGAATTTTCACCCAGATTTTCTCTGTCGTCATGATGATTGGAACGGTGAAACTGATTGCCAAGTCACCTTTAAGGTCAAGCTTCAAATTCATTTCCATCATCATCGGATCTGATTTGTAAGCACCTGTCCAAGACAGCTCCGCGCTTTTCAGCATGTTGATTACGGCAGCCGCTTCATCTGCGTTCATATCTTCTTGAGGGAAGTTGAAATCCTCGAACTTCATGCTTCCTTTGAAATTGTACGATTTAATATCCGATGATTTCAACATGGACGCTTGAAGCGCTTCTTTAGGCGATTGGTCTTTAGTACAACCGCTGAGCACTACCGCTGCCGTCAATAGGAGTGATAAGAGGACGAAACTTAATTTACTTTTAAACAAAATGTAAACCCCTTCCTAAAATTCATATGATGATCTAAAAATCACGCAAATTTCATTCTATCTTAATTCGACATCCCCGACTAGCCTTTCTTTTATTTAAAATTTGTTAAAGTTCGCAACTGCTGTTAATGAATGTCTTTCTTTTTAAAGCGTCCGCCTTTGACATCATGAATGTTACCCACGGCCAAGAAAGCCACAGGATCAAGCTCCGTAACAATCGATTTCAGCTTAGCTTCCTCCAAGCGAGTGATAATGCAGAAGATAACCTTCTTCTGATCGCCGGTATAGCCGCCTTCGCCGTGAAGCAACGTAACACCGCGGCCCAGACGAGCGAGAATAGCATCTCCAATCTCCCGATAGTTATCACTGATAATCCAGCAAGACTTTGATTCGTCAAACCCTTCCAGGGTCAGGTCGATTACCTTAAAAGCTATATAGTACGCAATTAATGAAAACATCGCACGATCCCAGCTATAGACGAAGCCCGCGCTGCCCAGAATGAAGAAGTTGATGAACATAACGGTTTCGCCGACGGAGAATGGAGATTTCCGGTTCAGCAGGATCGCGATAATTTCCGTTCCGTCTAATGATCCTCCTGCGCGAATGACAATCCCGGTGCCTGCTCCCAGAAAGATACCGCCAAACACGGCCGCCAAAAAGATATCATCCGTAAATGCCGAAACTGGATGTAACAGCGTAACTGTGATCGATAAAACGATAACGCCTAGAAGCGTAGATAGCGCGAAGGTTTTTCCAATGGTTCTATACCCCAGAATGAGGAAGGGAATATTAAAGAGAAACAGGAAAACTCCAATGGGGATATGAGACAAATAAGAGGTCATGATGGAAATACCGGTAATTCCGCCATCAATAATTGAATTGGGAACAAGGAAAATTTCCAGCGCTATTCCAACACATATAGCTCCTAGAACAATAAACACAATTCGACGAATAATTTCTAAAGGTTTTAATTTATTATGGCGGATTTCCGTGACGGGTGGTGGTAATTTAGGCTGTGGCGAGTATGTATGTATTTTTTCATCGGTCATCAGTAATCCTCCTGTCTGAACATATTCTAATTATACCAATGAGAACAGTTGGGGTAAACTAAGGAGCTTGTTCTGTATGCTGCTTTTTTTCCAATAAAAAACCCGGCTGATCGCCGGGCTGAACCTAACCTTCTCCGTTATTGTGTCTTGTATGGTTCTCGTTCTTAACTGCTTTAGAGCCGGATAGCGGCTCTTTCTGAGCATGGTTAGAAGGGTCATGAGCATTCTGCTGCCTGCCCGGCTGGGGTACTGGTAGGGTCTTGGGCTTGCTCATATAGAAATGCCTCCTTACGATTTGAGATGCTCTTGATCCGTCGTTTTATCATGGTTCAGCGCATCCTGATGCCGCCGATCGTTTGTTTGCTGCTGTTGTTGTTGGGCTTGGTGAGAATTAACCGGATCTTTGGCCAAGTCTTCTACCACATTGCTTAGATTTTTATCCGGGAAGCCGTTAGCATCGGACAACTTGATTTCCCCCTCTTCAGGAATGGGTATATTGATGCAACGATTGTGCGCATTCATGCAGGTGCCGGCGGTAATCGCTGATAAGCTCCTGAATCACTTCTGTTCTTTCATCAATCGTTTGTCCATCCTTCTCCACGTCCGTGAGTTGGATATCAATTTCACGACTGTCAACATATTGAACTGCAAAATCAAATTCCATCATCTGACGGCCCGCAGTCTGAATATGCACTCTGAGTGTGCGAGGATCCGCTTCGTCGGCCAACACTTCCGCCCGATCTCCGACGTTTAAACGCAGGGGTAAAGTTCTTTGCCATGACTCGGCTAAATCCGCTTGCGGTACAGCCAGTTCGTCATTGCTTGACATGATGAGCACCTCCACCCCGTTAGGTTGACCCAATGAAATATTCTTATGCGATATTAAGACACTAAAAAAACCGATCCGGATAGATCGGTTTCTAATCATTAAATTATGGCGGAGAGGGTGGGATTCGAACCCACGTGGGCTTGCACCCTAACGGTTTTCAAGACCGCCCCGTTATGACCGCTTCGGTACCTCTCCAGGTTGGCAGACGGATTTAAACCTGAAGGCTTGCCGTTACTGCCAAACTATTGTATCACAAGCTGTATTCCAAGTTCAACCCCTATGTGATATGTAATCTATTCCACCCATATAAGGCTTTAACACTTCCGGGATTTTAATCGAACCGTCTGCTTGTTGATAATTCTCCAGGATAGCCGCTACTGTACGACCAAGTGCAAGTCCGGAGCCATTAAGCGTGTGAACGAATTCCGGCTTAGCTCCATTCTCGGGGCGATAACGTATTCCTGCTCTGCGAGCTTGGAAGTCCTCGAAATTGGTGCAGGAAGAAATTTCTCTGTATGTGGCAGCACTTGGAATCCACACTTCCAGATCGTAGGTTTTGGCAGAGCCAAAGCCCATGTCTCCCGTACATAAAGCAAGCACTCGGTAAGGCAGCTCTAACAATTGCAGTACGCGTTCTGCATGTCCAGTAAGCTGTTCCAGCACCTCATAGGATTTATCCGGAGCAACAATCTGAACAAGCTCTACCTTGTTAAATTGATGCTGACGAATCAAGCCGCGCGTATCCCTCCCCGACGCACCCGCCTCAGATCGGAAACAAGCGCTGAAGGCAACGTAAGGCTTAGGAAGCGAGCTTGGCGGCAGAATTTCCTCACGGTGCAGGTTTGTAACCGGAACCTCGGCAGTCGGAATGAGGAAATAATCCGTTCCTTCGACTTGAAATAGATCCTCAGCGAATTTAGGAAGCTGCCCAGTACCCACCAAGCTGTCCCTATTAACAATATAAGGAGGCAAGATCTCCTCGTAGCCGTGCTGATCGGAATGAAGATCCATCATGAAGTTAATAAGAGCTCGCTCTAGACGCGCTCCTAAGCCTTTGTAGAAAACGAAGCGCGAACCCGTAACCTTAGCCGCAGCTTCGAAATCAAGAATACCTAGGTCGACGCCCAAATCCCAATGCGCTTTCGGATCATACTCGAAACGCCTTGGCTGTCCTGCCGTACGAACAACCACATTGTCATCCTCAGAGGCTCCAATAGGGACACTCTCGTGAGGAACATTCGGTATGGATAACAGCAAGATATCCATCTCCGCTTCAATTTCACGGACCTCATCATCCAGTTCCTTGATACGGTCATTAACGTTTCGCATCTCAGCAATTAAATCATCCGCATTTTCTCCGCTTTTCTTAAGCTTAGCTACATCCTGCGAGACGGTATTGCGGCGGCTCTTAAGCGATTCGCTTTCCGTCAACTTCTCCCGGCGACTAATGTCGAGCTTCGGGAAAGCCGCGATTAGATCGATTGATGCCCCGCGATTGTTCAGCGCGTTGGCAACCTTATCATAGTCATTACGAAGTAATTTAGCGTCCAACATGAAGGTAATCCCCTTTCCTATAATATGGTGTTCATATCGATTACAACAAGCCTCAGTCTGCTTTAACTCCGGAAGCTTCCTTAGCCATTTGGATGAACAGCTCATGAAGACGGTAATCATCAGTCAGCTCAGGATGATAGGAGGATGCTAGCAGGTGATCTTGCCTTGCCGTGACGATCTCTCCCTTATACATCGACAGCACTTCTACTCGGTCACTGACCTCTTTAATAAGCGGAGCACGAATAAACACCGCTCTGAGCGGTGTGTCTATACCCTTAACGTCCAAGTTCGTCTCGAAGCTTTCCCGTTGGCGTCCGAATGCGTTGCGCGCTACTGTCATATCCATCAAACTTAGATGGGGCTCCTCTGCACCTTCTAGACGTTTAGCCATTACAATGAGCCCTGCGCAGGTTCCGAATACGGGGTTGCCTCCATTGGCAAAATCGCGGATCGCTTCGATAAATCCATACTTACGCATCAGTTTACCAATCGTCGTACTCTCTCCGCCTGGAATAATGAGCCCGTCGATATCAGCAAGCTGCTCGGTTTTTTTCACAGCGACACCCTGTCCGCCAGCTAGCCCAATGCTCCGAATATGTTCAGCAACCGCTCCCTGCAGTGCTAATACACCGATGTTCATAGCTCTTCCTTCTTCCCATGCTCTAATAAATCTTTAAGCGGCCTCCCTCGGCATAAGAAAAGTGCCGAATGGAAGCCGCTCGTTGGTTTAACACATGTATATGACCAGCAAGTGGATTCTATTGGCTTTGCTTAAATACCGCGATCTTGCATCCGCTCAGAGGCATGGAGCTGGTTAATATCGATCCCTTTCATCGGAGCGCCTAAATCCTTGGACACGCGTGCGATCAACTCATAATCCTCGTAGTGAGTTGTTGCTTCAACAATAGCGCGCGCGAACTTCTCCGGGCTTTCGGATGTGAAGATACCGGATCCGACGAAGACACCGTCCGCTCCAAGATGCATCATCAATGCTGCATCCGACGGTGTTGCCACGCCGCCTGCAGCAAAGTTAACGACAGGAAGACGACCCGTTTCATGAATGTTAAGAAGCAAGTCATAATTGACACCGAGCAGCTTAGCTTCGTTAAATAACTCGTCCTTGGACAGGCTATGAATTCTGCGAATCTGACCTGTGATAATCCGCATATGACGAACAGCCTCAACGATATTGCCCGTTCCCGGCTCGCCTTTAGTACGAAGCATGGAGGCTCCTTCTTGAATGCGGCGAAGAGCCTCGCCCAGATCTTTCGCTCCGCAAACGAACGGAATCGTAAACAAGGATTTATCGATATGATACACTTCATCCGCAGGTGTAAGCACTTCGCTCTCGTCGATATAATCTACGCCGAGGGATTCGAGCACTTTAGCTTCGACATAATGTCCGATACGCGCTTTTGCCATAACAGGAATACTTACAGCCTTTATGACTTGCTCTACAAGCTCCGGGTTAGCCATACGGGCTACGCCGCCCGCTGCCCGGATTTCGGATGGCACTCTTTCTAATGCCATAATTGCTGTTGCACCAGCCGCTTCAGCAATTTTTGCTTGCTCGACGCTCATGACATCCATGATTACGCCGCCTTTTTGCATTTCGGCCATCCCGCGTTTAACTCTCGAAGTACCTGTTTCCATTATTTTATGCCTCCCGAAGATTCTAGCCATATAACCATAGATTTTACATGAACAGTTATCAATAGGCAACCAGTTAAGTCGGGATTTAGAAAAGATCTACAATCCCATTAAATAAATTGGAGAAGAAATTACCAATAGCGCGGAACATCAGCCGCCACCAGCTTGCCTTGTCAATGTCTTCTACTGCGATAAGATCAATTGAAACGACCTTTTCCTCCGCAGTAGACGGGTCGGTATATTTATAAGTAGCTGTTCCAACCTTATCACCGAGCTTAATCGGTGCCATCAGTGGTTCTTGAGTGGCTTTTACTTCTTGGATGGAGGTTTCAACCGCTACGCCCTTTGGAATCAAGATCGTGATATCCGTTGCCGTTACGATCGGCAGCTTCGTAGCAACACCTTTCTTGATAGGCAGCGTTTCATATTCAGGTATAGTTGCTTTCGCCTGGATGATTGTCTTCTTCTCGAAGTTCTTAAAGCCGTAATCGAATAGCTTCGCTGTTTCTAAGAAACGTTTGCCATCATTGGAGTTCCCCGGTACGCCCATTACGACAGCGATAAGGCGTGTGCCGTCACGTAAGGCGGTTCCCGTAAAGCAGTTACCCGCACTGCTTGTGTGACCGGTTTTCAAACCGTCTACACCTTCATAAGCGAACTTGCGGAGATTCGGATTATCTTTGTTGGAGCCTAACATCCAGTTCCAGTTATCGATAGCCTTCTTATCCCGTTCGCGGAACTTGTACTTTTGGATTTTGGCCGTTTCCAGAAATTCAGGCTCATCCTTAAGTATATGATAGGCAAGCGTCGCAGCATCCCTTGCAGACATTACGGTTTCGCCTTCAATCGATGCAGGGCGGAATTTCTCTGGCATATCCGCACGGTCCAGACCGGTGGAGTTAATAAAGTGGGATTCCTTCATGCCAAGCTCGGCTGCTGTATCATTCATCAGCTTAGCGAAGGCTTCCTCAGAACCTGCTACCGTCTCCGCTAATTGAGTGGTCGCATCGTTGGCCGATCCAACCGCCATTGCAATATATAGTTCTTTAATTGTATGTTTGTCACCCTCAGCCAGGAATATCCGGCTTCCGATTTGTTTAGCTGCATTCTCGCCAACCGACACGATATCCTCCCAATTGAGTTTTCCTTGTTTGACGGCTCTTGAGACCAAGTACTCCGTCATCATTTTCGACATACTTGCAGGAGGCTTAGCTACATCCGCATTTGATTGATAAAGAATTTGACCGCTCTCCGCATCCATCAGAACGGCTGATTGAGCATCCAACGTTGGAGCACCTTCAGGTGCAGCAGCTGCAAACGAGGATAAGCTGAACATAAAAAGAAGATTAATAAGAACGATAACGGCGACGAACCGTTTAGATAAGAGTGATTTAGGTAACGACAATAGATGATAACGATTCAACGCATTCTCTCCTTTTTCGATAAAATTCTTTGGTAAAACATTTACGCTCTATTGTAACATAGGTGACCAACAAGGAAAAAGCCGAAGGTCAGATTTCTCTTATCCCCCGGCTCCTCTATAGGCTAAACCCAAGCAGGTTTTTACATTGAATAGTTCGGTGCTTCCTTCGTAATTTGTACATCGTGCGGATGACTCTCGCGCAATCCAGCTCCCGTAATCCGGACAAATTGCGTATCATTCTTCAGCTCCGTAATCGTTGCTGTGCCGCAATAACCCATGCCTGAACGAAGTCCGCCCATCAATTGATGAATCGTATCTTTAAGTGGACCTTTGTACGCCACACGACCTTCAATACCTTCGGGAACAAGCTTGCTCTCGTCTTCTTGGAAATAACGGTCCTTACTGCCTTCCTTCATGGCACCGATGGAGCCCATGCCGCGATAGGACTTGTAGCGGCGGCCTTGATAGATCTCCGATTCGCCCGGGCTTTCCTCTGTACCGGCGAACAAGCTGCCTAACATGACACAACTTGCGCCAGCTGCGATTGCCTTCGTGACTTCCCCGGAATATTTAATTCCGCCGTCTGCAATAATGGGAATGTTATATTCCCGAGCTACGGTTGCACAGTCATAAATAGCCGTAATTTGAGGTACGCCGATACCCGCGATTATCCGCGTTGTACAGATCGAACCTGGTCCGATTCCGACCTTAATGACCGATGCTCCTGCTTCAATCAAATCGCGCGTTGCCTCGCCCGTGGCTACGTTACCCGCGACGATTGTTAGCTCGGGGTATTTCTCCCGCAATTTACGTACCATTGTGACGATGTCGATATGATGACCGTGCGCCGAATCGACAACCAGTACGTCTATACTAGCTTGAACCAGCGCTTCTGCCCGTTCGAACGTATCTTTGGAAACGCCAACCGCAGCTCCGACCAGCAAACGACCGATACGATCCTTCGCAGCGTTAGGGAATTGAATAGCTTTTTCGATATCCTTTATGGTTATTAGACCTTTAAGGGTATTCGTTTCATCTACCAAAGGAAGCTTCTCGATCTTATGCTTCTGCAGAATACCTTCTGCTTGCTGTAACGTGGTTCCGACAGGTGCCGTTACCAGGTTCTCGTGGGTCATAACATCACTAATTTTAATGGAGTAGTCGTGTACGAATCGCAAATCCCTGTTCGTAAGAATACCAACCAGCTTGCCCTCCACATTCACGATCGGAACACCGGAAATCCGGTATTTGCCCATTAGCTCTTCAGCGTCGTACACATGATGATCTGGTGTTAGAGAGAATGGGTTTGTAATAACACCGCTCTCTGATCGCTTAACGCGATCCACTTCTTCAGCCTGCTGGGTAATAGACATGTTCTTATGGATAATGCCGATTCCACCCTCACGTGCAATTGCAATCGCTAACGCTGCTTCCGTGACCGTATCCATCCCCGCGCTGATCAACGGTATATTCAGCTTTACCGAAGGACTGAGTACGGTTGAGACATCAACGTCCCGAGGAAGAATAGCTGATTTACGGGGAACGAGTAATACGTCATCAAATGTAAGTCCTTCTTTGGCGAATTTGTTTTGCCACACGATTATTACCCCCCTTTGCCGGATGCATTTCCGGTCATTATCTCCGATTGATTATCGTCAATCTTAGCAGAGGCTACATAGGCTGTCAAGCTTATTCGAAATCGCGAGAACCCGCACCATGTAAGCGTTTTTCAACCCATAACAGGCCTTATCATTTGTTATAAATAGGGTAGCGGCTAGACGAATTCCAAAGCATGTAAGAATTAAAACCGGCATTTCGAGCAGCTTGAATTTGTTCGCGAATTTGTGCGGCCCCATATTTCTGGTGCGGATCAAGCCATCCCGCCGTAAAAGCCTGCAGCCAAGGACGGACTTTGGCGGTTTCGATTCCTTTGCCCTTTAACTTCTTATTGTATTTAGCCGCATCACGTAAAGCATGAGTAATAATTGGACCCGGGCTAAGATCTGGATTGTCAATGCCCCATGTCCCTTTCGAGTAATGCGAAGGGTAAATCATGGGAGAGATAACATCAACTTCTTTGGCTATGAGGTTCCAGCTTTGACCGATTCCCATGTCATTGGTTAAAGAACCCACCATTCCAAACACATCCGCCGACATTCTTATCCCCTTTTTATGGCAACGTATGCTTGCACGATGAAGAAATCGACGGATTGCTTCGCTTTTTGTCCATCCTTGAGGATTAGCATAAGTGACTTCAGCATCTACTTTAGATCCATTTTCCGGAAACCGTACATAATCGAATTGAACCTCATCAAAACCAAGCTCTGCTGCATATTCGGCCATATCCATTTTATATTTCCATGCCTCTTGGCGGAAGGGATCGATCCACGCTGTACCGCTGCGATCTCTCCATACCGTTCCGTTTTTTTGCTTTAGAGTCCACGCCGGTACTCGACTTGCAAGATCAGGGTCCTTGAATGCAGTAATTCTTGCAATTAAGTAAATATGATGATTTTTCAACTTTTGTATGACTTGGCGAAAATGGTTCGCAGATTTCTTTGTGGATGGAGCGAAGATAGGAGTATTATTCCGGTGAGCAACCGACGAAAGCAAAATTCCGCTATTGATGTCTAGAACCATCGCATTTAGCTCAGTTCGATTCACAAGATCGATTAGCTCTTTAATTCTTTGGCTATTGGCAACATACGAAGACACATAGATAGCACGAATGGGGGTTTTTGGTTTCATCTGCCAAACCGGCTGGCTGTCTTGTTGGTCCGTGAAGCGATTTGAAATGATTGACGGTGAAAACTTAATGGGATCTTCCTCCTTTTGTATTAGAGGAGAAGAACATCCAATTAAGCCACTCACCAAAATGACGACAAGGACGATAAACCTAACAACCACGCGCAAGCTTCGGAAGTCATTCAATACAAGCCGCCTCCCGCATTAAAAGTAACTATAGTGTTTACTTAGGGAGGGAATGAGTTTAGTTTGAGTTTATGGAATTTGCGGAGGGGATTAACATTTTGGGGTTTCCATGCATCGGGCACCAAAAGTAGCCTGATGTGCCAGAAAACACAAAAAAACGAAGTATCCCTAAAGGATTACTTCGAAAATGTGCATACCATATAGGCTTGCGCCTTGAAAACTGGATGCGAACCCGTGCGACGAAGTCGTCACGGCCCGTATGTCAGCAGGCAACGTTGCAGAGCAACGTGCCTGCTGACATACGAAACAAAGCGGTTAGGGAGACAACACTTGCGTGTTGCTCTTAGAAGAAGGTGTATAACATGTCTTACCGTGTCATTCGTGACGACTTCGTCGCACGTTTCGCTTAGGATAAGCCCTCGACCGATTAGTACTCGTCAGCTGCAC
>NZ_JBEQAP010000026.1:0-71806 GCF_041640265.1 Cohnella sp.
CCACCATTGTCGCGTAAATAGTACGTGAGTGCGCCAAATGTCAGTCATGTTGCGGCGTGCTTAGACAATCAATTGATAGGCTTGTTCGATTACATGATGAATCTGATTTTCGTCCACCGATGCCACCCCTTTCCGTTATCCGGATACCGATCATTTTTCATTCGATATGTGCCTGCTTTGCCTCTTTATATACGCGAGTTTCCATACAGTATATTCGACGTTACAAATACACCAACCGGCGGCAAC
Source organism: Cohnella sp. (assembly GCF_041640265.1). Classification (GTDB taxonomy): domain Bacteria; phylum Bacillota; class Bacilli; order Paenibacillales; family Paenibacillaceae; genus Cohnella. The sequence goes on from NZ_JBEQAP010000026.1 coordinate 247, forward strand.
GAAGTTGAAGGCGGTTGCGGTGGGACATAGCCGCTATACCCCGCCAAGTTTATATCAGTTGTCGCTACCCAGGTTCCATATTCGCCCGCTTGTAAAGAGGGGGGGAGCATCTGCAGACGTCCGGTGAGAACCAGATGCCGAAGTTGAATCTGGACATCGTCATAGATGGTTAAATGGCCGGAGTAGGAGGCGTAGGGGGAATGAAACATGATCTGCTGCGCGCTTTCATTCCAGCTTCCTTCAATTGAAATCGGCGTTCCGCGAAATTGGATGGTGCCTTGAATTTGCTGGTCCTGCAAAACACGCATCACTAGTTTGCCCCACACAACCGGTCTTCCGGCGACAGATGCATGAACTCCCCATATGGATAAGGGAGGTAAACTCTTTGTACTTGTTTGAGCCGCAATGGACATGATTTATCACTCCTCAAAGTTGGATCACGTCATTATATGCGTCCTCGGCAAAAATGCCAGTCACTGGCCATGAATTTTTTACAGATAGCCGAACCTGATCAAGTAAAAGAAGTGGACCCCTTATATTGGTTGGTTCTTAATGCAGACAGGTTTCGAACAGAATTGTTTCAACCCATCCCAGTTGCCCCAGATGCAATTTTTACATCGATTCGGTTGTCTTGGGGTAGAGATAGTCCGGTTTTCAACGCTTGTACTGAATGTTGGTGACATGCAGGTATCCGCCTTTCCAAATTTATGCAAACAGCATTTAAGTTGTCCAGAAACGAATCATCCTATTCCGCCAAGCAGTAATCCGCATCGTGAAAGTTCCGCTTGGATTCGATCCCATCTACCCTTGTCCCCTGCATACAAATATCAAAGACCGGAGCTGCCCATTTTGGGCAACAGCCGGCCTTTTGGTGGTCCTATTTCTCATGATAAGTTGTCTTCGAAAATTATACAATGAATTTTCCAACTTACGCACGGAGCAAGTCGGACATTTTGTTTAATCGGAATGCGGTTTGCAGCATTTCCTCGCTCTTCGCCGGTTGCCCCTCTGTCATGGCCGCCACCTCCTCGGGACAAAACGAAGTATGAATCGGTTCGTTTAAAAAAACTTCCGGCATTCTACCTATGGCTCGAATCGCAAACATTTTCCACGCACTGATTCTCCCAGTTGTTGCAGAAGTCCTCATATACTTGCTCTACTCCACAGTCGGATATCATGTGCCTGGCCAAAAAGTCATACCAGAACTGGTCGAAAGACAAGGGCATCCGGGTTCCATATTGGGAACGAAGGGTTAAATAACGGTCCCAGATTTTGATTCGGAATGCTGCCAATTCATCACATCGCTCCATGTCGGTTCGCCTTTAAGCGGCGCTGGTGCCGCTGGGTATTTCTGACGTTTTCGCTCTTTCTTCGGCCATCTTTTGAAATTGTTTCGCTCTTTCCAGATGAAAGGCACGCAATTGGTCTTGATACTGAGCCATTTTCACGTGCCAGTCGTACATTTGCCTGACATAAGCGGCGTGGTCATGCGTATACATGGGCATTTCCTGTTTGATAAACTGCATTCGAAACCATTCCTCCTTGGTAGGTGAGTTTTGATGAACTTACAACACCAGTCTATGGCAGATGCATAGAAGTGAACAACGGCATCCGCCCGGTTTCTGGTCATTTTTATCGGGTTGGTTGTCTATATGAGGCGGAAACACAGCCTTTTGGGGATACCGAAAAGCTCTGCTTTTCTTCAACTTAGTTATACCATTCTTTTTCATAAATGAGTCTAATTCACCTTCATAAACATGCATTCACCACTTATCTGCGATCCGCTTGAGACGCCTGCTACGAAGCCTCGGCGCTCTGCCGTGAAGCTGTTGATGTCTCAGGTACTCGGCGGTACCTGGCTACTGGATCAGTTTTGGAAGGAGTTTTTGGAGTTCGGCATCGATTAGGCCTTCATAAGCGCTTGGCGGACCGGGAATTCCGAAGTGACGGTAGAACGCGCCATTTTGCCATGGTGGCCAATCATGTGCTTGATCCCGGCAGCAAGCTGGCAGCCGAAGACTGGGTGGATCGTGAAGTTGTCATTCCACAACTGTCGTCCTTCGATGTGCAGCACGGCTATCGGGCGATGGACTTCCTGCTGGAATCCGACGAGCTTATTCAGCGTGAAGTGTTCCACAGCGTGGCCGGCCTGTTGGAAGTCGACTTGTCGCAAGTCGTCATCGGTTTCGCGGTCACCCGCGGCGAGTATTCCGATTCACTGCCGGGTATGGCCCGGCTTCAGGGAATCGTGGCATTACATTTGTAAGAAAAAGGAATCCATATGCAAATGCAAAATAAGTCTGCCCTTTACGCCATGGATTGGATACATAAATTGTTAAATTTAGCGGCATTAAGGAGATACTAAATTACAAATGATTTATGAATACGTCAATGGATGCGATAACATGCGATAACAAGTCGAATAGAAAATATAGCATACCATAAGGTTAAGCAGTAAACATTTCAAGATTGTATTGGAAGCTGCCAAAAAGCGTGAACAGGAATTTCTTGCACAGTCTTTTTATTTTACCAACTCCCTACCAACCTCCTCGTTTTCCATCCCGTAAAATATTTTTCTCGAAATCTTGCAACCGGAGTCCGATTTTATCCCGAAAACGTAGCGGATAGTAGAGGGATAAATGTCGCCCTCATCGCTCCTTAACAACCAAATACAATCTTATCCGGTACGTTCCCCGTATGGCCATGAAGGATAGCCACGTTGCAGGCGCGCCACGACCATTTTGTCGATTCTTGTTTTTGTATGCCTTGTTAGCAGAACCGATGGAATGCGAGCGATTTTGCCATGCAATCAATGAATGGCGGTACCATTTAAGGCGAAGACCCATGCGGAGGGATAATGATACTTCCGCCCAGCCATAGCTCATCGCAATGGGGGCGGCTTGCAGCGATCCTGGAAGAGGCTGACGCCTATGAGTACAGTTAACCACTGTCCGCTGGATAAGACTTTTAGGTATGCAACCAAAACAGAGGCGGAAACAGAGATGCGCATAAGTGAAATTTTTCGGGTGCGCATCTCTGCTTTTCAGCATGTCTGAATGATCGGGAGGTCGGGTATGAACTCAAAGCTGATCAGATATAGCATGCAAATTGCGATGATTAAACAGTTATTGAATCTCTCTTTAATCACTGAAAGTGAGTTCCATCAGATCAAGGGCAAAACCATGAGAGAGTACGGCATCATTTCGGACCTGACTTCATAATTTGCACATTTGTCGGTCCGCCCAACTCTTATTATACTGATGGCGAGTTAATAAGAATGGAGGATGAGGCTATGGCGCTTGAAGTGGAAGTGATTAAAGCTAGCCGAAAAATAGCTGATCGAAACGGCGGGAAATCGTCGGATGTTCTCCGTGTTGCCCCATATGCCCGAGTAAGCACCGACTCCGAGGAGCAGTTGAACAGCTACAAGTCGCAGGTCGCTTATTATACAGATCTCGTGAGCAAGCGCAGCGACTGGGTGTTGGTTGATATGTATGCGGACGAAGCGATTACCGGCACACAGGTGACGAAGCGCGAGGATTTCCAGCGCATGATTAACGACTGCATGGACGGAAAAATCGACATGGTCATCACGAAGTCCATCTCCCGTTTTGCCAGAAACACGCTCGATACGCTGAAGTACGTCCGTATGCTAAAGGATAAGGGCGTTGCTGTATTTTTTGAAGACGAGAATATCAATACGCTGACGATGGACGGCGAGTTGTTGCTTGTCATATTGAGTTCCGTAGCGCAGCAGGAAGTCGAAAATATCTCAGCTAACGTCAAAAAGGGCTTGAAGATGAAAATGAAGCGCGGCGAGTTGGTCGGCTTCCAAAGCTGCTTGGGGTACGATTACGATCCGAGCACGAAGAAGATTTCCATCAACCAGGAAGAAGCGGAGCTTGTTCGCTATATTTTTCAGCGCTACGTTGATGGCATGGGCGCATACGTTATTGCTAAGGAATTAACCGAGGCAGGACATAAGACCAAGTATGGAAGAATTGAATGGCAGGATACGAGCATTCTTGGTATCATCAAAAATGAGAAATACAAAGGCGACTTGCTACAGGGAAAGACCTTTACCCTCGATCCCATATCCAAGAGAAGACTTGAGAATTATGGCGAGGAAGATCAGTTTTATGTCAAAAATCACCACGAGCCGATCATCAGCGAAGAAGTCTTTGAGCGGGCGCAGGCTATCCTGCATAGAAGGGGCGAGAATCGCCGTCGCGGTATGAAAGGCAAACGTGACAAATACAGCAGGAAATTTGCATTCAGCAGCATGCTGGAATGTGCGTTTTGTAAAAGCAATTTCTCGCGGCGGAGCTGGCACAGCGGAACTCCACACGAAAAGTCAGTTTGGCAGTGCGTCACCTCTACCAAAAAGGGAAAGAAGCTCTGTCCTCACAGCAAAGGCTTGGATGAGAAAATAATTGAGGACGCCTTTGTGGAGTCGTACAAATTGGTATGCCGCAATCATACGGACATTATTGATGAGCTGATGAAAAGAATGGAAGATGTGTTCAGCGACCAGAATAGTCAAAGACGGCTGAATAAATTGATCACCGACATTCAGGCATTGGAGCAAAAACGCTGCAAGCTGATCGATCTGTGCTTGGATGAAAAAATCGACCGGGCAACTTACGAGCAGAAATATGCGGAGCTGGGCGCTTCGTTGTCGGGATTACTTGAAGAGAAGTCTCAGTTGGAGCAATCCGCACAAGAAGAAATCGATACGGGCAAGCGGCTGGAGCATTTTCGCAAGGTGCTTCGCACGAACGAGCTCTTGCCATCGTTTGATCGCAGCGTATTTGAAAGTATTGTTGATAAAATCATCATCGGCACGGACGCCGATCCAGAGCAACCTAATCCATACAAGCTGACCTTCGTATACAAAACCGGTTTTCATAACAGCGTTCAAGGCAAAACGTGCAGTCCATTTCAAAAAAAGTCGCTGAAAAATGAAGGGAGTGAATTGTGTCCCTATTCCAAGCACGACACATGTGGAGTGTGTTGTATCGATAGACAGGGAATAGCCTGATAGGAAGGGTTTTGAAGGTTATTAATTGAATATGAATTGTGTTTTATATTCCCTCAGACGGATAAGTTTGAGGGATTTTGTTTTTAGGGGCTGACTGTAATCGTGGAGGAGAACTTTAGGATTTGTTATTTAAGTTTGATTAAAGCTTTCTGTATTAGGATTGAAATAAGTCATGAAGCGATAATGCTTTCTGACAGATGATTGCAACTAATTATACGAGGAGTGTTCATTCATGAAAACCAAAAAGATGAAAAGCATAAGCGCCATTACTTTGGCCGCATTACTTACCGTATCTGCCGTGGGATGCTCTAAGGCACAGTTCGGCAGCGAGGTTGTTGCTGCAACCGCTCAAACAGCAAGTTCGACCGTGTCGCCAAGCGCAACGTCAGCAGCGGAAGCTTCCTCGGCGGAAACTTCCGTTCAAGACACATCGGAACGATTCAGTGATCGGGATTTAGAACAGTCGGCGGATCTAGCAACTGCAATACAATTGAATTTGGAAAGCAATCAAGATGTGACACTGAATAAGGAAGGCGTCTATGTCTTAAGCGGTGAGGTGGAAAATGTGACGGTTGTGGTTGACGCTGCCGAGGATGCAAAAGTTCAAATCGTTCTTGACGACGTCAGTATAACCAATGAAGATTCACCTGCCATTTATGTGAAAGCAGCGGATAAAGTATTCGTTACATCCACTGACAGTGAGAACCATATGGAGGTTTCAGGAAGCTATATAGCGGATGGGGATACTAATTTGGATGCAGTCATTTTCTCTAGAGCAGATATGACCCTGAATGGAACCGGAACCTTAGAAGTTGTATCGAATGAAGGTAATGGTATTTCTTCAAAGGATGATATCAAAATTACTGGAGGCGTGTATACCATCCATTCCTCTGCGGATGCTATAGAGGCCAATGATGCCATTCTTATCCATGATGGAACGGTTACAATAGATTCGGGTAAGGATGCCCTGCATAGTGAAAACGATGAGGATACTTCCCTTGGGTATATCTATATTGAAGGGGGCACATTAAATATCACGGCTGCCGATGATGCCATCCGCGCCAACAGCTTTGTTCAAATCGACGGCGGCACCATTAACATTGAGACTTCTGAAGAAGGCATCGAGGCAAACTATATCAAGATAAATGATGGTCAGATCACTTTGTACGCGAAGAATGATGGTGTAAATGCCGCACGAAAAGTCAATTCTGATGTGGCGATTGAAGTCAATGGCGGTACCATTGATGTAAGAATGGGCAGCGGCGATACGGACGCATTTGATTCAAACGGTAATATCTATATTAATGGAGGAACAATTACTGTAGAAGCAGCTTCCGCCTTTGACTCGGATGGTACAGCTCAATTAAATGGCGGCGATGTTACGGTGAATGGAGAAAAAATTACTCAGATTACCCCATCACGTGGAGGTGGAGGTCGAGGGGGGGCAGGCGGCGGTAGAGGCGTGGGTCAATAGTTTAGAAGTCGAGGAAAAAAACTCCGATGCTGCTTCAGTCGGCCGTTGCCCTTTACGCATAGTCATCATGCTATGAATCGCCTGAGGGATCCTCAATGAACACGATCCCTTGGGCCTTTTTTCTGTGAAGAAACACCGAATCATTTAAGCTGCATTAAAGCTTCGCCTTGAACAAGGCGCCCTATTTGCTGTTAACCTAGGTGACGATGCGGATACGATTGGCGCAGTTTATGGTCAAATTGCTGGTGCTTATTACGGCGTAGATGGGATTCCGGCAAAATGGCGCGATAAGTTGGCTATGAGAACATTACGCTATGAATAATTTTATTTACACAGTGGGGGTATCCTATTTGCCGTTCCATAATAAGGCGGTCGAGACTGCAAAGGCAGTAGGCCCAGTAGAAGTCAAACGGGACAAGACAAAAAGCAGTTTCCTTCTTGCTTCCGAAAATATTCAAAAGGTGGTAGATAAAGGGCAAGTTGGTTTCAAACGTAAACATGTAAGGTGTTAAATTACAAAGGTAATCATGGATGATGTGATATAAGGACGACACCGTTTTCTAGGAGTCGTCCTTTAACATAAGAAAATTATTTTCCAGTCGGACACACCCAACCCCAAATCGTATCCAACACCTTGCTCATGTTAGAGACGTTGTTTTCATCCTTACTTTCGTTGCAAAAATAACAAGGATGGCCGGCTACGATGGGCAAGCGGACTCGGTTACGTGGCGGTTTAAATAAGTTAAAGCCGCAGCGGCACACCAAATCCCCCCAACTGTTTTCCAATGCGTATACTCGATCCCGGAAGTTTTTTCGGATGGGTAATTGCGGAGATCCAACCATAATGATGTCGGTCACCGGATAACCGGCTTCCTCGAGCAATTGTCCTGCCTTGTACGATGCCACACCACCTCCACTGTGGCCGATGAGAACGATTTTTCCTCCACCTTCAGCATCGTAATCAGTGCGGATATCGCTGTATAAAGACCGGCCGCCACTTGTCTTTGCCGCTTTTTTTAGCATATCTGTAAACACAACGGCAGCTTGTCCGATAACGAACCGTTTATGTCGGGCCATCGGCACGTCATCAAGGTAACCGTAAGGATAAAATGTATTGACCCGTACGCGATTTATTCCTTCACTATGGCAACGGTGCTCTATATCTTGCATAGCGTCACGAAAATTTTCGTTTTTCCGAGAGATGCTGATTCCGGCTGCAAAATATACCGATAGGCTGGAACTGTCCGTCTGAGAAGCACTTGTGGTGCGGCAATCGGTATAAACCAATGAGATTCCACCTCCTTTTGCAAAACCGGCTGACAGCCGGAAACCAGAGTAATTTTTGTAGTATATCCGGGCGATGCCGTTTACTTTCATGTCGAACAAAAAAGCCGCGATTTTCGCGACCTTGAGGAATTTCGACCAATTCTGTTGAAGCAGTTAAGTTAGATAAGACGTTTCCCGGAGATTGTCCGGCGTAAGCGTCGTTTTTTTGCTATACTCAGTCTTGAATATAGTCTTGGAGGGATTCCGATGAGCGGCATGCGAAAGCTGATTTTCTTTGTCGGTGGAGCGGGTGCGGGGAAGACGACGCTGGCAAAAGCTCTCGCGAAGAGGCGCAGGGCAGCGTTGTTCGACATGGATACGTTGTCGCGGCCAGCATCTGAAGCGATTATGATCTTGTCCGGACTTGATCCGAGCGACCGCGATTCGCCCGTGTACAAATCGAATTGCCGCGACGTTGGGTACCGGCTGACGATGGATGCCGCGCTGGAAAATGTGGACATCGGAACGGATGCCGTAGTCGTCGGCCCTTTCACACGGGAGATTGCGGACTCCGCTTGGTTGGAATCGGAGCTCTCAAGAATCGGCGCGTCTGTGCAAGATGTGGATGTAAAGGTTGTCGTCGTGGGCCTGAAGGACCCGGATTTGTACCGTGCGCGCATTAGGGATCGGGGCTCCGTTCTGGACGCATGGAAACTGGATCATTGGGATGAGTTCAGGCGTTCCCTGACGGAGGTTCGGAAAGTGAAGTGGAGCCTTTCGGAGGATTGCATTCTTTATTTCGACAACTCGGGTCCGTCTTCTGCCGACAAAATCGCGCAATTGGAACGGTTTGCATACGGCAGCGGTAAAACCTTATAGCTCTGAAGGAAGTATTTTTAAAGGCGGAGATATATTCATGAGAATTGTCTCTTGACAACCACAATTGCAAGCTATAAAATCTTCAACAATTACACAATCGGATCATGCCTATGAAGAGAATCCAACTCGGAGGCGTTTTCGTCAAGAGCAGCCCGTATCGGGTTGTGTCCTAAGCTTACCGGCCCCGCCCGTTATCGCGGAACCAAGAGGATTGAATCGCGTTATGTCGCGGTTCGATCAAGTTGGGTGGCACCGCGAGCTGACGCTCCTCGTCCCAATTCGGACGAAGGGCGTTTTTTTGTTACCCAAAAACAGGAAGAGAGGTTGAGGAACAATGAATCGTGTCTACAATTTTAACCCAGGGCCGGCGGCATTGCCGCTTGAGGTGTTGGAGCAGGCGCAACAGGCATTCGTCGAGTATGGGCAAACAGGAATGTCGCTCATGGAAATGTCGCACCGAAGCCGAACGGTGGAGCAATTGATGGGGGAGACGGAGCAGCTTCTACTTGAGGTGATCGGGTTACCGTCAGGTTATCAGGTTCTGTTCATCGGGGGAGGGGCTAGCACTCAGTTTGCATTGGTGCCGCTTAATTTTCTCAAAAAGGGGAGGGTCGGGCAGTATGTATTGTCCGGGAGCTTTGCGGAAAAGGCTTATCAAGAAGCGCAAACGGTAGGCCAAACGGAGGTTCTCGCCAGCAGCAAGGCGGATAACTGGACCAAGCTTCCGGAAGTGAACCCTTTGACCGCCGGAATGAATACAGCCTACATTCACATAACGACCAACAACACAATCGAAGGCTCGCAGTTTCAGGAAATCCCCGATACCGGCCCGATACCGCTGATTGGTGATATGACGAGCGATATTTTGAGCCGGAGAATGGATTGGACGAAGTTCGCTATGTTCTACGCAGCCGCGCAAAAAAATCTGGGTCCCGCCGGCGTGACGGCCGTCGTTATTCGAAACGAATTACTGAAGGAAGGCAACGAGCATATTCCGACAATTTTCAAGTACGGTACCTATGCCCAGCATAAGTCGCTTTACAACACGCCGCCTGTACACGCCATCTATATGACGAAGCTCATGCTGGAATGGGTTATACGTCAAGGCGGTATCGCGGAACTGGAAAAGCGGAATGCGAAGAAAGCCGGGTTCCTCTATGAGGCCATCGATGACAGCGGCGGTTTTTACACAGGTATCGTGGATAAGCCATTCCGCTCCATGATGAATGTGACATGGCGAATGAAAGAAGAAGCATTGGAAAAGGCTTTTGTTCTGGAATCCCAGCGGAATGGATTCGAAGGTCTAGCCGGCCACCGCAGTGTGGGAGGAATGCGCGCTTCCGGTTACAACGCAGTCTCCATTGAGGCATGCCAGGCACTCGCCGATTTCATGAACGATTTTCGCAGAAGGCATGGGGAAGGGAGAGAATAGATATGCTGGATATTGCGTTTGTACGTGAACATCGGGAGCTTCTGCAGTATACGGCTGAGAAGAAGGAAATAACACTCTCCATTGCGAACCTGCTTGAACAAGACGAGTTGCGGAGGCGGTTGTTAAGGGACGTCGAGCGTTTGCGCCATGAGCGGAACCTATTATCCGAACAGATTGGCGAGCTTATCAAGCAAGGAAAGCATGACGAAGCGGAGCAAGTCAAAAGACAGGTCAGAGAAGCCAATGAAGCGTTGAGCGGGTTAGAGACCAGCCTGGCAGAGACGGAGAAGGTTTACCGGGAGCTGATGTTGCTCGTGCCGAATCCGGTTTCGACAGATACGCCGGACGGGAATTCGGATGCGGACAATGTGGAGATCAGAAGAGTGGGCGAGCTTCCGGCATTTGAATTTGTGCCATTGAATCATGTGGAGATCGGCGAACGTTTGGGCATTCTTGATCTGCAGCGCGGAGTGAAAATCGCGGGAACCCGCAATTACGTGCTCAAAGGAGTGGGATATCACCTTCACCGGGCCGTTCAGCCAGCTAGCTATGGATGTACTGGAGGGACGTAGTTTTACTCCGCTTGAGGTCCCCATGATGGTGCGTGGCGAAGCGCTTCTGAATACCGGCTTTTTCCCGACGGGTGAGGATCAGGTCTTCGCCGTCGCGGAGGAGGAAAAATATCTGATCGGCACTTCCGAGGTGAGCCTAGTGTCGTATTTCGGCAATGAAATCGTTGAACTGAAGGAGCCGATCCGCCTCGCAGCGGCAACCGCCTGTTTTCGGAGGGAAATCGGGTCGGCCGGACGTGATGTCCATGGGCTCTATCGGGTCCATCAATTTGCGAAAGTGGAGCAAGTTGTATTATGCGAAAATGATCCATCCCTGTCGGAGCAGCTCATGCAGGAAATGACCCGAAATGCCGAAGACATTTTGCAATTGCTGGAGTTGCCCTACCGGGTTGTTGCAGTATGTATCGGCGATATGTCGCAAAAAACACATAAGCAATATGACATCGAAACTTGGATGCCGAGCAGGCAATCGTACGGGGAGACGCACTCGTCCTCGAACTTGCTTGATTATCAGGCTCGTCGGGCAAATATTCGTTATCGGGATGCTCACGGAAGGATGCAGTATTGCCACACTCTTAACAATACCGCTATAGCAACGCCTAGGATATTGATCCCGTTGCTGGAAAATCACCAACAGGCAGATGGCTCGGTCTATATACCGAAGGCGCTGCGTCCTTATTTGAACGGAGCGGAGGAGATTCGGCCGCTATAGTGGAATTTGATTAGGAGCAATATTTGTCACAATAACGCGTTACGGAATCTAAAGTCGCTTGCGACCAAAGGCTCCGTAACGTTTTACGAATCACCCACAACCTGTCTAATCCTCTTGTGTGTCTGTAAATCTGTATGATTTTTCGAATAGAATAGTCGCGATAAGTGCTAAAGGGGAGATTCTATACGATTTTTCATATAGATTTAACGATTTTACCATTTAAGGGAAAAACCTATATGATTATTCATACAGAAAACGTACTTGTGATAAATTATTCAAATCCAGATACGGAATCAGCCAAGTATCAAGTTGACCACTTTGCTCCAATGTTACGATCGTTGTGATGCCCTTCTTGTATTTAAGGAAGGGATTTTTTGCTTTTGCAAGGTAAAAATAGTTACGGAAAATGACCCTAATCGCCTCGTTACAGTGTATAATTTATCCAATAATGTAACCACTTATCGAGCTGTAAAGTGTGGCTTGAAGAATATTGAAAGTTTCGCAAGAACATTTATGTAAGCGCTTTATGTGATTTAAGCTGCAAATCAATGTTAAGAGGAGGGGCCCTTGCATGAAGCGATTTCCGATGATGCTGCAATTAGCGCTAATCCTGTTCTGCATCATGGCTATTCCTACGGCGATACTGACGTGGTATAGCGGCACGCAGATTCTGCGGAATTCGGAAAGTGCTATCGCGGAATCGTCGCTTGCGGGACTGAACGCTAACCGCAAACTTAACGAGAATGCACTTAGCAACCTGGCAACGGATGCGGTGCGTCTCTCCGCAACTAGTATCTTCGACCGCATCCGCAATTTCGAGACCTTCGCCGAGCTTAACAGTAATTATAATTATGTGAGTAACGCGCAAGTGTTATTGAAAGAATTGGTGAATTTGAATCATCGGGTGGATGGTGTGTATTCCTCGTACTTCTACCTCGAAGGTGCGGATTATGTCGTCTCGACCGACAAAGGATTGACGACGCTGAAACGATACGAGCCCATCGACTGGATGGAGGATGCCCTTGTCGGTCGAAGAGGGATTAGCGGCGTTTGGTATCCACGCAAGTTGACCTCTGGGATCAACGTCGTATCGTACGTGCTGCCCCTTAACCGTCTGTCGACCACGACGCGGGGAATGATCGTTGTCAATATTCGCGAAAGCCAGATCGGGGATTACCTGCGCTCGTCGGAACCGGGGGAGAAAGGCTACCTGCTCATGCAATCGGACGGCACCATTCTCTCGCATAACGACAAGGCAATGCTGCTTACTGACGGGAGCAAGCAGCCCTTTATGCAAGAGATATTAGCAAGCACAACGAAGGAAGGTTACGCGTTCCTTGAGCGAGAGGGAGAGCGCTTGCTCTATACGTGGTCCCGCTCGAACCTGTACGGATGGTGGAACGTTAACCTCTATTCAATGGACGAGCTGATGACCAAGACTCTCACCTTGCAGAGCAAGATTATTTTGATTACCGCCATTATTATTTTTGCCGGGACCGTGTTGACGGTGTTCCTCGCGACATGGCTGTCCAAGCCGGTACGAGAGTTGGTAAGGATCGTACGGGCGCGAGGCAACCTGGAGGTAGCGAACAAGAATGAACTTGTGTTCCTCGACGCCGCGTTCAGGCGAATGCAGGAGGAAGAGGAGGGGCTCTACAAGCTGCTGCGAGAGCGTGAACGGGATACCCGCAGCCTCGCGCTCCATAACTTGTTGAGAGGCGAGGTGACGACGCAGATCGCCGAGATGTTCCCGGAACGCTATTACCTTGTTGCCGTCGTTTCCATTGATCGATACAGGCGGTATGTGAGTAAGACAAATCCGGAGACTAGGAACTACCACCGCTACCTGCTCATCTCCGAATGCGAGAGTCTGTTCCCGGATAGAGTACGGGTTAGATGCGTCTATCAGGGTGAAGGCTGTTTCGCAGTCGTGATCAATTATGGATATGAAGAACTTGAACGCAACTTCGACGGGATCAAGGGAGCCCTAGGCGGTATCAGGGATATAGCATTGGAGCTTCTTGGCCATTCCGTGACCATTGGCGTAAGCAGCCAGGCAGAGACCAGCTCTATGGTCTCGGACCGAGCGGTGGAAGCGATGGAAGTCATTAAACATCGGATGATCGAAGGAAGCGGCGGCATCAACTACTGGAAGCAGGAAGCACAGCGCAGCAAGAAATATATTTATCCCGCCAACAGCGAGAGGCGCATTCTTAACTTTCTGGATATTGGCGATCTCGACAGCATCATCAAAGAATTGGCGATCATCCGGGACGAGATCCATTCGGTTGAGTATATCTCCTACGATAATATCATGTTCATCTACAACCAATTGGCAGGCGCCACGATCAAGCACCTTAGAGAGAATAATATCAGTACGTCGCGTATCTTCGCGGGGCAGGGGAACATCTATTCAGCCATTGCTTCCATAGACACGCTTGACGAGCTCGAAGACTATTTGCGTGTGTTGTTCGGAGAGATCATTCAGTACCTTGCGCGCAACCCGGGCGAGGTCAATTATGGAGAGCGGATCATCCGTCACCTTGAAGGACATTTCTGCGAGGACATTGTATTCGAAGATATGGCGAAGGAGATTGGCATCAGCTATTCCTACATGCGTAAGATCGTGTATGACTTAACGGGAAAGAGCCTCATCGACTATCTCAATCTGCTGAGAATCCAGAAGGCTAAACAGCTACTGCTGGAATCCAATCTTAACATGACGCAGATTGCATCGGAGGTCGGCTACTACAATGTCCAAAGCCTCACTCGATTTTTCCGTAAGTACGAAGGCATGCCCCCGAGCAGCTACAAGGCTACAAAGTCTCGGACATCGTAATGTGAGCGTTCATACCGCATAAAAAGTTGAATGGAGCTGTCTTTCCGGCCTTACGGGTCGCTGAAGACAGCTCCACTTTTGCTTATTCCAATCAGAATTGATTATTTTACTTAACAAATATGCGATACGATTGGGAAAAATCAAAAATGACAGGGAAGATCAATACTCACGATTTACCAGCAAGAGGATGGAAAGGTATGATTCAGACACAACCTTACTATTGTCGGAACAAACGATAGGACCAAGGTAGTCAGACCGAAAAGGGGGTGAGACTGTGAAGGTTGAAAGCGCTTCACAAAATGAAACCGCTTTAAAAATCATCAAAGCGGATAGCCGCGGGATGATCTATTATCTTCGACGAGACTGGCAGCTTTATTTGTTGCTCTTAATCCCGTTATCTTTTGTGTTGGTGTTCAAATACGCACCGATGTCCGGGCTCGTTCTTGCTTTTAAGGAGTATAAAATTGCAAAGGGATTCTGGGGCAGCGAATGGGTCGGCTTCCAGGTGTTCGAAGAGATCTTCGCCAAGCACGATTTCATCCGCGCGATCCGCAATACGCTGCTGCTCAATAGCCTCGATCTCGTATTCAGCTTCACGATGCCCATTGTGCTGGCGTTATTGATGAGTGAGATCAAAAGCGTCAGATTCAAGCGCTTCAACCAGTCTCTGCTATATTTGCCGCATTTCCTGTCCTGGATTATTATCGGTGCGATCGCTTATCAGCTGCTTAGCGAAGGCAGCGGAATGATCAATAATCTCATCGAAATGATGGGCGGCAAGCGCATCCCGTTTCTACAGGAGGACACCCATTGGCTAATCAGTTACATAGCCATTGGAGTCTGGCAGAGCATGGGATGGGGGACCATCATCTACCTGGCTTCCATCAGCAGCATTAACCCGGAGATGTATGAAGCTGCCATCGTCGATGGCGCGGGGCGCCTCCGGAAGATGTGGAACGTCACGCTGCCTTCGATCCGCATGACCATCGTAACCTTGCTGATCTTGAATTTGGGCAGGGTGATGGAGGGCTCGTTCGAGCGTGTGTTTGCTCTACAGAACAAGGCTACCACAGAGTTCACAACGACCATTCCGGTATTGGTCTACCGATGGGGGATTGAGAGCGGGAACTTCAGCCGCGCGACGGCCCTCGGGTTGTTCCAGGCTGTCATCGGACTTGTGCTGGTGCTAATGGCTGATCGTATTGCCAAGAAACTCGGCGAAGACGGATTGATCTAGAAAGGAGGCGAACCATGAAAGCATCCAATACTGCAACGGCCGTGAATCGCCGAAGGCGCTTCGATATCTGGGATGCGCTGATCCGCCTTGTTCTGATCATCGCCTCGCTGGCCTGTCTGCTGCCGTTCGTTCATGTTGCTTCGAAATCCTTTAGCGAAGACGCATATGTTATCGCGAACAAGGTGTTTCTCTGGCCGGAAGGGTTTACCCTTGCGGCGTACTATAAGATCTTCGCCGACGCTAGCATCTTACGATCGCTTTATGTATCGGTTGTCGTGACGGTGCTGTTCACCATTCTGGGCATGATCATCACGATCTGCGCCGCCTATCCGCTCTCCCGCAAGCAGCTGAAGGGCCGCGCACTGCTGACGTTTATCTTCGTGTTCACCTTGTACTTCAGCGGCGGCATCATTCCGGAATACATGCTGGTTAACAATCTGGGGCTGCTGGATACGATCTGGTCGATCATTCTGCCGCCGGCGTTCAGCGCGTTTAATCTGCTGATTATGAAGACCGCGCTCTCTAGCAGCATTCCGGATAGCCTGGAGGAATCGGCACGGATCGATGGCGCGGGACACTTCCGAATTCTAATCAGCATCGTCATTCCGCTCTCCAAGCCGATCATTGCGACACTGTCCCTTTTCTACGCGGTTGGACGTTGGAATGCCTATCAGGATGCCTTGTTTTACATTAAGCAAAATGTGGATATACGGCCGTTGCAGCTTAAACTGTATTACCTAGTCATCCAGGCAAGCGAGAGCTTTCAGCTTGAGGCTACGCAGGTACAGTTAAGCAATCCCGAGGTACTTAAGGCATCGGTTGTTGTCTTCGCGACCCTTCCGATCCTGTGTGTCTATCCGTTTATCCAGAAGTATTTCGTCCAAGGTACCATGCTTGGAGCTGTCAAGGAGTAACATTGAATCGAAAATTCATTATTGGGGGAAAAAGCAATGAGCAAAAAGAAAATCGTATCTTTATTGATGGCTATATTTATGGTAATCAGTGTTCTGTCGGCTTGCTCTAATGACAAAAATTCAAATGCTAGCAGCAGCCCTAGTGAATCTTCTACTCCATCCGCAAGCAATACCGCAAGTGAGAGCGCTAAGGGCAGCGATGGCGATTATTCAAAAGGCTTCCCTGAGAAGGTTAACCTGGAGATTCCGGTCTACGACCGTGCCTTCGAAGGCTGGAACGTGACGGACAACTTCTATACCCGCTGGGTTCAGAAGGAATTCGGCGACAAGTACAACATCAACGTCAAGTTCGTGCCAATTACTCGCAGCAGCGAAGTTCCGGACTATGAGCAGCTGCTGGCCTCCCACAAGGCTCCGGACATTATTTTCCACTACGACATGCCTCAGGCTCTCGCCTACTACGGCGAGGACGTCTTGCAGCCGCTGGACTGGGAAGAGATCGCTAAATATGCTCCTACTTACTGGAAGAATATGAGCGAGACGATCCAGCAGTACGGTGTCGTAGACGACAAGAAGGTATTCTTCTTCGCCTCGCGTCCGAATGCAGATAACTACGTCACTATGATTCGCAAAGATTGGGTGGAGAAGGTCGGCATGAAGGTGGAGGACCTGACCTCCCTGGAGAAGTATAACGAGATGCTGGTGAAGTGGAAGGAAGCCGGTCTTGGAGTCGGTAGCGAAAGCTTAAGGAAGAACAACTACAACTTCAACTATGCATTCCGCGATTGGCCGATCGACGCGAAAGACCGTGCTCTTTACTCCGACCTCAGCGTAGCGGATCTGACGACCCCCGCCACCGAAAGCTGGCTGCGCAACCTGAACTATCAATACAATAACGGCCTGATCGACAAGGAATTCTATCTGCGTGACGATGACAACAAGATTAAGGCCGAGTTCGTAGCGGGCAAGACCGGCACCTATGGCTTCTACCTCGCCAGCAATACCGATGTAATCTCTTCCGTCCTTAAGAACAATCCGGAAGCACAATTCGCCGTGCAGAATGTGCTAGCCGGAACTCCGGAGGGACATAAGCCGCAGGGACGCGCATACTGGCCGTTCGGCTTGATCATGGGCATTAACTATGAATCCACCGATATGGAACGCGCAGCGGTGTGGATGTATCTAGAGTGGATGAGCCAGCCGGAGAACCTGTTTTACTTCCAGAACGGTGTCGAAGGCCAGAACTATACGCTTGATGCCGACGGTATTGCCGTGAAGACTGCGGATTTCGCAGGCGAATCCAAACTCTCCCTTAACAATAACAAGGACTACTGGGCGCTTGTTACCGAAGTCGCGCAGTATGCCGATCCTGCCGTGACCCGCAAGGCCTACCTCCGCGAC
Organism: Cohnella sp.; assembly: GCF_041640265.1. Lineage (GTDB taxonomy): Bacteria > Bacillota > Bacilli > Paenibacillales > Paenibacillaceae > Cohnella. The sequence goes on from NZ_JBEQAP010000026.1 coordinate 18,014, forward strand.
TGGTCGCCTGCAGGCTACGAGTATCTAGCAGAGGATCTTCTGGCCAATTACGACAAGACTGCAGAATATCGCACGCCGGATGCACTGTTCGGTGTTGTGCTCGAGAAGGTGAATGAGTATAAGGCCGATCTGAATTCTCTCTTCCAAGAGCTGTATGTGAAGATCGCCATTGCTCCAATCGACCAATTCGATGCGACTTATGAAGCGGCTAAGAAAACTTACCTCGACGCGGGTTATCAAGAAATCTTGGACGAGAAGAAAGCCGCGATCGATGCGGGCAAATTCAGATAGGGATTAGTTCCCCATAATAAATATCTAAAGCCCCTGCTTCCAGCGAGGGCTTTGGATATGGAGGCATGATTAAGTTGAAAATTAATGCAGCTGCGACCGATTTGAGGCAAGTCGTCGGATGTGTGGTGGATTACACGTTCGGGATGGATTTGACTTGGGACTGGCCTGGCGGAGTGGCCTTCTACGGCGTCAGCCGAGCGTTCGAAGTGACGGGCGAGAAGGCCTATCTGGAACGAATGGCCGATTGGTGCGAGGAATATTTCGAAGCGGGACTTCCGGGCTGGACGGTGAACACCTGCGCGATGGGGCATATGCTGCTCACCCTCTATGAACAGACGAAGGATCAGAAATACCTCGAACTCATTTTGAGCAAAGTAGACTACCTCGAGAACAAGGCTTTGCGCTTCGGAGATCGAGTGCTGCAGCATACGGTGTCGGCCAAGAACGATTTCCCGGAGCAGTGCTGGGCGGACACGCTGTTCATGGCAGCGTATTTTCTGCTGCGCGTTGGCGTGAAGCTGGGGAAGAAGCCCCTCATTGACGATGCTCTGCACCAGTTTTATTGGCATATTAATTATTTGCAGGACGAGAACACCGCTCTATGGTACCACGGCTATAACAACCTCAAGCAGGATCACATGTCGGGCATTTACTGGGCACGGGCCAACGCTTGGGCGGCTTATACGATGTCCCGGGTGAGTAAGGTGCTGCCGGAGGGCTACCTGTATCCTCCTTTTATGCATATTGGAAGCTCCCTCCGCGATCAACTCGCCGCAATAAAGAGGCTTCAGAAGGAGGATGGCCTCTGGGGCACCGTTCTCGACTTCCCGGAAGCCTACGGCGAGATATCAGCTACAGCAGGCATAACGGCGGCGATGGTGACGCAAGACAATCCGCTGCATGCCAAATATGTACAGAGGGCGTTGGACGGAACGCTGGCTAATATAGCAAGTAATGGACGAGTCCTGAACGTTTCTGGCGGAACTGCCGTAATGAATGATATAGAAGGTTATCTTAGGGTGGATAAAAAGTGGGCTCAAGGCTGGGGACAGGGACTGGCACTTGCCCTGTTGACGGCGGTCATCGAATCCGGCGGATCCGATGATGATCCGATGACGTGATCATGGCAGCTTATGATTGATCGTGAGGTTTTTAGCCGAACTTAGCAGAGTTGTTTATGTATTTTTACTTCCTAACGTGTTATATTAGAGGTAGCAAATGCGTAAAATGCAAAGGAGCCGTGCTAGTAACACGACTCCCGAGCACACAGCCGCTTCAAAGGCGGTCGGCTTCGGATATGAGATCAAGAAATGACCGCTATCCTAGCAGATTGGGCGGTCATTTCCTTTTGTGGAATGAAAGTATAAGTACAACCAATGTCGCGAATGAAATCATAAGCGTCAATGCTTGGAATACCTCCATGGCATCACCTCCCTTCCGGGAGATTAGCCGACCGCCCTCGCAAGCCGTTCTCTGTGCTGGAATAATTATAACATAGAAAATACGAACGAGTATTCTCTTTAGTAGGTGGTAACTGCTGATAGGATACTCGTTTTTTTGTTGTTTTTTTACTATTGAACCTTGACGATTTCCTTGTTCTTGAATTTGGAATTAATGCTCATATTTCAAATCCCATTTAGAAATTGTTTCCAGAAACAATCTAAGGTAATATATAACTAATAGGTTTAGAAGGGAGTGAGCGGCATGAAACGCCGGGCTATTACTACTACTGTTGATATTAAGGTGATTCTTAACTGAATATTGTTGGCAGACACTAGGTCTGCCTCTCATTAAGGATATAACTGCTCATTATTCCGTAGACTGCAGCATAGCCTGCGGTCTTTTTGCGTTCAAAAAAGCTGCTTGGCGATAGATTTGGTTATTAAAGGAGCGGGATGCTTTGTGTTGAAGTTAAAATATCTTTTTGATGATGTGAATTTAGCAGAAATGGTTTTGAAAAATTGGAATTACGATGAAGGATCAATCGATATGTTTAAGTATTATCGGATATCGTCAAACGCCATTTATCCGTTCAAATGTGAAGGTAAGACCCACCTATTACGATTTGCCCCAAAGACAGAGAAGCTAAAATCAAATATTTTGGCGGAACTGGATTTCATTTCTTACTTGCGTGATAACCACTATGGAGTTTTAGAATCGGTTGAATCAAAGCATGGTGAGGAGCTTGTAGAGGTGCAGACTCCATGGGGAGATTATTTTGCATCCGTATTTAAACGTGTTTCTGGTGTGCAGATTAATAATACGGATTTTAGTGATACCATTATATTCAGCCATGGTAAAGCGCTAGGTAGGCTCCATCTCTTATCTAGTCAGTACACACCTGATAAAACCCAAAGATGGTCATACAGTGATGTTTTAGATTGGATTCAAGATGTTTTAATGAGTTTTCCAGAAGAAACAGCAGCATTGATGGAGACGAAATTACTACGAAGTTATTTTGCTTCAATCCCTGTGAATAAAAGTAATTTTGGACTGGTACATTATGATTTTGAATACGATAATGTATTTTACGATGACGAATCCAAATCTTGTAATGTAATTGATTTTGATGATGCGATGTATCACTGGTATGCAATGGATATCGAACAAGCGCTTGATAGTTTGCAGGACTATTTTTCATCTGAAATTTTTAATCATAAAAGGCAATGCTTCATGGACGGATATCTCACTGAATACGATATCCCAAATGATTTTGAGGTTATCTTACCCGCATGCAGGCGCTTTGCCAATTTATATGGGTATGTTCGTATTCTAAGGTCAATCGCTGATAAATGGGATAATGAACCTGATTGGCTAATAAATTTGAGGGAGAAATTGACAAAGGGTTTGCAAGGGGAATCCATTTGTTTTGGTAAGGAAATCTAGGGTGTGGACTGTAGGCTCAGAATCGAGGCTGTCGATTAATTGTGAACAGTTTTAAAGTGAACGTACACATGCAGAGAATGTATATGATTTTTCGCATACATTTACAGAATCCGGGCTCAAATCAATTTTTTTTGTATGAAATTTCGTATAGAATCGACTGATTCGATGTGTGTGACGCTCATTTTGTATGATTTTTCGCATACATTATGTGGTCTCCCGCAGATTTCCGAAGTTATGAGCTGTTGATCGACAGCCTTGAATCTGTACCTAAACCGAGTAGAGCGCCTGGGTCAATATCAGACAGCGGGGAAATGAGAACATGAAGGTTGATCAAGAAAGGGGAACTTACGGGTTCCGATTCGCCGATTCCGACAGCCTGCCTCTGTGCGGGCTGTTTGCAGTAGGGCATGAACGAGTAACCGACGTATCCTATGATTGGAACGGACTGACCCGGACGGACGGACCGCTCTTGTTGCTTCAATATACGGTAGAAGGTCAAGGGGAGCTCGAGGTTGATGGATGTACGCATACTCTTGAACCGGGCCGTGCTTTTCTTGTGGAGATACCTGGCGATCACTGCTACCGACTCCCCAAAGCAAGCCATTCATGGGCTTTCTATTTTGTCCTGTTGCGCCCGCATCTCGTGCTTCCTCTCTGGGAAGAAATCAAGAGCAGCTTAGGCGGGACACCTTATCTGCCGCATGGAAGCAGTCCGATTCTTGCTCTTAAAGATCTCTATCAATATGCATGCGAAGGTCGTATCACCGATCCTTACACAGCCTCCTGGCATACGTATCGTTTTGTTATGGAACTGGCCCGTTTTGCATCCTCCAAGGGACTGACTTTTGCCGAATGGCCGACCGTCATAACAGCCGCCGTTCAATTTATGGACAAAAACTACAACCGGATGGTAGGGCAGGAGCAATTAGCCAGAGAGTTGGGGATTTCCAAATACCATTTCCTGAGAACGTTTACCAAATTCGTCGGCATGACGCCGGGTGAATACGTGAATCGAATTCGCATCGGAAAATCCATCGAGCTGCTTCGCCAAACGGATTGGAGCATCGAACAAATCGCCATTTCCGTAGGTTATTCCAGCGGAAGCTACTTCATTAAAGTTTTCAGGAAGCTCACAGGGCAGACTCCTGCCCATCTCCGCTCCGGCAGCCATCTTCAATATAGTCGGCTTTTTTTCGAATAAGTCTTCGATCGGACTAGCAATTTAGTGCTATTATTCATCCAATATTACGGTGGATTTCTGCTACTTTGGCATTTATGATGGGAATTGTATAGCAATGTTTTACCATCATGCGTATTTACCAAGGAGGCATTTCACTTGAGTCATCGTCAATACGCCCCTACCCCGCCTTTGGGCTGGAACAGCTGGGACTGCTATGGGGCGGCAGTCACCGAGAAGGAAGTTCGCGGAAACGCCGAGTATATGTCAGAGAAGCTGAAACAATTTGGATGGGAATATATCGTCGTCGACATCCAATGGTATGAGCCTGGAGCCGTGTCTTCGCATTATCGACCTTTTGTCCAGCTGGAGATGGATGAGTATTCCCGTCTCATCCCTGCGTCCGGTCGGTTTCCCTCTGCATCAGACGGGGCTGGATTCAAGCCGTTGGCAGATTATGTTCATGGTCTTGGATTGAAGTTCGGCATTCATATTATGAGGGGTATTCCTAGACAAGCCGTTCATGCGAACATGCCGATTTTGGGCACTTCAGCAACAGCGCGCGAAATCGCGCATACGAACTCGATTTGTCCGTGGAATACGGATATGTATGGCATCGATGCCTCTAAGGAGGGATCGCAAGCCTATTACGATTCGTTGTTTCAACTGTATGCGGATTGGGGGGTTGATTTCGTTAAGGTGGACGACATCGCCGCTTCTAAATTGTATGGACCCCATCTGCAAGAGATCGAGCTTATCCGCAATGCGATTGACCGATGCGGGCGCCCCATGGTACTGAGTCTGTCTCCAGGACCGGCGTTGGTCGAGCAGGCCGACTTCCTCTCGGCTCATGCCAATATGTGGCGTATGACGGATGACTATTGGGATCAATGGCCCTTGCTGCTTGACATGTTCGATCGGTGCGAGCAATGGCAGAGCATCTCGGCACCTGGAGCATGGCCGGATTGCGACATGCTTCCGCTGGGGCACATCGGCATTCGTTCTGTGGATGGAGGCGGTTCCGACCGCTGGACGCGATTCACCCTGGATGAACAAATCACCATGATGTCGTTATGGACGCTGTTCCGATCACCGCTGTTCTTCGGCGGGGAGCTGCGGGACAACGACGAATGGACACTTTCACTGCTCACCAACCAAGACGTACTCGATATGCACCGCGATAGCAAGAACACCCGGCTGCTGTACCGCGATGGCGACCGGATCGTCTGGACCGGAGACGGCCCTAATGGTGAGAAATACGCCGCATTGTTTAATACCGGGAGCAGGGAAGTGGAAGTGTCGCTTGAACTCGCTGATATCGGTGTAATTGGCACTGTCCGTGCCAAGGACCTATGGACAGGCTCCGAGTGGGAACAAACCCAAGGGAGCTGCAGTGTCACAATCTCTTCCCACGGCGCCAAACTCATCCGGTTTGTCTCTTAGCTTTTTGAAAACGCTATGCTCGTTGCTGCCAAGCAGCGAGCATAGCGTTTTTTTTGTTTTTGGAAGCTATCTATTTCCATTGAATAGTTGGCCATTATCTCTTAAGATATGAGGGTAAGCGCTTTCTCCAAGGTTGTTGGCGGTTGTGTTTTTATACGGGGAGTGATGGAGATGAAGAGGAATTGGTACCGCCGAATGCTGCTATCGTATTTTCCTATTTTTTTGTTTACAGTAACGATCTTAATCTTCTTGTCCTTTATCGTCGTCAATGACATCTCGCATAAGGAAACCGTGAAGGCCGACCGGATTACAACCAGCTATATGGTGGACCGGCTCTCCCGTTCGCTTAGGGGGATTGAGATGGACGTGCTGGAGGAGGTTGAGAAAAATGATCGTTACCGTGATTTTTTGAACACGGAGCTTACGCGCGAGAATCGTCAGGTGCTCTTCGACGTCGTCGACAGCATGCGGACGCTTGCCGCTAACGATAGTCTAATCGATTCTATCTATGTATACAGGATTGAGGATAAGCAGGTGTTGACGCGGAGCGGACTTGTGTCATGGGATGCGTTCTCCGATCGGCTATTCATAGAGCAGGCGCTTAAGAATCCAGACAACCATAGTTGGTCGTCGATCCGGGGTTACCATGAGTTCAGTACAGAGCAGGATAAACGTGTGATTTCCATATATAAAAGAGAGCCGCTGCCCTTCGGAACCGAAGGTCTCATCGTGGTCAACGTCGATATGTATGCGGTCGAGCAGATGATCAGATCCATGAAAATCGGCGAAGTCTCGTTTGTGGATGTTCTCGACGAGTCCGGGGATATGCTGTTTTCCACGCGCTCAGCGGATTTATCCGAACATGCGGAGAAAAGCGGCAGAGTGCTCAATCGAATTGAGTCAGAGCTTCTCGGATGGCAGTTTGAGAGCGGAATCGCCGCCGGGCAGCTGTTTATATGGGTGTCGGTCATATCCTATGTCTGGGTTATCATTGGTTTGCTGACGGTTATTTTTGCCATCTTCTACATCATCTATATAACAAGAAAAAACTATAAGCCGATCCGGGTCATGATGAATCGGATTGAATCGATTCAGCTTCGCGAGGATGAGTTTGGGCTGAAAATGGACGAGCTGTCCATGATTGATCGTACGCTGGAAAACCTGATACAACAAACCGCGGATTTCGAGAAGAAACAGCGCGAGAACTTGCTTGTGAGCAGACGCCAGCTGTTCCACGACATCATGCAAGGCGATGATCTCGAGTCTGTAGCTGACCGATTAAACAAGCTGGGGCAGCTTCCTAAGGGAGAGAAGCTTGATCAACTAGCTTTCATAGTGGTCGAGATAAGCCAATACCGTGATTTTCGCAGCATATTTTCCGTACGGGATCAGCATACTCTGAAGTTTGCGTTGACGAACGTGTTGCAGGAGCTGGCGCAAGCAGACGGCATGTATGGCTGGGCGGAGTGGATAGCGGAGAACCGTATGGGCATGATTGTCGGTTTAGGCGGAGGAAATTCGTCGGTGAAGGAGAAAATTCGGATATTCGCAGACAAAGGACGGCTTTGGGTGGCCGAGCATTTGCGGCTGTCCCTGCTTTTCGGTGTCGGGCATGTTGAGCGGGAGTGGGGACATGTCGAACAGTCCTACCAGGCGGCGGTTGACGCGCTTCACCATAAAATGTCGCTCGGCAAAGAAGCAATCATTATGAGCGAGGATTTGCCCGGCGATGCGGGCCTGAAGTGGTATAAATATGTGCAATACAGTTCTGAGCTTGTAAGGGAGTTTAGGCTTTTAACAGGGGAATGGCGTGCGTATCTGGAGAGATTGTTCGGGCTAATGGAGACGGATTGCTTGAAGGATGAGGATATCAGAATGGTTTTGCAAACCATGATGGATATGCTGGGGAATGAGCTGTCGGAAATGTCCGGCGATTTGCACGAGCATTTCAAGGGCGCGAAGATTGCCGCCAAGCAGAGAGCAGCCGACGAAACGGTGACGCTTTATGAATTAAAGGCTCTCTATTTAGAACGTTTGACGGAAATATACCGCACCTATGTCGCACACAGCGAAACCAAAAATCATCGTGCGATGATTAATGAGCTGAAAGCTTATATCGAAGAAAATTTTGAAAATCCCGATTTGTCTTTAAAACACCTGAGCGACCGGTTTCATATTACAGGCAAATACGCCAGCTATTTATTTAAAGAAGAGTTTAATATGAAATTCGTTGATTTTATTGTGCAGCTGCGAATGGAGCGGGCGGAGGAACTGCTGGCGGAAACCGAAGAGTCCGTGCAGAAGATTGCTCTTCAGGTCGGGTATGCGAATTCCATTACGTTCGGGCGTGTGTTCAAGCGAATCGTCGGCGTGACGCCGGGAGATTATAGAAAACTGAAGTTAAAGCCCGGAAAAGCCCGTCAGTCCTGGGATATTTGAAAACAGTTTATGATGCGACAATAGTGTATTTTAGTAAAAATTGGATATTATCCTCAGGTTTATGGATCGGAAACTAGTTTATTGCCGCCTTCTCGAATGTCATGCCATACTTTGGTCATTCCGATTCGGGCTGCTGAAGCTTTACTGAAAGCGCTATCCTAAATAAAGATCAGCGGCCTGTCCGGTACAACATCAATCGATGAAGGGGTTGGGAACGATGATTGGAATGATGAGAAATAGAGGGGTTTCGAAAACGAAGAAAGCATCCTTGGTGCTCCTGGCTTGTACCTTGCTGTTCACGGCATGTTCAACCAATTCGAAGCCTGAAGCTTCAAATGGAACGAATGCGGCGGCGTCAAATGCCGGGGCGTCAACGGAACGTGTCACGCTTAAGGTTGAGGTGTTCGACAGAGGCAACTCTCCGGTTGGCTCAACGATTACAGACAACTATTTAACGAAATTCGTTCAAGAAAACTTCGGCGATCCGAACAACATTGATGTCGAATTCGTACCTGTACCTCGCTCGGAGGAAGTTGAGAAGCTGAATGTTCTGATGGCCAGCGGCAGCAACGTGCCGGACATCGTGTTTACTTACGATCCTAATACATTCAACCGTTATGCGACGCAGGGCGGTTTAACCGATGTCGGACCGCTGCTTGACGAGCATGCGCCTAATTTGAAAACCTTCCTTGGTGATGATCTTATCGGCTACGGCCAGTTCCAGGGTACCCAGTTCGCCGTCCCCGCGAAGCGCTCGATATTAGGCAAATACGCATCCTTCATCCGTCAGGATTGGCTGGATAAGCTAAGTATGCCGGTTCCGCAAACGACGGAAGAGCTGTATAACGTACTGAAGGCTTTTAAGGAGAAGGATCCGGGCGGAACGGGCGGTCAAGTCATCCCTCTGGGCATGACGATCGCATCCGCTCAATACGAACCGCTGATTTGGTCATTCATTAAGCCGACGACGGAGGAACAAAAGCACACTTTGATACAGCAGCTCGGATCTAACGATTATCCGACACTTCTTCCAGGCTTTAAAGATGCGCTGCAGTTTATGAATAAGCTGTACAACGAAGGCTTGATGAGCAAGGATTTCGGTCTGGACAAAGACAAGAAGAAATTAGGCGAAGACGTTTCGAATGGGAAAATTGGCTTCTTCAGCGAGGATGACATTAATCCTTTCTACGATAAAGGAAGTTACGATGTGCTGCAGCAAAACGTTCCAGGAGCTTTGCTGGCTTCCGTAGATGTGTACACGAATGAGGAAGGGAAGCACGCCAAGCCGATGTACGCGCCGAACGGCCTTTATATCATGATTCCAAAATCAAGCGAACGCTCGGTCGAGGCCATTAAATATTTGGAATGGATGGCGACTGGCGACAATTTGTTTAAGATGCAAAACGGCGTTGAGGGCGAAAATTATACGATGGTCGACGGTATACCGGTAGTTGTGGAGAATCCGACAGAGGAAGCGAAGAACCGCTTGTACAATTCAGGCGATATGGCCATTATTTCGAATGGTAAGCAGCTTGGCAGCATGGAGAAGAACCTGAAGGCTAGAGAGCTGGATAAGCCGAAGAGATTCCAGGATCAGGTAGCAGCTGCGCAGAAGGTGGCGAACACCGACGTGATTCCGCCTGTGTTAATGGATAGACCGATCGAAGCGCAGACGAAATACGCCACGACTTTGCTTGATAAATTCAATGAGATGATCGTGAAAACGACGATGTCAAAGCCGGAGCAGTTCGAAAGTATCTATGAAACGATGCTGAAAGACTACATGGCTAGCGGAGGTCAGGCGATATTAGACGAGCGTACGGCTGTTTATAAAGAGATGCAGGCCAAGTAACGACTGAGTGGGCTTGGTGAACGCGAAGGGACGAGGCGCGGCCTCGTCTCGCGTGTGAACCGATTGCATAAGGAGGAGACCGCTGTGAGTTGGAACGTCTATTTCCGCAGATATTGGCAGCTATATGCGCTGCTTGCATTGCCGATGGTATATTTCATCATTTTCAAATACGGCCCGATGTACGGTATTCAGATCGCGTTTAAGGACTTTAATTTCTTTCAGGGCATTATGGGAAGCGAGTGGATCGGCCTCGAGGCGTTTAGGGAAGTATTCGGCATGCGTGATTTTTACTTGACGCTGCGCAATACACTGATGCTCAACTTTCTCGATTTGCTCGTTTCATTTCCAGCGCCGCTTATATTGGCTATTATGCTCTACGAGATGAGGACGCTATGGTTTAAGAAGCTTTCGCAGACCATTCTCTATATCCCGCATTTTATTTCCTGGGTCATTATTGGCGGAATTGTCTATCAGGTGTTCGGAACGCAGTCCGGTATGATTAATAATTTGATTACCTCAATGGGCTTCAATGCCATCCCGTTTCTGACGGACAAGAACGATTGGCTGATCACCTATTTGCTTGTAGGCGTGTGGCAAAGCGCCGGCTGGGGGACGATTATTTATTTGGCAGCTCTTACCGGCATCAACAAGGAACTGTTCGAGGCTGCCGGCATTGACGGAGCGGGCAGACTGAAACGAATTTGGCATATTACGCTCCCGGGCCTTAAACCAACCATTGTCGTGCTGCTTATTATTAATCTGGGCCATATGATTTCAATCGGCTTTGAGCGCCCGTATGTGATCGGCAACTTGGCGGTGCGCGAATACTCCGACGTGCTCAGCACGTTTGTATACCGAATCGGTCTCCAATCGGGCCAATATACGCTGGCGACAGTTGTCGGTTTGTTCCAGGCCGTTGTAGGACTTGTCTTTGTGCTTGGCGCCAACTATGCCTCTAAGAAGCTCACGGATGAAAGCATCCTCTAGGAGCGATTGCACGCATATATCCATCCCGATTTTCGATCATTTGAAAGGAGCGGACGCTGTGAGAGAGAAAACTGCCAGCCGCGTTTTCGATTCCGCCAATTTTATCGTTTTACTCGTTTGCACGTTGATTTGTCTGGCTCCCTTTCTTCATATAACGGCCATTTCCCTTAGCTCGGCAGCACCGATTTTATCCGGGAAAGTGAGCCTGCTTCCGGTTGATTTTAATATGGAAGCCTACACCAAGGTGTTTTCTGATTCATCCATGATTCGCTCGCTCGGTTTTACGGTGCTGTTAACCAGCTTGTTCACCGTCTTATGCATGCTAATGACGATCGCGATCGGGTATCCCTTGTCCAAAAAAAAGCTCAAGGGCCGCAAAGTATTCATGTTCATTGTCGTCATTACCATGTTTTTCAGCGGCGGCATCATCCCGGAATATATTTTGGTCCGCAATCTTAACCTGCTCGATTCGATATGGGCGCTTGTACTGCCCGGACTGATCAACCCTTTTTATTTAATTATCTTAATTTCGTTCTTCAACAATATTCCGGAAAGCCTGGAGGAGTCTGCCGAAATCGACGGCAGCAGCCATTTTCGGACTCTGCTCAGCATTATGCTGCCCTTATCGCTGCCGGTCATTACGACTCTCAGCCTGTTCTATGCGGTTGGCCGCTGGAACGGATTTACGGATACGTTGATGTACATTACCAGTCCAGAGCTTTATCCGCTGCAGCTTAAGCTTTATCAGCTCATCCAGAACAACATGATTACGGATCTCCTGCAGATGGAAGGAGCGCAGATGGCGACCGTCGTTCCGGAAAGCCTGAAGGCGGCAAGCGTCATATTCGCCACCGTGCCTATTCTGATCGTATATCCGTGGCTGCAGCGGTACTTCGTAAGCGGTGTGATGCTTGGAGCAGTGAAAGGATAAGGCAATTAAGAAGCAGCTGCATGCGGAGTTAGGCAGAAATGACGGCTGAGGAAAGTGTGGGAAATAACAATGGGTGTATATGAAAAGCTTGTCTCAATCAATGACCATTGGGTAAAAGACGGCATGGATCATCAGGTGCTTGACAGCGGCAGTGAGTTCTACGGAGGAGTTACCGAACCCGTGAATGGCCTCGCCTGGCCAAGCCATGGCGGAACGCCGATGGTAATGGCATTATGGACATCCGCTCTCATCAATGAAGATTCGCGGTTTTATCACAATAAGGAGCTGCTTATAAGCCTAGAGCTAGGCGCAAGGTACATGCTGCGGTTCCAGCATAACGACGGAACGATTTCGCCGCCATGGACGAATATGCACTCACCGCCGGACACCGCATTCGTCGTAGGCGGCCTGGCACAGGCTTATGAGCTGCTTGCCGCCCATGTATGGGAACCTTTGCGCCAAGCGACGGAGGATATCCGGCTGTTTCTGGAGCGGACCATTCCGGCTTTGCTGACAGGAGGCTGCCACACCCCGAACCACCGCTGGGTCATTACGGCGGCGCTGGGATTTATGTATAAGCTGACAGGACGACCGGAGCTAAAGGAACGGGCGGACCAGTGGCTTGCGGAAGGAATAGATAACACGGAAGACGGAGAGTGGACGGAGCGGAGCAATGGCATCTATAACGCCGTCAGCGATATCGTCCTTTTTTACGCGGCGGAGCTCTTCGATCGGCCGGACTTGCTGGAGCCGGTACGGCGGAATTTGCGGATGATGGCCTATATGATCCATCCGGACGGAGAGGTGGTAACGGACTATTCCGGCCGTCAGGACTTCGGCAGCAAATACGACATGGGGAGCTATTTTCTCGTAGCCAAGCTGATGGCCAGCATGGACCGGGAGCCTCTTTTTGCGGCAATCGCCGAGCTGGCAGGCGATGCGTTGAAGCATCCGGGGTGGCTGCCCAACAACGCGCTTATCGGCTTGTTGCGTTATCCGGCGCTTCGTGATTGCAAGGTACAGGCTGAAGGGCTGCCGGATCCCTACCGAGTTGTCATCAATAACGGTTTTCCGCGTGATAGATACCTGAGCGGGATGGATGCGGCCGGACACGGTGGACGAATTTATCACAGTCGGCTGCACCCCGATTTCGGCGCTCCGGTGGCCAGGCATCGGAACGGGGCGACAAGCGCGACCGTCATCACCGAAGCGACTTCGTTTTTTGCATTGCGGCATGGCGCTGCGCGGCTGCTTGCCGTGCAAATCGCAACCTCCTTCGAGCCCGGCTTCGTCAAGCTGAAGCGGCTGGAGGAGCTTGAGCACGGTTACCGGTTAACGGCGACTGAGAGCAAGGGGTACTACGGTCCCATATCGAAACGGGATTTACCTGAAACCGCAGGCGGGGCGGTCAGCCCCTGGTATTTGCTGCCGCATCATTTAAGAGAAGTAACACATGAGCAGCAGCATCAAGTCGAGGTTGTGTTAACGGAAAGCGAACAAGGCTGGAAAATTCGCGTCCATTGCAAGCAACCGGAAATATTGATGACTCAAATTTCTTTTGTGTTCGGCAAGGAAGGCGCATTGTCTGGGGAAGGACTGATGCCGGCAGCGGCTGGAACGCTGTTCTGGGAGAAAGGGACAGTCCGCTTAACCGCGGGAAGCGATTGGATTGAGCTGGACGGCGGCGCGCATGAGCACCGTGCTAAAGCGCTTAACAATACAAGTTATCCGGCAGATTGCCAAACGCTGGTCGTGAATTTAATGACTCCGTATGACAGAACGTTCGATATTAGGCTGTCGCGTCAGGACCGGGATGACAGCAAGCAGGAGGAATGAAAGGTATGAGCGTATATATGGAGCCGCGCGAAAGCGCGCGTTACTGGTTCGGCAACGATGAGCGCCGCATACTGGAGGTGCTGGCAGGTCGATATGTCGGCGCAAATCCACCCGTTCCCTTCGCGCTGCGGGCGTTTGCCAAATCGGGTGTGCTGCAGACCAGGGAAGGGCTTTACGATATGAATTTGTCCGTCAAGCTGCCGGAAGCGAATAACGGCGATTACGCTTATGTTTACGGGCTTGTGTGGAGCGACGACGAACGTTCGATCGACGGTGTCATGGAACCGCTGGGTCCTATACGGCTGTATGTCAATGAAGAGCAGCTGTATCGGTCGAATGCGGTAGACGAAATGAAGCCGGGTGCGAGAGCCATTATTCCCCTTCTGCTGCGCAAGGGCTGGAACGCTGTCCTTGTTGAGGCACGTAAAACGGAAGCGGGCTTCGGCTGCCGCTTCGGGGCGGATGAGGCGAAGGTCCGTATTATGCAGGTGCTGGCTCCGTTCGCAGGCAGGGAGGGAAGCGCTGGCTGGGTTTTTACAGGTTCTATGAAAAGTCAGCTTTACGGAAGTGAAAGAGGGTTCCCTGATTTCAAGCTAGCTGAAGAGGAAACCGGCTTAACGTGGCTGCCGCGGGTGAAGTGGACGAAGGAGGAAGCTAAGCTGCCGAACTGCGAGCGGCTTTTCGGCCGTCCCGTTCAACCGGCTGCAGCTTACGGATGGAGCGGTTTACAGCTGCCATCAGCATCGGATACGTTAATGCTGGAAGGCCACGCTTTAGGACCGACCTCCATTTGGCTGGATGGATTAAAGGTTATCGAGCTTCAGTCGGCAGGTGCCTATCGGACACAGGTTTCCGCAAGCTCCGGATTCCGACAGCTGGTCGTACACAGCGTGAGCGGCTCTGGCGGCTGGGGGTTCGAATTGAACGTTTATTCCGGCGGCAACCTGCTGCCTCTAGAAATGCCGGCTGCCGTCCATGGCGGAGAAGGAGCATGGCTGTACGCGGGACCTCTGGATCCGGAGGCAGAGCCTGACCCAGCTGCGGTTTGCACAACGACTGCCCTTTATCCTGCCGTCGATTCTGAGGGCCGAGCTGACGGACATACGTATTGGATGATTGATGCTCCTCAGTCCATGGTTAGACCCTACTATGAGAACGCCATGTTGAGCAACAAATGGACGACCGGAAGCGCTACGAATTACGGGCGCTGGGATTATCCGCTCGGCGTTACAATGTACGGGCTTCTGCGAACCGCGCGCGAGCTTAACCGTCAAGACTTGGCTGATTACGCGCTGGGGCACATCCGCAGCTGTACGGATAGGTATGAATATTCGTTGTGGGACCGGGACCAATACGGGTTTCCGTCGGTTAACCACCAGCTTGTCTTGATTAAGATGCTGGACAACTGCGGCTCGTTTGGATCGGCTATGCTTGAAGCCTATCTGCAAACGGGAGATGAGCAATTTCGGACAATAGCCGATGTTATTGCCGATTTCATGCTTCGCAAGCTGGAGCGTCGGGAGGATGGGGCGTTCTACAGGCTGTGCCCAGGCGAATATGCGGCTGATACGATGTGGGCGGACGATCTGTACATGAGCGCCCCTTTCCTGATACGATACGCTGCTGCAACGGGGCAGAACGAAGCGCTGGATGAGGCGGCGAGACAGTTTCTGCTGTATAAGCGTTATTTATTTATCGAGCCGGAAGGCGTCATGTCGCATGTGTTTGATTTCAAATACGGCAAGGCGACGCGCGTGCCGTGGGGACGCGGAAATGGCTGGTGCCTGTTCTCATTGTCCGAGCTGCTCGAGAAGCTGCCCGAAGATCACCAGAGTCGGAGCGCACTGCTCGCTATGTTTCAGGAGCTTTGCGCGGGTGTGGCCTTGCTGCAGTCAGATTCAGGATTATGGCGTCAGGTGCTTAACCAGCCGGATGCATATGAGGAAGCTTCCTGCACCGCGATGTTCGCTTATGCCTTCGCCAGGGGAGTGCGCTTCGGCTGGCTGGAAGGAAAGGAAAGCTATGCGGCCGCCGCGCATAAAGCTTGGCAGGGTCTGACCGGCGGAGCGATCGATCGTCAGGGCAATGTGCATGGCGTTTGCAGCGGGTCACGGTACTCCTATTCTCCTGAATATTATATGTATGATTTGCGGACCGTCGTGAACGACAATCACGGCATTGGCATTATGATGCTGGCTGGGGTGGAAATCAGCCGGATGAGCAGCGTAATTAAGCTGCGGGATGCTCATACGCGATTGTGATTGCCAATTCCATCCTTCTCCAAGCATAATAGAGGTGAGGACGACTAGAGTGAGTGAGGAATGCGCGTGAAAGCAACAATTTACGATGTAGCCAGAGAAGCGGGAGTATCCATAGCAACGGTATCTAAGGTAATGAACGATAAGGGGAAAATAAGCCAGGAGAGAAGGCGTGAAATTATCGCCATCATGGAGAGGCTCCACTATCAACCAAGCGTTATCGCATCCGCTTTGACCGGAAAGCATACCTATACTATAGGCCTGCTTATTCCGGACATTGCGAACCCTTTTTTCGGTGAAGTTGCGAGAGCTGTTGAGGACAGAGGGCATCAACTCGGTTATAGCGTTATTATTTGCAGCACGGATAACAAGGACGAACGTATTGAACAATATATTTCGGTGCTCAAGCAAAAGCGGGTTGACGGCATTATGATCGGTACGGGTATGGAGAATACGGATATATTGCGCCAACTAAGCGGTTCGATGCCAATCGTGGTCATAGGACGCGAGGTGCCTGCCGTCTCCGTACATACCGTTGTGGCGGACGATTGGCACGGAGGCCGCTTGGCAGCCGAGCATTTGCTGCGTCTAGGTCATCGCCGAATGGCGGTTTTATCTGAAATCATTTCGGTCAGCAGCAGCCGTGAAAGGCTTCAGGGCTTTAAGCAGAGGCTTACGGAAGAGGGCATCGAGATGACTGATAACCATGTGAAGCTGTGCAAGCATCGTGTGGAGGATGGCAAACGGGAGGCTGCTGAATTGCTGGTACGCGCCGACCGGCCGACCGCTATATTTTGCTGCAATGACCTGCTTGCCGTCGGTGCACTCCAAGCTGCAAAGGAGGCGGGGATTCGGGTTCCATCCGAGCTGTCGATCATCAGCTTCGATAACACCATCCTGGCTTCGGTAACCGATCCTCCTCTAACCTCAATCGCTCAGCCGATGGAGCAATTAGGGGCCGTCGCCGTAGACCTGCTGCTCAAGGAATTTAAACAAGCCCAGACCATAAAGGAGCGCATCGCTCTGAGAACGGAGCTTGTCGTGCGGGAATCTACGGCCTGCGTCAAGCTTGCTGAATGAGAAGCACGGAAGAGGAGCCAAACATCAATAGGAGAGGGCAGCAAACGGGCCCTGTGCAGACAGGGCAGCAAAAAAAGCGGGCATAACCCTTGTTCATTAAATAAATGTTGACGGCAAAATGAAAACGCTTTATTATAAAATTAATTAAATCGATTTAAAGAAAGGAATTCTGAGGATGACGAAGGTGCATATCACTTTGAAAGATATAGCAAGAGTTGCTGGTGTTTCGACAGCGACAGCTTCATTAGCTTTATCCGGAGACCCGCGTGTTAATATAAAAACTAAGAAATCTGTTGAGGAGGTTGCTAAGCGTCTTAAATATGTTCCGAATGAAATCGGTCGCAGCTTACGCGCCAGGAAAGCGGAAACCATTGCTTTGATTTTCCCGAATACGCCGCATAATGCATTTTCCCATCCTTATTTCGTGCAATTATTAGAAGGTATTACAGAGGTTTTAGTAGAAAATAGCTTTCATCTGTTGCTATCCACTTCTCCTACGGAATTAGATGAGTCAGCTGCATATGACAAGATTCTACGGAATCGCAGAGCAGACGGAATAATTCTCTGGCCGGCATCGATCAAGGATCGCAACATTCTGAAAATCATTGAATCTGGTTTTCCCCTCGTTTACTTAGGCAAATGGCTACATGATGATGTCATGACTGTAGAGCGCGATGAATTCGGAGGAGCATATAAGGTGACGAGTCATCTTCTACAACTGGGTAGAAAACGAATTGTGCATATTACAGGCCCTTTGGAGTACCAAGTTAGTATTAATCGTCTAGATGGCTATAAACAAGCGCTGCAAGATAACAAAATTCTATATGACTCCTCTCTTGTTATAGAAAAGGATTTTTCCCTGGAAGCAGGGACAAATGCCGTTGCGGAGTTAAGAGGCAGGAATGTGGAATTCGATGGAATATTCGCAGGCAATGACTTGATGGCAATAGGGGCTATGAAAGGTTTACAGAAATTAGGGATATCTGTACCCCGCGATGTATCGATAGTTGGGTGCGATAATATTGAGATGGCCAATCTGACTAACCCTGCATTAACAACTATTGATCAATCCATACGGCAAGTTGGCAAGATTGCTGCAGAGAAAATGATAGCATTCCTCGGAAGTACGAAGGGGCAAGAGAATCAAACGATCGTACCCGCTCAATTAATTGTACGGGAATCGTGCGGAGCAGGTGAAGAAGGCTAATTTTTTAGATTATTTTTAAATCGATTTAAATTAAGGAGAGGAGTGATTTCGGCAAACAACTCCGGAGCACGGCAATCATTATTGGGGGAGCAACACGGTTGAAATTAACAGCTTGAACCATGTACAAGCATCAAAAATGAAATATTCCAGAGGAGGATTTCACATGGCAATTGTATCGAGAAAAAAGACATTTAACATCCTGGTTTATATGCTTCTAGTCTCCATGTTGTTTGCACTCACAGCGTGTGGTAATAACAACACAGCAAATTCTGGCATGGACAATTCAGGCACAGAAACCAAACAACCAAGCAAAGACACCCCTGCAGTGGATAAAGCTCCGGACAAGAAAGTGACAGTCTCGTTCTGGAACGGCTTTACCGGACCTGATGGGGATTTATTAAAGCAAATTGTTGATGATTACAATAAGAATAATACGGATAATGTTGAAGTGAAGATGGATATTATGCCATGGGATCAACTATTCCAGAAGCTTCCTCCATCCATCGCTACCAAGACAGGGCCTAACTTAGTTGCAATGTGGCCGGGTGCTGCAAGGCCATATATTGAGAACAAAACCTTCTTGCCGCTGGATGATTTCTTCACAGTAACTGGAGCCGATAAAGCCGGATTCACTGAATCCTCTCTAGAATTTGGGCAAGGTCGGACAGGGACTCAATATATGCTTCCGATGCAAACCAACGGTATTTACTTATTCTGGAATAAGAAGCTCTTTAAAGATGCAGGACTCGATCCAAAAAAGCCGCCTGCAACATTAAATGAGTTAGCTGAATACGCCGTAAAGATAACGGATGCTAGTAAAAATCAGTTTGGTATGGCTCTACCTGTCAAAGGTTCTCCATTACACTTTATTCCTTTCATGAAAGGCAATGGCGGGGATATTGTGGATATAGCGAACTTAAAGTCCGTTCTGAATTCCCCGGAGAATATAGCAACCCTCACATGGCTTCAAGACCTTGCCAAGAACAAGAAGATATCACCAGCAGGTGCGACAGGAGCGGATATGGATAAATTGATGATGAGTGGACAACTGGGTATGTTTATTACAGGCCCATGGCTTGTCGGGGGTTTGAAAGCGAACAATATCGACTTCGGTGTCTCCGTTCCTCCAGCTGGCTCAAAGTCTCAATTTATTGAAGTTGATGGTATCGGATTCTCGGTTCCAGAGGGGACGACCGAAGAACAGAAGAACGCAGCATACATGTTTATAAAGTACTGGAGTTCTGAAGAGATCGTCAAGAAATGGTCGCTGGCGAATGGATTTCCTCCATTCTTGGAGAAGGTTTTGAACGATCCGGAAATTCAAGCTGATCCTATCGTCTCTGCTATGTCTGCTATGGGCAATACCGGTGAGCCGTTCTTGAAAGGATTGATCACTGCAGACCGGATTAATAATGATGTATTGTGGACAATGATTGAGGCAATCCAGGCAGGTCAAGATGTAGCCGAGGTAGTCAAGAAAGCTTCAGACGACATTGACGAGATACTAAAAACAGAACCATAAGTCGGAAGGCATCTACGGCCTGCCGTCGTAAGTGATGGCGGGCCATTAAATCTATCAAATTGAAGGTGTGGATCATGATCCAATATCTTAATTTCTTCAAGAAGCCTCAAGGAGCTGCTTATTTATTTATCCTTCCTGCATTGGTAATCTTGCTGGTATTTACAGTGATACCTCTTCTAGCGACGATAGTCATTAGTGTACTGGATATGGATATTTTCCTTAAGGGCGCCTCATATTCAGGGATGGAAAATTTTCAAAAGCTATTGAGTGATGAGCGATATTGGAATGCGATGAAGAACACTTTCTACTTTACGTTTGTGCAGATGCCACTACAAATTATGCTAGCCCTTGTTGTTGCCGTTTTTGTCTCAACAAACACGTTGTTTCGCAAGATCTTGAGAACTGCATTCTTTCTGCCATTCGTATGTTCTTTAACGGCAATCGCCATTGTTTGGTCCTTTCTTCTCGATCCTCAAACGGGTTTGTATACACACTACTTGCATCTAATCGGGCTGCCTCGACTGGAATTCCTGCGTGATCCCGAGCTTGCCATGCCTACTGTCATTCTGATGACCGTCTGGAGAAACTTTGGCTACAGTATGATAATTCTTATGGCAGGCATTCAGAGTATTCCGAAGTCCTATTACGAAGCGGCACAAATTGATGGAGCAAGTAAGCTGAAGCAATTTAAGAACATTACCATCCCTATGCTCATTCCTGCACTCAGTTTTTGTGTGATAACGACGACCATTAGTGCTCTGCAGGTGTTTGATCAAATTTTCGTAACGACACAAGGCGGACCGCTCTTTAGAACAGAGACAGTGGTCAATTACATCTATAACACCGGATTCAAGCTGGCACCTTACGATTTGGGGTATGCATCAGCTATATCCGTATCCTTAATGGTTGTTATTATGTTAATCACTCTGTCCATGAATCGTTATTTCCTTAATAATGAAACATCGGATGTGCTATAGCTTTGGGAGGAGGTTAAGAGTAATGGGGAACAAAATGACATGGGGAAAGGCAGCTTCATATACTGCAATATTGATTTTACTCGCAATTGTCCTGCATCCGTTCTTATGGCTGATTATATCCACATTTAAATTTGAGCAGGAGCTGCTAAAGTACCCCCCTACCTTCTTTGCGGAGCAATATACCCTCTCACAATATATGAATGTCTGGGATCGAATACCGTTGCTGGATTTCTTTAAGAACACGGTGATATTCGCACTTACAGTAGCGGTGGTGTCCGTATTTCTGGATTCGATGGCAGGATATGCTTTTGCTAGAATTCGATTTAAAGGGAATAAACTACTATTCACACTGATTCTCATTACCTTAATGGTACCTTTTCAGGTATTAATGATTCCATTGTTTGTAGAGGTTTATAAGCTAGGCATCCTAAACACTTACTGGGGATTAATACTACCAAGAGCGAGCAGCGCGCTAGGCATCTTCTTGATGCGTTCCTTCTTTATCTCACTTCCTAAGGACTTGGAGGAGTCAGGAAGGGTCGATGGACTGAATGAGTTTAGGATTTATTGGAACATTATGCTGCCGCTTTGTAAGCCCGCGATGGTTACCCTAGGTATATTTCACCTCATGAATAACTGGAATGATTTATTATATCCGCTTATGATGACTAGCTCCACCGAAATGAGGACATTATCCGCAGGAATTGCCATGTTCGTCGGACAAAGATCAATCGAGTATGGCGCCACACTTGCTGCAGCGACAATTGCCTTAATTCCGCTATTGTTTGTGTATGCCGTTGCTCAGAAATATTTTGTTCAGGGTGTAGCTACATCTGGGCTTAAGGGTTAGCACGTTATATCAATAATAACTAACATAGAGATAAGGTGGATTGAGGATGAAAAAGGCGAAGATGATCGTCAGTAAGGATTTCACAATTGGCCGAACGAATGAAAGATTATTCGGCTCCTTCGTTGAGCATATGGGCAGTGTTGTTTATAACGGCATATATGAACCAGGGCATGCAACGGCGGATGAGGATGGGTTTCGTCATGACGTTCTCGAGCTTGTGAAGGCATTGAATTTGTCTGTTATCCGTTACCCCGGCGGTAACTTTAGCTCAGGCTATAACTGGGAGGATGGAATTGGTCCGAAGGAGCTGCGAATCCCTAAGACAGACATAGCTTGGAGAGCCATTGAACCGAATACCTTCGGTTTGAACGAGTTCATGAAGTGGATAGGTTTGGTTGGCGCAGACCCGATCATGACAGTAAATTTAGGCACACGCGGTATTGAAGAGGCTAGAGATATTATCGAATACTGTAATTTTAGTGGAGGAACGTACTGGAGTGATTTAAGAAAATCTCACGGTATTAAGACTCCTCATCATATTAAAACCTGGTGTTTAGGTAACGAATTGGATGGAGAATGGCAGGTTGCCAGGAAAACCGCCGACAACTACGGCTTGCTGGCTTGTGAAACAGCCAAAGCTATGAAATGGATAGACCCGACCATTGAGCTTGTAGCCGTCGGCAGTTCGACTCGACAAATGCCTACCTTCCCGGAATGGGACAAGACCGTACTAACCCACACTTATGATCACGTCGAATATCTATCCCTGCATAATTATATCGGCAAGCGTGAGGCAGATACTCCCACCTATCTGGCTATGCCCATGGATATGGAGAAACAGATTCAAGAGGTTATCGCAACCTGTGATTATGTAAAATCGAAAAAACGAAGTAACAAGACGATGCAGCTCTCCTTTGATGAATGGAATGTATGGAGAGAACCGGATATCGAATATACCCCCTGGCAGATTGGAAGCCCATACGATTGGGTGAAATTTCACATGGAGGACGCGTTAGTATTCGGATCGGCGATGCTGACGATCCTTAAGCATGCAGATCGGATCACGATAGCTTGTCAATCGTTGCTCGTTAACACGATTCCTCTTATTCTTACCGAGAAGGGCGGTAAGGCATGGAGAAATCCGACCTACTACCCATTCGAGCATGTATCTCGGTATGGAAGAGGAGAGGTGTTACGCACTTTGGTTGATTCCCCGAAATATGATACTTCAAGCTATTCGGATGTTCCCATCGTGGATTCAGTGGCTGTTTATAATGAAGAGAAGGAAGAGCTTACGGTATTCGCCATCAATAGAAGCGATGAACCCATCGTACTGGAGATGGATATCAGAGACTTTAACCAGTATACGATAAAGGAGCACATTGTCCTTAAGCATGAAAGCTTGCATGCAGTTAATACTGCAGACCAACCATTGGAAGTACATCCGGGACAATGCCAAGACACTATGCTGAGCGATGGTCGGGCGACAAGCAGGTTGGATAAGTACTCGTGGAATGTGATCCGATTTCATATGGGATTGTAGCAGTGGACTTAAAGGAAGCAACCTAACCTGCTGATAAAGTCGGGTTGCCCCTTTTTATATCTCAAATCAACTATATATTGGGTAATGATTCAATTGGTTTTATTCGCCAGCAATCTAACAAATTTAGTCATCACAGGCTCCATAGATATTTGCATATCAGACATAATTGTTGAAAGGTGCGCCTTAGCATCGCTATAACGTCGGATATGGGTTTGCAGGTGGGTAACGGCTGCCATGGATATTTCCGTGTTCACGTTAATTTTACATATTCCCAACTTGATAGCTTGCGTAATCATTTCATCAGGTGTTCCTGACCCGCCATGCAGAACTAGCGGAACTTGGACTGATGCGCGGATTTTTTCCAGAAGAGAGAGATCGATATGAGGCTCTCCATGGTACAAGCCGTGTACAGTGCCGATAGCCGCAGCCAAAAAGTCGATACCTGTTTCTTTAACGAAATATTCAGCGGACTGCGGGTCCGTTAGTGTTCCATCGCCTTCGTCCTCATCCGAGAAAGCCCCTCTTGCAACGGAGCCTATCTCGGCTTCAACCGATACACCTGCCATATGTGCAATGTCGACTATATCCTTCGTGTTACGTATATTGTGCTCAAGATCAAATTTGGATCCGTCATACATAACGGATGTAAAGCCGCATCGAATGGCACGAATGATTGATTTCTTCTCATAGGCATGATCCAAATGAAGGGAGACAGGTACGGCAGCTTTGGCGGCTATCGCATGAACCATTGCAGAGAACCCCTCAACATCTACCTCCCCGAAGTAACGTTCTCCCAAAGCGATAATAACGGGTTGATTCACCTTCTCGGCAACGCGAATGGCAGCTTGAACGGTTTCTAAATTATATACATTAAAAGCAGCGACGGCATATTTCCCGCGCTGTGCATCTTCGAGTACTTTCTTTGTATTCACTAACATAGATAGACCTCCCGATTAGATAGAAGGGCATATACGATTGATCACTAGATTAGCTGTGATTTCGCCGTATACGCCCGTTGTTTATGATCTCTGCGAGTTCAATATCTCTACGGTTTCCCTCAGTGTCGTCTTTGCCCCCACATTACCAGGAAAAATAACGTAAGCGATTCCCGGGAACTTGCTCTCATCTCCGGTAATCCAAACGGGGATCCCCGGCTTGATTTGACCTGCTACGGTTGCCCTTCGTACCTGAAGACCCTTGGTTCCGATATCGCTCGATGTGATACCGCCTTTGGCTACAATATAACTCGGTCTAACCTTTAATCTCTGAACGATGCTTGTAACCGCATCCGATATTCTGACGGAAAGCTGCAGTTCTTCTTCTTGTCTGTCTTTGCCCAGATCCAGTCTTTCCCTTCGGGTATAGACGGTCACTGTGGTTCCCGAGCCAAGAAAATCCTCACACAATGCAATGACTCGATTAACCTCGGCATTGAATTTTTCAGGATGCAAGACAAGATGGGAATCGAATTCAATAAATTGGATAGATGTACACTTTTTCAATTCTTCCAGCTGTTCAGTAGTCTTCTTTACATGGGATCCAACTAGAATTAATCCGCCATTGCCGGATTCTTGCTTAATAAGCTCTTCTCTCGTAAGCAAGGCTTTGTCACTAACGCCGCCAATAACCTTTGTGAATGCGGCTGCACTTCTGAATAGGAAATTTTTGCCCGATTTTATTGCCCGTAACAGAGCAATCGTAAAGATCTTCACGTCAACATAATCTACCGCGTTAACGACTACTTTATTGAAATCCGTAACCTCGAGCAGCTGCTTTGTTATTTTATCGATTTCAAGCAACCGAATGCTATCAAGCGAGATATAGGTTGTATCCTCAGCTTTGAATTCGTCATTCGATTTCTCTTCTGCCCATTCCCCTAAATGAGATTTCGTATAACCAAATGTCCGATCTTGCGCAAATTCCGTTTCACCAGCGGGTATGAGATAGTCCTCAACCTGAACATAGTGAATATTATCTATGGTGAAGCGTCCACCCTCCTTGAAGAATGGAATGAGCACCTCGCCATCGAATTGCATTTCCGATTTTTTTTCGATCGTACCCTTTAATGTCTTCGTTTCAAGAGGATAATGCCCTCTAAGCGTTGAATCGCCGCGGCTGATGACAATAAACGGTTGGTTGAGCTTATGAGCAACCGCCGCAATATGGGCGGCGATTTCCCGGTGCGCCGCTTCAGTTTCAGCCGCAATGAATCCTCGGGAATTGGTCAAAATAAAGAACATTGGATTATCCTCTAGAAATCCCCGTTTAATACTTTCTTCGGACCAATCGGTATAGACGGATATTCCATGAACGGTCTGCACGCCGGTAGGGTCGTCGTCAAGGACGATGATTTTACGGTTGAAATGGCGGGATTCCTGCTCCAGCTTTTCGTCAACCAACACACTGTCAACAGCAGGCAGTTGATCGAAAACATCAGAAGCTAATATCTTGTGCATTTGATTATTCATTTCTATTCACTTCCTCCTGCTCAATGATGCAAGCTTAAATACCCGGTAATATGCCAGCGAATAAACTGAGAACATAGACCATGCCAAGAGCTGTTAAGCCGGCGATAAACCCGCCAATCGTCCATGCTTTCAGTGTTTGCGGAATGGTCAGCTTGCCGAATTTATTTACGACCCAGAAGCCGGAATCGTTAGGAA
Source organism: Cohnella sp. (assembly GCF_041640265.1). GTDB lineage: Bacteria > Bacillota > Bacilli > Paenibacillales > Paenibacillaceae > Cohnella. The sequence goes on from NZ_JBEQAP010000026.1 coordinate 43,956, forward strand.
GTGATAAGCCGACTCCACCCGCGCAAATCGCTAGTCCCAGCAGCACAGGGGAAACGCCTAAGTCCAATGCGAGCGGTCCCATAATACTTGAAGTCGTAACAAGAGCTACAGTAGCAGACCCAAGTGAAGCGCGTAAAATTTGTGAGAATATGAATGCCAAGAGCAGAACGGGAATGCTCCAGCTTTGCATAGTAGCAATGAGATAGTCTCCGATACCGCTTTTATTAATGACAGCGCCAAATGCTCCGCCTGCACCTGTAATAAGAATAATGATCCCCGCTGAATTAATGGCTTCGGAATACAGTGATTCTTTGGAAGCTTTAATGTAAGGAGACAGCACGACGACGGCAGCAATAACGCTAATAAACAACGCAATATTTTTATCGCCGATAAAGCCGAAGAAGGTTGAAATCATGGTATCTGGGAAAATAAGTTTGGACAGGGTATTCGCCAAAATCAGAACAATAGGCAAGGAAAGCATACCCAACGATAGAGCGGCGCTGATTTCTTTCTTAGGTTCCGAATTGGCAGAAGAGGTATCTGCTTCTTGGATTTCAGCAACCTCGCCGGAATGATTTAGACGTTTTCCTATAAACATTCCATACAAGTACCCGCCGACCAATGTAGCAGGTATGGAGCAAATGATACCGTATAAGATGAACAAACCTAAATCGGATTTGGTGTTCTCCGCAACGACTAATGGACCTGGAGTCGGAGCAATCATACTGTGGGACACAATCAAACCTACTCCGAGAGCGGTTACAAAAGTAATAATGGATATTCCTGTTCTTTTGGACAAGCTCTTGATCAATCCGCTCAGGATGACGAACGCTGCATCGAAGAAGACCGGAATAGAAACGGCAGTGCCTGTTAACGCAAGGCCTGCAGGTGAGCGCTTAATGCCAAAAGCCTTTAGCACCGATTGAGCGATTTTTTCTATCGCGCCGGATGCTGCGAGAAATTGCCCAAAGATGACGCCAAGTCCGATCAGAATACCGACACCCGCGAGTGTATTGCCAAAACCGGTCGTGACTACGCCTGGAACATCCTTTAATGGCATTCCGATCGCGACAGCCGTCATAACCGCCACGCCAACTAGTGATAAGAATGGCTCCAGCTTCAGTTTAAGAATCAGAAAGAACAAAACGGCCAATGATAAAATAAAAATAACGATTAACATATTTCCTGTGACCATGGGATATCCTCCTCATTAATTAAATCCTTTTGATTGGTTTGATTATTTCTTCTCTACAGTAACATCAGCCAAATTCTCATAATATTGAACAATCCCGCAATGGTCATTCGCCTGTTTGCCCTCTCCTACAAGCACTTGGAAAATATCCAATACTTGGCTTGTTAATGGCAGAGGCACTTCAAAGGCATTTGCCGTTTCCATAACGTTTGTTAAATCTTTCAAGTTAATGTCAATGCGTCCTCCGGCCTGAAAGTTGCGTTCCAGGATCATGGGTACTTTCGCATCGAGAACAGCACTGCCAGCCAGTCCGCCCCGAATCGCTTTGTACATCTTATCGATATCAATGCCGGATTTTGCTGCCAATACAAGAGCCTCGGACATAGCAGCGATATTGACATTAACAATAATTTGATTGGCAAGCTTAGCTGTCGAACCGCAGCCGTTGCCGCCGACCAATGTAATATCCTTGCCCATGCAAGCCAGAACAGATTCAACTCGATTAAATATATCCTCATTACCGCCAACCATAATGGACAATGTCCCGTCAATCGCCTTCGGTTCTCCGCCGCTGACAGGGGCATCCAACATATGCATGCCTTGTTCGTTCAAAAGCTCTGCGATTTCTTTCGAAACGACAGGGGAGATAGAGCTCATATCGACAACGATCGCATCTCTTCTTGCGCCATGAATGACACCGCTTTCACCTAAGAGAACAGTTTTTACAATTTCTTGGTTAGGCAACATGGTAATAATGACATCGCTTACATTTGCAACCGCTTTAGGTGACGGTGCAGCTGTTGCCCCGCATTCGGTTAACTGTACAATCGTCTGTTCATTCACATCATAAACGGTTACTTCATATCCGTTTCGGAGCAGATTATGTGCCATTGGTTTTCCCATAATTCCTAACCCAATAAAACCGAGTTTCAAATTAATTCCTCCTACAAGCGTTTCTGAGTGATCATCTCGAGGTTATTGTACACAAAATATTAAAAATTGTATACAAAAAGTTTAAAAGTGTATAAATATTATAATTACGCTTTCAAATGTTCGTTATTCATTTTATACTTTGAAAGAATTATGAATTTAAAATTAGATGCTTTTTCGTAATAAAGAGAGGAAGGTTTACCTGAATGACCAAGCAGCCGTTTCAATTAGCCTATCTGCAATCCTATGAGTATATAAGAGACAAAATTTTAAGCGGAGAGCTTCCTCGGGGAACCAAGCTGGTAGAAGAAAAATTGGCAGAGGAAATGGGAGTCAGCCGTACTCCGGTCCGTGAGTCAATCCGCAAATTAGAGCAGGAGGGACTCATCAAACAGAAGAGAGTCGTAAATCCAACGGACACCGATTTGCGGAATATATTCCAGGTTCGAATTTTACTGGAAGGTTTCTCAGCTCGATGTGCGGCAACCTATATGAATGAAAAAACGCTTCAAATCCTCTATGATTGCATCACCATAGCTCGTAACGGAACCGTAGAAGAAACAATGAAAGCGAATAAAGAGTTTCATGATATCATCGTACAATCCAGCAACAACCCTGATATGATTGAAATCATTGATCGTATGCAATCCATTATTTATCTGTTTAGGAAAACCGTAGTTTACCACAAGCGCCCCTTTCTTATAGATGAGCACGAAGAGATATACCAAGCGATCAGGGCGCACGACGGGCAAAAAGCAGAGAGTTTAATGCAAGAACATTTACAGGCGGATTTAGATTTTTGTCTTCATTTAATAAAACAATAAATGCTACGCATATTTCTCCCCCATGACACTCATATTATGGAAGTTAACTCACCCTAAAGGTAAAAGGAGACTTCGAGAATGCAGCAGCAAACACAATTCGGCAACCAGACACAAGGCGTGCAGCAAATGAATCACGGGGGTCATGAGCTTTTTGATATGCACGAGGTGTTATCCTGTACGATCAATGTATTGGATCAATTCATGATTTCCAGACAGTTCGTACAAGATAACGAGCTTCTGGATATTCTGGATCGGCAATACAATTTTATACTTTCACAATACAACCTGACAGCAGAGTGCTTTACAACGGGGCAAAAGCCGAGCCAAGAAACGTCTACGTATATGATTAAAGAAATGACACAACCGATCTATGGTATCCAATCAATTCAGCCGAAAAAGCCGATTCAATCGCTGGCCGATGTGAGTGATGCAGGCATCGGCGGGCATATGCTCGGCTTGATTAAAGCCCATGCTTCGCTTCTGACGAAGAGTGCCGCTGAAGTGACAAATCCTGTCGTCCGTCGTGTATTGGCTTCTCAAGTACAGCATTTTATTGAGATGGCGTATGAAATTTTCATGTACCAAAATAAAAATGCTTATTACCAAGTGCCGCAATTGGAGGCTTCCGATATGCAAAAAATGCTGAGCATGTTCGTTCCGGCAACAGGAACTCCGCAAATGCCGGCCAATAACAAAGCAGCCGCTGTTCACTAATAACTGCAAAAGCCCAGCATCGGTTTTCATAACCATGCTGGGTTTTCTATCTCCTGATTCAATTACTGTTGCTTTTGCTCATTTCTCTTCATTTGCCAGCTTATTTCGATCCGCTGCTTGAGGTGGCTGCTCCAACCAGCCATTGTCGATCATAATATTCGCTCCATCATCTGAAAATGGACCAATCTCCGCAATAAGACGACTGTAAACTGCTGACAAATCACGTCTAGGACTTGTTCCAAGACTTCTGCCATAGTGCCCAATCCCCGCTCCATTTATTGCTGCAACATGCATCATCATCAACTTATCCGAGAATGGAGAAACCGTTGAATCGGTTGCTATGGTATCCCATGCACTTGCAGAGGGAAGAAATTCATCACTTAATAAAGATCCGAAGATTTCCACATGCTTATCTGCGATATCTCTCCCCCTTAACATATAATCACGAACTTTTGGAGACTTTGCCACTTGGCTAAAACCCATAAGTAGTGATCTGCCCATCTGATTCTGAATCATATTAAAAAATACATTTTGTATTTCGATTGCATTTAACGGTCTTCGGTGGCCAAACCAACCGGCTAAGTAAGATTGCTTCTGAACGTACTCCACTTTCTTTGCTTCCGGTATAAGCGGCGCTCTCATAAATGTTCCTTTGGACAACATGATCTCAGTTGCTTTATTAAACAGTCTTGCCGATTCATTCAAGCCTTCGGTAAAATATTCACAAATATCCAAACGAGCAGAGGCTGCTAAAGCCAATGTATATCCCTCCATACCGATTTTACCAATATTTTGAATGTAGAAAAGGTAAAAATTATCCGTAAACAAACGGGGGGCTTCCTTATTTACATCTGCTTCTTCCGAAAATCCATCGGGTATAGGAATTTGTTCTTCCGAGAACAATGATTTTAGTTTGTTAACGTGAGAGCGAGAAAGCTTTAACGCAAATTCTAGAACGGAATGAATTTGTTGATCTTCAACATGTGACAAAAAATTTCCTATCGTGCATATTGCTAATGAATCATTCATGTACATGGTCCAAAGGCTTGCAACTTCAGCTGACGACAATTTGATTTTATGCTCCGTCTCCATTGTTGTTGATCCCATAACTCTTATGCACTCCCTATAATGATAGTCGCATCACGTAACCTTTTTATAGAGTTTAGTTTGTTGTTCTTCCCGCCAAAATATTCTTCGTATGGCACCAATGGACACAAACAAAGCCCTAGACTATTAAAGTCTAGGGCTTTGTTTACGTTGTAGGAAGGATATGGGGAGGTTAAGCCAAGGAAGGAACGGATAAACCAAGTCCTGCTGCAATACGTTGACCAAGCTCTGCGTCAGCTTTATACCAATGTCCGATTTGACGAAGCTTAATCTCATCTTTCTCCACGGGCATCATTGCCCCGACAATCGTATCTACCAGACGAGCCCGTTCATCTTCACTGAGCAGACGGTATAAGTCGCCCGGCTGTGTGTAATGATCGTGATGATCATATCCCGCACTGTCGGCTAAGCCTGTTACTGGGAAAGGAGCCGGCTTGTTCTTTGGAGATTCTGTTGGTCCGCTGTAGCTGTTCGGCTCGTAGTAGGTGGATGCTCCGCCATTAGCGTCTGAACGCATTTGTCCATCGCGCTGATTGTTATTGACCTCTGCGACTGGGCGGTTAATTGGCAACGTATTATGGTTAGTGCCGACCCGGTAACGATGGGCATCTGCATAGGCGAATAGGCGTCCTTGAAGCATCTTATCCGGCGAAGCTTCGATGCCAGGCACGAAGGAGCCTGGCGAGAACGTAGCTTGTTCAACCTCCGCGAAGTAGTTCTCAGGGTTCCGATTGAGTACCATGCGGCCGACTTCGATGAGTGGATAATCCTTTTGCGACCATACCTTCGTCACATCAAAAGGGTCAAAACGATACGTATCAGCATCCTCCAACGGCATGATTTGGACATGCAGTCTCCATGCGGGGAAATCACCTTTGTCAATCGCGTTAAACAGATCCTCGGTATGGTAATCGGGGTTCTCACCTGCAAGCTTAGCTGCTAGGTTTACATCCAGGTTCTTGACGCCTTGCTCGGTCTTAAAGTGATATTTCACCCAAACGGCTTGACCTTGCTCATTCACCCACTTAAAGGTATGGCTCCCGAACCCGTGCATATGTCTTAACGTTGCCGGGATTCCGCGATCGGACATGAGAATGGTGACCTGGTGCAAGGATTCGGGAGATAGGGACCAGAAATCCCATACTGCGTTAGGGTTTTTCAAGTGCGTCTGCGGATGACGCTTCTGTGTATGAATGAAGTCGGGAAATTTAATCGCATCGCGAATGAAGAAGACAGGGGTGTTGTTACCGACCAAATCATAGTTTCCTTCCTCGGTGTAGAACTTCACGGCGAACCCGCGAGGATCACGCACCGTATCTGCAGAGCCTAGTTCGCCGGCAACGGTAGAGAAACGAATGAACATCGGCGTGCGTTTGCCGATCTCGGAAAGGAAGCTGGCCTTTGTATATTTCGATAAATCGTTCGTAACCTCGAAATAGCCATGCGCTCCGGCGCCCTTAGCATGAACAACACGCTCGGGAACACGTTCTCTGTTGAAATGCGCGAGCTTTTCTAACAAGTGGACATCCTGGATTAAGGTTGGTCCGCGCGAACCGGCAGTCATGGAGTTTTGGTTATCTCCAACTGGGGCTCCCCAGCTGGTCGTAAGCTTGTTGTCACTCATCATTTAATCACCTCATAATGATTTATAAAGAGATCTTATCACCCATGGAGAGGGGGTGCATGAAGATAGGATGAAGATACAATGAAGCCTGCATGAAGAATTTCAGAGTCCGAATGTGTTCAACCTTCAGATCCGCTCCTTGCATTATACGGAACAAGTTTTTTTGTTATGACAATCAAATAGAGGCTGTCACGTCTGAATATTGATCCCTGATCCGCAGAATGCCATCCAAGTTATCGAAGAAGATCGTAACTAAACCCGGATCGAAATGCTGTCCGCTTTCTTGTCTAAAGTAATCTAATATGTCTTCAAGCAACCACGCTTTCTTATAGACCCTTTCACTGCCAAGCGCATCGAAAACATCTGCAAGTGCAGCGATTCTTCCGTAAATATGAATGTTTTCCCCTGATAATCCGTTCGGATACCCTTGGCCATTGTATTTCTCATGGTGCTGATAGGCAATAATAGCCGCAGTCTTAAAGATATCGCGGTTCGAGTGGTTTAACATGGCATAGCCGTGATTGGTATGATTCTTGATTGTATCGAATTCATCGGGAGAGAGCTTGCCTGGCTTGTTAAGGATCGCGTCCGGTATTGCAACCTTACCCACATCATGCATGGATGAAGCAAGTCGGACGATCTCTGCCTCTTCTTCCGGTATGCCATACTTGAGGGCGAGAAGCTTCGAATATTCAGCAACTCTCTTAACGTGGTGCCCTGTTTCTTTAGAACGGGTTTCGGCGATTTCTCCCAAGGTGAATATAATTTCATTCTGCGAATTTTCTACTTCCTCGTTGAGGTAGATATTCTCGAAGGCTACGGATACGTTGGAGCAGTAGATCTCTATTAAATAACGATTCCACTCCGTCAGCTTTGTTGAGCCTTCGAAATAGATCACGTTCTCGCTGCCTGTTTTGCTCTGAAAGTAACAAGTGAAGTAATCGTCGAAGAAATCGCCTTTCTTATCTCGGAACGTATTCTCAATGCTTCCAAGCACACGAGGAGGAACGACATCTTGGATTTTATCGTTCTCATCGGGGGAATAGTCGCCTGTGGCAGCTAGAATAAAGATCTCTTCCCGTCCTTTGGAGACGGCGAAGCTGTTACAATGAAGCGCGTTCTTGTGCAAATTCAAGATCGAGGTCAATTGAGTCAGAACGCCCGAAGCGAACTTCTTCATGGACTTGAGCTCGAACAGATCAGCGGATGAATGAATGATTTTCTCCAAGCCAAGCTTGTTGTTCTCGATTGTCATAATATCCCGATAAGACCGTAGAGCTGTCATGATGGTCGTAAAAAGCTTCTGGGTGGTCAGCTCCGTTTTTTCTTTGTATTAGTTAATATAGTAATTCGTGATGACCAGCTTTTCCGGTGCTTGTCCAGGCTGTCCCGTACGCAAAATAATGCGAACCGATGAATATTTCAGCTGCTCACGTATGTACTTAACGATTCGAAGTCCGGAATCGTCTTGATCCATAACGACATCGAGTAGAATAATTGCGGTATCGGGATTATCTTGGATAACGCGAAGAGCTTCTTTCTCTGTGTATGCACTAATGAAATCGATGTGTTTTCCATCGAATTCGAAGTCGCTTAAGACCATTCTGGTAAGGTGGTGAACCTCCGGTTCATCATCGACAATGATCACTTTCCATTTCTCTTTGTCATGGACTGATTCGAATATGTTTACTTGCTCTTCGTCAGCAAATGTAAGGAAATCTTCTTCTTCTTCTTTTTGCTGATTTCTATCCATTAGGTCATCCCTCATTCATGGGTATTTGAATAATAAAGGCGGTACCTTCACCAACCTGACTCTCGCATTTGATCGTTCCGCCCAGTGATTGGGTTACAAGGTTGTACACGATATGCATCCCTAGACCGGTTCCGCCTCCGCTGCGATTGGTGGTGAAGAACGGGTTGAAGATTTGCTCGGCGACGTCCTTCGGCATTCCTTTGCCGTCATCGAAATAATGGATGATTAAATCGGAGTATCGGAGTGAAACCGCAATGGATATCTTACCTTCGGCTTCTGCGTCATAAGCATGAATAAGCGAATTCATGATGAGGTTTGTAATGATTTGCGAGATTGCACCTGGGTCGCTGTTGATCTGTACGCCATCCGCGCCAATAACCGTCACCTGATGTTTGGTCTTTTTCAGATTAGGCTGCAGGCTGATCAGCACTTCCCGAATATATTCCTTAACCTCGAATCTTCTCTTCGTTTCAAGAGAGCGATCGACAGCAACCTGCTTAAAGCTTTTTATAAGCTCCGAAGCACGGAGGAGGTTGGTCTGAATCATGCCAGTAGTCTCACTGATCGTTCTGAGATAGTCATCTAAATCCGAGCGTTTCATCTTATTATCCTGATACAAGATTTGAAACTCCTTGGATTTCTCATCCATGTAAGAGACGGCAGTTACTCCAATGCCGATAGGCGTATTGATCTCGTGTGAAACACCTGCTACCAGATTGCCTAAGGCAACCATTTTCTCAGACTCCACTAGCTGCTTCTGAGCTTGCTGTAATTCGAGGTAACGGCCCTCTAGGTTACCAACCATCTCGTTGAAGGCGGAGGCAACCTCATTGATTTCTTGGCCGGAGTTTAAGGCGATCTCCTTATAAGCAGATCCTCTTTTGACGGCTATGGCGGCTTCGCGTATTTTCAACAACGGGCGGATGAGCATCTTGCGGATAATAAACCAAAGCGTGATTAATAGCAGAACCGTGATCGAAACGCCGACGATGATAATGAACTGTATCCGATCTCGTATTAACGCCTTGCTATCCGAGGTGTTAAGGAGCAGCTCGATCGCACCAATCGTGGCTCCATCCTCCTTTAGAGGAGCGTTAAGCCGGACCTTGGGGATGCCATCCTTGTCGTTACGAAGATGAGATACAATAGTCTCGTTAAGCTCAAGATCATTCATCATAGTGGACAACGTCGGTCCGCCGATGCGTTCCCGTTCCGTGGATGCAAGCACCTCGTTTAACCCATATAAGGTCATCTCTAGAACATTAGGATTCTTATATTGAATGTAATCGAAGATGAGCTGGACATCTTCAATGTCACGAGATTCTTCATACCTTCCATTGATCGCAGTTGTCATTCCGTCCAACTGGCTGACATAGGTTTCTTCAACGGACTTTTGAAGACTGTAAGAGTCAAATGTGACAATGACAGACATCATTATAGAGGTTACAACGGTGACGAGAATGAGAATACGACTTTGCAGGCTTAATTTACGCAGCACAACGATTCTCCTAGTATGAAAATTTATTTGATTTCAAACTCAACCGTTCTTGTCACATCATAAGGAGTGTGATCGTTATTATGTAAGGAAACTCTTAATATATGGCTCCCTGCAGCAAGGTCGGGAAATTCTTTGACTCCTTTAGCTACAGTGACCTTCTCCCCATTGTCCAAATACATGTGAATATGGCCTTCGCCCGCTTTACGAGCTTGTCCCACGTTAGCTTCTGAAATGGACATGTCAGTATCCACGGTTACCTCAGCCTTGTTACCCGTTACTTCGACGTTAACATTTAGTGAGGGTTTCTGCTGCTGGGCTTGCCCGGTGCCGGAATTCGTCGCTTTATTGCTGCTGCAAGCTGTCATCATTAGACAACTAAGGAGTAATATATACACGATTTTCATTTGTACACCTCAATTAGATTAAGTATAAATCTATTATACGGTTAATTCTCATTATTTTCTAATATAAAAGAGTTGAAAAAGGCGCCTCGTCTGTCGAATGGAAAGAATCCGAGGGAATGAAGGCAGCCATACTAAGAATGGTGTAGAATAGAGGGATAAGATCACGTGTACACCATCACGTAGAACTAACCAATATGAGGTGATATAGCATGAGTGAACATCATAATAATCCAGCTGCTGAGTCTTCAGAGGAGCCGAAGAAATTAAGCCAAGCCGATGCGATCAAGCGAATTTTGGAGCAGAAGAAAGCCAAGCAACAAGGAAGCGGGCAACAAGGCTTTCAGGGAACTGAAACGAAGAAGATGAGAAGTCAAATTAACAAGAAGCCGAACAATCAGAAGAAACGCACGGGCGTTTAATGCAGGGTAGAAGGCAGGAACGCTCGCTGAGCTTACTCCTGTCTTTTTGTTATTTTTCTATGGGTACTTAAGCGATATGGAGGATGAAGAGAATGTCAGAGTTTGAGGCAAGAAAACGTGAAATCATACTGCAAGCAGCTACTTATGCGTTTGAGTTACCGAAACTCAGCAGCGGGCTCTGGTTTCACAATGATATAAGAAACAATTTCTATTATGCATCGTATTTATTCGCGGCCGCTCAGGACAAGTCGCTCCAGCTTCCCTTTAACCGAGAAGAAGCGAAACAAGTTGCATCGCGTGTGCTCCATCTCGTTCTCGAGCTTCAAGATCAGAACCCGTTAAGCGCTACATACGGTCATTGGCCCCTTAACTTAGAGCCGTTTCCCAAGGAAGCACCCCTAAATATTCTGCCTGTTGAGCTGATGGGTATCCTAATGGTTTTCTTCAATAAAACGTATGCTGCAAGCCTCGATGAAGCTTTGCGGAAGACTCTGTACAACTCTCTTAGCCATATCTATCGGAGCCAATTCTTTCGTAAGCCGCTTGAACATTTCGGCCATCATGAGGCGAAATATACGGCGTCCAAGCTTGTATTCGGACAGTTGTTCAAAGATGGGGAATTGCTGGAGGACGGCCGTCAAAGCCTGAAGCAAATGTTAGAGCGAGTAACAACAAAGGGAATGTCTGAATATGGTGCGTTACCTTGGTTCTGGCACTGGGTTCAGGCATTTACTTGCGCGTGGGAGTTGACTGAGGATAAGAGTATTAGAATAGAAGCAGCCAAGATACTGGACTATCTATGGACCGTTCGGTCTGATTACTATCTCAGAGGCGCATGGGTTGGGCCGCATTCAAGAGGCTTAGCTCACGATATTCCCAGAGACAGCAATGTCTTGTTTGATTATGTGCAATTCGGAGACTTTGAGCTGCCCAAGGATATGCCCCGGACAGAATATGTGGGGTTCCTATTCTACGAAGCACCGACTTTCGCAAGGAGTAAAGCTCTAAATCACGCTAAACCGTCGGAAATCAAACGTATAATCCCGCGCACTCCAGGAAACACAGGAGAGTTGTTGCATAGCTACGTTTACATGACGGAGAACTTTGCAGTGGGCGGCATGTGGGAGCGTTCGGATGAATTCGACAATGAACAGCATAGGTGGGATATATCGTTTCCTATAGGAGAAGGCCAAGCTGCGAATCAGGCTTACTTCTTCCTGCCTGCAGTTGGGAACGACACAACTGACTTAAGGCATCAGAGCGGGAATACAGAAGTCCTTTTTCACCAAAATGTTGTGCTGACCCTCTACCCCGAAGCGGCAATACAATCAGAAGCGTTAAGAGGCTGCTTGCCTAAAGGGAAGTGGATACAGGAACAATATGCGCTGTTCGGACAATGCGGGCAGGTATTTATGGCTGTGTATCTTAAGCAGGCTTATCAGATAGAAGAGCAAGAATACCTTATCATGGTTACTAGCCCGGGTGGACCGAATGGTGTCGTCATCGAATGCATAAGCACAGATGAGGCTGAGCAGAGGGGATACGCCGATTTGCAGCAGTTCGCACAGGCCATGAGACAGAGGCTTCCACGCTTTTACGGTGGGGAAGATCTGAGCGTCGAGTATACTTCCTTGAACGGCGATTTATTGGAGCTAGTTAAAAGCACCGATGGAAAAGTCGAACAGAGCATCAATGGGATACCCGTTGATTGGTCAGAATATACCGCTAATGCGCAACATTAATCGGTCTCGTGTTTATCACGGGCAGAACCCCGCTTGAACTCCGAAAAGCTCAAATCGCCGACAAGTGACCGTTCATACGGGCTTGTCGGTTTTTTTTTGTACAATCAGATGAGTATAAGTTTCTATGTACTTATACTCATCTGATCGCTCGATACAAACGTCTACAGCCATCTTGAGGACGGTGAAGGCGTGTTACTTGCACGATAGTATTTTGATGTTTGCAGGATTTACGCATATTTCGGCGAATTTTGTAACTATTGGTCGAAAAAGGACCGGAGCAGCATCCAAATACAGGGAGGGCAGACGAGACAAAATGGCTAGTCAAGATCGTAAGCGAGCTAAGCTTAATAAGTATCGACCGTTCGAGGTTTCCTTCCGGATTACCTTCATTTATTTAATATGCGGAGCGTTATGGATTCTGTTCTCGGATCATGCGTTGAGTACTCTGGTCAAAGATAAAGATAAGTTTGCGTATTTCAGCGTCATTAAGGGCTGGTTCTATATCGCGATGACTGCGCTCCTTTTATTTTTTTTAATCTACAAAGTCACACGCAGAATGAGCGCCGCTGAGCGGAAGCTGCATAATCAATATATTGAGCTGCACGACAACCGAGAGAAGCTTCGCCAGGTTGCGTTTCGCGACCAACTGACAGGTTTGCCGAACAGACTGGCACTATACGAGAATCTAACAATGCTTAAGGATGCCTCCCTGCTTTATGTGGATCTGGATGATTTTAAATATATAAACGATACGTTAGGACACGCATTCGGTGATCGCTTAATTGGTGTCATCTCTGAGAGATTAACTGAAGGCCTTCAGTCTGGAGAACAATTATACCGCTTGGGTGGAGACGAATGGGTATTAGTTTGCCGCGAACCGGCAGAAAGGCTTCAGAAGAGGGGGGAAGAGCTCCTTCAATTGTTCGAGAAGCATTATTTGGCTGGGGAGCATCGTATGCATTTGACGGTCAGCGTTGGAATTGCTCGTTTTCCAGCACACGGCAGAACTTTAGAAGAGCTGCTAATCAATGCGGATATTGCCCTATATGAAGTAAAGAAGCAAGGGAAGAACAGCTTTACGATGTATAATCCTTCGTTGCGCGTTCCTGTTCAGCATCGAGCAAATATGGAACGCCTTCTAAGGAATGCGGTTGATAACGGGGAATTCGAGCTTTATTACCAGCCTCAAATAAATCTTGAAAGCGGGAAAGTTGCAGGGGTTGAAGCGCTCATTCGCTGGAACAGTCCTGAGCTTGGACGAGTACAGCCTGATCAATTCATTCGGATCGCAGAGGAAACACAGCTTATCATCCCAATTGGAGAGTGGGTTCTCCGAAAGGCATGCGAGTTCATCCGTTCAATCCATGAGAAGGAAGGCAGCGAGCAGACCGTCTCCGTTAATGTGTCGGTTGTTCAACTCGTGGGGCATCGGTTTGTGGAAAGGGTTCTTGAGATTTTTAAAGAAACAGGCGTTAATCCGAGCTGTGTTGAGCTGGAGGTGACGGAATCGATGGTCATAGAATCACTAGACCGAATCGGAGACAAATTATCCCGTCTGAAGGAAGTCGGGATAAGTATCGCCCTAGATGATTTCGGAAGAGGGTTCTCGTCACTCACTCACTTAATGAAGCTTCCGATTTCGACGCTCAAAATCGACAAGAGCTTCATCGATCAGGTTCCAGAAGCCCGGGAAGACCAACCCTTAACGGGACTTATTATACAGCTTGCCAAAGCAATGGGGATCAAGGTCGTGGCGGAAGGCGTAGAAAGCTATGCTCAGTTGGAGTATCTAAAGAAGCACGGGTGCGATTGTATCCAAGGCTACTTGTTCAGCAAACCTATTCCTGCTCTAGAAGCAAAGGAATGGATAAAAACCGGGAGGAAATCTCGTGTAAGCTAACCCCCATATAAACTTAATAATCAGAGATAGAAAAACCGCCTCATCGGTAACAGGCTGCGAACCGCCGAACGTTCCCGCTCTGTGGGAATTGATTATCGATTAATGCGTTTGGAAATACTTGCAAAAAAGAGGCAGTCCCCTGAGTCATTTCGACCATGGGGACTGCCTTTTTACAGCATAATCCGTTTGAAGCTTGAAGTTTAAAGTGTAACTGTAAATTTTGCTGCATCATCTTTCTTCTGCGTTTTATCGTCATACATTCTTTGATCCGCTATTTTGATTAATTCGGGTAATTGACGGTGATCATCCCAATAGATGGCGAAGCCGATCGATACGGAAACCGAGATTTGCATTTTCTGGGCAAGACTTAATAAATCGCTTTCTAGCCTTTGAAGAACGATTTGTAATCCAGGCTCATCTTTGTATTGTCCGATCACCAAAAACTCATCGCCGCCCCAACGGGCTACAATATCGCTTTTTCTGGTATTCTCAACAAGGATTTTACCGATGCAGTTCAATATCAGATCTCCTGTTTGATGGTCATAAACGTCATTGATGTTCTTAAAGTTATCACAATCAATCATAAGCACAAATAACTTGCTATTCGTTCTGTCTGCTAATGAAGTGATTTTGTCGAATGTATTCACAACAAAACGGCGGTTATAGATGTTAGTCAGCTCATCCTTCTCCGAATAGAATTTCGCTTTGTCATATTGCAAGCCAGCCCAATAGGAAATGATGAAAAACACCGGATAACCAAGCCAATCGAGGATATCAGCGTAGCCATCTCTATAAATATAATAAATAATATACAAGGTGTGGAAGAACAAAATTAAGCTTATTGCAGTGATCCTGCCAGTGAATTTCATAGGATGCCATACCACCCTTGATGTATAATCTTCTAAGCATAATCTACTATGGGAGCGCAGGCAACTACAGGGGGTGAGCAAGCGGGGTTTAAGAAAAACCCTTTCATCTCCGTGCATCTCCGGATGCGGGCGGCGAAAGGGTTTTTTGAAATGAATAATCAGTAACTTGCCATCGACAACTATCGATTAACCTTCGAGCAATAGTGTCTCCGGATCCTCGAGCATATCCTTGATTTTGACAAGGAATTGAACCGCTTCGGCTCCATCAACGATTCTGTGATCGTAAGAAAGAGCAATATACATCATCGGGCGGTTCTCCATACGATCCTTGTCGATAGCGATAGGACGAAGCTGAATCTTGTGCATTCCGAGAATGCCGACTTGAGGCGCGTTTAGGATTGGAGTCGATAACAAGGAGCCGAAGACGCCGCCATTGGTAATGGTGAATGTTCCGCCTTGAAGCTCGGACAATTCAAGCGTATTCGTACGGGCTTTGCCTGCCAATTGAACGATCGTGCGCTCAATCTCGGCGAACCCGAGTCGGTCAGCTTCGCGCAGGACAGGAACAACAAGACCTTCCTTAGCGGAAACCGCGATACCGATATCGTAATATTTCTTGATAATGACGTCTTCGCCATTAATCTCTGCATTTAAGAGAGGAAAAGCTTTCAAAGCGCCGACAACAGCCTTGGTGAAGAAGGACATAAAGCCGAGACCAACATCGTGTTTCTCCTTGAAGGAGTCCTTGCGACGTTTGCGCACCTCGAGAATAGCAGTCATATCCACTTCGTTAAATGTTGTGAGCATGGCAGCGGTTTGTTGCGCTTCGACAAGACGTTTTGCGATCGTCAGGCGACGGCGGGACATACGCTTACGCTCTTCAGGTTTGTTGGAATTAGCCGAGGACGGTTTGTCCGCAGCTGGTTTGGATGCCGGTTGCGAAGCAGGAGCTTGCGTTGCTGCGCCGGCTGCGTTACCGGCTGCTTTGACATCATTCGTATATATTCTTCCGATGGGATCGCTTGTCGTCATGTTATTAAGGTCAATTCCTTTTTCCCGAGCAAGCTTTCTAGCTGCCGGAGAAGCTAGAGCAGAGCTGTTATCTGTACCTAAAGCTGCAGGAGCCACTGCAGGCGCAGGTTGTACTTGAACTGCTATTGGGGCTGTCGCGTTTTCCTTTTGCGGAGCTGCCTTGCTCGGTTCTGGTGCGGCTTTAGCTGCTGCGGCTTGTCCGGTTGCTCCGATTGTACCAACGGCTTGACCGATTCTGACGGTATCTCCTTCACGAAACAGGATCTCCGTAATAACGCCATCTTGATCGGAGCTGATTTCTAAATTCACTTTATCCGTCTCAAGCTCCAGTAACAAATCGCCTTGCGAGACGGTATCGCCTACTTGTACGATCCACTTGGAGATGGTTCCTTCCGTAATGGATTCACCCATAGCGGGTACTATAATTTCAGACATTGCAGTTACCTCCCGGCTTTAACAGCCGATTTCTTTTTTTGGATTAGCGTTTGCGAGACGATATGCTGCTGCTCGAAGGTATGAATTTGCTGATAGCCGCTTGCTGGGCTTGAACGCTTAGGACGTCCAATATAGCCAACGGTTGCTTGCGGAGTCGGTACAAGCTCACGAATACGAGGCTCTATATAACTCCATGCCCCCATATTCTTCGGTTCCTCTTGAACCCAGATGACTTCTGACAGGTTCGGGTAGCGGTCGATGATCGCTTGGATTTCTTGTTGC
The DNA here is from genome assembly GCF_041640265.1 of Cohnella sp. Lineage (GTDB taxonomy): Bacteria > Bacillota > Bacilli > Paenibacillales > Paenibacillaceae > Cohnella. The sequence goes on from NZ_JBEQAP010000026.1 coordinate 60,681, forward strand.
GGGAATGGGTAGAGCTGTTCCACACGGACAATGTGTAACCATTCGCGATCGGCATCCGCGGATTTGTCGAGCTCCTCCGCCAGATCTACCGCAATCTTGCCTGTGCAGAGAACAAGTCTTTCAACTCGTTTATGCTGACCGCCAAGTCCCGGCTGTTCAAGCACGGTTTGGAATGAGCCCTCGCTAAGCAAGGACGCCGGTGATGCTACATGTGGATTACGGATCATGCTCTTAGGTGCCATAACGATAAGCGGCCGAGCGGATTCCGTATCTGTCATGGCAGCTTGTCGGCGAAGGAGGTGGAAATATTGTGCCGCGCTTGTCAAATAAGCGACAGTCCAATTCTCCTCGCCCGATAATTGAAGGAAACGTTCCATTCGTGCGCTGGAATGCTCAGGTCCTTGACCTTCATAGCCGTGCGGCAGCAGCATAACCATTGAAGAGCGCTGCGTCCACTTGGACTTACCGGCGGAGATGAATTGGTCGATCAGTACTTGAGCGGCATTCACGAAGTCGCCGTATTGCGCTTCCCAAATAACCATGGTTTCAGGTGCATATACATTATAGCCATATTCTAAGCCCAGAACACCAGCTTCTGACAGTGGACTGTTATGGATGGCAAAGGAAGCTTTAGCTTCTGGCAGCTCATGAAGAGGACAGAAGGTTTCGCCAGTCACAACATCGTGAAGCACAAGATTGCGATGCGCGAATGTTGCCCGTTCCACGTCTTGGCCGCTAAGCCGAATAGGTCTGCCATCTGCAAGTATAGTAGCGAAAGCGAGTGTCTCCGCATGTCCCCAGTCAATCTTCTCGCCATCGTTCAATGCGTCTGCCCGCCGTTCGAGTATACGCTGAAGCTTATTATAAACATTGAAGGATTTCGGCCAGCTCAATAAGCCTTTATTGATGCTGCGGAGTTTATCCGCACTTACGGCAGTAGCGACCTCGGAATCCCCGAGGCTGAAGGCAGCCGGCTGCGCCTGATGCACCGCATCCTTATGCTCCTGCCCTTTAACCTGATCATAAGCAGACTTCAGCTTGTTCTGTACATCACGCTTGATTTGGTCGGCTGCATCGGCAGATAACGAACCCTGATGAATAAGCTTATCTGCGTAAAGTCGGCTTACTGGCGAGTGAGCCTTCACTTTTTTGTAAATAAGAGGTTGTGTGGTTTCTGGGTCGTCAGTTTCATTGTGGCCATATCGACGATAACCAATTAAGTCGATCAAGAAATCCTTCTTGAATAATGTGCGATATTCACTAGCCATTCTGGCCGCGGCGATGCAGGCCTCCGGATCATCGGCATTGACGTGGATAATTGGGATTTCGAATCCTTTGGCCAGGTCGCTGGCATAATGGGTAGAACGGGAGTCATGGCTTTCGGTTGTAAAACCAATGCGATTGTTAACGATAATATGGACCGTTCCGCCATTGGTATAACCCTTCAAGTTGTTGAAGTTAAGTGTCTCCGCCACGATTCCTTCTCCCGAGAATGCCGCGTCTCCATGCATGATAATGGAAGCAGCGAGATCGAGATTCTGGATAGGATAGCCTGGCTTCGTCCGATCCTCTTGGGCTGCGCGAGCAAAGCCCGCTACGACCGGATTAACATACTCAAGATGGCTTGGGTTGTTCGCGAGCGTTAGTCGAGTTTCTGCCGTTTCACCGGATTGAATGGAACGATTCGCACCCAAATGGTATTTCACATCTCCAGTCCATCCGTAGTTAATGCCGATTGAACCTTCTGATGGAATAAGCTTTTTATTAGGAGAGTGGTGAAACTCTGAGAAAATATTGCCGTAAGGCTTACCGAGTACGTGAGCAAGTACATTAAGACGTCCGCGATGAGCCATACCCATCACAATGTGACGGGCGCCGTCATTCGTTAGTTCATGTACGATTTCATCCAGAAGAGGAACCAGTGCCTCTACTCCCTCTGCAGAGAATCTTTTCTGTCCGACAAAAGTGCGCTGCAGGAAATCCTCGAATTGTTCTGCTTCGAGTAATTTTCTAAGCAGAGCTTCACGTTCAGAGGAGAGTAAAGCAGTGGAAGGGATCACGACTTCCGCACGATCGTTCAACCATCTGCGCTCATGTTCGTCATGGACATGACCGAATTCAAACGCAATAGAACCGGTATACACTTCCCGCAGTTTAGCCAGAGCTTCTGCGCCGTTCTTCATCGGATAGGGAGCATCCTCCCATATACACTCGGGAGGGAGAAGAGCTAGATCTGACTCGCTTAAGCCATAGGTGTCCGGTTCAATCATTTTGGCGCTGGCTTTAGGGCTAAGACCGAGTGGATCAATGTTCGCCGCAAGATGGCCGAATGCACGTATGTTCCAAGCTAATTGCCCCGCGGCGATTGCTTTCTTCAGCATATTAGTATCCACTGAAGTCTTTCCGGCATTGTATTGCGACTGTCCTTCAACGCTTGTCTGCCTATTCGTGGATTCTAAGCGAGGAGGTGCGCCTAATTGAGCGAACAAATCGCGGTATTGCGGACTGACAGCTTCCGGATTTTGCATAAAAATGTCGTATTGTTCTTGAATATAGCCTAGATTGGGCCCGTAATATTGCTGCCACTGACTTTGCATGTAATCATTATCCTCTGACATTGTGCATCCCTCTGCATTCATGTTAGTCATACTTGGGCATCTGATTAACGTAAACAGTACCCTATTCCATTTTAATGTATTTCTTCATTCAAAATAAGTGATGATTTGGCATTACAATGATCTCTAAAGTAGATTGGTTTGGAATATCCATTTCAATTAGATTGCACAAAGATGGCGAATCTGACTCTGCCATATAGTTATTGGTAAAATGATCCTTAAAAATGGATTATTGTGTAAATATGTGCTATGGTTAGAGTGTATATACTTGTCTCATTAGAGGTGATTATGGGATGTTATATTCCGCAGGAATAACCAAAAGAAGCGTACCTTCCGTTTCCGCGAGTTCATCCATTTCTTTCATTCCTTCGTACATGCCCTCTCCGTTCGGTCAATCCGCTTATCGGCAGGGTGCAGGGTCGTGGTTGAAGTCACCACCGAATCCTTTTGAACAAGTCGCGAAAAGCGCTGCTTCTAGAATTGCAAATTTCCTTAGCGCTGCCCAGAAAGTCCAGTCATCAGCTAATGATCTGTTAATGAAAGGCTCCTCGTCTTTATACTTGTCTACTGATGCTATAGAGATCAAGGTTCAGCCTGATGAGAAGAAAGCAGTTGATCAGGTGAAGCGGCTGATCTTCAATTATAATGCCATGCATGACCGGTTAAAGGAAGCGGGAGATTATATGAGCCCGTCGGTTAAGAGGAGTCTGGAGAACACAGTTAATTCTAGCTCTTATGATCAGATTGGCATCCAGAAGAATGGTGACGGCACCCTTAAGCTTGATGAATCCAAATTCAAGAAAAGCCTAAGTGAAAATTACGAGCAAACGAGCAGGGCGCTAACTGCTAGTAATGGACTGGCAAAAAGCTTAGAGAAAGAAACCGATCGGTTTAATGAAATGACGGCTAGCAGCCTGTTGAACCTTCAAGCTCTGCAGCCATATGCAACTTATCAATCGTCGATGCAATCAAACATGCGTTTCCCCGCAACGGGCTTGTTGATTAATGACATCTTTTAACTAATAAATTGAAAAAGGCATCAGCGGACATCCGCTGATGCCTTTTTTTGGGTGTAGAGCTTGTCCTCCCCCCAAATTTACCATTATCTGTAGTTTGAAGGTTCAGAATTAGAGCTAGTACGCAACCGACGCACCCAAGCAACTTTAGCCGTAGAATCTACAGCTACAGTACGAAACCGCCACCCAAGCAAATTTAGTCGTAGAATCTACAGCTACAGTACGCAACCGACGCACCCAAGCAACTTTAGCCGTAGAATCTACAGCTACAGTACGCAACCGACGCACCCAAACAACTTTAGCCGTAGAATCTACAGCTACAGTACACAACCGACGCACCCAAGCAACTTTAGCCGTAGAATCTACAGCTACAGTACGCAACCGACGCACCCAAGCAAATTTAGTCGTAGAATCTACAGCTACAGTACGCAACCGACGCACCCAAGCAACTTTAGCCGTAGAATCTACAGCTACAGTACGCAACCGACGCACCCAAGCAACTTTTTCTATTGAGTGTCTACTTTCTTGGCAGAGGTCCAAATCTGAACCTAAACCGCCGAAAGCCCGCCATTGTCGCAAAACGCGACAATGAATGCCTTTATCGCAGGGAAGCTAGGTCCACTCGCGGAATTAAGTCCTCATCCATCGCCCGCTGCAATAGTGTGGTAACCGCTCCGTATCCATCTTCCCCCAAATTTGCTGTGAACTCGTTCACGTACAAATCAATGTGCGATTGTGCAACCGCTGGATCCATTTCTTGAGCATGCTCCAAGATATATGGACGCGATATTTCAGGGTGCTCCCAAGCATATTCAACCGATGTCCGAATCCAGTTACTTACCGTATGAAGATCAAGTGACCGACGAGCTATAATTGCGCCAAGAGGTATCGGCAAACCGGTATCGATTTCCCACCAATTGCCCAAATCGACCATCATGGATAGGCCGTAATTAGGATAAGTAAATCGTGCTTCGTGAATCACTAATCCGGCATCGATCAAACCATCGCGAACGGCGGGCATAATTTCATGGAAGGGCATGACCACGATTTCACCTACACCCCCGGGAACATTCTGCGCTGCCCATAATCGGAAGAGTAAATAAGCCGTTGACCTTTCACTTGGCACAGCTATTTTTTTACCGGATAGACGATTTGGACTGGTTAGCTCTGTCACAAGTTGATCTGAATGGGTTGGTTCCTTCATAGAATGGTGGCCTGCGGTCAGAACAAGCGGTCCACATCCTCGACCAAGCGCCCCTCCGCAAGGTAAGAGCTTATATTCGGGCAGAACCCAAGGCAGTGCAGCATAGGAAATCTTGAGAATATCCAATTCGCTTACGCTCGCAGCTAAAGTGTTAGTAATATCGATATCCGCATAGGTCACATCAAATGGAGGGGCTCCTGGAATGAGTCCGTGCACGAGAGCGTGGAATACGAAAGTATCATTGGGACAGGGTGAGAATGCGATTTTCATACGGTAACCTCCGGTAAAAATATGCTGGTTTGTTCTAATGCGGCAAGAGCTTCCCCAATCCGCCAAGAAGCTCTATCACGCGGACCGATAACGTTCGAGATGGTACGGATTTCAACGAAAGGCAGGCTATGCCGATAAGCTGCAGCCGCAACACCATAACCTTCCATCGCTTCAGCCCCGGCATCTTGTACTCGTTCAGACAGCTCCGAAGCCGTTGCGGCTGTACCGGTGGTCGTTGACAAGGTAAGGATAGGACCATAATAAACCTGAAGACCTGCCGTACGAATAGCTTCTACGAGCTTCAAGGATATGTTGGACTCGACCTGAAGACGGGTAGTCCCGAATCCAAGCTCGTCCATACCAATAAATCCGCCAGGCGTTTGTGAGCCAAGATCGGCAACAATAACCTCGCTAGCAATAACGACAGAGCCGACGGGCGCCTTTCCCGCGAAACCGCCGCCGATACCTGCGCTCACGACGAGGTCGTATCGGGAGGAAGCCAATGCAGCCATTGTATTTACCGCGGCGGCAATAGGTCCAACTCCTGCTATAACCACATCGAATCTGCGATCATTCCGTAGTCCCCGCAATACGGCTTCTTTTTCCGCCTCAACCGCTGTCATTACCAGAACTTTATTTTCCATAATCACACCTCAGTATTTGATAACCGAATGACCTTCCATCGTCTCCTATAAACCTAACAAAGTGTCCGATCCCTGTCTATTGCCTTTGGGTAAGTGAGGAAGGTTTCATAAAGCACTATGGTTCGAGTCTGCTCATCTGCACCATACAATAACGTATGGAAGACAGCATGCATTGCAGAGATGAGGGATCTGACCATGATGAGCACGATATCGAAATGGGATAAAATAACCTTTCAGAACGTAACGGAAAATAACATGACGCTTCACCAGGTACTTGAGCGGATTATCCGGTTTATGAACCAGGATCCCAAATGCGTATATCATTTCGTCATCGGAACAGACAGTCAGGTTCACCGAGGACATACCCAATTCGTGACGGGAATCGTTATTCACCGTTTAGGAAGAGGAGCTTGGGCTTGTTACCGACAGGTAGCCCTACCGAGACAGCTAACCTCCATTCGCGAGAAGCTGACCCTCGAAACTTCCTTTTCTCAGAGGATTGCAGGTTATTTCAATGCATTTGTCGTCACTCGGATGGAGCAATTGCTCGTTCCTTATCTTTATCAAGGCGCTATGCTTGAAATGTACATCGATATTGACGCAGGGACGAAGCCGGATGTGAATAAGACAGCTCTGTATGTACAGGAAATGATCGACCGAGTTGAAGCCATGGACTTATATGCCCCACGGGTTAAGCCAGATGCTTATGCGGCCTCATGCTACGCGAATAGGTATACAAAAATCCGAATGCTGCTGTAAGTAGCTGCTGAAGCTAGCTAGAGATAAAGAAAGTGCGATGGCTGCAACCACCGCACTTTCTATTTCTAAGGATAGAAATTCCGCCACTGCGTGGGAGAAACGTTCTTTAATTTTCTAAATGTACGACTGAAATAATAAATATCGTTAAAGCCGGTGGCTAAAGCGATTTCGGATATGTTCATTCGGGTATTCCGCAGCAGCTCCTCCGATTTGTTGATCCGAATTAAATTAATGTATTCGACCAAGGATTTATCGGTCAATTGCTTGAAAAGACGGCTGAAATGAAATCGGCTAAGGCCCGTCTGATCAGCAAGCTGTTGTACTGTCAGCTTCTCCGGATAATACTCGTCTATATGTCTAAAAACAGGAGCAAGCCTCTCTAAATCACGAAGCCTCAAACGATACTGATCCAGATCGGTAGCCGCTGCTACGTATTTCCTGACGAGCAGGGAAAGCAGACGATAGAGATGCGATTTAATGGAGAGCTCATAACCTAGCTCTCTATCCAGCATTTCCCGAATTAAAGAGACGATGCACTCAGTGATATTCTCATCTTGGGATATACGATTCTGGAATAGAATCCGGTTCTGCGAAATCGGAGTAATAAACTTCGTCTCGACTGCATCGACGGAATAGCTATGAAGCAAGGAGATATCGACGATCATCACATAATAAAACAAATCGGAAGAGGTGCTGATCCCGTAATGAAGCTCATTGCTATTCACAACGATCAAATCGCCGACTTGAGGTTGAATCGATGTTGAGCCGCACTCGATGGTTGCTGTCCCAGACATAAAGTACATAAACTCCATATGCTCATGCCAATGATGAGGAAAGAGGGTCGAACCGATTTCGTTAGCTCTGCATTGATGAAGCTTCACGGGAAATGAAGGATCCGGCATAGGCATGGGTTCTCGCAGGGCAGCTGATTTGTCCATGGTCTCCTCCTTGTAATAGCACGATTGTACAAATATAGAGCATGCTTCTTCATGGTGCATTCCTTTTATTCTATTATAATACGAATTAAGAATGAATGTGAGGTAGAAGGAGCGAATGGCAGCTATGAACCAAGTGCGAATCGGTATTATTGGAACAGGATCTATTTCGGAATGGCATTTGAAGGCGTATGCCAAAAACTCAGGCGCGATTATCGCAGCAATCTGTGATTTGAATGAACAACGAGCCAAACAAATTGCGGAGAAATATGGAGCCGAGAAAACATTCACCGAATACCGCGAGCTTCTAGCAGATCCGGACATCGATGCCATCAGTATTTGTACGTGGAACAATACGCATGCGGAGCTTTGTATAGCTGCGCTGCAAGCAGGCAAAAACGTTCTCGTCGAGAAACCGCTCTGCCGTACGGTGGAGGAAGCACTCCTTATTGAGGAAGCCGTTCGTGTATCTGGAAAGATTCTGCAGGTAGGGTTCGTCCGCCGCTATGATTCGAATGTTCAGATGCTTCGTCAATTTGCCGATAATGGGGAATTCGGCGATATTTATTATGCAAAGGCGTCAACTATCCGTCGCTTAGGTAATCCTGGAGGCTGGTTCGCAGACATCGAACGTTCAGGGGGCGGGCCGCTTATTGATATCGGCGTTCACGTCATCGACCTCTGCTGGTATTTGATGGGCAGGCCGAAAGTGAAGACCATTAGTGCAAATACGTATAATAAGGTTGGAAACCGATCGCATATTCGTAATCTGTCCTTCTATAAGGCAGCGGATTATGATGCATCGAAAAATACAGTTGAAGACATAGCTAATGCTTTAATTCGTTTCGAGAATGGAGCCTCCTTGATGATAGATGTCAGCTTCACTCTCCATGCCAAGCAAGATGAAGGCTCAGTTAAGTTATTCGGGGATAAAGGCGGGTTTGAAGTCGATCCGGCAGTCGTGATAGTAACGGAGAAGTACAACACCATTCTGAATGTTCATCCGCAAACCGACAGCCCAAGCTTTCATTTCGAGTCGGCCTTCCAGAATGAAATCAATCATTTTATTGAATGCGTCCAGCAGGGCAAGCAGCCGCTTAGCCCGGTGGAGGATGGAGTAGAGATGATGAGGATACTTTGCGGTATTTACGAATCAGCGGCCAAAGGGGAGGAAATCCGGTTATGAAAATTGGATTAAGCACCTACTGCTTCTGGCAAGCTATGAAAACGGGAGAAATGAACGTTATTACAGCTATCGAGCATGTTGCCGCAATGGGTGGAGAGCACGTGGAAATTGTGCCGCTCGGATTTGACCTTACTGCTAATCCGGAATTAATCGAAGAAATTAAACAGAAGGCTTTCTCATTAGGACTGGACATTTCCAATTATGCGATCGGCGCTAACTTCGCTGGATTAGATGAGCAGGAATTTGAACAAGAGATCAGACGGGTTATGCACGAGGTCGACATTGCTGCGGCGTTGGGTGTACGTCTGATGAGACACGATGTCGCTTCGTCCAAAGACACCTCCATTCGGAAATTCTCTGCAGATCTGCCCCGCCTTGTCGAGGCTTGTACTAGGATAGCTGACTATGCAGCTGCGTTTGGCATAACGACTAGCGTAGAGAACCATGGCTATTTCATTCAGGCAAGTGATAGAGTTCAAGCGTTAATCCATGGAGTGAATCGTCCGAACTTCCGAACGACGTTAGATATCGGTAATTTTTTGTGCGTGGATGAAGATCCGGTCGCAGCTGTCCGCAATAACATTCCTTATGCCTCCATCGTACACATTAAGGACTTCTACCGAAGACCGGAAGCGGTAAATCCGGGAGAAGGCTGGTTCCGATCATCAGCAGGTTATTATTTGAAAGGAGCAATCGTCGGGCACGGGGACGTTGACATCCGCTCCGTGCTTAGAGTCGTACAGCAATCCGGGTTTGATGGATACCTTTCCATTGAATTTGAAGGGTTGGAGCCCTGCTTGCTCGGAACGAAGCTCGCGCTCGATAATGTCAAACGCTTATGGGAAGAAGCCATATCAGTATAGGAGCGATAGGAGTGATGGGAATGAGTATGGATAAACAGTGGAAAATCGGTGTAATTGTGGACAGCTTTCGAGTCGGAGTCCGCGAGGGGTTGCTTAAGGCTAAGGAAGTCGGTGCCGACGGGGTACAGATCTATGCGGTTGAGGGAGAGATGGATCCGGCGAATTTATCCCCTGCGGCACGCAAGGAATGGAAATCATATATCAACTCTATTGGACTAGATATTACCGCATTGGTTGGAGACCTTGGGGGCCATGGGTTTCAGGATAAAACGGTTAATTCGCTTAAGATCGAGAAATCGAAGCGGATCCTTGACCTCGCTGTCGAGCTGGGTACTAATGTCGTGACTACACATATCGGTATCGTACCGGATGACCGAAATGGGGAAGTCTATGAAGCCATGCATAACGCTTGCGATGAGTTAAGCAAATATGCGACGAGTATGAACGCCTTCTTCGCAATTGAGACTGGACCGGAAACAGCAGCACATCTGAAGCAGTTTTTGGAGGGGCTCGGTTCTAAAGGAGTATCGGTTAATTTCGATCCGGCGAATATGGTTATGGTAACAGGTGATGATCCGGTTCAGGGTGTGTACACGCTTAAAGATTATATCGTTCATACGCATGCCAAAGACGGTATTCGATTAAGAGAGATGGATCCCCGTGAAGTCTATGGTGCTCTTGGATTCGAGCCCCTTGATCACGAGAGAATTGCCAAGATGGTCGAAACCGGAGAGGCGTTCAGGGAAGTGGCTTTAGGTCAAGGAAGTGTGGATTGGCCAGCCTATCTGAAGGCACTCCGAGATATTGGTTATGAAGGATACCTCACGATTGAACGGGAAGTAGGAACGAATCCTGAAGCAGATATCGCTGCAGCGGTTAAATTTCTGAAACGGGCAATTCTGTGAACTGTCCCTTGTGCGGTATGACTAACAACTGCGGCAGACTAGCCGGGCTGCCGCCCGAAGCTTGCTGGTGTTCAAGGCAAAGCTTTCCAGCGCAAATATTTGAACGGCTCCCGCAGGACCAGTTAAATAAATCTTGTATTTGTCAAGCTTGTCTCGAGAAGTTCAAAGAAACATAAACCCGTCCAGCTTTACAGATTTTTCTTTCCTTTAACTTGCTTGTGATGATAAAGTGAGAGAGAGGAAGTTGTATATTGCATTTATTGCTAACGGGGAGTGTTTAAATGAATTTTTCTCGGGAATCGTCTATTCTGAATGTCATGGAACCTATCGTCAGCAATTTGTTCGATGACAACTACGTTAAGACTAATAGTTTAAAATGCTCTTGCGAGAAATGTAAAATGGATATTATTCTGCTCACATTAAATCATGTAAGCCCGCATTATACTTCCACTCAAGCGGGCGAAGCTTATATTAAGGCTCTTTTTTTGAATCCACAGCTGCAATCGGATGTTCTCAGGGAAATTATACAATCGGTGAAGATTATTGAAGAACATCCTAATCATTAATATGGGATTACATAGTAAAGGACCCGTCAAGGGTCCTCAGATCGTCGAGAAACCCCCGTCTCTTGAGACGTAGGGGTTTCTCTTCATTTTTGGAGAGAGGATCATTAAAATCCGAGGGGGATATTACCCTAATTCCCTCCTTTCGAGTTGGAGGGCAATCTTC
>NZ_JBEQAP010000027.1:0-71649 GCF_041640265.1 Cohnella sp.
CCATCTGCAAGGGTTTTATCCGTTTTTCACGGTTTTCTTTGCATATGAATTCGACGAAAAGTGCCGGAAACCCTTGTGGATACAGGGATTTTTGTTTGTTCAGCAAGCCCTAAATAGGTGATACTCGAGCACTCTCGCTTCCGAATTGGAATCGGGAGTGTTTTTTATTACAATGGAGGAAGGCAAACGATTATCGAATTCGAGAGGTAGGGGAATCTGAATGAACGAGATGCAGGATAACAAAGGATCAACTCAATTAGCTACGTTCGCTGGAGGATGTTTCTGGTGCATGGTTACACCGTTCGAAGAGCTTCCTGGTATTAAAGGAATTGTGTCCGGGTATACAGGAGGACATACGATAGATCCAACTTATGAAGAGGTATGCTCAGAGACGACCGGGCATGCAGAAGCGGTTCAAATTACGTTTGACCCTGAGGTATTTCCCTATAAGAAGCTCCTCGATATTTTCTGGCGTTCCGTGGATCCTACGGATGCCGGAGGACAGTTCCATGACCGAGGCTCATCTTATCGACCTGCAATATTCTATCACAATGAAGATCAGCATAGGGAAGCAATTACCTCGAAGGAAGCCTTACAGAATAGCGGCCGTTTCGACAAGCCTATTGCTGTTATGCTGGAGCCCGCAGCTGTTTTCTATCCAGCCGAGGAGTACCATCAAGATTATCATCACAAGAATCCGCTTCGTTATAAATACTACCGCAGCGGCTCCGGTCGGGAAGCATTCCTTCAGAGAAGCTGGAATACCAAGAAAGACATGGAAGAGCTGCGTAAACGGCTGACTCCCATGCAGTTCGAGGTAACACAGAATAAAGGGACCGAGCCGCCGTTCCGTAATGAATTCTACAACAATAAGGAGCAGGGACTCTATGTCGATATCGTCTCAGGGGAACCGTTGTTTAGCTCCCGCGATCAATTCGATGCAGGCTGCGGCTGGCCTAGCTTCTCGAAGCCGCTGCACGGCGGCATAATCAAGGAGCATCAGGATGCTACTCATGGCATGATCCGTACCGAAGTGAGAAGCAGAGAGGCTGACTCGCACCTTGGACACGTATTCGACGATGGGCCAAGAGAGACAGGCGGTTTACGGTACTGCATCAATTCCGCTTCCATGCGTTTCATCCCGAAGGACCAAATGGAGCAAGAGGGTTATGGCAATTATTTGCCGATGTTGAATGATTAAATATAACAAAGAGCAACCGCTTGCTGGCTGCTCTTTTTATTGTTAGCTTCACTAATAAAGTACCCGCCACAGGTAGAAAGTCGCGTAGGCTTCCCAGTTTTTCCAGCCGGTCGAGAGCTCGCGAATTTCAGCCAAGGTCGGCTTTTGTTGTAGCTCTAATACAGATTTGATGGCATTGTGCAAGCCAACATCATCTATGGGGAACGCAGCGGGGAACCTCAAGCAACGCATGAGCACGTAGTTAGCCGTCCAGGGTCCGATACCCCGGATCGAGACGAGCATTTTCTCCGCAGACTTAAAGCTATTTGCCTCTAGCAGCATTTCCTTGTTTAGCTTCCCGTCTACGATCAGACGGGCTACGCCAATCAAATACTCCGATTTCTTAGTAGTCAGCTGTAAACACGACAATTCCTGAACTGTTAAAGAGGCAATCCTCTGCGGAGTCGGGAACAACCAACAGGATATCCCCTCCTTGCGGACTTGTACTCCGAACGATTCAACGAATCGTCTCTTAAGAACATAGGCGAAAGCTAAGTTAATTTGCTGACCCATAATTCCCCAGCATAAAGCCTCGAACAAATCAGGAATCCCCATTGTGCGAAGTCCATATAAGCGTTCGACGACTTTGTTTAGTATGGCATCCTGCTTCGACATCGCGTAGAAGGGCGTTAAGTCGGTATCGAGATCAAACCATTCTCTTACATATTCAATAACGTCAGCTTGAATGTCAGGATTCCAAGACCCCGTATCATCCATTGATCGGATTCCAAGGAATCCAGGTTCATCGCCGCTGATTTCAAACATGAGTTGGTTTAATCCTGCAGAAATGGCTTTATATAGCTTGGCATTCTGAATGTGATATAAACATTCATCAGGCGATCTAGATAAATAGTTTAGATTTATGGCAAAATCGAATTCAATGGGCACAGCAACTTTAATTATAGGATTCATTGGATTTGTGCTCCTTTGCTTAAAAGCTCACTATATAGTTGTATCATAAATAGGATAAGATGGACTTTTGTTTTCTTGCTGTTTCATTCTGAATAGCTAAGATTGTGGTTTAGTTACTGAATTTCTTGATTATACCCGCCCATTTGAGTTATACTTTTCTCGCCAAAATAACTAAATAAGGAGCAAGAAAATGAGCAAAGTACTTATCTTCGGTCACAAGAATCCAGATACGGATACGATTTGTTCCGCTATTACGTATGCAGATTTAAAAACAAAGCTGGGTGTAGATGCCGAGCCGGTACGTCTAGGTTCCGTCAGCGGGGAAACGCAATTTGCACTCGATTATTTCAAGGTTCAAGCTCCTCGCCTAGTAGAGACTGTCGCGAATGAAGTGAAGGACGTTATTCTGGTCGATCATAACGAGCGTCAACAAAGCGTATCCGATATCGATCAAGTGCGCGTCATCGAGGTTATAGACCACCACCGGATCGCCAATTTCGAAACAAGCGGACCTCTTTATTACCGCGCAGAACCGGTTGGTTGCACGGCTACCATCCTTAACAAACTATACAAAGAGAACGGCGTTTCGATTTCCAAGGAAATTGCCGGTCTTATGTTATCCGCTATTATCTCGGATTCTCTGTTGTTCATATCTCCGACCTGCACCGCTGAAGATGTAGCTGCTGCTCGTGAGCTTGCCGAAATTGCTGGTGTTAATGCAGATACTTATGGATTAGACATGCTGAAAGCCGGAGCTGATCTGAGCGACAAAACAATCGCACAGCTAATCTCGCTAGACGCTAAAGAATTTCAAATGGGCAGTGCTAAAGTGGAGATTGCACAGGTTAACGCCGTTGATGTGAATGACGTTCTCTCCAAGCAAGGAGAATTAGAGGACGCTCTTACAAACATCATCAATGAAAAAGGGCTGGATCTGTTCCTTTTCGTTGTAACGGATATTCTGAACAATGATTCCGTCGGCCTTGCGCTTGGTCGTGCAGCAGATGCCGTTGAGCAAGCTTATAATGTTAAGCTTGAGAATAATAAAGCGGTTATGAAAGGTGTCGTATCGCGCAAATCGCAAATCGTACCTGTTTTGACTGATATTTTCAACAAACGCTAAAGAGTTGCTCGATACCCGCGTCTGATCGCGGGTATTTTTTTACTCCTCGAGCCCGGAGGTGCTCATCGCGCATTTAGCCGCTCACACGAAGCAGATTCGTGTGGGTTCCGGAGGCGTCATGCTGCCCCACTACAGCTCTTATAAAGTCGCTGAGAACTTTAAGTTGCTTGAGGCCTTACACCCTGGTCGGATTGATGTAGGTCTTGGACGTGCACCGGGCGGCTTTCCCATTGCAACGCGTGCCCTACAAGAGAACAAACGGGTCGATATCGACCTTTATCCCCAGCAGGTATCGGATCTGAATGATTATTTGCATGATATCGATCCCACTAAACATCGTTTCGCCGGCTTGCGTGCTTTCCCGGAGACGGAGACGATTCCAGAGCTGTGGTTACTCGGATTTCGAAGCTCGATTAAAGTCTTTTCGGTATGTCGCCGAAGCTTTTGGTCATTCCTAAGCCTAAGGATCATCAGAATCGTTCTTGGAGGCGAATTTTTATTTTGGCATTAAATGTTGTCTCGTTGGTCTATATGATGAATAAATGAAATACGGATTAAGGATAAAAGGTTAAGGAATCGAGGTCGGTGAGGATGAAAATCGTCGTCGTATCCGATACGCATATGCCTAGAATGAACAAGAAGCTCCCTGATCGATTGCTTCGTGAATTAAAAACATCGGACGCCATCATTCATGCTGGTGATTGGACGAACCTATCCGTGTATGAAGCATTGGCTCATTTTGCCCCAACCTATGGAGTTGCCGGGAACAATGATGGAGCAGACATCAATCGTAAGTTTGGCTTGCGTAAGCAGCTGGTGTTTGAGGAGGTTCGAATCGGAATCGTCCACGGACATGGCGATGGGAAACGAATGGATACTGAAGCACGGGCGATAGAAGCTTTCAAGAATATTCACTTGGACGCGCTTATTTATGGACATTCGCATATTCCGGTTCATAAGCGTACCGCAGGTATGCTTATATTTAATCCCGGTTCGCCAACGGATAAGAGGAGGCAACCCTTATATTCATTTGGAATTTTTAAGGTTGCTGAAGGCTCATTGGTTGCCAAACACATCTTTTACGAGGACAAATCGTAGGAACTGTTCACCTTCTGTATGGTATAATAACTCCAACTTAATCCTATATGGCTTTATCGATTGGAGTATTTGAATATTATGAAGAAATTCAAGAAATTTTATATTGAGATAACGAGCATATGCAACCTATCTTGCACCTTCTGCCCGCCAACGAAGCGACAAGCGAATTTTATTAAGGTCGATGCTTTTACGAACACGTTGGATCAGATCAAGGGGCATGCCGAGCATATTTATTTTCATGTTAAAGGGGAGCCATTGCTGCATCCTAAGATCGATGAATTACTGGATATCAGTCACGACAAAGGGTTCAAGGTTAACCTGACGACTAACGGGACGTTGCTGCACAAAGCTAAATTCAAAATTCTAGGTAAACCGGCGCTCAGACAGATCAACTTCTCTTTGCATAGCTTTGATGGACATGAAGGATCGGTTGACAAGGAAGGGTATGTTAATAGCGTGCTTGACTTCGCTAAGGAAGCTGTGGCGACCTCAAACGTTCTTATTTCCTTAAGGCTATGGAACCTTACCCAAGATAATGCAACGAATATGGATCGGAATCGAAATCGCGAGATTTTAGAGAAGATCGAGAAGGCGTTTGATCTGGATTATCGAATCGAGGAGAAGTTCGTTCGGGGCAGCGGGTTAAAGCTGTCAGATCGGATCTACCTGAACCAAGACCATGAATTTCAATGGCCGGACTTGAAGGAGAAGGAAGACGAGAGCAAGGGCTTTTGCCACGGTCTACGGAATCAAGCCGGCGTACTTGTTGATGGCACGGTAATTCCTTGCTGCCTAGATGGGGAAGGCGTTATTAACTTAGGTAACATCAATAAAACACCTTTCTCCGAAATCGTGGAGGGCGAGCGCGCAAATAACCTGTACGATGGATTCTCCAGAAGAGAGGTTGTCGAGGAGCTTTGCAGAAAATGCGGCTACCGCCAAAGGTTCAGCGTGTAAATACAAAGAGCCGCCGAAACGCGGCTTTTTGTATTTATCCACCATCAACTAAATACATCCCGCCTCTAACACGCTCCGAGCGTCATAATCCACCCAGACTAGCTACATCTACTCCTCTAACACGCTGACAGCGTCTTAATCAACCTAAACTACCTACTTCTTCTCCTCTAACACGCTGACAGCGTCTTAATCAACCTAAACTAGCTACTTCTTCTCCGCTAACACGCTCACAGCGACTTAATCCACCCGAACTAGCTGTATTCAGACACTCACCGTCAAAGTGACTTTGTTCTGTAGATCAATCCAACTCTTCAAGGATATCGATCATATTTGACCTAGAACGTTTCTTCTTCTGTTGAGAAGAGGTTGTTTTTTTGCTTTTCTTCTGACTGCTTGATTCCTCTTTGCGCGCCAAATGAGCCAGTTCTTTGGCTGTTTTCTTATAGTTCGCGTAACGCTTAGGGTCGAGGGTGCCGTCATCAAGAGCTTGGATAATTGCACAGCCTTGATTGGATTCATGTATGCAGTCTCTATAACGGCATTGACCGGCGAGTGCTTCAATATCGGAGAACGCTTGCTCCCAGCCCTCATGCGAATCCCATAACTGCAGCTCTCGCATTCCCGGCGTATCCATGATTAACGCGCCGCCCTCTAAGAGAAATAGCTCGCGATGCGTTGTCGTGTGTCGGCCTCTTGCATCATCCTCTCGTATCTCCTGAATTCTCTGCTTCTCACTTTCCGCAAGCCAATTCAGCAACGTCGATTTGCCTACACCGGAAGAACCCGTAATGGCGATGGTTTTCCCAGCATGCAAATAAGGGGTAAGCTCGTTCTTTCCTTGGTCCAGCAGAGCGCTGATTAGATGCACGGGAACGCCTGGTGCTGCATTCTCTACAGCCGCGGCAAACTTGGGAGGGTCTTCACAGAGATCAGTTTTAGTAAGCAAGACTACCGGCTGTGCGCCGCTCTCCCAAGCAGCGATCAGATAACGCTCAATCTTACGAAGGTTGAAGTCTTGATTGAGCGCGTTTACGATGAACAAGTAATCCATGTTCGAGCCGATAATCTGGTCATCCATTGTATTACCTGCTGCTTTACGAACCATATAGGTTTTTCTTGGTAATACCGCGTGAATGACGGAGCGTGCTTCATTAGGAACAATCTCAACCATCACCCAATCTCCAACGGCGGGATAATCACTGCGATTAACGGCATTAAACTCGAATTTTCCGCTGACGCCTGCAGAATGCTCGCCGACTGGCGTCATGATTTTGTAAGAATGGGAGAATTGGGCGATGACACGTGCAGGTGACAGCTTCTGTGTCCATTCATTCTCCTGAGATCGAACGGTATCCCAGTAGATGCTCCAGCCAAATTCATACAATGGTTTAAGATCATAATTTGTTATCAAGTGAAAACTCCTCGAATTTAATATTTGTTGTAAAACAATAAACCGCAGGGAATCCCTGCGGCCGTTGAATGTTTGCTCCTTAAAGAAGCGCGCAAAAAAACCGCTTAGAAACCTGAGGGTCTCCAGCGGTTTGTATGCACCGTAGCGAAGAAATGTGCACGACATACACATTGTAACTTCAACTATTGAAGCTGTTTACAATACCGTAGAGACTGATCCATATGAGCTTGGACAAACCGCACTGCAATCGATAAGTTGTTCATATCACATCAGCCTCCTTGATGTTATTTAATGACATCATTATAATAATTCTAAAAGTCAATGTCAACGCAGCACATAAAAGGAGAGAAAGCGATGTCATCGCCTTTAAAGCCTCAACTAGATGGAGAATATATAATCGGGTTTCTGAAAAAGCTGCTATTAACACCAAGCCCAAGCGGCTTCTGCATGGAAATTATGAACCTGATCGGCGAGGAAACCTCTAAGCTTGGCTATGCTCTGGAAATGACACCTAAGGGAAACGCTATTATCACAATACCTGGTACTCAATCAAAGGAAACACTTGCATTAACCGCACATGTCGATACATTAGGCGCAATGGTACGCTCCATTAAATCAACGGGGATGATTCGTTTCACACCCATCGGCGGGTATGCTATGCATACCGTAGAAGGTGAATATTGCGTCATCCATACACGAGATGGGAGAACGTACGAAGGGACTGTTCTTTCCACGAAACCTTCCGTTCATGTATACCCGGATGTTCGTGATTTCAAAAGGGAAGAAGTGAACATGGAAATTCGCATTGACGAAACGGTGAAGACGAAGGAAGAGACGGAGAAGCTTGGAATTTCACCAGGCGACTTCATCTCTTGGGAGCCTCGTACCCGAATCCAATCCAATGGATGGATTAAATCTCGTCATCTCGATGACAAGGCAAGCGTAGCGGCATTATTCGGATTGATGGAATGGATGAAGCGAGAAGGACAAACGCCGGCAAGACCTGTGAAAATTATTCTGTCTACCTATGAGGAAGTCGGTCATGGAAGCTCCTATATCCCGCCCGACATTACCGAGCTAATCGCTGTAGACATGGGGGCCATCGGAGATGACCTTACTACGACGGAGCAAGATGTTTCGATATGTGCGAAAGACTCTACGGGTCCATACGACTACAATATGACTTCCAAGCTTATAGAACTTGCGAAACGCGAGAATATTCCCTATGCAGTCGATATCTATCCTCAATACGGCTCCGATGCTTCAGCGGCATTAAAGGGGGGAAGTAATATTCGTGCAGCTTTAATCGGTCCGGGCGTACACGCTTCGCATGGAATGGAACGAACACATACGGATGCCGTAATGAACACGACCGTTCTATTACTTGCCTACATCATGGACAACTAAGCAAATTTAGCGAAATTATCCGCGAGAAACGGCTAAAGGGTCATTCCATGGGTAATTCGGTTATACTTATGATATAGAGATCACCATGTCACGAAAAACGAGGAAATACACACATGAGAACTAGATATATTGCAACCTTATCATTAATTGTTATGGGTATTGGTTTTATAGTCACCCTGTTCCTGCCGCATAACATTTGGGTTGACCTTCTAAAGGGAGGGTTCGAAGCAGGGCTTGTCGGAGGCTTCGCGGACTGGTTCGCCGTAACGGCGTTGTTCCGTCATCCGATGGGGATACCCATTCCGCATACTTCTCTGTTGCTCAAGAACAGGAACAAAATCGCCAATTCCCTTATTTCAGCGTTGGAAAATGAACTCCTGAACAAAGAGAGCATTACACGTAAGCTTAAGCAGTTCCAATTGCTCACCATCATTAGCTCAGGCGTTGTAAAAATCATGAGTAAAAAAAGCAATCGGACAGGGATGATTAGCTTCATCCAAGCCATCCTGACAAAGCTTCCGCTGGATCGGGTGGCTGCTCTCATCCAAACTGCAGTCGCAGATTATGTTAGTAAAGTCGAGGTTAAATCCCTAGCTGAGAAAGCTTTGCATACCGTTATGCAAGAGGGCATGGATGAGACGGCTTTCGATTACGCGCTTAGTCAAGGCAGAGCTTGGATTAGCAAGGCGGAAACTAGACATATGCTCGGAGCGATGGCGCAACAGAAAATTTCTGAGGCTAAAGTAAGCGGAATAATGGGCTTTGCCGTCCAAGCATTCGCGGGTTTCATGAACGAGGATAAGCTTGGGACGATGATCCAGCAGCTTCTCTTGTCCGGAATTGAGGATCTGGTTCAACCGAGTAATCCGAACCGCGAGAAAATCATGTACGAAATACGCAAACAATTGCATATTGTCGCTAATGATGAAGAGTTGCTAGCTCGCGGCAAGCAGTGGATCGCGAATAAGGCGCAACATCCGGATAGCGGAGCTTTTCTACTCCATCAGCTTGAGGGTATTCGCAGTCGCCTTGTGGAAACACTTGAACGTGATAAGCAGAAGGGCGGCCGCATAGTCGTAACCGGAACTAAGTATGTCATACGTAAGCTGCAAGCAGAGAAGGATTTAGTCGATAACATGGAGCAGAAGCTGCTGACCTTTATTGTCAACACGGTTGAAGCGAATCATTATCGATTGGGTGTTCTGCTTAAGGATAATCTGGATCGATTGGATGATCGCGCTCTGGTGAAGATGTTAGAGGAAAAAATTGGAGGAGACCTCCAGTGGATTCGTGTTAACGGTGCTCTGTGCGGCTTTGTCATCGGTTTGATTCTAACAACAATACAGTGGATGTAAATCATAATTTCAATGAATAAAAAATGCCCCTGAGTCGTTCAGACTCGGGGGCTGTTCGTTTATCTTTTTCGCTTGTAAGCACCGGGAGTCTGACCTGTCATTCTCTTGAACATGCGATGGAAATGGGGAAGACTTTCGAATCCGCAGCGGTCTGCAATCCAGCTTAAGCCTTCGTCTGTCGTACGTATAAGCTCTTTGGCCTGAGCAATTCTTTTGGCATTTACATAATCCGTTACATTCATTCCAGTCAGCTGCTTGAAGACACGAGAGAAATGAGCGGGTGTCACCGATGCTTGTTCGGCTAGAGCAGACAGTCCTAGATTCTGATCCGGGTGTTGAGCAATATAATGAAGAATTTTATTCATCCAAAGCGGTCCAATCCTGGCATCATCAAGCTCGCTTACATGCATAGACATCACCAATCGATTTAAGCGAAGCAACACCTGCTGCAGCTGAAGTGAAATCGCATAACGGTAACCCGGATTCTTCTGATTAAGCTCTAGATGGATGTCCTCAAGTGCCATCACCATGTGCTTCTGAAGCTGAGCAGAGGTTTCGATTTTATAATGCTTCCATTTACGAGCAAGCTCAAAGCAACGCAAGCTGCTGTAGGAATCGTCTAAATTCTCATGGGAAATTAGACTTGGCGCGAAGAAAATTGCCGTTGACGTAACGGGTTCTACTGTATCGGGCAAGGCACGGTGAATCGAATTTCCCGGGATCAAGAATATATCGCCTGGACCCATATCATAAAACTTCTGATCGATAAATAGCGTCCCCTTACCCCCGTATACATAAATGAGCTCATAACGGTCATGCAGATGATCCGGCAGCTCTCGTTGCGGGCTTTTGGTGTCTTTATAGACGAAGTCGAAAGGGAAAAGCGGGTCGTCTGAGAACGATTTGCGAATAGGGTTCAACGGGATAACCTCCGATGTTTAGCGCTGCCTATTTAAAATATCAAAATAGAGTATGTTTACGCAAATATAAACTCTTTATATGTAAATTCTAGCTGTTAGAATAGATATTAAAAGATACAAAGGGAGCAATGAAGGATGAGAATTGACGCCCATCAGCATTATTGGAAAATTGATCGCAATGACTATGGCTGGATTACTCCCAAGCTTCCCGTGCTTTATCGAGACTATTTGCCAAAGGATCTTTTACCGCATTTAAATACTCACCAACTAAATGGCAGCATCGTGGTTCAGGCGGCTCCAACCATAGAAGAATCCAACTACATTTTATCGCTCGCTGAACAAGAACGTACCATACTGGGTGTCGTTGGCTGGCTGGATCTGAATGATCCCGAGCATCGTAAGCATTACGAACAGTTTCGCAAACACTCTAAGTTCGTAGGTTTTCGTATTATGATACAGGAGATGATGGATGCCTCAAGCATTCTGAAGCCGCAATTTGTGGAAGCGCTTCGTTATTATGTACAAGAGGACATCCCGATAGACCTTCTTGTTGTCTCCCATCAGCTTGAGCCGCTAGTGAAGCTGCTTAACGAAGTTCCAGGTTTACGCGGAGTCATTGATCACATCGGCAAACCAACAATCGCAGATCGTACTCTTGAGCCTTGGTTAAGTCATATGAAAGAAATTGCTAAGCATACGAATATTTATTGCAAGCTCTCTGGCATGGTGACCGAAGCGGATCATGAGAACTGGAGACCTGAGCATTTTACTGGATATATCCGCCTTGTCCTAGAGCTGTTTGGATCAAAGCGAGTCATGTTCGGGAGCGATTGGCCGGTCTGCCTGCTGGCTGCAAGCTATGATCAGGTAGTTGATGTGCTTGAGCAAGCTTTACCTCAGTCCTGGGGTGAGAAGGAACGCGAGCTTTTATTCGGGTCAAACGCAAAGGAGTTCTATAAGCTATGAGATCATTAAATGGTGCTGCCCTCAACCCCACAGAAGCAAAGCGGCTTGAGAAGTTGCAAGGAAGCCCGGTTACTGTTCTGCAGATAGGAGAAGGTAATTTCCTTCGCGGATTTGTGGATTGGATGATTCATGAATGTCGGAAGCAAGGATTATTCGAAGGAAGTATTGCAGTCACGCAGCCTCGACCATCCGGCAAGCCTAAGATCGAAGCTTTTGCTAGTCAGGAAGGTTTATATACATTAGTCATACGCGGAATGGAAAATGGAGAGAGCGTTGAACGCAAAGAGCTCGTGACGGTCTTCTCGCAAATATTCGATCCTTATTCAGAATGGAATCGAATGATTGATTTGGCTGAAAGCTCTGATTTGCAATTTATTGTTTCGAATACGACAGAAGCTGGGCTTGTCTATCGTCCAGAGCCTTTGATAGAAGGCAAGGCAATTGAATCTTTTCCCGGTAAAATCGCTTATTTACTATACAGGAGATTTATGCAATTTAGCGGAGCGGCTGACCGAGGACTTATCCTTCTACCCTGTGAACTGATTGAACGAAATGGGGACGTGCTCCGCGATGCTGTTCTGCAGTATGCGAAGGATTGGGAATTTCCGGAGGTTTTCCAAGAGTGGGTGATAGCTCATAACCGTTTCCTGAATTCACTTGTTGACCGAATTGTTACCGGATATCCCGACAAGGAGCAGGCGGATGCTTGGTTTACGGAATGGGGTTACAAGGATGATATGCTCAGCACGGCAGAGCCTTATCATCTGTGGGCGATCGAAGCGGAGTCAGGGATGGATAAGCTTCTTCCCTTCCGGCAGGCTGGATTAAACGTCCATTGGGTAGATGACTTAAAGCCCTATCAGCAAAGAAAAGTGCGTATTCTTAATGGCGCTCACACGTTAATGACACCGCTTGGCTTGCTTCATGAGATCGATCACGTTCGCGAGCTGATGGAGAATAAGCAAATAGGCTCGTTTGTCAGAGAAACGGTGCTCGAACATATTATACCGACGCTTCCTTATCCTGAGGATGAGATGAAGGAATATGCGGAGGCTGTATTCGAACGATATTTGAACCCTTATATTCGTCACAGGCTTTCCGATATTGCCATGAACAGCCTAAGCAAGTTCAAGGTACGAGTGTTACCCTCGTTAGCCTATTACGCGGAACGCGGAGAAAGTATCCCGAAATCGTTACTGACAGGGTTCGCGGGACTGCTGCGTTACTACAAAACGAAACGCAAGGGCGACAGCTTCGAAGGTTATACCTTGAAAGGAAAAAGCTATATCCTGCGTGACGATGCGAAGGCTTTGGAGACGATCGCGGGGATTTGGGACGAAGCGGATCGAGGAAGTCAACCAATAGCTAAGACAGTAGAATGTTTGCTTAAAGAGGAGTCCTTGTGGGGACAGAATCTATCTGCTTGGAACGGTTTAACTGAAGAGGTTACAGCGAATTTGATGGAGCTTATGAAGGGGGAACTACAATGAGCGATTGGATACGATTAACCAGTAGTGACCAGGTTGCGATTGCCTTAAAGCCATTCTCCGCTGGAGAAGCCTTGACGATCGAGGATGGCAGCCAGCTCATCCTCACGGAAGATGTGCCTAAAGGACATAAAATATTGACGCAGCCTGTTGCTAAGGGCCAAGATATATTGAAATTTGGTTATTCCATCGGTAAAGCGAAGGAGCAATTGGCACCTGGGGCGTGGGTGCATACCCATAACCTTGAAACAGGCTTGAAGGGCTTCTTAGAGTACAGCTATGAACCGACACCTCCCGTTCTTTCCAAGCCAGCTCCGCAGAGACAAACCTTCCAAGGATATGTAAGAGAAAATGGGGATGTGGGAATCCGCAACGAAATATGGATTATTAATACTGTAGGCTGCATTAACAAAACCTGTGAAATTCTATCCAAGCGGGCAAACACGCTTTACGAGGGTAGAGTGGATGGCGTCTATCATTTCTCCCACCCATTCGGCTGCTCACAGCTAGGAGACGATTTGAAGCATACGCAGAAGTTGTTGGCATCCCTGGCCAATCATCCGAATGCAGCAGGGGTACTCGTGGTCGGACTTGGCTGTGAGAACAATCAGATCGATTCGTTCAAGCAGGTCATCGGAGATTTTAATCCGGAGCGAATCAAGTTCATGAAATCGCAGGAGGTCGAAGATGAGCTGGAGGTTGGACTTTCGCTCATTGAAGAGTTAGTCGAATATGCCGAGAATTTCCGCCGTGAGCCGGTATCTGTATCCAAGCTGAAGCTGGGACTGAAATGCGGAGGCTCAGATGGCCTTTCCGGTATTACAGCGAACCCGCTTGTGGGCTCGGTGTCGGACCAGCTCATTGCGGCTGGGGGTACGGCAATCCTGACTGAAGTGCCCGAAATGTTCGGTGCCGAGACCATTCTGATGAACCGTGCGGCAGATGAGGAAGTGTTCGATAGAATCGTAACCCTTGTGAATGATTTCAAGCAGTATTTCATTAAGCATGATCAAGAGATCTATGAGAATCCATCGCCAGGCAACAAAGATGGCGGAATTAGTACTTTAGAGGAGAAATCGCTAGGTTGTACGCAGAAGGGCGGTCATGCGATTGTGCAGGATGTCGTCCCTTATGGAGAAAGGGTGCGCAAGCAAGGCCTAAATCTGCTGGAAGCGCCCGGTAACGACCTTGTATCCGTAACCGCGCTAACGGCTGGCGGCGCGCATATCGTCCTCTTCACAACAGGAAGGGGTACACCGTTCGGCGGTCCCGTTCCTACCGTTAAGATTTCTACGAATAGCGAGCTGGCTGCGCGGAAGAAAAACTGGATTGATTACAATGCCGGACAACTTCTGGAAGGAAAGAGCATGGACGATATTACAGCTGAGTTATGGGATCGACTGCTGGATATCGCTTCCGGTGAGGTTCAAACAAACAACGAGGCGAATGGGTTCCGCGAGATTGCAATATTCAAAGATGGAGTGATTCTGTAATGAAATATCGTAAACTAGGAAAAACGGGACTGGATGTATCCATCCTTAGCTTCGGAGCTTCCTCCCTCGGATCGGTATTCCGAGAGACGAATGAAGAGGAAGGCAGAAGAACGGTTCATGCTGCTATCGATTCCGGTATTAATTATATTGATGTTTCGCCCTACTACGGCTTGACTAAGGCAGAAGCAGCCCTCGGGAAGGCGATAAGAGAAATTCCGCGCGATAAGTTTCTTCTTTCTACAAAAGCAGGGCGTTACGGTGTGGATGATTTCGATTTCTCGAAAAAGAGGATTGTAGACAGCGTAGAAGAGAGTCTGGCTCGGTTGAATACAGATTATATTGATATTTTGTACCTGCACGATATCGAATTCGTTTCGTCTGACACTATCTTAGAAGAAGCGATTCCTACGCTGCAGCTATTAAAGGAACAGGGTAAAATACGTTTTACCGGGATATGCGGGTTGCCGATTCAACTTTTTGAAACCGTACTTCCTCGTGCAGAGGTTGATGCGATCATCTCCTATTGTCATTATTCATTGAATGATACGGCTTTGCTGGGTTTACTCCCGCTCCTAGAGTCACAGAACATTGGACTTGTGAACGCCTCTCCGCTGTCT
Organism: Cohnella sp.; assembly: GCF_041640265.1. Taxonomy (GTDB): domain Bacteria; phylum Bacillota; class Bacilli; order Paenibacillales; family Paenibacillaceae; genus Cohnella. The sequence continues at coordinate 14,987 of NZ_JBEQAP010000027.1, forward strand.
ATGGGACTGCTCAGTACACGCGGAACACCCGAGTGGCATCTAGCGAGCGCTGAGCTGAAGGCGACTTGCAAACGTGCAGCTGAGCATTGTGCCAGCAAAGGTCAAGATATCGCTAAGCTAGCTGTGCAATATTCGACTGCAAGTGAGCGGATTCCGACGACATTGGTGAGTACGGCGAATCCAGATAACATTAGGAACAATGCTTTATGGACAGATGAGCCGATGGATGAGGAGCTTTTACAGGAGGTGCTGGACATTCTAGCTCCGGTACACAATCAAAGCTGGGTTAGCGGTAGACCGGAGTACAACGAAAATATAACTTGAGTAGAAAATAACTCGGAGTAAGAGAGGGGACTGCCTTCATGTTAGGAATTGTATGTGAGGAAATTGAACAGTTTAAGCTAATCGAGCTTCCAGAGCCCGCCGTTGTCGAGGGAGAAGCGATTGTACGAGTAAAAAGAATCGGGATATGCGGAACGGATCTTCACGCTTTTAAAGGGAATCAGCCCTTCTTCAGTTATCCAAGGATTCTCGGCCATGAATTGGCAGGTATTATTGAACAAATCGGAGCCAATGAAGCAGGACTGGCAGCTGGAGATCAAGTTAGCATTATTCCTTATATGCACTGTGGTCAATGCGTCGCTTGCCGCAGCGGTAAAACCAATTGCTGTACATCTATGAAAGTGCTGGGTGTTCATATTGATGGCGGAATGCGCGAGTTTATTTCCGTACCTATTACCCATCTCATCCAGACGAACGGGCTGACTTTGGATCAATCAGCCGTGTTAGAGCCTTTGAGCATCGGTGCTCATGCCGTCCGCAGATCCGGACTGGCTAAAGGCGAAACGGCACTTGTTATTGGCGGCGGCCCTATCGGTCTTGGAGTCATCGCATTCGCCAAATATGCGGGTGCGAACGTCATTGCGATGGATATCAATGATGAAAGATTAGCATTCTGTCGTTCTTGGGCGAATATCGACCATACGGTTAATGCTCTGCAGGATGCTAAGGAAAATCTTTCTCAACTTACGAACGGAGATTTCCCGACCGTTGTATTCGATGCAACTGGTAATACGAAATCCATGATGGACGCCTTCGGAATGGTCGCACACGGAGGAACTTTGGTTTATGTGGGACTTGTGAAGGCAGACATCGCTTTCCACGATCCTGAGTTCCACAAACGCGAATTGACGCTCATGGGCAGCCGCAACGCAACGAAAGAGGATTTCGATCTTGTATACGAAGCGGTCAAGAGCGGAGGGATAGATGTGGACAGTTATATCACGCACCGCTCTTCATTTGAGGGAATGATCGGGGAATTCGAGAGCTGGCTGAAGCCGGAGTCCAAAGTGATCAAAGCTATGGTGGAACTATAGAGAGTATGTGATGCCGAGAGCCTGCGATTTGCAGGCACTTTTGATTCTTAGCTCGAAAGTTTAGAATCGCTTATTCGTATCTGTGCCCGTTGCTCGGATTTCAAATATAGAAGAAGCCCGATCATGATAAACACTCCTCCAACGAGTTGGAAATCCGTTATCATTTCTCGGAAGATTATCATGCCTAGAATACTTGCACCTACGGGCTCGGCGAGGACGGACATCGAGATGGTGGTCGGCTTTACGTATTGGAGCAGCCAGTTAAAGATCATATGACCGAAAACGGTAGGGACAATGGCGAGCAGTAGGAAAAACAGCCACTCTGTGCTCGGATAATTCGTGAGCGATGTTCCTAAGGCAAGATTGTAAACAGCAAAACAGGCAAATGTAATCGTAAAAACGATTAAGCTATAAAGGTAAGAGGGAATCCGCGACAAAATCCGTTTTGCGATTAGCATGTTAATGGCAACCGCCAATGTTCCTAGGAACGATAAGACATCTCCGGTAAATGCCGTTTGTGAAAGCCCTATGTCTCCGAAGCCAACGCAGAAAGCACCTGCCAGCGCGATAACCAGACCAAGTATTGCAATTTTATTCGCACGGTCCTTGAAGACCATGTAGGCACCGACCATGACGAAGACAGGTTCTAAGGCTAATATAATGGTTGAGCTTGCGATTGACGTATAACTCAACGATTCCATCCAAAGAAGAAAATGCAAGGCTAGGAAGAAACCTGCTAAACTCAGCAATAACCAATCTCTTCTTGTTATCGTCCGTATCATACGAATGTGCTTGTTTCCAAAGGGAAGCATAAGCAGAACCGTAAATAACATCCGGTACATGCTCTGAATCGCTGCGGGTGCATCTGAATATCGGACTAGAATAGGGGAGAAAGAAATAGCAATCATACCAATGATAAGAGGGATGACTGGGGAAATCGGGGGCAGCGTTTTATTCACGTCTATTTTCCTTCCTAAGCCAATGGGAATTTAGCAATTGTAATCCCGTTTGCAGCAAATTTCAATTCCTTTACTTTTTTACTCACAAAGAGTGCTGATTGGCTCTCTCGTTGCTTTTAGACGATTATCATGTGATAATGTCTCGACAAGAATCGCGTGGAGGCACATGAACATTGAATCGATACCCTTTTGAATATGAGCACAACAAACCCTTTCTGCAACAGGTAGGCGAATGGATCGCCGATGTCTTCTACGACATTTTACCGGAAGCGGGCTTCGAGGTTCGTGACGAGCAGATTTATATGGCTTTCCAATTGGAGCGTGCTTTCGCGGAGAAGCAAACCATCTTCGCTGAGGCGGGGGTTGGAACCGGCAAAACGCTTGTTTATTTGCTGTATGCGATATGTTATGCCCGGTATACCCGTAAGCCTGCAATCATTGCATGTGCCGACGAGTCTTTAATTGAACAATTGGTCAAACCGGAAGGCGATCTAGCCAAGCTTGCAAAACATTTAACGTTAGCTATTGATGCCAGGTTAGGCAAATCTCAAGACCGATATCTTTGTTTGGTTAAGCTTGATAATGCAAGATCAGATTATGAAGATGTGGATTTATACAAAAGCTTATATGAAGATTTGCCTGCCTTCGTCAATAAGAATGAAGGGATGCAAGCCTTCTATGCTTATGGCGACCGCAAGCAATATCCTCACTTAAATGATAACCAGTGGGATCGAGTGAGCTGGGATTCGTTCCAAGATTGCTTCGTATGCGACAAGAGACACCGATGCGGACAGACTTTATCCCGTGAGCATTATAGACAATCCACTGATTTAATTATTTGTTCCCATGATTTCTACATGGAGCATGTATGGACGTATGAGGGACGCAAGCGTGAGGGACAGCTTCCCTTGTTGCCGGATCATTCCGCGGTCGTGTTCGATGAAGGCCATCTGTTGGAATCCGCTGCTCAGAAAGCACTGACATATAAACTGAAGCATAATGTTTTCGAGGAGCTAATTACTCGATTGCTAAAGAATGAGATTCGCGAAACATTGGCCGTCCTCATCGACGAAGCCATCGAACGCAGCGAGTCTTTGTTTGAGCTGCTCGAACGACATAGCCAATCCATTCCCGGCTCTGATCGCAAACAAATAATAATCGACGACCGCTTGCTTCAAGAGGTAGCCTTGTTCCGCAAGGTGCTCGATGGCATAGAGGAGGAGCTAGTGTTTGAAAGTGAGCTCTACACCTTGAATGATTATCAGCTGCGAATTGTCGAGGAGCACTTGGAAATGATGCAGAAAGCCCTGAGTCTTTTCCAACATTCGCGCTCCTTAATTTGCTGGGTAACGGACAGCTCGACAGGACTTACTCTTGTTATCATGCCAAAGGCTGTCAAAGAAGTGTTGCAAGAACGAGTATTCGCGTTAAACATTCCGATCGTTTTCTCATCTGCAACTTTATCGGTGGGCGGTTCTTTCGATTATTTAGCCTACAGTCTCGGAATCGAGAACTATTTATCTTTTAGCGTTGAGTCACCGTATGAGTACAATAATCAGATGGAAGTCATTGCGCCAAGTTGGACCAAGGGAGCATCCTTCGAGGAGAAGATGGCTGCCGCTGTTCGTATGCTCGCTCGTACGGAGGGCAGAGCTCTTGTTCTATTCCCTTCCAGAGAAGAGCTGCAAGCCTTCAAAGAAGCGATCTCACACTTTAAGGAATGCGGGAGCATGAGGATTGGCTTTGAAGGGGATCGAGAGATAAGCGATCTGATCTCAACCTTCCAGCAGGATGAGACAAGCATTCTTTGCGCGGTTACCTTGTGGGAAGGGCTCGACATACCTGGTCCGTCTTTATCGAATGTGATCGTATGGTCGCTGCCTTTTCCTCCTCAGGACCCTGTGTTCATGGCTAGGCGCCAAGAGGCAGATTCACCGTATGAGGAAGTCGATTTACCTTACATGCTCCTACGTTTGAAGCAAGGTATTGGTCGCTTGATACGTTCACGCGAGGACTCAGGGATCATTTCCATTCTAAGTAAAGAAATACACGAGGATGCTCATTTACGCGTACTCGTACAGGGCTTATTACCTCAGGGGGTTGATCTCAAGGATGAATGAATGCCGCTTTCAAAGCTATTTAACTTTGATAGCCTGATTTTGTCTCCACATAAAAACTTGCCACATAAACTGAATTCGGATGACAACCATGAACGAATTCGGGGGGAGGTTATAAATTGCCTCAGCATGTCGGCAGTAAATGGAGGAAAACAAGTGTACTTCTTCAAAGCAGATCGTTACAAAACATAGTTCCCAGAACCGTGCGTTTCAACCGAAATACACTTATGAAGATGCTTCAGCATTATGGGATGGTATATATTAAACCAGACAAAGGCAGACATGGTAAAGGCGTCTTTCGGGTAGAGCGGGCAAACGGGCAATATCGTTTTCAAGCAGGAAAGGTGAAGAGAAATTATCACTCTTATCTAACCATGTTTCAAGCCATTCGGAAAGAGACCAAAGGCAGAAGCTATTTGGTGCAAAGAGGAATTCATTTATTAAAGTACAAAGGTCGTCGTTTCGATCTTAGAGTTATGGTACAGCTAAATCCGAGAAGAAAATGGGAAACAACTGGAATAATTGGAAGAGTTGCGGCTCCAGGCAAAGTTGTCACCAATTATCACAACGGTGGAACGCCAATGTCAGCCAACCGGCTTTTAGGCAGACATTTAAGTAAGTCCGCAGTTGCGAATAAGGTTCGTTTTCTTGAGAAGATGGGTGTAAAAACAGGGAAGGTGATGCGCAAAGCTTTTTCTGGGGTCAGTGAAATCGGAGTTGACATTGGCTTAGATCACTCACTCACACCATGGATCATAGAAGTTAATACCAGTCCAGATCCCTTTATCTTTAGAAAGTTGCCAGACCCCGCTGTATTCAGAAAAATCAGACGTTACGCTCAAGTATACGGCAGGCTGTAATTATTTAATATTTACCTAAACAGGTACAACCTTTCAGCTTCGTGCTGATTGGTTGTACCTGTTTTTTTCTTTTTACAACACTTCCTACATAAGAAATAAAAGATGTTTCAAATGATTCTAGGTTGGGTATTTAACTCTGTACAATAGAATGAAACAAGACAAAATAGTCTTTTCTTTTTATTTCCAACCCCATCATTATTGAGAGATTTGGATTAAGGAGGACCCATATGGATTTTCCCGTCAACATCCTAATTGTTGATGATCATCCAGAAAATTTGGTAGCTATAGAGGCCGTCCTCTCCGGAGAGCCGTATCGACTGGTCAGAGCCTATTCCGGCTTGGAAGCTTTGCGTTTTCTCTTGGAGGGAGAATTTGCAGTCATCGTTATGGATGTGCAGATGCCAGATATGGATGGATTTGAAACAGCTAGTATGATTAGAGCCCGCGAGAAAACCAAATACATTCCGATTATCTTCTTATCCGCATCAAACAAAACACCCGAGTATTATTTCACCGGTTATTCAGTTGGTGCTATTGATTATATGTCGAAGCCATTTATTCCGCAGATCTTCAAATCCAAGATAGAGGGTTACGTGAGTATGTATGAAGCTAATCACGCTCTGCAAGTTCAGAGTGAATTGCTTCAAAAACAAACTAAGCAGCTTGAGAGAACGAATCAGGACTTAATTCAAGCAAAGGAAACAGCTGAAATCGCTTCTAGAATTAAATCAGAGTTTCTGGCGATGATGAGTCACGAAATTCGGACGCCGTTAAACGGGATTATTGGGATGTCGGACATACTTCTGGCTTCTAATCTTCCTGAAGAGTACAGCGAAATGGCGGAAATCATCCATACGAGCGGGAACGCGTTACTTTCTGTAATCAATCATATCCTAGACTTCTCCAAGATGGAGTCCGGCAAGATGGACTTAGAAGACGAACCGTTCGTATTAAAATTCTGTTTGGAGGAAACGGTCGACTTATTCACAGCCAAATCGCGTGAAAGAAATCTAGAGATGATCGTTGTCGTAGACCCATCGCTGCCATCCTACATCAAGGGCGATATGCATCGCCTTAGGCAGGTGCTGATTAATTTAGTCGGGAATGCTGTCAAGTTCACAGATCGTGGAGGAGTATATGTCGTTGTCAACAAGCTTGAAGATCAAGAAAACTCGCTAATTATCGAGTTTGTAATTAAGGATACCGGTATTGGAATCCCAAAAGAAAAGATCAGCCAGTTGTTTCAGCCCTTCTCACAATTGGATGCCTCGACAAATCGCAAATTTGGCGGTACGGGACTCGGACTATCTATTAGCAGATCGTTGGTAGAGCTCATGGGTGGGACCATAAGCGTGGAGGAGTCGGAGGAGCAGGGATCCACTTTCAGTTTTACCATAAAGGTGAAAAAGTGCTCAGAAGATGAAATATCAACTGACATCTTTATGGAAATGGCGGCGCTACCAGCGAAGTTTGAGACAGTTTCCGTTGATGTTCCTTCCAATCCAATGAGAATTTTAGTTGGCGATGAGGATTCAGTGAATCGGAAATTGATGCAACACATGCTGGGAATGCTGGGTTTCAGCGCGAATCTAGCGGCAAGCGGAGCAGAGGTTATTGAAGCACTAAAGCGCGAGGAATATGAACTCCTATTCATGGATATCGGGATGACCGATGATAATGGATGGATCATCACACGAGAAAGCATAGAGGAGTATGCAAACAAGTGCCCGATAATCGTTAGAATGATTGAAAATACTGCACAAATTACTTTGCACAAAGGATTACCCGTCGGAATGAATGGATTTTTACTCAAACCCATCCGACTTAAGCATATGGAAGAACTCATTCAGAAATTGACAAAGTAACATAAATTCAAACGGGTGGAGAGGTTGAGCTCATGACAGATCGAGAGCGTACAAAAGTATCTATCGATGAACAGCCTAATGCCGGTGAATTGTTAAATGCATTAATGGCCTTAAAAAAAGGGGACTTCTCCTATCGCATGGGCTACGATCATACGGGGTTAGCAGGTAAAGTGGCCGATACATTTAACGAGATCATGGATATGCAGGAAAGCTTGGTCCACGAGGTTCAGACCGTCGCCAAGGTGGTGGGTAAAGAAGGGAAACTTAGCCGGAGATTCTCCCATAAGAATACGGGGGGATCATGGGTAACGGTTATTGATTCACTAAATGGACTCGTTATTGATTTAATTCAACCGACTAGCGAGATGGTACGTGTTATCAATGCGGTTGCCAAAGGAGATCTCTCCCAGAATGTAGAGCTTGAGTTCGAAGGTCGGGCTCTGACGGGCGAGTTCCAGAGAACGGCAAGCAATATTAATATGATGGTTAATCAACTCAGTATATTCGCATCCGAGGTTACGCGCGTAGCGCGCGAAGTGGGTACCGATGGTAAGCTGGGAGGTCAGGCGGATGTAAAGGGCGTATCTGGAACTTGGAAGGACCTCACAGATAGCGTTAATAATATGGCGAGCAATCTAACGGACCAAGTTCGCAATATCGCGGCAGTTACGACAGCGGTCGCGAACGGGGATCTCTCTAAACAGATTACCGTTAATGCCAAAGGGGAAATATTAGAGCTCAAAAACACAATAAATACAATGGTGGATCAACTGTCCATGTTCTCCTCCGAGGTTACGCGTGTTGCACGCGAGGTAGGTACGGAAGGGAAGCTAGGTGGACAAGCTGATGTTAAAGACGTATCCGGTACTTGGCGTGACTTGACGGAGAGCGTTAACTATATGGCCTCCAACTTGACGAATCAGGTGCGTAATATAGCGGTCGTAACAACCGCGGTTGCGAATGGAGACCTATCCAAGAAAATTACCGCAGACGTACAAGGGGAGATTCTTGAGCTTAAGAACACGATTAACACAATGGTGGATCAGCTTTCAACGTTCGCTTCCGAGGTTACGAGGATGGCTCGCGAGGTAGGTACGGAAGGCATTCTCGGCGGACAAGCCGAGGTTAGCGGAGTTGCGGGGACATGGCGCGACTTGACGGAAAGTGTTAACTATATGGCTTCCAACCTGACGAATCAGGTACGTAACATCGCGGAGGTTACGACAGCGGTTGCCAAAGGGGATTTATCCAAGACGATTACCGTTGATGCCAAGGGCGAAATATTACAATTAAAAAGCACGATTAATACGATGGTAGACCAGCTAAGTAACTTTGCGTCCGAGGTTACGCGTGTTGCACGCGAGGTTTCAACGGAAGGGATTCTAGGAGGACAAGCTGACGTTAAAGACGTATCCGGAACATGGAAGGACTTAACCGATAGCGTTAATTTCATGGCGGGTACGTTAACTGATCAAGTTCGTAATATTGCCGAAGTTACGACAGCCGTTGCCAAGGGTGATCTATCCAAACAAATCACAGTAAATGCGACAGGAGAGATTCTCGAGCTTAAAAATACGATCAATACGATGGTGGACCAGCTCTCCATGTTCTCCTCCGAGGTTACTAGGGTTGCGCGTGAGGTAGGAACTGAAGGTATGCTAGGAGGACAAGCTCAGGTTAAGGGCGTTGCCGGCACATGGCGCGACTTGACAGAGAGCGTTAACTATATGGCTTCCAACCTGACGAATCAGGTACGTAACATCGCGGTTGTTACAACTGCAGTTGCGAATGGAGACCTGTCGAAGAAAATTACGGCAGACGTTCAAGGAGAAATTCTCGAGCTTAAGAACACCATTAATACGATGGTAGATCAGCTCTCCATGTTCTCCTCCGAGGTAACGAGGGTTGCGCGCGAGGTAGGAACCGAAGGGAAGCTGGGCGGCCAAGCTCAGGTTAGAGGCGTAGGCGGAACGTGGAAAGACTTGACTGAAGGCGTTAATAACATGGCTCGTAATCTAACCGATCAGGTGCGTAATATTGCCGATGTTACCACTGCGGTGGCAAAAGGGGATCTCTCAAAGAAAATCACTGTAGACGTTAAGGGTGAGATTCTCGAGTTGAAGATCACGATGAATACGATGGTGGATCAGCTAAGTAACTTTGCTTCCGAGGTTACACGCGTAGCCAGAGAGGTTGGAACGGAAGGGAAGCTGGGTGCTCAGGCCGATGTTAAGGATGTATCCGGAACGTGGAAAGACTTAACGGATACGGTTAACTACATGGCTAGTAACTTAACGATCCAGATGCGTAACATAGCGGGCGTAACGACAGCGGTAGCAAATGGCGATCTTTCCAAGAAAATTACCGTTGACGTTAAAGGAGAATTGTTCGAGCTCAAGAATACGATCAATACGATGGTGGATCAGCTCAACTCCTTCGCATCCGAGGTTACGCGCGTTGCCCGCGAGGTAGGTACAGACGGTAAGCTAGGCGGTCAAGCGCAAGTAAGAGGCGTTGGCGGTATTTGGAAGGATCTTACGGATAACGTTAACATCATGGCGACCAACCTTACGGATCAGGTCCGCGGAATCGCGAAGGTCGTTACCGCAGTTGCGAACGGTAATCTGAAGCAGAAGCTGACGGTTGAGGCCAAGGGTGAGATTGCAGAGCTTACCGATACCATCAATAACATGATCGAAACATTAGCTACGTTCGCAGATCAAGTAACTACGGTTGCCCGCGAGGTTGGTGCGGAAGGGAAGCTGGGAGGTCAAGCCAGCGTTCCGGGTGCGGCAGGAACATGGCGGGATTTGACCGATAACGTCAACTACATGGCAAGTACACTAACCACTCAGGTACGCGCCATCACGAACGTTGCGACAGCCGTAACGAACGGAGATCTCTCTAGAGCCATTGACGTGGCCGCTGCCGGAGAGGTTGAAACGCTCAAAGACAACATCAATGAGATGATTCTAAACCTCAAGGAAACGACTCGAATCAATACGGAGCAGGATTGGCTCAAGACTAATCTTGCGAAATTCTCTCGCCTGCTGCAAGGTCAGAGAGACCTGTATGCGGTTAGTCGTATGATTCTATCGGAATTAGCACCCCTAGTATCTATGCAGCACGGTGTATTCTATATCAACGAGCCGATCGACGGAGATCAAGTTCTGAAGCTGTTTGCCAGCTACGCTTATCAACAGCGCAAGAATCTGGCTAACGAATTCCGCGCGGGGCAAGGTTTAGTTGGTCAGTGTTTAATTGAGAAGCAACGTATTCTTCTGACTAACGTTCCAGGAGACTATGTCGTCATTTCTTCCGCTCTAGGAGAAGCGATACCTCTGAATATCGTTCTATTGCCGATTATTTTCGAAGATCAGGTGCTAGCGATTCTAGAGCTGGCTTCATTCCGTTCCTATAGCGAGATTGACCTTGCTTTCTTGGATCAATTGACAGAGTCCATTGGTATCGTAATCAATACGATGCAAGCAAATCAGCGGACGGAGGAGCTCCTCATTCAGTCTCAATCGCTGACGGAAGAGCTGCAAAAGCAACAAATGGAGCTTCAGAACACGAATGATGAACTTGAAGATAAAGCGAAGCTTCTCGTTATTCAGAAAGCGGAGGTGGAGAGCAAGAACAACGAGGTTGAGGTTGCGAAACGCTTCTTGGAAGAAAAAGCTGAACAGCTTGCGCTTACTTCTAAGTATAAATCTGAGTTCTTAGCGAATATGTCGCATGAGCTGCGTACACCTCTGAATTCCTTGTTACTCTTGGCTGAACAGCTTGCTGAGAATCCAGACGAGAACTTAAGCAATCACCAAGTGAAATTCGCCAAAACTATTCAGGATTCAGGCTTTGAATTGCTTAACCTCATTAATGATATTTTAGATTTATCCAAGATCGAATCGGGAACGATTACTCCGGATTACAGCGAGTTCTTTCTAATCGAGCTTACGGACGGATTGGATCGGACCTTCCGCCACATGGTCGACGAGAAGAAGCTGGAGTATAGAATCAAGATAGAGCCTGAGGTTCCGGGCAGCATCGTCATGGATTACAAGAGATTACAGCAAATCTTGAAAAACCTGCTTTCGAACGCTTTCAAATTTACGGAGAAAGGACAGATCATGCTCCTCATCCGTAAAGCGACTGAAGGCTGGAGTTCGAACAATGATAGATTAAACCGTGCGAACAGAGTGTTATGCTTCTCTGTTAGCGATACGGGTATCGGTATTCCACAGGAAAAGCAGCAGATCATATTCGAAGCCTTCCAACAGGCGGATGGCAGCACGAATCGTGAATATGGCGGCACGGGCCTAGGTCTTGCTATATCCCGAGAGATTGCCGAGATGCTGGGTGGAGAGATCTCGGTCTATAGCGAAGTGAATAGCGGAAGTGTCTTTAATCTGTATTTACCAGTTGAAGCTGTCTTTCCCGAGAGGGAAAACAAACCTAAGCATGTGCCCGAAGTCATTGATGTAACTCCTCCTAAACGGACGCGCAGCTTAACTAAAGGTACAGATATTGAGGGCAGCGACGACAGGGATCACATCCAGCCGGGAGATCGTGTTTTCCTTGTTATAGAGGATGATCTGAAATTTAACGCAATTATATTGGAGATTTTAAGAAAACGGGGAATTAAAGTCGTCATTACCACCAAAGGAATGGACGCTTTGGAGCTGGTACACAAGTATAATCCGATAGCTATTACGTTAGATTTGCATCTTCAGGATACAGATGGCTGGCTTGTCATCGAGCATTTGAAAAATGATATCAACATTAGGCATATCCCTGTATGTGTCATTACGGTGGATGACGATGAAGTTCACCTATTACAGAAGGGCGTCTACGAATACTTCTGCAAGCCTGTAACAAACGAAGAATTGGAACATGCTTTGGATAAACTCAATCAATTTGCCGATAGAACTGTCCAAACCCTTCTTGTCGCAGTCAAGGATGAACAACGACGGAAGCAGATGGTGGAGCTCCTGGATAATAAGGATCTTGAGATTATCGCAGTGGATACGGGTCGCAAAGCATTAATTCAATTAAATTCCAAAGCGATTGATTGCGTACTCGTGGATAACGATTTAACCGATTTGAACGTCACTCAATTTGTGCGTAATATGCAGAAAAACGTGAATAACAAATATTTGCCAGTTATCATTAATCGAAGTAACAAGATAACGCCGCAGGAGGAGACTGACCTCGATGAGTTACTGAAGTCTGCTGTTATTAAGATCGTGAAGTCACCTGTTCAAGTGATGAATGAAACGACCTTGTTCTTGCACAGAAAAGCCGAGAACCTTCCGGCCGTGTCAAGGGATGCGCTTGTTAAGCTTCATAAATCCGATGATATGATTGAGTATAAGGATGTTCTTATCGTGGATGACGATATTCGAAACATTTTTGCTCTCACAACGATTTTGGAGCGCCATCATATGAAGGTTCATTCATCAGAGAACGGGCATGATGCGATTTCTATCCTCGAGCAGACACCAGATATCCAGATTGTCCTGATGGATATTATGATGCCTGTAATGGATGGGTATGAGACCACGCGAGCTATACGTGAGAAGCCCCAATTCAAAGATCTGCCAATTATTGCGTTAACTGCCAAAGCCATGCAGGGAGATCGTGAATTGTGTCTGGAGGCTGGAGCTTCAGATTACATTACTAAGCCCGTTAACAGCGCACAATTGCTGTCTATGATACGGGATTGGTTAGACAAGTAAGCTTTGAATGAAACAAGCTATAACCAATAAAACACAAAATCCTAGCGATCCCGCTAGGATTTTGTGTTTTAAAATGGACACAGAAAATCAATCATGCGACAATAGTGGTGTTCTTATTATGGTTTACTCCGTCTGCGACGGTTACAGAAAGGATCAGACGGATGAAAGAATTCCGCTTGTATTTCCGGTTCGTGAAGCCCTACCGTTGGCTGGTGGCGATCACCCTATTAATCGGAATGATAAAATTTGCTATACCGCTAGCGATTCCGCTTATACTTCAGTACGCTGTGGATGATATTTTGCTTGCTGAAATTACGAAGGAGGACAAAATTTCACGGCTGATGAACTTAGTCGGGATATCATTTCTTCTATTCGTCGTATTTCGGTATCCAGTTGAGTATTTCCGTCAATATTTCGCGCAGCTTACGACCAGTAAAATTTTATTCGATTTAAGAAATAAATTGTACGGTCATCTACAGCGTTTATCTTTACGCTTCTATCAAGAGCGAAAGTCCGGAGAAATTATCTCCCGTATGATGAACGACGTAGAACAGACGAAGGCGATCGTCGAGACCGGAATGATGAATGTTTGGCTCGATATATTTACCCTAACCATAGCTCTCGCGATCATGTTCCATATGAATGTGACATTGACCATCATCGCTATCTTAATTTTGCCTTTCTATGGGATTGCGGTCGTGAAGCTTTATAGAAGATTAAGATCTTATGCTAGATCCCGATCGGCCGCGCTTGCGGATATGCAAGGTTATTTAACCGAGCATGTGAATGGCATCCCAGTCGTGAAAAGCTTTACCCTCGAAGAATACGAGCAGAAACAATTCGGCATTAAAAATGGTAAATTTCTTGATCGGGCGCTGGCGTTATCACGATGGAACGCGTTGACGAATGCTATCATCAATACCCTCACGGAAATTGCGCCGTTACTCATCCTTTTCGGTGGAGGGTATCTTGTCATTACGGAAGGTCTGACTGTAGGGGGATTCGTGGCCTTCTATGGCTATCTAGATCGGTTGTACACACCTCTTCGCCGACTAGTGAATGCATCAACGGAGCTCACGCAAGCGTCGGCTTCCCTGGAGAGAGTCCTTGAGCTGCTCAACGAGCCAGAGGATGTTAAAGACGACAAAGATGCCAAACCGTTACCTAAGGTAGTGGGGAGGATCGAGTGCCATAGCGTTTCATTCCGCTACAGGGAAGATAACGAATGGGTTCTTCGTTCCATTGATCTCACTATTGAGCCAGGTCAGACCATAGCTTTCGTAGGGATGAGCGGAGGCGGGAAATCCTCCCTCATCAGTCTTCTGCCAAGATTCTATGATATTCAGCAGGGCGAAATCCGAATTGACGGCTTTGACATCTCGAGGGTTACCTTGCATAGCTTACGTTCTCAGGTCGGTATGGTGCTGCAGGACAATATATTATTCAGCGGCAGCGTTAGGGAGAATATTATGCTTGGAAATCCAGATGAGACAGAAGCGAATATGATAGATGCTGCCAAGAGGGCAAACGCGCATGAATTCATTATGAATTTACCGCAGGGTTACGATACGGAGATTGGGGAAAGAGGCGTGAAGCTGTCCGGTGGACAGAAACAAAGGATTGCCATTTCCCGTGTATTCCTTAAAGATCCGGCAATCCTAATTCTGGATGAAGCAACCTCTGCGTTAGATCTCGAATCCGAGCATTTGATTCAGGAATCGTTGCAGGCTTTATCTAATAACCGTACAACACTTGTTGTCGCACATCGACTCTCTACAATAACACATGCGAACCAAATTATCGTGATCGAGCATGGAGAAGTCGTAGAGAGGGGAACCCACGAGCAACTAATGGAGTATAATGGAGCTTATGCCAGGTTGTATAATGTACAAAATTTGTAGGGCTTTATTATAACTTTAGAGACTTCCAGTAATATTATTCATAGTAGGTTAATTCAGTCATCAGGAGGCGCAGCTATGAAGAAAATGGAGTTATCGGCTTTATATTTTTACTCCTTGCACATTCTATTGGCCTTGTCTTTGATCGCACTGACGATAAGCTTAACAGGCAGTAAACTTGTACTCAGCCAGCTTTACCCGTCGGAGATGAAGATTGCTACGATTGCACATCGCGGAGCCTCCGGTTATGCGCCGGAGCATACTCTTGATTCCTATCGAACAGGAATTCGAATGAATGCGGACTACATCGAAATCGATCTCCAGATGACCAAAGACGGCGAATTGATTGCTATGCACGATGAGACGATTAACCGTACAACGAATGGCCGCGGCTTCATCAAAAACTTAACGCTTGCAGAAATTAAATCCTTGGATGCCGGCTCTTGGTTTAATGAACGATATCCTATATATGCAAGAGAAGAATACACGAATGAGCGAGTGCCTACCCTTCGAGAGATCTTCGAGACCTTCGGGGACGGAACGCAATATTTGCTGGAAACCAAATCTCCTGAAGCTAACCCGGGGTTAGAAGAGAAAATGTGGGAGTTAATCGAGGAGTTCAAGTTATCGGATCATGTCGCAGTTCAATCTTTTAGCAAACAAAGTCTTAAGAAAATTCGAGAATGGAGTAAAGAAATGAAGCTATTTCAATTACTCTGGTATGACAGACCTGCCTATATCTCAGATTCTTCTCTAGCGGAAATCAGCAGTTATGCGAACGGAATCGGCGCAAACTTCCTGCAGATTAACGAGAACTATGTTCGGTTGGTGAAAAATGCAGGGCTTCTAATGTATCCCTATACCGTAAACTACCAGGTAAATATGGACAAAGCCATGAAATGGGGAGTAGACGGGATTCATACTAACTACCCAGACCGTTTCAAAGAGGTGATCGAGGAGTTCCAAAATAAATAGCACGGAGGAGAATTGTAATGGCTAATCATAAGAATAAACGGGGTCAGAATGCTCCGCAGGGAGCAATGGATTCAACAGACAAACCTGTTACTTTAAGAGATATGCTTGGAGCGGCAACCGTAGCAAAGCTAAAGGAGCATGCGGAAGCGCTGAAGCAAGAGGAGGTCGATCAGCAGGAGAAGAAACGCTTAGAAGTGGAAGCCGCTCGTATTGCTCAGCAGAAGCTGAATGAGAAGGACTTCGAATATTTATTGAACAATAGTTCAATGGATTGGAAGAAACATAAGTAATGGTTGCAAGCTACTAGCTTTGAGGCCGTTCCTTGGCCTCGAAATTCATGCAATGCTTACCGGATGAAGAGAATACAGTAACACTTGGCATCGTCTGAGACTTGAATCCGAAGGCTCTGCAGCCTTTAGGGAACCTCGTATCCCAAGTTACATAGAAGTGACGGCATTTCATGCAATCTATTCGCTTAGCTTCGGTCATTTCGATCCCTCTTAGTCCGTTTGATAGTTATATTATAACCGAATAAGCCATGCTCCGTTAGGATGAGGATGTATTGGCGAAAGGGGGAAGAAGTATGATCTATCTTATAGCGAAGAAGCTAATAGCCGTTACCCTTTCATTGATTTTACTATTACCAGGTCTCGAAAAGCCTGCAGACGCAATCCAATCCGACAATCAACTTTCGTCAGAAGACGTGACTTATACAAAGCAGCGGAAGCTTCCTAAGGGCTTTGTTTATGTTGATGAAGTGATACCCTCTGCGGAATTTGATATACGCTACTTTAGTGACTATAACTTTATCGGAACAAGAATTGACGGATATGAGGCACCCTTCGCGATCCTATCAAGTGAGGCTGCTAAAGCTTTGAAGGCAGTCAGCGATGAGTTGTCTCCAGAGGGTTTTCGGCTTAAGATATATGATGCCTATCGACCTCAGAAAGCCGTAAACCACTTTATTCGATGGTCCAAGGAAGCTAAGGATGAGAAGATGAAGGATGTTTTTTATCCTGATCTAGAGAAGTCGAAGCTTTTTAAGCTCGGATACCTCGCCTCGAGGTCTGGGCATTCTAGAGGCAGCACCGTTGATTTGACACTTGTGATTATCAAGACGGGCGAAGTGTTGGACATGGGAAGCGATTTTGACTATCTAGGTCCTATATCAAACCATGGTACTAAGTTGATTACTGCTAAACAGACGGCAAACCGCGATCTGCTTAAGAACGCAATGGTGAAGCATGGCTTCAAGCTTTATAGTAAAGAATGGTGGCATTATACTCTTAAGGATGAACCCTTTCCCAAGAAATACTTCGATTTCAGTGTTGAGTAAACGAGAGACAACCGAGAGGATGGCTTTTAATGATCGTAAAAGGAATTCACCACCTATCCGCAATGACAGGAAATGCGCCGGGAAACTTCAAGTTCTACACACAGGTACTTGGTATGCGATTAATCAAAAAAACCGTAAACCAAGACGATACGACTGCTTATCATCTGTTCTATGGAGATGAGCGAGGGAATCCGGGTACAGAGCTTACTTTCTTCGATTTCCCGGGGATAGGAGAAGGGAAAGACGGGGTGAGCAGTATATCAGGTACTTCCCTTAGAGTTGCTACCGATGATGCGCTTCGTTATTGGATTAATCGTTTCACGGAACTTAGCGTTAAGCATTCGCCCATTACGGAATTTGCCGGTCGTAACGTTATTTTCTTCGAGGATCCAGAAGGGCAGAAGCTTGCGCTTGTTTCAGATGAGACGAATAAGGGAGTTGCAGCAGGTATTCCTTGGGACAAAAGCCCTGTTCCTACCGAGTACGGCATTACTGGTTTAGGACCGGTTAAGTTAACCGTGAGAAAGCCTGAATCAACGATTGCCGCACTTCGATTGATCGGCTTCACGGAGAAGAAGCGTGTTCCCGCACTTACCGCTGGACAAGATGAAATTATCGTCATGCAAGTGGGCGAAGGAGGATCAGGCGCTGAGGTGCATGTTGAGCCGCGCAGCGATTTGCCAGCGGCTAGCCAAGGGAAGGGCGGCGTTCATCACGTTGCTTTCCGGGTGGAGAACAAGGAAGAGCTGCTAGCCTGGATCGATACCTTAAATCAGGTTGGCTTACCTAATTCCGGATTTGTAGAAAGATATTATTTCCGCTCTTTGTACTTCCGCGAGCCTAACGGAATCCTGTTCGAGCTTGCTACGGACGGTCCTGGATTCGTTACCGATGAACCCTTCGAGACACTTGGAGAATCACTTGCCCTGCCTCCGTTCTTGGAGAGCAGGCGAGCATCCATTGAAGCCAATCTTAAACCGTTGCAGACGAAGCAGTAGATATAGTTACTCGTGCTTATCGTAATGATCGTCGCTCTGGCGAACAGATCAAGGGGTGGATGATCCACGGTAAAACCGGAAGTGCCTTCACGGCGCTTCCGGTTTTGTATGTATAGCAATAATCCTGAACCTTCAAGCAGGACTTTGGAAGTAACTTGTTTAATTAGTATAAGATCAACTTAGAAAGAGCTTGGAGGAATAACTAAATTGTCCATCAAGGCAAAGCTGGCACTTCTCATATCATTCATTGTTACGATCATATTATCGTTAAACATTTCCATCTTTTATTACACCACCAAAAATGAGCTGCAAGTAAGCGCAGAGAAGCAAATGGTGACCATTGCCAAGCAGATCGGGACTAGCTTGGATGCTGCCGAGAAATCTAAGAAGTTCATGGAGGACACTCTTGGAGAGAAGCTTCGTTCAGTTGCTATCGCGGCCCAAAGTGAGCTTGATCCCCGCATCGATCATGTTCGGAATGAGGAGCTCGCCGCGCTCAGCCTCAAGCTTGGTGTCGACGATATAACGTTATGGAAGAGAACGCATAACGATATCATTGCTCTTAAATCCTCTGATCCCAATGAGTTAAACCAGAGCTCGAAAACATGGGACTATTGGTACACTGCTTTTAATCAATTATTCGATTTGCAGGAGGTTACGATTCCTCAAGGCCAGAAGCTGCTGAACTACTGGTCAGGACCGTTTCAATTCGCCACATCGGACCCCAATAGCATTAAGAAGTGGGGTAATTACTATGACGGTAAGACGGATTACATGATTAACCCCTACATTGACGCTCAGGAGTTCTTAGATTTCGAGAACCAGATTGGTACTAATGCACTCATTAATTATCTCATGCAGGATAATCCGGATATTCTCGAGATTACAGGATTTAACCCTGAATTTTTCGGAGAACCGGTGTTTCTTAAACTTAAGAAGGGACAGCTTGTCCACAATTTGGACGTGCGAGCAATCGAATTCGGTCAGTACACTTACAAGGATATGGGCAAAGATGTCAAATATGTTAAGGAAACAGCCCAATTTGGGACCCTATTCACCACGACAGGATACTTGAACGGTAAATCCGTTATTAGAAGCTTTGTCCCCTTGAAGGAAGGCTCTAAATTTGTGATTGGCGTCAGCTTCGATCGAAGTGCGATTGATCAAATCCTGAAGCATCAGCTGTTCATTCACTCCACGATTTCCATTAGTCTAATCCTATTAGCTTGGATCGCCAGCTATTTCATCGCAGGGGTTCTAATCAAACCCCTTCGTCATATTCTGGAAAACATTAACGAGATGTCCGAAGGAAGATTTGGCCGACAGCTTGTGATCCAAAGCCATGATGAGCTTGGACTTCTCTCATCCCGGGTGAATACAATGGCGGATAACCTTCAGACGTATATGGGTAAGCTCCAAGCTTCGGCGGAAGAACTCAGGATTACGAAGGAATACCTGGAATCGTTCGTCAACCATACCTCGGACGCGATCCATGTAACCGATCTTCAGGGCAACATAACGCAAGTCAATAAAGCGTTCGAGAACATGTACGGTTTGAACGAGGCAGAGGTACTGCATGAGAAGAATCATCATATTCCCAAGGAGCTGCGCAAGGAATACACGGATATCCTAGAACGTATACTGTCGGGTGAATCCGTTGCTGACTATGAAACAACTCGTTCCATGAAAAATGGGAAATCTATAGATGTAAGTATCACAGTGTCACCAATTCGGAATCAAAGAGAAGAGATCGTCGCAGTCGCCGAGATTTCCCGGAATATCACTGCCCGTAAACAAACGGAGGAGATTATCCGACGTTCAGAGAAGCTATCCGTTGTCGGACAGCTGGCAGCAGGTGTTGCCCATGAGATTCGGAATCCACTTACAACACTTAAAGGATTCATGCAATTGCTAAAAGAAAAGGCATCGCTCCCTGACTACCATCTAGATATCATGTTGTCCGAGCTCGACAGAATTAATTTTATCGTGAGTGAGTTCCTTGTCTTAGCCAAACCACAAGTCACACGTTATCAACCCGTTAATATTCCAGGTATTATAAAGGATATGATTATGCTTTTAGACCTCCAAGCCAGCATGAGTAATGTAAATTTCGAGCTGCAAGCTCCAGAGGTTATCCCTGCCGTTGTATGTGAGGCTAACCAAATGAAGCAGGTGTTCGTCAATGTCTTGAAAAACAGTATAGAAGCCATGCCGGATGGCGGAACCGTTACAATAAACCTGCAGTATAACGAAAAAAAATGCGTAGTCATTATACAAATCCAAGACCAAGGAGTTGGAATTTCTGAAGAAGACCTCCCAAGGATCGGGGAACCCTTTTTCTCGAACAAGCAATCAGGAAATGGGCTGGGCCTTATGGTCAGCCAGAGGATTATCGCTAATCACAAAGGAACGATGGAAATATTCAGCACGCTTGGACAAGGAACTTGTGTAAGGGTACAGCTTTCAGCTCTAGCAGTTTAGTAAATAAGAGAAAACAGATTACAGAATCTCTGTAGTCTGTTTTTTTGTTTTTTTGTAACTCCTTGGGAATATAGAAGCTTCACTTCATGAAGCAGACTGTCAGATAAGAGGCGGGTATGTCGAAATTGTTTAGGCCAAAAGAAGTGTTTTTATGTTGACGGAATGCGACAAGGCTGAAGTCTGTATCGTCATGAAATCTGACATATCAAGAGCTTTAGCATCTTTGTTTTTAGACACTTAATGGTATCAATGAGTAATCGACAAAAAAACAACTCATACTTACAGAGAGTTTGACAAGCTTTGCAGCTAATCCTATGTACAATCTAACCTATATCAAAGAGCGCTGCCATAACGACACTAAGAGAGAGAGGTGTAGTCATGCGTAGGAAATATAACAAGCAATTGTGCATTTATGTATTGATCGTGGCCTTGTTTATTACTTTTGGGACCTCTTTTCAGAAAACGAATACACCTGTGGCCGAAGCAGCACCCTATCCATCGGATACACTTGATTTTCTAGATCAAACCATGAGCTTGCCACGATCACCCGTACTCCACGCTTTTACTGATGGACAAGCTCCAATCGTCTTTGAGACAGCCCAGCTAGTGAAGGTTAATGCGGAAGTACATAATGCATCGTATAAACCTATTAAAGTAGTAAGCCAGGAAAAAGAAAAATCGAATACATACGAAGTGACAGCCCATTTACTTAATGTACGCGCTAATCCGAGTAGGAAATCCGATATTATTAATGTCATTAAAGAAGGTGATTTACTCGAAGTCCTGCAATCTACCGATAATGGCTGGCTTAAGATCAAGAACGGTGGATATGTCCATGGCGGTTACGCCAAGAAGGTACATCATCCAATTCCAGCAAGAGAAGAGAAGTATTCGAATCCCATTCCAACCTCTACTAAAGAACCCGGGAAACCAACCACTAAAGTAAAGTCAGAATCCGGACTTACGGAAAATCATATTTCAACGATCTTTAAGGGAACTGCGCTTGAAGACGAGGGGCTGGAGGAAGTGATTCTAGAAATTGAGCAGGAATACGGGATTAACGCCTATTTTACAATTGCAGTTCTTAAGCTTGAAAGCGGAAATGGCAAAAGTCGATTAGCCAAAAATAAAAATAATCTATTTGGTTTAAATGCAATCGACGGGGATGCGCACAACAAAGCCTTTAGCTTTAAGACAAAGGGAGACAGCGTCCGGAAGTTCGGACAGCTTATCTCAAAGAATTATGTTGCTAAAGGCTATACGACGATAGAAAAGGTTGCTAGCAAGTATTGTCCTGCCAATGATGATTGGTCAAGCCTCGTGTCTTCGATAATGAAGGGTGATTATAAGAAGCTGTAACCATTCCAGCCAAAGCGGTTAAACGCTATTGGAGGGAGCGGTCACTGGTTATGATTTTTTCTGCACGAGAATAGTCAAGCTGATTAAAGTGACAAATATCGTAGCGCCCATATCCGATAGAATGGCGACCCATAATGTTAGCCAGCCGGGAATCGTTAGAAGTAACGCAAGCAATTTCAGCCCCATCGAGACAGCGATGTTAAAGCGAATAATCCGATTCACCTTGCGCGCGATCTTGATAGCTGATGGGAGTTTGCCCAAGTGATCCTGCATGAGAACGATATCAGCAGTTTCAATTGCGCTATCTGTTCCTTTACCCATCGCTATCCCTAGCTGCGCGGAGGCAAGTGCCGGCGTATCGTTAATTCCGTCTCCGATCATACCAACGATGCCTTTCTCGGCAAGCTCTTTCACTTTGGCGACTTTATCCTCTGGCAACAGATTTCCATAGTAATCCTTAACACCAATTGCTTTGGCGATCTTCTCGACTGTTTTCTGGTGATCTCCCGATAACATAACTGTACGGCGAATGCCGTTTCTGTGCAGCTCTGCGATAACGGCCTTGCTTTCTTCACGGAGCTCATCAGCGATCCCGAACATCCCGAGTATTTTGGTTTGGTCGGCGACCAGTACAAGTGTTAAACCTTCATCCTTCAAACGATTGATGGATAAGAGTACGTCCTCCTGAATAATGAGATGCTCTATACTCTTCTCGTTGCCTAACCAATATTTCTCCCCTTGATATCTAGCGTGGATGCCCCTTCCTGGCACCGCTTGGATGTCCTCCGCAGTTTTAGGATTAATCCCTAGACGTTTAATCTCTTTCATAACCGCTTTGCCTATTGGGTGTGATGAGGATTTCTCGATAGCTCCGGCAACTTCATAGAAAAGCGGTTCTTCGTATACCACAGTGTCCTCCACATAAGGCTCTCCCTTGGTTAACGTTCCTGTTTTATCAAAAGCGATGGTATCCAGCTTTCCAAGCTGTTCAAGGAAGAGGCCGCCCTTGATAAGAATCCCATTCCGCGCATTGCGCGTAATACCGGCTATGATCGCAATAGGAGAGGAAAGAATTAATGAACAGGGACAGCCGACGATAAGCACCGCAAGGCCTTGATAAAGCCAGGATTTCCAATCCCCTCCAAACAGAAGAGGGGGGAGAATGATGATGAATAGGGCAGCTGCTATAATGAATGGCGTATAATACCTGGCGAATTTGTTGATAAAAAGCTCTGTAGGGGTACGGGTAGCCTGTGCTTCTGAAACGAGATGAAGAATTCGTGCTAAGGAAGAATCTTTATACGCTTTTTCTATTCGAATTTGCAGCACGCCTTCATTATTCAAGCTCCCGCCATATACATGATTACCTGCCGTTTTCTCGACAGGGAGAGATTCTCCCGTAATGGCAGCTTCGTTTACGGAGCTATTACCGCTGAGAATGAGGCCATCGGAAGGGATTTTCTCACCTGGCTTGACGATCACTGTGTCTAATACCCGTAAACTTGCTATGGGTACTATGGTTTCTATTCCGTTAACTAAGGTTGTCGCTTCTTTCGGTGCCGCTTTTAACAGAGATTCCATAGAGCGCTTTGCCTTCTCCATTCCAATCCCTTCAAGGAGCTCGTTCAAGCCGAATAGTATAGCAACCAAGGTTGCTTCTTTCCATTCACCAATCGATATTGCACCAATCAGAGCAATAGTCATCAACGTATCGATATTGAATCGCAGCTTTAATAAATTACGCATTCCGCGAAGGAAGGTAGAGTAACCGCTTAATGCTGAAGCTATAAGGTAAAGAGCAACAACAACCCAGCCAATTACCCCACCTTCCATAAGCAGCGCAATCAAATACAGGAGTGTCGAAGTAATAAGAATAGCTATCATCCGTTTACTCCCATGATTATGGGTGTGGGATTGACCGGCATGATCTTGGTGCTCATCACAGCACGCATAGCTGCTCTGTTTATTTTTATCATTCATGAGCTCACCCTCTTCATCATATGAATACTTGCTCATATATTATTCTAAGCGCTAAAGTTTGTCAACGATTGTTGCTCAACCGTTCATGTGTTATTTTTATTACAACATAGCTCGAAGGGTGATGAAGGATGACAGAACAAGCAACCGAAACATGCGATGACTTGTGTGCAGGATCTGAGACGGATTTAACCTCAGTCAAACAACGGATGGTGGACGAATCATCTGCATCTGAGTTAGCTGAACTCTTCAAGGCCTTAAGCGATCCGACAAGAGTAAAGCTGATTAGCGCCTTGCTGCAGCAAGAATTATGCGTACATGATTTGTCTGTCGTTCTTGGCATGGGTCAATCGGCCGTGTCCCATCAATTGAGATACTTGCGAAACATGAGAATTGTCAAACGCCGCAAGGTTGGCAAAACCGTATATTACTCCTTAGATGATTCCCATATCGAAGAGATATTTCTCCTCACCTTGCAGCATCTTAAGCATAAGTAGCCAACCGAATATTAGTGATAAACTAGAAACCGCGCTGGGCGCGGTTTTTTTGTGTTTTCGTATCTTAAAACGACAAATAAAACTTTTATACGCTCCTACCGTTTGACATGTTTTTCGACGACTAATCTGTACAATCTATTTATCCTTAACTTGGAGGAAATAGATCTCTATGCTTCATAGAAGAAATATTGTTATTTTAACCCTCGCCATCTTCTGTTTTTTGTATAATGGGAACGCTCTGGCTGACAGCCGAATTACTTATAAATGGAACAAATTGCCTTTGCAGACCATGTCTTTTCCTCAAGTTTATAGCGAAGTCGAAGGAATTTTGACGTTTCGTGGATCAAGTGATCGCAGCGCACCTTCGTTCGGGAATGTAGATATGATACGATATAGGCCGAAGGTTATTTGGGAGAAGACGACTATGAAAAGCTCATGGGGAGGCGGAGCAGGCTGGACAGGGCAGCCTGCCATTGTCAAATGGGACCCGCAAGTACTCCGCACGATGAATGTGAAGGGTAAGTTTCTTGAAAAGCCTAATTTCACGGAAGTCATATACGCCTCTCTTGATGGCCATGTTTATTTTCTTGATTTGGAGACGGGTGAAGAAACTCGGAATCCAATTCGGGTTGGCAATCCCCTTAAAGGAAGCGTATCGATAGATTCTCGAGGGTATCCCTTATTGTATGTCGGAGAGGGTATACCTGAGGATGGAACAATAGGATTCAACCTTTACAGCTTAACGAATCAGAAGAGGCTCTTCCGGATGGAAGGCATTGACCCGTTCGCACACCGGAAGTGGGGTGCCTTCGATGGTTCAGCGTTATTCAACAGGCAGGAAGATTCGCTGCTGGTGGGCGGTGAGAACGGAATGCTTTATCAGATCAAACTGAACACGAATTATAAACCAGAGTCAAAAACCATTTCAATAAACCCTGTCGTTAACAAATATCGATATAACATCAAGAATAACCCCTATCAAGGGATAGAGAATTCCGTGGCTGTAAATGGTGATCTAGCTTACTTTGCCGACAACGGAGGGAGCTTGCAGGCTTTGAACTTAAAGACACATAAACCAGAGTGGTCTCTCTCTTCAACAGATGATACGGATGCTACGATTGTTATTGAAGATGAGGGCGGAACCCCATTCCTGTATACGGGTACTGAGGTCGACAAGCAAGGCACCATAGGTGATTCGATCATTCGGAAGATCAATGGCTTAACGGGAAAGGTCGTATGGCAGAAGGAATATCCATGCTTCTCCTTGCTTGGCGATCATCCCGTCAATGGGGGACTATTAGCAACGCCGGTCCTTGGGAAGAAAGAAATCGTTAATCTTGTTATCTTCACAATAGCTCGCTATGACACCTTAAACGGCGGACTAATGGTAGCACTCGATAAAAGCACTGGCAAGGAAATATGGAAGCTGCCAATGAAAAGCTACAGTTGGTCATCACCAGTAGATGTTTACGACAATAAAGGGATTGCATATATTGTACAAGCGGATTCAGTTGGGAATATCTTTGTTATTAATGCTCTTGACGGCAAAATAAAAGGAAAAATAAATATCGGCTCGAATATTGAAGCTTCGCCTGCTATTTTTAACGATTATGTTGTCTTGGCTACTCGTGAAGGTAAATTCTATGGCTTGAAGTTGGAGTAAACTCTTGACTATTCATACCACTCTGTGTAATATAAAAAATTGTGAATTGAACAACAGAATATCAATCGTATAACCTCACGGCTCGAATGAACAAGCAGGGTGAGGGTATCTACAGGAAGCCGTTACTTCCTAACTACGAATATCGGATCATTTTTGAGATGGTTCTGTATTTGCAGTTAGGAAGTTTTTTGTTGTTTTATAGCTAGGAGAAATGAGGAGGACAGCTAAGAAAATGAAATATTTATTATCAGTGTTGTTTGGTGCTATGAGCTACGGCATTTTATCGACAATTGTCGTTACAGCTTACGGTGAAGGCTACAAGCTTGGAGAAGTGGTGGGAAGTCAGTTATTGATCGGTTTTTTGCTGGCTTGGGGGTTAGTTTTGTATACGAAGCGGCGCGAGAAGAGGAAGATAGGGGCAATAACCCACAGTGAATCTACACTTACTGGTACTCCTGCGAAGCTGAATTGGAAAAAAAGAGGTACCCTTATGGCTGCAGGAACACCTGCGGTGATTACTGGGCTTCTATATTACGAATCCCTTCGATACATTCCCGCATCATTGGCAATCCTTCTTTTATTCCAATTTACATGGATCGGTGTACTTATCCAGGCTATCAGACAACGTAAACGGCCTAACGGGGTCATCTTCCTAACGCTTCTACTCTTGTTCGGAGGAACTTTACTAGCCGCAGGGATCGTTGAACAAGGATTCACCAAGTTCAACTTTATTGGTGTGGGTCTAGGACTTCTCTCTGCCATTAGTTATGCTCTGTTTATTCTATTCAGCGGAAAAGCAGTACCAATGGTACATCCAGTATATCGGAGCGGGTGGATGCTATCGGGAGGTATGACACTTGTTTTCATTTTATTTCCTCCTCATTTTCTGATTAACGGACTCCTATGGGGAGACTTGCTCATGTACGGATTTCTACTCGGTCTGTTCGGCGCCTTTATACCTCCGGTGCTTTTTGCTTTCGGAGTTCCTCATATCGGAGAAGGAATGGCTGGAATACTCGGTGCATCCGAGCTTCCCGTTGCGGTATTATTATCGTCCTTCGTCTTGCATGAGCATGTAAGTCTTCTTCAATGGACAGGGGTAGGATTCGTATTAATTGGTGTTGCTCTTCCAGAGCTTCTTCAATGGATAAGACGACCAAAAACGAATCAAGCATGTTCCATATAATTATCGCTAAACCTCGAATAATCTACAGAGGATTGGGAACCTTACCTAATAGTGCGTAAATATGCCAGGTGATTTTGCAACTTAGGGGGTTCGGATCTAGCTTGAAATACCCGGCGAAAATGTTGATATTGCTGCTGATTACCGTTCTTTGTGCATTGGTCATTGACCCGACCGAAGCGATTGTAATACCTATTATTGAACAGGATTCGGGGGTATCGAGTCCATATCAAATGAATCTCAGCTTCAACAATCTCGAGTGGAATTCCAATACCCAAAAATTAACACTAAAGGATCGCCTAATGATGATTAGGCGTTCCTTTTTTTTGAACTCATTTTTTATGAATTCCAAGCCCCCTTTAACTGGTTCCTTTCCATAAACTTTCTTGCGTCATAACTTAGAACCACAACAATAGGACGCTGTTTAGCGGCAAAGAAGATAAGAGCTCTTGGCTGCTTGTCTTGTTCTAGAAAGATATAGACTTCTTGGATTGCGCTCGGATATAGTTCATGTTTAATTTGAACTGGGGTTGGGAATGGAACATGTAGGACCATGCCATCCTGAGGATCCATGGAGAAGCCGCCGTAAAGAATAGGAGAGGATCGAAGCAATTCTAACACGGAATCCTGCAGTTCGGATGTGAGAGGGACTACTTTGACGACCTTTTCTTGTTTCACATCGAATATAGAAACATTTGGTTTTTCTTCAGCCCGTACCCGATTGTTCGAAAGTACGAAACAAAAGGATAATAGAAGCAGTAAGATACTTACTCTTCGATACATATGGTTCCCTCCAGCTTTCAAAAGTTGAAATTAATATGCGGTTTCCTGTACAAAATATACATGTTATCGAAGTTGATTAATCTCAAGGGTATTGATCTAGGTATTGAATTAGTCTTAAAATGGGCAATAGCTAATAAATTTGATTTTACGTTAGGACAGACGATTGGATATGGGTATCGTATTCTAATATATTTTAGGGTAAGGAGTGGATGCGTCGTGGAAGATAAGTTATTTACGCTAAGTGAAGCGAATGCGCTGCTGCCACAGTTAAATGAGGACTTGCTTAATCTTCAAGCTTTGGCGAAGCAATTCGAAGAGAAGTACGTTGAATTACATAAGAATAAGACCATACATGAACAGTCCTCGGCTCACGTGGTAAGCGTGAAGGATCCTTTCTTTGAGGAGGAAGTAAAGCTTGATTTCATGCGGGCAGAAGCTGACCTCTTAATTGAGAACTTCAAACGTAAAGGTGTTCTTCTTAAGACGATCGAACCTGGGTTAATTGATTTCCCTGCAATAGTAAACGGCCAAGAGGTATTAATCTGCTGGCAGCAAGGGGAAGATCAAATCACTCATTATCATGGGTGGAATGATGGATTTATGGGGCGGAAGCCACTGCCTGAGAATCAATAATAAAATATGCCGCAGATTACATGAAAAGAGGATGAATATATAGGATGGACGAGAATAAGGGAACTGGTGTTATCTATTATCCACCGCACGAGGAATATAAAACCTTTGATAATGAAGACGATTATGCTGAACGCGGCAGAAGCTGGGGCTTGTTCGGTAAAGCACCCAAGAAGGAATTCTGGTATAAAGGACAATCCTTTCAGAATCTGGTAACCATTCAAGGGTACCAACAATACGGCCACACGAATGTACTCGTCGTCGCCTTCGAGAACGGAAAGCTGACTTGTATCCATCCTTCCTATTTGAAGGAGATGCAGAGCAGCAGCTTTGGCAAAGAGCTCGTCGCGGACAATGATGAGGACGCGGGTACTCCAATCGCAGAACAAGAATTCGTAATGGCAGATGCACCGGTTAAGAAAGAGAAAACAGCTGAAAAAAAAGCGCCAAAAAAAGAAAAGGAGAAGAAAATAAAGCTAGAATTGCCTCTTGATAAGGTCAAATTTACAGCTAAGGTAAAGGAATTTACAACAAAGCCTAATCCCTTCTCGGATACGGATGACGAGGTCTTGCTCTTCGAGGAGGTTGTGGTACAGATTGATCCCCCGATCATAATCGGAGATGCTTGGTGCGGGTACAGTAATACGCTTAAGGGAATCGGTCTTGAAAGCGGAGAAAGCTTAGCTTTTGAGGCCAAAGTCGTCGACAAGAAGTTCAATAAAGAAATTCTGTATAAAATTAATAATCCTTCCAAAATCACAAAGGTTTAGAGAAGAAGGGCCCGTCGGCGACGGGCTCTATTTTATACTCTATATTAGGTGTTGACATTAACGCAACGTAAAGGTGTACGATCAATTTGTCAGGAGGAATGAACTTGGAATATACCGTGCAAAAGCTTGGGCTCCTGGCGGGTGTCAGCACCCGGACACTCCGATATTATGATGAGATTGGTATTCTCAAGCCGGCAAGGATCAATTCATCAGGATATCGAATCTATGGTTTGTCAGAGGTTGATCGGTTACAGCAGATCCTATTCTACCGCGAGCTGGGTGTGAGCTTAGAAGAGATTAAGGAGATGGTAACCTCACCTGCCTTTGATGCCGATCAAGCACTGCGGAAGCATCGCAAGAGGCTCCTCGAGAAAAGAGAGCAACTAAATTTACTAATCGCCAATGTCGATCTGACATTAGCTGAACGAAAGGGGACAATAACCATGAGTGACAAGCAGAAGTTCGAAGGCTTCAAACAAAAGCTGATTGACCATAACGAGCAGCAATACGGAGTAGAAATTCGAGCCAAATATGGTGCAGATCAAGTCGATATGTCTAATAAGAAAATCAAAAACATGAACGAAAAGGAATACGCCGAAATTGAACGGTTGGCCGAGAACATACACTCAACCTTAGCCAAGGCCTTTGCCGCAGGGGATCCGGCAGGAGATCTGGCCCAGAAGGCCGCAGACCTGCACCGCCAATGGCTGAGCTACTATTGGGACAGTTATAGTAAAGAAGCCCACGCGGGAGTTGCACAGATGTATGTAGAAGACGAAAGGTTCAAAGCTTATTATGACAAGGATCAGCCAGGTATTGCAGAGTTTCTAAGGGATGCTGTAGTTATTTTTACTGGAGGCAATTAAACCGTTAATCCGTATAAACGTGTTCAACAGGGTGTAGAGGAAGATGAAGGGAGAACCTGCTCCCTTCACCTCTTTTGCTTTGTAAGCTGAGAGCTCCTCCAAGGAGTTTAGCAAGCTGTAAACTGATAGAGAGCCCAAGCCCCGTCCCGCCGTATTTCCGGTTAATTGCTCCGTCTTCTTGTTGGAAAGCTTCGAAAATAAATTGTTGCTTGTCCGAACTGATTCCAATTCCCGTATCGTAGACAGTGAAGACAATGTTCTGAGATGAACCTTCTGAGCCGGCACTTCTGTCTATGTCGACCGATAAACCAACTTTACCTTTTTCAGTAAATTTAATAGCATTCATCAGAAGATTGCGTAAAATTTGCCGAAGTCTGAATACGTCTGTAGTCAAAACGACGGGCACGTCTGAGGCAGTAGAAATTTCGAATAAGAGACCCTTCACACTCGTCATGGGCTCGAATTCCTGCTGCACCATTTCAATCAAGTCTTCTGTGGAGGTCCTCTCAAATATAATATCCATTTTCCCCGCTTCCACCTTGGATAGATCTAGAATATCCTCAATGATTTTCAGAAGCTCTTGACCTGAAGTGTGTATGAGCTCTGCATATCTAGATTCCTGGTCCCGATCCTGATCTTCATTGTTTTCCAGTAAAAGCTGCGATAACAAGATAATGCTGTTTAATGGAGTCTTCAATTCGTGAGACATATTCGCTATAAACTCGGATTTGTACTTAGACGACTGCATGAGCTGATTAGCTTTTTCTTCAAGCTCTCGCTTGGTTCGTCGCAGATCTCTCGTTTGCCGATATAAGATTTGGTTCTTATTGCGAATATCAGCAGCTCGAAGCTGTTCTTTGTAGAAATCATTAATGATGAAGACGAAAAACAGACTAACGAGTACGCCGGCTGGATAGGTGTATGGAAACACACCGGTCAAATAATATTCCGTCGGCAGAGCACCGAAAGCGGCTATACAAATGGATTGCGTAGTTATAATTGAGAATACCGATACTAATGCTTTAGACGTATAGCTTAACGCATTCCTCTGGTAGAATTGGACAAGCAATGCTCCTAAACAACCGAGAATTAAAACATTAATCGAGCCTGTAATCGCTTGTGGTGTTATATCAGCAATGACTAGCCGGCCTACGGCGATACCAGAACCTATTACAAGCAAATGACGCGGATTCCGGAATACAAGCGTTCCGAAGATGATGGGGACTGCTCGCAAATCGAATAGGGTAAAGCTCTGTCCTTTTAGTGCAAATATAATAGAGAGCCAGCCGGAAATAATAAAGATGATGATCAGAGCGGTTTGTTTAACTTGGGATGAAGCATTCTGGAATATATATTTAAATGCTAAATTAAATAAATAAGTGAAGGTAACTAATACACTAAGGTTCATTAGAAAGCTTTTTAAGATCTGCATGTTTTCGCCTCCTTCACCTATTGTACATTAGGGTTGAAAATATGGGTACTTAAGTAGGTATAAACGCTAAAAATGGTTGAGCAGAGGTTCCGCTCAACCATTTTTTTATATATATTTTATGCTTCAACAAACTCAGGTCTTTTGACTTGAAGAGGAGGAGGGATAATCCATCCTTTTTCCTTGCTCATCTCTAACGCCTTAGCACCCGCTGTCAATTTTAAACTATGATATTTGACGAAAAGCGCAATGACATCCTCTCTAACCGAGACACCGATGCTTTGGCTGCAGGCAGCTAATCCTAGCGCAATGTCTTGAGAGATTTTTGCGGAAATTTCAGGGTCGGAGAATCTTGCCCCCACTGGAATGTCCTCTAATTTTACCGGAGGTCTTTCCGGCAATAAGGGAGCTGGTGCAATGCCATTATCGTTAAGCAGCTTATCGCACTCCTTGATTTCATTGTTCGCTTGATCAATAAGATCGCCGAGCAGGTTTTTTAACTCATGATCACCAGCATGATTTTTGTAAGCTTGATAACAGGACAGAGCTCCTTTTGCTACAGTAGAAAATTGCCACACACAGAAAATCTCTCCATAATGCATGGGTTCATCTTTTGGATTACCACTTAGAACTCCCATAAAATCACTCCTTTAGTGTCATTTAATGATTTGCTTCAGATAGTTACTTATTGACTAACATGGTTTTCCCTCTGTTCAGTATTGCTATTCAATTATACTTCGATAATGATTGGCAGAATCATTGGTCTTCTTTTGGTTTTGGCATACAGGAATTGTCCAATCGACTCTTTGAGGTTGGTTTTGAGTATAAACCATTGGTTTACATTGGCTTCTTGCAAGCTGTTTATCGTTGCGATTACTTGCTGGTTCACTTCATTTATGAGTCCTTCAGAATCCCGAACATATATAAATCCCCGAGAAACCGTATCCGGACCCGATACGATTTTTCCTTCTGATTTACTGAGCGTAATAACGATGATGAGGATACCATCGCTAGAGAGCTGTCTGCGATCACGAAGAACAACGTTTCCAACATCCCCAATGCCAAGACCGTCTACGAGGATGCTTCCAGCGGGTATTTTTCGAGTCTGCTTGGCAGCTTGATCGCGAACATCCACGACATCTCCATTATTGATAATAAAAATATTATCCTTCTCCACGCCAACCGATTCCGCTAACAGGCGATGCTGATGCAGCATTCTGAATTCACCATGAATCGGAATGAAGTATTTGGGCTTCATCAAGGTAAGCATGAGTTTCAGTTCTTCTTGACAAGCATGACCGGATACATGCATCCCAGTAGAGCTGCCTGAACCATAGATAACTTTAGCCCCCAGCATATACAAATTGTCAACGATTCGCGCAACATTCCGCTCGTTCCCAGGTATAGGGCTTGCAGCGATAATGACGGTATCCCCAGGCAGAATCTCTGCTTGCCGAAAGTTCGAGCTGGCTAGGCGTGATAGCGCGGCCATTGGCTCGCCTTGACTCCCAGTACATAAGATCGCTAACCGCTCAGGAGCCATACGATTAACATCATTAACGTCAACCATCATCTCATCGGGAATCTTTAGATAACCCAGTTCTTTTGCAACCGACACCACATTCACCATACTTCGACCAAGCAAGACAAGCTTACGATTAGTCTTCGCTGCAGCATCGATGACTTGCTGTACTCTGTGAACATTAGATGCGAAGGTGGACAGAAACACCTTCTGCTTAGCTTTGCTGAAGGCTTCTTCAATATGCTCGCCTACAAGCCGCTCTGACGGGGTAAAGCCAGGGCGTTCTGCATTGGTGCTTTCCGATAATAGAACTAATACACCGTTCTTACCGATATCAGCCATTCTGTGAAGATCAGGATATTCTTTGTTTACAGGAGTGAGATCGAATTTGAAATCACCCGTATGCACAACCGTTCCTTCGGGGGTGCGAAATACAACACCAAGGCAATCGGGAATACTATGGTTTGTTTTGAAAAAAGTCAGGCTTATAGCTCCAAACTCAATTTGCGAATCAGAGTCAATGGGAACGAGGGTAGAGTCCCTGAGAAGTCCATGCTCCTTTAATTTAACCTCAATTAAGCCAAGCGTTAAACGAGTAGCATAGATAGGCAAATTTAATTGCTTTAATAAATAGGGAATTCCCCCTATATGATCCTCATGACCATGGGTCACGACCAATGCACGAATCTTATCCTGGTTATCCAGCAAATATCTGATATCTGGAATAATTAAATCAATTCCTAACATGCTTTCATCCGGAAACTTAGAGCCGCAATCAATGACCACGATATCGTTTAAATATTGTACCGCATACATGTTTTTGCCAATTTCGTTGACGCCTCCTAAGGCGAAAATCGACAATGTGTTTTCCTCGCTCAAATTAAAAATCCTCCTAACAATGCCTTTATTGCCTTGTTTTTCCCTCCTCAAGGAAAAGTTATTCCAAAAGGGGCTGTACCATTAAGATCACCTTATGGCACAGCCCCTCTTTATTTGGTTATATTTTTCTGCATAATCCAACTACTTAAGCAAGAACATTCCGATGAGTCCGCTTAATATACCGCAAACAATAACAGAAACAGCTACAAATAGAACGATTTTGTTGGAGAAGGATTTCCTTACCATCAATAGAGAGGGTAAACTTACTGCCGGCAATGTAAGCAATAGAGCTGTGGATGGACCTGCTCCAACACCTAGAGCCAGAAACGATACTATGATTGGAATCTCGGCTGCAGTTGGAATTACGAATAATGTGCCAGCAATCGCAAATATCAGAATAGCGAGCAGGCTTGAATTCATGGATACGGGGAACATCCACCCTTGGAAAGCTCCCAACACGAGTACCGCAATCAAGTAAGCTGGAACAACCTGTAGAAACAATAGTCCCAAGCTTTTCATCCAACGAATCAGGAAAGGGCTGCGGTCTTCCGGTTTGTGTTCGGAGAAATCCTTAATCTCCTTATTCGTTGCGATAGGCTTGTCCGCTATTCGATTCGCCAAAAAACTAACCCCGAAAGTAAGCAGCACTCCGAATACAAGGCGAATCAGCGTGAATTTCCATGATAGTACGAAGGTCATAAAGATCAAAGTGGCTGGATTTAGAACCGGATTACCGATCCAAAAGGCAAGGCTCGCTCCGACGGAGACGTTACGCTTACGCATGCCCGCAGCAATTGGAGCCGCACAGCAAGAACACATCATACCTGGAAGAGATACCATTCCTCCGATAAGCGTAGTTCGGAAAGTCGATTTTCCTAGGACTCGCTCCAGCCAATTATAAGGCAGCAGTACTTGGACCAAGGAACCAAGTAGAATGCCAAACACAGCCGCTTTCCATATAGAAATAAAGTATTTCTCTGCATACTCTAACGCACTGCTCCAGCTTAACGCGCCATTCTCACTGCCCGTGAGGATGGAAGACCCAATCGTATGTTCAGAGATAGCTTTCAAAGCTTTGTGATAATAAGGCCACCATTTAACGTAAGTTAATCCGGCAATAACTACAATAATGAATATGACAATCATTAGAGCCGTTTTATAAATATAATCTTGGTTAGGCTTAGTTAGCCGATCTGCCGAAGTCATGCTTTATTCCTCCTATAAAACAAATCTGAATATGGATTATAACATAAAATTCAAACCAGCTGGTTGAATTCGACAGTTTGCGTTAATGCTCTTCGATCGTGTACGATCAAGTGAAAAGAAGTAGAAAGGACGTGCTTTATTTATGGAAAGCCATCATTCGAAGATCAAACTCACATCATTATCCAGCAAGGGCGGCTGCGGTTGTAAAATAGGTCCAGCAGATCTTGGGGAAGTCCTTCGGAATCTTCCTTCAGCACCTCATAATCCGGATTTGTTGGTTGGTTTGGATAAAAGCGACGATGCGGGGGTATATCGATTAAATGACGAGCTTGCGCTCGTTCAAACGGTTGATTTCTTCACACCTATCGTTGACGACCCATACGATTTTGGCCAAATTGCGGCGGCCAATGCGCTTAGCGACATCTATGCCATGGGCGGCAAACCATTAACGGTGTTAAATATTGTTGCTTTTCCCATTGCAACTTTGGATAAGCTTATCTTATCCGATATTCTGCGTGGTGCTGCGGATAAAGTGAATGAAGCAGGCGCTACACTCGTCGGAGGCCATTCCATCGATGATAAGGAACCGAAATTCGGTCTTGCCGTTACCGGCCTTATTCATCCCGGGAAAATTCGAACGAACGCAGGAGCTAAACCGGGAGACCGACTGATTCTAACTAAACCCATTGGTGTAGGTATCTTAACAACATCCATAAAGAAAGACCAGTTATCACTAGAAGAAACCAAGAGACTCACGCAAGTGATGACCACGCTCAATAGGAAATCTGCAGAGATCATGGAATCCTATGACGTTCATGCTTGCACGGATGTAACCGGGTTCGGCTTATTGGGACATGCTCTAGAAATTGCGAAAGGAAGCGAAGTCGGGCTTCGAATTTCCCAGCCAGATGTGCCTTTGCTTCCAAGAGTTCGGGAATTAGCGGATTTGGGCTTTGTACCGGGCGGTACAAAGAATAATTTTATTCATGTCCAGAATGACGTCGTCTTTCCCGATCATTTGGATCAAGTAGGAAGATGGATTATGTGTGATTCGGTTACCTCCGGTGGGCTCCTAATTTCTGTAAACGGAGAACAAGCAGAGGAGCTATTTCAAGAATTAAAGCGTGCAGGTATCGAGGCAAGCTTGATTGGCGAAGTCACCCGGGATTATCCAGGTCGTATTATCGTTGAATAAGACTGAAGGAGCAACTAGATATGTTTCAGGATCTGACTCTTGATGAGCTCATGGAGCTTCGAAAGAAAAAGGAATATGTTCTTATAGATGTAAGATCCCCATCGGAGTACGAAGATTCGACAATTCCCGGAAGCCTGAACATTCCTTTTTTCGATGATGAGGAACGAGCCGAGATTGGTACCCTATACAAGCAAGTCAGCGCTCAGGCGGCCAAAGAAAGAGGGCTTGAGATTGTTTCTGCGAAATTACCAAGCTTTATTAAGCAATTCTCCGAAATAGGCGAACAAAAAGTGGTCTTCTGTTGGCGCGGAGGCATGCGCAGCAAAACGACTGCGACGGTTCTATCCTTGATGGACATCCATGTTCATCGATTAACGGGGGGTATCCGTAATTACCGTCAATGGGTTGTCTCGGAATTGGAAAGGGTAGCAGCCTCGTTTTCTCCAGTTCCAATCGTGCTGAACGGGTATACCGGAAGCGGAAAAACCGAGCTTCTGAGACGTCTTGCCGATCGAGGCCACCCTGTACTGGATTTCGAAGCGATGGCCGGGCATCGTGGATCCATCTTCGGGCACATTGGACGAAAATCAAACAACCAGAAGAAATTTGAGTCTATACTGATCGAACAATTAATCCATCATGAACTAGCTCCATATATTTTATTCGAAGCTGAAAGTAAGAGAATAGGAAAGGTCGTGCTTCCTAATCCGATGGTAGAAATGAAGGAAAGAGCGCATCAATTATGGCTGGAGCTGCCGCTTGCAGTTCGAGTTCATCATATCATGGATGACTATCAGCCGTGGGAACATCACGAAGAATGTTTGAAATCGTTTGCTAAGATTAAATCCCGCATTCATACGCCGATAGCCATCCAAATAGAATCAGATTTGAAGCAAAGCAAATATCCTGAAGCAATCGAACAATTGCTGCTTCACTATTATGACCCGCGATATGCCCATACAATTGCCGAATATGAATCTGAACAAAGAACTCTTATCAAAGCAAATAATTTAGATGAAGCATTAGAACAAATCGAGAGATTTATTCTAAAATCCTTTTGATTAAAAACGGACAGGGAGTTAACGAATGCCTTTAACACCTTTAACACCTATGTCACCTATACTCACTGGTATGAATAAGTTCTCATTCGCAGTTTTCTTAAATCATGTATCGTATCACTGATAACAGCATCAAAACAGCAATTCCGAAACAAAGCCACATCAGCCATTTATCCTGACGATCAAAGATATTCATGACGGTTCTCCCTTCACATACTTGGCATTAAATAAAAACAATCTGAGCAGCAGCACAAGCGCCGGAATTAACAGAACGAGTCCCGCTACAAACGATATGACTAACGCCCGCCCCATTACCGGATTTGTTATACTGCTGGAAATCGTCAAGTAAGGGTAAAGCAAATAAGGAAGATGAGAAATCCCGTAACCGAAAAAAGCAAATGCGAACTGCAGCATAACCATTATAAAGGCTGTGCCATAGTTCTTTCGACGCCAAACCAGCCAGATGGCAATGACAAAGCTAATTAAGGACAGGCCAAACATCCACCATACCTCAAGCGTGTTTTGGAAATGTTCCCGATTATGATTGCGAAGTGCGATGAAGACAAATAGGCTGGAGATAATCGTCGGAACGGCCCCCCACAAAGCAAATGAGCGAAGCCATTCGAGCGCCCTGCTGTCTTCTGCACGACCGGCGTAATATGTTAGGAAAGTCGAACTGATAAACAGTACACTCGAAACAGCAAGGAGAACGACAGCCCAAGAATAAGCGCTAAAGAACAGTTCCTGCATCAGTAACGAAACGGTATTTCCGCTAATGGACAAAAAACCACCCTCTGAAATAGTAAACACGGTAGATAAGGACGCCGGTATGAGAAGTCCCGTCGATCCATAGGCGAGAAGATAAAGATTATTTTTCTTCGCGCCGTAATTGGCAAATGCATAGAAAGATCCCCGGATAGCGAGCAGAACGAGTGCAATGCTTCCTGGGATCAGCAACGCGGTTCCATAATAATAAGCTGTTTCGGGAAAAAAACCGACGATACCTACGAAAAAGAATACGAGAAAAACATTCGTAACTTCCCAAACCGGCGACAAATATCTGGAGATAACAGGCGAAATTATCGATTCGATTCCGATAACTCTGCTATAATAAGCGTAAAACCCGGCCCCGAAATCGATGGAGGCAACGATTAAGTAGCCGTACAGAAATATCCAAAGCACGGTGATTCCAAGCTGTTCAAGCGACATTCCAATGACCTCCTATAAAATAACTCGACGTTCTTCGAGTTCGATTTCAGCCGGTTTATTGCGGAACAACCGGCTGAGTACGAACAAGCAAATAATACCCAGCAAGAGGTACAAAGCAGCGAACAGCCAAAATGTGATGCTGACATTAGGATTTGTTGTGGCCGCATCGGATACGCGCATGTATCCCCTTAGAATCCATGGCTGTCTGCCTACTTCCGCATAAAACCAGCCCAGCTCGATGGCGAGCAAAGAAAAGGGTCCCCCCGCAAGGATTCCAACAAGCATCCAGCGATTATACGCATTCCATCGCTTCATTCGAGTCAAGATGAGGAACAGAATGGGAACGGCCAGTAAGTAAAATCCGATGCCAACCATAGAATCAAAAAGGTAGTGTACATACAACGGTGGCCACTCGTCCTTCGGAAAATCGTTTAACCCGATAACCGTTCCGTTTGGATCGTGCGTTGCAAGAAGGCTAAGCGCCCAAGGAATTTGTATTGCCCCTGTTATCTCCATCGTGTCCGGGTTCAATTGGCCGCCAATAACAAGTGAAACTCGATTCCCAGTCTCGAAATGCCATTCGGCCGCAGCCAATTTCTCAGGCTGTTCATCAGCTAAAAATATGGCGGAAATATCCCCTATCCAGATCGTAGCTGCCGCAAGGATCAGTCCGGTAATCATGTTGAGTCGGATGGACTTTTTGTAGTAATCATGATTTCGTCCTCTAAGCATGGAAAATGCGGCAATCATGGCCAGCAGAAATGCTGCGGTTAAGTAAGCGGAAGACAATACGTGAGCCACTTTGGAAGGCGTAGCCGGATTGAACATAGCAGCGAGCGGATCAAGATTTGTCAGCTTCCCATTTTCTAACGAAAACCCTTGCGGCGTATTCATAAAAGCATTAACCATCGTAATAAACAACGCGGAAGCGGATGATCCGATGACAATTGGAAGGGTCAACAACCAGTGAAAATATGGATTGGAGAATCGATTCCATGTATACAGATAGATACCAAGAAAAATGGCTTCAAAGAAAAATGCAAAGGTTTCCAAAAAGAGAGGCAAACTTATCACATTGCCTGCAAATCGCATAAATTCCGGCCATAACAGGCTAAGCTGAAGACCGATACACGTACCGGTAACAACTCCGACCGCTACCGTAATGACAAAGCCGCGTGTCCATCTTCGTGCCATGAGTGAATAATGAGGATCTCTTTTTCTTATCCCCATCCATTCGGCGATGGAGATGAAGATGGGTATGCCGACTCCAACTGTGGCGAACAAAATATGAAAAGCAAGTGTCATTTCCGTCAAACCGCGGCTCCAATCCAACGCATTCAACTTAATCCCTCCGGCTTACACAATTTTGGACTTCGATTAACATTCCTTATATTACCAAAAATTATACTAAGAAATTGAGTGGCCATTCCTTAATACTGTATTTGCCGGGCAGCTTCTAGTCTTCTTGCAGCAGCACTCGGGATCATGGTCCAACGGTGAGTTATCTTCAACAACTATAAAATACATGCTTGGATTGTTTGTTTTTCTTGTCGTCGTTTATAGGCTCTTGCCCAATATTGCACATTTTGCATTCCATTAAATAGGCAACCGCATAGGATACAAAGTTAACAATGTAACCTTGAAAGGGGGATGAATATGTACCGTAACCCATGTTATAACTATCAATGGTCTAATCCTATGCATAACAACTGGAATAACAACAATTGGAGTTATATTTGGAATCCTCATTATTACAATTGGTACAACAACAATCGGAATACTGGAAACATCAAATTAGGTGATCATGGACCAAGACCGTTTGTAGTGAATATTGACCAAGCTTCTAAACAAAACAATAATTACCGCACCGCTTTATGGACAGGAAAACACTTTCAAGTGACTCTGATGAGTATTAATGTTAGAGATGATATTGGTTTAGAAGTCCATCCGACAACTGATCAATTCATTCGTATTGAAGAAGGTCAGGGTCTTGTTCAAATGGGTGATAGCAAAGATAAATTAGATTTTCAAGAAATGGCCTATGATGACTATGCAATTATGATACCTGCTGGAAAATGGCACAATTTAACCAATACAGGTAATACACCACTTAAAATTTATGTTATCTATGCGCCTCCTGAGCATCCATATGGTACAGTTCATGAAACAAAGGCAATTGCCATGACTGCTGAATAAAAACAACATTACTAATCAATCGAGTGAAAAAATGATGGGGTTGTAATAAAACAGCGGCAGTCTTGGACTTGATTTTCTTGTCCATGGATGCCGCTGTTTCAATTATTGGGACAGTCTTAACGATTGTTTAACCGTCATTGGAGTATCTTCTAGGCTGAATGGAAAGATTAAGATCGAGCTTGAGCGTTTAGTAATAGACGGTAAAATGGAACGTTATTTCCCTTCGCTGCCTGAAGGGCTAAGAGGCATGGATATCCGCTGGCTGCGAGAACCGCTTACGCTAGAAGTAAATGGGCAGAAAATCACGGAGGGCGGAACACTTCGGCATCCCAAGCTCCTGACGATAGGAGGAAAACAGCTATGACCGCAACTAAATCGGGTGTCATAGTGGTGGAAGACAATGAGATTACGGTCTCAAACCCCCAGAAATTACTGTGGACAGAAGCCGGAATAACGAAAATTGAATATCTACAGAAGCTTATCGCGCTTTCTCCCTATCTGTTAACTTACAGCCGCAACCGATATATGACGGTCATTAGGTACCCGAACGGTGTGGACGGGAAGTCCTTTTATCAGAAAAATGCTCCAAACCCCTTACCCGATTTCGTGAAAACCGCTGTTCATAACGCGATAGAATATATTCATATGGATTCTTTATCCACTCTTTTGTGGTTGGGAAACCTTGCCGCGCTCGAATTCCATCCTTCCTTCGAGTATATAGGGGGAGAGGAACCCGCGGAATGGGTGCTGGATATCGACCCCAGTCAGGAGGAGGAGCCGCGTTTAATGGAGGCTGTGGCGATTATCGGAGAAGCGCTGACCTCGATGGGCATCGAATCCGTTCCCAAGACCTCAGGAGCAACAGGAGTGCAGATTTTCGTGCCGATCCTCAAGGGACACACGTTCGAGCAGCTTCGCCGTATCGGTAAATTCATCGGGAATTACCTTACGCAGAAGCATCCGGAGCTTTTTACGATCGAAAGACTAAAAAAAAACCGGGAGGATCGGATTTATATCGACTATGTCCAGCATTGGGCAGGCAAGAGTCTTTCGGCGCCATATACCCCCCGTGCCAGAAAAGAGGCGACAGTCTCTACACCGCTCACTTGGGACGAAGTAAGGAAGGGCATCAGCCCCAAACAGTTCACCTTACAAACGATCGAAGCTCGACTGAAGGAAAAGGGCGACCTAATTGCAAAGGTAAAAAAACAATCCCTTGAATCGGTTATCGAATTCATCGGACTTTAGAGTTACCATTTTGACAACTAATCAAGTACACGATATACTTACGTCTGGACAATATCATATGGGTTTTAACCGGAGGAGCCTGCCAACAGCGGGCTCTTTTTGCGTTTTTTTAGGTTTGCGTTACCAGATACCGAATTGGAAATATTAAAGACCTAATAAAACAATGTGTTACAAAGCAGTTTATACTCAGGAGGAATTCATTATGGAGCAACAAGCGATTTGGGCAATTGGAATTTTTCTCGTTATCTACGCACTTATTATTTCAGAAAAGGTTCACCGCACGATTGTGGCCATGATTGGCGGACTGCTTATGGTTACGCTAGGAATTGTCGAACAAGAAACGGCATTGCATCATATTGATTTCAATACCCTAGGCCTTCTTATAGGCATGATGATCATTGTGAGCATAACTGCCGACACAGGTCTGTTTAAATTTATTGCAGTATGGGCGGCCAAGAAATCAAAAGGCAACCCGGTGAGCATATTAATTGCATTAGCGCTTATTACCGCGGTAGGATCTGCGTTTTTGGATAATGTTACAACGGTGCTGCTCATGGTGCCTGTCACCTTTAGTATTACTCGCCAGCTACGCGTGAACCCGATGCCTTACTTAATTACTCAAATTATTGCATCCAATGTTGGCGGTACGGCTACCCTGATCGGGGATCCTCCGAACATCATGATCGGAAGCGCAGTCAAGGAATTGACTTTTATGGCATTCATCAACAATCTAGCTCCTATCGCCGTTATAGTTATGATTGTTTATATCCCCATTTTTATCCTGCTTTTTCGCAAACAAATTAAAACCACGCCAGAATTAACGAAAAGCATTATGGATTTGGATGAAAAAGAGCTTATAGCTGACCACAAATTGCTTCGTAAGTGTTTAAGCGTACTGGGATTAACTATCCTTGGATTTTTCCTGCATCAATCATTGCACCTGGAATCGGCTACAGTGGCATTGGTTGGCGCATTTGTGCTCCTATTACTTACGGGTGAGCATATGATGGAGGAGGCATTTACTAAAGTCGAATGGACGACGATATTCTTCTTCGTGGGTTTGTTCGTTCTGGTGTCAGGCCTCATTGAAACAGGGGTAATAGCCAAATTAGCGGCACAAGCGATTGAACTGACCAACGGCGACCCCGTAGCAACCTCATTGCTTATTTTATGGCTTAGCGCTATTGCGTCGGCGTTTTTGGATAATATCCCTTTTGTCGCGACCATGATCCCCATGATTCAAGAAATGGGCAATATGGGTGTCAGCAATTTGGAACCGCTCTGGTGGAGCCTTGCGTTAGGAGCTTGTTTAGGCGGTAACGGTTCTTTAATTGGTGCAAGCGCAAACCTTATTGTCGCGGGAATGTCGGGCAAGGAAGGGCATCCGATAAAATTTATACAGTTCTTTAAATACGGTTTCCCGCTTATGCTGTTATCCGTTGTATTAGCGACTTTTTACGTTTACTTCAGGTATTTAATGTAGAATGTGAATAGAGAGGAGAGAAAAGCGGAAATGACACTGTCATATGAATATAACAAGGAAATAATAAACATTAGTGAAACACCGAACGATGTGGATGTAGAGTTCGATATCAAGATTTTAGCGGAAAATTATTGGCCGGGAATGAAAGAAATTCAGAAGACCTTCGAGGAAGACGATGTGTATACCGATGTTTTATTTTATGCCTATAAAAACCATCACTATCGAGTCATCGTACGCCTAGATTACTACGTCGATTTTATATTGGCGCTTATGAAACACCGGCTTTTGGAAAACGTAAAGTGGAATTAACAATAAACAAGGAAAGATGTGTAAGATGAGTAAAAAAAGCGTGTGGAACAAGGGGAAGCATAACGGTGGAGCAGGGTCAAAGCTTGGCAGTAAAACTATAGCTCCTATAATCAAGAGGTCAGAGGTTTCCACAGAGAACAATATCGAGAAGATTGATATTCATAATCCCGTAAACATTGTTAAACGGATGAACCGCGAGAATTGGGTGGAGAGACCACCTCGTAAGTGAGAATACAAGAATAAAGTCAAGATAAAATAACATACAATGAATTGCTGCTATCAATCCGGCAGGGGAGGGGTCCATGCTGAATAGCACATCAATCCGCCCTTGGGAGGAGCACCGATTCTGGGTGGAAATCCTCCAGGATCACGCTTATTTTGTTAGGGACCACCTCGCCGCACCGGAAACAAGCGCCATTCAAATCGCTCAATTCCACATTAACGCATTTCAAATGCTGCTTGACCATCTCAATGAGGTAGAACAAACCGCGAATCACAGCAGTCAGCAGATTATTGCCTTCTCCAGGATGGTTTTGCCTGTTGCCGAAGGCTATTACCAGTTTGAAGGCAATCTTCAGCGGCTCCGAATTGCGAACAAGATTAATCTTAATCTCTCTCCTACTTACTTGAACGGAACGCTCAACGAAAATCAAGAGTATCTGCGCATCTTAGCCTTTACTGTTGAAGGACGGCCGCCC
Organism: Cohnella sp.; assembly: GCF_041640265.1. Taxonomy (GTDB): domain Bacteria; phylum Bacillota; class Bacilli; order Paenibacillales; family Paenibacillaceae; genus Cohnella. The sequence goes on from NZ_JBEQAP010000027.1 coordinate 59,750, forward strand.
GAGCCCTTGCCGCTGGTTGATTTAATGGATTTATGGCTGGAAGATCAACTCGGTCATGCTATATTACTCGTGAACGTGCTTGATCCTGCCGAATTCGGCGCAAGGGAACGATCGGAAAGGCATGCGCAAGTTTTTCGAGCGCTCTTTACCCAGAATGAAATCGTTCGAGGATATCTTAGGTTTACATCACCGAACTTCCCAGTTCATATTAAGTTAGCCCGGGATACGCTGGAGTCATGCGCACTAATAAAACCCTCCTTTTTAGACAATATACAACTTCCTTCTGACCCTCCAGTTATTTAACTATACCAAACCGTTTGATCGAAATTTCGGGCTTCAACACGATTTCCGCTTCCGCAAACGCTTCTGTCCAGCGATCTTCAACTTTTTTGAAATGTCGATACTGATAAGCTCTTGCATACATGCCAAAGCCGACGGGATCAACTCCTTTGCTTTGGCACAATCGAATGACCTCCGTAAATTTGTCCTTTAGCTCTTCCTTAATCGAATGAATAATGATTTCCCTGTCTTGCTCGAAGGTTCGATTCAATGTGTATTCCGTTAGGTTGATGGAAACCGGAATATTTACTGTAAAGTGAAACGATCCCCTTTGATATTCTGACCGAATTTTGGTCTTTGCACGGAGCATATCGAAGCTGATTTCATGCTCGCCCTTCTTAAAGCTATAGTTCAGCGGAAAAGATGATTCATTGCGAAGGAGAAGGAGCAGCGAAGACTGACTGTTAGATAGCTTAGTCCTGCGTTTGCCCTCCTTCGACAGAAGGACGGTACCCGTATTCTTTAGTCGCCCATCCTTTATTCCAATTTCAGTGACCGCGGGCGTCATGCCTTTGTTGTAGTGCAAATAGTTAAACCGTTCCAATGTTGTCTCGACGCTTAAGCCCTCTTTGTTCGCAAGATCAACAAGCTCATAAATATAGGTTGAAACCATCGGTCTTAATCTCTTCTTGATCGTAAATATGGATTCAAGCGGGGCCTCAGTGTATAGTAGAATCGCATCATTGGGATTGATCGGATCGCGAAAGTATACATTAAGCTCTTCAAACAGATTATGGGCAGAGAGGAATTTTTTCGTGAACAGAATCACTTGAATTTTACCAGCCAACAGTTGGCCAACCGAGTCCGAGAGCAGCAATCTACGATTATGCCGGAGGGAACGACCGACTTCGGATAATACAATTTCGTTTTTGCCTTCCACCTCGGGGAATATCGGGGCAGTAATGTAAGAACGAAGCTCACCTTCCTCCGTGCTGTCAAGCGCGTTTACCTGAATAATTATACTCTTATCCAGATCGATCCGATCTCCGCAACCCATCTGCAGAAGAAGTAAAAAGAGCGCTAGAACCAGAATGCTTCCTTTCCATAGCTTAAGTTGCTTCATAGTTCACTTCCTCCTTAATCGGTTTCCGAAGAAATAGAGTACGAACCCAGAGCAGAATAGGAAAAGCATATATAAAGTAAGCAATAAACGATGAAATTCTAGCCATGGATTGAATATCTCCGTAGCCCGGTTCAAAAAAAAGGGTCGTCCCGAATATGACAAGACAACTTATACGAAGTACCGGCACATGGCTTTGCTTCTTAAGGAGAAAGGATGCAGTCCTAGAACTTATAAACAAATACATGATAGAGGTGTAAGTGATTACGATTAAATAGTAGGGAAGAAATATGATCTCGAAGCGTTCAATAAAGGAAAACTCCACGGTTTTCAGAAGCTCGAGTGTCGGCCAGAGATGATGCTGGATCTGGTCAATATTAAAGAATACATAGGAAATTATTGTCACACCCAAATATAGTGTGGTACTTATTGTGTTCGCGATTACTAAATCACGGAACGCTTTCTCGGGTTTAATGTGGTGCGGATACAGAAAAAAAGAGACTTCTAGACCAAGATAAGAGAAGGCGGCTACCGGAACGCTCCTGAATACAGGGGTGAAGCCTTCCGGAAAAATAGGTAATAAATTAAGAATATTTGCATCTCGAAGCGGGAAAAACAGCATCGGATATAACCAAATCGAGCTTAGAAAAACGAACTCACCATAACGACCGAGTTCTCGCTCAGTACGGCGGCTCACCATATAGATCGGAATTAACATAAGAAGGGCAAGATTGTAGGACGAAACCTCTTGGAGAATCCATATTTGGATAAGGTATATGGCGTTAAACAAGACGATGGCGGCGGAATAGAAGGCATATAGCAACCATAAAAGGTTTAAGATCCACCCCAAGGGTCGTCCGAACAGTCGGTTAAGGATTTCCGGAAACGAGAGCCCGGGACACTTTCGAATACTATGAATGATAAAAAAGCTAAGAACGATTGTAAGTCCCCAGCTAATGACTAGGGATATTATACCGGCCGATCCTGACTTCTCGGCCAACTCACGTGGAAGCGTCAAAATACCGATCCCAACTTGCGTTTTGTAAATGGCTGCAATAAATTGTTTGGAGGTTATTTTTCCAGTTTGCATGGTTTCTTACCGTTCTCCTTTCGGTTTGTCACCACCGAAACGGCTGAGTACTTGTTGACTTACCGATTGCTTAGGGCGCAGCGAAATCGGTCTTTTGCGAAGCATCCGAGAGGGAAGCCGGACGAGCATATCTCTCCATTCAGAGGTATGGAGCGGAGCGAAGGGTGATCCGAACGGTGTGCGAAGGCTTTGCAATGAGATGATGTGCTCGGCAAGCATCATCATACCGCAGACGATTCCAACAGCCCCGAAGAGATAGGCAACGATCATGAACGGGAATCTCAACAGGCGGATCGCCGCGGCCATATTCTGCTGGGGCTGAATGAAGGAAGCGACAGCAGTAAAAGAAACAACAACAACCATGATATTGCTCACGATACCCGCTTGGACGGCTGCCTGCCCGATGACTATACCTCCAACAATGCCAACTGTTTGACCTACTTTGCTTGGCAAGCGGATACCGGCCTCGCGTAACATCTCAAGGACGATTTCCATGATAAGCGCCTCAAGGATCGGTGGAAGGGCACCTTCTCGCGTGAACGACCTATGCTCATAAGAAGGTCGATAGGTATTATTTCGTAATGATAAGTCAGCGTGGCAATATAAGCAGATGGCAAGAAAACCGCGACCAGGAACCCAACGATGCGGAGTATACGAATGAAGCTAGCTACCGGCCATCTTAGAACATAGTCATCAATGGATTGAAAAAAGCTTCCGAATGAAGAAGGACCAACAATAGCTCCAGAAGTCTTGTCGAGCAGCAATGCTATGCGGCCCTGCAATAAATGCGAAACAGTTACGTCCGGCCTCTCCGTAACGAAGAACTGAGGAAATATGCTAAATGAGGTATCCTCCACCCATTCCTCCAGAATACCGATATTAATAACCGCATCGATATTTATATTTTCTACGCGCCGAGCCATTTCATTAACCCATTCTTCGTTCGTCACGTCCTTAAGAAATAATATCCCGCAAGTTGTTTTTACCCTTGTACCAATCGTGATGGCACGACAAACAAGTCGTCCATCGTTAAGAAAGTAACGTATCATAGCCAAGTTGTCTTCAAAAGACTCGATGAACCCAACATGGTTTCCTTGTATGGCTGTTTCCGCCAAAGGCTCATCCGGTTGTCGTTTCGGATATTTTTTTACATCGTACATATTGGCTGCCGCTTCACCGTCATAGATTACGGAAAGAAAGCCGTTCGCCCATTCTTTTATCAATACTTCCCATTCGTCTGTTTGTATCGTCCCTAACCAAATCTTCGGTTCTATCTCATTCAAAGATGTTTGAGGGTTTAGAAGCGGCGCCAGAATCCGATCGTTGATCGCGTCGCTGTCCGTTATAGAAGACAAGTAGGAAATAACGAATTCCTCTTGGCCCCGGCAGAAGCGCTTGACCACTAAATCAGGCAATTCTTCGCGATAGCGGAGAAGGGTGTTTATGTTGGCGTCAATGCCGCTTCCCAGCTTGATTAGCACCGATTTCTGGTCTGACACAAGCAGTCCGCCTCCTATTAAGAGTTGTCTGGATATTCTTTTCTAAATGTTCCAAATTATTCTTTTCCCTTTATGTAAGTGTCCGATTACCTTTTTCTATAAGCATAATTAGACGAATGTAGGACAAAATTCCTTTAGGTGAATTACCGAGAAAAAATGCTAAGAATAGTTAGGTGATCATGGATGAACAAATTGGCTCGTCTCCTCATACTCTTTACGGTTATATTTGTAATTCCAAGCTGTACTAACATGTCCCATAAGGACGATAAGCACGAGCTTCTTCGAGCCAAATCATCCCAGGAGGGCAGCTCCAAAAAAGTCATATTCATAGTTGCGGATTCCATAATGTACCAAGCGATTGATCAGGGCATCAAACAAAAGTCACTTCCCACTTTTCAATATATGATTAACAACGGTCAGTACTATAAGGATATCGTTAGTTCTTTTCCCACCATGTCAGTCACCATCGACAGCTCGATATTAACAGGCACTTATCCGGACAAGCATCATGTTCCAGGACTGATCTGGTATTCCTCGGAGGAACGCAGACTCATCAATTACGGAACAGGACCCATGGAAACCTTGAAACAGGGTATTAATCCGGTTCTGAGCGATGAGTTCATCAATCTTAACGCAAAACATTTGAATCCCCGTATATCAACTATTTACGAGGATCTGGCACGGCTTGGACTGAAATCGGGTTCGGTTAACGGATTGATTTATCGAGGGAAAACGGATCATGTTCTAACATTCCCGCCATTGCTTCACATGCCGACGTCATTACCAAAACATATAAAAGTGAAAGGACCGGATTTGCTTTTTTTCGGCGCCTTTACTAATCCGCTGCATGGCAAGAAAAACTTGCCAGCCGGGTTAACTCAAAAAATGGGCTTTAATAATGAATACGCCATAGAAACAGTCAAACATTTGGTTATGAATAGTCAATTGCCTGACTTTCTGTATGTATACTTGCCAGACTTGGATCTACGACTTCACCGGAAAGGACCTTCGGATCTGAAAGGCGCCACCTCGCTGGACGGACAGCTTCGTTCCTTGCTTATGTCGTTCGGCTCAATGGAAGAAGCCATTAAAAAAGCGATTATTATAATCATTGGGGACAGCGGAATGTCATCAATTGTCCCTGCACGCCAACATCCGGTCATTGAGTTGCCGGCTCTATTGAAGAATTTCAATGTATTACAGCCTGGAGCAACGGTTAGCTCGGATACGGAAATCATTCTTGCGGTTAATGAAACGATGGCTTATGTATATAATCTGAAGTCAAAATCTAAACTAAAGAATCTTGTTGAGATCCTGAGAACCGAAGCACGCATGGATCTGATCGCGTGGGAAGAGAACGGGTGGATCCATGTCAGACGAGCAGGGATAGTTGGTGAATTCAGCTTCAAAGCAAATGGGAATGTGACCGATTCGTATAAGCAATCCTGGACCTTTGTTGGTAATGAACAGATTCTGGATCTCAAGCGTGATGAGAAAAACCGTCTGCGCTACGGCGAATATCCAGATGCAATGCGCAGATTGTCAGCCGCGTTCCACTCCCATAATGGCGATTTCATAATCGTTACGGCAAAACCGGGGTACGAGCTGGCTGGTCACAGCTATACCAACACATCGGGGCGGAGGCGGACATGGTTCATTCCATCGGACTGAATCGCTAGTTCCGATGCTCATTTGCGGAACCAATATTCAGCCGAAAGCTCATCGAATCGTCGACATTAAAAAATATTTACTTCAGCTTTTAGAATGAATATCGCAGGGGGCATCTCATGTATTATTTATATACGCACAACGATTTAGACGGAGTCGGTTGCGGGATCGTGGCACGGTTTGCTTTTGGTGAAAATGCGGAAGTACGCTATAACTCCGTTGACGGACTGAATCGTGAAGTTGAACGATTCCTAGAGCGAAAGAAGAACAAAAGAAAAAAGAACGACTTCTTATTCATTACCGACCTTTCGGTTAATGAAGAGAATAGTAAACGGCTCACCGAATTTGATAAAGCGGGAGCCCGGGTTAAACTGATAGACCATCATAAATCCGCATTGCATTTGAACCAATTTCCTTGGGCTACCGTTAACGTCAACTACGAGGACGGCCGCTTGGCCTCGGCGACTTCGCTTTTTTACGAGTATTTGCACCAGCAGGGATGGATCCAACCGACAGAAACTTTAAAGCAATTCGTAGAGCTGGTACGCCAGTACGATACCTGGGAGTGGGAGGCTAACGACAATCCGCAGGCCAAACGGTTGAACGATCTCTTCTTTATGTGGTCGATCGACGAATTCGAAGAAAAGATGTTAGAACGTTTGAGGATTCCAGGCGGTTTCTCGTTTAACGAATTTGAAGAAAAGCTGCTTGATTTAGAAAGTGAAAAAATCGAGCGTTATGTCCGGCGGAAAAAGCGGGAGCTGGTGCAGACATTCATTGAAGACCGGTGCGTCGGAATCGTCCATGCCGAATTATACCATTCAGAGCTTTCAAGCGAGTTCGGTAAGAATAACCCTCATATGGATTATATTGCTATTCTGAATATGGGCGGGAGAAAGATCAGTCTGCGAACGATTCATGACGAAGTGGATGTCTCCGAAATCGCTGGACAGTATGGAGGAGGGGGTCATGCGAAAGCATCCGGTTGTCCCTTGACGGTTGAAGCTTACAAGAAATATGTCGAAGGACCATTCGCGATCGATCCTATGCGACCAGACGAATCGCGAAACCGATTTAATGCCAAAGGCTCTGAATATGGTACCCTTTATGAGAACCGCGAGTCCGAACAATTCTATCTTTTCACAAATGGCCGGAGCTGGCTGATTGATCGGAATGGAGAAAAGCTGGAAGAGGTTTTCCTTTCCCATGAAGAAGCTGAACGTTTCATCAAACGACATCATCAAGCTTGGCTTGTTCGAGATGAACTGTTCGTGAAATATTTAATGGAGCATATGCTCTTTACGAAAAAAGAATTGGAGAGCGCACTTCATGGCTTGGAGTGAAATATAGAATGTGAGATAATCTAACATAGATGTTGCAATAAGCTCTTAAACGTCATAATATGTTACTTATTATAACATTTGTGTCTGTCATTTAATCGTCGTCAACGCGAACCGGACGCAGAACGTACACGGAGGTGTTGATATGAATATGACTGTAGAGCAAGCCTTGTCTGTCTATCCTTTATCAGAAGGCAAGCTGATTGCCGGATCGGCAGGGATAAACCGTATCATTAAAGCCGTTAATGTCATGGATGCTCCGGATATCGCGGATTGGATCAAGGAAGGTGAGATGGTTTTCACAACCGGATATTTAATCAAAGATCGTCCCGAAGATGCTTCCCATTTACTCAACAAGTTGCACCACCTCGGTTCCTCGGGCCTAGGCATTAAGCTTGGCAGGTTTTGGCAAACTATTCCGGAGCCGCTGATCGAACAAGCAAATAGTCTCGGGTTCCCTCTTATTGAACTTCCCTTTCAATTCACGTTCTCCGATCAAATGAACGGACTATTCCGTGAGGAAATGAAGCGGAATACAAGCGATCTCCAAGATTTGCTTGATAAACAAATTCGCTTGATGAGATTCGCGCTCCATTCCGGCCATATAAAGCTCCTGTTTGATTCGGTTTCCGAAGTGATAGGATATCCAATCGCGATAATTGGATCTCGCGGTCAAATTATGTATAACTCATCCGAGATTCCGGACAACGATCTGCTTGCGAAATGGCCGTGGCCGCAGCATCATCAATGCTTGAAAACCGAAGAGTGGCAAGCGTTCCGCGTACCTTTGTTGAAACAATCCCGGTGTACGGGATATGTACTGTTTTTTTATTCTCACTTGATGATATCCGCGCTGGAAGAGAGTTTGTATTTACAGGCTGCAGAACTCATATCCTATCATATGAATTTCAAATTCGAGGACTATTTCGAGTTATCCGCCGAGCGAGACTTCGGACTTCTGATTAAACGGTATTTGAAAAATGGTCTTCCTCTCGAAACCCTAGCAGAATACTCCGCGCGATGGGAGATTGATGTTTTCCATCAAAGTTATCAGTGCGTGCTCACTGATTTGCCAACCCCGCAAAGCGAAGGTGCGAGAGGGGACTTGTTGGAATCGCTGAAAACGGAATTTCTAAGCCACAGTCCGCTTCAGGAGCTGAAAGGCATCCATGTCGTGCTTGAAGAGGGTTTGTTATCCGTGTTCCCTGACGCGGCGGGCGATCGTGAATCCGCGATCTTGTCCGCACTGGGATCTTGTCTGAATGGGCTAAAAACCGAGACGGCGAATATTCCCCGCGCTGCAGTCAGCAGCTTAAAGAAAAAGCAGTCACAGCTATTGGATGCGTTTAACGAATGTAAAGAATCACACCGTCTGATCGTCGAGTTGGGTGTTTCGGATCGGATTGTCAAATTCGAAACGCTTGATCTGGTGTTTGTCTTCGAGCAGGTGTCCCGCGAGAGAATGCAGAAATTTTGCGACCGTTGGTTGGGCGGCCTATCTAGCCGCGATCCGGAATATGCGCGGGAAATGCTTCGTACACTAGAAACCTATCTGGATTGTGACGGTCAATTAAACGAAACGGCCAAAAAACTGTACATCCACCGCAACACGGCTACATATCGAATTGAGAAGCTGGGTGAGATACTGGATATCGATTTTAAGAAAGTGAATGACCTGCTGCGATTGAAAATCGCGTTTATGTTTAAGCGAATGTTGACGCAGGACTCGCTTTCCGCAGAACGTATCCGCTGATCACACCCCGTCCTAGGAGGAGAAACCATGACAACAACATTGATTCGCGGCGCGGTTATCTTAACAATGAATGCCGCTGATGATATTCTCGAAGCAGACGTGTTGATAATAGGGAACCGAATAAGTGAAATCGGGAAGGATCTAAAGTGCCATGCCGATCGCATCATCGAAGCCGGGGGCAAAGTCATGCTGCCCGGCTTTGTGCAAACGCACATCCATTTATGCCAGACTCTTTTCCGGGGCAGAGCGGACGATATGGAGCTGATTGACTGGCTGCGAAAGCGGATATGGCCGCTGGAAGCGGCTCATAATGAGGAATCCATCTACTATTCGGCCATGCTTGGCATTGGAGAACTGATCCGCAGCGGAACGACGACGATACTCGATATGGAAACCGTTCACCATACGAATTCAGCTTTTCAGGCCATTGAGCAAAGCGGAATAAGGGCTATATCGGGTAAGGTGATGATGGACTACGGAACCGAGGTACCGCTTGCGCTTCAGGAGAATACGCAGCGCTCCCTGGCCGAAAGCGTTGAATTGCTTGAGAAGTGGCATGGAGCGGCGAACGGCCGGATCGAGTATGCTTTTTGCCCCCGGTTTGTGGTGTCCTGTACGGAGGAGCTGCTCATTGGTGTTCGTGATTTAGCGGAGCGTTATGGGGTTAAGATTCACACGCATGCTTCCGAGAATCGGGAGGAGATTGCGATTGTTGAAGCGGAGCGCGGGATGCGTAACGTCGTTTATCTTGATCATATTGGTTTAGCCAAACCTAATTTAATACTGGCTCACAGCATTTGGCTTGACGACGAAGAGAAACGGATTATTAAGGATCGGGGAGTTAAGCTGACACATTGTCCGGGATCGAATTTGAAGTTGTCATCTGGGATTGCCGACATTCCCGACTTGCTGGCTAGAGGGATACCCGTAGGAATCGGCGCGGACGGGGCGCCCTGCAATAATAACCTAGATATGTTTCAGGAAATGCGTCTCACCGCCTATATCCAGAAGGTAAAACATGGTCCTGCGGTAATGAACGCGAGATCGGTGCTGAGGATGGCGACAATGGGCGGGGCGGAAGTTCTCGGCATGGAAGATCGGATTGGGAGTATTGAGGTTGGAAAGCTTGCCGATCTGCAGCTGCTTGATTTGGAGGATTTCCATGTGTATCCGTCTTATGATGCGGATTGGTTCTCTAGGGTTGTCTATGCTGCGACTCGGGGAGATGTGGATACCGTCATCATTGATGGGGAAATTGTAATGGAAGCGAAAGCCGTCAAAACCATTGATAAAGCGCGTGTGCTAAATGAAGCTGATCGTGTGCTGAGAGATCTTCTTACCCGTATTTGAGAGGAGAGCTGTGTATGGACACATACCGCATCTTAGAGTATTTGCGAGGCAATGAGGGTCCTGCCGTTCTCGCCACTGTAATAGCTGTGGAAGGACATAGTTATCGGAAGGAAGGGGCTGCAATGCTGTTTCTTCCAAACGGCGGGACAATAGGAAGTATCAGCCCGGGTTGTCTGGAATCGGATCTTGCGGAGAGGATGCCTGTCATTCTCGGAGATGGGAGCCCGGAGATTGTAACCTATAACATGAAGCCGGAAGAGGATCCGATCTGGGGTGAGGCGATCGGTTGCGGAGGGGTGATTCGGGTGCTGCTCGAATCCGTGCAGGGACGATTGCTCACAATACTTCGCAAAGCTTACCTGGAGGTGGATTCGGGTCGCGAAACACATCTGGTGAGAGAACGGAGGGGATCTCGAATCCGTTATAGCTTGGTTGGCGGTTATGTCCCGACGAAACCCATTGCGAGAAAACATGATATCCGTAATCAGTTATACAAGAGCATCTTTGTGCCTCGCCCGCGAATGATATTATTTGGTGCGGGCCAGGATTCCATTTTCCTTAATCTGACGCTTCAGCGTATAGGCTTTCGTGTAGTTGTCTCGGATTGGAGGACTGATCTACTGACCTCAGAGCGGTTTCCCGGTGCAGAGCTTGTGTCGGGTGTGCCGCGGGAAATCGTACACAGCTTGGTTGTCGGTCGGGATGATTACGTAGTGGTATGCAGTCACCAAATGCGTCAGGACAAGGAATTCCTGAGATTCGTATTGCCTATTAGGCCTGCTTATATCGGTATAATGGGGTCAAGAAAGCGAATAATCCACTTGTTGGATGGTCTTCCGGTCACTCCGAATGTCTACGCGCCGGTAGGGCTTGATATTGGAGCGGAAGGACCGGAGGAGATTGCGGTCAGCGTTGCAGCTGAGTTAATTGCAGTGCGCGCGAGCAAGAAAACAACCGCCTTAAGGGAGGGGGCTGAAGATGCGCATAGCGGGTATTTATTTAGCGGCGGGGCAGAGCAGGAGAATGGGTTATCCCAAAATATCCGCTGAATTGGCGTCTGGCCTGCCTCTAGGCAGAGCCGCTCTTCTTGAGTTACTCAAGCTGTGCTTGGATCCTTTTGTCGTGGTTGTTCGTCCGAGTGATTCTTTGGCATGGTTACCCTATCGAAATGTGGATGGGGGTACAAGTGCCGGCTACACGATCGCTGTTTGTTCGGATGCGCACGAAGGAATGTCGCAATCCATACGGTGTGCACTCCGAGAGATTGAGGTGCATTCCAACGAGGCTGAAGTGGACGCTGTTCTAATTACGCTGGCGGACAATCCGTTTATAACATCGGCTTTGCTTACGTCATGGCTGAGTGCTTTTCGTGAAGATCCGACATTGACTTATATAGCAGCGGAGTGGATGGGCAATCCGATGCCGCCGGTTCTATGGGGCAGATCGGCATTCGATGAATTGCGGAAGCTGGAGGGTGATGCGGGAGGCAGGCATTTATTCCATTCGGATAAATTCCGGGGATTACGGATTCCTATTGATGAGAATGCCGCAGTTGATGTAGATACTCCAGCGGATTTGAAGAGTGTTAGAGATAGGTGGCTAGAACAACTGTAGTTGCAGAAAGTGAAACTACAGTACTAAATCGGACGCCGAAAGGTGCTGCAGTTGTAGAAAGTGAAACTACAGTACTAAATTGGAGTTAATCTAAAAAGTAGACACGTTGTAACAGCGACCTGATACAATAAAATAACTAAAAAGGTCGAGGTGTGTCATGGGAGATCATCGTCAGCATTTTGATGAA
>NZ_JBEQAP010000028.1:0-70900 GCF_041640265.1 Cohnella sp.
GATTTGAACGTAGCATGGAAACACCATCCGTTCGGTATAAGTTTAGTTATATTATACCATATTAACGCGGTGTCGCATTAAATTAATTGGACATAATAAAAGCTGTCGAGACTTTCTCGACAGCCTGAGGACCCGTCAAGGGTCCTTTTTTTTCACCATATAGGAAATTATATAATTCCGAGGAGTTGGGCTACTCTCTTTCAAAGCCCCCGCCCGAATAAACGGGATTTAATGCTTCGGAGGTGCAGGGTAAGTCAGCGATCCATTTTCCTTTAAGCTGCTCATGTTGTTTGCTTTGAGCATCCGCTCAGACAGGGTGTACAGAGTGTTGCCGGCATATAGAATACGGCGAATGGATTTGCCATAGTCAAACCCGTATTGACCGCTCTTGCTCAGATCATTCTCAGATAGGTGGGTAATCCGTCCGCGCAGGTCAAAGCCTTTTTCTAGATCAATGTGGTATATAAAGGCACCCTGGTAGGTGAACTGACCATAAGCGGGGAAACCGCCTTGTTCGATAGGGTTCTTGTCTTTAATCTCCATTAACTCCACCGGAAAAGCCATCAGACCTTTGGATTTGGAGAATAAAAGCGCCTTATGGTTGTATAGCAGCTCGGATTGCGTTCCTCGATCACCGATTATTTCTTTGAATTTTTCCTTCGGCTGGCTCACATCCGATACGTCGAACAGCGCGATTTTCATTCCCTGGTAGAACGCCATCATCTCGTCCTGTCCCATTCCCTTAGAAGGAAGCTCTACGGTCTCCTTACCAAAGCCGATGATATGATTCTCGTCATACGGATGAAGATAATCGCTATAGCCCGGAATCTTTAATTGCCCCAATACAGCAGGCTTCACAGGATTGCTTAGGGCGATTGCGAACAGCGGATCAACGTTGCGGAATGTAACCATGTAAGCGCGGCTGCCCATGAACCGCGTCGAATAAATACGTTCCCCAGGTGCTAGATTCTCAAGCGTTCCCACGGTTTTCAGCTGCTCATCCAATACATACAGGTTGTTGGTCGACCTCTCCGCACCGCTAGCCCACATATCTCCCTTGGTTGTTGCGATTCTAAAGTAACCTTCATACTCATCCATGGAGAATTGATTCAGGATCGAGCCTGGTACGGAGCCTTCGCCGATATAGACGATATTCCCCTGATCGAGCCGGAATTTGTACACCTGCGTCTCTTGACGATAAGTGTCGCCGCTAGGCAAGTATTTCGCAATGGCAACATATAGGTGTTTCGAGGACGCGTAGATCGTTTGTCCAGAGCCAAGATAAGCAGTAACCTGCATTTCCTGTGCGGGCTTCGCAAGATCGACTGCGCCGATTAGCAGCGTGCTGTTTTCGGGCGATTCAGGGAAGTAACGGATATCGCTAAGCGGCAGCCTTTTCAAATCCTTGGAAACGGCTGAATCGCCGTACATAGGCTCAAAGTCGTTATTGTTGTATTTATTCGTGATAACATACAAGGAGCTATCGATTTTGCGCGAGGAAATATAGCTCCCCTCTAGCTCGGTTTCGCGAGCGAGCTTAGGCTGGCCGGAAGCGCTCATATCATATACTTTCGTCTGGACTGTGCTGCTCACGGGCCGTGGAGGCATAATTCCCATTTTGTTAGAAGAGGAACCTTCGCCAGCGGGGTCTGAACCTCCGATTCCAGGCTCTATCGGCATAGGAATAACTGTATTGTTCTGACCTATAACGATAAGTTGATTGTCATCGACGTACAATTCTTGCGGGTAAAACCCTTCTTTCGGAGAGTACTCCAATGTCGCGGCTAGCTTTGGTGCAGACGAATTGGAAATATCCGAGATCAGGATGCGGGAGCCGCTTAGCTGGTAGATAAAGCTGCCATCCGTTTTGGCCCAATCGGCTTCATCGACTCCTTCGACTTGAACATTTGTTTGAGAATAGTCGCCGCTTGCACTAGCAGGGGATTCTGAAGCTGCAGCTGATAGGCTGTTTTCTGCGACTTTTGAAATAACCGTACCATCGGCTGTTTCTGCGAAGCCTGTACTACCGCGATAATAGATGCTGGTGTTTTTCTCGATCTGTTTCAGTAATTGTTCCAGTTTCTGCTTCGTACCGATAATAGGAAGCTCAGCAGGCTCATCGATATGAACGATCTTGTTGATCCCATCCCATGCCACGACGGTTCCAAGTGACTCGGATATGGCTCGCAAAGGTACTAGTGTCACTTTCCCTTTTATCAGCGGTGCAACATCAAGCTTAATGATTCGGCCGTTCGCCATCAGGACGTTCGAACCCAAAGTTAGAGCAGCAGAACGATTCCCTCTGGTTAACGTGATCGTTTGCCGCTGCTTGGAGTCCATCTTCCAAGCTACCTTTGCGCCGAGAGCTTCTGCCACTTCGCGTAAAGGCACAACTGTTGTTTTATTGAGAGTAATAACGGGGGCAGACAGCTTCAAAGGGACGCCGCTCACCCAGATTTGAGTGCCGGATTGCGCGGATACGGTTTGCTTTAAGGGATCTGCTACGGAAGGGACCGCAAGCATGACAACGGCAAGTAAGGCTGCAACGAAAGCTTTCTTACGCATAATTATATCCTCCTAAGCTTGAGGGAATGGAATGACCGCAGGTTATGCAGCATCTTGTATGTTCATTGACGGCTTCTGGGATGATATGGTTGCAGTAAATTGGAAAGAAGGACATATGAAGATGTCGCGTAAAAAAACGAATCGTATAGTCGTGACGGTTGGACTTCTGGCCGCTTTATTCATGGGAGCGTTGGATGCAACCGTAGTCACGACGGCCACGCCAACAATCACGGATGAATTAGAAGGATTAAGCCTCATTAGCTGGATATTCTCGATCTATACGCTTACCATTTGCGTCTCGACGCCGATTTTCGGTAAGCTGGCGGATTTATATGGCAGGAAGTCAATTTTCACCATTGGATTACTGCTGTTTCTGGTGGGTTCAGTGTTATGCGGCGCTGCACAATCGATGTCCGAGCTGATCTGGTTTCGCGCGATTCAAGGTATAGGGGCCGGAGCGCTAACACCGGTAACTTTTACGATTATTGGGGACCTGTACACAGGAGAAGAAAGAGGTAAAGTTCAGGGCGTGCTCTCGTCTGTTTGGTCGGTTGCGGGTTTACTGGGACCGTTCGTGGGGGGATATTTCGTCGATGCGATGTCTTGGCGCTGGATTTTCTACATGAATGTGCCAGTGAGCGTGATCTCGTTTATTCTTGTGTTTGGTTTTCTTCATGAAGGCTTTAAGAAGGTATCCAAGAGCATTGATTATTTGGGAGCGTTAACATTCACGATCGGCATATCGAGTTTGCTGTTCGCTCTGCTCACGGGTGGAGAAACCTATGCCTGGAGTTCTCCAATAATAGTGGGACTCTTCTTTACAGCGGCACTATTCCTCTTGATCTTCTTGAAGGTAGAAGCTCGGGCGAAGGAGCCTATGCTTCCGCTAAGCTTATTCCGGGAAAGAAAAATATCGATTTCCTATATCTTAGGCTTCCTTGGCTTCTGTGTCGTGGCAGGTGCTTCGATCTATTCTCCCATGTGGATTCAAAAAGTTTCAGGCTTCAGCGCGACGAACTCGGGACTCATGCTCATGCCCATGTCGGTGGCTTGGTTAGCCGCGGCGAATCTATCGGGCAGGTTTATGTTCCGAGTCGGTGCAAGAATATTCATGTTACTTGGAGCGGTAGTTGTAACTCTAGGTGCAATATGGCTTTATCTCGTGGATATCCATTCTCCATATTGGTACTTTATTGGCATCGTTGTTTTCATGGGCTTCGGGATGGGCTGCATAAGCACGACAGCGATAGTTACGATCCAGAGCGCGGTTGGCGGAAATATGCGGGGAGTAGCCACCTCTACGAATTCATTAATGAGTGCGCTTGGACAAACCGTGGGCGTAGCGATATTCGGCATGCTTCTAAATCGCACCGTCACGGAGGATACCCCGGAACAATTGGCCAATGGGATGCACGTGATTTTCGGTTTTATCCTAGTGATTACGCTTGTTAACTTGCTCGTGGTTAACTTCCTGCCATCAGAGCGCAAGAAGGCGAAGAGCCAGAGTAACTAGCATATAACAAAGAGGCTGTGTTCGATCCCTGTAAGAAAAGAGAATCATTTGGCCACATTATGGAAACCTTACAACGGAGGTTGTTAATTCCAATAATGGAGCAGATCATCTATGTTCAAGTTTTTCTTCAGAAAACGCGTAAAAAAGATGAGCGCGGCTAATAATCAATCGCAAACAGATTCTTCGAATCCCAATTCCAAAAATATTCAAGATAACATCGACTATATCAAGAAAATAATGCATTCCCCGAATGATCTCCTTACGAGAATCTTTACCATCGGGGGGAGCGAGCATCTTTGCGCGATCGTTTGTATCGACGGATTGGTTGACAAAGACCTGCTCAACGGCAAGGTTATTCAGCAAATTCAACTGGGAATGTCGATTGCTCGCAAAGAGGTTCCAGCCTCGGGTGAAGACATCATTACCGAGCTGGAGAATGAGGTCTTAGCAACCTACGATATCAAGAAAGCATTTACGATGGATGATGTAATGTTCGCTATCCTTTCTGGGGATACGGCTTTATTCATCGATGGAACGGATCAAACGATCCTATTAGGGAGCAAGAAGTGGGAAAGCCGGAGCGTCGACGAGCCGGTAACAGAATCGCTGGTTCGCGGACCGAGAGAAGGATTTACAGAGAATATTCGCACTAACACTGTACTTATTCGCAGGCATATTCGCGATCCTAATCTGCATTTCGATTCTTATAAAGTGGGGAGACGATCGAAGAAGGATCTCATCGTCTGTTATATCGACGGGATTGTTCAACCTGAGCTTGTCGAAGAAGTTAAGCGCAGAATAGATACGATAGATATGGACGACGCTCCGGAATCGGGATATATCGAGCAATGGATTGAAGATAGTTTCTTATCTCCCTTTCCTCAGATTCTTCATACGGAGAGACCTGATAAAGTATCCTCAGCTATCTTGCAAGGAAAAATAGCCATTCTGTTAGACGGTACTCCTTTTGTGTTGACAATGCCAACAACATTCGTGTCATTATTACAGTCGCCGGAGGATTATTATGAACGTTGGCTGATTGGAACCTTGGTCCGTCTTTTAAGATACTTGGCGGTGTTTGCTGCTGTATTTCTTCCTGCTATGTATGTCGCTCTCGTCTCATTTCATCAGGGGATGATCCCCTCGAAGTTAGCTTTTTCGATTGCCGCCTCCAGAGAAGGCGTTCCATTTCCTGCCGTTCTTGAAGCGTTATTAATGGAAACGACCTTGGAGATGCTTCGCGAGGCAGGAATTCGACTGCCTAAGCCGATCGGTCAGACGGTAGGAATAGTGGGCGGTTTGGTCATTGGAGAAGCTGCAGTGCAGGCCGGCGTTGTAAGCCCCATTATGGTCATTGTCGTAGCAGTCACAGCTATTGCTTCATTTACCGTACCTTCTTATAGCGCTGGAATTGCCTTTCGAATTTTGCGGTTTATAACGATAATAGCCGCAAGCATCTTTGGCCTTTATGGCATTATGCTGGTATACATCATGATCAATATCCATATTGTCCGACTAAAAAGCTTTGGAATTCCGTACACTACTCCGTTTGCGCCAACCTTCTTGCATGATTGGAGAGATCTCTTAGTACGGGCGCCCTTGCACATGTTAGGGAAAAGGCCCCAGTTCATGCAGACGGAAGACGATAAGCGGATGGGTAAAAGAGGGAGCGGTTCATGAAGTCATTTGAATACGGTGACAACGAGATCAGTACTAAAGAAGTCTTCGCCATCGTAAGTAACATGCTGATTGGATTCGGCGTGCTTACACTTCCACGTTCCATCGTCACGGTAACCAAATCAGTTGATGGATGGATTTCTATATGTATAGGGGGGGTGATAGCGGCTTTTTTTCTCTGGGTAATTGCGAAGTTAGTTTCCCGGTTCCCCAAAAAAGGTTTTTACGATATCACTACAGCTATCATTAATAAACCCGCTGCTAATATTTTAACTTTAATGATTAGCGTATACACTATGATGTTTGTCTGTTATGAGACAAGAGGGTTAGCAAGCATAGCGAGATTATATTTGTATGACCGAACGCCCGAAGAAGTGATCTGCCTTGTTTTTCTTCTGGTGCTGATCTATGGCGTATCAGGTCCAAGTATCGCGTTATTGCGTGTTAATCTAATGTTCATGCCTATCGTGATTTCCATAGTGCTGGTGCTCATCTTCATGAACATCGGTTTTTTTAATTACCATCAGTTAAAGCCCTTTTTTATCACAGAATGGGTAGACGTGGTGAAAGCGTCGAAGGAGACGGTTTTTTCGTTCCTAGGCTTCGAGGTTCTTCTGTTTTATAACGTACATATCAATCAACCCAAGAAAACTGTAAAGGCAGCGTTGTTTGGAATTTCAATTCCTTTTATCCTTTATTTAGTAGTATTTATTTTTCTTATTGGAACATTTGGCGTAGAGGTTGTTAGCAACACGCTTTACCCGACAGCGGAATTGGCCAAACAGGTGGAAATCACGGGAGGTTTCTTAGAGCGGTTCGAATCTCTTTTTTTTACTATCTGGGTGATGACTTTATTTAACACGGCATCTATGGCTTTCGATGTAACGATTCTGGGCCTCATGTCCGTATTTAAGAAGGCGAAGAGAATGCCGCTTATCCTATTCTTGTCTCCCTTGATGTATATCATTATCATGCTGCCGCAGAATATTAAAGAAATCGCATCCTTTGGGGAATGGATCAGCTATGCAGGTATTCCGGTAGCCTTTCTGTTGCCGCTTGGTCTATTTCTGACAGCGAAGATACGAGGTGTGAAGGGTAATGCATAGGCTGGCAAAGTGGTTATGGATGGTTTGCATCGCCATGTTATTGACGGGTTGCTGGGATCGGGTTGAAAGTGAAGAGAGAGGCTTCGTGGTCGGGGCGGCCATTGATACAGCCGTTGAGAAGAAGCTGAAGCTAACCTTCCAGTTCGTGGTAACTAGCGCGTTTCAAGGAAAAGGGGAGGGCGGCAAGCAAGGCGGTGACGCATTCCTTAATGTCTCAATGGAGGGGCATACGTTATTTAAAGCGCTTAGAGATATGTCCACCCAAACAAGCCGTTCCCCCTACTTGCAGCATAATAGAATCATTCTCGTTTCAGAGGAAATGGCTAGGAAAGGGGATCTTGGCAAGGCTCTGGATCTATTCATTCGCGACCATGAGATGAGAAGGATAACGAAAGTTATGATTGCCGAGGGGGAAGCCAGCCCAATACTAGGCATAAAACCTTCTTACGAGAAATTGCCGGTGCTTTACATCGATTCCATTGCCGAGAATCCTTATAAGAGCTCGAAAATATTGTCCCCTACAATTATTGGGAAGGTCTATGGCTTTCTCTTAGGGAAAGCAAGCTTTGCCATACCCAGAATTGCAAAGATGAAGGATAAGGTTGAAGTGGCCGGGGCTGCCATATTTAAGGGCTCAAATAAAAGAATGGTAGGGTTTCTTAATGAGAATGAAACGATGGGCTTAAATTTTTTTACAGGGAAAATAAAAGGAGGCGGACTAGAGCTTAAATTGAATAATCAATACGTGGTATTTGAAATCAAGGGCTCCAAGCGAACCCTCGATGCGGATGTCTCCGATCCCGAACACCCGGTGTTTAACATTAACATCTTTACCGAAGGAAATGTGGCTGAATCGTCTACGAGCCTTGATTTTCTTGATCCGAAAGTCATTGCTGAGGTTCAAGCGAAGACTGTGGAGAAAATCAAGAGTTTAACGGAAGATACGGTAGAGAAACTGCAAAAGGATTATAAAACCGATGCGCTCGGCCTAGGAACATTCTTGAAACAAGAACACTATAGGGCATGGCAAAAGATCGAGAAGGATTGGGATCAAGGAAACAATTTGTTCTCAAAGTGCGTAATCCGCGTTCATGTCAAAGTGAAAATGCGGATCATCGGAGCGATTATTGAAACGGAAAAGTAGGTGGTCTTCAGATGTGGGAATCCATTATGGAAGAAATAATAGGAAGAATTCCGAAGGCTGTGGTCATCATATGCGCAGTGTTATCCTCGTTAATTCCGTGGTGCGTCTATAGGATTAATCAGTCCCTGCATCGCTATGGCGATCCTCCTTGGAAAAAGAAATAAGATGTTTGAGGAAATTCTTCAGCTCAAAGATGTACTATAATAGGAAAGGTGAGTTAGAGGCAGGAGGATGAATATGAAATCGATAACCGTGCAAAGCTTAATCGAGCCGCTCAATCTAGAGGTGCTTACAGGAGCAGATCAGCTGGACAGAATCATCACTCGCTCAAGAGCGCATCGTCCAGGCTTGGAATTTACGGGTTACTTTGACTTCTTCCCGATCGAACACGTTCAGGTGCTCGGAAAAAAAGAAATCAATTATCTACATACACGAAGCGAAGCAGAGCGAAGTTTGCACATCGGGAATGTGGTTAAGTATCATCCGCCGTGCTTCATTGTGACGTCCAATCAAGAGGGTCTGAAGTACCTAATGAAATATTGCGAGCAGGAAAAAATACCGCTGTTACGTACCGCAGAGCCAACAGTAGAGTTTATGGCGAAGCTTGATTCGTTCCTTATTAAGGCTCTTGCACCGAGTATGGCCATACACGGTGTGTGCGTGAACGTATCGGGTATCGGAATATTGCTTAGAGGTAAATCAGGCGTCGGCAAGAGCGAAACTGCCCATACTTTGATCCGGAGAGGACATCGTCTGGTCGCGGACGATGTCGTCCTTCTGAAGAGATTGAGTCCTCATACGCTGCTCGGGACGCACAACCATACTACCCGTGAATTTTTGGCACTTCGAAGCATTGGACTGATTAATGTCGTACGCATCTATGGAAGGAAAGCCTTCCAAGATGAAACCCGGATTGTACTCGATATCGAGCTGACGCAATGGCAGGATAAAGCCTTGAATAATGAGCTTGAGCTTGAGCCTAAATTCTCGGAGTATCTCGATGTCCGCATCCCTCATATCGAAATTCAGCTGCAGCCGGGAAGAGATGTTGCGGGACTTATTGAAGCCGCAGCAAACAACTGGTACTTAAAGCAGCAGGGCTATAGCGCTGCAGAGGAGTTTATGAAACGCCTGGAAAACGAGTGCTGATGTTATTGTAATTATCAAACCCGATAAAGCTTCGCTTCCGTAGACATAAGACTGGCTCTGGAAATAAGCTCGCGGAAAGGCAAATCGACAAATTCCGGAACGTTCCGCTCATTCACCCATCCCACGTCAGCCGAGATGCTGGCCATGCCGATAACCAGTGGTTCGGATATTCCTTCAATTAATTGCTGGACGACTGAATCCGCTTTTTTCGTAATGACAGTGAATTCGTCTCCAGCGTATCGACAGATAAAATCGTCAGGGCCGAAAAAAGATTTAAGTTTGAGCGCAAACTCGCGAATGAGATCGTCGCCGACTGGATGACCGAATTGCTTGTTCACTTCTCCGAAGCGGTTCAAATCGATAAAGAGGAGCTGAAAGGTCTCACGGCGGGCTAGTAGTTCCTCCCCGATGGCATGGATATAAGGAGAACGGTACAGGTTTGTCATCGAGTCGTTCCATTCGGCCAGTCTGGTGACGAGCGATTCCCGAGTTACCATGCCTGCAACGTGATCGTCTTGAATGACAACGAGTCGTTCGATGACTTTCTTCTCCATCGTGTGAATGGCATCCCATAAAAACGTGTGTAATGGCACGCTGATTGGATCCGGCGTCATCGCGTCGGCCACAATCCGGTTAGGATGGGTTGCGCGCACATCCCGAGAAGTAATGATGCCGGTGATCTGGCCGTCATCCATCACTACCAGAGATCCGATGCGGAGTTCGTCCATTACATTCGAGGCATGCCAAACGCTTTTATCCGAAGATACAGTATGAACGGGTACGGTCATGACATCCGCCACTTTCATGGCATATCCACCTCACGGTGTACCGAAACTTCGATTTTCAATTCCGAACGCAGCACCATCGAGTCGCTGATCATGTTCTCCGTTTCTTCCATAATAATGCGAAGCAGTACTTTTTCATCTAGCATTTGCAGTAAAGAACTGCGGATTAGGACGGCTTCAATTTTGGGGTGCTCCATTTTGATGATAGTGAATTGTTCCGGGGACAATGCTTCTGCCATTCGGCGCACCGCTTCCGGACCTATCGGAGCTCTTCTTCCAATGATGAGCATATCCTGCATGGGGGGCATTTCAAACTCGGAAAATTTTAACGAGAGCATGGCTCTTCTTGAATAATTAGATCTGGGGTCCAATTCAATAACTCCCTTAATTATCGATTAAGCGGAACACGTTTACAGAAGTGCCCGGCAGGGGTTGAGGTATGGTCAGCAGATAACCTTGGCCGAGTGTTACGCCAAGGTTATGAGCTTGAAGTAAATCCTCAGGTTCTTCAATTCCTTCCAATATGAGCTTGGATTCATCTGCGCAATAATCCACGAAGAACTTTATCATTTTCTGTTTTTTTTGGCTGCCGGACAGATTTTTGCTGAAAAATCTATCCATTTTAACGAAATGCGGGGTTAGCTCTATCATTCTTTTTAACGTGGTGGCTCCCTCCCCAACGTCGTCAAAAGCAATCAAGAAGCCATACCTTCGCAGGAGGTTGATATTCTGAGTAAACAATCCGTTATTCCAATCGCCCATTTCCGACCTTGCTTCATTGATTTCGAATACGATGCGGGAAGACAGCTCCCCATATTTCCGTACGACCTTATGTAGAAAGAGGGGGAAGGCAGCATCAGTCAAACTAGAGGGGAAAATATTAACGAATAAATACTCATCAGATTCCCTCCGGTCGGTTTCGGAAAAATAAAAAGCAATTGCGTTGTAAACAGACAAAGTATCTAGCTCGAACAAACTGCCCTGTTCTGCGGCAACCTGAAATAGGCTATCCGTTCCGGTAATGGACTTGCTGCGGATTAACGCTTCATAACCCAATGTTTGTCTACCGGGGATATGGCAAATCGGCTGGAAAAGATGAAAGAGGTCTCCTTGTGCGACAAGAGCTGCGATCGTTAGCATAATGGCTTCCTTTCTGGAAACGACAATTACGGTATCCAGGACGCCACAGACTAAATTACCATGTCTAAAGAACTATGTGCGATCCTTTATACCTATACTATTCGATTCGCCAAAAACCGACGAATTCCTACAAAACATACGTTCCCTTTTACAAAATTTTCTTGTCCTATTGGAATACATCCCGGATCCCATTAAAATAAATTGGGTAAACAAAGTAAAAATTAGCGAGAATATGATCAAAATACCGTCAAAGGCTGACGGTATTTTTTTTTATAATAAAGTTAAGTTAAAAACGACTGAACTGATCATTACGGATTGAGGTGTTATTTATGAAAGATACAAAAATCGAACGATTACTCAAGAGTGATACGTTTGCAGGCTATTTGTTCGTCGGTCCGATGCTTACCGGCGTGTTCATTCTTGTTCTGATCCCAATCATAGCCACGCTTGTGCTGGGCTTTGCGGATTGGAATTTCGTGCAGGGCTGGGATGGGATAAGCTGGGTTGGTCTGGATAATTTCCAGCGGCTGACGGAAGAGCCGCTGTTCAAGAAATCGCTGACGAATAACTTGATTTTCTTATTAGCGGTTCCGATCTATATGCTGATCTCCATGGTGCTGGCTATCTTAATTGATCGATATGTGTATTTGAAAGGGTATTTCAAGGTTGCTTATTTCATGCCCTATATTTCCACAACCGTCGCTGTTGCGATTGTCTTTCAGGTTTTATTCCAACCCTCCTATGGGCCGATTAACGAAACGTTGAAGTCGCTCGGTTGGGAGAATCCCCCGATGTGGCTTGCAGATCCTAACTTTGCATTAGCATCCGTCATGACGATCTCCGTATGGATCTCAATCGGCTTTAACATGATTATATATATGGCCGGTCTGCAGTCGATTCCGAGGGATCTTTATGAAGCGGCGGATATCGATGGAGCGAATGCCTGGGTCAAATTTAGGAAAATCACATTCCCCCTATTGTCTCCTACTTCCTTCTTCTTGCTCGTTACGGGTATTATTTCAACATTTAAAGTGTTTGATCTCATTGCCGTTATGACGCAAGGGGGGCCGATCGGTTCGACGAGTGTAATGGTCTGGTATTTATATGATCAAGCATTCGGGAACTTGGAGATCGGTTATGCATCCGCAGTGGCTATGGTATTGCTTGGGCTTGTACTTATTATTACTTTCGGGCAATGGTTTGCTCAGAAGAAATGGGTCAATTATTAAAGGGGAAGGAGGGGCGTTATTATTATGGTAACACTTTCAAGATTGAACTGGAGCAGAGCTATTATCACGTTAATCATGTTCGTTGGGAGCCTCTTATTCCTAGCACCGTTCTTCTGGATGCTCGTGTCCTCAGTTAAAGAAGAAATCGATGTATTTTCCTATCCCATTCAATGGATACCGAAGACTTGGAACGCGGTGGAAAATTATAAGGAAGTATGGTTCGGGGATTATCCGTTTTATCTCTATTATTGGAATTCCATTAAAGTCAGCATTACAACGACGGTCATATCCTGTTTGGTTTCAAGCTTGGCAGCTTACGGCTTTTCCAAGATTAAGTTCAAGGGCAGCTCATTTCTGTTCCTGATCGTTCTGGCTACCTATATGGTTCCTCCTCAAGCGATCCTGGTACCGCAATTTATTTTGTATCGTAATATCGGACTGTTCGACAGCCATTTAGGCCTAATCCTGTTAGGAAGCTTCAGTGTACTGGGGACGTTTATGTTAAGGCAGTTTTTCATGGGAGTAAATAACGAGTTTCTCGAGTCGGCTAGAATCGATGGCGCGGGTCACTTCCGAACGTTCTGGTCTGTTGCTTTTCCTCTCGTTAGACCGGCTGTTGCGACGTATGCCATTCTAAGGTTCATCTGGACTTGGAACGATTATCAGAATCCCCTTATTTTCTTGCGATCAGATCATTTGTATACGATCCCGCTAGCCATACAGAAGTTTACTTCAATGAGCGGAGAGTTCTATTCACTCATTATGGCCGCAGCAGTGTCTGCGATTGCTCCGCTCCTTATCATTTTCATCATTGGTCAGAAGAGCGTTATTGAAGGAATTGCGTTAGGTGGAGTTAAGGGTTAGCTAATAATAATGAAAACGCAAACAAAAGAGTAAAAATAATTCAAATAAAGTAAATATTGTTTTATATCGTACAGCGTTATTCCCGCTATACTTTGGTTGCAAGACAAGGTTTCCTACACATAGGAGGGTTCATATCGATGAGAAAAAAATGGTTATCCGGTATTGTGGCCGGCGTGCTCATGACAGGATTATTAGCAGGCTGCGGAAGTAGTAACAATAATAAACCGGCGGCAAGCTCAAGCGCGCCAGCGGCGTCAGCGTCAGAGTCTGCTAAGCCAAGTGAAGCTGCCCAGCCCGTAAACTTGCGACTGTACACTTTCGGTAACGAGCAAAGCTACAACTGGAAGCAAACGGTTGCTGCCTATGAAGCGGCTAATGAAGGTGTGAAGGTTGAAGTTGTCGTGCTTAGCGACAAGGGTGACACTCAGGATGCTATGAAGAAGCTGGACCTAGCAGCAGCTTCTAATGACGAGATGGACGTATTGATGTTCAGCGATCCTGCAAGTTATGCGCAGCGCGTTGCACTTGGTATGGCCGAGCCTCTTGATGAATTTATCGCCAAGGAAGGCTTTAAGCTAAATGAAGAATACAAGGTGGATACCGCTTTAGATGGCAAGGTTTATGCGTTGCCAGGTAAATTTAATCCTTGGTATGTATTGGTTAACAAGGATCATCTAGATGCTGCTGGTCTAAAGGTACCTACAGATTGGACTTGGGATGAGTACGCGGAATATGCGAAGACTCTTACTCAGGGCGAAGGTGCTGCTAAGCGTTATGGAGCCTACTTCCATGGCCCGCAAAACGGCGGCTGGATGGAATTCCTGAAGCTCATGATGATGAATCAACCGAAGGACTCTGAATATCTCAAGGCGGATGGAACATCTAATCTGGACAGTCCTAACTTTAGAAAAACGTTGGAGCTCCGCGTGAAGATGGAGAAAGAAGATAAGTCCTCTGTTCCTTACACAGATATGATCTCGCAAAAGCTTGCATACCGTACACAATTCTTTAATCAATCTGCAAGCATGCTTACAATCGGCAGCTGGATGAATACAGAGATTGGCGGTACAGAGAAGGTTCCATTGACGTTTAACGTAGCTGTTGCTCCTTTCCCTAAGAACAACCCAGAGGATCCAATTGGCTATGCTCCAGTAACCACGGATTATGTAGCGGTTTCTGCTAAGTCTAAGAATAAAGAAGCAGCTTACAAATTCGTTCGTTGGTACACAACGGAAGGGCAATTGGTACAAGGTAAAAATGTTCCGGCCTGGAGTAAAGTCACTAATGATGATATCGGCAAGCTTATCGACACCATTCTAAGCGGCACGAAAAATCCGGAGCTGGTAGACAAAGCTTCTCTGGTTAACACGCTTGTCGCATCGAAGGGTGCTGAGGTAGTCGCTCCTACATCTTACCAAGCCGAGGTTTACAAGGCGATCAATGAAGAATACGAGAAGCTGATCTTGGATAAACAAGACATTGACACAACAATCAAAAATAGCCAAGAGCGCACACAAAAAATTATCGAAACAAATAAAAAATAGATTTGATATAATGACCCTATAGGGGACGGCTAGCCGCGTCCCCTATTTTTTCAATTATTGGAAGGGGACATTACTGTGGTTAGGAAGCTTAGAGCTCTATTCTCTTTCCGTTCCATCCGGTACAAGCTTATGATTGCTTCTGTTGCCTGCATTTTGGTTCCTGCTGCGATTTCTTTGCTTATTTACAATTCGCTGACCCAGGAAGCCGTGAAGAAACAAGCAATGTCCAATGCGGAGGACTCGCTGTTACTTGTTAATGGTTCCGTAACCTTTTTGCTAAATAGCATGCTGAACATCGCTAATTCCATTCAGTTGAATGCCGATCTGAGTGCTTATTTTAAATTGATTAATGCAGGTAATGAAGATAAAACCGACCCCTATCGTGAGTTTTCAGACAAGAGACGGGTGATAGAGCAACTCGATGCCATGGCTATTGTTGGAGAAAAAATCAATGTCACCGTACTTTTAGCTAATGATGCGTATTTCACGAACTATTCCACAGAGGAGTATCATCCGTTAGCGATCAAGAACGAGGTGTGGTTCGAGAAGCTGAAGGAGTATAAAGGCTATGAGACTTTATGGATCGGCACTACACCAACCTCATTCCAGCTCGATAAACTGGAGAACCCTTATCAAATCTCCATAGCCCGCACGCTGCGGGTTGGAGAATCGGGCTCCATCTATGGTTATATCGTTGTGACGATTATGGAGAATAAGATTAACAAAATTTTCGATCAACTTTCCGAGGGTAAAGAGGTGTTACTTGTTGACGAGAATGATCGGATTCTATCTAGTGCAAGAAGCGAGCAAATTGGTCAGCCCTTCATTCATGCGAGGCCTTTGGAGGGGAAGACAGGCTCCTATATCGCACCGATTAATGAATCGAAATATCTAATAACAGAGCAGGCTCTTTCCGTCAACAACTGGCGTCTCGTGTCCATGCAGCCCTATCAGGCAGCGATTGTGGATATCAGCTCCATCTTCAGCCGCGTTTTTACCGTTCAAATCATTTCGTTTGTAGTCTTCTTGCTCCTGCTGCTTGTATTGCTGCGTGCATTTACGAAGCCTTTGATACGGCTAAGCAAGACGACGTCTGCCGTGCAGAGGGGCAACCTAAATATTCGTACGGGCGTTCGAGGTCAGGATGAGGTCGGTCGCCTCGGATTTCTATTCGACCAGATGCTTGATCGGGTTCAGGAAATGATCGCGGAGGTCTCGGATACGCAGGCACGTAAGCGAAAGGCTGAGTTGAAGATGCTGCAAGCGCAGATCCACCCCCATTTTCTATTTAATGTATTGAATTCGATTCGGATGAAGGTTATGCGGCGAGGTGATCGGGAGAGTGCCAATATGATTGGATCGCTGTCCAAGCTGCTTCGAATGACCATCAGCAGGGACAAAGACGAGATCCATTTGCATGAAGAGCTTGAGCTGATCACCTATTATGTCGAGCTGATGAATTTGCGTCAGAAGGAAGAAGTTAAGCTGTCATTAGACATTGCCCCTGACGCGTTTCATGTGCCAGTACCGCGGTTTTTTCTCCAGCCTATAGTCGAGAATGCCCTTATCCATGGGTTGAGCCAGAAGGCCGGAATTATTCGAATCGAAGCAGAGATCACTGAAGGGCGGTTAACCCTTAAGGTTGAGGATAATGGTGTCGGAATGGATGAGGCGAAGCAGGAAGCACTCAAGAGAAAGCTGCAGGGTGCGGAAAGTCCTTCTGAAATCGCCGTTGAAGAAAATGGACAGAGTGGATTCTCAGGCTTTGGATTGCTGAACGTCGTCGAACGAATGAAGATGATCAGCGGAGATGATTTTCAACTAGAGGTTAGAAGTGCCCGGGGAGAAGGGACAGTTGTTTGTTTGACCATTCGTTGCCAGGAGGAACAGACAGATGTATAACGTGATGCTGGTAGATGATGATTATCCGGTAATCGAGTTATTATCGGAGGCGATAGATTGGGAGCGGCTGGGGCTGCGGCTTATGGGCTGTTATGAGAATGGGGCTAGCGCTTGGGAGCATTCCGAGAGGGAGTTGCCGGATATTCTGATTACGGATATCGGCATGCCGAAGATGGACGGACTCGAGCTCTCTGCTCGGGTGAAGGAGCGTAAGCCTGGTGTTCGTATCGTTATCTTGTCGTGTCATGATGAGTTTTCCTATGCCAGGCAGGCGATGAGGCTGAATGTGCAGGAATATTTGCTGAAGGAATCGCTTGACCCGGAGGATCTTGTTGTTCTATTGAAGCAATTCAAGGAAAGTCTGGATGAAGAGCGTCAATGGGACGGGGAGCAAGCCCGTCTTCATGCACTAGAGAATAATACGAAGGAGCTTCGCAAGGAGCAAATTCTGAAAAATTTAATTCATCAGCCGCTGCTCTCTCCTTTGAAATGGTTGCAGGAGGTTAGTGCGTTTGGGCTCCTGCTACAAGGAGAGTATTGCATACCAGCAGTCGGTCATCTGGATGAATATCGGAAAGTGAAGCACCGATTTGCTTCAGATCAGACACTAAGGTTCGCTGTCGCTAATGTAATGAATGAGGTGTTGAATGAGGTGACGATTCATGGTCTTCATGTCTGCTACAACGAGCGGAAGCAATTGCTGCTATTCACTTACAAGCCGAGCTTAAAGACGAATATATATGATCTTGTGGTAACCTCCCTGTATAAGGTTCAGGCAACTCTTCTTAAAGTACTCAAGGTAAGGATGACCTTTAGAATAGGTAAAGGCTGCGGATCTCCAGAGAGCTTAAAGGAAAATCTGTATCAGCTTGTATCAAACGAGGAACAACGATTTTATCTTGAACAAGGGGAAATCGTGAAGGAGCAAGCCATTCCGTTATCTTCCCAGAACCTCTTCTCCGAATATGATGCTGCCCGATCGGAATTACGCGATGCGCTTCTCGCGAAGCGGACACAGGAAATCGGTGAAGTTGCGAGCACGTGGATTATGCGAATTAAAGGTGAGAAGTATCCGCCTGCTATGGTTAAGGATTGGGTGCTTAAACTGCTACTGGATTTGAAGCTTCAACAGAATTCCATGCACTTAGCAGGGACAACTCAATCAGCTGAGACTTTAAGCAAAGACATTGCGGACATTGATTCCTTCGCAGAGCTGCAGGAGTGGTTGTCCACCTATCTGCAGACGGTCTCAAGCGGCACAGAAGTCGCTGCGGGCAGCAAACGTCCGGAGATGAAGGAAGCGTATAAATATGTTTCCTTAAACCTGCATAGAAGAATAAGCTTGGAGGAGGTAGCCGAGCATCTCCATTTGAATGCCAGCTACTTTAGCCGATTGTTCAAGAAGGAGATGGGGATCACCTTCATCGAGCATGTCACGCACATGAAGATGGAACGGGCGAAGGAATTGCTCGATCAGACACCTCATACTGTCGGCGCGATTTGCGAGCAGCTGGGCTATGACAACCAAAGTTATTTTATTAAGACATTTAAGGCGCACACAGGGGTTACGCCGGTAGAATACCGGGGATAAGGCGGGATGAATGATGAATAGGGAACAAGTTGGTAAGCTTATGGGCAAGCTGTCTGCCGCAGATTTGACGTTATATTACCCAGGCGGACAACAGAATGAATTCTGGTCTGCCGTTCTCGATAGTCCGAGCTACGAGCAAGATGTACGTGCGGTGAAGGCGGAAGGTGCGCGATTATTGGGGACTCAGACGCCTGAGCTAACCTATGAGCTATTCTCCGAGTTCGAGCGTGAGGGTAAACGGCTTGGTTACGAGCATGTGTACTTCGCTCGCAGAAGAAGGCTGAATACCTTTGCTTTGCTGTCTTTGTTCGAGCCTGAGAATCTATCGTATCTGGAGGAGCTTTGTGAGATTATCTGGGCAATCTGTGATGAGTATACCTGGTGCTTGCCTGCACACTTGAAGGATTGCGAAGCGGATAAGACAATTGATTTGTTCTCTTCGGAGACGGGCTTCACGTTGAGCGAGATTAGCTTATTGCTGGGAGAGCGGTTCCCTCCTCTGCTGAGAAACCGGATTGCCGCAGAGGTGTCGGATCGCTTGTTCGTACCCTATTTGGAGCATGGGCCGCATCACTGGGAGACGGCTAAGCATAATTGGTCTGCCGTATGCGCGGGCTCCATTGGCGCTGCGGCATTGCTGCAGAAGGGTCCCTTGGCAAGGCTCGAGGAGATCGTGACCAAGGTGCTTGGCAGCATGAACTGTTATCTCGAAGGCTTCGGAGAGGATGGCGTTTGTCAGGAAGGGGTCGGCTACTGGAATTATGGCTTTGGCTATTACGTCTATTTCTCTGACCTGCTGAAGCGCAGAACACAAGGAAGACTTAATCTCTTTGCGAGCTTTAAAGTTCACCAGATTGCGTTGTTCCAGCAAAAAGTATATTTATATGGCAACGCGGTAGCCAACTTCTCCGATTCCGTGCCTTTTGTAGGCATTCAGATAGGACTTACTCATTATTTAGCCAACATCTATCCGGATATGGAAGTGCCTTCTCTAGAGCATCGGACAGAATACACGGATGATCATTGCAGCCGCTGGGCGCCTGCTCTACGAAATTTCATTTGGTTGGATTCTTCAAAGCAAACGTCTGATTGGGCAAGCGCAGCTTATTATATGGTCGATGCGCAGTGGTTAGTTTCCAGGCATGAGACTAATAATGGGCGTTTCGGATTCGCAGTCAAGGCAGGTCACAATGGGGAGCCGCATAATCATAACGATGTCGGACATTTCATTCTAATGGGCGAAGAGGCGATTATCGCGGCGGATCTTGGCTGCGGCGAATATACGCAAGCTTACTTCGGCGCTGGCCGTTATGATTATGATTGCAACGGATCGCAGGGACATTCCGTTCCTATTATCGATGGTTTTGGGCAGGTTGAAGGAGAGGGACATGCGGCGGAGAATGTGAAAGTCCAAACGGGAGCGGGTGAAGACTATATGGCTCTTGAGCTTTCGGGAGCCTACAATGTACCGCATCTGCGTAAGCTTAAGCGCAAGCTAGTCTGGCATAAGACTGACATGCCTTGGCTTTCGCTAGAGGATAAATTTACGTTTTCCTCTGTACCTAGGCGAATCACGGAGAGAATCGTAACGCGGTGCCGGCCAACGGTAATGGAGAATGGCATTGTTGGGTTATCGAACGGAGCTGATCAGTCTGCTAGCATTCGATATGATACTCATGGTGCGGACGTTCTGATTACGGCTCGATCCTACAGTGATCACTTCGGGCAGGCTTCGGAATATTATACGATCGATTTCGAATTGAAAGAGCTGAGTCTAGTTAATCGGTTTTCATTGACCATAGAAATGAAAGAATAAAGGAAGGCAGCGTGGTGGAGATGTCGAATATGGAGAAACCGGATTGGTTAGAGGAAGCATGGCAAGCAACGATAGACAAGGTAAGTCGGACTAGTCAGCGAATTGGTGCAGGCTTTCCTCACGCAAGTCCGAACGGCACATACGTGCTGGAGCATCCCTTTTGGTGGACGGCTGGTTTCTGGCCGGGATTGTTATGGCTGCTATATGAGGGGAGCAATGATGAGCGATTCCGGAGCATTGCCGAGCAGTGTGAGGAGCGTCTGGACGAGGTGTTAGACGGGTATGATCGATTGGATCACGACCTTGGCTTCATGTGGACGTTAACGAGCATTGCTTCTTATAAGCTGGCGGGTGGTGGGGAGCAATCGAAGCGCAGAGCGCTGAAGGCTGCCAATTATCTTGCTGCAAGGTTTAATATCAAGGGGCGCTACATCCGCGCTTGGAATCCTTGGTTTGAAGGGGAGAATAACGCGGGCTTGGCCATTATCGACTGCGCCATGAACACGCCGCTGCTTTATTGGGCGTCACGAGTCAGCGGTGATCCTCGCTATGGTCATATTGCCGAAGCGCATATGGACACTGTTCTGGAGCGCTTTATTCGTCCGGATGGGTCGGTTTATCATATTATCTCATTTGATCCGGACACCGGCGCGTTCGTCGAAGGGCTTGGAGGACAAGGTTATGCGCCTGAATCTGCCTGGTCACGGGGAACGGCTTGGGCTTTATATGGACTAACATTGTCTTACCACCATACGGGCAAGCAGAAGTACTTGGATGCTGCTAAGCGTGTCGCCCATTTCTTTCTTTCTCAGCTTCCGGACGATCATGTCCCTCATTGGGATTTCCGCCTTCCGCCAGAGGTAACGAAATACCGGGATTCGTCCGCGGGAGCTTGCGCTGCATCGGGCTTGCTTCTGCTTGCGGAGAAGGTAGGTCCTTTACAGTCGCAAGCGTATCGTGAACCGGCGATCCGCATATTGGAGTCGTTATATCGCAACTACTGTGCTTGGAGTGATCCTAGCGAAGAAGGTCTCATTTTACAGGGAACCAGTCACTACCCGGAGAACAAGAATATAGATGTACCTCTTATTTATGGAGACTTTTTCTTTGTTGAAGGTTTAGCCCGGTTAAGGGGAGCAAATACGAGTTTCTGGGAATAACAGACTGGGGGAACAGGGATGAGTGAGATCAAGCTGCCTATTCAATTAAATCCGTTGCGGACGAAGGATGATTTACGTCTGGCGTTTCAACAGCTAAGCGAGCCTTTGTCACCTTATTTAAGTGAAGGGAAAGCCCGACTGCTGCTTGGGGGGAGCGGAGCTAGCTCTTCGGAAGCGGTCGGCGAGATGGAAGGTTTCTGCAGAGTGTTATGGGGAATGGTGCCGCTATTGGCCGGTGGTGGGCATAGCGAGCTATGGAAACCCTATTTGCAAGGGATTATTAATGGAACGAATCCCCATCATGCTGAATATTGGGGAGAACCGGGCGACTATGACCAGCGTCTCGTTGAGATGGCTGTCTTTGGTATGGCTCTGTCGCTTATTCCAGAGCAAATCTGGGAGCCGCTGGACTCTGTACAGAAACAGCATTTATACGATTGGTTGAATGCCATTAACTCTCATCCGGTGTACGATTGTAATTGGCTGCTCTTCCACGTTCTCGTTAACATGGGGTTCAAAAGGGTGGGGCTACCTTATGATAAGGAAGGGATGGAGAAAAGCTTAGATCGCATAGAAGCCTTTGATCTCGGTGGAGGCTGGTACGCGGACGGGGTAGGCGGGCATAGCGATTATTATGTACCTTTCGCTCTTCATTATTATGGTCTTGTATATGCGAAGCTTATGGAGTCGGAAGATCCGCATCGAAGTCGATTGTTCAAGGAACGAGCAGTGCTGTTCGCCCAAGATTTCATCAGCTGGTTCAGTGTGGATGGTTCGGCGCTCCCCTATGGGAGAAGCTTGGCATACCGGTTCGCCCAGTCCGCTTTCTGGAGTGCACTTGCCTATGCGGAGATCGAGGTTTATTCACCTGGTGTCGTGAAAGGAATCGTACTTCGCAATTTACGGTGGTGGTTCGAGCAACCAATATTTCTCCCTAA
This sequence comes from Cohnella sp., assembly GCF_041640265.1. Taxonomy (GTDB): domain Bacteria; phylum Bacillota; class Bacilli; order Paenibacillales; family Paenibacillaceae; genus Cohnella. Next base: position 22,124 of record NZ_JBEQAP010000028.1, read on the forward strand.
TGGAGTACTTAGCATCGGTTACACCTATCCGAATCTTGTTATGGCGGAGAACTACAATTCACCAGGCTCGCCCTATTGGGCGCTCAAAACCTTCCTGATCCTAGCTCTGCCAGATGATCATGCCTTCTGGCAAGCCGAAGAGCTGCCGCTTCCTGCTCTGCCGGAGAGTTCCGCTCAGCTTCCGGCGCATCTCGTCTTGTGCAGGGAAGAGGAGAGCGGTCATGTCGTTGCCTTCAATACGGGACATCCCTCTACGAACGAGCATACGCACACTTCAGCCAAGTATGAGAAATTTGCATATTCCACAGCCTTCGGTTTTAGCGTACCCCGTGCGGAATGGGGATTAGCGCAAGGGGCATTCGATTCGATGCTCGCTCTGAGCGAAAGGGATAACTTGTTCCGTGTGAGAAGGCGCAATGAAGAATATCGAATAGAGGATAATGTTCTGTTTACAAGATGGAAACCATGGCATGACGTAGAGGTAAGAACTTGGATCGTGGCAGGATTACCTTGGCATGTGCGGGTGCATAGAATTGAGACTGAACGAATGCTTACAGCCGCTGAGGGCGGCTTCGCACTAGCACGAGGCGAGGATTTAAGCTTGCATCAGGAAGCTTTTTCCGTGAAGGCGGCTTGCTTCAAAGGAGTGAGTGGAATATTAGGCTTTCACGGATATGCTGAGGCTGAAGCGGTGTATCCCCATGCGAATACGAACCTGCTCTATCCTCGCACGGTCATTCCTACCTTGAAGGCGGAGCTCGGCATAGGAATACATTGGCTTGTGTCCGCGGTTTATGGTAAACCGGCGGGTTTAGAGCAAGCCAACAGCTCGCTCAGTGAGGATCAGTGGGGACACAACAGCATACCAAGCGTTACCATAGAGCAAGGAGAAATCCGGATCAATATGTTGACTGGGTCTTATTCGATAGACAGATTATCCCATTAATCTGTGACGTCCACGTAAGTTGACATAGTCCGATTGCCACAGGTTGAAGTGTCGACATAACCGGAAAAGAGAATCAAATATCAATATTTAATACGGACCTCAAATAGACTGGGGATGAGTGAAAGCTTGATTTTGCTTGTGAGTCAAATTTGGATTTCGGATCCAATATAAGGCATGGCGCTGTTATCAGCCACATAGAGGCCGGGAACACCCCGAATTTGACCGAATGGGTCGGCCGCTGAAGTAGATGTCCCCGATCCGGCATGTTCCCGAATCATGCATATCCCTTGCAGGGGTCATGCAGATAGTCGGGTTGTCGTTTCGGGGTTCCAGACAAAGGTATTCAAAGAAGCGACAGGGCTTTCACCCGGAGAAAATCAGAGGTTGAACCCATCCTGACAGCAATGCAAAAAAAAGCGGTTTTTGCTCTAAAGCGAGCAAAAACCGCTTTTATTGTGCGCCAACCATGGGCGCTATCTACAGGGTGCAAGTCCCGAGTGACGAAGGCAAGTAGTAGTCATTAGCAGAATTAACATTAAACGGCTTGCATGTCACCCAGCAGGCATTCGCAGGAGATTTCCGTAATGGCGAAATGGGTCTGCTTTAACATTACATGCGCACTAAACGGATCCGTTGCAGATAAGTCATAAGTTGCGATAATTATATGCGAGAAGTCGACATGCTTGCCATAATCCCCCCACCAAAACATCCTCAAGGGTCGGTTGTCTATATTGTGCTATTACATGACTTAAAAATTAAGGTTAACTTCTATAACTTTCTATATAATCAGAAATTGAAATGAGAACAACAAGTCACTGTGGGAGTGATGCAGGTTTGTTTGTAATAAAAGTGAAACATGAAACGCTTTGAGGCAAATAGGTTTTCTTTTTTATTGCGACTTTTGAGAGCGGTTTCATGCTTTTGTGCCGAGAAGAGGGAACGGAAAGCGCGCTGGATTGCGCAGCGGGACCGGTCTTACTGAAGTCGATTCGAAAATGTCAATGTCAATAGGAAAAATTGTTCGCACCTCGCTTTTGGAGGTGAAACAATAAAAGACCCTGGCCGTCAGGCCGGAGCCGATGCGGAATGATGAATTCCGAGAGGCTTAATCATGTTATAGGGGGTGATGCATATCGTCTGACTTTCATGAAGTCATTCGAGCAAGCAGTTTCTTTATTCTTGCTTCAACAGCAAGTCGAGGAATATTGCAATAAAACAACTGACAGGAGGGATTTTCAATGAAAAGAACAAAATGGATAAGAAAACTGACTGCTTTGGTTGTAACGTTATCTATGATGCTTGCGTTTGGTTTTGGCAATTTGCAGCCCGTATCGGCAGAAGCGATATCTCCGTCGCAGGCCTATGTCCAGGCAATGGGCATAGGCTGGAACGTATTTAATACCTTTGATAGCTTGAGAACTGACGATTTCTCGCTATCTGATGAGACTTCCTGGGGGCAGCCGAGGGTAACTCAAGATTTGATTTTATCAGCTAAAGCTAAAGGCTTTGACAGTATTCGTATTCCAATGACCGCATACACAAGGTATACATTAGGCGCTGATGGACACTACGTAATTAATTCAGCATGGCTGGAAAGATATAAGGAAGTTGTTGACTGGGCCGTCGATGCGGGATTCTATGTTATGATCAACCTTCATCACGATTCCTGGATATGGCTTTCAAGCTGGGATGGAAATACGCAATCAGAGGAATATAAACGATATGTTGATTTATGGACGCAGCTTGCGGATTATTTCAAGGATGAACCCAATACCGTAATGTTTGAGACCATAAATGAGCCTGGATTTACAGCAGCTACAGGGAGTATCACTACCCAAGATAAATTGAATATGATCAATCAAGCTGCATATCAGGTTATTCGCAACTCAGGTGGAAATAATGCAACAAGAATGGTTGTCATTCCAACGTACTATACAAGCGCTGATGTTGATAAAGCAGATGCAACCTATAACTTTATTGCCGGTCTGAATGACCCGAACATTATTGCAACCGTGCATTTTTACAGTGACTGGGTATATAGCGGCAACCTTGGTATAACTGGCTTTGACGAACAGCTTTACATCGGATCCCCTGAAACGCCCAGAAAAAATATAGATCTGATGTTCAATACTTTATATAATTCTTTTATAGCTAAAGGTGTCGGAGTTGCCATTGGCGAATATGGCTGGTTAGCCCCTGATGAAGGCGCTGCAGCGAATCAACCGGGTGAAAAGCAGAAATATTTAGAATATTTCAACTACAAGGCGTCGCAATATGGAATTAGCCCGATGATCTGGCCAGGTGCATTTGATCGAGTTGCTGCACCCTATGCCTGGAATCCTTTATACGGGCCTGTAATAAATGCAGCTGTTCAGGGACAGCGATCCTCATATTCAACAGGGTTGAATGAAATTTATATCAAAAATAAGGTTACCAGCGGTATTCAGATTCCGCTTACTCTGAATGGGAATAGCTTTGTAGGGATTGCGGGATTAAATAAAAAAGATTATTCATATCATGCAGCAACTGCAACACTTACTCTTTCCAAAGAATTTGTAAATAAAAAATTCAATGGGGGTTACGGCATCATTGCTGATCTGGTTTTAAGATTCTCTTCAGGAGCCGATTGGCATCAATATTTAATCAAATATGCACCACCTGTATTTCAAACGGCTATAGGCACAACAACAGATGGCATTACTATTCCGGTAACCTTTAATGGTTCTAAGATAAGACGTGCTACAGCCTTTGACGGATCCGGCAACAGAATTGGGCCTAATTCTTGGTTCCGCTATATGCAGTTTGGCAATGAATTTACAGCAGACTATAATAATGGTACATTCAGTATCTTAAATGGGTTTTTTAACAGTTCCGTACTGGACGGAACAATAAAGTTTACTATCGAATTATACGATGGGCAAGTCATTAACTATGCGATACAGAAGAGTGGAACGGATGTAACAGGTATAGGGGTAGTTCCCTGATTGTCTCTCATTAACACTAAGAGGTTGTCCCAGAACTGGGACGCCTCTTTTTTCAACATGCTACACAAAACATCCATGGCATGTTAACCGCAACCCCGGCATGAAAGGTATGAGCATGCTGGGGTTGTGGTTTATGTGGTTCTCCATACTGGTAAGGAATGCAATCGGAATAAATGAGAATTCGAAGTGTTAATAACCCTTTGTTGCGAGCCTTTTGCGGGAATCATCCATACGTTATTCACTCGCTTCGATTAAGTTTGTTTTCTACAAACGTAGGTTAGGAATCTATCTTCATCAGCATATCACATTGTTGTTATGATAATGAAGCTGGAGAACGCTGGCTATCGAGCTGAAGTAATAGAACGATTCTGCAATCCGGAGCAAGGCGAACAAGCCTTGCTCCGTCTTGTCATTGACTCAGGAATTTTCGGATTTCCGTCATGTGTTGGATGTTCTTGTCGAGATGTGAGCGCTTCGATCCCATCATTTATGCAGTGTTCTTCGACGAAAAATGACTGTAAAATAGTTTTAGAAAGTAGATGAACATATGCGTTTTCGAGAAGAGGGAGAGAGAATGATAACGAATACCGCAAAGTTTAGTAGTATCAAATATAAGTTTGTTTTAGTATATCTGATATTGACTGTCGTCTTCAGTTCAACGATCATCATCTTCTGGGACTTACGAACGAAATTGGAAGTGGAGAGTTCGGCCAATGACTATATTAGCGATATGCTTAAGATATCGGGGGACAGCTTGACGGTAGCTTTAAAGGACATTTATGCGCTTGTCAGTATTGCGAGCGATGATAGTTTCGTGATTGATCTCGTGGCAAACGACAAAGAGCTGGAAGGGTACGCGTATTTGCAGCAAACTCGCCAAGTATCGAAATACTTAGGAAACATGTTTGTCTATAAGCATTATCTGAACGATATCATGATTGCCGACCTGGATGGACAAACTTATTCTAATGGAAATACGATCTCTTTTGACTATCTGAAGGAGCAGAGTTGGTTTTCCAAAATTGCAAATCCGTCAGGGGAGATCGCCTTTATTCAGCCGCATTATAATTCTTCTCAAACCTATGTATCTTCGTACAGTGACGATCGGGTTATGTCGATTGCGCGTTCGGTTCGGGACGAGAACCAAGTATTGGGCTTTGTTATTGCCGATGTCAGGAGTGAGCTGCTTCGCGATATTTTCTCCAGCAATATGCACGATGTGAATATGCTCGTTGCGGTTCGCAGTTCTGGAGAAACCGTCTATCATTCGCTCGACAGCGGAATCTCCTCCGGAGAGATTGCGCAGTTAACCCAAGACATGAACGATAATGAAGGAAACTATTATAAGAGGATCAACGGAAAAGATATGTTTATAGTATACCGCTACATGCCGACTACGGACTGGTTAATCGTGGGCGCCATTCCGAAACAAACGCTGCTTACCCAGTATAGCCAGACCCGGAACACGTCTCTGCTTCTATCCCTGCTATTTTGTATAGTGGCTGCAGGTATTTCCATCGTCGCGTCCTCCGTCTTGACCAAGCCGATTCTGCGTCTCAACAAAGCCATTAAAAGGTTTGACGGGAATCAATTGCTAGTCCATCTGGATACGAATTCCAAAGATGAAATCGGTCAATTGTCAAGACAGTTCAGCTTGATGGTTAAGCGGATTCAAGATCTCATTATTAACATCAAGATTCGTGAACAAGAGAAACGAAAAGCCGAAATACGTGCGCTGCAAGCCCAAATCAACCCGCACTTTCTTTATAACACGCTGAATACGATCAAGTTTTTATCGGTTTATCATGGCGCCGACAACATCCATGATGTAGCGGAATCCTTGTCTCGCATTCTGCACATTAACATGCAGGAAAAGCTCTATAACACGGTCGAAGAGGAAAGGGAATTCTTGCAATCCTACTTAAATATCCAGGAGTATAAATATTCTAACAAGTTTACATTCCGGTTCGAGATCAGCGATGATATTCGATCTAATCTCATTCCCAAGCTAGTGCTGCAGCCCTTTGTGGAAAACAGCTTGATTCATGGCATAGGGAAGAAAAAAGGTCCAGGTTTCATTCTGATTAAAGGGTATCGGCTTGGAGATACGATTGTTTTCAAAATCGTGGATGACGGCGTCGGTATGACGCAAGATCAAATCGATGATGTGCTCACAGGAAAGCAAGGAGGCTTAGGCATTCGCAATGTGGCCTCCAGGCTTGCGATTTCATACGGCGAGCCTTATGGCGTTACCATCTCAAGCGAGATTAACCTTATTACGAGCGTGGAGATCGTCATTCCCGCCATCTTCACAGAGGAGAGTGAAGCCATTGTATAGCGTTCTGCTCGTTGATGATGAGCTTCTGTCGAGAACTCACTTGAAATTGTTGGTTAAATGGGAGGACCATGGCTGCACGCTGGCTGGGGAAGCAGCGAACGGACGAGAAGCGCTTCAATTTCTGGAAGAAGGGAAAGTGGATATCGTGATCTCGGACATTCTGATGCCCGAGATGGATGGAGTGGCGCTTTCCGGCGAAATAAATCGGCGATATTCCGATATTCCGATCATCATGTTGAGCAACTATGACGATTTTGAATTGGTACGCGGAGCTTTGAAAAATGGAGCTGTTGATTACTTGTTAAAGCATCGTCTGAACGCCTCGGTTCTGCTGGAAACGCTGGATCGGGCGAAGGCGCAAGTCAACGAGGCTCGAGGCAAGCTGCGGGATTCGGGTCAAATTCGACCGCGAGCCGACCAACTGCATGCGTTAAGAGAAAAGTTCGTGGTTCAGCTGTTAAGCGGATACGTCAAAGCGGAAGAAGTGGAGGAACACCTGCGTCTCCTGCAGATGAGATTGGATGCCAAGCACGTGTTGCCTGTCGTTATGGAAATCGACGGCTTCCATGAAATTGTCGCCAGCAGGGGATTGAAGGAGGAATCGATTCTTCAGTTTGCGATTACGAACATTGTAGAAGAGATCCTGCTGGAATACGATAAAGGAATTATCAGTCATGTAGGCAACGGAAAATTCATCCTGCTGCTTTCATTCGCCAACACAAAGAGTATGGCTTATATTGATCAAGTCATACAGGGAATTATTGACCGTTCCAGCGTCTGCCTAAAGAAATTCGTCAAGGTTTCGGCAAGCTTTGCGATCGGAAAACCGTGCTTCTCCATCCTTGAGGTTGGAAAAAGCTACGAGCAGGCCGTCGAAGCGCTGCGGGAAAAATTTTACCTCGGGAAGAGCAGCGTGGTTCGAGGCGGAGCAGCCAAATTCAACGCCAGTCCTATGCTCAGTCTCGATCCTAACGATGAACTGAGACTGATTGCAAGCGTGAAATCGCTGAGTCGCGATGACGTATCGGAAATCCTGGAGTGCATTTTTTCCAAATTAAAAGGGAATATGGTGAGCCCGGTGAACGCCAAAATGGTGTTCAGCGAATTGATTAGCGCCATAAACCGCCTTTGCAAAGAATATCACTTGGACATGGCTGATCTTTACGATCAGAACGAGGTTCCGCACGAAGTATTGGTCCGGCTGGAAACCTTGAACGAAATCCAATCCTGGATCAGGGCAGTGTTTGATCGGTTATTGACAATGCTGGCACGCAAGAGAAACGAAAACTTATCGCTATTCATCCAACAAGCCGTTCATTACGTGAATCATCATTATTGCGAAGACATTTCACTTTCCGACGTTGCAGGAGCAATTGCAATCAGCAATAATTACTTGAGCTCGCAGTTCAAGGAAGAAATGGGCATCGCTCTGACCGAGTACATGAGCGATTTACGGGTAAACAAGGCGAAGCTGCTGCTTGCCGAAGGAAAGCTGGATCTGAAAGAAGTAGCCCGGCAATGCGGGTTTAATTCGTACACTTATTTTCTCCAAGTCTTCAAAAGGAAAACCGGCCTGACGCCAAAAGAATTTCTTCGTCATGACGCTTAGGGGGCAATAGGGGATCCTGATTGGGATTAAGGCAACGAGGGAGCGAAAGCCCTCTCTTTTTTTATTGGTAGAACAGAGCTTGGATCGTAAGGATTTATAGTAATTCGGAGAATCTTGTAATTAATGCGGAAATCAATTGACCTATACTCAAAGTGTAAACAAAACAACCTAATCACGTGGAGGTCAGAACATGAAAAAGAAAGCACTAAGCATTATCGCGGCGGTTCTTCTTGCCAGCATTTCTTTAACGGCTTGCGGAGCCGGGGGGAGCAAATCTTCCGAAAGCTCCAATCCGGGAGCCAGCGCAAGTACAGACATGACAAGCACGGCAGAAACAAATTCGGCGCCGAAGGAAATAACGATGCTGATGTTTACGGATTGGTATAAGCCAGGCATACAAGCCGTCGAGAAAGACATTAACGATAATGCCGACAAGCTGGGCTTCAAGCTGAATATCGAGAAGATCGCAGGCGGTCAGCAGGGTGAGGATTTGTATCGGGCTCGCGCTGCAGCCAATGAGCTTCCTATGCTGATTGCCCACTACGGAATATCCACTGGTTTGAAGGATTTAGGTGGATTTGAACGATTCCAGGAAGTAGGCGGCGATTGGACAAAAGATATTCCGGAAGCCATTATGGAATCGTATATAGATTCTGAGAGCGGCAAGGTGTACGGGATTCCGTTCGACAGCATTAACGTGTCCGGTGTCTTCTATAATAAAAAAGTGTACGAAAAGCTGAATCTTTCCGTACCGAAGACGTATGCGGAGTTCCTGGCGAACTGTGAGAAGATTAAAGCGGCAGGAATTACGCCGATCTACTTGTCTGCTAAAGATACTTGGACGGTCAACCTCTTTGATGGTGAGGGTTGGCATATGGAGAAAGAGTCGCAACCCGAATTTGTTGCGAAGCTCAATAACAACAAGGCTCATTTCACCGATTACACCGGCTTTAAGAATGCCATTCAAAAGCAGAAAGAGCTCTTGGATAAAGGATACTTTCAGAAGTCGTATCTTGCCGATGGCTATGACGGAGCCCATAAGGCGCTTGTCGATGGCACGGCGGCGATGGTCGTTAACGCTACGTGGATGATGGATGAAATCAAGGCGAAGTTCCCGGATCAAGCGAGCGATATCGGTGCCTTCCGTGTGCCGTTCGATGATAACAACAAGGTCAGTATCTTTACACCATTCACCTTATCCGCTACGGATAAATTCGAGGATAAAGAGTTATTGAAGAAGTTTATCGACTACTTCACTTCCCAAGCTGCGCAGCAGAAGTTCTTTGACGCGCAAGGCGGCATTTCGTATCAGAAAGGGGTTACCTCCTCCTTACTTCCTGCGCAAGCGGATCTCAAAGCTTATGTTGACCAAGGCGGCGGGTCCAATTACTGGGCTATCAACCTGAAATATGATGCCGTTTCCGATTCGAATAATTATATCCTGGACTATTTTACAGGCGGCAAAACGTTAGACGAGGTCATTACGGCTATGGATACGGTATTTGCCAAGAGTGCCAAGGCCAAAGGAGATCCAAACTGGAAGTAATTCACTAGGACGATAGGGGGGGCCGATTCCATAAGGAGTCGGCCTCTTATAGAAAGAGAGTGGAGAACCATGAGTAAAGCGTTGTTAAGAAATTATCCGTATGTCATGCTGCTTCCCGGATGCCTCGTTTTTTTGGTGTTCTTTATCGTTCCCACCCTTCAAGGGGTTTATTACTCCTTCACGAATTGGAACGGCTTCGAGGCATCCTGGGTAGGTTTTGATAACTTTATATCGTTCTTCCAGGATCGCGATTTGAGCAAGATTGTCAAGAATACGTTGGTGTTTACAGCGGTTACTACGTTCTTCAAGGTTGGGCTAGGTATTGCGGCAGCTGTTTTTCTTAACAGGAAATTAAAGACAAAGTACTTTTTGCAGACCGTCATTTTTTCTCCCGCCATTCTAAGCAATGTGGCTGTGGGTTTGATGTTTGTGGCGATTCTTCATCCCGAAGCAGGCTTGGTCAACAAGCTGCTGAATGGTCTTGGTCTTGATTTTCTGGCGATGGATTGGCTGCATGACAGGCGCCTCGCGTTATATGGTGCTTCCTCAGTCGAAATATGGAAATGGACCGGCTTTAATATGGTGATCCTGCTCGCAGGCTTGCAGACGATTCCAAGGGACTTCTATGAAGCGGCTGATACAGCCGGCGCATCCGCTTGGCAGAAGTTCCGGCATATCACGCTGCCGCTTCTGATGCCGGCGATCAATAATGTGCTCGTTCTGAATCTGATTGGCGGTTTGAAGGTGTTCGATATGATTGCCGTTACAACGAATGGTGGGCCGGGAACGGCCACCGAAGTCATTAACACCTGGATATACAAGGCATATGGATCAGGACTCCTGGGGCAATCAAGCGCCGGCAGCGTCGTGTTGGCCGTGTTGGTCACACTGGTCTCCCTCTCCACCTATTATGTTTTGCGGAAAAGAGAGGTGGAACTGTAATGAATCGAAGAACGATCTCCCGTTTTGTTGTCGAAGCGGCATCGGTGCTGCTGAGTTTGTCGATTCTCATTCCTTTCTTTATGGTGGTCATCAACTCGCTCAAGGATCTTGCAGGCTCAGCGGAAATGTCCCTAACCCTCCCGAAGATTTGGCATTTCGAAAATTATGTGACTGTCTATCGGGAAGCAAATATCTTGCAGGCGTTTAAGAACAGCTTCGTCATTTCGTTCGCGGCTGTGGCAGGGCTGGTCATTTTCTCAGCGATGGCCGGCTATGTTCTTCAGCGCAGGAAGAACAAGTTCACCGAAATGGTGAACCTCGCCATCATGTTGGGCTTGGTCGTTCCAATGTTCATTATTCCAACTTATGTCCTGGCTAAAAATCTGCACTTGACAGGCGGGTTGGAAGGAATGATTCTGGTCTGCATTGCGATCAACTTTCCGATTGGCGTATTTCTATTTTCCGGTTATTACAAAACGATTCCGAAGGAAATCGACGAGTCTGCGCTGCTGGACGGCTGCGGGCCGTATTCGCTCTTCTTTCGGATTATCTTACCGCTGTTAATGCCTATAACCGCTACGAATATTGTGATTCAATTTTTGTCTGTCTGGAACGACTTTGGCACATCCATCTATTTCCTCAATTCACAGGCGAATTACAATCTGATTATGACCACTTTCCTCTTCTTCGGAACGCACTCGGCGGACTGGAACTACGTGTTCGCGGATCTGGTCTTTATCTCGGTTCCTGTTATAATTATGTACCTTTTCTTCCAGCGTTTCGTGATCTCAGGGCTGACTAACGGAGCCGTCAAGGGCTAATGGAAGAAGGATGTTTGCAAGTCCCTGGAGGTGAGCATCATTTTCCGATAAATCGCGAAGAGTTGCAATCGCAATCTTGGGACATCGGGAAAAGCTTGACACAAGGTGAAGATGATACATTACAAGGAGGAACAATAAGAATGATGAAGTTTAGGTTAAGGATCGTTGCTTGTTTCACTTTAGCGCTGCTTGCTTGTCAATTGCTTGCGCCGGCGGTCAGCTTGCTCCCGGGTGGCGCTCGGACGGCTTATGCCGCTGCGACTCCGACACATTTGTATGCGATGAATGAGGGAAGCGGAACAACGGTAACGGATTCCGCGGGAAGCTCTAATGGAACGTTGAACGGAGGCGCATCTTGGACGGCTGGGAAAAGCGGGCAAGGTGTCAGCTTGGACGGAACGGACGATTATATCAGCTTTCCGGCTCTTGTTCAGGGGTATACCGACTTTACGATTTCGACTTGGGTGAAGCTGGATGCCCTGCATACATGGGATCGAATTTTCGACTTCGGCTCCGGCACGAATGCGTATATGTTGTTGACGCCCAAGTCCGGCAGCAACACGCTTCGTTTTACAATTACCAATAGCGGAGGCGGCGGTGAACAATTCGTTGAAAGCGCCAAATCAATCCCTACGGGCGCTTGGATGCATTTGGCTGTCGTTTTATCGGGTTCTACCGCAATTCTTTATGTGAACGGGGAAGAGGTTGCGAGAAATACGATCAGCCTGACGCCTGCGAGGCTTGGCACATTAACGAATAACTATATCGGCAAAGCCCAGTATACTGGGAATCCTTATATGCAAGGAACGGTAGACGATTTCCGGGTATATAACTCGGCTTTGTCGGCTTCGGATCTCAGTAGTCTGGTGCACACCCCTTCCGCGTATTATGTCGATTGTTCGGCAGCAATGAACGGATCGGGAACGATTGCCAGCCCGTGGAATGCGCTGACTAGCGTAAACAATAAATCCGGTGGGTTTGGTCCTGGCGATGCCATTTATTTGAAAAAAGGCACAGCATGCTCAGGACAACTGAAGCCGACAGGTACCGGTACGAGCGTTTCTCCCATTGTTATCGACTCCTATGGTACGGGAGCACCTCCGATCATCAACGGCGGCGGAAGCACAGAAGCAGCTGTCTATTTGCTAAATGAAAGCTACTGGACGGTACAAAATCTGGAGGTTACTAACGATGCTTCGCAGGATGAGATGAGAAGCGGGATTTTGGCAGAAGTTACCGACAGCAACACGTACTATGGCATTACCATTCGAAATAATAACGTGCATAATGTTAGAGGAGTATCGATTGGAAACAATGAAAAATACGGCAGGTATTCGTCCGGCGGTATTACGGTCCGGGTTCCGAGTAAATACCATGTTAACCAGCCTGGCACAGGACATTTTGAAAATGTGCTCATCGATTCCAATAACGTACACGATGTAGGCAGCATAGGAATAACAACAACATCAGGGGATGGAATCGTTCCTCACACTTATATTAAAAATTTGGTTGTTCAAAACAACAACATCCAAAGCGCCCAAGCCGATGCTATCTATATCGGCGCAGCGGATTCGCCGTTAATACAGTATAACACGTCCTATGATATCGGCTTTCAAGCAATCAATTCTGGAGCTATCGCTCATATGTGGTCATCTGCTACCTTGAATCCTACGTACCAATTCAACGAAGCCGCCCGCATTTTCAAGACGAATGATTCCCAGGCTTGGGATTGCGATTGGGGGATCACGTCCGGGGCATGCACCTATCAGTATAACTACAGCCATGACAACTCAGGCGGCTTCTACCTCAATTGCGCGAATTGCACCAGTTGGAACTACAAGAGCACCGCAACACAAGTCATTCGCTACAATATCAATCAGGGCAGCAGCCGGATCAATAATGCCGGCGATAATGCGAGAATGCTTGTTTACAACAACGTATTCTACAGTCCGAATCAAGTCTTTAATACCAATCCATACAGTTGGAGTAATTTGACTAATGTTCAATTTAGCAGTAACGCACTTGTCTCCAACAATATTTTTGTTGGCGCGGCCGGATCGGTATTAGCTGAAAAAGCAGGTCTTGTCTACGATTCGAACTTGTATTATGGCTTTACTTCGCCAACGGATGCCCATGCAGTTACAGGCGATCCCAAGTTTGTGAACCCTGGAAGCGGCGGAGATGGAAGAAATACGGTTGACGGTTATCAGTTGCTGACAGGGTCACCGGCGATTGGCGCAGGTGCAGTAATCGCAGATAATGGCGGACTGGATTACTGGGGAAATACGGTATCCGCTACGGCGGCGCCTAACATCGGAGCCTATAACGGTTCGGGTATCGCCAATGCGAATCTGGCATCCAACCCGGGCTTTGAAACGGGAAGCTTAGGGGTATGGAGCTCCGGCGGAAGCGTGGTTAATGACGGCAACGCGCATACAGGTTCCTATGCGGTGAAGCTGACAGGCTCGTCTGTCGGTGCGAACCAGACGGTGAGCGGCTTGAAGCCGAATACGACTTACACATTGTCCGGATGGGCGAAGGTGTCGAGCGCAGGGGATATCGCATCGATCGGCGTCAAAAATTTTGGCGGCAGCGAAACCTATCAAACCACCAACGCCACAGGCTATTCGAAAGTATCCGTAACCTTCACAACCGGTTCTTCCAATACGAGCGCGAACATTTATATCTGGAAAGTTTCCGGAACCAGCACCACCTATGCAGACGATTTTGTCCTGATTCCAGGCGGAGCGACCAGTAATTATGTTATGAATGCAGGTTTGGAGCTTGGAATTTTCGGAAACTGGACAGGCGCTTCGGCATCTGTCGTGAATGATTCGGCAAATGCCCACAGCGGATCTTATGCCGCCAAGCTTGTCGGCTCCTCGGCAAGCATCAGCCAGACGGTCACTGGGCTGAAGCCGAATACGCTTTACAGATTCAGGGCTTGGGTCAAAACGGTCACACCGGGAGACAGCGTAACGATCGGCGCAAGCAGCTTTGGCGGCACCAATGCCTCCAGCACTGTGTCCGGTATGGGTTATACCCAAGGCACAGTAACTTTCACGACAGGTCCGAACAATACATCGGCTACGATTACCTTGTCGAAGCTGAGCGGAACCGGAGACACCTACATCGACGATATCTTCGTCAGACCCGGCAATATACCACTCGCAGGTGTAGGCCAGCCTGGATTCGAGGCCGGTAATTTAGGTTGGTGGAGCCCTTATGGCACACCAAGCGCAGTTAATGACGGGAACGCTCACAGCGGTTCGTATGCAGTAAAATTACCAACGTCGACAGGGATCGATCAGTGGGTTTATGATCTGAAACCGAACACGACGTACACGCTTACCGCTTGGGGGAAAGCTGGCTCAGGAGGAAGCTTGCTTTTCGGTGTCAAGAACTATGGCGGGACAGAACTGACTTATACGTTTACTTCTACGAGCTATACGAAAGCATCGATTACGTTTACAACAGGAGCAACCAACACGACCGCGGACATTTATTTCTATGGATTAAGCGGAACCAATCCCTCTTATGGCGATGATTTCGTGATTACCGAACAAGACATCTAACACAATTACCGAGCAAGACAATTAACACAATGGAATGATCTTATGGGGAATGTCCACAATTGGGTTGTTCCCCATGAGATTTTATGCACATTGAGGAGGCACAATGAAAAAGAGGCGGCTGTGGGGCGTATTGCTCATTTTGGTTGTTGTGTTGATCGGGGCTTGGATAACGAAGGCTGCAATAAAGCAAGGGCATGATCAGCCGATCGCTTTTGTTAATCAAGAAGCCATCTCGCAGAAGGAGTTCGCGTTTTTTCTGGATCAGCAAAAGGCTTCGGTGCATGACTATTTTAAACAGATATTTGGCGCAGGGGACTCCCCCACCTTCTGGAGTGATTCATTCGGAGGCGAAGTTCCTATGAATAAAGCGAAGCAGCAAGCCATGGATCAGCTTGTTAAAGTGAAGGTTCAGCAAATCGAAGCCAAGAAGTACGGTATTCTCGATGATGCTTCTTACGATGCGTTTCTTTCCGGCTTGACAAAGGAAAATGAGCGCCGCAGCGCAGCTATTGCCAAGGGTGAAATCATTTACGGACCGACCCAATACACGGAACACATGTATTATGGATATGTACTGAGCAATTTAGCCATAAAACTTAAAAATACGTTAGCTGAAAAAAGTTGGAAGATTACAGAGAGTGAGTTGCAAAGCTACTACGATCAAATCAAGAATAAATATTTCAGAAATCCGGAGCCGATGACGATTCAAAGGCTGGGCATATTATTTGCGGATGATCAAGGAAATATCGATGAAGGCGAAAAGAAAACCGCATTATCAAGGCTTCAGCAACTCGTGGCTGAATTGGAAAGCGGCAAAACGTTGAATGAAGAAATCGCACGATTGAAACAGGAAACATATCTCCGAATTGATACTGACGAGCAAGAGTTAGGGAAATTTGACCGCGCGGATTACCAAGCTAACGGACCAATCAGACGGACAGCCGATATGCTTGAAAAGGAGCAGACAAGCGAAATTTTCGAATTTCACGGCGGTTTTTATATTATAAAGCTCCTAGAGAGGGAAGATCATGGATTAAAGGATTTCGAATCTGTCAAGGACGATGTGACGGAGAAATATATAGATAAAAAATATGACGAGACGGTAAATGAGTGGGTACGGGAAGCTGAGGTAAAGATCGATCAAAAGGTATATGACAGCTTCAAAATTCAATGAGCTTTTTGCTGAGACAAGATAAATGGGAGTGAGGGTTACACATGTTAAGAGCATGGGCATTGCGGGAATCCCGTGGTGGACTACTGATATAGGGGATTCAATGGAGAGAATACGGACGATCCTTCTTTCCGCGAATGCTTTATCCGTTGGTTTCAGTATGGCGCATTCTGCCCGGTATTCCGCTTGCATGGCGATCGGCAGCTTACTCAAAAGCCTATCGGTACGACAGGCGGGGGCCTATGTGCCAGCGGGTCGGATAACGAAGTATGGAGTTACGGGCAAGAAGCGTATACGATCGCAAAGAAATATCTTCAAATGCGGGAACGCCTCAAGCCGTATATCACTCGTCTCATGAAGGAGGCACATGTAAAAGGCACCCCGCCAATGCGTCCGTCGTTCTATGATCTCCATCAGGATCCCACAGCTAGGGAGGTTGATGATCAATATATGTTCGGACCCGATATCCTCGTTCGTTGCACCGGTATTGAAAGAAGGAGCGAGAAGCCGAAGCGTCTATTTTACAACCGGTAGCAGGTGGTTGATCCTTATACGGAACAAGTCCTCGATTGAGGGCAGCATGTGGTTGTTGATTCGCCATTGGAAACCATACCTTTGTATCTGCGCGAAGTATCGGATGTTCCGTTGAGTCTGAAGCAGGACGAATTGTTGGGGGGATGAGCATGCAGAAAAAACGCATGTCGGCCATACATTTGCGCGATCCGTTTGTGCTTGCCGACACCAATGAGAAAAAATATTTTTTGTACGGGACCCTTGGTTACGACATTTTCCGGACTATGCATGCTAGCCATTCAAGCTCCAAATGATTCGCCAAACGAACGACCTATGCTATTCCAAGTGATGGTGGAAGGCAACAATCTTACCATTGGATAAGTTTACTGAAGCATGTGATGAAATAATCTTTACAGTTTAGCTGTGGAGGTCACAACATGAAAATGGAAAATTTGCGCGATCAATTATATCAATTAGCTTTATTACATCGATATAATCTCCTTCATCCTGATGTCATACGTAAGAGTCAAGAGCTAGATCTTCTGATAAATGAAATGACTTATGTAAAGCCGAAGGGTCCTCGTGATGAAATTGAGTAAGCGAATTCGAATCGGCACGACTATTGCGATTGGAATTCCAACTGATTATTGCACCAATTTATGAATGAATCCATCTTAAGGCGAATACGCAGAGAACTCCCTCACCTCGTCATTGCCGCGAATATGCATCGTGCGATTCTGCCTGGACAAAGTCAGATAAAGGCCGCGTTGCGCAAAGAGGATTCCGAGCAAAGGCTCCGTTTTCGATCGTGAACACGTTCCTAGACCGCATGTGTCTGTCAGGGATATTTGTGAGTTGCAGGATGAGCAATGGCGAATCGTTGACGAAGGTATGCGCTGCTATCAACGGATTGCCCCGCTTATAAAAGACGGGATCAGCTTTTGGTTAGGAACCAACAATAGAGAGCTACCGCCATCCGCTGGATGGGCAATGTATACTTTGAATGAATAGAAAAGGCACCGAAGGAGTTGCCTTCCTCCATACCTTCGGCGGTGAATTGCCGGAGCAACTGGAAATACAGCTTCCCGCTCCATACAACTTTCAAAATAGCGGATATGTATTCCGACGATTCGACTGCTTTCTGTATCAAACGTGAATTCTCTCATAATGCGAAAAAAAGCCGGCTACCGTAATCAAGGTAACCGGCTTCGTTCGTACCAAATGATAGTTATGGCTTAAGTTCAATCGCCAGGCAGTTGACGTACGGCGTCGGCTGCCGGTCCGGCAGCGAAACAATCAGAGCTCCGTAAGGCTGTTCGAACGGAACTTCTCCCACGCCAAGCAGTCGCACGGATTCTACTTGGTCTGCCGGTGTCAATGTGCGTATGACGGCACGTTGATCTTTCGGCCAACGCATCTGGAATGCGTACAGTGTATTTCCCTTTTGGGTGAAACGGAAGTCGCCGGAGTTCCAATCTACCCTGTCTTCCTTGAAATGATCAATGACGACGCTGGAATAGCCTTCGCCCGATATTCGGAACGGCCTGGTGCCGTACACGCCTTCCCCGCAAATCCGGATCCATTTGGCCATTTCCTGCAGGATATAAGTGCACTCGTCATCGATCGTGCCGTCCGGCTTCTGCGGAATATTGAGGAGCAGGTTGCCGTTCTTGGCAATGATGTCGACCAAAATTTCAATGACGTGCCCCGGTTTCTTGTATTCGTTTTTCACATGGTAGAACCAATCCCCTACACACGTATCGGTCTGCCACGGGTCAGGCTTGATGTCCGGCTCCTGGCTGCGCTCAATGTCGAGGATGCCGATACGGTAAACGTCTGGCCTGCGGTCTTTCTGGTTATAAACTGCGCGATTAACCCCGCCGTTGGCCGCAGCGCTCGTATTGTACAAGTGAGCTGCCGCATTCAGCCCGGCAGCGAATAACGGGTCATCCAAGGAGGCGTCCCGTCTATCCCAGGCACTAGCGAACGGAAGCCCTCCATCGGAGTACAGCAGATCCGGCTGGTACAAATCGATGACTTCCTTGATGATGTCGAACCAGCGCTGATTCCACCAAGGATTGGCTGAATACCATGGCGTCGGTGCGAATAGCGGTTGGTCCGGATCATAATGCTCGCGGTTCGGCAAATACAAATCCTCGTACTCGGGATCGTTTCCGTCATAAGGGATGCCCGCGTAAAGGCCTTCCTTATCCTGTCCTTTATTAAATTGAAACCAGCTGAACGTCGCTCCCAGATGCTCGGTCAGACCGAAAGGCAGTCCCCGGCGGGAAGCTGCGGCTTTCCACATCGCAACGATATCCTTCTTCGGTCCCATATTGACCGAATTCCAACGGTGGATTTTCGAATCATAGTTGAAGAAATTGTCGTGGTGCATAGCCTGTGCAACGAAATACTTGGCGCCGGCAGCCACGTACAAGTCCATCAGCGATTCAGGATCGAATTTTTCCGCTTTCCACTGCTGAACGATATCTTTGTAGCCGAATTTCGACGGATGCCCGTAATGGCGAATATGGTACCTGTATTGGTCGGAACCTTCGCTATACATGTTCCGGGCGTACCAGTCCCCGTACATCGGAACAGATTGAGCGCCCCAATGCGACCATATGCCGAGCTTGGCGTCCCGGAACCATTCCGGGCACTCGAATTTCCTGAGCGATTCAAATGTGGGTTCGAAAGAACCCTTGGCGATTTGCGCCTTAACCATGCGGATTAAGCCTCCTATTTTTTGCTGCAGCCTTATCTTAGCAATATTGTGTTCTACTCTTGAATATAGAATCCTAACTTCCTCTTGTATAAAATTATCTATTTATTCAGATCACGATACCTCTCTGGAGTTATGGTTTCAAGCTTCCTAAAAGTGGTTACAAAATGACTAGCATCCAAAAAGCCCACCGAAGAGGCGATTGCCTTGACGGTGAGGCCTTTTTCGTTTATAAGGAACTCTTTGGCTTTCTGAATGCGCAAGTGTATGAGGAATTGGTAAGGACTCATCCCTGTTGTTAATCTGAATAGGTAGTTCAATTGTTGTGAACTGACACTAGTATATGCTGCCATATGGACCAATCCAAGAGTTGGATTTGAATAATTCTCATCAAGAAAACGAAAAAGAGGCATTAATCGGACATGATGTTGGGAAAGGGAACGTTGATTATCGACCTGTCCATGTTTTTTCAGATCAATCAGAAAGCGATAGACAAACGCAGAACCATCCATTCCGTTAAAATCGAGGTTCCGTCCTGCCAACGTTCGACTCCTATTATGCAGAGTAGTTAGAGGGGATTTTAGTTCCCAACGAATAACAGTGGAAGTTGCCAAACCGAGAGAGGAAACGATGAAAGGCGCGTGTTTTCCATTGAAGGTTATATACCAAGTTGACCAAGGCTGCGAAATAGCAACATAACGGTGGGGAACGTTGGGGTGTAACAAAACCCCTTGATTTGGCGATAAGGTTAAGGATTTGCCGGAGCATTCAAATAATCCTTCTCCGCTCGTTGTCTGCAGCCAATGATAACAGTGATAACCTTCCGGTCTTATAAATTCTTCCTGCCATTCATTCCAACCCATCGTTTCGATGTAAATGGGCAGAGTACGGTCCAAGGCTGTGACCATCATCTGTTTCATGTAATGCCGCATCGAATCACAACTTTCATTTTTTTATATGACTCAAGAAGTATACAAGAATTCCTGGTGGTGAGCCATCACCTATTATTCATGTAAAATGATGAACAATAGGAGGATGGGCTAGCTATATGTCTGATTTCATTCAAAATTAATGTGGCAGAAATTGGAGTTCTATTATTAAACACAATGTCGAAGGATTTTTCTATCCCTCATTTTGCTGATCTTCCTATCCTTAATAACGTCCGATGCCTTCCGTTCCACTCATGCGTGTCTATATTATGCTATTAAGCGGCTTGATACTCAAGGATGATTTTCATTCCTTGAAATATAATCAATATGAACATTATCAAAATGAGGGCGGGGAAAAAGTGAAGTGATGCCGGGAATTTTGTAAGCGATTTTATGAATCTATTGAAAGCAGTTTGGACTGCTTTCAATAGATTGGACACAAAGAACCAAGAGAATTACGATTCGTTTCCCATTTTAGAACTCTTAAATACTTGAAGGAGGTGACTGAGGCAGGAAACCAATAATTGCTTGGTTTAGAAGTGATGTATCAACGTGCAGGTAAGGCTATGACTATTAGCAATTAAATTAGGAGGTATCTTATGAAAGCGAAAAAATTATTAACTCAAATCGCATGTATTGCAGTAGTATTTGCTTCAGTAATCTCACCAGCGGCAGCTTCTACAAGTTACGGCGCACCAGCAGGGTGGAGAGACATTCCGGACTATCATATATTCACAGATACATACTACGGGTGGTCCGGAAGTAGTGGCGAATTGGAAACTATAAACGGTCAATTGCCTGTTGACACTCAAGAAATGTATGAAAATTTACCTTCGTTGAGATTTAATGTTACACAACCGAATATGGCGTGGATGGTGGCCATACTTGTAATGGCAGGATGGGCCAGTCATGATGTATCCGCCTATGTTCCAAACGGATTCCTGGAATTTAATGTAAAAGGGGAAGTTGGCGGAGAACAGTTTAAAATCGGTGCAGTTGATCATGTGTCCAGGCGAGAACCGGATGAGATAACTATTACAGTACCAGTAGCGGATTACACTACAGTTACCACCGAGTGGCAACATGTAAAGATACCCTTAAAGGATATTTTAGACCCATCGCTCGGTATAGAAGCATACAATGCAAAGGCCATCATTCTGGACAGAGTAAACAATGAACCGTTTAATGTTTTGTTAAACCAAATCAAATTTACTACTACTGATATAGAACAAGGATATGAGGCTATTAAACTAAATCAGGTAGGTTACCTGAATTCTGCTGAGAAATATGCCTATGTTTCCGGATTTGAGGATGAACTCCAAGCTACAGTGGGCACTGAGTTTCAGGTAAAGAGAGTTTCTGATAATTCAGTTGCTTATACTGGGCAATTGGTCCTCGTTAAGGATTATGACATTGATTCCGGAGAACGGGTTCTAAAAGCCGTATTTACGGATCTTGAAGAATCCGGTGATTATTACATTACAGTTAATGCAGACGGTATAGAAGACTCCTTCAAATTTAAGATAGGAGATGACGTTTTTAAGCCTCTATTGTCTGATGCGGCAAGATATTTTTATTATCAACGTTCAGGAACTGCACTTGAGCCGCAGTATGCTCCGGATTTCCCAAGGGCAGATATAACACCTATGGATACGGCTGCTCCCTTTGAATCCAATTCTGCGATTACAAGAGAAGTATCGAAAGGATGGTTTGATGCCGGCGATAAAGGAAAGTTTTTAAGTAACGGAGCATGGACGGCAATGACTCTATTATGGTCATCTGAGTTGTTCCCGGAGTCATATTCTGATAATCAGTTTAATATTCCAGAAAGCGGAAACGGTGTTCCTGATATCCTTGATGAAGCTAGATGGGAACTTGAATGGATTCTAAAAATGCAAGATTCTGTTAGCGGTGGTTTTTACGCAAAAGTCGAGTCAATGAATAATGATGATAATAATAGAGCTATAAGGGATAAAAGAGACGATGTTACAAATGTGAGGCCGACAAATGATACTGCATGGGCAGCAAATATTTTAGCTCATGCTTCAATGGCTTATGCTCAATATGATCCAGTGTTTGCTGATACATGTTTAAATGCTGCTATAAGTGCATGGATGTATCTCGAGCAGAATCCCGATAATATTAAAGGGCCAGACGGAACTTATGCGACTGACTCCGATAAGGACTCGAGGCTTGTGGCCGCTGCATCTTTGTATAGGGCTACCGGCGGTGCACAGTATAACGATTACTTTGTGAATAACTATGCACAAAGTCAGACTTCATTTGATAATCCGGAAGGAGATTGGGTCGGTATCTGGCATTACGCTTTCTTCCATTATATGAAATCTGAAAACCTCGACATGGATACTGTAAACTGGTATAAAGATAATTTTACGATTTGGCTAAACAAAGAAATCAATAGATATCAAAGCAATGCTTGGAATAACACAATCTTTGAAGGTAATTATTACTGGGGCAGTAACAACATGATGCTCGGTACGGTTAACGAAGCTCTGATTGGTTCCAAGCTTCTTGGAATGAATAACGAAACCATTAACAATATGGCTCTTTCTGCATTAAACTATATGCTAGGAGCTAATGCAATGAGTAAGAGCTTTGTAACAGGATATGGCGACAATGCCATAAAAACCGTATTCGGTACTTTTAACAATGACCCAAGACCGGGGGTACCAAAGGGGTGGATCCCGTTAGGTGCTAATAAGTATAACGGTGGAGGCTCGTCAAATTTCCCTGCCAAAGATTTTCTGGATAGCGATAGCGAATGGACCACAAATGAGCACTCTATTGGTTCTAATGCAAGTCTAGTGTTTATCTCCGCATTTGCTAACAGTTATCATTTCAATGATCAGACAACACCTGTTACAACAGCAACCGTAACTCCTGCAGCACCAACCGGAAGCAATGGCTGGTATACATCGGATGTGACAGTCAGCTTAACTGCCAACGATGATTTGTCGGGCGTAGCCAAGACGGAGTATAGTCTGGATGGCGGGACTACATGGCAAACCTACACGGTGCCGGTCACGTTGAGTCAAGATGGTCAATATACAGTGAGCTACCGTTCGACAGACAACGTCGGGAATGTTGAAGCTGCTAAAACCATCAGCTTCAACCTGGATTCGACAGCGCCGGAAATTACGGTAACAGGTGTGGAATCCGGTACGTACAATGATTCATTGGATGTTACGCCAGTCATCACGCTGGACGATAGCTTGTCCGGAATTGACGCCAGCAAGACGACGGTCACGTTGGATGGGAATGGTGTGGAGCAAGGAGCAACGATACCACTCTATACACTGCCGCTCGGTTCTCATACCTTTATCGTAACTGCAAGTGACCTAGCAGGAAATACGAGCAGCCAAGAGATCGTATTCCAGACGACTACCAGCATCCAATCCATGCAGGCCTTGGTGACACTCTTTACGAATGCCGGATGGATTGATAACTCAGGTATCGCAAATAGCTTGCAAAGCAAATTGGCTTCGAATGCTCTGGCTGACTTGGTGAGTCATGTGACGGCACAAAGAGGTAAGCATATTTCGGTTGAAGCTGCTGATTACCTGATCCGGGATGCGGAATACTTGTTGTCCTTAACGACAGGTCAATAACAGATTTGAGCATAATAAAGGCTCAACCAGTGGATAATCACTGCAGTTGAGCCTTTATTATTCATAGCGCAAAATATTTGATAACCTGCTGTGGCCAATGGTGCGATATTCTCGCGCCTGCGGGAGCGGAGCCGATCATGGTACAATGATGATTTCTTCGCCGGCGAAACGGCTGTAACGGTTCACAAGCTGGGACAAGGCCAAGTGCTCTACCTAGGAACCGTCGCCGAAGAGAACTTCTATTTGGACTTGTTCCGCGAGATTGCCAATAGGATTGGCTTGATCCGCTTTGACGGACTGCCCGAAGGAGTGTAAATTTCAGTGCGGAGGAAGGGAACGGCGCGTTATCTATTCATAATGAATCTCAGCCGCAAACGGCAAACCGTAACGCTCGAAGGCGAATATGCTAGCCTGCTGGGAGAGGACCGGGTTGGAACGGTTTTGGCCATGGAGCCATATGGGATCGAGATTGTGGAGCTTACAGAGTAAAGGCAACCCGACGCATCCCTGAATAATCGGAGGTGAAGAGAGCTTGAATGGGAAGTAATATATTTTAACTGATGGAGTGGAACGCTATGGTTGAATACAGGATGGCAAGACCGAATGAACGCGATGAATGCATTGATTTAGCGAACTACGCTTTCCGCTTGGATTTTGAAACCCTGATGCCGAAAGTATATGGAAAGAACATCGATTCTCCAGCTATGCATAGGGTAGCTGTGGATGAAGAAGGAAGGCTGCGCGCGCAGGTGGCAATTTTGCCGTTATCTATGAAGGTGTGTGACTGTTCCCTTCAGATCGGATATTTGGGCACCGTGTCGGTGCATCCCCGGGCACGCGGCGAAGGGCATATGAAGGTGCTCATGAACATGTGGCTGGAGGAATTGCGCAAATCGTATGATATGGTCGTACTATATGGCCAGCGTCAGAGATATGAGTATTCTGGCTTCACTCTTGGCGGTGTTAAGTTCAAGTACATTGTGGGGGATGCCAACGTACGCCATGCCTTGAAACATGTGGACGAGAAAGGGCTGTCCTTCTGTCCGTTGTTCGAGGCCAAAGGGGCAGGAGACTTTGCATATAGGATTAACATGGATCGGCTTGCATACGTGCATCGTGACGCGCAGCATTTACCCCTTATATTGAACAGTCTTCATCAGAATGCGCTGGGCGTGATGGAAAAGGGCAGGTTGATCGGGTATCTGATTGCAAACCAAGCAGGTGATGATATATCCGAAATCTCGATGGAAAATACGGAAGATATATTGCGAACGATCAAGGCTTATCTGGCACACATCGGCTCGGAGCAGATTGTTATTTACGCCCCAGAATATGATGCTTCGCTGAATGCCAGCCTTGGCAGTTTTGCTGAGGATTTCATTATAGAGACATCTGATATGTACAATATTTTTGACTTTGCCAATGTGCTGAAGGCGTATCTGACGCTTAAGCATAAGACTACCGGACTTGTACTGGGACAATTCTCCGCAGTAATGGATGGGCAGCCAGTCACTGCGCACGTGGACGCGAGTGGAGTGACTATTGAGCGGTCGGCTAAGTCTTGTGCAGTTGTCCTTAGCAAGGAGGAGGCACAGACGCTTCTGCTCACGCAACACGGTCGGTATATGGCCGTTCCCGCACCTGCCGGCTGGTTCCCATTACCCATATTCTGGTACAAGGTTGATAAGTTCTGACGGCATACTAACAGTTGGAATAACTGGTCAGGGTCCAATTCCCCGCTTGCTGCGGGGACAAATTCATTGGGCTTGGGTTGGCTTAATCCAAAATTGAAAATCAAATTCTCTTTCTTTTAATTGATATTGATCTAATAAGAATGGTCCGCAGCTTGCTGAACCCATGCCGGATTGTTTGTAATCGATGCACACAACAGAGTATCCACTCTTTTCCAGCTCGTAATGATGTTTCTTTGTAGAAAGCTCTTCTTGCGTGTATTCAGACGCATTAAATGAAAATGGTTTTTCTGCTTCAAGTGTGACCAGGGTATCGCTGGAGTTGATTTTCACATATTCGCAGCCGTAATGGGAGGAATTCTCTTGCGGCTTGATGTAATCCTCATGCATTTCGGAAATAGGTTGTGAGAACACACCCATATAGGAAGCTTGATGCTTATCAATGTAGCTTTCATGGGGTCCATATCCGTAATACTCTACCTGGTCAAACTCTTTGCTCATAAACATTCTCACACCAAAGCGCGGCAAGTAAGGACGTTTATCTGCAACTTGAACTGTATATTTCATTTTAATTTCACCGCTATTGAAAATGGCGGCTTCTGTCTGCAGATGAAAGGTGTTGTGGTATGAATGACCTCCAAGAGCAATCCTTGAGCTTATCAAGATGTGTGTATCCGCATGCTCAGCCGAAATACTGTAAACCTTTGTCGTAAGGCTCCCAAAGCTAAACATATTCCATTTATGTTTTATCCATTCGTTATCAGTTGGAGCTCTATAAGCATTATATTCCATTGGTTTTTCAATTAAGGCTTTATTATTGAAATTCAACTGATCAAAAAGCGCAATCGATTTATTAAATCGATATTCGAAGTCTTTACCGGAAATATAAATGTATTTCTTGTCTTCCGAATAAACAACAGGCACATCCACTTGAGCAGGCTCGATGATTTTTGGTTCTTGGCAAATGAAGATTTGATCGAAACCCATTTCATAGCCTTTGTCCGCCCATAAGGTATCATGCTTTTGTGTAAAGATAAAACGCACATAAACACTTGTACCTGTTAACTCTGCAAGCTTTGTGACGGTAATGATTTTTGAAGATTTAGCCGGCACCTGAATATCCAATTTCTCTTGAAAAATCACTTTTCCAAGGTCTGTAACCTGGGCGGTACATTCAAGCTTATCAGACAAATCGGAGAAATCATACGTATTGATGAACTCAAATTCCCCTTTTGAGGTATCAACCGGCTTGATTCGAACAGGACGATAAACATTCTTTGCTTCTTTTAATCCTGTATGAGGAGTGCGGTCGGGATAAACTAATCCATCGATGCAGAAGTTACTGTCATGACGCGGTTCATTAAAATCCCCGCCATAGGCATACTTGGCTTTGCCGTTGCTGTCTATCCCGATTTCTATCCCGTGGTCGCACCATTCCCAAATAAAGCCGCCGCTAAATCTGTCATTTGAATAAATGACTTTCCAGTAATCCTCTAAATCCCCGGGTCCATTCCCCATGGCATGACTGTACTCGCATAATACTAATGGACGCTTTTCATTTTCCTTCTTCAGAAAATCATTTTGCATCCACTCGGATGATGTATACATAGTAGAAACGACATCCAAAGTTGCTTCACTGTCATCAGCTTTCTCTGAGCCTTCTAATTCGTGCATGCTTTGATAATGGACTAATCTTGTTGGATCGAATTCTTTAATGTATTTAGCGGCTTTTTCCATGTTTTTGCTGTAACCGGCTTCATTGCCCAGAGACCATATCAGAACACAAGGGCGATTAAAATCTCTGGTAATCATGAGGTCAATTCGATCTAAGATGGCTTTTTCATAGTCGTCTCGAACGACAAGCAAAGCAATCCCGGAATAGTCTCCATTGTTATCTTGTGTATGTGCTGCCTCTACAGAGCCGTGAGCTTCAAGATCCGCCTCGTCAATGACGTAGAAACCATGTTCATCGCATAACTGAAGAAATATGGGGCTGTTGGGATAGTGTGATGTTCGAATGCTATTGATGTTATGCTTTTTCATTAAATAGAGGTCAACGAGCATTTGCTCCCTGTTAATAACGGCGCCCGTTACAGGGTCGCTGTCATGACGGTTAACTCCTTTGAATTTAATCGCCGCACCATTCAATAGGATGACTCCGTTTTCAACTATAATCTCCCGCAGGCCAACCTTTTCGCCAATGATTTCTTGATCCGTATGCAACGTAATACGGTACAAATAGGGATTTTCCGCATTCCACAAGCTGGGATGATCAATGCGGAAAACGTGAGTTGTTTCTCCGGGTTTAAGGCTATTCTCACTAAGGAAATCACCGCTTTGATCGTATAGCTTTATTGTAACGTCAGTATTTGCGGTTATTTCGACAGAAATATCCGCTTTCGAGTAAGAATCATGGAGTTTGGAAATAACGTGAAACCCTTCGATTTTATTCTGCGGTCTTGAGAGGATATACACATCTCTGAAGATGCCTGACATGCGCCATTTGTCCTGATCCTCCAGATAGGTCCCGTCACACCATTTGAGCACAGCAACTGTAATTGTATTCGTACCGCTGACAAGGTATTTGGTAATATTAAATTCGCTTGTCATGTGGGAAACTTGACTGTATCCGACAAATTGGTTGTTGATATACAGATAAAAGCAGCTGTCAACACCCTCAAAGTTTAAAAACCGCTCGAATCCAACGGATAAATCCATTGTAAATTCCCGGTTGTAAATACCTGTTGGATTCTGATCAGGCACATAGGGCGGATCATAAGGAATAGGGTAATGAATGTTTGTATATTGAGGTACATCATATCCATGCAGCTGCCAATTGGATGGAACAGGTATTTCTTTACCGTCTTCCATCTCAAGGAAGTTTTCTTCCAAGTCATGAAAGCTTTCATAGTACCTGAAGTTCCATTGTCCGTTAAGCATAAAGATATGGTTGGACGTTTCCCTTGGCGCGAATGCATCTTGTTCCGGAGAAAAAGGTATAAAATAGTTGCGATTTTTTTCCGTATTTATATGCGGCTGCTGAGGGTCTTCATGAAAAATTGGATTCGGAATCAAATTCAAACCTCCTGATATAAACGGATTGATTTCGCTGCCAGCCCTCTAGTTATGCGTGCTGCGGTAAACTTCGAAGGCTGAAAGGGTGGGACACCATCGTGATTGTTCAATCGTCAGGCGAATTGATCTTGCCATTACTTCCGGGAACCGGCAGATGCGTTTGTACCCAATAATCGTGTATTCACAGAGAAGTACCCACGAGCCTTCCTGTTGGTATTCGATGCGAAGCTTTTCAATTCGTTGACCGGATTGAATATGCTCTTGCAGTACAATCGTGTCGAAGGTATGCTCGGAATTCAGTTCAATGTCAATCGCGGCATGCTCCGTACCTTCTTTGGGACACCAGAACGTATGTTGATTTCCGTCAAATATCCGACTGACATTGTGGGTCTCGTTCAACGTTTCTGTTGCCGTAGCATGAGCGTCTGATGTGAGATTGCACCCAAAGGTGGATCTGAGAACCTGTCCGAGCTCGGACAGTCGCTTGACATCGTTCTCATGAATGAGTCCACGGGTATCAGGGGGAAGGTTCAGCAGAAACGTCGAATTCCCGCCTACAGATTTATAGTATACATCCAAGAGTTCTTCCAAGCTTTTGACTTTGTCATCCTCAGAGGTATGGTAGAACCACCCTGGTCGAATGGAGGTGTTCACCTCTGCCGGATACCAAATCAGTTTATTGGCACCTCGAACAGCCTCTCTGCTGCCCAAATTCTGGTCGCGGGTGTTTACTCGCTTGGCAAACTCCCCGTCGTCAGCATGCTGGGATTGTTCTTGAATCTTCTCACAATCCTGGAGCTCTGCCGGAACGACACTCCACTCGGATTCGCGGCAGTGGCCTGCCTCATTACCGCACCAACGGACATCCGGACCACATACGGATATTACCGCGCCGGGCTGTAATTCACGAATGACCTCGTAATATCCATCCCAATCGTAGATTTGCTTTAACCCATTGGGTCCCTCGCCGCACGCCCCATCAAACCAAACACAAAAGATGTCCCCATAGTCGGTCAACAGCTCACGCAATTGCGCTTTGAAATAGTCGTTGTATTCAGAAGTGCCGTAACGCCCATCATGACGATCCCATGGGGACAAATACACACCAAATTGGAGTCCGCCTTTGCGGCACGCATCCACTACTTCTTTCACCATGTCGCCGTTCCCGTTACGCCAAGGGCTGTTTTTCACCGAATGCTCCGTGTAGGCGCTGGGCCATAGGCAGAATCCGTCATGGTGCTTGCAGGTCAGGATCAGGCCGTTCATTCCCGCTGATTTGCAAGCTTCCACCCATTGAACCGCATCAAACGCTGTGGGATTAAAAAGACCCGGGTCTTCATCGCCGCCTCCCCATTCCTGATTCGTAAAGGTGTTGATGCCGAAATGAATAAATGCATAGAACTCCAATTCTTGCCATGCCAGTTGTCGTGCTGATGGCACAACTTGTGCCGCGTTTCGGATAAATTCATTCATCTGTGGTAACAAGATAATCACCGCCATATAAGAAAAGTAAAATACATAAGCTATCATAAATGCTATTTCGAAAATACGAAATATAAGATATGACGGCTCATATATAAGAATTTGAAAGTTTGCTATAACGCCAATGGAGCCAAAGCGGTTTTTCCTCGGGTCCTTTGGTATAAACGTTGATACGATATGACTGCAAGGAACATTTGTCTATATTGTGCTAATTCCATGACTCGAAAATCAAGGAAAACCGTCATGTCGTCCTATATAATACAGAATGTGAGGGAGAGGCGACATGTTCTGTGGAGTGGAGCAGGTTTGTTTGCTCCGATAGGTCCCAATGGGGATGTTGATCATTAGAAGGGGGAAATACTGTGCAAGCCGATTCCGTAACATTCATCTCGACTACGAAGAAAAGTAAGCGGTTACGAAAGCCCGGAAAACACGGAAGATACCAGTTGTTTTTGATGGCGTTGCCGTTCCTGATTTTAGCCTTTTTGTTTTCATATTTGCCTTTGTATGGCTGGATTTATGCATTTTACGATTACAGTCCGGCACTTGGTATTTCCCAGTCGCCGTATGTAGGATTGAAATGGTTTACAACGATGGTTTCGAATGAAGTGCAACGGGCGGAAATTGTTCGTGTCATGCGCAATACCTTAGCTATGAATTTATTGGGTCTGATGACTTCTGTGGTTCCGGTCATCTTCGCCATCTTCCTGATGGAGATCAAATCAACGTGGTACAAAAAAATGGTTCAGATTTTAACCACGCTGCCCAATTTCATCAGCTGGGTGCTCGTCTCTGCCTTTGTGTTCACGCTGTTCTCCACTCAGAGCGGCTTTATCAATCAGGTGCTGATGAATTTGGGATGGATATCGGAGCCGATCAATTATTTGGCCTCCGATGATCATATCTGGATCAAAATGACGCTCTTGGAAATGTGGAAAGGGCTGGGCTGGGGATCAATCTTGTACATCGCAGCCATTGCCGGGATCGATCAGGAATTGTACGAAGCGGCCAAAGTGGATGGCGCAGGAAGGTTCAGATTGATGTGGCATGTAACCTTGCCGGGACTTATGCCGACTTATTTCGTCTTGCTGATGCTGTCCATCGCCGGGTTCATCAGCGCAGGCTTCGAACAATTTTATGTGTTTAAGAATCCGGTCAATCTACAATATATCGAAGTGCTGGATCTTTACGTTTACAACATCGGGATCGCGAGTTCCAGTTTCTCGTACTCTACGGCTGTCAGCATTCTGAAATCGTTGATCAGCATAATCCTGCTTTTCGTTGCAAACCGGTTATCTAAGATTGTCCGGGGAGAAACTATCATTTAATTCGGCATCTGCCAGGAAAGGAGAACTAACATGGGCTCGTTGACAAAATCTCGATTCAGTTTGTTTTCAATCCTGAACTACACCGTGTTCGGATTGTTTACGCTGCTTTGCATCTTTCCGTTCTACTATTTGTTTATCAACACGATCAGCGACAACGATTTGAGCAGCAGGGGGCTGATCTTGTTCTATCCGGAAGGGATTCATTTTCGGAATTACTTGGATGCTCTCAATATTCCGGGTATTAGGCCCGCATTGCTTGTATCGGTGGGCCGAACCGTTATCGGGACAGTAGCGACTGTGGCGGGATCTGCGTTCCTCGGCTATTTATTCACCAGGAACGAGATGTGGGGACGCAAGTTTTGGTATCGTTTTCTCGTCCTTACAATGTACTTCAATGCAGGGATTATCCCTTGGTTTATTACGATGAAAAATTTGGGCTTTATGAACAATTTTTGGGCTTACATCATTCCGGCCATTGTTGTGCCGTTCAACATTCTCTTGGTGAAAACGTTTATCGAATCGACGCCGATCGCGCTGCAGGAATCGGCGCAAATCGACGGCGCAGGCTATATTACAATCTTCTATAAGATTGTCGTGCCTTTAATTATTCCGATTCTGGCCACACTCGCCATATTTACGGCTGTCGGCCAATGGAACAGTTTTACCGATACGCTGTTTCTCGTTAACGATTCCAAGCTGTTCACGCTGCAGTTCATATTGTACCGCTATTTGATTGAGGCGGATACGCTTGCGAATTTACTCAAGAACTCGATCACTACCAAGCTCGACACTTCTCAAATGCCGACTCCGATGACGGTACAGACAACCGTTACGATGATCGTCGTTGCGCCGATCCTGTTCGTCTATCCTTTCTTCCAGCGCTTTTTCGTTAAAGGCATTATTATTGGCGCCGTTAAAGGTTGATATTAAAGTGAATTCCATGGGGAGGTGATCAGATTTTGGCGTAGATGGCTCCGCACGAATCATATGACTGTCTTTTTTGAAATGGAAAGAAAAGGGTAAAAGGTCAAAGTGAAAGCAGAAAATATCAAATTAGAGGTGAAATGGAATGTTCACAAAAGGAAAAAAATGGGCAATCATAATGTGTATATTGAGCTTAGTTCTCGCTTTATCGGCATGCAGCGGAGGGAACACGCCATCGGCTTCGTCTAGCCAACCGGCTTCCTCATCCGAAGGCTCACAACCCGAACAAATGCCGGAGTTAGAGCTCACAGTTCTCTCTATGCTGACCGGCTACGTCGGCCCGCAAGAGGGTTGGTTCGCCAAGGTCATCAAAGACAAGTTCAATATCAAACTGAATTACGTGGCCAGTTCGCCAAAAGAAATGATTGCTTCGAGGATGGCTTCCGGCGATCTGGGCGATCTTGTCGTGTTTGGGAACGAAGACAAAAAGGCATATACGGACTCCATTAAAGGCGGACTGCTGCTGGAATGGACCAAGGACGGCCTGCTGGACAAGTACGGGACGAACATGAAGGGGTATGCAAGCAAAGGGCTTGACGCGAACATGAAGATGTTCGGCGACGGCAAGCATATTTACGGTATCGGCGAATCGGTCGGCGACGGCGAAGGCACGTCCGAGCAAAATAAGCTGACGATGGGTCCGAGCATCCGTTGGGACCTGTATCAGAAGCTGGGCAGCCCGAAGATTACCAAGCTGGATGATTACTTGCCTCTCTTGAAGCAGATGCAGGAGCTGGAGCCGAAGAGCGACTCCGGCCGGAAAACCTACGGTTTCTCGCTTTTCGGGGATTGGGACGGCAACTTCGTCAATCTGGCGAACACCATAGGGGCATATTACGGCTATCAGACGGGCGACGGCTTTAATCCGAGCGATATGATCCTAACACACGCAACGGAGCAAAAATATCAGGCTCGTCTCGACGAGAACGGCTATTATTTGCAAGGTCTGAAATTCTACAATAAAGCCAATCAGATGGGTCTGCTCGATCCGGACTCGGTAACGCAGAAGTTCGGGGACGTTGCCAACAAGCTCAAGGACGGCCAGTTCTTCTTTGTTCCGTGGACCTGGATGGAAGACACGTACAATATCCCGGAGCACACGTCAGCTGGCAAGGGCATCATGCCCGTTCCGTTCGAAGAAGAGACGGCGATTTCGTTCGGCTATACTCCATATGGCGGCGAACGTAAATGGGCGATCGGCGCCAAATCGAAAGATCCGGCTCGCGTCATGATGCTTATTGACTGGCTGTACTCCACCGAAGGCGTGATGACGGTCCAAAACGGACCGAAGGGCCTGACTTGGGATATCAAGGACGGCAAGCCGTACGTGACTGAATTCGGCTGGCAGGCGTACCAGAACGCTAAAGAAACGGATGTTCCGGCCGAATATGGCGGCGGCACGTACGATCACGGCGGAGCGAAGATCAATAACTCTACGCTTAATGCCAGCTTGATCAACCCGGAAATCGGCGAACCGTATAACCGCGACCTGTGGTCGTCGACGCTCGACCATAACCCGAATCCGGTCATTGTAAGCTGGCGCGAAGCGATGGGCGCTAGGACGATGAAGGAATACTACACCAACAACAACAAGATCGCCGTAACCAAACAGACCTTCACGGGCGAAGCTCCGATTGTGCTTCCTACGGACATCCAGCAGAAGCAGAACGAAGTCGGCAAGGTCATTAAAGAATACTCCTGGAAGATGATCATCGCGAAGACCGACGAAGAATTCAACAAGCTGAAGAAACAAATGATCGATAAGGCCAAAGGTCTTGGTTACGATGAAGTCGTCGCTCATCAAGTCGATTCAATGAAGAAGACGGTTTGGGCGCAAAATCCGTAATCGCATCTTGCCGAATCGGGGCAACCGTCCGTTACATGCTCGACAAGCAACGGACGGTTCCGAGGCGCGGCTCACAATAAAGCCGGAATCATTACACGATATAGAACGATTAGGAGTGCAATATTGTGCAGTATACGAATCCGGTCATACCCGGCTTTTATCCCGACCCGAGTATTTGTCGAGTCGGGGATGATTACTATCTAGTGACAAGCACTTTCGAATATTTTCCAGGTGTCCCAATCTTTCACAGCAAGGATCTTGTCCATTGGCGCCAGATAGGCCATTGTCTTACGAGTGAGCGACATCTGCCGCTTGCCAACGCTTGGAGCTCGGGCGGGATCTTCGCCCCGACGATCCGTCACCATGACGGCTGGTTCTACATGACGACGACGAATGTAAGCGGGATGGGCAACTTCTATGTTCGAAGCCGGCACCCCGCCGGACCGTGGTCCGACCCCATTCTCGTTGCTCAGGGTGGCATCGATCCGTCTCTATTGTTCGACAATGACGGGCGGGTCTATTTTCAAACAACATGTACGGGCGATCAGGGCGATGGCATTTATCAATGCGAGATTGACATATCGACCGGCCGCATGTTGACGGAGAGCCGTCTGCTCTGGAAGGGAACGGGAGGAGCGGCTTCGGAAGCCCCTCATCTTTACAAAATCAACGGACTTTATTATTTAATGATTGCCGAAGGCGGGACGGAATACGGCCATATGGTGACGATGGCAAGAAGCAGCGCACCCTTTGGGCCATATGAACCGTGTCCGAGTAATCCAATCTTGTCTCACAGAAGCCTAAAGAGCAATATACATGCAACCGGACATGCAGATATAGTACAGGCGCATGACGGCAGCTGGTGGGCGGTTTTTCTGGGAATTAGGCCTGTTTCCTATCCCATGCGACATCATCTGGGCAGGGAGACTTTCCTGGCGCCCGTGTTATGGACGGCTGACGGCTGGCCCATCATCGGTCATGGCGGTCGTGTCGAGTCTGTTATGGAGGCTCCGCGCTTGACAGAAGTTCGGTGGCCGGATAAGGCAATCCGAGATGATTTTGACGATCAAACACTGGGATTCGACTGGACGTTCTTGCGGAATCCTGCGCAGGAAAGCTGGTCGCTTCACGAATGCCCGGGGAATCTTGTGTTACGCGGTAATAAGGTTTCGCTTGATGATGCCGGCGCTCCAGCCTTTGTCGGCCGTCGTCTAAGTCATTTGTCATGCAACATAGCTGCCGCGCTGAATTTCGAACCGCTCATTGAGGGCGAAGAAGCCGGACTTACCGTGTTTATGAACGAAAAGTATCATTACGATCTGTTCGTGAAGCTCAAAGATGGACGCAAGGCGATCGTATTAAGGAGAACCGTTGGATCGATGCGAATGGAAAGCACGCTAGATTGCGCAGCGGGACCGGTCGTACTGAAGATTGAGGCTCGGCCTGAACGGTTTGTTTTCTCCATCCAGCAAGATGGGTCCAATGTACTTGAATTGAGCTCGGGAGAAACACATCTGCTCTCAACGGAGGTAGCAGGGGGCTTTACGGGAACATTCATTGCGATGTATGCCGTCTGTGAAACGGGGCAGGGTTCTCCGGCACTCTTTGATTGGTTCGATTATGAGCCGTTGGGTTGAAATCCCCTACTCATAGGAATCAAGGATGTAGAGCAGAATGGAGACATAGAAATAGTGCTTGCCAGCGACTTAATGAAAAGTCAAGGCAAGCACTTTTTTTTGTTGTGTCAAAAGCTTAACGATTCATTCTGTATGCCCTGGGGGACAGCCCATAAGCTTTGGTGAACGAACGAGTGAAATAATTACTGTCGGTAAACCCGCATTGGCAAGCGATATCGATAATATTGAGTTTGGTTTGTTTCAACAATGTGCATGCGCGCTCCAAGCGGAGCCGTTGCAGATAGAAAATAGGAGTCGTTTGATAATAGGATTGGAAAATTCGGTTCAAATGTCTGACCGAAATATCAGATTTGCCCGCGATTTCCTCCAGAGTAACCGTCTCGAGATAATGATCTTCGATATAAGAGATCGCCTTCGCCAATTTCATCAGTTTACTGTCTATACCCTTCTCTTGATTGTCATACTGCCTGGATAAATAGACAACGAGCTCCATAAACCTGGAAAGCAGCATTGTATGATAACCCTGAAGCTTGCTGTTATATTCGTCGATCATGAGTGAGAGGAGCGCTGAGACAAATTCCAGGCTGGAAATCGATAAACTGAGCTTGCTTTTATACGAATGAATACTGCGGTAAAACGGTTCTAAAACAAATAGCATCTGAAAGCCATTGGAAGTCCTTAGATCCGGACCGGCTGACCGAAGCATTTCTGGCCTGTACATGATATTGCAAATTTTAAAATCATGGGGATCTTTATAGGCATGGGAGGTGGATTCGTTTATAACAAATACATCTCCCTTCTTGATAAAGGAGCTTTCGGTATTGACGATATGTGTAGCATTCCCATTCAACACAATGACAAGTTCGGAGAAATCGATATGTTTATGCAGCTCCACGTCCGTGTCGTGCTCGCCATAATGAATAAAGAAAGGGAATTGCTTGTCTTGCGTAAACCATTCCAAATAAGTGATGCTCAAAAGCTCAGCCCCTTATACTAACAATTATACAGTTGGCTATATTATGCTATTGCTTGACTTTAATATCAAGGTGTTTTTCCTTGCCGTGCTATATAATCTGTTTATGAAGTGAGAAGGAAGCCTGCTATCCATTAATAGAGGAGAATAATCATGCCAAATCCATATTTGCCTAATTGGGAGTACATACCGGATGGTGAGCCAAGAGTTTTTGGAAACAGGGTTTATGTATACGGTTCACACGACTTGGCAGGTTCAGATAGGTTTTGTGACTACAAACTGATGGTATGGTCAGCAGAAGTTCATGATCTTAATAACTGGACTTGCCATGGGGACAGCTTTCATACGCGAATCGACAGAGATCATGAAAGCGATGCAACTTGGTCGGATCGAGAGCTTTATGCTCCTGATGTAGTCGAAAAAGATGGTAAATATTATCTGTATGCGTATATTGTTGGATCAAAAGGTTGTGTTGCAGTCAGCGACAAACCTGAAGGCCCTTTTAAGCTTGTCTCTCCTTATAGCGTTTCGGAAAATTCTGAACAAATTTTGAAAGATGGACTATTTGTCGATCCAGGTGTATTAGTGGATGATGACGGCAGGGTATATATCTATTGCGGATATTTAAGTTCGTATATGGCTGAGATTAATGCTGAAAAAATGTTTGAAATTTTGCAGGATACATATAAAGCAGACATTATACCTGTCGATGAACCATTTGCTTTTTTTGAGGCATGTTCACCGCGTAAAGTTGGAGATACTTATTATTTAATTTATTCACCTAAAATTGGCAGCAGACTTGACTACGCTACGAGTATATCGCCTACAGGGCCATTCCAATATAGGGGTACGATTATCGATAATGGAGTTGATTATCCTGGCGGTAATAATCATGGATCGATTTGCCAGATCAATGGACAATGGTATATTTTTTATCACAGAATGACTAATAACACCGTGATGTCAAGACGCGGCTGTGTCGAACGCATCGAGATTCTTCCGGATGGAAGTATTCCGGTGGTGGAGATGACTTCTTTAGGGTTTGAAAAATCACTTTCACCCTATCGTCTCACCTCAGCAGATATAGCGTGCGTTTTTAAAGGCGGATGTTATATTACGGAGAGGAACGTTCTTGAGAGAGCTGTTGTAAATATAACGATTTGATGCATAATTGGATTCAAATATTTTGACTTTGGCGATGATTATTCCAGTGAAACAATGGAGTTCTCGGCTAAAATAAGAGGCTGCGGAAACAAAGGGAAAATGAAAATACTCATCGACGATTATCATACAGGCGAAGAAATAGGCGCATGTGATATCGGAGCGGATAACGGGATTGTAAACGCTGTGGTTAAATCAGTAACAGGAAGACATTCGGTTTATTTTGTATTTGAAGATGGGTACAGTGGTTACTTTGGGGAATTCTTCAAAGGCAGACCGA
The DNA here is from genome assembly GCF_041640265.1 of Cohnella sp. Taxonomy (GTDB): domain Bacteria; phylum Bacillota; class Bacilli; order Paenibacillales; family Paenibacillaceae; genus Cohnella. Next base: position 60,306 of record NZ_JBEQAP010000028.1, read on the forward strand.
TATGTGAATTAGAGAGCTTTGTGTTCCACAAATAAGTGTTGATACGTTCCATGCAATATTATCCTGGTTCTCGGATTCCGTCAGGATACCAAGGCATCACATTATTGCATACTGAAAATAGGAGACGATTAGAATGAAGTCGAAAACTATACTGTTTCAAGGCGATTCCATCACTGACGGAAACCGCTGGCGCAATGATGACATGAATTTGGGGCATAGCTATGCGGCGATGATTGCAGGTCAGCTTGGAAAGGAACTGGCTGCAAGCCGGCCGCGTTTTCTCAATCGTGGAATCAGCGGCGACCGGGTATCCGATTTGTATGCGCGCTGGAATGAGGATTTCTGCAGCCTAAAACCCGATGTGCTCAGTATTCTGATAGGTGTGAATGATGCTTGGCGTACGGTAGATGGATTAGCAAGCGGAGTTACGGACCGTTTTGAACGCGCATACCGCTATCTGCTGGAAGAAACCCGGGAAGTCATGCCGGATACGGGGATTATCATCTGCGAGCCTTTCGTGCTGAATACCGGGGCAAGAACCGCTGAATGGGACAAGTGGCAAAAGCTGATTCCGGCATATCAAGAGGCTGCCCGACGTCTGGCAGAGAAAAGCGAAGCCGTCTTCGTCCCTTTGCAGTCAGCATTCGACCGTGCTTTGTCTGAGGCCGATGCTTCGTATTGGCTGTATGATGGGGTGCATCCGACAACAGCCGGTCATCAGTTGATTGCCGAAGCGTGGCTAGCTGTTGTGCAGAGCAGCAAGCTTGCTGTTCGTTGACAGATGAAGATAATATTCGAAGGCTGATCTTGTACGAAAATGACAAGACGCTGCACATCGTAATGGCATCGAAGGAGAGCTGGAGCCGAACAAATTACCGCAAATAGGAATCCGCACTGGCGGCCTTGGTCCTGAATCCATTGGACTGAGGCTGTTTGTTTTTCCTAAAAATGTCCATATTATGCTACTTCATGACTGGATGATTAAGGTGAGAGCCTATTCTCTCCTGCACTCGAAAGGATTATACGAAGGTCAACGCAGCGTAACGGAGAAGAAACGGGTCGTGAACCTCACCCGATCCTCCTATGCCGGTCAACAAAGGTATGCAACCATTACCTGGACGGGAGATACGGCAGCCAACTGGGATACGTTGCGGAAACAAATTCCGGCAGGTCTTCACTTCTGCGCAACAGGGAGTCCGTACTGGACGACGGACATAGGAGGCTTCTTTGTCGCGGGAAAAGAGGATCTTTGGTTCTGGAATGGCGACTATGACGCCGGCTGCGAAGATTTGGGGTATCGGGAGCTTTATGTGCGTTGGTTTCAGGTTGGCGCATTCCTGCCCATGTTTCGGTCTCACGGTACGGACACACCAAGAGAGGTTTGGCGCTTCGGCAAACCGGGCTCGATATGGTACGACACTCTCGTTCGGTTTATCCGCTTGCGTTATCGATTGCTTCCCTATATCTATACAGTAGCCGGCTGGGTTACTCAGTTTGATTATACGATGATGCGGGCGCTGCCCTTTGATTTTAGACATGACCCCCGTGCCTTCGATATTGCCGATCAATATTTGTTCGGGCCCGATTTTCTTGTCAATCCGGTCCTTGAGCCTATGTATTGGAGCGCCCACTCCAGACGGATGGACGTTTCGGAAAGGCAGCGAGCTGTTTATTTGCCTGAGGGATGCGATTGGTACGACTTCTGGACGGGAAGCCGATATAGTGGCGGACAAACCATTCAAGCCAATGCCACTCTCGATACGATGCCGTTATTCGTGCGTGCCGGAGCCATTGTTCCGTTGGGGCCGGAAGTTCAAAGCACGGAAGAAGAGGCAGATAGCCCGATCGAGCTTCGGATTTACCCGGGGAAGGATGGCAGCTTTATCTATTATGAGGACGCAGGTGACGGTTACGAATACGAGAAAGGTGCTTTCGCCACAGTTCCGATCCATTGGAAGGATCAGTCCCGGCAGTTGATATTCGGTAAACGCGCCGGCGCCTATCCGGGAATGAAGGAGCGCCTTGAATTCTCCATCGTCCTGGTGGCAGAAGGGCAAGGATGTGGGTTAACGGAAGCTGGGAAGTCGGCGGTTATCGTCAAATACGACGGAAATGAACAAGAAGTATCGGTGCGGGTAGATTCAAAAAAATAAATAAATGCGAGATAACCAAAGGCATACAACCATATTGACTGTATGCCTTTGGTTTATCGATGACGCTGGAGTAAACTCAACTTTCACGAATGCTGCAGCCCCAAAGCATGTTGTCTGAATTCGCGAGGTGTAAAACCTGTAACCTGCCTAAAAATGCGGCTAAAGTAATATTGATCCGGGTAACCTACCCTTTCGCCGACTTCTTTCACGGGGAGTGCCTTGTCGTTGGCTAATAAATACTTGGCCTCATTAATGCGCAAGGAAATCAAGTACTTGGAGGGCGGTTCGCCCGTATGCTTGATGAATAGTTTGGTCAGGTACGAGGAATTAAAGTTGTATTGCTTTGAAATAGCTTCCAGATTCAACTCTTGGTGAAAATTTTTTTTGAAATACAACTGGACCATTTCAACAATCTTCTCAGGCGAAGAGTCGTAATGATCGGATATACCCAAATCATTCATTTTTAAGAGACCTCGTTCATTGCCAACCAATAGCTTGATTCTTGCGAGGACCTGCTCTAATTCATGCGTTTTGACCGGCTTTAGCAAATATTCGGTTACTTCATGCCGCAACGCTTCTCTGGCATATTCAAAATCATTAAAACCGCTTATGATTACTTTCTTCATATGTGGAAAGCGCAGATGCACTTGTTTTATTAGCTCTAAGCCATTCCATATGGGCATCTGAACATCCGTAATGATTAAATCGCAATTGTATTGCTCCACGAGGTCGAGAGCCGACTTGCCGTCTTGAGCGGTCGCAACAATTTGAAATATCGGATCCATCGTATTGATTTTCTTTACTAAATTATGCAGAATAAGCTCTTCATCCTCGGCAATAACGACTCGTATTGGTTCCTGAGCTTCCACAGTCAGCAGCTCCTTTCTACATTAGACCGCCAATTGTAATACGGGTTCCCTTGTCTGGCAAATTTACGACTTGAAAGATAGACTCCGAGTCATAGCAGAGCCTCAAACGCAGGAAAATGTTCAACAGTCCCATTCCATTCAGCTTTAAATTAGGAATTTGCCCGGATTGTACAATATGATCGATTTGTGCTTGGAGCTGTGAGAGCTTTTCCAAGTCGAAACCGGGACCATTGTCAGTCACTTCGACAAACCACTTGTTGTCAGCGATGTATCCTCGAACACGAATATTCCAAGGCGGTGAAACTTGGGTGCAAAATTTTAACGCATTCTCGACAAGCGGCTGAATGACTAATTTCGGAATACGGATATTTCTTAGCGTTTCATCAGCTTCGATGCTGTAATTCAAATTGTTTTCAAATCTGTACCGGATCAATTGAAGATATTTTTCTGTATAATCAAGCTCCGTGTTCATTGCAACAACAAAAGAATCATCAGCTGAAATATAGCGCAACATATCTGACAAATTTTCTATCATGGCAATAATCTGCGGATTCATGTTTTCTTCAGCCATGACGCTGATCGTTGTTAAAGTGTTGTACAGGAAGTGAGGATTCATTTGTGATTGAAGCGCTAACATTTTCGAATGAAGCTCTTGGGTTTGGGATAATAGCAGTTGATCCATCGATCGTTTCAACCGCTCGCTCATATTGTTGAAGGCGATTTGTAATTGTTCGAGTTCTAGAAATCCGCTATTCAATTCAAGTTTGGATTTCTCGGATATGGTTTCCAAATTTATTTTTTTAAGAGCGGAATGCATTCTTGATATTGGACGGGTAATCCTTTTGGCTGCTGTAAATGTAAGAAAAATAGATAAGAAGAGTATAGCAATAGTCATGAACATGAAAGCTTGCGTAAACCTGGTTAACGGCTGCAACAGCTCTTTTTCGGAAACAATCACGACCGTATTCCAGCCTGTATACTCGGAATGGACCTTCGAATATAACTCGCGCGCTCTCGTTTCCGGATTGGGAATCATAGAAGAGATGCCTTCCGGACGGGCACTTACCTGTTCAACATATCGAAGATGGATCGGATTTTGATGATCGATTGGATAAATGAGCTGTCCATTATCATTATACACAAGGATAGTTTCGGTTTCCTTCGTCTCCGATGCGACATTATTCACTTTGTTAAATATATTCTTAACGGACTGTTTTACCTCTACAATGCCTTCAGGCGTGTTGTATTTATCGAAAAATAACCTGCACAAAGATATCGTGTAAGCATCCTTTGACGATAGAAACCGGTCCAATTCCTCATCTTTCTCGGGAATGGTCATGATCTTTCCCTTTTTATTATCTAATACATCCTGATACCAGTATTTCTCGGACAAGGGAATATGGATTCTTCTGTTATCGTAACCGGATCCAAATCGGTTTCCGTTGAAATCGTAAAGATTGATTTGTTGCACAGGCAAAGCTGGACCATTCGCAGCAACCAGGATTTCCGTTAATTCTTTAGCAGCGATATCTTCTTCGTTAGAAAATTGCAAGAATCGTTCTTTGACAAGATTGGAGTACAATATATTCTGCGATACGGTATCCATCTTCTGGATTTCCAAATCCAACTTGTCGTTCACCGATATGGCAATGTTCGAAATCGATTCCATTGCTTTCTTCTTAAGGACATCAGCAGCCCAAAAATAGAAAAGTGCCAGGGATATCGCGAGGATCATAATGATAATCAAAGAATAGGCAGAAAATAATATCGTTACAATGGATCTACGTTTACGATTCACGTGAAAACCTCCAAATGGAGACATCTGTTAAGAGCAAGCATTATTCTATCATTGTTTAATTTGAATGAATACTGGATTTTCCCGGCGGTAAAATAAGTGCAAATAAGATGCCCGATTTCTCCATGGTAGATGACCAGAGAAAGAAATAGAATGAAAGCGTAATCATCCAATTCAAGAGGGGAATGTATCGAATGAGAAAGAAACTTGCACTCGTGCTTACACTCGGATTAGCGGCAGGTTTATTGGCAGGCTGCGGCGGGAAGAGTGACACAGCTCCTGAAAGCGCAACAAGTAGTGCAACAAATAGTGCAGTAAGTACGAACGCTAGCGAACCAAAGGAAAAAATTACATTGTCGTACATGGCTAGCCAAGACTGGATAAAGGATTCTGAAATGCAGCTTGCCAAGAAATTTGAAGAAGAGACGGGCATTCATATCGATTATCAAATCGTGCCTGCGGATCAATATTCTAACCTTCTGAAGACGAAGCTCAACACAAAGGAAGGTCCGGACATATTCGGAGGTCAGAGCGGTAAGTTCGATCTGGGTCCGGTTTATAATGTCGAAATAAATGCTGTCGATCTCAGCAACGAAGAATGGGTAAAAAGAGAAAATCCATTGTATGTAGAACAAGCGACGTTGAACAATAAAGTATATGCCTTGACAATATGGGATCCAAGCTATGATTGGGTTATTGTATACAATAAAAAGATTTTCGAGAAGCTTGGTTTGTCTGTTCCGAAGAGCTTTGCAGAGTTCAAAGCGGCAAGTGATGTGATCAAGGCTGCTGGCATTACGCCGATTTATGAGCCTGTGTCGGACGGTTGGCATCATGTCTTGTGGTTCCCCGAAGCAGGAGTGAAGTATGAAGACGTCAATCCGGGACTCGCGGATCAATTAAACAATAACAAACAAACATTCGCGAATGTACCTGTTATGGAGCAGGCATTAAATCAATTGAATGAAATGGTTCAATCAGGATATTTTGGAGAAAGTTACTTCTCGAATACGTTTGCCGACACGGAGAAGAACATGGCCAGCGGCAAATTTGCGATGACTGTCTATAACCCAGGCTTACCTCAACAAGTGGAAACAGCATTTCCCGAGGTGAAAGCGGATACGTTCGGTTTCTTCCCGATTCCGCTTGTCGATAATCAAATCCTGAACGTGAACCCGGCAGCTCCCAGCAAGTTTATTTATTCCGGCTCGAAGCACATTGATGCGGCCAAACAATACTTCCAATACTTGACGAAGCCGGAGAACCTCCAATTTCTGTTGGACAATGAACCAAGATATCTTGCGCTGAATTTCGAAGGGGTCAAGGATCGTTATACTCCTGAGCAAAAACAATTCTTCGATACGTACGGCCAGAGGCAAGGCACGGTTTATCAAACGGCGGTCAAATATGTAAATCCGCAATGGATGGATATCGGGAAAGATCTAGCGAGCCTGTTTGGCGGGAAAATGAAAGCCAAGGATGTTCTGGAATCGATCGACAAGAGACGCCACCAGCAAGCAAAAGCGGCACAGGACCTTGCTTGGGCTGAGTAGAAATGGCTGAGTAGAAAAGCAACAATAAACCGATAGGTAACGTTCAACTTTCCTATCGGTTTTGTTGTTGCTAAATAAAGAGTGAGTGGAGCTGGACATCATGAACAAATCGATGTACCCCAATTATTTCTCTCTAGGTGCATTGCTTTTATATACGTTATTGTTTGTCATACCGGGTTTAATGGGGATTTATTATTCCTTCACCGATTGGAGCAGTTACAGCAACGAAATTCACTTTATCGGCTTGGACAATTTTAAGACGGTGTTTTCTTCCGATGAAAATTACATGGCTTATATGAAAAATACATTGGGATTTACAGTGGCGACGATTATTTTTAAAACCGTAATCGGATTGTTTCTGGCGCTAATGGTAAACCGTGGCATCCGCATGAAAAACCTCCATCGCGCGATTATTTTTATGCCAGCAGTAGTTCCTGTTCTTATTGTAGGACTCATTTTCAAATCGGTTTTGCATCCGGATACCGGATTGCTTAACGAAACTTTAAGAGCGATCGGACTTGATTTTCTTGCCCAACACTGGCTAACGGACCTTCAATTGGCTTTTAAATCGATCATTGCCGTTGATGTATGGAAAGGCGCGGGCTATATCATGGTTATTTTATTGGCGGGTCTTCAGTCGATCCCTGATATGTACTATGAAGCGGCAGACATCGACGGGGCAAATTTTTGGAACAAGCTTAGACACATTATTCTCCCTTTGCTCATGCCGGCGATAACGGTGACGACCGTTTTGAATCTTCTATATGGACTTAAAGTTTTCGACATCGTCTATGTGTTGACCAATGGCGGCCCCGGATACGAAACGGAAGTTCTTTTTACAGGGGTGTTTAAAGAGTTCTCATTAGGACGTTATGGGATCGGAACCGCGTTGTCGACCGTTTTATTCCTCTTTATGATCGTCCTTGGATACTTTGCGGTTAAATATATGAGCAGAGAGGATGAAACATCGAGATGAGAACGAAGGTGTTGCAAAATGGTTTGAAAAATGCGGTTGTATGGGCGACGAGCCTCGTAATGATTGCGCCGTTATTGTTAGTAGTCGTCAATTCTCTTAAAGACAACGTTCAAGCGAGCTCGATGGGCTTTGATTTGCCGCATAGCATACACCTGGAGAACTTTGCGGTTGTCATTGAGAAAGGCAAGCTCGGCCATTCGTTATGGAACAGCGTTCTTTATTCCGGAGCCTCAACGATATTATGCATATTGCTTTCTGCCTTGGCCGCCTACGTCTATTCTAGAAACCGCAGCAGGCTTAATCGTATTGCTTATTTATTTGTGATATTGGGCATTGCAATGCCTTTTAATTATTTTACCTTGACCAAAATCATGCAGGCCACTCATCTGATGAATACCCAAATCGGCATTATTTTATTATACGCAGCCGTGCAAATTCCATTCAGTGTATTCATATTATATGGTTTTGTCGGAAATGTGCCGAAGGAGCTCGATGAAGCCGGGATTATCGATGGGTGCAGTCCGAGCCGATTATTCATTTCCGTTGTTTTTCCGCTGCTGAAGCCTGCTGTCGCTACTGTTTTTATACTAGCGTTTCTAAATACATGGAATGAGTTTTTGCTCCCTCTCTATTTTCTCAACAGCGCTTCTAAATGGCCTATGACTTTATCGGTTTATAATTTCTTCGGGCAATATCAGATGGATTGGAATTTGGTAAGCGCCGATATTGTTTTGACGAGCCTGCCGGTTGTCCTTATTTATCTTGCCGGACAGCGGTATATTATTGCAGGAATGACTGCGGGGTCGGTGAAGGGTTAATCGTTGGTGGCTGTGTGAGGCGGTTGGCATGAAGGAGGTGGTTGTTATGTAGACCTCATCTATTCGGCAGGAACATGCGATACCAAAACGGAAAGCCTCTACGTGACAATAGTTGAATAAGTTAGTCTTTACGAATGGGGTTAGCTTGATAGTCTCGTAGATGACAAAGGGCGGCCCCTTTTGTGTACAATGAACGAGGACAGCGCATTCTTTCCATGTTAAGCAAGCAAGTAACCAGTCAGCGGTGGCTTATCCTTAAAATCCATTCAACCCAGGATGTCAAACCTATATCAAAGCGGCTTGCTGTCTCACTTACCGAACGGATGATACGGAGGACAACGGAAGGGATAATTTGATCGAGATCGAGGATGTTTATTTGAAAAATAAAAAGTTCGTCGGAAGCTTCCGAAGCTTGCCATCGGATGGCCGGTTGATCACTTGTCCGTTAAATACAAGGGTGGAGGAGCCTCCTCCATCAAGGTTATAACCATCCAAAGCACCGTAACGCTGCAGTAAAAGCTGCATCTCGGCTAACGTAGCGCCAGAGCTGCCTTTCTCGTTATAACCGTCAGCGACGAGAAACAGGAGCTGATCATCTTTATAGCTCGCAATAACCGTCCGGGGTGCTCGCTGGGGACTGATCTTCCACTTCTCAGGAATGACTGTCGCCTGCCCATTCTTCATCAGTATAGGTACGAAAGATGCTCCGAACTTGGGACCAAGTTTATCTAATTGCTCTTTGCTCGAGAATTTACCCCCAACTAACCTGTTGTCCTCGTTCACCCCTACGAAGAATAAGTCCTTATAGGAGGAATGGAATCCGTCCACGTACCGGCCATTAACTATGGTTGTACTTAGCGGGTAACGTTTGCCTCTGCTATCTGCGTACCCGCCAGCATTAACACCAACGGAGGCTTTATATCGATTAACAGCGGCCAGCGTAGTTTCCGCGCCGCCTAGCTTGTCCTGTCCAAGTACTAGCTGTATCGCATCGCTTTTCTTCATCTTGATCTTCAAAGCGTAGCTTCGGAAGTTCTGCGTATTCAGGTAGAAGAGCTGTGCCTGCAGCTTCTCGGATTGAATGGCAGCTGCTGGTTTTCCGAGCTTACTCGTAATTCTGCGGTCGTAAATCTGCAATGGTCGTGAAGCTTGTGCTGCGGTAACGGCAGCTATCTTCTTCATATCTGCATTTGTCTGATTGTAAAGACTAATCTGCTTCTGAATGGACTTGGATGTTCCGAGTGCTGTAGACTGGGCTTGTTCTAATCCGACCATGGCACGGGTGACGGAGTCACTCGGAATCGCCTGTTCGGTTACATGCTGCGGGAAAGAATTTGGCGACAGCTCTATCCTAATATTCGCAATCAACATCCACAGAAGCATACCGATAAAGGGTGTAATGGCGAGAAAAATCGTGCGGTTTAAGTATCGAAACGTTGTAATGATCATCATTTCAACACGTCCAGGCTCTTTTTGAGCTCATTAAGCTGTTTTTGCACTTCAGCCAACTGAGAATAGAGTTTGTTGCTGTTATCTGTCTTGCTGTCTGCATTGTCCTTCGTGAATGTCAGAAGCTCATTCAGCGCTTGAATCTTACTCTGCATCTGGGTAAGCTGATCCGTATAATTAGCCTCCAGCTTTGTCAATCGGCTATCAAACTCTTGCTGCATGACGGTAATTTGGCTGGCCGTTTGACGTTGCAAATCCGCAGAGACTTCCTGTTGGATGCGATCGGAATACATTTTGGCGCCTGCGATTCCAGCGGTAACTAGAACAACCCATAGAAGAATGGCATATAAGATAAGGGCCTTACGGGTTTTCTTTCGGGGCGGCGTGTTCTGATAAGTGCTGGGTAATGCGGCTTCGATTCCTGAGTTTCTCATCTCGTTGTTTCTTGCACCTCTCTCGTCGGCTTATAATTCCAAATCTATTAGCCTCAGAATAGAATGTCTTGACGTATTATGAACGAAAAAGAAGCTGAAAAGTTGCGGTTTTTACGAGATTCTAATAAAGGCAGAGGCTCAAGTGGAGAATCTCCGCCATGAGAGCGACTTTTGGCAGGTTGGCTGTTGGTGTATGATGAATACTCCCACCACTTACCTCCGCTGACGCTCCGGTTGAAGTGGGGGTTTCTGGTGTGTCATTCGTACCTGCTACCGAATGCTTAACACCAGTGGAGTTGACACGTTGACGGACTGGTTACCGTCCAACCCCGCTATCCCATAAGCTATTGCTGTTGGGACTACTTTTCGCAAGATATTCGCTGCGCCGTTCACATCAGCGTTAATTAAGCTCTTCAAGCTCCTGTATAAGCCGCGATAAATCCGTGTTCCAGAAAATGTTCCTGCTTGGCCTTCTCCATATACAGGCAAAGGATCACCATCCAGAAAACTAGCTTTCGATGTATAAGCTTCCTCTGTGAATTGTACGG
>NZ_JBEQAP010000029.1:0-69978 GCF_041640265.1 Cohnella sp.
CTCGAATACAATCGAATCCGCATTCATTCTTCCATTGGTTACTTAACCCCGCATTTATGCGAAAAGAGGTACTACGAGCAGCAGCAGGCCGCATAAGTTTGTGTCTACTTTCTTGACAGAACTCCAACTGTTCAACCTACAACAAAGGGGACAGGATACGGGACAGCGCTTCTTTGACCTTCTGTTTTTTCGAGCGTCTATGGAATTTCTTCAAGTCAATTTCCGTACTATCCTTAATATCCTGAAGAAAGTCCGCTTCAAGCCGGGCGACCGCTTTCGGATCAAACAAGTGAGCGTTAATCTCAAAGTTGCTGAAGAAGCTCCGTAAATCCATGTTCGCCGAGCCAACGACTCCGACTAAATTGTCCACTATTAATGTCTTCGCATGAATGAAGCCCTTGCGATATTGCCATACCCGCACCCCTGACTTCATCATTTCTTCTACATAGGACAGCGTTGCATAATGCACGAGCCAAGTATCGGGTTCATGCGGGATCAGTATTCTTACATCCAAGCCGCTTAACGCCGCGTCGTGAAGTGCCATTCCAATGCTCGCGCTTGGGATAAAATAGGGAGTCGTAATCCATACTCGCTTCCGAGCGGATGTCACCATCGCATAGACGGAATCATGAAAAGTGTCCCCTCTTCGATTTGGCCCTGCAGGTACAATCTGTAAGGGTTCCGTAAACTCACATTGATGCGGCGGCATGAAGCTCGGGTGATCCAGCTTCTCCCGCGTAGCCATTTCCCAGTCCTTAAGGAATACTTCCTGTAACCGATACACCGAATCCCCTTCAAGCTGCAGATGGGTATCTCGCCAGAAGCCTAACCGCGGGTGTTTGCCAATATACTCGTCCCCCACGTTAATTCCGCCTACAAAACCTTTTAACCCGTCTATGACGATGATTTTTCGATGATTCCGGTAATTCATTCTTTTCTTCATAAAAGACAGCTTAAGCGGAAAGAAACAGGCAATGTTTACGCCCCCCTCCCGCATGATTCGTACGTAGGATTCCTTAAGCGTTATACTGCCGATTCCGTCATATAGAAACCGCACATCAACACCTTCTTGAGCCTTCTCTATAAGCGCCTGCCGGAACATTCTTCCCGTGTCGTCATCCCTGACAATGTAGCTGGACATATGGATATGATGCTTGGCCGCTTTAATCGCTTGCAGCATCGAACGGTAGGTATCTTCTCCATTGCTATAAATCTCAGATCGATTTCGGCCCAGAATGGGCAACGTCCCGCCTTTGATCAGCCCTCGGAACAAGCGATGCTGATCCGCGAATTCCGGATCCGGCAAATCGGATGGATTTGTAAGCAGAGTACTGCGGCTTAACATCTGCTTACGCCGCTTCTCCTCGAGGACTCCCCAACGTCTAGCTTTGCGGCTCCTGCGATATTCTTGGGCCAAAAAGTAATACAAGATAAAACCAACAAGCGGAAAAATAAACAAAATGAATAACCACGCGGTTGCATGGGCCGGCCTACGAAATTCCAGCAGCAATATTGTAGCCGCTTGGAAGATAAAGACGAACAGAATGATACTCAGAACCAGCACAATCATTCAAGTACCCCCGAAATCTCTGAATCGATTAAAAGGAATGATCGAAAGCTTTCTAGAATAGATAGCAATAGAAGAATTTAAATCCAATAATGGTTCTATGCCGAAAGGAGCGCTAATGACACAAAGTAATCGGAAACCGAAATGGACGTTACTCCTGATCCGGGATGCTGAACAGCGTGTTAAGCAGTTCCGAGTGTCTGCAAGAACGGCTATGATCCTGCCCGCCGCGGTTGCGATAACCATTACGGCCTGTTTCGTGGTTATGGAGCTGCATGCACTTTATCGGATTCACGATTTGGAAGCTCGTCTGGAGAACGATTCAATTCAGCTTACGAGCACTGTTGCTGGCAAGAATGAAGAAATCGCTTTTCTAAAGCAAGAGCTCACAGTCCTCAACGGGCAAACCGAGGCTTTGAAAAAAAGAATGGACGGAATGAATGAATTAGAGCATCAGCTCCAGCAATTCATTAAGACGTACGGAGGAGGCTCGTCCGATCCACGCTCATTAACACTATCATCTCCACAAGGCACCTCATCTACTGCCAAACTGGCGCATACCGTTACCGATTTCTCGGAATTATCACAAATGCTAGATGAAATGGCGGTTAATATGGAATTCAGCCTTCGAACAGCAGAGCAGAAGCGTACTGAAGTGGATACATTCCCTTCCGAGTGGCCAACTGTATCGCGGCAGTTAACTTCCAGCTTCGGTTACAGGCGTGATCCGATATCGGGAAAATCCACTTTTCACGAGGGAGTCGACATATCCGGTGAAGTGGGAGACCCGATCTACGCTGCAGGCGAAGGCAGAGTCAAGGAAGCTGAATTCGATTATACACGTGGTAATTATATCATCATTACCCATCGTAACGGTTTGGAATCATGGTACCTGCATTTGAGTAAAATCGCAGTGAAAACGGGGCAGCTGGTTGAGCGTGGAGCATCGATAGGCAAATTAGGGAATAGCGGTCGCAGCACGGGGCCCCACTTGCATTTCCAAGTTGTTCTCAGCGAGAAACCTGTTAATCCGCTTCCTTATTTGAAACTGGTGAAGGAGGATTGAATAAGCCATGTTTAAGAACAATAAGAAGCTTTCTCCCAACATAACGGACACCTTGATCGGGGCAGGCACGGAAATGGATGGTCATCTGAAATCACAGACAGGTGTCAGGATTGAGGGTACGTACAAAGGAGAAATCGACAGTAAAGGGGATATCGTTATCGGTGAAGGCGGCGTGGTGCGATCCAATATTATCGCACGTGATGTGACGATCGCCGGCAAGGTTTACGGGGATGTACATACACGAGGTAAATTAACCATTACCGCTGCAGGACAGCTTCATGGCAACGCGTTTGCCGCGATTCTCATTGTGCAAGAAGGTGGTATTCTGAATGGCTCGAGTACGATGGAACGGCTGGAGGAAAAAAAGGGGGGAAGCTCTTTGAATAGCTCGGGGTCGGGCTTAGGTTCAGGTGGCTCGGGGTCGGATTCTGACTCGGGCAGCAGTTCCGATAAGAAAGGCAAGCAGGCAGGGTAACTCTCTATAGCCATTTGGCTAACATCCTGCGGCTGGCTTTATCCAAGTTGTGATCGGCAGGAACAATATACCTCTGATCTTCCAAGTCGGTAACCAATCGAATTCCGTTCTGCAGATTAACAGCCGCTTCATAGATCGGCCCCGTGAAGAAGCTGAGCTTGCCGTAATCGGTATCGACTTCCCATATGAATTGATTAAACCGGCGGCGAATCATCGAAATCCGTTCCATACAGGGGAGATACGGACTTATTCGCAGTTCCATTGACAGCGCCGCCCTGCTCGAAGCTTCCATGCCTGAAGTTGTTCTAAGCACTCCCCATTCGTTTCCATCTAGGTCGGCGACTCTAATGCAAGATTCACCTCGGGTGATTGGGAATAACCGGCTTACCTTAACGGCATCTATCTTTCCATTCCAAACGGCAACCAATACGCCTCCCTCATCCCTGCTGAACTGAATGTGCTGAGGATCAATCCATAACCATTCATTAAGTATGCTCAACGAACTCCCTCCTTCATTACTTTAATCTGCTTACCAGAGTCTGCAATACGTCCGTGATCCAGTTCGATAATCCGATCTGCGTTGCTCAAGGTGTTGAGTCGATGCGCGATGGCTATCGTAGTACGACCTTTACATAACCGATCAAGCGCCTCCTGAATTTCCCGTTCCGTTTCTAAATCCACGGAAGAGGTCGCTTCATCTAATATGAGGATGGATGGATTCTGCAACAGAGTCCTTGCTATGGAAATCCGCTGCTTCTCTCCGCCTGAGAGGTGCACGCCGCGTTCTCCGACGCTTGTGTCATAACCAAAAGGCAGACGGGAAATAAAGGCATGCGCATTCGCTTGGCGGGCAGCCTGAATGATCTGCTCAGGAGCCGCATCCGGGCATCCATAGGCAATGTTATCCGCGATTGTGCCGTCGAAGAGGTACGTCTCCTGAAACACAATCCCTACTTGCCTTCGCAAATCGGCTATGGCAATATGCCGAAGATCAATTCCATCGATTTCAATGCTTCCTTCATCGGGATCGTAAAAACGGCATAACAAATGGATGAGAGTCGTTTTCCCGGCTCCCGACCGACCTATAATCCCCACCTTTTCTCCCGCACGAACGTGCATGGAAATATCCTTAAGCACATTCAAGCCTTTCTCATACCCGAACGAAAGGGATTTAACCCGAATATCCCCACGTATGAATGGCAAAGAAACAGGTTCCTTTGATTCGTTAACCTCAGTCGGCGTATGCAATAGCTCCAATATGCGATCCGCCGAAGCCATCGATGAGTTAAAGGCTTTCGTTACGCGGAAGTTGCCTCGGAGCTGTTCTAAGAACATTGAGAGATACGAGGTAAAAGCGATGACCGTACCCAAGCTCATGGACCCGTTCATCACCTGTCGGCCGCCGACAAACCAAACCATAGCAATGCCAGCGGATATGGCAAGATGAATGGACGGACTTAACCATAACGTAAAGCGCTGTTGATCGACCATGCGACGCACGGATGCTGAATTAAACTCCTGAAACAGAACCTTTTCATTCTCCTCCCTATGAAATGCTTTGACAACTCGCATTCCATGCAGCGTTTCCGAGATGTATTGCTGGAGCCAATAATCCGCATTCCACTTCCTGTTCATGAGAGACCGCATTGCGGGGAATACCCGCCACATCAATGTTGAGCTAATGATAAGAACCGCCACGATCAACAGAGAGATCTGCCAATTCAGAAGAAACATTATAACCAGAACGGAGGCAGCCATTAATAACTGAACTAAGATTCTAGTAACTCCTTCGGTCAACAATCCTTGAATCCCATTGGCATCATGTTTAATCCGGCTGATGAAATTCGCGGTTTTCCTTCGCTCATAGAAACGTATAGACAAGCTGATCAGCTTGTCGAACATATCTTTCCGTATATGGCTCATGATCATGCTTCCGATCCGTATTCCGATAGATGCCCTGATCACCTGGAAGATGGCTTGAAACACATATACACACAGCAATAGTCCGATCAGTCCCGCAAACTTGGATACAGAGGAGGACATTACGGCACCATCAATGATTTGCTTAAATAAGTATGGAGGCAGGATTTGCAATCCGACTGTCATTAGAAGCACAATGCTAGATAAAATGATTTGTTTGCGATAAGGAAAAGCATAATGCGCAAGGCGGAGTATGATGGATATCCTCTGCCGCCAGGTCAGTGGTTTTGTGCTCTTCTCTCTGTCAGACAAACTCTCTTCGTCAGCGGATGCCCTTCTTGTTAGAGCTTTAGATGCTTCATTACACCAATCGTTGATCATTTCCCTGCATCTATACAGCTCTTTCATCCCAGATAGAGGGCAGAAAGCAATTCGCTTTGATACGCCGCGGAGTAATCCAAGCTCCATGTAAGCCCCTGTGCCAGTCTCCACAACAGTTGCTCCCGATAGCTCCTGGCGCTCTGCGGCCATAAGCAGTGTCCCATTAGAGTCCCGAACCTCTAATTGTACTGCGGTTAACAAGATCGTGCGGTTTACTAGCTTTCCCTGCTCAGATAAATCCGTTACCGTCTGGATTTTTCTTTGCGATAATAGATCAGATGCCATGAGGTATTCCTCTTTTCTGTCTCGCTGTTGCGGGAAACTCGTTTTTTCCAGCGGCCAAGAACAACGAACGGCAGCATTAACAATGTCCACCGTACGGCAATGAATGACCATACTTGTCTAAATTTGCGGCTCTCTAGTTGTGTGGTTCCCTTTCTCTTCATATCAATAAGAACACCGATTACTTGCTGAGGGTTAACAGAGGGATCGAAAAAACGATTGGTATCACCGCGAAAAAGATAACGAGTGCCTCTATTGTCCTTTGATATTCGGTGTAAACGGTGAGAATACAAGATACCTGAGTCACTTGCTACTAAATAAACCTCTCCGATATTCGGGGGTTCCTTGAAAGGTACGAATCGACATATATCACTAGGATAAATATACGGATACATACTGTAACCAGACGCGCGAAGACGGACTTCCCCTTTTCTCTCCATTAGAGCCTTGAAGGTTCGTATATTTTCCTCACGCACGTACAACCAGCCCCATGTCCACCATTCGGCTTAGAAAGCCTTTCAAATCTTCACTTGCTCGCGTACGGTCCACCGAATATACTTCTGTCATCCGAGTCGCAAGCTCCTCAACCGTTATGTCTTCTGCCAGTGATTGCCAGATCCATCCTCCGGCTTCATTTAGTTTTGTTACGGCCAAAGTATCCTCGTTCAGGATCAGCGTATCTCCATCCAATTCTATGATTTCTGCCGCTTCCAATCGACGATAAGTCTCAATCATGAGATCTCCTCCCAGAACAGGTCATTGTTTTGAAATTCTAATTTGTAAACCGGCACTTGTTCTACTAAAGCTCTGCATAATCGGACAACCTTTAAGGATTCCTCATGATCATAGGGCCAATACCATATTTTATCGAAAATGGATATTAACGCTTTGCTCCTCTCCAGAGGATGTTTCTGAATAACAGGAGATTGCTTAAGCATGTAGATTGCACGAAGGGGGGCGCAGTTCACCCTAGATGGACTCAGAAGATCGCTGCGCAAGGGGGAGTCATAGACCATCACTTGTCCGCCTGGAGACAGCTTGACAAGGGATGCTTCATCAGCCAATAACATCCTTGGATGTGAGAGCTGAGCGACTGTGGATTTGCCTGCACCGGACACTCCAGCAAATACATGCGCCTCACCCTTTTGCACCAAGCTGGACGAATGAACGATAAGACCCCAATTAAAATGCGCAATGATCGTACTGTACCAATTCATTAATACGCATCTAAGACCGACGAAATTATAGAAATGAATGTCTGCTTCGAGGTAATCGGGGCTGATGATTAGAAGGTAATCCGGACGTTCAAATCGCAGCCTCTCTCGATTGTCCCTGCTAAACGTCGTGTTAATCCCGGGATTTCGAGTTCCCCCTTGTTGAATGGTGATCGTAAAGCTATTCTGCCTATCCGTCTCTATGGGAGCAGGACGATCCCCGAACATTTGGTGAATATGCGAAATGGCTTCTGATCCGATACACCGAAACCGAACCGTGTGATCTCCAATTCGCTTCCACAACTCTTCCATTGATGGACCTCCCAATTAGTTTCACTATTTATTAGGGGAAAAGAAGAGAGGAGATAATATCCTGTCTTCTCTTCCTTACTGCGTTTTGATCTTACCTGCAGGATAATCTGGCGGTTTATGGTTTTTTACCGCTTCCTCTTCCTCTTCCTCTTCCACTACCGCTGCCACTTCCACTTCCGCTGCCGCTTCCGCTTCCGCCGCTTCCAAAGCCACTCTCAAATACGACAGATTGATGCAAAATGATTTCTGGAGCTACATATTTTTTCAAAAGATATCACCTCGCTTTTCTGTTCTCATTTTATGATACATTTTGTATACTTGTCAATAAAATTCAGTTATTTAAATACATTTTGTATCATTGTGATCAAATTGATAGAACCCATAAACGTCTATTGTCCTCCGGAAAGAAAACAAATTCTTTTTCTTCATATTGCTTTAAACTCCTCTCTATTTTTCTCTATGTACTGAGTAAATGTCCGCATGAATATGGCTACACTAAATTGTTCTGCATGGTTCCTTATAGTCGCGGGATCCCAGCTTGTTTGATTCATTTCCATAAGGGCATCAGCCAAAGAATCCGCCGTTTGATGTTCAAAGAAAATCCCGTTTACTCCCGGAACTACGGTGTCTAATGCTCCTCCCCCCTTGAAAGCAACGACAGGCCTTCCGCTTGCATTGGCTTCCAAAGGAGTAATTCCGAAATCTTCGATCCCCGGAAAAATAAACCCCCGGCATTGCTGCATATATTGCGCGACTTGATCATCCGGCATTCGTCCCATAAAGGTGACCGTCGGTCCGGCAAGGGATTCCAATCTCTTCCTGTCCGGTCCTTCTCCAATGATGATTAGCGGTTTTCCGAGTCTAGTGCAGGCCTCGACGGCTAGATCAATACGTTTATACGATACTAAGCGCGAAACTACCAAGAAATAATCTCCCGGTTCCGCATCCGATATTTGGAATCGCGAAATATCAACCGGAGGGTATATGATCTCCGCTTGCCTCCCATAACAATTTTCAATCCGATGTTGAACAACTGTTGAATTGGCGACGATGTGATGAATCTTTCGAGAGGTCATTTTATCCCACACACGCAGAGGTAACATCGCCCATTTAGCCACCTGTTTCTGAATGACCGGTACTTCGCTCCCTTCCATATAGGTTGAGAAATCCCAGGCGAAACGCATCGGAGTATGACAATAACAAATATGAACCGTGTTTCCTTTCACAACTACACCTTTTGAAAATGCGCTGCTAGAGCTTATAACCAGATCATAGTCACGTAAATTCATAGACCTTACCGCAAAAGGGTATAACCAAAAATATTGTTTGTATCGCTTTCGAATTCCCGGCAATTTCTGCATCCAAGTCGTTCGAATGTCGGAATCCGTTAGTTCGGGCAGCAGTTTATTGCGGTCTGCGACTGTTGTATAGATTGGCGCTTGAGGGAACATCCTGTGAAGCACTCCAACTACTCTTTCCGCACCGCCCATTTGATTTAAATAATCGTGGACAATCGCTACCCGAAGATTACTGCTCATGGAATCTCTTCTCCTTTATCAAAGTGTTATCTTTTGGATTGCCTTTCAGTATGGATGTGTATAGAGTCTCAACTTTGTACACCGTGTTTTGGATGGTAAAAAAGTCATTCACGCGTTCCTCCGCATTGCCTACAATTCTTAGCCTTAAGTCATCGTCATTTAATAAGCGTTCTGCACAGCCCCACAAACCATTAAGATCTCCGACCTCATACAATAATCCGCTTTGCTCATGGTCAATGATTTCGGGTACTCCCCCCGCACGGGTTGCAATAACCGGTATGGACTGCGACATAGCTTCGATAATGACACGACCAAAAGGTTCATTGTCCGAGCACAAAAAAAGAAGATCCGCTGCACAGCAGATCTCCACCACATCTTTACGGAAGCCTGTAAATCTCACACGATCTTCCAACCCCATATTTGCAGTTATTTCTTGTAGAGAATCCCAATAGTCATTACATGCTTGACCAAATTTGGGTTCGCCGACGACGCATAAATACACATCATGTCCGCTATCCAGCAATCTTTTCGTCGCTCGTATGGCATCCTCTTGTCTTTTCCAAGGGGCAATTTGACCTATAATGAGAATGACCTTGCTCTGCAGCGGAAGGTTTAATTCCTTCCGGATCTCCACTTTCCAGCGCTCCCTCTCCTGATCTGAGCATTCGTGAATTTCCACTCCGTTATGTACGAGGTGTATTCGATTCGCCAATTTCTTCCGATCAAATCCAATAAAGACTGATTGCGAGATTCCTATGATTGCTTTAACAGTAAGTCTTGCCAGACGATCAATCCCCTTGCCGATCAGCCCCTTAGGCAGATTATCCCGCACATGCCATACTAACGGACGGCGGTGAAGCCATATAAACAAGGCAGCCATAATTCCTGCCCGCAGGGAGTTGGCATGAATAATATCAATAGAATGGAATCTTATCATTCGAGCTAATCTCAGTCCCGCCCCTAGCATTCCAATCACATCTATCATGAGCCTTAACGGATTTTTGGAAAGTCTTGCTCTATAGCCCTTAATAGGGACAACTTGGAGCCCGGCTACCCGAGCACGTTCCGTCAGCTCCCCCTCAGGTGCAAACAGGATAGCTTCAGCCATTCGCATGTTCTTCGCCATCAGGAGCAGACTAATCTCAGCCCCGCTGACAACTCCCGTATGATTATAGAAGGCTACTCTCATATTTCACGAGTTCCTTTCGCTGTTGAATCGCTTGTTCAAACACGGAGGTTACGGATCGGGCTACCTTGTCCCAAGTATAATGCTGAAGAGCATGCCTGCGGCATTCCTCGCGAGAGGGGATCGAACATTCCCCCTTCATTACCGATATGACTTTCTCCGCAATACCCGCAGGCGTTCCGTCGCGGAACAACAGCTCGCTTGAGAAGGGCTCGAGTATTTCTTTCGTCCCTCCATAAGGGGTGCCGAGTACAGGAGTGCCGCAAGCCAACGATTCCGTTGTAACCAAGCCGAACCCTTCAAGCGTTCTCGTCGGGACGATGCTCACATCTGCAGCCTGATACCACCGGACCAAATCCTCTTCGGATACCCTTCCCAATAGACGAACAGAGGAACGCAGATGATGCTCGTCTATTAATCGTTCATATTCATCTTTAAGCGCTCCTTGTCCCGCAATGAAGAGCAAAGTATCGGGAACCTCTCTTAAAATCTGTGTCATTGCAAGAATCAACTGATCAATCCCCATCCGGCGAACCAGCCTTCTGGCGCAGAAGAGGACCTTCTGTTCCTTACGGATGCCCAGTTGCTCCCGTAAAGAACTCCGATCCTCTGAAGGCCGAAATCTTTCGATATCTACAGCCCCAGGAATGCGATGGACACTTTCCTTGGGAATATCGAATTCTCGTGATAATATGTCTCTGAAACTGTTGCTTAACACGATAAAGGCATCGGATCGACGATAAGTGGTGTGCTCTACTTTTTTCTTAAGTTGGTATCGAATAAATTTCGTCAATTGATTTCCCGAATCTTCCACTAGTGACTCTTGAGCCCAGGGACCGTGAAAATGGCTGACAATCGGCACATGTGCGGGGATGACTCTTCTTGAGACCAGGGAAGCATACAATCCAAAATGGGGATTAAATACATCCGGCTGAAATGCCAAGGTCCGATTTCTTATAGAAGTATGAAAGAATTTCATCCGCTGATAGGTGCCTAATTTTGCACTGCCGGTAATGACATCCCGGATATAGGAAGGCGCCTCGAGTTCTTTTCGTTCAGCTGATATAAGCCCCTCCACCGTATGCCCGCATTGATTCATCGCCATCAAGTAATCTGCAAAATAATGATTTAATCCGCCTGGCCGATGTTTCGCCCACTCCATGCCGCTTGCTAGTATTTTCATTTTTCTCATACCCACCCTATCTCTATCATATTTTTGAGGATTGCTTCATGCTATGAATTGTCGGTTCAGAAATTTGGTTATGTTGCACATAAGCTCGGTTGGCCCGTTTTCTGCTCCTGCCCAAAATGAATGGCATATAAGCATTGATGAGATAGATGATGGGGGTTAGAAGAAGCAACGTTAATAAGACCCTTATTCCTTCCCTTGCATACTCAGTCGACATTATGCCAATTTGATCAACAATCTTTGATGTAATATTAAGCATCGGCATGTGAACCGCCATAATAATCAATACATTCTTCCCTAAGTAGACCAGTATCTTTGAATGGATTAAACTCGCAATCAATATACAAAAAGCGACACCCGCAAAAGCACAAATATAAAAGTCATAATAATTGCCAAGCAATTGCATATTTAAGTTTACCCGATTTTGACTAACAACCAGGTTTATAGTGATTAATGCAACTACTAGCATTATCTTCAGCCAAGCGGGTTTTGATAATAAAGACTGAAGCTGGGCTTTCAGTAAATTCCCCAGTCCATAGAACACGATTGCAGTGAGAGCTACATCAATACCCCAAGGCAACTTGAAGCTATTCATTACCCCATCTAAATAGCCGATGCAGGAACATAGGATTAATGCGTATACGATGTGTTTTTTGTTAGTTAACCCCTTTTTTAGGGCAAAAAAAATGATTTCGACTACAAATAAACAAGTCAAAAACCATAGAGGAAGATTGAAATCCATCCATTCTCTTGTTCCTGCAGAATAGAAGATTCCTAGAAACACCTGATATATATTGAGATCCTGATAATAGCTTGAGTCCCCTAAATGAAATCTCAATAAAAAGTACAAATAGGAAACGGCAGCAAAAATAACATAGGGAAGTAATAACGTATTCGCTTTTTTTACTAGGAAAGCTCTAAAGTTTTGGTATTTATCTAAGGAGAAGAAATAACCCGATAAAAAAAAGAAAAGCGGCATATGAAAGGAATTGATGAATTTTCCTAGCCAGGTATAATCCAATGAGGTGTGGGCCGTTATGACAAAAATAATTCCAATTCCTTTAGCAATATCAACCCATGCTATTCTCGACTTGCTGTCCCCCTGAGTAATAGACCCCATTTACCATTCTCCTTATAGAATTAGTGTTTCAACTTCCTCTTTTATACATGAGAATATCCTTAATGAACTCACTTACATTATTTATTTGCTTTTCTTTGTCAAATAGCGATAGGTTTCTCGGGACTCTTAACCTTCTCTCTTCCACTTCCTTTAGAGTAACCTGTTCTAAGAAATCAACCATCGACTGCGTATATGTTCGATCCCAAGGCTTGTTCCCATGAAGTCTATAAATCCAATTCTTATCCAAGTCATAAGACATAGGAATATTTCCTGTGACGATCGGGAGACCCACCGACAAGTATTCACTTACCTTCGTCGTATACCGAAAGCTTCCTACCTGATCTACACTTTGTGGTAAGCTCGCTAAGTCCATTGCCGACAAATAAGCGGGCACCTCTTCACGAAGCACACGCCCTGTAAAAATGATGTTTGAATGATTTCCGGATAATTCCTCCAGTTTTGCTTTCCCATTGCCATCCCCTACGATTAGCACTGTAACATCTTGGCGCTTTAGCTTTAATAGCGCCATAACGAGCTCATACCCATAGCAGTATCCGATTCTGTGATTCCAGTTCAACGTGCCAACGATTCCAATTACAATTTGGCTTTCGGGTATTCCGAGATTACTGCGGATTCTGCTTCTAGACTTTTTTAACTCCTCCTCCGAATACGAGAATGGGGCCCAGCCCGCCGCAGTCATCCCGAACGTTGTACCGTAGGTCAGCGCGCGGCCTGCAAGATAAGGTGTCCAGCCGATAAAACCGATTGAACGCTTATAAAGCAGCTTTTCATATAAATTAAAGAGGGGACCAAGCAGCGGAAATTGGCTGGAAATAAAAGGCCCCACAGCATCGCCGCTGCTGACGACATAGGGAACCTTTGTTAATAGATTTCCCGCTATCAGCGCCATTCCTCCCGCTATCCCTGTTCCCTCCATGATGATCAGATTCGGACGTTCACGAAAAATATAACGGAATATCTTCCATGTGTTTAACAGCTTCCTTTGGCGACCAAAGGGATAAAAGTTGACAGAGAAATTAGATAACAAAGCTCGTAATCGATTTTCATCATCCCCATTGCTCCCTTGAGTAGCGAAGCCCAACAATTTATAAGGATCCTTTTTCTTCTTCTTAACCTCCACCACTTCTTCAAATAAGGCTATGTACTCCCCTGCTACATCTTCCCATCTCTGCCTCTCGGATACTTTCCTAGCGTTGATGCCCATTTGCTGTCGTAGTTCTGGATATTCGGATAATTGCTTCATCGCTTGACCCAGCCCTTCGACATCTTCAGGGTCATCAAGTACAATTCCGGCCGTTAAATCGGAAGTAATCAGCTCCGATACACCTGACTGATACGTTGTAATAACCGGTAATCCTGAGGCTAGAGCTTCAATTACTACTAACGTGCAAGCTTCATATCTGGAAGGAAAGACAAAAAAATCAGCAGCCTTCATTAGGCTCGCCATATCTTTGCGAAAACCTAAAAACTGTACTCGCTCCTTGAGTCCTAATTGTTCTGCTAGTTTAATATAGGGACTGCCATTGGTTGAACCAGCCACTACTAAATGTATATCTTTAAGATCTACCATTGCTTTTAATACAGAATCCAGATTTTTTCTGGATGATTTAATATCTCCTGCGAATAAGGCAAGAGTTACATTCTCTGGAAGACCCAATTGCCCGCGACTAATGCTCTGATCTGGATAGAACTCCCGGGTATCGACACCATTCATAATGACACGAAGATTAGGATAATTAGCGAATTCTTGAATTTCAGTTTTTACCTTCTCAGAGACAGGGACCAGCTGTTTGCTGCGTGAGAAAGCTATTTTCTCAAAAATAGAGTTGATATAGGTAAACAGCAACTGATAGTATCCGAACACGTTTTTTTTCAATCGAAATGGATGAGCCCGCGACTTCAACCATGAGCTATGAACAAAATGAACGGCATTAACATCACTTTTGGCCCAGGTAATAAATCCGTTCACCATAACTAAATCGAATTTTCTCCTATGAATTAACAACAGAACAGTGCTGATTAGGGCGAAAATCTGATTTTTCAGCAGCTGGGTTGGCCATCCCTTTATCGGAACCTTAATCCAATTGAGGTTGGGCATCGACAGTAATTCCGGAGCTACATAACTAGCAAATACAGTCACGTTATGATTTCGATTAAGTACCTCCTTCACGATTTCATAATTGACTCTTGCTTGGCCGTCTCCTTTTAGTAATTTGTGAGTAACGATACAAATGTTCATCTGGTCCCCACCTGATTATTGTATTTTTAATTGGTTTTTACTTTGACTTTGCTAGTCTTAAGTCTTTTTACTTGAATGGAATTCAACACTTTGGCAGTTATTGACCTAACATATTCGGTATTGGTCTCTGTTAGGAGGGAGATCAACCATGCATATAGCATCACCTGTTATAGTTGGTTGAAACAGTTGTTGTCACCGATCGATGATTTAATAAAGTTATGTACGGGATAATGGGTTAAATAAAGAGTGTAAGAGAATCCCCCGAGCAATAAGCAGAACCTTCTAAATATTGAATTCCTGGATATGTCTTTGTAATCAAATAACACGAGAAACATATAAATGACTGCTGCAAAGGTTAATCCCACAGTAAAATTGATAAGAAAGCTTTTATCTCTACCACTGCCTGCTAAAACTGCGATAAACAGGATACAAGGGCCGCCCAGACCCATAATTCTATTAATTTTACTTCGAGGAATTCTCATCCGAGGTAGAAAGATAATAGCAGTACCTAGCAACCAGATCAGAAATAATAGCAATCCGTATTTACCAAGAAGAAGCCCTATTCCAATGGCAGAAATTCCGTAGTTTCAAGCATGGATAGTGCCTTCCATCACGGTAATGAGCTTTAATCTCCACAACCTTTGCCGGTATACCAACAGCAATTGCATGATCTGGTATATTCGTTAATACAACTGCGTTTGCCCCTATTTCACAATTGTTTCCAATGGTTATACCGCCGACAATTTTTGCTCTTGCATAAATCACAACACCGTCTCCGATTTCAGGGAATTTATCATCTGCTGCTCCATTTGGATTAAATCTGCTATCTCTACCCACACCCATGGTTACCTGGTGATAGATAATACAGTTATCACCTATTTTTGAGCCCGCTCCAATAACGATGCCATTTCCGTGAGCAATGAAAAAGTTTTTCCCGATTTGTGCCTGCGGGGAAATCTCTACACCTGTTATCACTCTATTAAACATTGAAATAAACGCGGCAATTTTTTTGAAATTTTTTCGATAAAACAAATTCGAAAGACGGAATAATCGAATCGCATTCCAATTCATCTCACATTTTTCTCCTTAAAGAGAGAGTATATTGCTTCCTATCTATCATGATGTAATTAATAGATTTCCTTATCGTACGGAGCGCGCTTAAAACTCCTCTTACTCCTTCTACCCTTGCACAATGCAGCGTAGTATGAATAATTGCGGCAATAAAAAAAGAAAGGGCTTTAAGCCACTTTCCTTCTGTAAATAGATAACGTTTAAAGGTTGCATACAATCGTGATGTAACAATGTGCGGCTTATAAAAATCGCGATTAATTTCTGAAGGATAATGGAAGTTAATGGCTTCTTGTGCCAGCACAATAGCATACCCTTTCTGTACAGCTCGGGTAGCAATATCCACTTCTTCATACCCATAGATTAACTGTTCATCAAATAAGATTTCTTTGAACAAGAATACTGGGAATACAGTACTGTTAATCACTATGGTTTTAATAGTATCTCCGTCTTTATAGGGTCTACTTTGGAAGCCTAAGAAGGTTTGATCATGTGGAAAAATGATTGAACCATTCTTGTTCTCCAGCCCAGTAACAATTAATTTGTTTCCGTATAACTCATTATTCTTCTTGATAACATTAAAGATTTGGACGAAATAGTCTCTCGATAGCTTTACATCATCATCAATGAATAAGAGGTGTGTTCCGGATACGGCTTTTATAGCATTATTCCTATTTGCTGATAATCCGATCCTGGGTCCCCTCAGATATTTCACACTTGGGAAATGTGATTTTACTAGCTGTTCTGTTCTTTCATCTGTACTATCATCGGATACGATTACTTCGGTTATGGGTGTATCGGAGTATTCCAAAGATTGCAAAGCTTGATTTAGATCATCTGGACGGTTTCTAGTACATATACATACTGAGAAGCGAATGTTCTGGAGGTTTTCTTTCAGCTTTTTCATACCGATCCTCCCTTCATGGGAATTTTTCCTTTTATAAAATAATCAACCTTCTTAAGAATCCCTTTTCCTAAGTTAACGATCTCTCTCACATCTAAGGATCCAGGTAATAACTCCATAAATGAAATTCTCTGGAAGCTAATGTTATACCACAAGAATCTCACTAGAAAACTCATGAAAAAACCGATAGCAGAGGAAATTGCTGCTCCACTAATGCCCCAAGCATCTATAGTCAGTGTCATGCTGCCGAGTGTAGTGCCTACTAAAACAGCTGTAGCTACCGTACTATGCAAGGTGCGTCCGATACTGTTAAGCGCATTCCCCAATATTTCTGATAATCCGCCAAACAAAGCATTCGGAAGCAGCAGCAGAGCTGGCCAGATTGCAGCTATATACTCCTGTCCAAATAGCAATGGAATAAGAAAAGGCATTGCGGTTCCCAACCCAATAGCTCCTAATATCGTACCCAAGGTGGTAAGTCTAATGAATTTACATACCTTCGCATGTAAATGATTGCGCGCCTCATTCACCATATTAGGAAAACTAGTAATTCCTATCGCCTTAGGAATTGCCCAAAGAACACCCGTCGCACTGCTTGCCGTCTGATACATAGCAAGAGCAGAAGGTGTTAAGGAGAAGAGTAAAATCTGAGTTCCACCGCTTCCTAACACTTGGATCACTGAGCCTCCAAAGCCCTTGAGGGCATACCATACACCACTCCACAAAATGGGTAGACGAAAATGCCCGGAAGACATAAGGAATGAACGAGCCTGCCAGATAAACGGAATTCCGCTGGAAAAAGCGATAATGGCTGATGTGATCAGACACAAACTGACACTTAGAATTCCGAGTAGGAAGTATATCATCCATATTGCTGTTAACACGGCGGGAATCCCAATACGAACCATATTTATTAACGAGAAGCGCTGTTGCGCTGCCAGCACTCCGGAAAGCATACTTGTAAGCGGACCGGTAAACGTTGATAGAAAGAATAGATAGGCGGCTAATTTTACGTCACCTTCCAGATGCCCCTTGATCATCCACCCGGTTATTAACATAACAACAAAAACGGCAATTCCACCGGTTGCTAACGCCCATATCAAAAGTGTCCTAAAGATGTCCTTTCGCTCGTGTTCTAAGCTTTTTCCCCAAAGGTAGACCGTAGCCATATAAATTCCAACATCACAAAGTCCGAGAATAAAGCCGTTCCACATCGAAATCCCCAGAAAAACTCCTCGATCATCAGGCGTTAAGCCCCGAGATAATATGATTGCCGAGATCACCCCGATGCCTAGAACACCGAACATACTTGCAAAGGTTTGAAGCGTTTTGGCCAAGAGGGACGATCTGCGTTTGTCATCCCTGTTAATAATCCCCATTCTTATCCACCAACTGCCACTTTAGGTTTGGTGACTGGGTTTTCCTTGTACTTCGGGTTCGTTTGAGCATCGATAATTTCACTAAGTACTGTCATTAAACCAGTAACGATAACCGGATTAGAAAATAAACGTATAGCCTCTGATCGGGCTAATTCAGCAATTTCCTTCCGCTTAGGTGAGCTTAGATCATTTAAAAGATTCCTAACATTGACCTCCAGCGCATCCATATCTCCTGCAGGGAAAACTCTGCAACATATTCTATTCACTTGTTCCGCAGCACCGACTTTATCGCTGGCGATGACAGGAACCCCACAGGCTAATGCTTCTCCAACTGTAAGGCCAAAGGGCTCATAGTGACTGGGTTGAATAAGTGCATCAACCGAATTGTAGAGATTGTCCATCTCTCCACCGGATAATTGGCCCACATATGTAGCTACATTTGTGTTCATTTGACCCAGGAGACCCCGGTAGTCAGACCATAACGAATGATTACCGACGATAAGAATACGTACTTTATCCGATATGTCAGTTAATCGGTGTGAAAGCTCAACCATCATTTCAACGCCTTTTCGGACCGCGATCCGGGACACGAATAGAAAGGTGATTCGATCGTCAGCCCCATATTTACCAATACCCGGTTTTGGAGAATATCGTTCGATATCAATTGGATTGGGTACAATGTAGGAAACTTTGTTCGGTTGCAGCTGATAGTCTTTACTGACCTCTTCTGCGAAATCACGACTTAAACTCAGCACATAATCCGCTTCTTTTATATGACGCTTCTGAACAATTGCGCGTGCTATTAATAGAATCCGGACCGCTGCACGCTTGAAAAATGGTTCTGATAACTTAGATAGATGTGTTTCCTTTCGGTGCCACTTGAGCTCTCCTGCTGCGTGAACACTTGGATGAAGTATGATCGGAGGTAATTGCTTTTTGTACCGCTTTAAGGCATGGAGTTCAATATGAGAAAATTGATAAACCAGATCATAAGGCTTGGCTTTATGCAGGCTAACCAATGTTTCGACAAGCTTCATTTCACATCGCAGATTAGCGATTTGCCCTGTAATAAACGCTAAAAAGTTATTACGGCTGTACCATCGATTCCACTTCCATGATGAGGGCTGGCTGTAGATTTTCAAGTTTTCCGCCTTTACTAGAACCTCAGGCAGAGCCGACTCTTTACCCGGAAAAAAACATTCGACTTCTACCCCCTGTCTAGATAGTTCCTGTAAAATCTGCCTGCCAACACCTGTGGCTCCACCATCATTGTTTGGCATAGGGCCAATCCATGCTATTCTCATTGCTTTACCCCTTTCTGTAGATAAGTTTTATCAAGATATCCGATCATGATCCAGATGAGTCCTACCGTAGAATAATGTCCTCCATTTAACCACTGTGCTGCTTGGGCAATAAGAATTCCCAATATTGCTAGATGAACACTGCTGATACTAGCTTGCTTAAATGCGATATACAGAATCCTTATCATGATTAATAAATAAAGACCGCCGCCTAGAATGCCAGTAGCTAAAAACTTATTGCTCAAATCCACTTCCGAGCTTACTGCCGCTCCATCAAATTTACCTGCCGCTATTGTTGTGGCACCTAACCCATGCCCTAGCGGATTCATTATTCCTTTCTTAAATCCAACAATCATTAGCTCTAAATGCCCGATTGTAGTTGCTTCTTCACCTAACGGATCTGTTAATCCGACGACTGAGTGATGAATCAAATCATTCTCTACATTTAGCTTAGAAATTCCCAAGAATAGACCCGTCATTACGATAGATGCTAAAATCGATATGGCTATCTTATTAGCCGCTTTTTTGGCATTAAGTATAGAAATAATAACTAAAGCCACTGTTACGGTTACGATTACTCCCCTGGCTGATTCGATAAAGAGAGCCGAGTATAACAAAAACAAACCCAGTAGCCCTATTACTTTAACTAGCGCTCGGCTGCGAAGTACGTATACCCAAGAAATAATCGTTGCTACTCCAAGATAGCAGGCATACTCAGAAGCGCTTGTAAAAAACGAGATGGGCCTCATAACACTGTAAACTTTTAAAGCCGTATATCCGGATAATTCAACCCACATATCTTCAAATGAGTAATATCCATAAAAATATTGTTTATACCCATATAGTGCAGCTATTAGACCAACTACAAATATGGAAGCGAAGATCACTTTTATTTTTTTTTCGTCAATGTATTCACGACTAAGTATCATATAACAGACAGGAACAATATAAAACATAACTCCCGCGAATCCTGTAAATAAACCACCTTGTAAGGGGTTGAATACTTGAATAATGTCTACCATAAGCATCCATCGGATAAGCTGAAATAATCGTGTATCATTCGCTATCATTTCCCGATCAATATACTTACGATAAAACCACTTGGACACAAGAATCAAAATTACCGCAGGTCCGACGATTACTAAAGGATCGAGAGTATTCCAACCTGCGACTGGAATTAATACTCTCCTTAGAAAACCTAAGAATGGTAAGTATAAGAGCAACAAATACAATGCTAAAGTGGGTTTACGAATGCTAAGCACAAGGAGTATAAAAATAATCGAAGATGCTATTAAGAGCCTAGTTTTGCTAGGATCAAGCGCCATAGTACCAAGATAGTAGCCCATCAGCATAACAAGGAGTATGATTCCCATAATCCTAAACCATTTATTGTCATGAATTTTTTGAATCAGCATACTCTTATTCAAGCTCCTATCCGCAATGATTCTATAAACTCCGCCATATTATCCGATAGACGCTCTGTGCTGAATGCTTTTGCTCGTTTCACACCAGCCTTGCATAATACATTGTAATAATCCCGGTCCTCGATTAGCTTAAGAATTGCAAATGACAAATGTGCAACATTATCAGGAGGTACTAACAATCCATTCTCGCCATCCTTGATAATCTCAAGCGGCCCCCCTGCTTTGGACGCAATTACCGCTTTCCCTAAAGCCAATCCTTCAACGATAATCATCCCAAAGGGCTCTATGCCAATTGAACAGTGAGTGAGAATATCAAATGATTGAATCCAACTTGATACTTTCGGCTGATAACCAACAAAATGAATGTTGTCTGCAATCCCCGAAGCTATAGCCTGTTCTTCTAGTTCAGTGCGATATTCTGGTTCAGAATGATGACTGCCTCCAACGATTACAAAGTGTACATCTGGATGGTCTTTAATGACACGTATTGCCGCTTCGACAAATACATGCACTCCCTTCCATCTTTGAAGCCTTGCAACTATGCCAACAATGATGCTTTTTGTGGGTAAACCCAGCAACACTCTAACCTCTTCGGTCGGAGGAAGCATCATTGGATTGTTCTCTAATAAATCCACGCCGGGATAAATGACAGTTACTGGAATATTAGGTGTAAATTGACACTGAATTTCCTTAGCTGACTGCGAAGGACATAACACAGCTCTTGCAGGTATATATTTAAGACATTGCCCCATAAAATTCTTTTCAGGTGCCCCATGTTGAAACCAAATCGCGTCAATCCTAGCCGACCATGCCGCAGGACCTGCATAAAGATGTGCCTTGCTCATCCAAGATAAAACAATGTCAACTTTCTCCTTTTTTATCCATCGAAATAGGGCGTATACTGTCATGAATAATTTGCTTATTTGTCGAAGCTTTCCGGATGGAACTACTTTCACAGTGTAACCTAGTGCTTCAGCCTCACTAACTAACGGACCATTCTCAAAAAAAAATAACGTATATTCCCTATTTTTTGTGTGTTTATTTGCGCGCAGAAGATGAAGTAACATAAATTCGGCTCCACCTCCTAATTCCGCAAGTGGCATGACAATACCGACCTTCATTGTTCAACACCTCCCATACGTTTGTTTCTTTTCCACCCGATAATCCCCATATAACGACCCTCCAAGGTTGCACAATAGGCTGATATTACCTTTCCCTTTCTCATTAATACACCCCGAAGTAAATGAAGTAGTCCTGGTGAACTAGTTGAACCGATCAGCAGCGCCCATATCAAAAAAAATAGTTTTCTTATAGATGGTAAATGATCCAGGATAACTAATGTTTCATTATGTATGGCATTTCTTAATGCTATAGGGTTGAACTCATTCCTCTTATCCTCATCAAACCGCTGAGAAGGATAATGGCCAACTCCGATTAAGGGATCATAAATTAATTTCCATCCCATCCTTTTCATAGTTAATCCGACACTAAGCTCCCAATGAACCTGTGCTCCTTTGCCCAACAATCGATTATCGAAGCCAATTTTCTTTAATGGCTCTGTACGATATGCGCAGTTTACCCCTTTTAAGAAATCGACCTCTCGTGCTGCGCCTATTCCGAGATGGTGATTACCGACCCTCCTGCCGAACCATTGAATACTCCCTACAGAAGCAGCTTCTCCATCCAAAATGTTACCGTCCTGATGGATCCAATCACGTCCTCCAGCTCCGCCGGCCTTCTTGTTACTTGCAAAGACATTATCAATTCGTTCTAACCAATCGGGAAACGGCTCGGAATCGTCGTCCGTAATTGCCACAACTTCACCTGTAGCAACACTTAAACCCTTATTCATTGCTTGAACTACACCAGGTATATTCATTTCAACTATTTTTAGATGGATACTTGAGGGATTGAGATTCCTGATATACTGTAAAGTTTCTATATCTTCTTCTCTGATTATTACGATAATCTCATGCGGCTTTACAGTCTGTGAAATAACAGCTTGCAGACAGCGATCTAAATCGGCCACCCTGCAAAATGTTGGAATTAATACACTTATCTTCATACGAGATGAAGAGGCTTCGAACCGATGCGATCACCTAGGCCGAATCCTATATATTCGATTCCATTCATAGTTCCTGCATTCAATGCATTACGTCCATCGATAAATAAAGGCCGGCGCATAACCGAAATGAGATGTTCAGCTTTAAGATTTAGGTATTCGGGCCACTCTGTAATTAAAAGTGCAGCCTCCGCATCTAACAACACATCCGATAACTGATGCTTGAAATGTACTGTTCTCGGCAGTATTGCCCTCGCTGTATCTATAGCAATCGGATCATGGACATATACCTCCGCTCCCTCAGACAATAAGGCATTGACGATTGGAATGCTTGGCGCTTCTCTCAGGTCATCCGTTCCAGGCTTAAATGTAAGGCCTAAAACAGCTATTTTCTTCCCATATAAGGTTCCTATCTCCTCACGAAGCTTCTCAATGATTCGATATTTCTGATTGTTATTCACTTCAATAACAGCTGAAAGCAACTTGAAATCGTAATCGATTGTATCCGCAATAAATTGTAAGGCCCTTGTATCCTTTGGAAAACAGCTTCCACCGTAACCGATGCCAGCTTGAAGAAAAGATGAACCTATTCTGGGATCCTTGCCAATAACCATTGCAACTTTTGTCACATCAGCACCGACCCGATCACAAACATTGGCCATTTCATTAATGAAACTAATTTTCATAGCAAGAAATGCGTTTGCCGCGTATTTGGCTAATTCAGCGCTCCTCGTATCTACACTAATAAAGGTTGCTCCCTTTGTAGTCTCTGGACGAGGAGTCTGCTCAGGCGATATAAAAGTCTGAGAAATAATGGGTGCGTATAATTCCTGTAGAACATGAATAGCTCTTTCATTTCCACCTACTACGATTCGTTCCGGGTACAGGGTATCACTTACCACCCGACCCTGACTCAGAAACTCCGGATTAGAAGCAATGGTTACAGAGGAATGTAACGATGCTGAATTTACTCTTTCTAATATTTGATCCGCAGTCCCTACAGGAACAGTGCTTTTATTCACTAATACAGTTAGCCCTTCACGATTACGGAGACATGCAATTGTTTCATCAACTGCGGAGAACAGGTATTTAAGATTTGGAGACCCATCGACATTAGCAGGTGTTCCCACAGCCAGAAAGATTACATCCGAATCTACTAGACCCTCCCTATAGGAAGTTGAAAAGTGCAAATTAGGTTTGGCCTTGTGGAATAGCTCCTCTAAACCCGGCTCGAAGATCGGAAGCTTTCCTTGCCGAAGCAGCTCTATTTTTCCTGCTGCGATATCGATGCAGTTAACCTGATGGCCAAGAAATGCCAGAGATATCCCTGTAGCCAACCCCACATATCCTGTACCAATGACAGCAACTTTCATATAACGTCTCCTCGTAATAATGTTTTAAATGAAGAAGGATACCCTCAGCACAAGCGAGGATATCCAAGATTCATGCAATTACTTCTTGCAATCTCTCTTTTATAAGTATCTCTTCTATAACCTTCAACAGCGGACGACGAAATTCGGGATTCTTTAATGCATAGTCCAATGTAGTGAGAATAAAACCCAATTTATCTCCTACATCGTAACGAACACCTTGAAAATGATAACCAAAAACGTCTTGAATTTGATTAAGCTGTTGAATAGCATCCGTCAATTGG
The DNA here is from genome assembly GCF_041640265.1 of Cohnella sp. Classification (GTDB taxonomy): domain Bacteria; phylum Bacillota; class Bacilli; order Paenibacillales; family Paenibacillaceae; genus Cohnella. Next base: position 24,303 of record NZ_JBEQAP010000029.1, read on the forward strand.
ATCTCTCCATCAGCACCTAGCTGTTGAAGCTCAAGGAATCGAAAGATTTCAGGGGTTAGAATATATCGTCCCATGATTGCTAAATTGGATGGGGCTTGGCCTGAAGAAGGCTTCTCAACAAAGTTCTTCACTTGAAATAACCTTCCATCTCGGCCGCTTGGATCGATAATCCCATACCGATGCGTCTCATTCTCGGCAACTGGCTGCACACCGATTACGGAAGCTCCTGTGAGATCATATTGCTTCATTAATTGTTTCAAGCACGGCTCCTGGGCATCAACAATATCATCACCTAATAAAACTGCAAAGGGTTCATCCCCAATAAATCTCCTTGCACACCAGATCGCATGACCCAAGCCTCTCGGTTCCTTTTGGCGAATATAGTGAATTTCCACCTTTGAAGATCTTCTTACTTCCTCTAGCAGCTTATGCTTACCTTTTTCCATTAAATTGGTTTCAAGCTCAAATGCATGATCGAAATGATCCTCGATCGCTCTTTTTCCCTTGCCGGTAACAATAATGATATCTTCAATCCCAGACTCTATTGCTTCTTCAACAATGTATTGAATGGTTGGTTTATTTATAATTGGAAGCATTTCCTTAGGCATCGCTTTAGTTGCTGGAAGAAATCTTGTTCCAAGGCCCGCTGCGGGAATTATCGCTTTCCTAACTCTATTCATCTATTATCCTCCTTGATTTCGAAAAGAATATTTCAGGGGCATTAAACCCCTCCTCACGCTACACCCTTGACGATCTACGTCTAAGGTATCAAACACCCACAGCATAGCCGAGTGCCTACATTGATAAAGGTTAGTAGACATTACCTAAGACCTATGAAGGTAAAGCAGGGTTAAATAGACGCCTCTTTTTTCTTCATTTTATTCATTACGACACCTAGTAGATTAGCCTTCACACTCAATATCTCGTCTTTCGCCTTACTAGCAACCGACTTTTTTACTATGCCATGTTCAACTACAAAGACGACTCCGCAGCATTTGGCTGCCAGCATCTTGGTTTCAATGAATCCCAAGATAGGTGGTGTGTCGATCAATATAATGTCGTAATTCTGCTTTACTTCATTTATGAGAATATCCATTTGTGGTGAGGTGAGTAATTCCGATGGGTTGGATGGAGTTGATCCTGAGGTAATAACAGAGAGGTCTGGAATATTCGTTTTCTGAATTGTTTCACTTAGCGTGCTTTCGTTGATAAGAAAATGGGTTAGTCCGCGACCGTAATCACCCTCGAATAGCAGATGAACTCCAGGTTTCCTTAGATCAGCATCGATTAACAGTACTTTCTTACCTGACTGGGCATAGGCAATGGCTAAGTTTAGTGAGGTTATTGTTTTGCCCTCGCCTCGCATGGACGATGTTATTACTAATGTCTTGATATCCTTACCAATTGCCTTAAATTCGATGTTAATCTTCAAGGCTCTATAGGAATCTGTTGCAATTGAATTCAGTTTTGATGCTTTTTTAGATTTTGATTTACCGGTTAAGAGCTGTATAGGATGATCCACCTACTTCACCGACCTTTTTTCTTGATTTATTACTTGAGGGGCGTTGTTGCCTTTTGTCCTTTGTTTTAGCTACCTTAGCTAATGTCGAACATTGAAAGACTTGCAAAACATCGCTCTCCGACTTAATCGTATTGTCCATATACTCCAGCAGTAACGCGATTCCTATTCCAAAGAGGATGGAGATCAGAAAGCTTATAATGGTAGCTTCATTACTTTTTTCATTAAGCGGTAAGGCAAATTTTTCTGCTTCATTTGCGAGATTTAATACCTTGATATCATTTACCTCTACTAGCTTACGAACTTCGGATTGAAAAACAGCAGAAACTGCATTTACAATCTTCGCCGCTCTTTCATAAGAAGAATCCTGAATGAAGATTGCCATGACTTGAGTACCATTTAACGAACTGATTTGCACATCTCTGATTAGTTGTTTTGAACTAATTTGTAGAGCAGGATAACGTTCGACGACAATATCCATTATCGCTGGTGTTCTAATGATTTCCTTATAGGTATTGATTAATTGATCCTGGTCTGAAGTCTTACTCACGATTAACTTGGCCGTCGCTCCGTAAACGGGTCTGTATTGGTCATCGCTGTAGTATGCCGTAACAATTGTAGAAATGAATACAATAAGAGCGATCAGCCACAAACGTTTGAAAATGATTCTAAAGTAATCTACAAATTCCATCAGTGCCCTCCAGTAGTTCCATAGAATTAATGTTTTGTCTTACCCATATTACGATACATACTGTAACATGTCAATTGTGATTTAGTCACAAAATCATCAATTTGTTTCATTTTGTATCGTATTATAGGTAGTTTGAACCATGTTAAAGCGGGATAATTGGTCAAATCCTCTCCGTCAACACTCCACACTTCTTGTTTATAACTGGCATAAGCTAATAAACACTAGTTGATTTAAGGTTGAGAAATCACATGGAGAAAAGAGGGATAATCAATGTCTAATGCTAGCAGTATTGTCGATTTCGGTGCTGTTGGAGATGGTGTAGCTAATGACACAAAGGCTATTCAAAACGCTATGGCTAGCGACAAATCGTCAATATACTTTCCTGAAGGTCGTTATAATATCTCAGCAAACACTATATTCCCGGAGGAAAAAACTCTTATTTTCGATAAGAATGCTTATCTTTATATGTCGCAGGGGATCAAGCTGACAGTAAACTCCAAAATTATAGCCGCGCCATTTCCCCTTTTTGCTGGAGAGGGTACGGTTATTAGCGACATTATTAACAAGAGAACGATTAAACCTCAATGGTTCGGTGCTTCTAACGAAGGGGATGAAAAAAGAGGAATTGTTTCGACAAAGGCGTCTTTTACCCAGGGTTCAAATCTTCTGAGCATACCCGAGACGGATAAATTCAGATACTGGGATGGACAAACTGTAATGGTCTTACATGGAGGCAGCAATATTACTTCCACCTTCCCAAACCCGGCCCCTCAACCCACTCTATCGAAATTTGGAACGGCTGGATCAACCACCTATCGTTATCGCATTGCTATTCTCGATAAATATGGCGGCATAACCTCTGCAAGTGCGGTAACGACAATAACCAACGCACCTGATATTCTGAGTTTCAAGACTGGAAATAAGATTCGAATTACTATGCCTGTCGGCGGATCACGTCATGGTTATGCCATTTATGGCGAAGAGAGCAATCCAGCAAATTCTCGTGGAATCCTTGGACTTATTCGGGATGTAACCGCATATTGGGAAGATGGAGGGCACGGTTCAATTGCGGCTTCCACCCCGCCTTGGATACCATTAACCGCACCTAATGTAAAGCTGAATAACATTTTAGTAACGACCATTGTTTCTGGCGGTGGAACAACAACCCTTACACTCAAAGACAATGCTGGAGCTACCTTAAACGGCAACGGAGTCGTAATGATGGATAATGCAGATGCATATAACAAGTCCTATAATTACCTTGAAACATGCGGCGGCGGAACGATAGAAGTCGATTCAGGCGTTTACCATTTTAGACTTGATCCGGCGACAGCGAGATCAGTATATTTCACATCAAACATTACTACGAAAGGGATAAACAAACCTTTATTTTTAATGCATGTTAACCCCTGTAATGACAATATGTATTACTTTGTATCTAAAGGAAACAGTGCTTCCCATTGGTCATTCGAAGGCATTATTTGGGATGGCGGCAATCGAACCTATACTACTGAATTTGCGCAGCTTATGATTAATCCCTTGGGGACTAAAGGACATTCATACTTCCTAATAAAGGATTGTGAATTTAGATATTTTCGGGGCAAGTTTATAAGCACATACGATGGAAACTGTTCGGACTATCGAATTACTGGAAATCATTTTCATCATGGATGTTCCAATGCTTTAGGTATTGGGGGGCATCGTTATCGTGTAGATAACAATCTTTTCTCCGATATTTTTCTGGGATATGGCGGTACAAAAGTAGGCGGGGCGGAAGCAATCATCATGCGGAGTTTAACTTTTGGCAATACCGACGTCACCTCCTATGGCGACATCAGCTTTAACACATTTAATAATTACGGAACAATAAATTTTGGAGGCGCGAAATATGGATACAAACACATAAATATCTCCTACAACAAAATTTTAGGATATGACAATGCTATAGGATTAGGCGGGATAATGGAAAATATTAATGTTATAGGTAATCAAATCAAGATTCAGAGCTTGGGTTATTTGAATGGCGGCAATGCGATAAAACTCGAACTACCTGCCGTAGGGCAATCGTGTTCAGACTTAAACATTAGTGACAATGCCATTTCAATTTATTCTGATCCCACAACTGGATTTGGCTCTAGCGGCATTAGTTTCTCTGTTAATCCAAATAACTTTGAAAATGTCAAAAGAGTTCGAATAACGAATAACTCCATTAATCAGTATGAAAATGTAACTCAACGGCCAGTTGAATTGCGGTATCTGAAAGAACTTATTTTTTCAGGAAATTCAATAACATCGGATAATCCAAATATGGATACGGCTCTGGATATAGCGACGAACAATACACAGGATCATAGGTGGGTAATAACAGATAATATCACCTTAAATAAAGTTGTTAAAATTCCTAGCGGCTCTATCGTGACAGCAAATCAAACAGGGCTAATACGTGTCAGTGATCGAAGCATAGTCACAGGTAATACGGTATCTGGTGTTCCTGTTTCCGGGGCTAATACATGGGGAGCAGTTATTTTTATCAGCGGTTCAGATAATATCGTTACTAATAACAAAATCGATATGCAGAATCATTTTAATACCTCCACAGCGGCAATTAATGAAGGAAGCGGCGCTCGAAATAATGTTATTAGCGGTAACCAAATAACAAATTCAACAACTAATTATCCGCTTCTTCATAACTTCGAATCAACTGTTGTCAATAATACGGGTGTGCCAAATGCAGGCAGGCGTGAATTTGAAAGCTCATCTCTACCCACCAAGGGCATGTTTATTGTAGGGGATAGGATAATTAATATTACCCCAACAGCTGGCGGGACGATTGGATGGGTATGCACAACTGCAGGATATGCCGCAGAATCAACCTGGACAGCAAAAACAGCCTACTCATTGAATAAGCTTGTTTACTCTGGAACTAGAGTATACAAAAGCACTCTTGCCGGCACTTCAGGATCCGCAGCCCCTACTCATACTTCGGGCTCAGCTATAGATGGAACCGTTACTTGGCAATTTGTTGGGAATGCAGTTCAGTTTAAGACTTTTGGGACCATAAGCTCTTAATCATTTCTAAATGGACCACCTAGCTAACCTTTAGCCAAGTGGTCCATTATGATTATTATTCAATAGGACTTCCTTATTGACTTCAAGGTGTGTTTCCAAGAATCGAATATCAGATGCTTGAAAAAAAATTTATAAACATAATATTGTCGATCCTTAATTCCTAGCTTAGCCTTTCTTATTGAATCATAATTCCAACGACTTTTCACCAAAGGAATGTTGAGCGGCTTCAACACGTGCAAATGAGGAAATTGCTGATAAACAATGGAAAGCACGGTTTTTATTCTCCTTGATGTTTTGTCGCGAACCGCTTGTTGAAATAATAAGTCATAGTCTATTTTTTCACTGCATGTATATAACATCTGAACAATATCCAACAGATATCTCAGTGACTCCAACTGATGTCTAGCACCATGCAAACAAATAAAGTAAAAGGTATATTGCGTGGATAATTGCCTAATAAAATTGTACTTTTTAAAGGTTTCTGATGACTCCCAAAAAGGAGCCGGATTCAGATCAGACCAATATTGTTTATCAAACGTCCAGTGTAATTCAACAGACAGCTCGTGTTTATACAGCCGGGCGTGATGATCCTTTATGATCTGGAACCTATAACCCTGATCTTTAACACATTCAATTGCTTCGTTTAGCTTGCTAAGCGGAATATAAATATCAATATCACCGGTGATTCTGGCTCCGAAATGACCAAAATAGCGATCTGCAAATTGAATTCCTTTAAGAGGGATGGCATCGATTTGCCTCTGTTCGAAAGCCTTTAACAATGCTCCCTCTTTTTGCATCATATAGAAATTATGATGCACACCGCGCGTGTAATCGGCTTTAAGCTTCTGTTGGAAGAAAAGGGGGGTTTTCTCCAGCCGTCCTTGCTCGTACAACAAATGATAAACCTGAGAGGAGATCATAAATAGCTCGATATCCTGTAAAAGCCGATGATAATCATCGTTATCTCGGGGTAACTCAGTTTCAGGGTGATACAGTGATTGCAAAAATGCTATAACCATTACTCTCCAACCTTCTCTATAGCATGTGGCCAAACGACGACTTGAGATTGCAGCAGATGGTTCAGCACGCTTTTCTTTTCATTTGCTAGCTGGCTGAACATCCCTTTCTGAACGATAATCCCCTGATCGATGACAATCACTTGGTCGGCATTGCGTATCGTTGAGAGCCGATGAGCAATGACGATAATGGTCATTTTTCCCTTTAAGTTATCCAGCGCTTCTTGAATTTTTGTTTCATTTTCCGTATCTAATGCACTGGTTGCTTCATCCAAAACAAGGATGGAGGGTTTGCGTAAGATCGCCCGGGCCAGAACCAGTCTTTGACGTTCTCCTCCAGATAATCGGACCCCGCGATCACCAATGAACGTATCGAGACCCTGTGGAAGCCTTCTAATAAACTCAGCAGAAGCCGAAAACTCTAGCGCCTCCCAAATCTCATCTTCGCTAGCATTCGTTTTAACCAACAATAAATTTTCCCTTATGCTTGCATTAAAGAGAACAGGGTCCTGCGGAACATAGCTGATGGATCGCCTCAAGGATAATAACCGATCGCTTGTCAGTGGGATACCGTCAATAATGACTTGTCCGGATTCCGGTTGTATAAGTCCCATTATGATATCAATTAATGTGCTTTTTCCAGCGCCGGACTTACCAACAATAGCAGTCATTCGTTTAGAGGGAATTTGCACATTGATGTTTTGAAGTACAAATTGCGTTTCCTCCCGATTGTATCGAAAATTTACATTGCTAACCTCAAGACATTTCTCTATTGTGAGAGTTTTTATATTTTGATCATGTTTGTCGCTTAGGGTAAACTCTTCGGCTTCCTTACAATCATCTTGCAATTTAATGATGTTATTAAACGCCGGAATAGTAGAGGCTATTTGCTCCAGGCTGGACTGCAAGCCTGTAAATCTCGGCCATAATCGCGAGAAGATAATAATGATGAGTAAGAGCTGCTCTAATCTAGCCTGAAACATCTGTACCGACAAAAAAATAAAAGCAGCTATGAGCACCGCAGATGCCATTTGATAATAAAACTGTGATGTTGTTCTCAACTTAATGTACTCGCCCTGCTCCTTCTGCATTCTGATGTTAAGAAGACGAAGCCAGGTTAATCGGGAATGTTCAAGCATATTGATTTTTATATCCTTAATTCCATTCATCTGATCCGTGATCCCAGCCATATACTGCTGAGATAATTCTATCGTTTGTTTACCTAGATCTTTCGACTGGCGAATAAATTTCCGAGATAGGAACGCTAGAAGGGAACCGCATACAATGACGAATATCGTCATCTCAACAGACAGCCAGAATGCCAAGCCCAATTGGATGAGGCTGAAAATTATAGAGGCTATTAATTGCAGGGAAATATTCACCCCGCTGCTGACTCGTCCTAATTCAGCTGTTAAGGAATTAATGAAATCAGATTTTCTCCGCTTCATGAAGAAATCCCAATTGGATTGTAAGATGGACCGGTAGGTTTCTGCTCTTAAATAAAATACAAACCCCTGATGGATTTTCACATTCTGTATACTAATACCGCGTTTCAAAAAACTTTGACCGATAACTAGCAACACATAGATCCCCAATATAAGCGGCAATACCCAATCTGCGGGTATTAACTTGAATACATTAAACATACCAGACAAGGGGATTGATTCTGAACTAACACTTACAAATCCACTCATACTGAGCATCGGAATTAATAGAAAGATTCCAATACCCTCAAGGAAACTAATCAATACCATCCCAATGAGATTTACGAGTAATTTTCTTCCTGAGTGAGCGTATAATCGCTTTGTAAAGTAAAGAATAGATTTCAGATTAAACGCCCCCTTAGGTTACAGCAAATTTCTTCGCTTTTCTCCAGGTCCATAATATAGGACGTAGTGGGAAATACAAGAAATTAATATATTTTGGCAACGGCAGAGTCTGAGCATCGATGGGGTAAGGGTAAAAATGACTGAGGATGTATACGAACTTCTGCCGTCTTGATTTCGCGGCAAATAAATAACGTCTATAATGACGTTCTAAATCTTCTGGCGGATTGGAATGCATGTCTACGACTTCTCGAACAAATTGAAGCGCTGTCTGTGCTAATTTCACTGAACCACTATAGCTTACAATGCTGTGCATGTCCTTGTTTAATGGAGTGTCCAGAAGCAGGGATGCCAGAATCAGAGCTTGTCCGCCCACCGCTAACGAATGATATTTTTTCAGCAATAATTTCACATTGCTCCAATTCGTTTGTCGTCTTACTAGGATATCGATATCTGCCAACCAACGCAGCCGAAACCAACCATGTCTTGCGCCATGGGTAATCAGATAACAGAAAATGTCCGCTTCACCTAAGTAGTATGTAGAATAACTAGTAAGTAAATTGATTCTTCTTCGTTCCCATAATTCTTGGAAGCTTGGTTCCTTCGAAGGCCCCGGACTTAGTCGCCAATGCACTTCAAGACAGATCTTCTTGTGAGGATGATAAAAGGTAAAGTGGTGCTGTCTCCATCTCCAGCCCTCTAGCACGTTCATTTCAATATCCTCTGCCACATAGCCTTGATCCAGGACCAGCTGCATCACTTCAGTTAGTTGATTTATATTTACCAAGATGTCTAAATCTCTTGAAGTTCTATGTGAAATATCACCGTATAAATCAAATGCAAGAGCCGGTCCTTTCAGCAACAGTGTAGGAATGCTGTGCTCGTCGAACAGCTTGCAAATCCTTTCTAACTCTCCGCTCAAGTGCAGCATTCGGAATACATTCTTGTGGTATTCCTGGTGCAACGTTTCAAGAACATAGGACGGGACCCAGGTAGGATTCATTTTCTTTAATTGGCTATAAATAATAGCTGAAACCCGATGATGTCTGACCAAAAGAATGAAATGATCCCAATCCACGTCTTTAGATAGAATACGCTGAATGCTAATGGACCTGTTATCTTGTTCAATTCGCATAAAGGCGAGTAACAATTTCAATTCCTTAGGTAAGGAATCCAAATCATACAGGAAAGAACTATTCATCATATGATCCCTCTTGTCCGGCTTTATCTATCCGTTTAGCAAACTTTCCAACCACTGTAAACTTCCTCATCTCTTCCGCCCCTGTTACATAGAAGATACCACTGCGAAGCCAAGCATGGGCAACCATTGCCTTATTGGCATCTCTAGCGGTTCCTAAATAAAGCGTACTATCAATATGTCTTCTTTCAAGCATCTTCAAGACCGCAATTGCCCTGACAAGACACTTACTATCCCATAGAGTATGTCTGCTCATCCTGTGCAGAGCGACTGATATTTGCTTGATGAGGATTGTTTCCTGCATGCTGGACGCATGGGAAGTCTCCTCCATCCAAGAGCCTAGAGAAGGAGCTATCTTAGCAAACGGTAACCCAACGAGAATCCGTGCCCAAGCCAAGTAAAGGAACGACTCCATCATTAACAGCAGCATGCCCTTATCTAAGGATGAAAGCTTACGAATATATTTAACCGCATTCATTGCCGCTTTCCTTCTACATTGACATAGACCAGATTCTCCTTGAGCAGACTTTCCAAGAAGGATAGAACATGATCCTCGCACACACTCTGCTCGACGTTATATTCAGCCATTAGAATCGGGACGAGCTTACGAACGGATATCGGAGCGCTTAAGGCATCCCATATTCTTCCACCCACATCGCCAAGATTGAAATACTTACCCTTATTGATGTTGAGCATCACCTTTTCTCCATCCATGTCGCTTACGATATTTCCCTCCGCCTGAATGAGAATATGGTCCATAGTAAGTACCTGATTTGTAATCATCAAAATCAACCTTCCTTATTTATGTAGTAGATAAAATAAATGAAACCATCTCTGGAGCAGTAAATCCTGTAACAGGACGTTGTATTCGAAAAACGCCGATTTTGTTCGCCATACCGGCTGTCATATTCAAATGCCATTCCATCAGCCCTAATCGAGAAATAAAAGAATTTCGGTAAGTATGACAATACAGAATAGACAGTTTTTCCAGGCTTCGAATGCGATCCACTTGTATCGTTTCCTTATCTGATTTGACCAACTCGTATACTCCAGCGAGGGGCAGCAGCTCCTTATGGAACATGCCGGGTACAGGAACCGCAAATTTGGTTTCTCTTTGGAAGATGGGGCGATACGATGCATTCTCCATTCCAAAGCCATCCAAGCTTTCCTGCCATAGCTTTTGCTGAGGATATGATGGTGTAACCATCGGGGTTTGATCATGAGCAAGGGAGACTGCAATTACATCGTCGCTTACTAGCGGGTAACCCCTTTGGATGAAAGCAGACGCAAGCGTTGACTTGCCGGCACCGGAATCTCCAATGAACGCATACGCTTTTCCACCGATTTCTACGGCACTTCCGTGCAAGGGCAGAACCCTTCTCTGGAATAGCAATGCACCCATACAGGAACCCAGAATATAAAGCCTAATCTGATCCTCATCGGCTCCCGCCATTGGAGAAACGATAATTTTATTGCCGTCTTGGATGCAGTAGGTCGCAGTATCCGCAATCTGGAACATAACCCGATTTACTGTCACGAATGTCTTTCGATTCGGTACGGCTAAACGGCTCCAATCCTCGGACAGATCCGCCCTTTCGATGACAATATCCGCCGTTATATTCTCGTCCTCTAGTCCCTGCAATTCCGGTAGTTTAATATCGCTTGCCACTCGAAATCCAAATGCTCTGTATAAGGACTTATGTATAGTATGAATCATTATTATCCTCCAAAGTGTCTTCTTTAGTGAAAGGACCCTCATACAGATTACGTATAAGGGCCCTAGAAATTCATGTTCTAGCTGTGATGTTGAGTTGCTTCATCTGGATCAAAAGAATCAGGGATTGAGACGCCAGGACCAGCAAAGGTCATTTTTACATCAAGCACTTCCAGCGATGGTTTTTTCCATTCTTTGTTCATTTTATTCACCTCCTCTCAAGATTTTTGATAAATCGGTAAACAATAAGCGCTCGCATTAACATTGAATAATCTCCATCGTACACCGTTTTGGGATCCGGATTATCACCTAGCTTGGAAATGGCAGCCTTGATGGCAGTGATATTCAGATACTCCTTCATGCGGGTGTCCGTACACAGATGCCTAACCTCATCCATAAAGGATGGCCATACCCGATTCATCCGATGGATCGCATCGGCGCCTTGAATCCCCCTAATCTTATAGTTCAATCGAACTTTATCCGGAAGCATATCTGCAGTAGATCTCCGAATTAGCGCTCGGTCCATTCCATTCTGCACGAACTGCTCTACTGGCACGGACAAGCAAAATCGGACTACCCGCAAATCGTTCGTAGGATCCCGGTACCACATTCCATGACGCAAAGACATTTTCGTCCCGCTAACCCCGCTGGTGGTCCAATTGATGATCTCATCAAATTGCTTTCCCCTTTCTTCTATAGGGTTGCTTCTCGATAATTTCAACCCTGTCCTATTGATACCGTGTCTTTGAAGCATCGCATAGACTTCCGTCCGTTCGGCAAACTCTGGATTGATTAGCATAGGTGATAAATATTGTTCTTGGGAGTTAACGGCCTTGGGAAATGCCCTTTTCCTTACTTCCATCAACAAGTGCCGTCTGCCGATTCCTTTGTTTCTGCTATACATACTCATCTCACGATATAAACGAAAGAGATTAAAGCGTTTTAGGAGAGTTGCTTGATAATCCAAGGCAGGTCCCCAGGAAATCGAATAGTTGCCCCTGCCCCCGTTCAATAGAACGCCGATGCCTTCTTGTCTGGCTTTCTCATATACGCCGCTCAGCCAAAATGAATTTTCAACAAATTTATAGGGCATCTCCATCGTATCCAGCCACTTGTCCATCTCAGATAAGGGGCTTTTCCCTCTAAAATCGAGATAATGATCGTTAATATTGCCAACATGCTGAACTGTCGATTGGATGAATAGCCTTTCATCAGCCATCCTGCTTTTCGGTGTCCAATCAACAAAATCTTCCTCCGGGATGTAACTGTATGTATGCAATCGCTTATTCTCGTTAAGCAAGGCTTTGGCAGCGAAGCTGACGACAGAACCTGAATCGAGCCCGCCACTTAAGTATGATCCCACCTGATGGTGAGTACGCAATCGAGATTGGACTGCTCTTCGAAAAACATCTCGGAAAGCCTCTTCATATTCCCCATTGGTCTTCAGCTTTAATGGCTTATCCTCATTAAAGGTACAGTACCTTGAAAGCTTAACTTTACCGTTCTCTACAGTAATCGAATGCGAGGGAGGTACTTGCCTAATGTTGTGGTATACAGTCGAAGTAACATCAACTGTTTCAATTCTTCCAGGATTGGCCAGATACTCTGCCAGCCACTGTTCATTCAGTTGATTGCTGATATAGGGTAACGATAACATCGGTTGCATCGTCGTACAGAAAGCTAAACGCTCTGAGTTATGATAGTAATAGAGTGTTCTGCTTCCAGAGAAATCTCTTGCTCCAAAAAGCAGCTGTTTTCTCTCGTCCCAGATCATGAAGGCAAAGTCGCCTATAATAAACTTCGGAGCATCTTCTCCCCACTTATCATAAGCAAGCATAATCAACTCGCTATCTGTCACGGTTTTTCTATATGGATACTCCACCTGCAATCTTTCGAATAACTCTTCCCGATTGTCTATTATCGCATCTGCTGTGATGGCTAACTGTCTGCTCGCATCATAGTAAGGCAATTTTTCGCCAATAGATTCAGGTGTAATCCATTGCGCATGACAGCCGAGGAATATAGAACCTTGCAGCCAGCAATGTGTGTCATCGAATGAGTATCGGTCAAGAGACTTCATTAAATTCATCCCATGCTCTAGAGGGATAGGTTCATGATTAAAGTGGCATATGCCATGAATTGCACTCATTTTACACCTCTCTGCTGCGCAAGCACTTCACACTAATTCGTGCATCCTGCATGGCTTAATAATTCCAAGTGAAGCGTTCTTGAATTGTTTAAATGATACTAACTGTATCATTTGTTTCTCACTTTATTATAGAATTAGGTGCCTGTCAACTAGTTTTTTGTAAGAAAAAGGGTCTAAGGCTCGAATGCTACGAAATAGTGTAATACAAAACGTATCGATGAAATGGCTATCAAAATTGAAATTGATGAGTAAATACGGCAAAAAAAGTGCTTGCAATACAAGCTGCAAGCACTTTTTTTTGCATTAGCCCTAGTGTTAACCCTTTATTTAGTCTCTTTCCTCTTCGTAAGCATTTCGTTTAAATTCAATACTCGATCCTCCTTGAATAACGTTTGAATAACATCTTTACTGTTGGTCTCCTCTAGCAAATTACCCCAAGCCATGAACCAAGTGTAGCTTTTTAGATCATTATTCAGTAGCGACGGAGTAGGAAGATGTCCATTCTCACCGATCGCAATAGGTTTGCCTTTAGCCAACGCAATCAACTGATCGTGATGCTCCTTCTTGTATTTGTTATGGTAAATATCCAGCGCTAATACGTCAGCCTTCTTCGAACCAACGTAATAGGATTCAAAGGGATCTGACCATTCGTCAGGGGCTCCAGGACTCCATACCCAGAGAAGGTTATTTAGATCATGATATTCGGTGAACCGCTTGTACATAATGTCCCATAGCTTAGTAAACTCCGGTTGTCTGCCCCACCAGAACCAACCCCCGTTCATCTCATGGTAAGGCCTCCATAAGACTGGAACCCCGGCATCCCTCAGCTTTTTCAAATAAATCGCCGCATCGTCAAGATCCTTTAGGTGTTTCTTGTATTGCTCCGTACCCGGAGTTATTATTTTCTTGAATTCCTCTTGAGAAATTCCACCATTATTAACTTTTTTCCAACAATAACACTCTCCCGGAAGATGGATATGATAGGTCATTGCCACGATGCCTCCGGATTTATGCCATCCGATCGCACTCTTGACGACCCCATCTCTTTCTTTCTGTAATTGGCTTGGCTGCTGGTTCAAGATGCCACCTAATTCATACCCTTTTATCGCTGGATAATTACCCGTTATTTGCTTAATTTTTTCCGCATATAGATCGGGCTTTTCCAAGAAGCTATGCATTCCCGTGAGCGTATACTTCCCTTTAATCTCATGAAGAAACTTCAACAATTTCTTAGCGTTATTCGAAGAGCCTCTATTCACCGTCTGTTTCTCGGATTGTTGATTACGTATCATTTCCTGAGATTTATCGAATCCAACAAACCCTGTGAGATAGAGGAGAACCAATGACGCTAATATAAATCTCAAGTAATTCCTCATCGTATACTCCTTTCACCTTTGTTATGCATTTTTAGTGCCCAAGCTTATTTTTACCGGTCGTGAGGATGAAAGAATTCCCGCACCGAATTTCCCTCGCAATTTAGCCTAATCATACTCAATATATGATACATTTCGTATCAGGTCAATATTTTATTATGATGATCGTTAATAGCAAAGAGACTGCCCAGAAGGTCACTTCTGGGACAGTCCGGTTCCTCCATTTTGTTTGGCATTTGACTTTCGTCTTGTCCAGGCAATGTGAAGAGCAGTCCAGTAAAACCTAGGCTGAAAGATAAGTAAGGCATTAAGCTTCAAGGCTTTAGCCAAAGCGCTCCAATCGGCGGTACGCTCCGAATACCGTAAATAGCTATAGCTTTTGATCGCTTGCGGATTACGCTCGCCAAGCAATTTCCGTTCAACAATATGCAGCTCGCTTCGCAGCATCTTATCATGATCCCAGTGCTGATTGGCATCATGTAACCTGTAGCGTAACAAGTCGCGATCTAGAAAAACAAGCTTTCCGCTGCGGGCTTGATGGATCCACATATCCCAGTCATCCGCTTGATCCGCCTGTATGTCGAACCCCCCCGTCTCGGAAACAGATTTGCGTTTAAGCAGCACTTGTGAGGGCGTATACATTTGGTTCCCCTTTAGCAGTGAACCAAGCGTTAATTTTGGTTTGTTAACCCGATACATCCGCCGAATAATCTGGCCTTTTGAATCAATAACGTGACCGTTAACTGCTACTCCCGTACTGGCCGTTCGAATCATCTCTTGAATTGCAGCTTGGATGAACTCAGGCTTTATCACATCGTCTTGATCAAGAAAAATAATATATTCACCTGCAGCCAAAGACAGTCCGCGATTACGGGTATAAGTCGCTCCTCTGTTCTCATGCTCGAAAATCTTAAATCTCTCATCACCCAGCTTCTTAATTAGATTTAGGGATTGGTCCTTGGTACCGTCAATAATGCACAGCACCTCTAAATCGGCGTAGGTCTGATCCATTACGCTTCGTATTGTTTCGCTAATATATTTTTCACCGTTATAGATTGGTATGACTACGCTAACTAGGCCTTGCCTATGATTGTCTGGGTTCACCGTAATTCCCCTCTTCTCTACCCTATCCTAACATGCGCGATCTATTCATGAATGGGGGCAGCCCCGCGGCTTCGTAACGTCTCCACTGAACCTCGGATGCTTTCCAATCTGCAATCTCTCACCAACCGCTTACTGGGAGCCTTCACAGAAAGAGAAGTGAAAGCAATGTAGACTCTCCTTAATGCTAATTCGGCTATAAGTCGTATCAGTGCTGGCAGCCCTTTACCCTCTAGGGCATTTGAAACCCCTTGATAATAGTACCTCTTCTTGATCCATTCCGGGCTCAAACGATTAACGGGAATAAAATGGCTGATTTTCATGTCCGGGATATAATACAGCTTTTGCCCTCTTTTTCTTATCTGACCGAATAACCATGTTTCTTCTCCGGATAAGAGCGATTGCCCCTTACGTCCTAACCATTCAGGGAATCGAAGCTCATTAAGAATTTTCCTGCGTATCGCACAATTACAGCCAAACGGATGTAAACGGCGCGGATACTGCCGCACTTGCTTACCCAAGTCTATAATTCCGTAAGGTAATTCTAACCCTTTCACTAACCATTCTGGCCTCGAGATTTCAAAATCGGGTTTAATGCTCCCTCCGATTGCCGCGGCCTCCGGATACTTGTCGAAGGCTTCGCGAATATTGGACAACCATCCAATCGCTGGTATCGCGTCATCGTCCAGGAAAGCGATGATTGATCCATTCGACACATCAATTCCAGTATTTCTGGCTACCGACAAGCCCTGCCGCGGCTCAAAAACATACCTGATATTCACCGTATTCTTTAATTGCTCGATAGCCTGTGAAACGACCTCAGCCGTATTATCTGGTGAATTGTTGTCGACCAGGATCACCTCTGCCTGATCGATGCCCGTTAACTGCTTGAGTGAAAGCAGTGTTTGCCCTACCATGTTGGCCCGCGAATACGTACAAATCACAATCGTCACTTGCGGCTTCAGATTCGGTCTCTTCATATACTCCCTGCTTCCTTTAACCTTATATTTCCTAATGATACAATTTGTATCGTATATCAATACACCGCATTATAAGATACATATTGTATCCAGTCAAGAAAATATAAGTAAGATTATTAAGTGGAAAAATACGTTGCTGCAAGAGGCATTGACTGGTCATATTTCGCTTGACATGATACAAGTTGTATCATAAAGTGATTGTAGAAATGGCTTCTCGTAAAGGAGACTAAGCAACCTCTATGATCATTCCCTTCCTGAATTCCTTACTTAACCCAGGCATTCCTTTTGATCAACCACAAGCAAATTACCCCAAGCTTTATAACGAAATAAGGAAATCTTCTATCGGGGCTCAGGTGTATCATTTAATGAAAGCGAATAAATATCAAATGGAGCTGCCTCGCTTTTTCCGAGAGAAGTTGCAAAAAATCTACTATGCTTGCTTTGTTCAGAACCTCCTAATTAAACACGAGACGGAAAACCTTCTTCAGGAATTCGACAAAATGGGCATACCCGCTATCCCGATGAAAGGCACCTGCCTCGCGGAACGCTATTTCGAGCATTTTGCAGCGCGCGGCACATCAAATATCGATTTGCTTATTCGGCCGGAACATATGGAAGCAGCCACTCAATGTATTCAAAGCAAAGGATATCGTACGCTATTGAAGGTTAATCCTGCTCATTATCACTTTGAATGGATTAAGGAAGCACCCGAACAACCGGAGCCGCTTGTGGTGGAGCTTCACTGGAGCCTTGCTCCGTCAGGGAGCTCTCAGATCGCTATGGAGCATGCATGGATTACTTCTGAGGCGCTTAATAACTTTAACCATATACGAATGATGGACACGACCTATACGTTCTACGCCTTATGTGTTCACGGGGTCAGTCATCAGATGGACTCTATTCGTTATGCGTTGGATTTATGTCAATTCATTCGCTTGCATGCAGGTAGAATCGGAATGGAGCAAATGCTGGAACGAGCGAAAGCCGATGGTACGATAAATCGCGTTATCGCTGCCTTATCCATCACTTATCAGCTTTTCCCGAATCTAAACAAATTTCTAGAATTACCTTTCCCAAGTAAATACCGATTTTGGAATGAAGCATTCCTTCTAGAAATTAGCAACGGGGGCAGCACCTATTCTCCATTTCTAAGAACGATGTTCGCAGTTGCCGCCATGGACACATGGCGCTTCCGGTTCATTCATTTATTCCGGATTTTTCAGGAGTCCGACAAATTAGGAGTGTATGCAATTGCAAAAGAAGTTAATTCTTGAAGTTGATTCAATCAGAGCAATCGCTTGCTTATGTGTGGTACTGCTGCACACAATCATGTACGTTTTGGAATTTTCCTCCGATTATTTACTCCCGCAAGGCGCATCATCATTAGATAGAAGTTTAGCGACGATTGTAGGACTTCTCGCTTTTGGAACACCGACATTCGTTTTCCTTTCCGAACTTCTACTGTCACGAACTTATCCAGATCGAATGCCTAACCAATTTTTTAAGAGAAGAGTAATCCCGCTGGCAGCTCCATTTGTTTTTATTTCATTCTTTTATGCCTTTATCGAATATCACAATAGCTTTCCTATTCTAGTACGGGAGTTTTCCCTTAATTTATTAGGTGATTATCGCGGCGCTGCTCCTTGGTTTATCGTGGTCATTTTACAGTTTTATGTCCTGCACTATCTATTCAATAAATTCCTGAACAATGTAGCTGCACCGTTTCTGTTAGGGATATCGATTGTCATTAACATTTCATATCTAGCCCTATTTAATCTAATCGAAGCCCCTAGCGACAACTGGTTAATCAGTTACCTTTGGGATGGATGGTATTGGATTCCGTGTTTCGGGTGGATTTTCTACTTTAGTTTAGCTCGTTCTATTGGCAGGAATTACAATGCTTTCATTCAAGTGCTATATAAGCATAAATTTCTTGTTCTCTTAGCTCCTATTTTCGCTATCACTATTGTGTCATACATAAATTCATTCTACTCTTTTCCCTTTGGCTCAAAGCGAATGGATATGGTTCTTTTCACAACCTCGATGATCCTGGTTCTATTCTTAGTCACTTCTAGGTTAAAGAAGCAACCGCTTATGCTTAGCTTCATCAGCCGTTATTCATTCGGTATTTATTTGCTCCATATTTTCTGCCTGCAAGTGTTATCAAAGGTAATGAACGTGCTGGGATTAAATATGGGGTATTTCAATGTTATAATCATGTTTCCGTTATCTGTTATAGGTTCAATCATCGCTATACACTTATTAAATAAGTTTTCATTCGGGAAGTACTTCGTCGGTAGTATCAGAAGAAATTCCGCCCCCCTGCAAACAAGAGACGGAAAGCAGATAAATCTTTATGATTCTAAGATAAAGGTAAGTTAGAAGCGTTCTGTGTATTCCTGACCGCTAACGATTGGACAGATACTTCTCTATCGGACTACTTTGCCATTGAACGTAATTTGTTATAGGTCAGTATTCGCTCCTGCTCATACAAAGATCGAATAGCTTGATGACTGTTTGTCCCCTCCAGTTCTTTGCCCCACGTCATAAACCACACGTAATTTTTCTGCTCGTTATTCAGGCGGAATGGAGCGGGCAATTGGCCATTCTCGCCGATCGCGATCGGCTTACCATTGGCAAGTGCGCTTAACTGGTCGTGATGCTCCTGATAGTATCTGTTGTGATAAATATCGACGGCAAGAACATCGGCTTTGTCAGGACCCACGTAATAGGCTTCATAGGGGTCTGTCCAATCGTCAGGAGCATTGGGACTCCATACCCAGAGCAGATTGTTCAGGTTATGCACTCTGGTAAATCGCTCATACATGATATCCCATAGCTTGGCGAATTCCTGCTGCTTCCCCCACCAGAACCAACCCCCATTCATTTCATGAAAAGGTCTCCATAATACGGGTACTCCGGCATCCCGCAGCTTCTTCAGATAGGCGGCCGCAGTGTCGAGATCTACAAGATGCTTCTTGTATTGATCCGTGCCAGGAGTAATAATCTCCTTAAATTCCTGCTTCGTAATCCCGCCGTTGTTCACCTTACCCCAGCAGAAACAGTCTCCTGGCAGATGCAAATGATAGGTCATCGTTACGATCCCGCCGGTCTTATGCCAATTAATTGCGCTCGTGACCACTTTATCCCGTTCCTTCTCAAGCTGGCTCGCGGATTGATCCAGAATCCCACCCAATTCGTAACCTTTCATCGCGGGATGATCACCGGTGATTTGTTTAAGTCTATCAGAGTACTGATCCGGAACTTCCAAATAACTATGCTGCCCTGCGATTGTATATTTCCCTTTGATATCATAGAGAAACTTTAATAGATTCTTCGCATCGTCCGAAGCCTCTTCGTTTATGGGGAGGGTCGCAACAGCCTCCTTGTTTCTCCATACTTCCTTTGCCTTCTCGCAACTAACATAACCCATGATGCCGAATAAAATGAGAATCACGAGAATCCATCTCCAACGTTTACTCATATCCACATCCTTTCGATTTAGATCATTCCCCTGACACCTTGACCTTCCCTTTCCTGCTAATCAATGCTTTTTTTACCCAAACTATATCTTCACCGGTCAAGAGAAATGAACGAATTCCCGCACCGAATTTCCTTTGAAATGAAACAATTACATAGATCAGTCGAATAAATGAAGGAATCAATAACGCCATAGCTGCACCAAGCGGCCCGTAGATCGGAACCAATTTATATAATAGCGGAATGACAAGAACCACTCCGATAGCTTGCGTAATTGTAACGATGAACGGCTTGCCTATTGCCATGAAGGATTGGGCCAGCACTAGCGCTGCTCCTCCGATTACGACTTCGAGCAATAGCAGGCGAAACACCGGAATGGAATCTACAAATTGGCTGCCATACAGTACACGAATGACGAGAGGCGCTGCAAGCATAATAACGAGAGAGCAGATAATGGCAATTCCCGTACTTATTTTGAATATTCGCAGCGAGAGTGCTGCCGCCTCCTTATTCTCAAGACCCGATGCCTTAGGGAAAAGCACCATATTTATAGAAGCGGAAAACACGTTAACCATCCGGGATAAGCTGACAGCCACTACATACAGCCCAAATGGACCAGGCGCAAGTAAAGTGACTAGAATAATTTGATCTATGTAAAGAATAAGGTTTCCCAGTAAATCAATCCCATAGGATCCAAAGCCGTATCTCATTATCTTCCTCGCTACGACCCTGAACTTCCCCAAGTTAGGACGATACAGCTTGAAAGCTCGAATCATAGCAAATAAAGTGACGGGAATATAGGGTGCTAAATAGGTAATGCCGGCTATAAAGGGCGTTAGCTGGCCAAGTCCTGCGAGCAATACGATAGCAGCCAATGAAAGTACGGGTACAAGATAACGCATCCGGTTAAACAGATGAAATTCCTCGCGCCCGCGGAAGAGAGCGTTGTGCATGAAGAACAACAGGATAAATGGCGTGGACGCCATAAACCATTGACCGCTTCTAATGATCTCTTGTGATTGTTCAGCCATCCATAAAGGAATAAACCAATAACCCGCAATCAGAGCAACTACACCGGCTATGACGGTAAGCACCAGTGCAGAATAATATAATTCTGCTTCTTCATCCGGTGATTTCTTCATATGGAAGAGCAAGGCGGCATGTATGCCGAATGTCCCGGCGAACGCGAGGAATTGAGGCCACAAAATCATGGCCGTCAACATTCCCCGTCCTTCCGGCCCGAGTAAACGGGCCGTCAACATTCCAGTCGCCATATTCACGACCAGAATCACCATGCTGATAGACATTGTTTTGATCGTTTCGTTTATCAAGCCTTTTCCGCTGAATAGCCTTGTGAACGAAGACGTAACCCGCTTAACGGAAGCCGATAACCTGATCTCAGCCATTGAGACTCATACTGTTCACGGATTTCTCACGCTTCATAATATTCGAGAGAGCGTCTAGCAGCGGATAACGCAGCTCATGGTTCTGCAGAGCGAAATCAAGTGTAGTTAGAATAAATCCAAGCTTCTCACCAACATCGTAACGCACGCCCTCAAAGTGATAAGCGTACACTTGACGCAGCTCGTTAAGTTTTTGGATCGCGTCCGTTAATTGAACCTCTCCACCGGCTCCCATCTCCTGCATTTCTAGATAGGGGAATATATCGGGAGTTAAGATGTACCTGCCCATTATCGCGAGGTTGGAAGGCGCATGACCGAATGGGGGCTTCTCTACCATCCCTCTTACCGAGAACAGTCTGCCGAGCTGCTCGCCGGGGTCAATAATGCCGTAGCGCGAAGTCTCTTCTTCGGCAACCGGCTGCACGCCGATAATCGGACTATCCAATT
Organism: Cohnella sp.; assembly: GCF_041640265.1. GTDB lineage: Bacteria > Bacillota > Bacilli > Paenibacillales > Paenibacillaceae > Cohnella. The sequence continues at coordinate 46,269 of NZ_JBEQAP010000029.1, forward strand.
GCTGGAACTGTTGAATCATTTGCTCTAAGCACGGAGTTTGGGCAGAGACGATATCATCCCCAAGCAGCACGGCGAAAGGCTCATCGCCTATGAAGCGGCGTGCACACCAGATGGCATGGCCGAGTCCTTTGGGCTCCTTTTGCCGAATGTAATGAATATCGACCTTGGAAGTTTTTTGCACGGCATTCAGAAGCTCATGCTTACCTTTCTCATACAACCGTTGCTCAAGCTCGAACGCATGGTCGAAATGGTCTTCTATCGCCCGCTTGCCTTTTCCCGTAACGATGATGATATCTTCAATCCCAGATTCTACCGCCTCTTCTACGATATACTGAATTGTCGGCTTATCGATGATCGGAAGCATTTCCTTGGGCATAGCCTTGGTAGCGGGCAAGAAACGGGTTCCCAAGCCCGCGGCAGGAATAATTGCTTTTCTAACCTTTTGCATTCCGATCTCCCCTTAAATAAAGATTCACTTCCTACTTCTTTTCCCTAGACGCCAGCCTAATGCCGCTGCTTATGACTAGGTTCCGACTCCCACTCCGTACCCGTCGCTTTCTCCTGGGTATCATATCTCTTTCTTCCCCTCTCTTTTTTTATTTCCTTGAGCAATAAGCCTAGAAACTGCATATCATCGATTAAATACCGCTTCCATAGTCGCTTCGGCTCCTGAAATAATCTCCAAAGCCACTCCAAGCCTAGCTTTTGAACGAGTAAAGGTGCTCGTTTAACGTTTCCAGAGATAAAATCGAAGGCTGCTCCAACGCCAATGGATACCGATGTCCCATACCGTCGGTGATAGTTATGGATCCACTTTTCTTGCTTAGGAGCGCCTACTCCTACCCATACAATATCCGGCTTTGCCTCGCGGATGATCTTAATAATCCGTTCATTCTCCTCTTCGTTCCTCTCAAAGCCATAAGACGGTGAATGAGTACCTACAATTTGCAGCTTTGGGAATACGGTTAGTAATTGCTGCTTAGCTTTCTCAGCTACCCCCTCGGACGCCCCCAGAAAAAACATTCTGTAGCTCCGCTCCTCAAGCGATCGTCCGAGCTTGCGAAGCATATCCGCACCTGAGACTCTTTGCTTCAAAGGCTTACGGAGAATTCTCGAAGCCCACACGATCGGCATCCCGTCTGCCACGATCGAGCCAGCCTCTGAATAGACCCGGCGAAAATGTTCATCCTTCTTTAGCTTGATCAGATGATCCACATTGCAGGTTACAATATAAGCTGATTCGCCGCTTTGAATCAAAGAATCTATATAAAGCATCAAATCCTCGTAATTGAAATTATCAAACGGAAGTTCAAATAGTTGAACCTTTGACATCATATCCCCTTCTTTGCCGAATAATTCCCATGGGACATATTACCAATTGCGTTCAAGTACGCACAGAATGGCAAGATGAACTGAACGGTTGACAATGTATTATCTGAAATCGAATAGATAAGGAACCCTAATATAAACGCGATATAGAAAAGCTTTATTCCTGACGCGAGTCGTTTATACAAGGTGACGAATACGAACAACAGGGAGGCGAAAACAAGAGTAACGCCGACAATCCCTCCGTCGAAGTAAAACCGGATGTACTCATTATGAGGAACGACAAATCCTTTATAGAGGCTGCCGTCGTTACCAACTAATACAGAACCAAGTCCACGGCCGAACCAAGGGGAGTCCTTAACGCCGTCTATAAAAAAGGCCCATGCCTCAGACCTTCCCGACAAATCTATGACGGATTCCGTTTCTCTCTCGAACGATCTTTTTTTGATGTTGTCCAACTGCAAAAAGACGGATACGACAAGAATGACAATAAATCCGACAAGTGGCAGAAATAATGCCGTTTTCCCTTTCAAGAACTGTTTGGCGAGGTCAAACAAGAATACAAGAATAATGGCTAATGCTGCGATGAGCGGCCCCCGCGTACCGGTTAATAGGAGAATAAGAAAGTTAACCGCCATCATGATATAGGAGAAGGTCATTCTGTGTGGACTCCGCTTGACTTCTATCAAACAAACAACGAAGCCGATAAAGGCCAGAAAGGCAAGATGCGCCGGAATGTTCGCTCCTTGCAGACGCAATACGCCCGTGAATTCCGACGTGAACAACGGCTGTACTCCCGTCACCTCGAACATTACACCGAATGCAACGCTCACAAGCGGTAGAAAACAAAGGAGACGAATGTGCAGCTCCGCTACATCTCTAGGCCAACGGATCATCAAGATGACGAATGGCGACGCAAGTCCTATGAAAGCTTTTAACGGCGCAGACATGGTGAGCAAGGGATGCATATCAGCAAACAAATAGGTCAGAGGCACCATCGCCATGAAGGCAAGAATGGGAACCGACAACCTGCGATAGACACCGTAGCGTATAACAGCCGGTAAGCTGATAAGAAGAATACCGATTTTATATAGCGACTGCATATCCATTCCCATAAGCTCTATTTCTACTAAATACTGAATAGAAATGACCGAGGTAATTAAGATGACATAGCTCATTCTCTCTGGCGACATGGCGGAAAACAGGAATAAGGTTACTCCGATAACACCAGCAGCTGCGAGCACCGGTTCGCCTGCAATAGCCAAACCAATAACTAACGCTGCAATGATAGAGAAGGGTAAGGTTAGCAGCGGCAAGGGCTGCACATAAGGTGCTGACCATCTATTCACGGAGGGGTGCTGTACCCCCACTCCGCAGCATTTCCATGGATCCCCGGATGCTTTCCATTCTGCATTCGTTCAGAAGCTTCTCTCCCGGAGCGATTGTTATCATGGTTTTAAAAGCAATATTAATTTTTTTTAGGGTTAAACGAGATTTAATTCCTATCCTTTGTACCAAATTAAATTCGCCGCCTGCGAGTGCGGCCCCTTGGTAATAGTAACGGCTTTTAATCCATTCCGGACACAGCCGCTCTGCACCGATGAAATGAGTAACCTTCATGCGGGGAATATAGTACAGCTCACCTCCCTTCTTGCGGAGTTGACTGAATAACCACGATTCTTCCCTGGATAATAAAGAATTCCCTTTGCTTCCCAACGATGCGGGGAACCTGAGCGAGTCACCCAATGCATCCTTGCGAATGGCCAGATTAGCACCGCATGGATATAGCTTCCTTGGATATTTACGTTCCTTGTCCCCTAAATGAATAATGGCAAAGGGCTGTTCCAATTGCTTGATTAGCCAGTCAGGTCTGAAGGTCTCGAAGTGCGGCTGAATCATTCCTCCGACAGCCGCTGCATTCGGATAACGTTCGAATGCCGCACAGAGGCTGGACAGCCAATCTGCGGTGGGGATAGCATCATCATCGAGAAAAGCGACGATTGAACCGCGAGCATGTTCGATCCCTGTGTTTCTTGCAATCGATAAACTCTTCCTATGTTCGAATACATAACGAATATGGGCCTTCGGCGTCAGCCTTCTAGTAAACTCCCTCACCACGCTGGATGTATCATCCCTAGAGCCATTATCTACGACAATGACTTCCGCATTCTTAATGTCTTGCAGATGTTCCAAGGAATGCAGCGTTTGACGCAGGAGTCTTGCCCGCGTATAAGTACAGATAATAATTGATACTTTAGGGTTCGTATTCGACTTTGCCATTGCGTCCTCCTTACTAGCGGCGCTTCGCCGAACATCTAATGATTATCGCCATAGCCAGAATACCGCTTTTCGCGCGAGGATCGCTTCTGTCCGTTCAGTACGACTCCTAAGAGATTAGCTTTTACTTGCTCCAGCTTACTCTTGGCATTAACCAAATCCGCTTTTCTACTGTTAGCGACCTTGACCACTAGAAGCACTCCATCACATAGAGCCGCCACAATTTGCGCATCCGTTATCGGAAGTATTGGGGGAGTGTCGATGACGATTCTGTCAAAGCCAGATAAAGCCTCCTTTAGAAGCGCTTCCATCCGAGACGAAGATAGTAATTCAATATGATTAGCTAGAACGGGGCCCGCCGGGAGAAGTGATAGGTTCTCAACTCTAGTCTCCGTCGACACCTGATCAAGCGCGCCAGGGTGTGACAAGAATAAAGATAATCCAGCGCGGTTGGCGATGTTAAAGGTTTTATGTAATACCGGGCTGCGCATATCTGCATCGATCAGTAAAGTTTTCATACCTTGCTGTGCGTAAGAGATGGCCAAATTAGCCGCGGTCATAGATTTCCCTTCGCCCTGATTGCAGGAGGTAACGCAGACCATTCGAATCGGGCTTTTGGTTGCGGTAGATTGTGTATTCGTTCTTAAAGTACGGAAAGATTCGGTTGTTAATGAAAATGCCGGAAGATCGGAGATGAGGACGAGATCACTAGTTTGTCGCGACATAGGTTTTCTCACTCGCCTTTCTAGCTGATCGTGATGCGCGGTGTTTCGATAAATCTTTTTTATTTACTTGGTGGATAATTGTAAGAATCGGTACGTCAATAGCTTGAATAATTTCATGCTCAGACTTAACCGTATCGTCCAAATGAGCCATTAAGAAAATGACGCATAAGATAAAAATCGTCGAAACGATAAAACTTATAATCACGTTCATTACAGGGTTAGGCGAAATTGGAGATGGCTCAACCGTTACCGAAGCTTCATTAAGAATGGTTACATTGTCCACCTTCATGATTTCAATGACTTTAGCTTGAAATACGTGCGAGACTGCATTTACAATCAGAGCGGCTCTCTCATAAGAGCTATCCATCACACTTACAGTCATGACTTGCGTATCGTTGACGGAGCTTACATTCACTTTACTAACCAATTCCTCGCTTGTAAGTCCGATGTCTGGATTCTCTTGAACGACCACATTCATGATCGCTTTCGTTAGAATCAATTCCTTATACGTCGCAATTAGTTGGATATTAACTGTCAAGTCATCCCAAGCAATGTTCCCGATACCCTCAACCTCTGACGACTTGTTTACGATCAGTTTTGTTGAGGCCTCATAAGTTGGATTCATCAAATAATAGGAAGCTAATCCTGATGAAATACAGGATATTACAACCACAATTGCAATAAGCCAAGCTCTTCTCCATACGACACTCAGCATTTCTCTTAACCCCATAGGGAAATCCCTCTTTCCATGATACGTTTTGTATCATTTTTATCCTCATTTTAAGATACGTTATGTATCGTGTCAATACGTTATTTCAAATGTTACTTGACCCCCTCTGCCTATAAACTTGTTAATGCTGTTTGCTTCAAAAATCGACTATTTCGTATTGGTTTCGAGCCTCCTATACGCCCCCTAATGATACATATAGTATCATTAGGGGCATGCCTTATCCTCTAACTTACCTAGCAATGGGTTTTACGATTTCCGGCCACTCTGAGTGCACCACTTCTATGTCGTCCTCTGTAATCTCAATTCCCCGTTGTACTTCAATAAACTCTAAATCGATTATCGCTCTAATTGTATGTCTTGATCCAGCGGGTATAACAAGTACATCTCCGACCTTGGCGTAGCTTCTCTTATCATTAATGAGGAACTCTCCTTCTCCGACTGTTATCGTCCACACTTCATCTCGCTTTAGATGATAATGATAGGTCGGATGACATCCCGCTTTCACAAGCACCTGCTTTACCACAACATCCTGACCGTTGCTTTGAGAGATCGCGAGGATTTTGTGCCAGCCCCATCTTCTTTCTTCGAACATGGGCCTTTTGTGAGTATGCTTCATCATCTCCTTAATTTTATCGCTATGAGCTTTGTCAGCGACAAGGATTCCGTCAGGACTGGAAGCGACGATCAGATTCGGGCATCCGAGCACCGTTACTGGAATATCCAGCTCATTAAAGACATGCGTGTTACAACAGTCCGCCGAAATATTCACTTCACCGTTAATGTGGTTGGGAACCTCTTCCGTCAAGGCTTCCCATGTCCCAAGATCCTTCCATAATCCCTCATACTTTAGGACACCTATGGAATTCATACTCTCGACTACCTCATAATCAAAGCTAATCTTCGGAAGTTTCCCATACTGCTCTATCATTTGATCGTAATAAATCGGATATCCTTTTTGCATTAGAATTTGAATCATGGTATCCAGCTTGAACGCAAACACGCCGCAGTTCCATAAGGCTCCCATATCCATCAGCGTGTTGGCTTCTTTGTAATCCGGCTTCTCCCGGAAGTGCAGGACCGGCATGATGGAACCATCTGACCTGCGAGATTGACTAGGTACAATATACCCATATTGCTCCGACGGAAAGGTCGGTTTAACCCCTATTAATGCAAGATCGTGAGAATGCTGCAAAACTTCATCAAGCCTTGTCAGCTTTTTCATAAAATCAGTTTCGACAAAGGGATCCACAGGCATTATTACAATCGTTTCATCCAAATCCACGTTATCTTTCGAGTACAGGTAAGCCACGGCCAACGCAATAGCGGGAAAAGTATCTCTTCGCTCCGGCTCAATCATAATCTTGACATCGCCTAATTGGCTTTGCAGCAGCTCGGCTTGAGCGCTGCTCGTCGAAACCATCGTATCTTTCGTTAAGCCTGCTTCACCTATCTGACGCCAAACTCGTTGTACCATGGACTCCGGTTGCCCTTCCGGACTTTTCAACAGTCTCAGAAATTGCTTCGATCTTGTATCATTAGATAAGGGCCATAGACGTTTCCCAGACCCTCCCGATAACAGAACAAGCTTCATATCTACCTCAACCTTTCCATAGCTTGGAGAACAAACATCCTAACTGCTTATACCCATAATGATGCCGCCATACATCTCGCGTTCTTTGATGATTTTGTGCCATTTGGCTAATTCCTCATACCACTTCAAAGTAATCGTTTGGTCATCCTTCGTTAACTTGCCGGTTATCAAGGCGTCATAGATTTCCTTTGCGCCGTCTGCCGCTGTATATTTGGCTCTCCAATGCAAGGTTGACTCGATTTTATCGAAATTAACCTTGTAAGAACGATGGTCGGCATCGCCGTACCATTCAATGTTCACTTCAATCGGGAGAGCTTTGACGATCTCTTCGGCTAGCTGACCCAACTGATAGTTATGAGAGCCTACGTTAAAGATCTGGCCATTAATTTTCTCCTGGTCAGCCTCTAAGAGAATGCACATAACATCCGTTGTGTCCTGTACGTGCACCATAGGCCTCCATTGGCTGCCATCACGCATCAAAGGAATCACACCCGTCTCCCAAGCCCCATAGGTCATACCATTAATCGCAAGATCAAACCGCATTCTCGGGGAGTATCCGAATACGGTAGCCTGCCTCATAATGACTGCCGTGAAATCCGCATCCGCAAGGGGAAGAATATCTAGCTCTGCTTTTTCATTCGCCTTCGCATATGTCGTTAATGGATTCGTTGTTGCCTGTTCATTCACGACCACTCCCGTTTCTTGGAAGCCGTAGATGCTGCAGGAGGAAGGTAGAATATATCTTTTTACACCTAGTCTCTTAGCAATGCTAGCTGTATTTACGCGTGAGAGATGGTTGATTTCATAAGTAGCCTCATGGAACACTTCTCCGCTAGGATCGTTAGAGATTGCGACCAAGTCAATGACCGCATCCACTCCTGCGAAATATTCCTCTTTAATCCGCCTTGTATCTTCCTTAATGACCGTTAAATTCTCGTGGCTTTGCAGCTTATCCATACCGAAGAAGAAACGGTCAATCGCTATCACCTGATACCCCTTGTCTAATAGCTTGGGAACCAATACGCTCCCGATATATCCGCCAGCTCCCGTAACCAACACTGTTTTCATTAGGCTTTAACCTCCTCGAATTGTTGCTGCAATTGTTTGAATAGCGGCTGGTTCTTATCTTTATCCGAAAGAATGGGATTGCTTATCGGCCAATCAATATTCAGATCGGGATCATTCCAGAGGATCCCCCGGTCATGCTCAGGGGAGTAGTACTCATCCACCTTATACAGAACATTAGTATTCGGGACAATTGTACAGAAACCGTGAGCGAACCCTTTCGGGACGACCAGCTGTCTTTTGTTCTCCTCGGAAAGAACGACGCCCACCCACTCCCCGAAGGTTGGAGAGCCTATGCGAATATCAACTGCCACGTCGTAAATCGCTCCCGTTAGGACACGAACGATTTTACTTTGGGCTTTTGGGCTGCTCTGATAATGCAATCCTCTGATAACGCCAGCTTGTGCAGATAATGAATGATTATCTTGAATGAGATCGAAATCTAATCCTAGTTCGGTAAATTTCTGCTTACTATAGCTTTCCATGAAAAACCCGCGTGAATCGCCATATACATCTGGCTCGATAATCCGTACACCGTCTAATTTAGTTTCAACTAGCTTCAATCTTTTGACCTCCTTGTTTGCTGCAGATGGTATCCACGACATGACGAGAGAACGGGAAGGAGCACGTGAAGGCCGGAGAAACGGCGTTCAGTATGTGCATAGAACGGTCATCCCCCTCAATGATGAAATCCTGGACAAGCTCCATCGTTTGCTTATTTAATAGCTGCGCGCGAACGCCAGGCTTAAGAAAATCTCCAAAGCCTTCCTTATCGATATTTTTGACCATTTTCAAGGAGAGGTTAATGAAATAGGATTTGATATATTTCCTCGCTTCTTCGAAGGCTAAAGACCTGAATCCAAAAGCGTTCGTAAAAAACAGCTTCGATTGATAGCCGGCGATGCTCATAAATTCTCCAAGCTTGAAGTTTTTGAACCCGGTATAATTCTCGCGCCAGAAGGCCGGAATTGCCGTTGGACCAATCTTGATCGCACCGTCCACCGTTTTTGTGAAATGTACGCCAAGAAAGGGGTTTTTCAAATTTGGGACCGGATAGATATTCGTCAGCACATCTGTTTTGTTCTTGGCATATTTCAGATAAATTCCCTTGAAGGGGATTATCGTGTACTTCAATCCGAACCCCATATCATGAGCGATTTTATCCGCATATAATCCAGCAGCGTTAACCAAATACCCGAATTTAATCGTCTCATTTCCCGCGTAAACCAAATCTCCTTTGACCTCTTGGTAAGGACAGTTAAAGAGAAAAGTCACACCGCTTGCCACAATCTCTTCTTTGAGCTTGTTGCATACTTCAACTGGATCTACAGTAGAGGTAGTAGGGGAAAATAAGGCCTTTTGATAGGTTTTTACATTGGGATCTATCGCCAGGAGCTCGTTTTCATCTACCCACCGAAGCTCGACTCCATTCCGATTGGCCCGCTTCTTCAGCTCGTATAAACCCCGCAGCTCCTCTTCGTTCGTTGCGACAACAACTTTCCCGCATTTGTTAATTTTGAGCTGATTCTCTTCGCAATATTGGGTCAATGCTTGATTTCCCTCTTTGGTAAACTTAGCTTTTAAGCTGTCTGCGGTATAGTAGAATCCCGCATGCAGCACACCGCTGTTTCTTCCGCTAGAATGACGGGCTACATCCGGCTCTTTATCGAGCACAACGATACTGCTCTCCGGAAACCTCGCCTTTAGCTCTCTAGCAGTGGTCAAGCCCATAATTCCCGCGCCGACAACGACATAATCGTATTGCTTCATGAAGATGCCCCCCCCTGATACTCTGTTAGATCGTTGAGTAAACCGATGCTCTCTCGATGATTTCCTTCCATGCCCGAACCGCTAAGCTATCCGGAAGCTTCACATCATCGAACGTAAGCGTCTGGCCTTCCTTAACCGGGCGAAGCAGAACAGCATCGGACAAGAGCCCGATCGGGACGTGATTTAAGTTCCTGGCGATTTCCACCGCTATTCCCCGAACCTGGAAGCTTCCGACTCCCCGTTCAACAAACTCCCCAGCGTTCAGATCACGCTTGGCAACTGCAGCAGCACTGAAAGCAGGTTCCGTATTGTTATTAAGAAGAACCCCGCCGCCGTTAATAATTCTTCTGATTGTCTTGAGGATTTCAAGATGACAAAGATGATAGTTAACTAATAGTGTGTAGTATGGACCTTCTCCCATTTTGTAATAACGGAGAGCATCCTTTTGACGTCCGTCGTGCTCCGCAGTAATGAATACTCCCGGCGGCACCTTCGGAGCAAGAATATAGTCACTGATAGGCATCCCAAGTTCTTTGGCTTGCTCTGCAAGATGTACGCCGCCGGAATGACTATCCTCAGATTCGTATCCGAGAAGTCCCTCTCGGGCAATACCCGCCCCTAGGCCATTCGCTACTAGCACCTGCTCAATTTGTACTTTCGTTCCATCCGTGAACGAAGTTGTCATCCCTGGGCTTGTTCCGTTTCGCTTAGACCAATATTCCATGTCCTCTTGAGCCGGATTTAGATTAAGGAAGCCTTTGATATTACCATATACCAAGGGCTTAAAGCCCATTTGCTCCGCATTTTCCTTCAACGCTGCTAGACAACCAGGCTGATCGCCCTCTGCTTCGGTAATAAGCCCTAACCGGGCAAAATATGAACCGGTCGTTACTTGCAGCTCCGCGTCCATTGTAACGACAGGAAGATTGGCTTTTATCGCTAGATCGATAACGTCTGTGCCATAGATAACATCCCCAGTGCTCACCACGATCAAGTCCGCTTTATCAATAAGATCATCTACAGAGTTCGTCAGCAGCTCGCTGCTTGGGTGGGAGGTCATGGTTGCAATATCTCTCCGGGTTAAAATTCCGGTTAAGATTAGGTCAGGCTGATTCTCTAATGCAAGAGTTAAGCCCTTCGCTATCAACCCTGTGCCAACGACACCGATTCTTATCTTTTCATTCATCTAAATCCCTCCATTAAGCATGTATCGGCTTTTTCGATTTTTCTTGGGTTGCGATTCTAGAGAGATATTTGCCATATTCATTTTTCATTAATGGCTCAGCTAGGTTTAGCAGCTGATCTCTCGAAATGTACCCGAAAAGAAATGATATTTCTTCCAGACAGGCGATCTTCAGGCTCTGTCTTTTCTCGATGGTTTCAATAAACTGTGAAGCTTCGAGAAGCGACTCATGAGTTCCTGAATCTAGCCAGGTATAGCCGCGGCCTAGGATTTCCACATGAAGCTCGCCTCGGGCCAGGTATTCCTTGTTAATATCCGTTATCTCCAGCTCTCCACGAGGGGAAGGCTTGATTCTCTTAGCAATCTCCACGACTTTGTTGTCATAGAAATAAAGCCCGGTTATCGCATAATTCGTTCTGGGCACCGAAGGCTTCTCTTCGATCGATACAACCTTACCGTAATCATCAAAGTCAACGACGCCAAACCGATGCGGATCATTAACGTAATAACCGAACACCGTTGCCCCCGCCTCTCTGCTGCTGGATTGCTTCAGCAGCTGCGTTAGCCCTTGCCCGTAGAACAGGTTATCGCCCAAGATTAGGGCTACCTGATCATTACCAATAAAGGATTCGGCAATAATAAAGGCTTGTGCAATTCCGTCTGGCGAAGCCTGCACCGCATAAGACAAAGAAATCCCAAGATCCAAGCCGTCTCCTAGCAGTTGCCTGAATCGCGGAAGATCCTCCGGGGTCGAAATCACAAGAATTTCTCGAATACCCGAGAGCATCAGGACGGAGAGAGGATAATAAATCATGGGCTTGTCATAAATCGGCAGCAATTGCTTTGATACAACACGGGTCAGGGGATACAATCTCGTTCCGCTTCCTCCGGCTAGAATAATTCCTTTCAAGCGCTTCACTCCCCTGCTCAAATAAACGAACCGCAATGTTTTTAGAAAGCGTTTCTTGAACCTAGCAATACCTTAACGGTCCTGAGCATGATCATTACATCGAAGATCAGACTGCGCTCAGACATATATTTCAAATCGAGCTCTAACATTTTCTCGAATCCCACGCTATTTCGACCGCTTACTTGCCATAGCCCTGTGCAGCCAGGCGTTACGAGCAGCCTTTGCATGGCATAGATCGTATACCCCTTAACTTCCCTAGGAAGAGGAGGTCTAGGTCCAACGAGACTCATATCTCCTTTTAAGACGTTCCATAGCTGCGGCAGCTCATCAATGCTCGTTTTTCTGATGATTTTACCTACCCTCGTAATTCTAGGATCGTCTTTCATCTTGAACATGGCCCCGCTAACATCGTTTTTGTCTAATAGGGATTGCAGCAAATCCTCTGCGTTCGTTACCATTGACCTTAATTTGTACATTTTGAAGGACTTACCGTTCTTACCGATCCTTACTTGCGAGAAGAATACCGGACCCGCAGAATCTTCTGCCTTGATGAGAATCGCAATAATCAGAATAAGCGGGCTAAGCAGTATAAGTGCAATCAGAGAGCAAATGATATCGAGGCCCCTCTTAGAGACTAAGTAAGCGAGGCTTTCCTCTCTGTGGCGAATTTTCTGCAACCCAACACCGTAACGCTGTACATCCATTGGAATATCCACTTCTTGAACACTCATAAGCCCACTCCTATCTATCCTGCTTGTGATGCCGCATCTCTCTTTTTTCTATGCTGTGTAAACTCTCTATACACTCACCTCTTCATTGAAACTATATGTATCATATATACCTTAATTTATGATACGTAATGTAGCATTGTCAAGCAAAATGTTTGTGTCCAATTCGTTTTGTTTATTTTCTGCAAAAAAAAAATAAACAGCCGCGCGAGCAGTAGAGACCCGCATGACTGTTTATAAAATTTTGTTAAAGACGATTATTTAGTTTAGTTAAGCGGCAACATCGCGCTTGCAGAAAACTAACCAGGACACTAAATTAAACAGGATAAAATAACCGGCAAGCACCGTCAACGAGAAGGCTAACGTCATCGGATGATCCGGTATCGGTCCAGTACCGCCATTTAAGTAGCTGGTTAGGTCCGTATGCAAGAAGGGCAAATATTTCACCCAAGGCTTATCGGTAAACGCAACGATCATACCCGTAATGAGATTTCCAGAGAGCAGCAGGAAAATAGACAGCCCAATTGCTAATCCTCCGCTTCGGAATGCCGCTGACATCATAAAGCCGAATGTGACAACGAAGATTAGACCAATGTAATGACACAGAAACAAGAGCAGCATATACGCCCATGGTGAATCCGTTACAGCAAGTGAGTTCACTGAATAGTCGATGAGATCATCTGGAGTTGACGAATATCCAAACAATAACGTGTTCACAAGCCAAGTCACCACAAAAGCAACTATCGTAAACAATAGAGCAAATAACAATAGAGACAAAAACTTAGATAGCAGTATGGAGGAACGACTCCAAGGGCGAATGAGCAACAGCTTAATCGTACCCCAAGTGAATTCCCCTGCTACCGAGTCCGCAGCCTTAACTACCGTGAAGATCGTGATGAGCACGGATATGATAGCAGCTTCCATGTACATGACGTTCCAATTAGATGGTTTGCGGTCTCCAACTGCAAAATAGAACAGTATTGAAATCAAAATGGGGATAAAGACTATTAATCCTAGCATAATCCACGTGCGGACCCGTCGGTAGATCTTCATATTCTCATTCTGGATTAGTTTCATAAAATCAGCCAACAGACTCACCCCCCGTAACTTCGAGGAACTGATCTTCCAGCGATTTGGTTCTGATTCGAATACTATAGACGTTCATGCCGGCCTCAACCAAACGGCGGTTGACTGCAGCAACTGTCGTGCGTTCTCCCTTTATGGTAAGTATACCTTCGATTACACGTCCATCTCCCATTCCTTCAAGAACATGAATAGCTGCATCGGGCTGATCGACCTCAATCAGAACCTCTTCATCCTGCTTGACCTTGATGTTCTCCGTAGAGCGTATTGATCTAACATCTATGATCTTCCCATTCTGAAGAATGGATACCCGATCACACATTAGCTCCATTTCGGAGAGCAGATGGCTCGAGACGAACACAGACGTTCCTTCATCCTGTGCCAAACGCCGCAAATAATCCCGCAGCTCGCGAATGCCTGCCGGATCTAATCCGTTTGTCGGCTCGTCCAACACAAGAAGCTTCGGTCGATGCATAACAGCCTGTGCAACACCAAGCCGCTGACGCATACCTAGAGAATATTTTTTCACCTTATCGTGTATTCGTCCCTGGAGACCGACTAGCTCGACAACCTCGTCAATACGTTCCTTCTTTATAGAAGGATTCATTCGTGCATAATGCAATAAATTCTGATATCCCGTTAGAAATTTGTACATCTCCGGATTCTCTACTATAGCCCCTACATGTACGATCGCTTTCGAAAATTCGTTGCGAATGCTATGTCCGGCAATTTGGATATCCCCGGATGTCATACCCATTAGACCGACCATCATCCGAATCGTTGTCGTCTTTCCGGATCCGTTAGGTCCAAGAAATCCGTAAACTTCCCCCGGATAAACCTCAAGAGACACACGGTCAATGATAGTCTTCTTACCAATAACTTTCGTCAATCCCTGCAGACGAACGATGGGCAACTGCGACATGCGCTTCCCTCCGTATTCTAAATTACATACCTCATTGATTATAACCCTAGAAGGGAAGAACATCTCCTTATTTATCCAAACTTTAGAATCAAAGAGGAATCAATACCGTTTGGCAGCATAAACACAACCCCAGCGGGTGTCGAACAAGGTAAAAGCCAGTACGGAACAAGCTTCTCGCTTCATCTACCCTCTTGAGTTGATTACATTCAAGGCAGTAGAAGTTTATTGAATGCTCCATCGTAGTCACCCTTTCACTTATATACATAATGTATCATTTATTTAGTATATGATACTAAATGGATCAAGTCAACCGAATATGTCGTTAAATGTAACTTCACGGCGATTGTAGAAGCGCCAACAGCTCTTTCTGTACCCGTACTCGATCGGCTGTATCCGGTAACCAATAATAAATTCCTTCTATTGTTGCGCCTCTTCCTTGCAGATACAAGGTATCGACTTGCTTAATTGAACTCTTGTAATCTTTGGCAAGGTTCATCATATGTTCGAGAGTGAGGTTCGTTCTTACACTATCAGACAATTGAGAGAGCAACTTCGGGAACCTGCCCAACGTTCTAAAGCTAATAACTCGGTCTGCTGCGGATAACAGCACTTGCCGTTGACGCGCAGTTCTTCCAATATCCCCTGCCGGATCCTCCATGCGCATTCGGATGTAAGCAAGTGCTTTCCCCCCGTCCATATGGAGCGACCCCTTTGGAAAATGAATTCCTTCCATTGTGAAGTCTCTTTGATTTGAAACATCTACACCTCCGAGGGTATCCACGATATCCATTAAGCCTTCCATATTCGTCTTCATAAAATAAGCAATGGGCACTCCCAATAATCTCTCTACAGACTCAATCGCTAGGGAGGTACCGCCATAAGCATAGGCGTGATTAATTTTATCAAAGCTTTCCGAAACGGGGAGTTGAGTTCTCGTATCCCTCGGAATGGATAACGCCATAACTCGTTCTTTTGCTGGATTAACGGCCAACAAAATAAGGGTATCACTTCTGCCCTTGTCTCCAGCTCGTTCATCCACGCCGAGCAAGAGCATGCTGAACGAATTTCCCTTGCTCAAATCGGGGTGACGCAACTGGGCGAGCTGCTCTTCGTCTAAGGATATAAACTCATGAGATTTTTCACCTATTTCAGGCTTATGCACGGTTTCATTTATCACGCTATTTGCTGCTTTATCTTCAGCTTCAGTTAGTATCGGCTCAACAGCCTTAGAAGTAGCCTTTACTTCTTCAACAAGTATACTAGGCTGTTGCCATTCTAATGAAGGAAGGGGCTCATACATGGCTTTCATGGATTTTTTCATAGAATAAGAAACAGTGATCCCGATCGTTACGGCAACAATCAGTATGGCCACTACGCTATATGCCGTTACCTTTATCCACTTTCGCTGTTTCATATTAAACCGCTCCTTTTTATTACGTTGACACGTCTAAGCGACGGAATTCACCATCGTTCCGTTGACTTATAGAGCGATACAACGTCATAATGTGCGGGCTGTTTACTAGCAGCGCTTGCATGTAGGCATTCAATCGATATTCAAAGGTTTGTTGGGCAAAGCTGGACATTTTCCATCTCATTTCATAGGTCCACCAGCCTGCATCCTGATCTGAGCTCACAATAATTCCGTTAAGAAGTGCCGTATACGAACCGATTTGTTGCTTCATAAGCCACTCCGCATCTTCACGGACCGGAATGTTCATATAGGTCTGAAATCGACAGCCTCTTAGCCCAATCTTCATCATTAACACTTTAGCCGGACGGCTTGTTATCTCTCTGTCCTTGAGCCGACATAATGATAGCTCCGATGTTATCGAGCCCATCCATCTGAATCTGATATCACTAGAAGAAAGAGAACTATCTTGGGCTGTATCCATAAAGTCACATCCTCCGAGAACGATACAAATTGTATCATATTGTCGCTCTCTACTTTACGATACATAATGTATCATGTCAAGAATATTAATAACACGTATAACTAATAGAAAATTGTCTATATTATTGATAGTGAGAATTGCGACATTTTGTCGCAATAGATGCAAATGTAGCAATTCCATATTATGATGAGTAATATGATGAGTAATAAAAGCAAGGAGGGAATTTTATGAATATCGGCAACCGTATCGCGTTATTGCGTGATAAACGCGGTTGGACACAAGAAACCTTGGCCTCTTCCCTCGGAATCTCACGCGCCGCTTTATCACACTACGAGAAAAACAGAAGAGAACCTGATACAGAGACGTTGACAAAAGTCGCAGATTTATTTTCTGTCACGATCGATTATTTAGTTGGGCGTACTAATGAACCGAATACGGTACTTGATTCAGATGTTAAGCAATTTGCCGATGAACTCGAGCTATCCGATGCGGAGCTGCTTGAACGGTTCGCATTAACCGTCGATGGCCGCAAGCTGACATCTGATGAAGCCAGAAGATTCATCGCCTTCATACGTGCTGAACGATCCATGAACTAATGGCTGCAACAACCAAAGCCTCTGCAAGGTACAAGCCGATGAACGGCAAAACCTCCGAGGCTTTTTTTGGGAATAAGCAAGGTTGACGTCTTTAAAACAAATAAAACCTCTGAGGAGGACGCTTATAGCATCCCATAACCTCGAGGTACTTAGATGTGATTGAAGCTATATATTTAAGATCTGATCTGTTCAGCTTTTATTCTGTACTCCACCGGCCACTTCTCCACCTCAATGCCCATCTGTTTCATAATCTTGCGGATGTCAATTTCCAATGGCTGACTAGTCACTTTAGCCCCAATCGGTTTATTTCTTTCCATCTCCGCTCCCAAACCCTCTCTATCATTCTGATTATGAAACACTAAAGCTAGTATAGGTCATTCGTATTGCGGAGGGTGTCGAGTCATGGAGTGAGTTGATTCTATTTTTTTAGAACTTTTGTCGAATATTACCAATTACGATCGAACCTGCAGCGAATAAATATAACGCTTTTTATGTAAGCATAATCATTAATCACAGAGAAAAAGAACACCGACAGATTTGCTTTTGAGCAAACCCTTCGGTGTTCTTTTTTTACTTCATCTATTTCTTTTAGTTACCGCCAACGCGGGACAAATCTCGCATGTTCGCTTCGAATGCCGCCAGAAGCGCTTGCTCTCCGCTTAGACCTTGGGCTTGAACCTTAGCAATCTGCTCCATCATTCGTTTGTAGTCTTTCGGAATGATTTTGACGAACTTGGTTACGATGCTTTCCCAATCCTTAAGAACTCTGCGCCCAAGCTCACTGTCTGTATACATAACATGCTTCTCAATCATCGCACGTACTTCAGCGACCTCGGTCTCTTCCTCGAAGCGCTCAAGAGCAACCATCTCGAAGTTGCACCGATTGACGAACTTGCCATCCCAGTCGATGACATAGGAGATCCCGCCCGACATTCCCGCAGCGAAGTTGCGCCCCGTCTTGCCAAGAACGACAACGCGTCCGCCCGTCATATACTCGCAGCCATGGTCGCCAACGCCTTCAACAACAACATTTACGCCGCTGTTACGGACTGCAAATCTTTCGCCGGCCGCGCCGCGAATGTATGCTTCACCGCTTGTCGCGCCATAAAATGCAGTGTTTCCGATAATGACGTTATCCTCCGCCTTGAAAGTTGCCTTCGCTGAAGGATAGATGGCAATTTTACCGCCTGACAATCCTTTTCCTACATAATCATTGGAATCCCCTTCAAGCGTTAAGGTCATCCCTTTCGGAATGAATGCCCCGAAGCTTTGGCCGCCGGTGCCCTCGAAGTGGAACTGAATCGTATCCTCCGGTAAACCGTCTTTACCGTAACGCTTCGTTACCTCAGATCCTACAATTGTTCCAACAACGCGATTGGTATTCATTATCGGGAAAGTTCCCTTAACCTGCTGCTTGTTATCAAGAGCGGGCGCTGCTGCCTGAAGCAGAGACTGCATATCCAGCGACTCTTCCAAGCCATGATGCTGACCTTTGGCATTATAACGGAAGGAGCCCTCCGGCAGTTCCGGCATATGAAGCAGCGGCGAAAGATCGATACCCCGAGTTTTGTAATGTCTGATCGCGATATTCGTATCCAATCGGTCCACCCGTCCAACCATCTCTTCGACGGTCCGGAATCCAAGCTGAGCCATAATTTCGCGGAATTCCTGTGCGATGAACTTCATGAAGTTCACAGCCTGATCAGGATCACCCATAAACTTCTTACGAAGCTCTGGATTTTGCGTTGCGACACCGACCGGACAGGTGTCCAAATGGCACACCCGCATCATGATACAGCCAAGTACGACCAACGGAGCAGTAGAGAACCCATATTCTTCGGCACCGAGCAGCGCGGCAATCGCGATATCGCGGCCCGTCATCATCTTGCCGTCCGTCTCCACAACAACACGATCACGAAGATTGTTTAGGATCAGCGTCTGATGCGTCTCTGCAAGCCCCAATTCCCAAGGTAAGCCGGCATGCTTGATCGAACCGATCGGAGAAGCGCCTGTACCTCCATCGTAACCGCTCACGAGGATGACATCCGCACGCGCTTTGGCTACGCCGGCGGCTATCGTACCAACACCAACTTCGGATACTAGCTTAACGTTAATGCGTGCACGCGGATTGGCGTTCTTCAGATCGTGAATGAGCTCAGCCAAATCCTCGATAGAGTAAATATCATGATGCGGCGGAGGCGAGATCAAACCGACACCTGGTGTAGTTCCGCGTACCTGTGCAACCCATGGATACACCTTGCGTCCCATCAACTGTCCGCCCTCACCGGGCTTAGCACCTTGGGCCATCTTGATCTGAATTTCTTCCGCATTGGAGAGATAATAGCTCGTAACTCCGAATCGACCGGACGCAACTTGCTTGATCGCACTGCGTCGAGAATCGCCATTCGCATCCGGAATATACCGCGCAGCATCTTCTCCGCCCTCGCCAGAATTGGACTTACCGCCAATTCTGTTCATCGCGATGGCCAGTGACTCATGCGCTTCTTTACTGATTGAACCGAATGACATCGCCCCAGTCTTGAATCTCTTGAAGATGGATTCGATCGGCTCGACCTCTTCAATCGGCACTGGAGGCTGGTCAAACTTGAATTGAAGCAAGGAGCGGAGCGCACGAACTTCATCATATTCTCCCTGAACAAGAGAGGAATATTTCTTATACGTCTCATAGTTCCCCGTACGGGTAGCCATCTGGAGGGTATGGATCGTCTGCGGGTTAAACAGATGGTCTTCTCCATCCTTGCGCCATTGATAATCACCGCCAGAGTCCAGCTCCCGCGCCGCTCCTTCTTGCTTGGAGAAAGCACGTTGATGTGCAACAAGCGTCTCTTGCGTCAGAACGTCAAGACCGACGCCTTCAATTCGGGAAGGGGTCCATGTAAAGTATTGATCGATAAGTTCGGTGTTCAGGCCAATCGCTTCGAATATTTGCGCGCCGCGATAAGACTGGATCGTAGAGATACCCATCTTGGACAAGACCTTAACAACGCCCTTGGTCGCTGCTTTAATATAATTTTTGACCGCTTTTTCATGTGAGATGTTACGGAGCATTCCTTGACGAATCAAGTCATCCAACGTTTCGAAAGCTAGGTAAGGATTAACTGCGCTCACGCCGTAACCGAGCAGCAGCGCGAAGTGATGCACTTCCCGCGGTTCTGCGGATTCAAGCAGAATGCTGACCTTCGTCCGTGTTCCTTGACGAATCAAGTGATGATGAAGCGATGATACGGCAAGCAGTGAAGGAATCGCTGCATTCTCAGCATCAATGCCGCGATCTGACAAGATCAGAATATTGTGACCCTTGGAGATAACGCGGTCAGAAGCTTCGCATAATAGCTTAATGGCTTCGCGTAGTCCAGATTCGCCTTTTTCTACTGGGAAGAAAATCGGCAGCGTTATCGATTTAAATCCCGGACGGTGAACATGACGCAGCTTAGCGAACTCCTCATTAGACAGAATCGGCGTATACAGTCGGATATGTCGGCTGCTCTCCGGCTCCGGAAGGAGAAGGTTCCGCTCTGGGCCAACTGTTGTATAGGTTGAGGTTACGATCTCCTCCCGAATAGCATCAATCGGCGGATTCGTTACCTGTGCGAACAGCTGCTTAAAATAGCTGAACAAACGTTGAGGCTTCTCCGACAAGACGGCTAACGGTGAATCATACCCCATAGAAGCAAGAGGTTCTCCACCCGTCAACGCCATTGGCTCAATGATTTTACGAATATCCTCGAACGAATATCCGAAAGCTTGCTGATGCAGCTGAACATTATCATGATCCGGCTCTGGCAGCTCCGTTGCTTCAGGAAGGTCTTCCAGATCGACTAGGTGATCGTTAAGCCATTCGCGATATGGATGCTCGGTAACGATTGAACGCTTTACCTCTTCATCGGAGATGATGCGCCCTTGTTTCGTATCGACGAGCAGAATTCTGCCCGGGCGTAACCGATCCTTCAAAACAATATCCTCTTCTGGGATATTAACAACTCCAGCTTCGGAGGCAAGGACAATAAGATCATCCTTCGTCACGTAATAACGCGCAGGGCGCAAGCCATTACGATCAAGAAGAGCGCCGATCTGCACGCCATCCGTGAATCCTACGGCAGCCGGTCCATCCCATGGCTCCATTAAGCAGGCATGATATTCATAGAACGCCCGTTTTTCCTCATCCATATACTCATCGTTCTGCCACGGCTCCGGAACCATCATCATCGCAGCGTGCGCCATAGAACGTCCTGATAAATACATGAATTCAAAAGTGTTATCGAACATCGCCGTATCGGAACCATCCGGAGCGATAACAGGTTTAACCTTCTCTAGATCTTCTCCGAACAGCTCAGAAGCGAATAACGTCTGACGGGCATGCATCCAGTTCACATTACCGCGCAACGTGTTAATCTCGCCATTGTGAATCAGATAATGGAAAGGATGAGCTCTTTCCCAGCTTGGGAACGTATTCGTGCTGAAGCGAGAGTGAACAAGAGCCATCGCAGTATCCAGCTCGGGATTGCGAAGCTCTGTATAGAAATGTCCTACTTGTTCTGTGGTAAGCATACCTTTATACACGATTTTCTTACTCGAAAGGCTTGGGAAATAAAACATGTCTGCGCCATCGATATCGGAGTAACGAATCGCTTGCTCCGCGCGTTTGCGAATGACATACAACTTCCGCTCGAATGCCAAATCGCCAGTCAACGCAGCCGAGCGTCCAATAAATGCCTGACGGACAAAAGGCTTAACCTTCTTCGCTGTCTCGCCCAGCTTCTCATCGTTCGTCGGAACTGTCCGCCAACCTAGAAGGGTTTGACCCTCCTCCGCAATGATAGCTTCGAATATTTCCTCGTGTCGGCGCCGAGTGGCTTCCTCTAAGGGAAGGAAAACCATGCCTACTGCATATTCTCCTTCATTCGGCAATGTAAAACCAAGTTTAGCCGTCTCTTTAACGAAGAAACGATGCGGAATTTGCATTAAAATTCCCGCTCCGTCGCCTGTATTAGGTTCGCTTCCTTGTCCGCCGCGATGCTCCATGTTAAAGAGCAAAGTTAGTGCTTGCTCAACGATCTCGTGCGATTTTTGACCCTTAATATGAGCGACAAACCCCATTCCGCAAGCATCTTTCTCGAACTGAGGGTCATACATCCCCTGCTTCGGTGGCAGTCCGTTACGCATTTCTCTCATATCATATCAACCTTCCTATATACAGTGTTTTGAGGGAATCAAACTATAACGGCTTCAAATTCCGTCCCAAATGACCTAGAATAAAAGATAATGGCGGTGGCAGCTAAGGAAAATAACGGGGAAATGGATGATGATATTCGCGGTTTAAGACGGCGATTATTCATAATTATTCATTTTTCTTGTTATATTATTTTACATCACCGATAGAGTTATATCAATTTAATCTTTTTATGATGCCGATAAGCTTTGTTTTCAGCTTAAGGTCCATAGAAAAACCTAAGGAGGACGAGAAGAATATGAAACTGAATTTGCGCAAGCCATTTGCGGTAATCATGGGTGCTGTCATGGCTTTAACGACAGTTTCCGCAGCATCAGCGGCCAATATTGAAGCTGCAATGAATGACAGCTATGAGATTGTCGCACTTGGAGATTCCATCACCGTTGGGTATGAGCAGAGAATGACTGAGGAATCGGTCCCATACGGATATGTTGACCGCCTATACGAACAAGCTCTTTTCCACGGACGCGCAACCCTATCCAATTATGCCATTATGGGATTAACCACTCCAGGGCTGGGTAATTTACTTCAAGGCGCTTCCGAGAGCGCGAAAATGACCTCTGCCGATATTCAGGATTTCTCTTCCTTCCAAGAGGGCGTTTCTAAACAAGCAGATGCTGTCGCCTCGAAGGCGCCTGAAATCGCATTAAGCCTGCGAACGGCGGACCTTGTCGTGATGACCATAGGCGCTAATGATTTCGGCGAACTTATTAAAGCTATGACCGCACTGTCCACAGAGGACGCGCAGCAGATGCTTGACAATAACTTTGATACGATAATGAATAAATATACAACAGATTTGGATAAAGTGATTCGTCAGCTCCACGTGATGGCCCCGAACGCCCAAATCCTATTGTCCGATCAATACCTGCCATTATGGAGCACTCATAAGTTATATGGGGATTTATTGAAAGCTGTCGATAAGCTTGCCGATCGTCTTGATGTCGTAACAGATCAGCTTTCCAAAGAAGGCTTGCCCATGAAAGTCGTACATATCTCTCCAAGCTTTAAGGGCAAGGAAACAACGTACACTTACGTTAATACCTTTGACTATGACAATCATCCTAAACAGGCAGGCTACGAGGTAATCGCCGAGGCTTACGCGAATGTAATATGGAACCAATATCTTAAGCCCGCCCCGAGAGCGGCAGATGTTCCAATTTCCGTTATTATCAGCGGCAAGGATTTGCTAAGCAAGCCCATTCTTAAAAACAATACGACTTTCCTTGCCATTAGAGATTTCTCTAAAGCTGTAAATGCAGACCTTGAATGGATCGATAAAACGAAAACCGCAATATTCCGTAAAAATGGCCGCGAAGTATCCATTACGATTGGCTCAAAGACTATGATTGTCAATGGCGTGAAACAGCCTTTAGAAACACCAGCATATATTCAAAAAATAGGAACAACCAAAAGTACCTATGTACCGCTTGCCGTCATTATCAAAGGCTTGAACTACGATGTTATTTATCGCGGAAGAATCAAAACTGCATTCATTAATTCCTAATATTTTCTCGGATAGTATTCCCTATTTACGCAAAAATACAAAGGGCTCCCCTCGAGGCAATGTCATTTAGTTAAGGTGCAGGTCCAAATATCAAGAAAAAGAGCAGGTTATCGAAAAAGATAGCCCGCTCTTTTTTTGTACGAAAAAGAGAAAT
>NZ_JBEQAP010000030.1:0-69406 GCF_041640265.1 Cohnella sp.
TTCGATGACACCCCAAACCTATGTGTATGGAGTAGATGCGGCAAACCCACTTCTATAAAGGTGCATGGAAGATGTTGATGGTAAGAAGCCCCGACTTCAACTTAACAAGTAAGTGGGGGAGGTTCACCCTCATCATGATCATTTCCCTTAATTCCATAATTGATCTAGCTTGTCTACACCACCGGTAAGCATTGATTTCTTCTTGGTTCCTTCAATTTTATATCCAATCCTCAAATCTTATGTTCTATACTCATTCCTTCAAACCCTCTTTTTAGAATAATATAGGAAAAACCCTCTTGTGTATGTGTGGAAATGATCTTCCACCAGATAAATTGTACAAGGATATTGACAGACTCATGAAAAATTAATATGATAATCCCCATTGATAATGATTATCATTACTAGTTCACTTGGAGGTTAGTCATCATGTATTTCAATTTTATTTTCTCCCAAAGGTCTGGGCACAGACAGCGTATATCCCTGCTTATGGCAGCAGCGCTGCTGCTAATTGGTTTAACCGCAGGCTGCGGTTCCCGTTCTACTAATAGTGAAGCGGTGGACTCAAGTGCTGCCGCACCTTCGAATACTCCATCCCAAGTATCGGCTTCTGACCGACCGCAGGAGCGCATCGTCGAGCATGACGCAGGAACAACAACGATTACAGGCACTCCTCAGAAAATTGCCGTGCTGGATTACCGGCTCGCAGACTCTTTGCTAGCGCTGGGCATAGTTCCTTATGCGATGAATACGTATATGGGTGAGACAAACCTGCCTTACATCGACGGCAATCCATTGGCTAAGTCCATCCCGCTTGGGGATTCAACGAATCTTGAAGCTTTGCTAGAGACTCAACCTGAACTGATCATCGGGCGGGATGAGAAAATTTATAGCGACTTACAGAAAATCGCTCCCACCGTTATTATTAAAGTTCCGGATGACTGGCGAGAATCGTTTCGCGAAGTTGCCGCCATTGTGCAACGGGAAAAGGAAGCGGAGTTATGGCTTGCTAATTACGACCAGAGAGCAGTGGATACTCGCAAGGAAATTTCACAATATGTGAAGGCCGGTGAGACCTTTATGTATTTGCGCGTCATGCCTAAAGAAATTCGCCTGCACGGCACAACGTTAACCTTGGGTGCAACCTTATTCCAAGATCTACAACTGACGCCCGTACCGGGGCTGGAGGGCATTGCAAAATTCGAGGTGATATCGCTTGAAAAGCTGCCCGATTACAATCCCGATCATATCTTTCTCGAAGTCGGCGCTCCTTCCGTGGACAGTGATAAAGCGGCCTTGTCCAATCTGAGCTCCATATCCGAAACATCGCTGTGGAAGGATCTCAAAGCGGTGAAAAACGGCCACGTCTATACGATGCCGCAGTGGGTAATTAGCGATTACCCTCATATAAAGAGCAAATCGCTTGAACTCATTCTTGAGGCGTTAAAAAATTAGCGAAAGTTTGGATGAAAAGAGAGACCAGAGCATCGCTCTGGTCTCTCTTTTCATGCCCTATGTTCTTGTGAATCCACAATCAGCGCTTTATACGCTTCCCGTTCTTGTACACTTAACCGCGGACAGGTATAACAATACTTATGTCCGTTGTCCTCCGGATCATCTGTTCGGTAAGCAAGACAGCAAGCCGCTTTGATATAGGTTTGACATCCCGGTTTGAATGGATTTTCCACGGTTCGGAGCTTCATGTCAAACGGATTCTTCTTGCGTCCGAACACATCTGCATCCAAACTGTGGGTCAGGAAGCGGAAATCGCTGCTTATTCGCCTTTTAAGAGAATCATCTGAAGCATCGATAAGCCAAGAATCAACCTGGCGGTACATTTCGGTTACGATTTGTCCCCACAGTTGACCGGCATTAATGCTCGCGGAGCTAGACAATGCTTCGATAAGCGGTCTAACGTTATCTCTGTACAAGGTTTCGAGAACTGATTTTCGCCATTCCTCCCGTTCATATCCATCCAACCTCATTATACGAGGCTCCCCGATTTTGAACGAGAAGTGATAATACCGATCATTAGGGTACAATTGAACGGTTACATTGGCGAGCGAAAGATCCAGCACATGATCATAGTGGGACACCATATACTGCATGGCGATGCATATGGAACCATACCATCCGCTAAAGTACGTTGCCGCAACTTCAACTCCCCTTGCCCGGATCAGCGGAGCATAAGCTTGCAGCAGCCGATCCGCATGTTCTCTTACTAATAATTGCTCGGCGGGGATCGAAACGATTACGCCATTCCGATCTTCCGCACGGATATCAAACCGTTCTTCCAGTTCCGACAAATCCAACGCCTGCATTAAGCACCACCCATTCTACTTAACCAATTGCGCCACAATATCGTCTAAAACCTTGGCATTTCCGATCGGACCGTCGGACTGAACCCATAGATTGCCGTCGACCACGAAAACATGATCGTTTTTGACCGCGTTCAGCCCTTTCCAAATCGCGCTCTGCTTCAATTCTTCGAGCTTTTTGTCCGCACCGGCTGCCTCCCCTTCATACAGTTCCAAGAAAATGTAGTCGGGATTGATTTCAGGCAAAATCTCAACGGACATTTCATTTATCCAGTCCTCACCGGATTTCAGTTTTTCCGGGAGATTCAAACCCAAATCGCGGTAAAAGATCCGTGATAGGTTCGTACTCTCTTCGCCGCCAAAACCTAAAAAGAAGTATTGTTTCTCTGAAATCCGGAAATACATGACTGTTTTGTTCCCAAGCGCTTGCGTGAGTTTTTCTTTGGCTTGAGCGGCTTTCAGATGATATTCGTCCATAATCTTCTGGGCTTCGGCTTCTTTTCCGAAAAAAGCGCCAAGCTTGGGAAGAACTTTGGTCCAATCCTCAAACTCAAAACTAAGGGTTGGGGCAATTTTACTCATTTGCTCATATCCTTTATCATCGAACGAACCCACGATCAAGTCCGGTTCCACCCCCACAACCTCTTCCAAATTCATCGCGAGGCCCGCACCTTCCAGCTTCTTTATCCCTTTGCTTGTCAGCATCTCATCCAGGTAAGGCGTAAAGCCGTTCCACGCAGGCGCAACCGCATACGGCGTGATTCCGAGCGCAAGCAGATCTTCTGCGAAACGCGGGAAGTTGACCACTATCTTCTTTGGATCCGCCGGCACTTTCGTTTCGCCGAATTGATGCTTCACGACCCGTTCAGCCGCAGTTTCCGGGGAAGTATTCCCTTCGGTCGCATGATTTTCAGCGTTTGCTGCGGTTGCTTGTGTTTCTACTCCGGATCCGCAAGCCGTTAGCAAAATTGTCAATATCAAAACACTCGCCAATACCAAATACCCTCTTCTGATTTGTTTCACAGACACATTCCCCTTTGTGATGATATCGATTCTCATTATCATTGATAATATTATCGATTTCACTCGTTGCCGTCCATGGATGATTTTTATTTCTGTTGGTGGATTATTTTACGATGATTGTGTCAGGAGCTTTACGGCTTCATCTAGCTGAGCGTCAATCGAGAGTGGATCGTACATCCCCCAAAGTTCATTGCGGATAAAGTGCACTTGATTGTTCCTGACGGCGCGCAAATCCCTCCATAAAGGAGTCTTACGGATTCCGTCAAAATGTTCTTTCGAAACTGCATCGTCATAGACCATAATCAATATCCTATCTGCAGCATGCTCGGCAAGTGTTTCTAATGAAATAAGCGACGAATTAAAAATAGTGCCCATTTTACCCGTTTCCATTTCTTTTTTCACGGATAGTGGCGGGTTCAACTTCAGAGAACGATAAAACACATGACCGATATTGCGCGCACCAAAAACGCTAAGCTCCCGTTGATAGACCCGATAAATCGCCACCGTCTCTTCTGCAACGATGTTCTCTTTTATTTTGCCTCTCGCCCGTTCCACTTTCTCTTCATGCTTGATCATCCAATCTTCCGAATCCTTCTCTTTTCCCAGTATTCTGGATATCATTCGGAATTGTTCTTGCCAATCCATGCTCATCCAGGGAATGACGATGGTCGGGGCAATTTTTTTAAGCTGTTCCCTTGCCTTCTCATCAAGCAAATCATGGCAGATGATCGCATCCGGTTTTGCCGCCAGCAGTTCCTTCGTGTAGGATGCTTCAAGTTCAACTTCATCCAAATCAGACACATAAGGAACTGTACTGAGCGCGCGCAAATGATTCGTGTACGGACAGGACAAAGAAACGATCTTGTCGAGACCGCGCTTTATGAAAGCCATTGGTGAAAGGCCAACCCTTTGTTTGAACCTCCGGCTGAAATAATGCTCATCTTTGAAACCGATACTCATGGCGACCCTTTTCAACTGTTCGTTCGGATGAAAAACCAGTTCTTTAGCACGTTTGATTCGCAGATCGGTCAAGTATTCGATAGGACTTTTGCCCACTTCTCTCTTAAACAGATAGGAATAGTACGCCGGGCTGAGTCCGGCGATGTCGGCCAACCTGGCAAGTGTGATCGTGTCTTTAGGATAGGTTTGTGCCATAAATTCGATTGTGCGATCGATTGCCTTCCTGGTGTCCGCTTTCCTCTGCACACTGTTCCCACTACTCAAAATTCGGTAAAGAAGCTCGCGGAACGTAATATCATTTTTAAATATATCCAGTTCTTCTTCATGATAACGGTTCATATACAGGGTTTCCGCCAGTTGGAGCAAAGCAAGATGAGAACCGGTGTAAAGGTCCATTTGGTAAGGAAACGGAAGGCGGTCTTCATGGCTTCGATGATGTGCCCTCGGCTGTCGCAAAGTAGCAATTACATCAAAGTCGATTTGATAACATTGCAGTTGCTGATCGGTATCGGGTTCGGCATACACGACTGCTGTCGGTGTGCATACGGCTAGGAAGCATTGGCTCCTGCTTACCCGATAGCGGACTCCGTCCATATCAACCTGACCCTTGCCTCCGGCAATCAATAACAGCTTATAGGATGCCGGGAAATCCCGCTTCATCTTCCAACCCGAGTCCAAACGGATAAATTCTATATCCACAAGCTTAAACAGCATGGAATTCAGTACGGTAAGCGCGTTGTTATGATTTTCCATTCATGGTTCTCCTCTCTACCCATGACGAAACACGGGTGATTTCACGCTTTTTCTTGTGACCTGACGTCCGGCTGCTGCGTGCAGCCAATTCGCTTACCGCGAGCCGTTGTTCCGTCCTTTTTTGCTACGAGATATCGCGAACAATCAGAATCGCTCCGGTGATTTCATCGTTGCCATCCCGAATCGGTCTGCTGCTCAACCAGCTTATTGTTAGGATATAACCCCATATTTTTCGCTGATTGATTGGCATAATAGGCTGTTCCGTTCCGTTCGAATAAAACGACGCCTTCTTCCATATGTTCCAGAACGATCTCCATGATCAAATCCTTTGTAAGTCATCAATAATAGTTTCATTTTATTAATAGTGAGAATCATTGTCAATTAGGGGGGCCGGATATCAGACAATAAGACCGGATGCTTCGCTCCGGCCTCTTCTCCATTGCCATTCATTAATATACGAACGTCATTTCCGAGCCGCACTATGTCTCATCAAGGCAATATAATAGGGTGTGCCCGACCAATGCCAATACTGCGGGATTTAAGCCGCTTCGTTTGGATACGGCATAAACAATTGACGCGCGATGATGTGATGATCAGGAACGTCCTGGGGTGCAACCACCGCTTCGATCACGGTTCGAATGTCGACGCTGGCAATTCCCTGGGTGATATTCAATAAGAGCATGGCGACAAGCAGGAGCAGCCCACCGCCAAACACCAGCCAATAACGTACCGAAAAGGAAAAACGGCCGGAACTGAGGACAGTTCCGCCGTTCATTAATTCCGATCTCATTTGCTAAGTACGGAGACGATACGCTCCGTTAACGTTTCGGCGGACAGCGGCCCGCCAAACGGCCATGTATCGCCGCCGAGGGCAAAGATGCGGTTTTCCTTCACGAAGGTCAAGCTTTTCCAAACCGTATTATCCTTCATGTGAAGGGCAATGACATCGTCATCCGATTGAATGATCGTGAGCAAGCTGGCGTCTTGTACCTTCGGAAGCGACTCGATGGTAGTTTCCGACATACCGTACATTTCAAGCTTGTCCGATTTCCAGTTGTTTGTCATCCCGAGTTTGGACAAGATTTGGACCGGGATCGAGTTGTCGGTAAACAGGCGGAAGCTGGCCGCGTTTTGCACCGTAAATGCCTGCGTCAGAACATAATTCGTTCCCGCTTTATTGGAAGCCGCCAACTGTTCCTTCGCTTTGGCGTAAACTTCGTTCAGGTTGTCGAGCACTTGTTGCCCTTCGTCTTTTTTGTCCAACACCTCGGCAATCGTCAAAAACGTTTCTTCCATTTCTTTATAGGGATCTTGCGCCGCTTGCTCCGAGTACGGGTTGAAAATGAGCGTCGGCGCAATAGCGTTCAGTTGATCGACGATTTTCTCGTGGCGGTACTGTATACCGATGATCAGATCCGGTTTCAAAGCTGCGATTTGCTCCAGATTCGGTTCAAAGCGGGTACCTACTTCCTGCACGTCGGGTCCAAGATCAACTTTCACCTTTACCCATCTATTGTAGTTTTCAATTTCAGCGACACCGACCGGCTGGACGCCGACCGCCAACACATCCTCAACATACACCCAATCCAGAGCGACGATCCGTTTCGGAACGCCTTTGATCTCAACGTCGCCCAAAACGTCTTTGACCGTTTTCACTTCCGGAGAAGCTTCAGGCGATGGGCTTGGAGAAGCGCTGGCAGCCGCGCTTGGGGAAGCATTCGATTGCGAAGGAGATGAAGATTCCGATGACGAGCTCCCATTGCTGCCGCAAGCAGCGAGAATAAATAAGAATAAAGTCAAAATAAATGCAACATTACGTGATCGAAACAGCATGATGAACCCTCCGTATTTGTAATCCTTTATTTTTAATATTCTTGAAAGACAGTCAACCGCTCGCCTGCCGGCGTCCGCTTCTTCGGCCGAGGAACCTTGTCTTCATCGAAATAACCAAGATGCAAAGTGCCGACAACTCTCTCTCCCGGTTTCACCCCGGCCACTTGAAGAAACTTCGGATCCCAATTGTAGTAGTTCGTCTTCCAGACGACGCCGATTTTCCGCTCCCAGGCCAAGAGCTGCAGATTTTGAATCAACGCCGCTGCCGCCGAGAACGCATCCTCGAACTGCTTTTGAAGCGGATCGGCTTCAATCACGACCACCAGATGAGCCTGCGCGAGATGGACGTAATATTGCCTCATCCTTTCGCCCCACTGATCGAGCTCTTCCTTGGAATACGTCTGCAAGACGGCCTCGGCAAACGTTATTCGCCCTTCTCCCATGAACAAAATAAACCGCCAAGGCTCCTTTGCGGAATGGAAAGGCGCCCACACCGCGTCGCCCAGCAGCTCGTTTACCGTCTCCAGGCTCATCGGCTCCCCATTTAAATCCCGGATCGTCCTCCGTTCCCGGATCGTGCTTGCAATTCCTGTTGTTTTCATTGACGAAAAATCGCAACCTCCCCTTTGATAATGATTATTCTTCTCACTCAAATGGAATTATAGGTGATTATCTGGTCGATGAACATGGAGGATTCGAATTTATTCCATGGATTATTTGTTATCTCATTCTCAATTGCAAAGCATCCTTACCGCCTGCTCCAGCAACAGTTCTTGAGCCGAAGCAGAATACTCCAGCCAAGGATCTGCATTGATATAATGAAGTTGTTTTTTCCTCACAGCCGGTATATGGTTCCACTCCTTGCTGCGTGTCAATGCCTCTAATAACGGGTGCGAACGTTCGCTTGTTTCCGTCACGATGAACAAACGATCCGGCCTACAATCTGCCAATTGAGCAGTTGTCACAAGTATTTGATTCGCATTTCGCGGAATTTCGTTCACCGCCTCCACCGGTTTTAATTTCAGATCGTTATAGATGACATTCCCTATGTTCCTTCTGGCATAAATGCTATATTCATGATCGTAAATCCTTACGATCATGACCTTCTCATCGGGATTTACCCTTTCCTTTACTTTGATCGATGCTTGTTCCGCTTTCTCATCATAGCGGGCAAGCCAAGCTTTGGCCGTCTTTTCTTTGCCGATTATTTCGGCAATTTGCATAAAATGCGCCCTCCAATCATTGCCCATCCAGGGAATCACAATCGTAGGAGCAACTTTCCTAAACCGTTCCAACTGTTCCTCATCTTCATCTGCGCAAATGATGAGATCAACCTTTGTATCCATTAGGGATTGAATAACGGCTTGCATACCTTGCTCCGGGCTGCAGGACACTTGCTTGCCCTCAATGTGGAATTGATAATCATATTTCATTGAAACGAAAGGCGTTGAATACAAGGCACGGAAATGGCCGTTAAAGTGGCCTACAAGATTAGCGATCCTGATTCGGTTCTTTTTAATATAAACAGTAGGAGACAGGCCGACCGTCTTCTTGAACATCCGGCTGAAATAAAACGGGTCTTTGTATCCGACGCTTTCAGCAACTCCTTGTAATTTGTCGCTCGTCGCAACCAGCAGCTCTTTCGCCTTTTCGATGCGAATATCGTTCAGGTAGTCGATCGGACTCATTCCCGTTTCTCTCTTGAAGGCTTGCGCGAAATAACCCGGGCTCAAATCCGCGATGCCGGCCAATTTATCCCTGGACATGTCCTTATGGTAATGCAAATGGATATAGTCAACGGCCCGGCGAATCCTGCTCTTCGTGTCTTTTGTCTCTTGTTCTTCATTGCAGCTCTGTTGATACAGAAAAAACAACAATTCATAAAAAACGATCTGTAGCCTGAGTTTTTGTAAAATGTGATCCTTGCCTTCTTTCCAGTGCTTGTAAAGGTTTTCGATAAGGTTTAGCAGTTTGGCCGGTTGATCGATGGCAAGCTCGCCTTTTAAGGTCACAGCTTCATGAGTTTCATCCCTGTCGATCTGCTCAAAGCGGATTTGATAGAGTTGGATCGGCAGATCGTCTCTGCTCTCCGCCTCAATCAGCATACCGGGGTGCAGCAGAAAGCACTTGTTTTGATCAAGGGAGTGTGTCATACCGTCAATGAACAGCATCCCCCGGCCGCTTCCAACAAAAAGCAACATATAGGTTGAAACGAATAGCGGTTTCCAGGCGCCTTCCAGCGTAATCTGATCGATGTCGAGCAAATCGAACAAACAGCGACCGGTTGATGGAATCGTTTTATCCTTCATAGAAAACCCTCCGAGTACTCCATTCATTTGCAATAATCCCGAGAAATTGCTTTCGTCTTAATTCAGCATGCTTAGGAAAAAAACAAAGAAGCAAACCGTCACTTTTGTTCGGATTGCCTCTTCAACTCTCTCGTGAACGATCCTCCTAATCCGTTTTGCTCTCCGGCAACCTTCTGCCTATGGGTCGAGTTAAAAGTTCGATCAAAGATTTAGGATGTTCCGACGATTTGTCCCCATCCTTCTCATCAAGACTATCCATTAACTCCACTGTGTTCTCATCTTGCTCTTGAATAGATTGATAGATTTTATACAATAGTCCCATTGGTATTGTCCTCCTTGCGCTGAGCGAGATGCCGGACAAACTGTTTGCCGAACTGTTTGCACTCTTCTTTTTCCTGCGAATTCGGCGCCAATTCGAATTTCAACCCTGGAACAATGATCTCCGCTCCCAACTGCTTCAGCTTATCGATCAGGGTATCCACCGCCGCGCCATATTCGGAATAATTGGAGTCGCAGGAGCCGAATACCGCCGCTTGTTTCCCCGCCAACTGAAGATCGTCCATTTCGTCGTAGAAATCCAAAAACTCATCGGGCAAATCTCCGTCTCCCCAAGTATAGGCGCCTAACAGGATACCGTCGTATTTTTGCAACTCAAAGGCATTGGCGTCCATAACTGATTTGCTAACCAGTTCACCGCCTTCTTCTCGAATACCTTCGGCAATCGCTTCTGCCATTTCCTCCGTATTCCCCGTCATGCTTGCAAAGATCATAATGATGTTTGCCATCGGTAAACCTCCTCTTCAATATTGTTCTGTAAATTCCGTATCAACCAGGATTTTCCCGCGCTTATTCTCTGGGATAAATCATTCTGTCGAGCTGGACAATCGCATCAAATTGTTGTTCCGTCAGCAAGTTTATTTTCAATGCCGCTTCTTTTAGCGTTAAGCCATCTTGATGGGCCAATTTCGCAATCGCTGCCGCATTATCATAGCCGATATGAGGGTTCAACGCCGTGACAAGCATAAGCGATCTCTCGACATTTCGCTTGATCACTACATTATTCGGTTCAATACCGACCGCACAATGATCGTTGAAGGAAATCATCCCATCGGCAAGCAGTCTTGTCGATTGAAGAAAATTGTAAATGATGACGGGTTTGAATACATTTAGCTGAAAATTCCCCTGGCTGGCGGCAAAACCGATCGTTGCATCGTTTCCCATTACCTGACAAGCGATCATCGTTAACGCTTCACTTTGCGTAGGATTTACTTTGCCCGGCATGATGGAGCTTCCCGGCCCGCTTTCCAGAATCGTGATTTCGCCGATCCCGGAACGTGGGCCGCTTGCAAGCCATCTGACATCATTAGCGATTTTCGTCAGATCGGCTGCAAGCGCCTTTAAAGCCCCATGAACATAAACCAGTTCGTCATGGCTGGTTAAAGCATGGAACTTATTCGACGCGGAGACAAAAGATTTTTCTCGAACAGCATGGGCGGCGGAACGAGGACGTTGCTTGGGGACAGTTCAAGAAGCAAATTTTGCGTAACGATTGATTTTACCCGATGAAAATGATGATTGGATTCAAATCGGCGAACTTTATTCGTCCAATACCGGTCAACGAACTCAACTACTATCCGCGGAGTACGACTCTCCACCGGGAGCGAATAGTATTCATGGATTGCATGATTCACCGCATATTGAACGAGCTGTCTCCAATTCAGATGATCCGTGCTTTGGCGGAGTATGTACTTGTTGTAATATTTATGCGGACATCTCAAATATTCCTCTAGCTGATAATCGGCGATGCCGGGCACAAGAGTTTCTGAATGCATTACTGAAACACAACCTTTTTAATTCCCCAATTTAAGGTAGCTACATACATACAGTCTCCGGAACCATTCATATCGGTTACCGGAAATCCGGTGAGTATGGATCGCAATATCAATCGAGACCCCATCTTCTGAAGCAGGTACAATCCCCGACTGGTGCAAACGTATACGCCGGTTTCCGTTGACTTAAGCGAGTAAATGGCCAAGCCCTCGAAGCCGATTTTAGTGAATCCGCCTTTTTTATCCCCTTGAACTAGTTCTCCTTCCTTGGTCACACCGAGCAAGTGGCCGTGATACACCGCCAAGCTTGTGATTGCAATTCCGATTGGGAATTCCGCCCCTGAATCGGTATAACGGTCATAGAGAGATATTCCCTGTCTAGAACCGAGTATGTAAAACTGAGGTGTAAGAAGCAGGTCATAAATGGCCGTGTTTGGATAAGCTACATTCTCCCAACGTGTCCCGATTTTGCACCATAATCCGTACTCTGTAGCTGCAGCGAAAAATACGCCTTGTTTCACGACTTGATAGCATGGAATTGTTATATCCGTTGGGTACCAACAATTCGCTTCATGGTAAAATAAACCTTTGTTCGAGCAGACGTAGACCGACCCGTCAATCACCTGAAGCCGGTTTACAACGACTCCGTCCGGAAGCCCGCGATCTGCTTGCGACCAATTACCGTCATGGTGTTTACGGAATATACCTTTACCGAACGCAGCAGCGAACATCCCATCTTTGCTGGCGCTGACTGATAAAACATCTGGCGACGGACAATCGGTTTCATCAGATACAAGCATAAATGGAGTAACCATACTGCAACATCCTTTAAGATTATTTTGAACATTACGCTTATCATACTAAATGATAATGATTATCATTGTCAACTTTGGAAAATAAAAAAGACGATGTTCTTGGCTCAATACTCCTTTTGCCGAGAACATAGTCCTGACCGTTTCTATTGCCGATTTTGGAGAAGAACACGTTAGTTTAACTGTTTTACCTCTATTGTCCTTGTCGTCTTGGGCTGCAAGATGACGGTATCGTATATACTTTTGCTTCGATTGATTCGGGTCTCGTTCCATTCTGCCGATAAATCTTCCTGAAGAGGACAATTAAAAATAGACTTCAGTCCGTTCCCGTATCTTATGATCATACTTGCATTGTCGTTTATCCTGTTTTCCAAGTCATTGACAATCTCAAGCTTGTTGCTTACAAGCGAAGCAATTAAGACATGTGTCATCTCGTTGACAATAGATAATCCCTTCACACTGGTGCTGGAGAATTGAACTTTAGATCCAAGACCGGATTTCTCAACTACTTTTCTTCCAAGGTCAACAGCTTCAACATCAACATCCAGACAGAGCACGTCCGCGCCTGCTTCTTTCGCAATCGTCAAAGCCGATAACGGGAAGGCTCCTGACCCGATGAAAAGAACCTTTGAATGTTTGTCTATATGAAACTGCACTAGTTCCTCTTTGACGGAGTTCGATAGGATGGAAATATAGTCGCTGATATTCAACTTCTTGTTTAACATAGAAATCGACTGATACTTCTCAACATCGCATAATGCTTGAGAGGATGTTCCCCTTAATTGTTCGCTATGTACTTTATTTCCTCGTGATTTCCCCATATGTGCCATAGTTTTTCATTTTCATCGCTGATCATAAACTTGCAAAGATGATCCAATTTACTTTGGAGCAGTTCAAAACAATCACAACATACCTTCGAATAAAAGGATAATTCTTTAATCTCATATTCGAGCGATTTTAATGAGAGTAAAAAGGAATACTTGTTCTTCACATGAATTCCCTCCGTTTCAGTCTGCAGCTACAGTCTGGCAAGTAGATCCAGCACTTTTTAAGATTATGATCAGCCGATCGTTGTTATGTAAGTATGAAAATCCAACAGAAAATAGCTGTTGACAATATAAATCGAAAAAATTATAGTGAAAGGTGATATTGATAATCATTATCATTAATTTTTCGCAACTTAATATCAACTAATGGAGGTGAAATAATGGTTCGTCTACATACAAATGCCCTAAGCATTAGCTATGGTGAACACTTCATTGTAAAAGATCTCAGTGTGGAAATTCCGGATAAAAAAATCACAACGATTATTGGCCCTAATGGCTGCGGGAAATCTACACTGTTGAAAGCGATGACCCGCATTATTGCGCATCAATCTGGAGCTATCATCCTGGATGGCAAAAGTATCTCCAAAGAACACACAAAGACACTCGCCAAAAAAATGGCGATCCTCCCGCAATCGCCGGAAAGCGCCAGCGGATTAACAGTCGGCGAGCTGGTATCCTATGGCCGCTTCCCCTATCAACAAGGCTTCGGACGCTTAACGAAAAAGGATTATGAAGTCATTGACTGGGCGCTTGAAGTGACGGGTACTAAAGAATTCAAATTCCGTCCCGTAGATGCGCTGTCGGGAGGGCAACGCCAACGTGTTTGGCGCGATGGCTCTTGCGCAGGAAACGGAAATGATTTTCCTTGACGAACCGACAACCTATTTAGATATGGCGCATCAGCTGGAAGTCCTTGAACTATTGCAACAACTGAATGCACAACAGGAACGAACGATTGTTATGGTCCTTCATGATGTAAACCAGGCTGCCCGGTTTGCCGACTATATTATCGCTTTGAAAGACGGAGAGATCGTGAAGAGCGGAGATTGCGAAGAAGTAATTAAACGTGACGTGCTCAAAACCGTTTTTCATATTGATGCTGAAATCGGCCGAGATCCTCGAACAAATAAACCGATGTGCATCACATACAATTTATTATTAGGAGAGTTAACAAATGAAAAAGCTTTGGATCCCCTTCGTACTTTTGCTCTTGCTAGTTCTTAGCGCTTGTGGCAGCCAATCTAAAAATGCAGAGAACGGCACAGCTGCAGAAGAGAAAACAGGAACGATTACATACCAATCCGAAAATGGACCTATAGAAGTTCCTGCAAACCCGCAGCGCGTCGTGTTGCTTACTTCTACATTCGCAGGGAACGTGCTCTCTTTGGATGTTCCTATGGTCGGTGTCGACAAATGGGCCATGAACAACCCGCGTTTTCAAGAGAAATTAAAAGGAGTTCAAGAAATTACCGAAGAAAGCCTGGAGCAAATCATTGAGCTGAAACCGGATTTAATCATTGGGCTATCGACGATTAAGAACTATGACAAATTTAAGGAAATTGCTCCGACCGTAACGTTCACATATGGTAAATTGGATTACATGACACAACAATTGGAAATCGGAAAGCTTTTGAACAAGGAAAAAGAAACACAGGCGTGGATCGATGATTTCAGAAAACGCGCACAAACGGCCGGAGAAGAAATTAGAGCAAAAATCGGAGCAAACGCCACGGTTACGATCTTTGAAAACTTTGACAAACAGCTTTATGTATTCGGCAATAACTGGGGACGCGGCGGAGAAATTCTTTATCAGGAAATGAAATTGGGAATGCCCGAGAAAGTAAAAGAAATGGCTTTAGAACCAGGTTTCTATGCATTATCGGCCGAAGTGCTTCCCGAATATGTCGGAGACTATCTCATCTTTAGCAAATACGATGAAGACCCAGGCCTTTCTTTCTTAGAAACGGATACGTACAACAACATTCCGGCTGTCAAAAATCAACGAGTTTTTGAAGCCAACGCGAAAGAATTCTACTTTAATGATCCATTAACGTTAGAATATCAACTGGAATTTTTTAAAGCAGCGTTTCTTGGCGAGTCGGCGAATACGGGTGGCAATCAACCCAAAACGTTTACCTATCAATCCGAAACCGGCCCCGTCGAAGTTCCTACAAACCCAGAGCGGATCGTTGATCTCTCCAGCGCTCCTAATGTGTTTGCTTTAGGTGGAAATATCGTTGGAGTCGATCAATGGACGAGTATGAATCCCCTTTTCTCAGAGGAATTAAAGGACGTTGAAGTCGTTTCGGATGAGAGCTTGGAGAAAATTATTGAGCTGGAGCCGGACTTGATCATTGCGGCACCCTATATGAAAAATATCGATAAATTAAAAGAAATTGCGCCTACTGTCGTATATACATGGGGGAAATTAGATTATTTAACGCAACATATTGAAATCGGCAAGCTCCTGAACAAAGAAAAGGAAGCAAGAGAATGGGCCGAGGACTTCAAAAAACGCGCACAAGCCGCAGGAGAAATAATACGCGCAAAAATAGGCGAGAATACGACCGTTTCTGTAATCGAAAACGATGATAAGCAGCTTTATGTATTCGGCAATAACTGGGCACGCGGAACCGAAATATTGTATCAAGCCATGGGATTGAAAATGCCTGAAATCGTGAAAGAAAAGGCACTGGGACCAGGCTACCATACACTATCGCTAGAAGTTGTTCCCGAGTTTGCCGGAGATTATATTGTCCTCAGCAA
This sequence comes from Cohnella sp., assembly GCF_041640265.1. Lineage (GTDB taxonomy): Bacteria > Bacillota > Bacilli > Paenibacillales > Paenibacillaceae > Cohnella. The sequence continues at coordinate 15,428 of NZ_JBEQAP010000030.1, forward strand.
ATATTCGGACGGTGATTTATCATTCATGGAAACCGATACGTGGAAAAACATTCCCGCCGTTAAAAACAATCGTGTAATTGAAATAGATTCGAAAGCATCCACTTACAGTGATCCAATCACACTGGATCATTTAATTGAAATTTTCGAGAAAGGTTTTCTTGGCAACTAATGACCCAAAAAATTCAACCTTCCACCCTATTTGTATATAAACTGATTGCAGCAATTGTTCTGTTTATTGGTATGTTTATTGTTGCGATGGTATTTGGAGCAGCTAATATTTCTGTCAAAGATATTTGGTTTGCGCTTTTTTCTAATGCTTCAGATGATAATATTTCGATTATCCGTGAGATTCGTTTGCCTCGTGAAATTGCGGCGATTTTCGTTGGAGCAGCACTAGCAGTTTCCGGAGCAATCATGCAAGGGTTAACGAGAAACCCTCTGGCCGATCCGGGACTGCTGGGATTAACCGCAGGTGCGAATGCGGCACTGGCCGTTATGATCGCCTTTATTCCGGCAGCGAATTATTTCGGGATTATGCTTTCCTGCTTTTTGGGAGCGGCTGCAGGAGCAGCTCTGGTATTCGGAATCGGAGCTGTGAAGAAGGGCGGATTTTCTCCTCTTCGAATTGTATTAGCAGGTGCTGCTATTTCGGCATTCCTGTATGCGATCGCGGAAGGAATCAGTATTTACTTTAAAATCTCCAAGGATGTCTCCATGTGGACCGCGGGCGGATTGATAGGTACAACGTGGGGACAACTTCAAGTCATTGTTCCATTTATTATATTAGGCATTCTTATTTCTCTGTTTCTTTCTAGACAGCTAACCGTCCTGAGTTTAAGTGAAGAAGTTGCAGTCGGATTAGGCCAAAGGATAAATCAAATCAAAGCGATTTTATTTGTGGTCATCATTATGCTAGCCGGCGCGTCTGTAGCACTTATCGGGAATATGGCTTTCATCGGTCTGATCATTCCTCATCTGGTTCGTGCAGTCGTCGGTACGGATTACCGTTTTATCCTGCCTTTGTCTGCGATCGTAGGAGCTACTTTGATGCTGCTTGCCGATACGCTTGGACGGACTATCAATTCCCCGTTTGAAACACCTGTGGTGGCGATTGCGGCCATGATGGGCTTGCCTTTCTTCGTGTGGATCGTACGTAAAGGAGGCCATGCATGGTCATGATTCATCCAGTGATCAGAAGAAAACAGCAATTGATCCTGTGCGCTTTGTTAGCTCTTATAATGATAACGTTCGTCATCGGAGCGGGCTTGGGACACTCCTCTCTCTCTTATGACAGGCTGATTCCAACCCTGCTGGGCCATGGTACGTTTAAAGAGGATTTTGTTCTCTATTCCATACGATTGCCGCGAATGATTATTTGCCTGCTCGCAGGCATGGCGCTTGCTTTATCCGGCGCGATTCTGCAAGGAATAACGAAAAACGATTTAGCGGATCCAGGCATTATAGGCATCAACTCTGGAGCGGGTGTGGCCGTCACGATATTATTCCTGTTTTTCCCCATTGACGCAGGATCGTTCGTATATTTGCTTCCGCTTGCCGCTTTTGTCGGTGCTTTGATAACGGCTTGCCTCATCTATATATTCTCTTATAACCGTATTTCCGGCCTTCAGCCTGTAAAGTTGGTGCTCATTGGGGTCGGTTTCTCCTTGGCGCTTTCCGGGATGATGATTGTGCTGATTTCAGCCGTGGATTATTGGAAAGTGGATTTTATCGCCAAATGGCTGGCAGGGAATATTTGGGGTTCGGACTGGCCTTATATTTGGGCGATTATTCCATGGCTCGCCATTCTGGTTCCATTTACTTTATACAAAGCAAATCGCTTGAATCTTCTTGGATTAAGCGAACCTGTGGCCATCGGCGCTGGCGTATCGGTTGAAAAAGAACGTATAGTATTGCTGGTCACCGCTGTTGCGCTGGCAGCATCTGCCGTATCTGTCATAGGGGGAATTGCATTTATCGGATTAATAGCTCCACATATCGCAAAAGGGTTAGTAGGTCCTAGAAATCAACTGTTTATTCCCGTCGCCATTCTCATTGGCGGATTTTTATTAATGCTTGCGGACACCATCGGACGCAATCTAGTTGATCCCGATGGTATTCCCGCAGGTATTATGGTCGCATTAATCGGTGCGCCATATTTTATTTTTTTATTGTTGAGGAAATCGACCACATAAAACCCTCCTGAAAAACCAAAACATCCCCGCAACCCGCATCAAAAAAGGAAAGACCAGAAGCATCGTTCTGGTCCCCCTTCTTTATCGTCAAGATCTCGATTTGGCCAACAAATACAGAAAATACGGCGCGCCGATGACGGCGACCACAATGCCGGTCGGAATTTCCGAAGGCTGAAGAATCCAGCGGCCAATCGTATCGGCTAAGATCATCAACAGTCCGCCAACCAGAGCCGATGCCGGCAGCAGCAGTTGATGCTTCGGACCGACGAGCCGTCTCGCCAGATGCGGACCGATCAGACCAACGAAACCGATGCCTCCGCTTACCGCCACGGAAGATCCGGCGAGACCGACCGCCGCAGCTAGCAGTATGAGACGCTCCTTCTCTACCGGCGCGCCAAGTCCCGTAGCCGTCTGTTCGCCAAGGTTCAACATAATTCATGACGCGCGCCTTGTAGAAGACAAATGGAAGAAGCACGGCAACCCAAGGCAGGAGCGCGAGCACAAACTTCCAGTTTGTGCCCCAGATGCTTCCCGCCAGCCACGAGGCCACAAACTGATACTTGTCCGGATCGAGGCGCAGCGTCAACACGATCATCGCCGCGCTGATACCCGCAGCCACTGCGATCCCGGTAAGGATCAGCCTCATGGCGAAATTCCTTCATGGCGTTTATAAGCAAGCATATAGATCAGCAAAGCGGTCAGTCCCGCACCGATCAGGGCGAGCACCGGAAGCAAAAAAACCGGCGCCGCCGTTGTTGTCGGGTAAAAAGAGATAAACAATATGACCATCAACCCGGCTCCGGCATTAATGCCCAAAATGCCCGGATCGGCCAGAGCATTGCGGGAAACCCCTTGCAGGATGCAGCCCGATACGGAGAGTCCGGCGCCGACCAGAACTGAGATTACAATACGAGGAAGCCGGAAATCGAACAGAATAAGAGACTGTTTATCTGTTCCCATACCGAACAATGTCTTCATCACCTCAAGCGGCGACAGGGGTATGTAACCGATATTCATGCTGACGATAAAAGCAAGTATAATCAGGATTCCGATCACGATCATCACTGCGATGCCCTTGTTCCTTCTGCGGCGGTGGTCGGATATGAGTTGTGCCGTTGCCATTACAATTCCCTCCTCTCTTTGCGCGCCAGATAGAGGAAGAATGGCACCCCAATCAAGGCGATCAGCGCCCCGATCGGCGTTTCAAAAGGCGGATTGATCATTCTTGCCCCGAGATCGGCGAACACAACGAGCAAACTTCCAAGCACGGCAGAGCAAGGAATGATCCAACGGTAGTCAACCCCGACCAGAAATCGTGTCAGATGGGGAATGATCAGACCGACAAAACCGACCGTACCGACAACAGCAACAGCTGATCCGGCCAGAATGAGAACAATGACCGTTCCTGCCAGCTTGATTAACCGCGTACGTTGACCGAGTCCAGCCGCAATCTCCTCCCCGAGGCTGAGCACTGTAATGGATCGGGATAACATCATCGCGGCGATGATGGCGCCACCGACCCATGGAAACATGACTTTTAGCTGAAACCATTTGGTTCCAGCCACACCTCCGGCATACCAAAACGCTAAATCCTGACCGATGCGGAAATAGAGAGCGATGCCTTCGCTGAGCGCCGCCAGCAGCGCACTGACCCCCGCACCTGCCAGCACGAGTCGAACCGGCGTCAACCCTCCTTTCGCAAGGGAGCTGATACCGAATACAAGTCCCGCCCCGGCATTGAGACCGAGCAGTCCGGAATCCGCCATCGGGTTGCGGGTCATTCCCTGCATCAGCGCCCCGGCAACGGCAAAACTCGCACCGACCATCGCTCCGCCTAGCACGCGGGGAAGACGCAGCTCCTGAATAATCTGGTGGGTTGTCAAATCCGGATTGAAGCGGAATACTGCCTCCCAAACCGTTACAAACGCAATCTCCGCAGCGCCGAAGGAAACGGAAAGTGCAATACTGATAATTAAAGCGAAAATTCCTCCGAACAAAATGAAGGACGCGGCGAGCGGCCGCGACCGAAGTTTGGGTGCCCGCGAATGAACCGAAGTATTCGTCGAGTCTGTGAATGCCGGCATATCTGTTCTCCTTTTAATGTATGTGAAAATGATTATCGTTATATCAGATGATGATAATCATAACCATGAACAACTGAGAGCGTCGTCGCTCTTAAATAATACAAATAAAAAGCAACTTCTCAATCGTGCCGAGAAGTTGCTTTCCCTTGAGGCGAGTGATCAGGAAACCGCTTTGCGTGCTCTTTGACATTCGTTGCTTTTGCAGGCATGATACACGCCTGTAAAGTCGAGACGGTGATCCGCTACCGTAAACCCGTACTCACGTTCCAATCGTTTCTCCAATTCAAGAAGCCAGTCGTCTTTGATCTCTGCCAGTTTTCCACACGTCGTGCAAATCAAATGATGGTGCATATGAGCATGATCTTCACTTCGGAGGTCGTACCGGGCCACCCCATCGCCAAAGTTCATTTTTTCAACGATATGGAGCTCGGCCAGAAGCTCCAAAGTCCGATATACCGTGGCGAGACCGATTTCGGGAAATTTGTCTTTAACCAGCATGAACACATCCTCGGCGCTTAGATGATCGTTTTCATTCTCCAGCAAAACCCGAACGGTTGCTTCACGCTGCGCCGTTAGTTTATAGCTTCTGCTCATCAACTGTCGATTGATTTTATCGAGTTGTTCCGTTATGGTCTTGTTCATACTCGCACCTCCCCTTGGTAAACTGCATTCTCCCGCTTTCTGACTTCGTTTTACCTATTGAATATAAACGGTCTTATTTAGAATGATTATAATCTATTGTATCGCAGCTTGCCAATAGATGCAAAGCTCCCCTAGAAACGGTTCCTAATTACTATCTTGCCGTTTAATACTCGATTCCAAAAATGGCTGGTACATCATCAATGCATGATTTTCGGTTATAAATTCATCCGCTATAAGTTCTTTGTTCTGACTAAAGACCCTCCGGTAAATACTATTATGTCTTTCATAACCTCCCCAGTATTCTTGTGTTATTCGATGGTCTTTCTCATAGACCTCATATATATAAGAAGGTTCATTAACAGTCTTCCATTCCCCAACCAAGAAATCGGAAGTCAAATAAACATTTAGTTGATAGAGATGATCCGTAGGATTAAATATTCTTAAATCCAGGTAATTGTAGGCACAGGTCGCTCCACTGCCGAAGGGTTGTGTTCGATTCGCATCTGGAAAAACATCATAACTATGACGATGTCGTTCAGTTACTTTTAATGGTGTATGTAAAGCCATCCAATAAATTAGATTTGATAATTGACATAATCCACCTCCAATACCAGTCCTAAAACCTCCATAGAACAATACCATTCCATCAACGTATCCATTCCTACGTGTTGGATTACCAATAAGCCTCCAATATGAAAATGTCTCACCAGGATTGATTATTATTCCGTTGACTTTATTTGTTGCAACTTTCAAGTTTTTAATTTTATTATACTTGAAGCCACATATCTACTTCTTTCAAGTGTCTTAATAATGGAGTCTGATGCTTGTAAACAGAAAAAGCGAGCGTATCCGTCCCGGTTTTCTCTAGCAAATTTAACTTCCCCGAAAAACCATTCGAGATATCTCTTATACCTAAAGTAATATTTTCCGATTATTAATCGGATCCTTGATCTTTTTATGGGTTTCATTAATTTTTTTCTCCTGCTTTTCGTGTTCTCTCGAATTACCAGTTCTTTCCTCTCCATTCTTCTTCTAAAATACTCATTTCAATTAAATTCCAATAAGTGTCTTTATATCTCCTTGCATCCCTTATTAAACCTTCTCTTGTAAACCCAGTTCTTTCATAGCATTTGAGAGCGGATTCGTTAAAATCTCTCTCTAACTCCAATCCGGACCGAGGACCGAATGGCCCAAGGCGTGAACGGTGTTGGGTGAATTTACTATCTTCTGTTGTGTTACCCTGAAATCATTTACTTCTTCTTAATAAATCTATATCCTGTTATTTCATATCCTAGTTGTTTATAAAATTCATGTGCTCGTTTTCGTTCTTCTTTAATTCCACTTGTAAGGTATAGGGTCCCAGAGCCATGAGAAATTGCCCATTCCTCAACAAAGTTCATTAAACTCCTTCCAATTCCCTGACCTTGAAAATCCGTTAGGGTTACTAAAGCAAGAATGTGGGTTACCGAGTCATCACTTTCATAATTCATAATGGTATTAATACCGATCATTCCTACAACTTTGTCACTTAAAACAGCTACAAAGGTCTTATAATTAGGGTTTGATTCAATCAAATTCATTCTTCTATTCATATCCTCAGTGGAAGAAGGATAACCTAAATCCCCCATTAAACTAGCCAATTCATTTATATCTGATGATAGATAGTCACGGATGTGAATCATTGTCTGCCTCCAAACTTATTGTCTCCTCAAGGTCCGACCGCAATGCGGATAGGTGGTCTTATTCGTTACTTAAAAATCCGGTCCACTTGGCTTCCATCCGATTTCTTGACTCCATTTATTTGCCTTTAACATGATGTTCCAAATGGTTTTGGTCTTTCCTTCTATATATTTTGCTCTTTGATCTCTATACTTTTTTGCCAAGTCATACTTGAGCTTGGCATATTCGTCTCTCTCATTCTCATGTTTTCTTAAATAATCCCTGAACAGCAAATTGAATTGTTCAGACCAGCTTCCATGTTCTCTTATATGTATGTGGGTTCTTCTATTATTTTCAGTCTCTCTAAAATATCTCTTGGTCAAATCAGGATTGTCCTGCCTGTACTGAAATCCTATCCCTTCAAGTCTATTCCTAACAAAATCTATTTTGTTAAGATCTAATATGGATATTTGTATATCTAGAATTGGCTTTGCTGCCAAACTTGGAACAGCTGTTGATCCGATATGATCAACTCTAATAACAGAAGATTTCAATTCGGTTTTAATTTGTGTTCCCAGGTGGTCAAACAAAGCAGGCCATTCTTCGTTATAAGTCTCAATAATGACAGGTTCCTTCATCTGTATCCTCCTTAATGATTCATATACTGCTGCTTGAATTCGGATGGCGTCATGCTTGTATGTTTCTTGAACAATTCGCTAAAATGGGGCCTATCCTCGTATCCGAGCGTTTGAGCAATCTCTTGAACCTGTTTGCCTTCAACCAGCATGGTCTTCGCCTGCTCCATCCGTTCCGTCGTCACAAACTGGACTACGGTCATGCCAGTTACTTTCTTGAACAGATTAGCAAAATAACTGCCGCTTAAAAATACCAGCTTGGCATAATCATTAACGGTCATGTTCGAGGCCACGTTGCGGCGGATATGTTCAATAACCTGTTCCACGACTCGGTTCGTATCTTCCACATGCCGTTTCTGAATCAACTCACATCCCATTCGGCACAGTTCCTTGATGTTACCTTGAAGCTCCTTAAGCTTATGCGATGAAAGATTCTTACTATACAATAGATGGCGTTTAATCCCTTCCATCTCTTCCCCAGTCAGCTTTTCCGAGAATACACGGTTTATCAGAAAGGCCAGTTCATCATAGATCCCCTTGACTACCTCTGGTGCTGGGGGCATAGGTAAAGTGACTGTTGTCTCAAAAAGTTCGTCTATTACCTCGTATGCTTTATACATGTTCCCCGACCGCAAGAAATAAAAAAGCTCTTTTTCCTTTTCCGGCGAGTAGCGCGGTGCAGTCTGATGGACCGGGCTCATGTTGCGGTAACTGTACACGGTATTGCCGCCAGTATAAAAATTATAGGACAGGGCAGCGAGCGACTGAGAATACGAATGCGAAATTTGATGGACTGCCTGCACTTCTTCACCGAGACCCACGGATACCGTGTACCGCGAATATTTTTCGACATTCTCACGGAACTGTTCCGAAATCGTTTCAGCACTTGTGGAAGCTGGCGGATTGAATATGGCTACGAACCGATTCGTGTTATCACGGAATACAAATCCCCTTGTGTGCTTCCGCAAGCTTTCTTCCAAAATATTTTGCACGGTAAACCTGATCAGTTCCACTTCCTGCACGGGAAGTGCCTCGGTTTGTTCGCGGAACTGATCGATTTCAGTCAGCATGACAACAAAACGCTCCCGCTCCAGACCGATGTTCAAGAAGTCCCAACGTTTGGCCGCTTGTTCAGGAGTCGTTCGGAACTGAAGCAGCAGTTGAAAATATTCCTGTCGCAAATACGGTAAGCTTTCCCTCAGCTTTCTTTCCATTTCACTGTAACGCTGGGTTTCCCCCATTTCTTCTTCAATAGCCTTTTTCGCTTTCAAAACCACATCGATAATTTTTTGCGGCGTAAACGGTTTGACTATATAATCGAATGCACTAAGCTGAACTGCTTCCTGCGCATACTCAAATTCGGTGTACCCGCTTAAAAAAACAATCTTAATGCGGGGAAACTTTTCCACAACCTGCTTCATCATCTCCAACCCGTTTTTTTTGGGCATCCGGATATCGGTCAGGACAATGTGGGGCTCCGTTTCCTGGATGAGTTCAAAGCCTTTCTCCCCGTTGTTTGCTGTACCTACGATGCGTATGCCATAGGAATCCCAGTCGATTTGATTGGAGATTCCATGTACCACAGTCTTGATATCATCGATTACGCACATCCTAAGTTCGATCTCCATTGCTTCATCACTCACCCGATAATGGTATAGTTAGTGTCACCGAAGTGGATACATAGGGTACGCTGTACAAATCAATATCCGCATTACTGCCGTAATAAAGCCGAATTCGTCCATAAACGTTACGAAGCGCGTAGCTTTTATCCAACGAATGTTCCATCCGCATGTCCGCTCCGACTGTTTGAACGTCCATACCTGTGCCGTTGTCCTCGACACGAAGCTGCAGGTTATCATTGGAACATGTTATGGATACCCGAATGATTCCCATTCCCTCTATTTCTTGAAAGCCATGCAGGATGGAGTTTTCCACTAAAGGCTGAAGGATGATTTTTAGAATCGGCCATTCCAGCAGAGACTCATCCTCCACTTCTATCGAATATTCGAACAGACCCTCGTAACATTTTTGCTGCAAATTTAAATACTGCTTTACATGGTCGATTTCCTTAGCTAGCGTCGTCATTTCGTTGCCGCCGTTAAGACCAAGCTGGAACAGCAGCGACAGCGAGACGATCATCTCCGTGACATCCTGGTTTTGTGACGATTCCGCCTTCCAAATAATCGTATTTAATGTATTGTACAAAAAATGCGGATCAATTTGCGCTTGCAGCGCTTTAACTTCCATCTTCCGCTTATCATACTCGGCGTCCTTAACGTCTTTAATGAGAGCAGAAATTTCCTCCAGCATACGATTAAACTTTAGCCCGACATGAGTGACCTCATCTTCATATTTGCTGGTAAAACGTACTTCGAGGTTATTTTGCTCGACCTTCTTCATCAATCCCTGCAGCTTGTGCAAGGGTTTAAGCAATAAACTCGAGATAACATTGGACAGCATGAAGGCCAATACGATACAGCACAGCATAATCCAAAGCGTAGTCGTTTTGATACGGTTTACCTCGCTTAGCAAATCTGACTGTGTCTGTACGCTGACTAACGTCCAATGATCCACCATGGTCAGTCGAGAGTAATTAACCAAATAAGGTTTCCCATCCATGTCGTACTTAAAGAATCCACTGTCTTGGCTTTGCAGCAACTTCAGGAATTCGGGATCGCGTTGAAAAGAGGACATCTGAAGGCTTAGTGGAAGAACGGCTTCACCGCTGCGGGAAATTAAAAAATAATGAACGGTATGATCGAGAAGGTCGTCCGTAATGGCTTGGCGGATTGCATCTTCCTTTACATTGACTACCACATAAACGTCCTTAACGCTTACTTCCCAGATTGGCTTCATGATCATGGAAATCACCCGTTGATTCCCCAGAAAGAGAGGATCCACATGATCTTCCAACCATATGACACGCTTGGGGTCATCCAAATATCGAGCAAAGATCGTATCCTTGAGACCAACCTGGCTGATACGTAGATCGTTGGTAGCATACAGTTCGCCTAAAGGCGTATCGATTAACACAGATTGTATAGAGGGTTCAATTATTTTCATTTGTCCCAGAGGTGTTTGCATAGATGACAGCCATGTATAGGATCCTGCATCATGATTCGAGTACACCTCTCCCATAGCCAACTTGAAAGGATCGCTAAGCATCATCGAGGAAGTCGTCACGATGATGTGTCGAAACTTTTCGTCAAGCACGCGTACGGATTTATTCAGCGTATTCTGACTGGATATGAACGCCTCCTTTTCCGTCGATCGGAAGGCAATCCAATACGACATCGTGCCCGTAAGCGCGATCGAGAGAACGGTTAAGATGAGAAACGAAATCCAAAGCCGACGGCGGAGTGAAAGCCGGTAATACCATTTTTTCAAGCTGACCCCCCGCCTTCCTAAGTAGTTAAGTAATAAAATTCCGGGAATAGAGGCCTGAAGCATCAAATGAGAAGAGACGCGCTGCTTACGGCTGCGCGCCCCTACCCTATTTAAATGTTTACTTTGCTAGGCTGCCTTGCAGCTTATTCGGATCGAAGTCCGAATTTGCTTTGGTCTTCGTATCACCTGCTGTACGTGCTTTCTCGAGAGCCGCATTGTAACGGGCTGTCAAATCATTCAGTATTTTGTCCGCATCCCCGCCTTCCATCATGTACTTGAGGATAACGTTACCTGTCTTCATTCCTTCCACCTTCGCTTCTGTGACGGAAATCGGAGTAGGTGCGTACAGCGCATCGAATTTGCTTGGAAGGAAGCCTTCGATCCCCGGGATGGTCGGCTTACTCGCGACGGCGTTGACATCCGGCACGATAGAGATCCCAAAGCCTTTTTCATGGTATTCCTTCTGGAACTCCAGATTATAGATATACTCCAAGAACTTCCAAGCTTTGTCTTTATTTTTTGTGTTTTTACTGATGCCGATATGGTTTCCTGCTATAACCGCAACAGTTCCTTGCTGACTGCCGTCAATAGTCGGCGGCAGCGCTGCGCTCCAATTCACTTCAGTCGGGAATTGGCTTTGGTATACCCCCGGCTCGCCGGAATGGTTTAAGTACATTCCGATTTTCCCGGCCGCGAACTGCGCACGAAGCGGGTCGATGTCGAGCGACTCGATGCCAGGCAGCATACTGCCATCCTGCTTCATCTGACGAAGACCCTCAACGATCGGCTTGTATACGGAGAAATCGAACTGTCCCGTCTTGTAATTGTAGCCGTCCACCACGGAAGTTCCGCTGAGCGATATATCTTTACCGGCTTCCGTAATTTTTTTGGCATACTCAACCAATTCCTCAATCGTTTTCGGCGGTTCTTTGATTCCGGCCTTCTGGAAGAGATCGACGTTATAGATCAATCTCCAATATTGCCCTGTATGCGGCAGCGAATATATTTGTCCGTCCACCGTATTTAGCTCTTCCACCTGTAAATTGCCGTACCGTTGCTTCATCTCATCGGTCATTAGGTCATTGATCGGCAACAAATAATCTTTCTTCACGAAGCCTAGAAAATCGGTCGTCCGCAAAATGTCGGGTGCCTGATTGCTCGCGAAGGCGATATCGATGGACTGATTAAAGTTATCGGCAAGAACAGTCATTTCAATTTCAATGTTGTCCTTGTTCGATTCGTTGAACTTCATGATGACTTCCTTCATATAATCGGCGTCATGACGGTCAACAGTCCAATAAGTCAGCTTTGTCTTTGCTTCTCCCTCAGTAGTGGAAGCAACAGCGGAAGGAGCAGTTGTGGCACTAGCTGTACTCTTCGGCTGTTCGGTTTGTTCACCGCTTCCGCAAGCCGCAAGTACTGCGACCATCATTACGCCAACCAGTGTGCTTAACAACATTTTTTTCTTCATGCATTAAACCCTCCTTGTTTAGTTTACCTTAAGAATGGCTAATCGTGTAACTGCTTTCATCATAATTCCTCATCTCATGGAACAGTGAAGGACAAATCAACTTTCGATAGGGGGAAAAATCACTTTCCTGACCGAGTCGCCATACCTGTTACCCTTTTACGCTCCCTGCGGTCACTTGAATAAACGACTTGTTAGCTAAGAAGTAAACCACCAGAATAGGCAGGAAAGAAAGACACGCCCCGGCCATCATAAGGTGCGATTCTGCAGCGGCGCCGATCCCGTAACGTAAATTCGCCAGACCTACCGTCAGCGTTTGCAGCTTCGGATTCGTCATGGTGAAAACCAACGGCAAGATGTATTCATTCCATGCGCCTCGAAACGTGAATAAGGCGGTTACGCCAAGGGCAGGACTGAGCAGAGGAAGAATAATCCGCCAATAAACCGTATAGAAATTACAGCCGTCGATGTATGCAGCCTCGTCCAGATCTTTAGGAATTGCCTTGAAAAACCCGATCAACATAAAATAAACCGCAGCATGGGCACTGATCAAAATAAGAATGACCCCCCACAAAGACTTGTTCAGTCCAAGCTTGACCATGAGATCGAACTGCGGTCTAAGCACGACCGCGCCGATCGAAATGAACATCGTACTGGCCTGCAGCGTGATATAAAGACGTTTGCCGTGGAAGCTTGTGCGATCGACAGCATATGCGGACATCGAAGCGATAAGCAGCGTACCTATCGTAACAACGACACTGAGAAAGAGACTGTTCCATGTAAACTGCGCAAAATTCGCCTGCTTCCAGGCCGTCGCGTAATTGGAAAATTTCCAGACCGAAGGCAGCAGCGTTGCTCCCGTCGTCAGCTCCGCATTCGTTTTAAATGAGCCTAATATCGCCATAACAATTGGAAATATCGTAAATGCGGCGATGGTCAACAAGAATATCCATTTTATTAATCGTCCAGTTATAAGTCCGCTCCATAATGCGCCGGATTTCGTAATTGCATGCATCGTTCAGCCCCCCTTTTATTGATCCCGATTCAGTCGTTTGGACAAATAGAAATACGCGAGTGTAACCAAACCAACAATTAATGCGGTTACGAACCCGGCTGCACTCCCGTAGCCGATTTGCTGTACGGACGAAGTGGAAGCGGAAACCGGGAAAAACAGTTTGTACACGTAAAGGTACATAACATCGGTTTTTCCGAACGGTCCGCCCTCGGTTAGAACCATAATGCTTTCGTAGCCTTTCAGTGCGGTGATGATGGCGAGCATAATGATCATTTGCAGAACAGTGCCAAGCATGGGTATCGTAATGCTCCAAAATTTTTGCGCGGCATTCGCTCCATCGATAGATGCGCTTTCGTACAAATCATCGGGAATACCCTGCAGCCCGGCAATGAAAAGCAGCATATAGTTGCCGATCGCGCCCCAGATCGCCGTAATGATCACAGTCAGCATCGCGTAATTCGGTCCCAGCCAATCTACAGCTTTAGAGATCAAACCATACTTGATCAGGAATTGATTGAGCAATCCGTTATAGGAATTAAAAATGGTGAAAAACACGATCGACATAACAGATGCGCTGATAATGGTTGGCATGAAATAAACGGCGCGCAACAGAACCTTCCCTTTCAGCCCGCGGTTTAAAATCACTGCAAGAATTAGTGAAATCGGCAGGACGATGATAATTTTCCCGCTCGCGTAAATAAACGTGTTATAAACAGATTGCCAAAACTCTTGGTCGCGCAGCAACCTAGCAAAGTTGTCGAGTCCGGTAAATTTCTCCTGGCCGAATCCCTGGTAATCATAGAACATATAGCGAAGCGCCCACACGATCGGATATATGCCTAAAGCCAAAGTCAAAAACAGACTGGGAAAAATGAATACATAGGAATTGAAAGATGAAACCCTTTTACGCATCGGGCACCAGCTCCTTAAAGTTGTTGTATATCAAGCATAGTACAACCGCAGTAAGGTGCGGGAGCGGCTATTCAACTGTAACCATAGGACTAATCAACTGATTTAAGAAATAGGAAAAAGCCGCAAAGATTTCTGCGGCTCTTTCACTTCTGTATTAGGGAGAGCAATCTTAATTAAAATGGACAATAAATGTTTTAATCTCGTAAGGCTTCACGGGAACACGAATCAGAGATTCGTACTGCCTTTCGCCAACAGGCCGTTCAAGAAGGTCGCACTCCTGCCAGAACCCGATCGAAGCGCCGCTTATGATGTCCGTTTGTCCGCGGATGCCTGCAAACTCGTGAATTCGTATAATGATCGCATCATGATCCTCCGCTCTTTTTACCGCATCGATCATGACATGATCGCAGGAAAGACGGAATAAGCTGAACGAGGTTTCGGCAGGCTTGCCGGACTTAAGCGTAAGGGGATTGTTCAGTGACCAAGCGGACTGAACCGTTTCACCGTCATACCAATCGCCGGCATGAGGGAACAGCGAATACGTAAATTCGTGCTCTCCTTGATCTGCCGTTGGGTCAGGAACCATAGCGGACTTAATCAGAGTGAGCCGCATCACATGGTCTTTGACGTCATAACCGTATTTGCAATCGTTCATAAGGCTTACACCGTATCCGCGTTCGGACAAGTCGGCCCACTGATGGCCCACCGTCTCAAATCGCGCATAGTCCCAGCTCGTATTCCAATGGGTTGGACGCTTCACGTTGCCGAATTGGATATCGTAAGTCGCCTCCGTCGCCCGAATCCGCAGCGGAAAGGCAACTTTCAACAGTTTACGTCGCTCGTTCCAATGGACTCGAGTCCGGAAATCGATTCTGCGGCTGTACGCATAGAGCACCATGTCCTGAACTAAGGTAGAATCCATGTAGGACCACTCGAACCGGACAACCGCAGCCAATAAACCGCTCTCCATCACCTTAATCCGGGTTAGATGCTTCACTTCCTGCATTTTTTCTGTATAAAAAATGTCAATATCCCAAGCCTCGTGCCGGCCTTTCGGCTTATCTTCGAATACTTCGAGCCGGTTGCCTGTTTCGCCCTCGGCGAGTATCTCCCGATGCTCAATGCGATCATATAGCCGGACAATCTGACCATCGGCATTCCACTCTATTTCATAATAAGGCGTCATTAAACCTTGATCTAACGGTATGAATTTATTATTTGCTATCGCGTGTGATCGATTTTCACCCAGGTTCTTGGGACGTATTACAGCGTATCCCATCGAGGCAATCATCTCCACCTTGATCCACCAGCTTCCGCCCACAATCTGTGACTCCAGCGGGTGGTCCGAAGCATCCAACCACTGAAATTCGCCTTCCTCCGCTTCCTCTTTGGGAATGCAAACAAGATCCGTACGCTCCCACGGCGCGCTGTTGAATACGGTCATTTCTCGCCCGTTTTCCCCGCTGGCTGTCAATAACGAAGCGGACTGATTCCAAGCTTTTTGGCCGATGGCAAGCGCCTCTTCGTATTCCACCCGACTGTCCTCGTACACTTCTCGAATCGAAGAACCGGGTATAATATCGTGAAACTGATTGCGCAAAATAATTTTCCAGCCTTCGTAGAGAGCAAGTGAAGCTTCTTTTTCCGCCACGCCACCTTTGGTATTCAGGACGCAGCTCATGGCCTGCATCCACTCCGTTTCACGGTACAGCAGCTCCAGCTTGCGGTTCATCCTTTTGTTGTGAGCTTGACTCGTATAAGTACCCCGATGCAGCTCCAAATACAGCTCTCCGTCCCAAGTGTGCACGTAGGAATTAGTGTTGCTAACGCGATCCTGCAAGTCGTTAAAATACTCGTCGGCACGCCCAGTCTTCACCCAGGGAATACCCGGGATTTCGTCCAGCCTGCGCCGCATCTCCAGCATTTCGCGATTCACGCCTCCGCCGCCGTCGCCGAAGCCGTAAGCAAGCAGCAAAGACGAATTAAGCGCTTTATCGCGGTAGCCTTCCCATATCCCCTGCACCGATGTCGGTGTCACTTTCCCGTTATATGTATAATAGAAGGCCCCTTCGCTCGAACCGGGATCCGGCGTCGTAATGAAATGGGTCAACACTTCCGTCCCGTCAATGCCCCGCCACTTAAACGTGTCATGAGGTATCCGGTTATATTGATTCCAGCTGATTTTTGTCGTCATAAACGTTTCAATGCCCGATTTACGCAAAATTTGCGGCAAAGCCCAGCTGTATCCGAATACGTCCGGCAGCCACAAATATTTGCATTCAACGCCGAATTCCTCTCGGAAAAATCGGGTTCCGTACAGCAGCTGCCGCACCAACGATTCACCAGAGACTAGATTGCAATCCGCCTCCAGCCACATAGCGCCCCCCGCTTCCCAGCGGCCTTCCCTAATGCGTTCCTTTGCTTGCTCGTATATGTCCGGATAATCAGTCTTTATATATTCATACAACTGCGGCTGTGTTTGCAAAAAGATATACTCCGGGTACAGCTCCATCAAACGCAGCACCGTAGAAAACGATCTCGCCGCTTTTTCTCTCGTATGTTTCAACTGCCACAGCCAAGCGACGTCGATATGCGTGTGTCCGATACACTGCACCACAACCGGATGCAGCTTGGGCATCGATGTTAAAGCCTGCCGGAGCTGCTCGCGCGCCTCTTCAACCGAGCTATAAAAAACGCCGCTCCCCGGCCTCGACCAATCGAGCAACAGGAAGGCTTGGTCCAGCGCCTGCAACAACGGTTGCCGCTCCGGACGATTTTCATCGAGTAACCGGACCGTTTCAAGCAGCGCTTTGGATGTGAAATACAAATCGTCGGCTGCTTCATCCAGCCAGCATAGGGAAGCCAACTCCAGTCGGTTTTCCATTTCACGGCTGCTCTGATAGCCCCCCAACCCGGACCACAAGCGAAAGCGAAACTGCGCCGTATGACCGATCACTGCCTCGGGTAAAAATACTTCCTCATGATTAGAATCTACTCCTTGATACGGCTCTCCGTTCAAGAACAAAAGCGATTCGAATCCGCTGTTCGTTCCTTCACCGGTTTGTCCCAGCCGAAACCGACCGAGAACCTTTCTTCCCTCCCACTCAGCGGGAATAGACACATCCGCAGCCAGCCAGTAGTAAACATCGCGGCCTTGCCAACGGTCTCCTATTCGAATATCACGCCACTCACCTTCATCCGATGGATACTCTCCAATGTTACCGCTCTCATCCTGTTTGATTCGAAATCTATCTATCGACCGCTCATCGCGATAACGGTACGGCTCCAACTCATGAATGCGCGCTTGCAGTTTTTCAATCGTCCAAAACATGCCGCTTCTCCCTCCTATCCTTTGATGCTATCCAATAACGATTATTATAAAGGATGAGCACTTTCTCCCGGGATAGGCAATCTGATTATGCAGAAGGGGTAAAATCATTTTTCTCACAATAATTAATCTATTGGTATCAAAATGTCTACTCGTCCACCTTTCATTTCCTTTTTTCGCCTATTTGTCCCAATGTCGCGAAGCCCATGGGAATTTTTAAATTTATCATGTTCTTTTATGCAGGAGCTCCTTATACAAATAATTTGAAACGCTAATATAGAAAGAAGGGAATATATTTGTCCGTAAGACAACGAGTACCGATCATCCAGCCGGGTACTTTTTCATTCATTGCCGCCGCTGACGATTTGCGATCCGCTTTTGACGGTTACAACGAACAAATCCTATTTCACCATATAGATGTTGATTTTGATTTCATCGGGGAATCTATTACACAATTTTGGGACTTGCAAGTCTATTTCGGCTCATCTAGCAAATACTTTATCAACCGTGGAATTTCTGGAGATATAACACCCATTATGCTTCGACGTTTCCCGGCTGATGTTATTCAATTAAAGCCGAAATATGTTCACATTTTAGGGGGAACGAACAATACTTGGAGACTTGACGCAGTAGATCCGCGAGAACGAAGAACACCTGAACAAATCAATCATGAAATTATAAGCAACATTACGACAATGGTTCAGTTATCCAAGAGCAGCGGCATTATGCCTATTGTCGGTTCGAATTTGCCTACCGGCACTGATATTCCTTGCTTTCACTTTGAACCGTTGATTCGTTGTCCCAATAGCAGCACGGGTGTTCGTAATGAACTTCTTGCCTATTCAAATAGGGCTCTTAAACAAATGACAGATGGAGAAAGAGTTATCTTTGTCGATTATCATGCCTATCTTGTGGGACCGGACAGAATAACCCTACGGCCTGAATTGTCGGACGACTCCCTTCATCCGAATGTGCTCGGCTACAACATAATGGCGGAAGTATTGCACAAAACTTTGTCGACAAAAGGAATTTCCATTTAACGCCAACACCAAAAAACCCGCATGCGCGGGTTTTTTAATAATTAATATAACTTCCGCAAAGCTTCCGCATTAAAAGGAATTAGCTCATCCGTTCGTCCCTCACGAATTTTGGCTGCCCATTCAGGATCAACCAGCAATGCTCGGCCAATGGCAACAAGGTCGAATTCCTCTTGCTCCAGTCTAACAAGCAGATCATCAATATCGGCGGTTTCAGCATTCTTACCTCTAAAAGCACCCAGAAATTCAGCATCCAGACCCACCGAGCCAACGGTAATCGTCGGTTTGCCCGTCAGTTTCTTCACCCAACCTGCAAAGTTGAGTTGAGAGCCTTCGAATTCAGGTTCCCAGAATCGGCGAGTCGAGCAATGGAAAATATCAACCCCTGCTTCCACCAGTGGCGCTAATATCTGTGCAAGCTGCTCGGGAGTTGCAGCTAACTTCGCGTTGTAATCTGACGATTTCCATTGGGACATTCGCAGAATAATCGGGAAATCAGGCCCGACCGCAAGACGACAAGCCTTGACGATCTCGGCGGCAAAACGCGTACGAGCAATCCGATCTCCGCCATACTCGTCGGTACGTTGATTCGTTCTTTCCCATAAGAATTGGTCTATCAAATAACCGTGTGCTCCGTGCAGTTCAATACCGTCGAAGCCAATCCGTTGAGCATCTGCTGCAGCTTGAGCAAAAGCCTGAACGATCGAATCAATCTCCTGAAATGTCATCGGTTCGTTCACTTGTTCACCTGCTAAATTAAGTCCCGATGGACCAATAGAGAGTGCTTCAGGATTAGGATAAGATCCGTTCTTGCGCGTCATCCCGACATGCCACAGCTGTGGTACAATCCGTCCACCCGCTTCATGCACCGCGGTAACGACTCGCGACCAGCCTACAAGAGCTTTCTCCCCGTGGAAGTTGGGAATATTCGGATCACCCGTTGCGGCTGGATGGTTAATCAAAGTCCCTTCAGTAACGATGAGACCGACTCCATTCTCTGCCCGACGACGGTAATAAGCCGCAACGTCCGGTCCTGGTACGCCACCTGGGGAGAAGCTTCGTGTCATTGGAGCCATTAAGATCCGGTTAGGCAACGTCAGCTTTCCGAGCTTAAAGGAATTAAACAGTGATTTAACTTTATGAGCCTGCTGAACCGTATTTTGATTTTCCAAGGGATTACCTC
This sequence comes from Cohnella sp., assembly GCF_041640265.1. Taxonomy (GTDB): domain Bacteria; phylum Bacillota; class Bacilli; order Paenibacillales; family Paenibacillaceae; genus Cohnella. The sequence continues at coordinate 34,970 of NZ_JBEQAP010000030.1, forward strand.
CAATTTGTAATTTCAGCTAAACATATTTCCTAATATACATAAATATAGATATACATATTCAAAGATAAATCGGATTAAGCACATGAAGTCTAAAGACTTTCGCGTATGCTCTCCTTAAATTGCTGAATGCCCTTCTCGTCGCGACGGTAATAAGTCCATTGGCAATGCCGCTTGGATTCCAACAAACCGGACTTCTGCATCTTGACCAAGTAACCGGAAATCACCGACTGCGCTAACCCCGCTTTCTCCGCAATAGATCCTACGCATATGCCACCTTGAAAATCGCAATCGCTCGGCATATGACTCTGGGGGCCGAAATGAACTTCAGGCTCCTTCAGCCACTCCATAATCTTGAATCGCGTCTCATTGGACAGTGCTTTAATAATCGCTATAGTATCCATAATCTGAGTATATCTATTTTTATAGAAATGTAAATACAACACCCAGATATTTCTCTTCTTAAATCAGCTTGAGCAATGCACTTAATCTATCAATTTGGTGTAATGGCTTTGCTTTTAGCCCATTTTTCCAAGGTTGATTTACTTTCATCCATATCGTTTCCATTCCAATTTTTGATGCTCCTTCAATATCGTTTACAGGATGATCTCCTATATAAATACATTCTTCTGGTTTCAATTCTAGCTGCTTTAATGCCAATTTAAATATTCTGGGATCCGGTTTCTTGATTCCAGCTTCTTCTGAAACAATAATCAGGTCAAATTCATTCCTTATCCCTAAGTGATCGATCTTCCCATATTGAATCAAGGTCTTCCCATTTGTTATTAGCCCTGTTTTATATTTCTTTCTTATATGCTGTACAACTTCTCTGGCATGCTCCATTAATACTGCATTCCTAACATACTCAGCACTGTAGAAATCCAATAATTCGGTTATTAATGGCTTTACTCTCCATGGTAATTCTTCCAGTAGTTCTGAAAATAATTCCTGTTTATCTTTGTATCCATCTTGGTCAAGATGGATGATTCGATCGAAAATATCTTGTGTCATTTCCAAATGACCAAAATAACTTCTTAAAAATGAGTTAGTGAAACTTCTGAAGGTACTTGTTCGGTCTAGAATTGTGTTATCTAAATCAAAGATTATTGCTTTAATATTATTCATTTTTCCCTCCAGCGTTTAGGTATGTCTATCGCGTCTATTCTATTAATTTTAATCCACATTCAGGACAAATCGTTTCATTCTGCTTTACGTTATGCCCACATGCAGGGCATTCTTCATAAATTACATTATTGGTTTAATAACGAACCTTCACCAAATTAAATATCGTGTCTTACATATATTTCAAATAGTTTATTTCTGAGTACTTTTGTGTTATCATTTTAAGTAAGAAGCCGAGTGCGGCTAACACTCGGCTATACAATTGGCTTGGATGGGTTATCCCCTTCTAGGTTATAAAGGTTCAAAATCCCACCTTCGGCGGTCAACCTTGGGGTGGGATTTTACTTTCTCTTGTAGTTATTTCCGATGTATGTTAAAAGAGCAATGATTAACGATGCAAAAAGAATCATGATCGTTATTGCGTCCTTTATCTCCATGGCCTCACCTCCTTTCGAAGGAAACCATACCCACCCAAGATTCAATTGTATTTATATTATACCATTCTTCTTCAGACAAAAATAGAACATATGTTTGCACGTTGTTGTTACGAAGTGTATCTATTATGCGTTGATTATTGTTATGCGAAGGATCTCTGAGTTACCCTCATAATTATATGTTCTTTATCTTCATTGTCGTACAATAAGGAGTAAATCCGGCTTTCTTCCAGAAATTAATCCCTCTTGGATTGCTCTCTAATACATCAATGATTATCGTTTGATCAGGTTTAAATCGTTTTTCTAATAGTAGTTTTATTCCTGCCTGACCGAATCCTTGATTCCGGAAGTCAGGGTTAATAAAATATTGTCTTAAAAAGACTTCTTCTTGTTCCTTATCGTTTTGATTCTCCCTATATTGATAAAGTGCATAGCCAATGATCTGCGCGTCATTACAAATCAAATCAATATTCCAATCCAATAAGAACCAGCTCTTCATTCTTTCTTCGAGTTCCTGAATAGACATTGGGTTTGAGCTGCCTTCATCATCAATTAATTTTTTATTCATTTGAGCCAGAATTTTCAGGTCGTTTTCAATGGCTCTTCTTAGAATCAAACTCATCTTACTCATTCCTTCATGTAGAAAGTAGTATGTGATGCATCTGTATAACTCAAAACTACAAATCCGAGCCAACAAATAACAAAGTATATTGGCGAATTTAATACAAATGCCAGTATTCTCTTATTCTTTCTTATACATATTGCCGATCCTACATAGAATATAGGAAATACTAATCCCACAAATTGAAACCGTGGCGTAGCCGCAAGATACAAAGACATTGGTATTAATAAGTAGGGCTGCAATATATAACGAGCGGGACCGAAGGTCCTAACTTCGAAGTGATACTAAAAATATTCTTTCAGAAGCTCTTTATGTATGTTTGATAAAGCTTTAAATAATAATTCACTGTCATATCCATTTGTTCTTAATGCATTAATAATAGCATCCGCTCGATCTTGCCTGTTCCTTCTTAAATTCGATTCAAGTTGAATTTCTAATGGAACTATTGGTACGTTATGATTCTCAAAATCAACATATTTGGCTAGTGACCAAATGTGTTTACCGCCTTCCCAAATTCCATCACCTGAATCAGAATCAGGTATTCCTGCTGAGTCTGATATCTGCACAACTTCTACATTAAAATTATGTATTTTCCACTTCCCTTTAGTCCAAGTGAAACCAGAAGGAAAGTTTTGAGTAAAATAGGGTTCTTCTAATGACGAATGCCATTCTGAGTCAAAATATGAAAGCTCACATTTCGTTCTCAAACAAAATTGTTCTAATAGTGTTGCTAACTTGATCACATCGTCTAAATCCTGAACATAAATATCTAGATCATTTGGAGTCATATCAGCTCTTTGCAATACGGAGCCAACAGAGCCGACTATTATCCATTTACAATCTAAATAAGATTTAGAGTAAAGATCACAAAATGTTTCTAATGCTTGGTTCCAACTCATTATTTTATTCCTTTCTCGAAAACGAAATTACGTTCTTACAAAAACTAATTGCCGTGCAGTTGGATGCCGCGCCAGCCGCTTACATCGCATTGGCCATATTCATTATCACCCACAGCAACCACCGTGCCGTCCGATTTAAGGCCGAGAGTGTGAGCGCAACCCGCCGCAACCGCCACAATATCGTGCCAGCCACTTACATTGCATTGGCCATGCTCATTCCAACCCACAGCCGCCACCGTGCCGTCCGATTTAAGGCCGATGGTATGCCAGTCACCCGCCGCGACCGCCACAATATCATGCCAGCCGCTTACATTGCATTCACCTTCATTATTTCGGCCCACTGCTACCACCGTGCCATCCGATTTAAGCCCAATGGTACGACGCCAACCCGCCGCAACCGCCACAATATCGCGCCAGTCGTTTACATCGCATTGGTCATGCTTATTCCAACCTACAGCCGCCACAGTACTGTCAGATTTAAGACCGATTGTATGAGCATTACCCGTGTTCGTCTCCATATGAACATTACCAGCCGCGGCCGCCACAATATCGCGCCAGCCGCTTACCTCACATTGGCCATATTTATTATCACCCACAGCCGTCACCGTTCCGTCAGATTTAAGCCCAACGGTATGACGACGACCCGCCGCTATGGTATCTTTAGGCCAGCGTTTCACCTTTAACGCCGCTTCTTTCGGTGAAATGTAATCCATGTCTCACCTCCTTGAAAACAAGAAGAAATATCCAATATCATCCATTAAATTTTGCTTGATAATCCTGGCGCGGCCCTATCCATGGCCAATAAATTTGACCAATCAATATCAGTATTAGAGTTATTTCCAAACAGCGGTACGATTCACGTTAGACTTCAATCATTGAGCTACAGAATGTTAGTTGTTGAACCTTCTTCAATTGCTAGAAAATCATTGGATCTCTAAGCTCTGACCACTGTATTTCTGGTTCTTGTTCACTATTAATTGTTATTGTGCCTACAATTATTTCTTGTTTATTAGGGTTTTCTAAATAGTGTTCAATCATAAATTTGTTTATTCTAGATAGATGAAGTCCCATTACTTCATCTATATTAATCCAAAACAATTCCCCTTCTTCTGAAGCAATTAGTTCTTTCTTGTTTGTCTTTCCAAAATATACATATTGTTGTCTTATTTCATCTTCTTTAAGTCTTATGAGGATGTATCTTAGTGATAATTCCAGCAATTCAGACTTAGAAATTCCCGATTCTTCGTGTATTTCTCTTTGACAAGCTTCTTTTGGGTGATTAAGTTCTTCGGGTTCAAGATGACCTCCAAGACCACTCCAAAATTCAGAGTTATATAGCTTGCTGCTGAACTTCTTCATCATTAGAACTTTGTTGTCCCTAAACAAGTAGGCGGTAGCCATCTGCCGGATTTCTATGATAATCATTCCTTTTCTGATCTTTAACGGGCTGCATCTCTCTTTGCTCTTAGATGATGTCTTTGCCTTCTTCGAGTCAGCTACCAAATTCTCTCTACGTTCTCTAATTCATTTCTCTTAAATGTCAATTTGTATACATCGGGCTTCGATGTGCTCTGCCAAAAATCAAATCCATATTCGTCGTTATTATAATAATTCATTATTATGGTCATTATGTTTCCATGTGTTCCAATGACTACTTCTTTACCTTCAAATTCATTTATCAGTCTTTCAATTAAGGGTATTGCTCTTTCTTGTGCAGTTTTGGTTGATTCTCCCCCTGCTAAGCAAAATTCCTTATCAATAAATGACTGCTCAATTGCCTTTATTAGTTCATCTTCAGTAACCTTGTAACCTAATCCCTTAATGGGTCTTTCTTTTAATTCTTCATGCTCCGTTATTTGCAGCCCCTTTGACTCTGCTAAAAACTGAACAGTTTGAACAGCTCTTGTATATGGACTTGAAAAAACAGCATCAATATTCAAATTTACAAAAAGATTCGGAATCCTCTTGGCATCGTTCATTCCTTGTTCTGATAGTCCCCTTGTTCTTTCATGACCAAATACAAATGGAGACTCAGCATGTCGAACCATATAGATAATTGTTTTCATTGGTTCCTCCTGAACTACTTGATCAAACAAGCAATGATTTCATTTATTTCACTATAAACTCAATTACAGGATAAGAAATTATGTTTCTATCACGATATGTAATATTAATCACATCACTATTATTACTTAATATTCCATTTTGGAGAATCACTGTTTTAAACCCTCTTTCTTTTGCACCATTATAGGTGAAGAGAACACAATGCTCTGCCGCAAAACCTGCCACAATAACTAAACCAATTTCTTGCTTTAATAAAATCTGTTCTAATTCTGTATTCCAAAATGCATTCGATTCTTCTTTTGTTATCCTGATATCATTTTGTTCGACTTTGATCTCAGAGACGATATCGAGTAATTCAGAGTTAAGATCTTCAGCTCCTTCAATATCCTGAATATGTATAACGCAATGGTTTTTTGAACGAAGTAGTTCTGCGACATAGTTTATGTGTTCACATGCTCTTTCAACATTAAGTTTTTCTATTTGATCTTGTAAAAAGACTTTTTGCATATCGACAATTAAGAGTCCAATTTTCACTGTAAGTCTCCCCTTATGCTTTTGTGTTCGATGATTTACCTGTTATCTTTGTGTTACCTACACCTCAATAATCCCTTGTATTTCATATGGATAGTCAATTTGTTTCTTAATGATTTCAACTGCTTCCTTGTTTATAAAGAGCTCAACTATATACAAGGCTAGATCAATTGATGTCGTTACTCCCCCAGCAGTTATCAAGTTTCCATCCTTCACAATCCTAGTTTTAATAACTTCTTTACAGTATGGTTCTAATAATTCATAAGCATTGGGATGGGTTGTTGCTTTCTTATTCTTTAGTAATCCTGCAGCTCCCAGTAAAAGTGAACCTGTACAAACTGACACTATGTAATTAACTTTATCTGCTTGTCGTAACCATGAAATAAATTCCTCATCAAATCTAAGCTTTCTTGTTCCCATCCCTCCAGGGACAAATAATAAATCATATTCTGATAGGTCTGGTTTGATCTTGTTTACTTTAATTGTTAATCCTAATTCATCGGATATTTCTTCTGAGAGTCCACAAATGTCCCAAGTTGTTCCTTTAGTTTCTTCAAACAAATTCAGCCGATAGATAACATCATAAAATCCAATAAAGTCTAAAAACGTGATTCCGTTAAAGAGCACAAAACCAATCTTCATATGGGTAACCTCTCTGTCTTTATTATATAAGGATAATCCAATAATCGACTTATCTCATTTCTATCAGCAGCTAATACTGCTTCAAGTGGAAACACCTCTACTTTCTTGTTCCAATCGGTGCGAACAAAGAATCACTAGACAGATATACTTGTTCTTTATATTGTTCTTGAATGATATTTGATAGAGTATTAACATCTCTTGCAGGGAGCCCAATTTCGCTTATATTTATTAAATCCCAATAATTAAATTCATTTGAGATTTGATTTTTTTGATTATGTCTTGCAATAAACTCAACGATATTTCCAACTGAATCATAGAAATATATAGAATCTGAGTTCCATGTTTGAGAATAAACCAGATCATTATTGTTTACTTTATTGATTATTATTCCTTTACGATTTATCCAATTAATTGCCTCAAGTACCTTATACTCAGTGATATTAAATGCAAAGTGATAATAAGGTTCTATAATTGTTTCGGTTTTATTAAATGTTAATTGAGACTTACCAACTTGGAATGTCACGAAAGAGTTTGATCCAGTTATTATAGGTAAGTCGAGTATTTTGTTATAGAAATCTCTTACGGCATCTATGTTGTTGGTAAGTAACTTAATTTCTTTAATCTTCATCGAATTATCCCCCAAACTAGATAGTTTTCGCTCTTTTCCTTAATTCTTTTCCGCATTTAGTACAAGTTATATCTAACAAAGACATACGATTAGTTCCAGCCGCGTTCTTGAAATGAAATATTCCTTGAATAATGGCTGATCCAACGAAGACAATACCAAAGAATACAAAAAAAGTAGGAGCGCCCATACTTGCTGCCCCAATTGTCCTGCCTCGTCGAATCCTCTTCTAACTTCTTCTGGACCGAGGCAACTTGTCTACCGAGCATAAATATGGTTTTATGTGATGTCGATGTCGTTTATGTGATGTCGATGTCGTTTCTTCTTTGAGTATTCTCTATGTTTTTTTCATTCAGAACTGATCGTTATCCTCTATTATTTTCTGAACTTTTCTCATTTCAATTAATTTTTTAAGTCTTGAGATGAAGGCGACAGGCAAAGTTATTGTGGCAATTGAAAAGGCAAATATACTTATAATTATTCCTCCTACAGGAAATGTTTCTATTGACCAACCAATATCTGCTGTAAAGCAAAAGATCAACCATAGAACAATCCCAACTATATAAAACATAAGATTAAATAAAATCCCTAAAACTATACTCATTCCTACATTTCCTTGTATAATATAAATTTTTGAGGCAACTTTATATCCCAGAAATAAAGGAATTATTAAGTAGATAATATATATCCATAGTCCATACATTTCTACTTCCATTTACCTTCATCTCCTTATTGTTTAATTAATAAAGTTAGACTCCTCGAAATGCCACGGGCGGACCGAAGGCCGAATGGCCCGAGGCGTGAATACGCTGTTATGTAACATTCCTCTTCAATGACATTCTAAACAATTGGTATTTCATCAATACTTATTGCTATTGGTGTTTTATAAGATTTAATATGATAATTTGCTGTTTCCGATTGTCTTGGCTTCATATATATGACTTCGTTCAAGATTGTAATTGAGGAAATTAAGTAAAAAATATCTTCATACGTTTTCAGTTCTAAAAATGAAGATTTCCTTTTCACTTGATTATGCAAATCTTTATATTCGATAAGTGCTCGGGATGTCATATTTAATGGTCTTATTTGATAACTAATTACTAGTTCATATTTTTTGGTTTGCTTAGTTAAGTGGATAATTTCTAACGAGCTCTTTTCTTTCGATAGCATGCAATATACTCGATCAACAATTATTCGTTGTTCTTCAGTTGTAGCAATAGACTTTAAGACATTAGTAGTTAGTTCTAGAGTAAAATTTTGTTTCTCTTCTTCAGATTTTTGATTATATATTTCAGGTGATACACCAATATAATAATACTTCAACCATTTTTCAGGTTGTTGTTCAGATTCAATAATAACACCATCCTCTAAGTATGGTGTTTGGACTAAATAAACATGATTAAAATCACCTGTAATAAAACCCAGTTCTCGAAGCTTTCTTGCATACCGATCGCAATTAAAAAATATTGATTTATCAACAGTGTATAATTCCCCAATGTAATTAGGGTTTCTTCCTTGAGACCTTTCCTCAAAAAGTCTAATATCTAGAATTATTTTTTCTTTCATGTTTTCACCCCAATAAGAATGTTACATAACGGTTTCCGTGTTCACGACGTCCATTCCCCTTAAGTTGCACGAGACGTGCGACTAGCACGATCTCGATAAGCCGCGATGCGGTTAGGTGAATGGATGATGCTGCCATCTGGTCGGATTCGTCTTAACTGAATTTGCTTAAGGAAAATTGTACGGTTTATTAGAGCCGTATTTATACTCATAGGCACACATTTCACCGAAACCACATTTATCATGACTATATAATAGTTCCTTACCATCTAACCATACAGTTTCTTGAAAGGGTTTCTCCTTCCATCTAATGGCGAGTTCCACTGAGTAAATAATAAACTGGTTCTTTGATTGCTTTATCTTTATTGGAAAGAATTCGTGGTGGTAATTAGCTTTATTGTAGACCTTATAAAAATCCGAGGAATTCATTGAGAGAATGCCATTAAAAAATTGACAATAAACTACTATGAAGAATAATACTAAACTCATCAAAAAAGAAAGGACATTAGAGCTAACAAACTTATACCTTTTTGCAAGTAAGATAATGCATACAATTGGAAGTACTAGAATTAGCTCTATGTATAGAAATCCGACAAGCACTAGAACAAACAATAATATTCCGTTAACTGTAACTAGTGACTTCAATTTGTTCCCACCCTTTAGATAAAGGATCTGGAGAGTCATAATGATTATTAATAACAGTATACTGAAGACCATATCAAGACTCCTTGTCTTATTATTTCACGCAGATTTCCGATAACGTTGTTGTATTCACGAACCCTCACTGGCTCTTAAATGGCGCTAGCCTTGGGTCCAACGGACATAACCAGTGTAGGGTTGTCCTGATACCGCTTTCTCGAAAAGTAACTTGGCTTCTTGATTATTCTTTATCTTTGTAGGGAACTTCAACTGCTACTTTTCCATCTTTAGTATATGCTTTTACTTTCATTTCATTAATGTCAGCGATCGCATACCATATTCTCTTCCAGTTAGTATTTATTATATTCGCTTCGGTAATTTCTCCATGTTTATCTGTAACTTCAATCTTTGTTATATTTGGAGTATCAATTAAACCATATAAGATTCTAAAGCTCCCTTTCTGATCTAAATGAATTCTTCCAGCCTCGATAATGACTTTGGAAGATGAATAATGAGAATATGCATCAATTACCTTCCAACCATCCTTATCTTTTCCTTCAAATATTGCTACTCCGATTCCAATATTGCCATTATCAAACGGTGCCTTGTATAAACCAATTTTCTTTTCTTCTACTTGGTCTATATAAAGTAGTTCATAGTTATTATTAGGGTATTGTTTTTGAAATGCTTCATCTATTGAATTGCTATTGCAACCTCCCATGAATAAGCAGAGAAAAATAAAAATTATTAGTAATCTAAGTTGTTTCATGTCTTCTCCTATTCTTACGGTTATTTCATCTAACGTTCTGGTATTCAAGACGCCCCACTACCACATCTGACTTCTGCCGGACCGAGCGGCGAACGCCTCGATACGTGAATATGGTGTTATCAGATGGTCGGGTCATCCTGAGTTACTTACAGTTGCACTCCAATTGTTCTTACTTGTCTTGATTCGGTATTCAAAATTCTTGTTCTGACATCATTTTTTGATAAAAATATGACCATGCCTTCCTTATCAATACAGTAAGAGATTGGAATTGAAATATCACTATCCCTAAACGATCCATCTGCATGGCTTGCTCCAATTATCATTGTGTTATATTGCGTTGCTAATTTCTTGACTTCATTAATCCATTCAGCAAATTGATCCTCACTAAACATCCCGACACCAATAGGATGGACAATGAAATTTATTTTTGTAGGTTTCATATTACTCATGCCTTGAATGACTAATTCATCGCAAAGCATTAAACCAATATGAATACCTTCTGTCTCTACTATTGTTGAATTATCATATTTAGCTCGATCGAGAAGAAGCCTGCCTTCTCGATCGATTATTATTGCTCTATCTTTCGGCTTCTTATGTCCTGAAATAATAATAATTGAGTTTTTTCGAGCAAATTCACATGCGAGCTCGATATTGTGATTAATATATCCTTCTGGAAAGATAACCACATCTGCGTCTGGATGAGCATTAATTTCAGCTTCTAGTTGCTTTAGCTCTTTCTCTAACCGGGGTTGTGCAATTATAATGTTCATGTTATCTCTCCGATGTTTACGAATTTAAGCGACTTTCTGATAACGTTCTGATATTTACGACACCACACCACCTTAAGGGACGAAGTCCCGTCCACGATGCGGTTAGGTGGTGCAGGTGTGTCCGGCTACCACTTTCATCGAGCAGCTCATAAAATCAATATTTCATTTACCTTATTTAATTCCTTAATTTCAACGCTATATTTCTTTAATTTCTTATCTTTAACCTTATTCCATTTATCGGAAAAAATATAAAACATATCTCCAAAATTCATTCCTTCAGGTAATACATCTTCAAACTTTATTTCCTCAATTTCAAACTCTGGTAAGTCGTTAATCACCTGAACCTCGGCAAAGAAGACCATACCAAAGCTCCCATTCCATTGATATATACCGAAAGGTGTTAAATCAAATCTTATTGCCCCTGTTTCTTCAAATAATTCTCGACTTGCGGTATGTAAAATCGTTTCTCCCTCTTCTCTATTGCCTCCTGGGATCTCCCAACCTCCTCGTTTCTTGTTATTAATTATGATGAATTGGTTTTTGAATTTAGCGATCAAAACTGCAAACTTAATTGGTTCATGATCTATTTCATTTAATTCATACCAATGACTCATTCTATTGTTCTTCCTCACTTGTGTTTAATGTTTCGCGGGGATTTCAGATAACGTTCTGGTATTCACGACGCCCCACCACCCTCTAACTTCTGCCGAACACTCGACCACGCAATTGGCTTGGATGGGTTACTCCCTTCTAGGTTCTAGACGGCAAAAACCCACCTGCGGCTTCAACCTTGGGGTGGGTTTTAACTTTCTCTTGTTGTTATTTCCTATGTAAGTTAAAAGGGCAATGATCAACGATGCAAACAAAATTATGATCGATATTTCGTCTTTTATTTCCATAGTTCACCTCCTTTCGAAGGGAAACCATGCCCACCCAAGATTTAATTGTGATCTTATTATACCATTCTTACCTCAACGTAATTTTTCGAGTCCGCTTATAATAAATCAATTATGGGTCTTGTGTATGTATCAAATTTTATTAAATCTGATAGCGGTATCCATGCGATTTCTATTATATCTTCATTGTCTTTTATACTTTTATCTGTTCCTTCCGTACCTGAAATGATTTCTGCTCTGTATGTATATTTCTCTTCGTCGAAAAACATCTCTGATATAATCCGCACTTCATATCCCGTTTCTTCTTTCACTTCTCGTATACAAGCATCCTCGAGAGTTTCACCTTCTTCGATTCCTCCACCAGGGAAGTTCCACACGATATCGCCTCTTTGAACACGCTGACGAACCATAAGCACTTTATTATCCTGTACGATCACAGCCTGAGAAATAATAAATATCAACTCCTGTTCTATGCTAATCCAGATATCATTTTTCCCCGAATTTCACATAACGTTTCCGTGGTGGTGCGGACGTTCCGGCAACTACTTCACCGACTTATCATTCATTCCATAGTCTTGTTACTTCTTTTAACTCTAAGTCTTCAAATTTCATTTTATAGATATCCGGTTTCTTTAATTGATTCAAAAAATCTAAACCATAATTTGAATCAAAATGATTCATCATCAAAGTCATTACAAGACCGTGTGTTCCAATAGCAATTTTTTTCCCTTCGTATTCTTTTAATATGGTTTTTAGCACTGCGATCGATCTATTCTGGCAAACAGCGTTAGACTCCCCTCCCGGCAAGGCATAGTCAAGGTCATTAAACTTCTCTCTAATAATAGACATTAACTCTGTTTTTTCAATAATATAATCTTCTCCTGCAAAATGCTGTTCCCTTAGATCTTCAAATGTTTTAATATTTAAGTTTAACTGTCGAGCTAATCCCTCAACACTTAGGATTGCTCGGGTATAAGGGCTTGATATAATAATGTCTATTCCTTCATCCATAAGTATCTCTGTTACTCTTTCAACATCTACCTTACCCTTGGGGGTAAGACCTCTTGTTCTTTCGTTTCCTTCAGTGTATGGTGATTCAGCATGCCTAACCATATAAATAATGGTCTTCATACAAACCTCCTTGAGATGCTTACATTATTATATTACTGTGATTTCACATTACGTTTTTTTATTCACGAACCCTCACCACTTACTGATATATCCTGATTTCCTTAAATATAGTTCTGTAAATGGATTTAACTCTGGTATTGGCTCATCAAGTGAAAAATATTTAAGTTCAAGACCTTCATCGTCATTAATCTTAGGTGTTCCTTCGACGCCTACTGCTTCATAAATTGCTATCACATTGTAAATCTCATCCCCATGAGGATACCGGTAGTACATATCCTTACCAGAAAATAGAGTAATAAATTTAAATGACTTTGCCTTTAATCCTGCTTCTTCATAAAGTTCACGCTGTGCTGCCTCTTCTAAAGATTCACCCAGCTCTAAAGATCCGCCAATTGTTCCCCAATCGAAACTATCTGTTCTTCTTTGTAATAATAAATGTCTAGACTCATTAAAAATCAGTACACAAGCTCCGGGCACTATTAATGGCCGCGATCCAACAATCTTTCTTAAATCCATTACATATCCCATTTGTTCTCCTAGTTTCTTTATGTATTTGTTTGTTATTTCTTTGATTCGAATTTACTTTAGCAAGTGCTTTATATTCTTGTACCAATATGCTCATTATTACAAACTCGTTATCATCAGGATTGACTGTTAACCTTGCTTCTCCTTAATGTCTTGTTCAATTGGTTTTCTCCAACGACCTTCGATTTGACCCTCAAAATAGTGTTTCATGGTTTTATTTAACTCCTTATTATTTTTTTCATCCCAAACTGTAGATAATTCAAATACACCTGGTTTGAAGAATAGTGGTACTCTATTTCGAAACCAGTCCTGCATTGGAAGTTTATCAATTTGATCTTTTTCTACCCAAATTAATTCCCCTTCTGGGGGATTTTCAAGTAACTCCCCCTCGAAGGACGTAACCAGGTAGTTGAAGACCATATATCGAAGTCCAGAATTTACTTCACAAAAATCATTCAAACCTTTATAAATTATTTCTTTTACGATTAACCCTGTTTCTTCTTTTACTTCTCGAATGGCACCATCAACAATACTCTCTGGAAAATCTACTTTACCTCCGGGGGCAATGTATCCTGGAAATCCCAATTCTTTCGGACGATTTAATAATAATATTCGATTTCCATCATGAATCATAGTCAAGGTTAAAATCTTGTAATTTACGACGACTGACATCCAGAACCCCCATTAATGTCTATTGTTTTATTAATGCTCTCGGATCTTTCGGTGTTATACGACGTGTCTGGCTTCTCCGAATTTTACCTTACTTGTTGCCTATGCAATTTGAAATATTCTTGCATTCTGGCATAATGGATATGTACTTATGAATTCTGATATTGCGTTCTTCATTTCATCAAAGGAATCTCCATAGAAATATAATGCAGTCTCGGTATTTCCTTGCCAGTATCTTTGGACATCTCCATCATAACTAATTAATTTAGATAATTCTTCTAGCACAACATTTGAATCAGACTGTTCATATACACTATTCGGCAAATTTATTCCATCCAAATAAATCGCTATTCCCTCTTTCTTCCCAAAGGTTATTTGTTCCTTTGTGTTTTCTATAGTTATATGGGATCCCTTTGGTGCCCCTAAATCTTCCAGAATATTAGCAATATCACCGATAACTTTCCTATAGTCATTTCCGTTATAGATTAGAATCTCAATATCACAATATCCAATCTCTCCAGACTGTGCTTGCATAGTTCCGCCTCCTGTAATTTCACCATAATTGTTTGTTTGTAAAAAATCATCAAGGGGATCCTCGTAAAATTCTCCTCTATCAATTGGCATAATTTTATCGTTCAACTGTATGACAATGAAATCACCTGGTCGATGTAGCTCGGTTTTATCCTTTGAACCCAATATCTTCTTAAACAATCTGAGTAACATGATTTATCACCTTTTTTAGATATTTCACGCCATTGGCGTGCCGCGATGCGGTTGGGTAGTGCGGGTGTGTCCGGCTGAATCTGCTTCCTTGTTCAATGTATTAGCGATTTGAGTGATAGATTCACTGATAAAAATCACTGCCTTCTCTTAAACTTAAGTACTTCAGTAATTGCGTATAACGTTCTTGTATTTCACGAACCCTCACCGACTTAAGGCCCAAAGGGTCGGCTGCGCTTGAGCAGTTAGTCGGGTCCGTAAGAAGCAATTTCGAGGAAGTGGATTCAGCGGACAACCCTGCGCCAGCCGATCCGCTGCGTGAATGTGGTGTTTGACGAGCTCTTGGCTTCTTCGATTATGCTTGATCTCCGTTCTTATTAATTTCTTTGCACATTATCTTTACTATTTCATCAACTGATAGCGAACCATCAATAATCAAATCCGATTTCGGTTTTATATTCTTCAACATAATTTCATATCCAATTCTCCCACGAGATAAATAATTGCTTAATTCACCTAGGATAACCTCTACATTGCTGTTTTTATAGTCCCTCAATATTCTTCTTGCCATTGCTATATCAAGAGGTGTATCTATGAATATTGTTAAATCAATGTTTCTCAATTTATCGTGTAGTCTTGAAAACGGATAATCTAATAATATAAACTCCACATTTTTTGAAGAAACAAAATTATGTATATCAGAAATTAATGGATCTATGTACCACTCATTACAGTCAGCACCTCGCTCAACCCAGTCTATGATATCGACGGGTCCTTCGAAGTCATAATCATCGAAAAATATGGTTTTTGAATTTCTTAGAACTTGGCCAAGACGGGAAGTAATAGTGGTCTTACCTCCACCGGATACAGCTGCAATGGCAATTATCTTAGGTGTAGTATTTTTCATTATGCTTTTAGCCTCCTGGCACAAGTGCTGTATTTTGTCCTGTTTCAAGAGTTTCGTCTAACGTCTCTTGTATTCACGAACCCTAGAACCTTAAGCCCCAACGGGGCGGCCGTGAGCGGTTAGGTTCGCATGGTTGTCCGGTGACCTCTCGAATTAACTTGCAAAATCTTGTTTAAGCACTTTGAAATAAATATCTACATTGTCTTCTGTTCCATTGATTATTCTCTTATATATTTTTGCAGGTGGATATATTTCAGTGGTTCCTATTTTTACAGCAATTGCATTATCGAATGTATTGCTCATAGCCCAATCTCCACCTAGTTGTCTTATAATTGTTTCCCCTAAGTATCCGCCCCAAATCTTTGCCATTTGGGTAATTTGTTCTTCAGATGGTCCTTTAGAAAATAATTTCTTTAGCCCTTTTGGAATCCCGTTATGATACTGTTCAAGATTCTGATCTAGTTTACTTAAACTCTCTTCAGAAAAGTTCAATTCTACATTTAATTGTTTTGCAAGATCTATAGCATCTTCTGCATAAGCACGCATCATATCAGCAACTGTATATTGCGTCATAATATCATCCTTTGGGTGTATGTATTTGGAATTACTATGTCTTTTCGCCGGTTGCATATAACGTTCTGGTATTCACGACGCCCCACCACCCTAAAGGAACGAAGTGACTGGCCGTGGTGCGGATGTATCCCGGCATTCACTTCCTCGACTTATCTTTCAGGACCGAGGGGTGTATGCCTCGTTGCGTGAACACATTGTTAGAAGATTCAGCACTTCTTAGAGTAAACATGCAAAAATAAGTTATCCAATAGCTACAATAATACTTGTTATGAGCAGTAACAAAGATACAGGTGCCCAAATTCTTCTTTCCCATACGCTCTTTGTAATCAAGTTCAGTATTGTTGCAATCACCGAAAAAGAAACAACAAACCAGATAGCTGTTTTTGTGAAAGAAAGCCAATCAGGATACATTATACCTGACTCACTTAATACTATTGAGGCAATAAATGTTAGAATAATAGACTGTAAAAAAGAAGCTATACGCATAGCTGGTGGATATTTACCGGGAAACTTTCCCCCCATTGCATAGCTTCCCCAAGGCATACCTACCGCTAACAGTAGTTGGAATATTATCACAATCCCAATTAAAGTAGAGAAAATTATTGCTGATTCGAATACAAACATATTCAAGCCCCCAATTTAGTTCTGCTCTCAATATATATTTAACACTTTAATAATACTCGACTTTACTTGTTCTAAATCTGTTTTTGATTTATTTCATGGTTCTTCCCATCCGAATCCATCATCCTTATACCTTGGAAATACATGCATATGATAGTGATCTAAATCATTAAATATTCCACCGTTTTGAATTACTGAAATTCCATCTGGTTTGTATATCACTTTAAGTGCTTTGGTGATTATTACTGAAGCATTCATAATTGATTTCAATGTCGGTTCATCTATCTCTTCCAGTTCTTTGAAATGTGTTTTAGGCAGGATTAGTGTGTGCCCTTCATTAAGAGGGTCAATGTCTAGAATGCAGGTAATATAATCATCTTTGAAGACTACATTTGTTTCTACTAATTGGTTCGCTAATCGACAACCAAAACAGCTCATGATAAATTTCCTTTCGTCTTGATAATTGCATTCCATCACTTTCATATAACGTTTCTGTGTTCACGACGTCCATCCCCTCTTAGATAGCTCTTATCTTAGGGCAATCGATGTGTCTGCCTGAATCCGCTTCCTGAAATCCCTCGGGCAGACCGATCGGCGAAAGGCGCGAAGCAGGAACATAGTGTTATCTGATGCCGGTGCCTTCTTCGAATTACATGCAAAAATTATTGCTCCAATAACTTTAAAAACAGACTTTACCCACCAAATGCAATTCGGTATCCATCTATATCTTTAATAGTAAATTCACTAAAAAAGTCATTTAAATGAGGGCCATCTACAATTTCTATTCCTTTAGTTTTAAATTCTTCAAGTAACATCCTTACGTCAGTATAACAAAAAGCGTCAAAATATAATCCGCCCTCAACTGAGGAGAATGGTATAACATCACTCTTATTCTTTGCAGGGTGTAAAATGAAAGTAACTGAATCTCTATTCATATGAACATGTTGTACATCCGGTCCACCAATCAATTCATATGTAAATCCAAGTCTCTTATAAAATTCGATGGATTCTTCTAAATTTCTTACAAGTAATACCATGGTAGGTCCCGATAATTTTACTTTCTCCATCTTGATCATCCTCCAAATAGTTTTTAGTTAATGTTTAAAATAAATTTCTGTTGTTATTCTCTTTGCACCGGTTTCAGATAACGTTTGTATTCACGACGCCCCACCATCCTAAAGGAACGAAGTGACTGGCCGCGATGCGGTTGGGTGTGCGGATGTGTCCGGCTGATTCTGCTTCAATGCTACTGAAACAACTTTTCGAATCCACTTCTAACTTCTGCCGGACCGAGGGGCGAATGCCCCGATGGGTGAATATGGTGTTAGATGATGTCAATGCCTTCTCCGAATTAATCTTCAAAGTACTTTACTAGCTTTCCAGGTTCCAATTTCTTATCAATAATTTTTAATAGTTGCTTTCCAAGTACTTCTGTAGATTGTAATTGTCCTGTTTGATGTGCTTCTTTAAAGAATTTCGCCATTTCAAAATCTTGATCATTCTTTCTTCTGGCGATTTTCTGCATTTCTGTGTCAACCATTCCTGGGTCAACAGCTACTATTTCAATAGGATATTGCCTTTTCGACTGTTCTGACCCAATACATTGAGTAAACATATTTATTCCAGCTTTAGCTGTAGGTTCTTATTAATTTCTTCAGCACTGCATTGTTCTATGGATTTCAAAGGTTCGAGCATCGCAGCATTATTAATCAGGCATATCATTTCAGAAGTATTTATGTCGATTTGATCTAGAATTTCATTAAGCAATCGCTCAATTTCTAAAATATTGCTCAAGTCAAAATTGAAGTGAATGTAATTCGTGCACTCTGCTAAATTGTCGGAAATACCTCTTGAAATTCCGTATACATAACTACCATTCTCTAGGAGCATCTTTGCTAGTTGCTCTCCTATTCCCTTTGATGTTCCTGTAATAATAAAATGTTTATTGTTCATTAGCTTACCGCCGGTAAATACTTCCCTGCTAAGGCCTCTTAGAAAAAAACCGCCCCTAATAAAGGCGGTGATTGAAATATCGTATCCCGGCAGCGTAACAGATCTGTCTAATCGATTATGGTTGCCATACTTCCCATATGTTACCGTCAGGATCAGCGAACGTTATGTTTGGTCCGCTTGTCACCCGTTCTCCTATAATATTCACTCCGTTTTCCTTAAAACGTTCAATTAGCTCTTGGATCCGTGGAGTAATAAAACATGCCATTGCATGGGGATTGCCACTGTCCAATGACCATGAAAAGCCTAATCGACCGCCTTCTGCGTCCGACTTGTGAAGGAATAGAGCGGGTACAACTTGCCTTAATCCAGGTGAAGGCAGGTTTCCATTCCGATCAGGGACATTTAAAACAGCCATCACCATCCCAGGCTCGACACGATCGTTGATTGCAGGTTGGTATCCTAAATTCTTGTGGTACCATTTAATAGACTCGTAAACATCATTTACTGGTACATAAATACAAGTTATACCCGTAATGTCTTCCAGTTTTTCTTCCACTTTGATTTCTTCATTTTCCTGCATATCAGTTTCCTCCCTCGAAAAATCTTAAATTAATAATGATCACATTCTACACCCAATCACCACTAATATTACCATGACTACACTTGACTTATATGTAATTTTTTACTTTTTTATTTTGCTTACCTCTACGTAGCTTTACATGGAAAATCAACACTAAAAGTTAACAGCGCCTGCAATAAATAGGATCTCTTTTACAGAGATTAGTCGCGGGTATTAATGATTTCGTTCCTAAAAAAATTAGCCCGCAAACGCGAGCCTAAAATTTACCCTTGTTATTCTCAGACTGACTTTCAGTTAACGTTCTTGTGTTCACGAAGTCCCACCACCTTAAGCCCGAAGGGCGGCTGCAACGCGGTTAGGTGATGCGGATGTGTCCGGCTGATTCCGCTTCCCTGCTGACAATTACATCATCGAACCCCCATCTAAGTTCTGACGGACCGAGGGGCGAATGAAATATTCTAAGTTTCTCTTTTACTTTAATTGAAAAAAGGCTATCATTGTTGTAACTATTTTGAAATATAGAGGTGTTACAGTGAGAAAAATACAATTCATAAGTACCTGTTCAATATTAGTTATTTCCATTATTTTTATTGCTTACACTTTACAAAATAACAATTCCAAGTCAGCAGACAATGCTCCAATACTATCGAATGAAATTGTAACAACACAACCTTCAAACGATATTAACTTAATAGATTTGACAAGTTCCAATAATATATCTGTTAACTTTGCAGAGAAACCAACTGTAATATTGTTCTTCACTTCTTGGTGTCCTTACTGTAATGAAGATGCACCCAAAATCGTCCAGTTACATAAAAAATACAAAAGTGATATTAATTTATTTGGGATTAACCTAGTATATCGTGATGACTTGCAAGAAGTCAGAGAGTATGTAAAGAACTATGATATTGAATATCCAATACTCCTAGATGAATCAGGGAGTGTCTACAAGAAATATGGTGGATCAGGTTTTCCCTCACTTTATTTCTTTAATTCTAAAGGAGAGATTATAGATCAATTAGTTGGCTCTACTGATATTGAAAATATAGAAAATTCATTTAAATATCTTCAAGATAATTTCAGTGTTTAAATTACTACAGGTATTTCGCCTTACGTTCATGTGTTCACGACGTCCCACCGACTTAAGGCGACGAAGTAGCCAGGCGCGTAGCGCTTAGTCGGTGCGGAGTGTCCCGGCAAATACCCTCTTCGAATTTACTTCCGGGACCGATGGGGCTTGTCCCCCGATGCGTGAACACATTGTTATACGAAGGAACCTCTTCCTCTTCTATTTAAAGTCCTGCTGGTTTTGAATAAGTTCTGATACAACTCCTATCCAATTGCCTTCTTCATCAGCAAGTACAGTAGTCCATCCAAGTCTTCTCGCCGGATCAAGATTCTTCTCCTGATCATCGACATATATCGTATTTGTATTGTTTATCCTGGACTTAACAATCTCATAAATCGCACTATTTGGTTTGCAGCATCCTACTTGACTTGATATCGTGATGGATTGTAAATAAGGTTTTATTGGTTCGAGCAATTCTTCTAGCCATTCATGTCGATGATTACTCAACAGATGGATATCACACTTTTGACTCCAACTGACTAGAAATTCTGCACTTAGAAGTAGCTTAAGATGTTCAGAAAGTAAGACTCGAGCAGACAGTGGATCAATTTCTGGGCAATGATTACTTAACCATCTCCAAAAATCTTGTTCACTGATTCTCCCAGACCATAAGTCTTCTCGAACTTCTTTGAACAGCGAACGTATAGTATTAAATGAGATACCCGTGTTTTGAGCAACCTCTCCCCAAAACGTTGAAGAAAAGTTTGTAACAATTACACCTGCAACATCAAGAACAAGTTGAGGTTTATTCATCATTGTAAAACTCCCCAGAAAAAATATTAGGTTCTTTCGTATAACGTTCTTGCATTCTCGAACCCTCACCACCTTAAGGAATCCTGGGAGAGTTAGATAGCTCTTATCTTACTCTCCCAGGAATTCCGGCCGCGACGCGGTTAGGTGGTGCAGGGTTGTCCGACTGAATATGCTTCCCTGCAACTGAATCCGCTTCGTTATGAATCCTCTTCCTCTACTTCTGGCGGACCAAGGGACAACACAGCTGGCCCGCAGCGTGAATGCGGTGTTAGTTGATGCCTGCGACTTCTTGAGATACCCTCAAATATTCTTCTTATCCATAAACTCAACACAAAAAGGTTGCAATTCAGGTTTTAAGCAGTACTCTATTCTTTGTCTAAAATCTTTCCATTCTACTTTATTGAGTGCTTCATCGATCGGGAAGAAACCTACATCCAAACTTTCAGGTGTTTTAGTTAATTCTCCACCAATTGGCTTTGCTAAAAATAAAGTGTTGCAAATTGAATTCCCTATGTTCTGAAATATTCCGCAGAATTTAATAATTTCTATATCGATTCCAGATTCTTCTTTTGTTTCTCTTATTGCAGCTTGACTTAAGGACTCTCCTTCTTCTACTTGACCACCCGGCATCTCCCAGCCCCTTCTTGGTCCTTAAATAAGTAATAATTCATTCTTATCATTTACAACAATAGCTGCAGCAGAGAGGATATGTTTAGGTGGGCTCATTCTTTCGCTCCTTTAAGTTTTTTATATGTGTTTTTAAATGTTTTTCGCAGGTTTCATCTAACGTTTCCGTGTTCACGACGTCCCACCACCTAAGGTCCAAAGGACCGGCCGCGATGCGGTTGGGTGGGTGCGGATGTGTCCCGGCAATTACTTCTTCGACTTTACTTCCGGGACCGAGGCGGCTTGTCCGCCGATGCGTGAACATATTGTTAGATGAAGGTGATGTCTTCTTTGAAATAAACTTCTAAGTTAAAATACTATTTGTATCAGAAACTTTAGCAAACCATCTTAATACATTATTGTGATGTTCTATTATTTGTTTAGCCTTTAAAGTATTAGTATCCCAGGTACTGTGAGCATCACTTATTAATGTTACAGTGTAGCCAAGGCTAAATGCTCTTCGGCATGTTGTATCAATACATATTTCAGTTTGTATTCCAACAATGATAAGTTCTGAAATTCCTTTATCTTGTAATTGTTGATGAAGTGATGTATTAAAAAAAGAATCCGGAGTAAATTTCTGAATTATTATATCTTCATCTTTAGGAGAAATATCCGGATGAATTTCCCATCCAGGCGTTCCTGTCTCTAATGATTCTCCTGGTTTTTCGTTGTGTTGAATATAGATTATTTGGAAATCTTCTTGTCGGGCATTCATAATTAATTTCTTAATCTTTTCTATTAATACTTCCCCCTGATAGATAGGAGGGGTTTCATCAAACATTCCTGATTGGACATCGACAATGAGTAGAGCTTTTTGGGTTGACAAGATCAATTCCTCCAAACAAATTGAATTTTTTCGTTGTCGTATTCGCGACGCCTCATCACCCTAAGGACCTTTAGGTCCGGCCGCAACGCGGTTGGGTGGTGCAGGTGTGTCCCCGCTGAATTGCTTCCCTGCTCTGAAATTCCGCTCCGAATCCACTTTAGGCGATGCTCTCGACTCCTTTGAGTAACTCTCACTACCTCACATATCTTCAATATTAAACTCACTTAATTTTACAAGTTGTTTCTTCCCACGATTCCCTTTAGTAATTTTTACATAACCTTCTTCATCAGTTCTTTTTATTAAGTAATCTCCAGTTAGCAAGTTATAATCTTCCTCGTCAGCATTATCCATTGTGGCATTTCCTGTGAAATAGGAGCCCATTGTTGCTCCGATTAAGTACCAATCATTATCCTGAAATCTAAATCTATATCTGTTGTACCATCGCCAGTTACTACCACCGTAATCACTGACTAGTACGGATCCTCTGTCAATAGACAAGCTTTCAAAGGGATCTCCCCATACTCCTCCCTCGTCTTTCTCTAAAATTACTTTCTTAGCAATAATTGATAGTGAAAGTGTTCCCTCTTTATTTCTAAAAGCAATAAGTAGCGCACGAGACGGAGCTTCCTCACTTTCTTTAATCTCTTCGATTACAATTGCTATATCGTTTATAGCATCTTTATTCAAATCTCCCTCAGCTTTTACCAACTCTTCATCAAAGGCTTTCAAAATGCCCCATCCATCTGGAATTAATGACGAAATGTCTTTTACCTTTGAATTTTGAAGAGTAATATCAGGCTCAATTTCTTCGGAAGTACTTTCTTCTTTAGTAGGATTAATTAATGTTTCTTTTTTTTCAATTGTCTCGTTTCCACAAGCTATAAGGATACTCAGGAATAATATAACGAATAAACAGTGTATTTTTTTCATTTTTCTTCTTTGAGCTCCTAAATTAAGAATTTATGTTTTTCGAGAGTTTCGCCTAACGTTCTTGTATTCATGACGTCCATCCCCCTTAGATAGCTCTTATCTTAGGGGATAGATGTATTTCTTAATATATTGAATATCTTTCATTACTCCATAAATTAAACTTGCAGGTAGACTCAACAAGGGAATCAAAACACTTGGGATTATTACCCACATAAGTGCGCCACCAAATGAAAGTAAACAAAGAACAACTCCAAAGTATACGTTAAATACTAATAAAGGGTAATTTAAACTCCTTATGAAATCTATTCTCTCGATGTAAGTTAAAAAGAATATTATATATCCCGCTACGAAAGGAATGCTTAGTACTAAATATTTAATCATTTTATCTAAATGTGGTGATGTATTTTCGTTAAAAAAATCATTTTTATCAGCATAAGGTAAAAGAAAGAACAAAAGAGAACACAATAATAATATTGAAATAAGCAAAAAATATACGCTAATTCAATTTTTATAAAACATTTGATCCACACTTCTCTCTTAGTTTGAGCTATTATTCACGAACCCTCACCGACTTAAGGCACGAAGTGCCGGCCGCGATGCGCTTAGTCGGTGCAGGGTTGTCGTCTGATCCCCTTCCCGAAATCCCTCTTGGCGACCAAGGGGCTTGGAGAGCCCTGCAGCGTGAATGCATTGTTATAAGATGTCAGCGCCTTCTTCGAAATACATACACAATTCAAATAATGTTCTTTTTAGTGAAATTAACTATACTTACTACTCTCCCGACCCAACTGTTTATATAATATCGTCAAGCTTTCTTCCACAGTTTGATGAGCTGTATCGATGACTATGTGCCCCCGGTCCCAAACATCGTACTGTCGATTCCTGACCTGCTCCCACGTAGGTAGAACAAATCCGGGAATATCCGCTGTACGCGTTTCGATTCGATGTCTGTGTTCATGATCGTCAGAGCAAACCACTTCGATTTCCACAAACGGAGTTTCAAGAGACTCCGCCACGTTACGCCAAGCCTGACGCGTTATTTGGATGGGATTTACTGTATCTGCAATCACGTCTAGGCCCAACCGGAGATTCTGCGATGCAATCGCATAACACACGATGTAACCCTCAGGTCCTTCAATCCTTGTTCCGACATCCC
Organism: Cohnella sp.; assembly: GCF_041640265.1. Lineage (GTDB taxonomy): Bacteria > Bacillota > Bacilli > Paenibacillales > Paenibacillaceae > Cohnella. The sequence continues at coordinate 59,685 of NZ_JBEQAP010000030.1, forward strand.
GCATTGCCTGTTCCACGACATCAACCCGGAGATACGTAGCCCTTAGTTCTCTGGCCAAAGCTGATGATAATGTGGTCTTCCCGGTGCCTGGTAAACCGCTAAATATAAAGAGCATTAAACTCGACTCCTTCGAATCATAGAACTAAAGTTTCTTTACGATTTATCCGTTTTTGCGCTGGTTTCTTATAACGTTATTGTATTCGCGCCGTCCATTTCCCATAGATAGGTCTTATCTTAGGGGAATGGATGTATCTGCCTGATTCACTCCCTAGAAAATGCCTCGGGCAGATCAAGGGCCACATGGCCCACAGCGCGAATATTGATAGATGATGCTTGCAGACCTCTTTGAATTTACCTACATAATTTTCTTAGTAACAAAGGTTATACAATCAGTTGTCAATTTTACGGGTAGTCCGTTTCTGTCAATCTCATATTCTAATTGTTTTACAAGTCGTTTTTTTACTTCCCATCCAGCATACTGATTATCTAATAATTCCATCATACTTTTAGTAGATAAATTGACTTCAAACATTGGATCCAGTTCTTGTCCATTTTCTAGGTTGACTTCTTGTATGTTCGATCCGATAATAATGCAATTGGTTCCATTTATTTTGGTTCCAAATGTCATTTCATTAATTTTCCTTTCCAATGCTATTTCCGAACTTACATGTTCCAAGGCAGATACAGCTACAATATGTCATACTCTTCTTGTTCGATGGTGAATTGTTCAATATCTGATAATCTTGTCTCAATAAATTGTTCGACCCCGAATTTCTGACTATAACAAAGCAATTTATCTATTGCAGACTCCAATAAATCAACGCAAACTACTTTTCCATTTCTATTCTTCATGGATTCAGCAATAGGAATGCTATTCCTACCAATCCCAGATTCTAAATCTAATACACTTAAGTACTCTTGATCTTTATATTCTTCTAGAAGATCAATTACTGTTTTTACTGGTTTGTGTAGCCAGGAGCCCGGCTTGCGTATTCCGGAAACTTTGGTCAGTCATTCCGGTAATGTTTAGCCACTTATTCCGGAAACAGTTGGTCACTCGTTCCGGAAAGTATTATCCACTTTAACCCTCTCAATACGGCTTCTCTATTACATATCAGATTTTCCAGTTCCGGGCAAGGAGGCGAGCATTTTCCTCATCGAATCTCCCTGAATATCGAGTCGATAGGCGCGGTGAATGAGACGATCGAGAATGGCGTCGGCCAAGGTTGGATCGGCGAAATGTTGGTGCCATAACGTGATTGGCAATTGGCTGGCCAAACATGTGGCATGCAAGGATACTCGGTCATCTAGGATGTCCAGCAACTCTCGGCTTTCTGCAGTTCCAAGAGGGGCAAGTCCCCAATCATCAAGGATTAAGAGATCCACCTTAGTTAAATGATTGGCTAATTTTCCGTAGGTGCCGTCTCCTTTGGCGAGCAAAATATCTTGAAAAAGGCGTGACATCCGGTAATACCTGACTTGAAATCCTTGTCGGCAGGCAGCCGTGGCGAGTGCGCATACCATGAATGTCTTCCCAGCACCCGTTCGCCCTGTAACCAGTAGATTGTGATGAGAAGTAAGCCATCCTCCCGTCAGTAATTGGCGGATTAAAGAACGGTCAAGCTGCCTGGGTGCTTCGTAGTCGATGTCCTCTGGGCTCGCCTGAATTTTGAGCCGCGCATCGCGTAGAAGTTTGGTTACTTGCCGATTTTTCCGTTCCGTCCACTGGTGGTCGACCAGCAAACCAAAACGTTCTTCAAAGGTGAGTTCATTGATTTTCGGGTCTTGCAGCTGGCGTAAATAGGCATCCGCTAGACCTTGAAGGCGCAATTTACGCAGGATATCTATCGTTGGCTGAGTTAACACAGAGTCTACCTCCCGATTGGGCGAACCGGTGACGTTTGAGAGGCTCGCCGGTTCGCTGAATATAGCGCTAATGAACGAACTTGCTAGAACGGTTCTCTTGGTAATAAGACGCGCCACGCACATTCTCATGAACCGGTGTCGGCGTCTCCGGAATGAATAACGGAAGTTCCATTTGCTCAATTCCTTTCTCCAGAATTGATTTGACACTGGTATAGGAAAAGGCGCCTATGGCGATGGCTCGAGTGGCTGCGGCTTCTAGTCTTTCCGTAGAAAACCTCTTACTGAGACTAATAATGCCTAGACAGCTGCGATAACCCTGCTCGGGATGAGGCTTACGAGCCAATATTTCTTCGATGAGCTTGCCGATACTCGGGCCCATGCTCTTGCCCCAATCGATAAGACGTGAAGGCGTCCATTTCATATGTTTCTGATGGGATTTGGGTCGATGGAGCGGATCGGTGACCATTTGCCCCTTCCTAAACGCCCGGCGATGGCTAGCAACCCGACTACCCTTGTGAAATATTTCGACGATTGATTCCGTGATTCTCACATCAACTTCGTGCTTCACAAGGGTATAGGGCACGCTGTAGTGAACGTATTCGACGGTGATGTGGTAATCGATGTTGACTCGAGATAAGCGCCAAAATGCGAATTCATAAGGCATGGTCGGAAGTGGTCGAAGGGCTGGCTTGTCCAGACTCTCAAACAAGATCTTCCGGGAGCCCTCCATCTTCTGGAATGGCTTCTCATTCAAACGAACCAGCAACTCATGAATGGCTTTGTTTAACTCAGCAAGGCTGAAGAAACGTCGATTTCGTAGCACCGCTAAAATCCAGCGCTCGGCAAGTAGAACAGCTGCTTCTACCTTGGCTTTATCTTTTGGCTTCCGAGGTCTTGTCGGCAGAATGGCACTACCGTAATGGGATGCCATTTCGTAATACGTACGGTTCACATTGGGCTCATAGCGATCCGCATGCTTCACACCGGATTTCAAATTATCCGGGACGAGCAATTCAGGAACACCACCGAAGAACTGGAAGGCTCGTACATGACCGTTTACAAAAGACTGGAGGTCCCTGACCCCACTGCGCTTCCGCGTAGGTGTAGCTGCTTGCACCGAGCGTGGCAACAAATAACTGAGCTGCCCTGATTTCGCCTGTTTCACCGTCAACCACAGGGATTTTCGGCCCTGCGTAGTCGATAAACAACTTCTCGCCGGCCTTGTGTTCTTGGCGCAAGGAAAGCTGAAGAGACTTCTTCCACTGGTTAAACCGCTCGCAAAACTGACTGTACTGATAGCCCTCCGGGTACAAGCTTTTGTACTCCATCCAAAGGAGTTGGAGGGTGACGCCTTTTCTTTTGGATTCTCTGTACATGAGGTTCCAATCTGGTTCTTTCCGGTTCTTGGGTCTGCCCATTGCCTTAGGGAAGAGCATGACTTCCAGCTTACGTTCATCCAGATTTGCTGGCAGCGGCCATGGTAATCCGGCCTCCTTGGCGCGAGCTAGAATGTTACTAACGGTACCGTGTGAGAGGGACAAGCTACGTGCGATTGCTCTTTCACTTAAGCTCGATTCGTTGTGTAAACGTAGAATGTCTAATACACGTGGCAAAGCTATCCTCCTTCGTTTCGGCAAGACTGTGTGCTCCTTTCGGCTGATGTCTCGTAAGACATTCGACCAGCGGAGCGCTGCAACCTTTGCCTGATGGGATAGCCGACTTGAGAGGGAAAACTGGAAGGGGATTAGTGGCTAAGACTTTCCGGAATGACTGACCAATACTTTTCGGAATGACTGGCTAAGTCTTTCCGGAATCGGCGACCAATACTTTCCGGAATGGGTGGCTAAAACTTTTCGGAATACGCACCCGGCTCAAATAAACTGTAATTTTCATAACAAAAGTCATGATATTTCTTCTCTTCTGTTCTTATATTCGCTACTCTGTTCATTTCCTCACCTCAAGCTTTCTGCAAGTTTCATCTAACGTTGTTGTATTCACGAACCCGAGAGGCTTAAGCCGACAAAGTCGCCGAGTGGCTACGCCACTTATCCTCGCAGGGTTGTCCGCCTGAATTCGCTTCTCCGAAAATTCCTCTGGCGGACCAAGGAGCCGTTAGGCTCCGCCGCGTGAATACGGTGTTGGTATATTAAGCTCATCCCACTGAGTCGGGGTTGAGCTTTTTCTTTTATACTAGAAAAATCACCACTGGGTAAAAACGTATGCGGTGTTGGGACTTAGATCTCTTCGCATAAAGTGTTTCAGCCTAAGTAACGTTCATACCCCGATTTAGCTGGTTGGGCCTTAGAGCCCGTATCACCGTACCAACCTGTGGAGAACGATTACGCCGGGTCCTAGTAGGTTCACAAGGAGGTTTTATGCAACAACCTATTCTCAGTATTGACGTAGCCAAAGGCAAAAGCGTAGCCGCTGCCTTTTCAGCTTACGGTGCCATTGTCCGTAAACCATTTTCTTTTTCTCACTCGCCTCATGGCGTTTCTTCGTTGCTCCCTTTACTCGACCAACTCGAAGAGATGACCCAGCAAAGACCTCATGTCGTGCTCGAGGCAACCGGCAATTACTCCAAACCGCTTGTCTCTTTCTTTTCCGCCAAAGGATATCCCGTTGTCGTGCTCAATCCGCTTCTTACTCACCAACTGAAGAAGAAAGCCACCCGTAAGGTTAAAACAGATCCCATCGATGCGCTGCCCAAGCCTTCTATCTGGAGGAAGTATCTCCGGTCAATGAACTTGACCCCAAGATTCTAGAACTTCGCGCTCTGTGCAGGCAGCACTACCAATGTATGTCCTTGTACGGCAGTGTTCAACTGCATTTCCGCTCTGTTCTGGATCTCGGTTTCCCCGGCTATGACAAGGCTTTTCAGAACCTATGTAACCCAACTTCCCTGCAATTATTAAGTACCTTCCCTACTCCGCAAGCCCTGCTAGAAGCGAGTCAGGAGGATATCTTAAGAATTCTCTTGCACAATCGCCGAGGGCTCGCATGGAACCAAAAGAAGCTAGCTACTCTCCTCACACTTGCACGTGACAGTCTGCCAGATCCTCAGGCTTCTTGTGCTCATTTGGTCGCGATGAAGAACTACATTTCCTTGATACAAGCGCACCAAGCGGGATTAGCGGATATTCAAAAACACATGCTGCAGCTCGCTGCTTCCTTGCCTGAACATGCCTTACTTCGCTCGATTCCAGGCGTCGGACCGCTCACTGCAGCCACAATCCAAGCGGAGATTGGCGATATAAAAAGGTTCCCTTCCGTTAAACAGTTGACCGCTTTTGCAGGGCTGGATTCATCTGTTTACGAGTCGGGAACCTTTAAGGCCAATCAGAATCGCATTTCCAAAAGAGGTTCATCATACCTCCGTACCGCCTTGTTTCAAGCTACCGTTGCAGGGATCTCGAAGCAAGTTCACGGTCCACGAAATGAGGTTCTATCGCGATATTACCAGTTAAAACGTTCGCAAGGCAAGCTAGCAAGCGATTGTTGCCACTGCTAACAAGCTTTTACGCATTGTTTATGGCGTCTGGAGCGGAGAAACACCTTTTTCAGCATCTTAAGCTAATCCATTAGGAACATTTTGCCATATGCCTTCGTTTTCCAGGTAGGCTTATTTGAGCTCGTCTATTTTTATCGTTCGAAATCTTATTTTTCGGCTGTATTGACTTTGATTAGCTGGTTTAGATGAAGTTGTTTGACCTCTTGAATTAGCTAAACAACTTATTTTTAATCAATATATTAAATTGATTACTTTCCCGGTTAATTGATTTAACAAGAATAGAAATTCGATTATCTTCGTTTAATAAACTCCAGTAATAATTTAAATTCTCCTCTGTACTGTTAAAGATTGGGACGATTAAAGGTTCCCCTTGAAAAGAAGGCAATGGTGCACCATCACGTGAATAAGTAGTGATACAATGTCCAACCCCAGGGATAGCTTGATCATATGAAAAGATGTTTCTTACGTTTACGGCCGGATTATTGTAAAGGGATTTTAAAATAGATAGCTTATATGTATGATTTGTATCATTAAGATCCACAATCCCCGATATTCGAGGCGTAAAATTAGGAGCATCGGGTTCATAGGTTCTCTCCCTCAACGCTTCCTCGAAGCTTCCCCCTATGGAAATTTTATCAAAGATTGTATCGGTCTGGTCACCGTTTGAAACGATATGTACTTTGTCTAGGGATTTAATAGGATAATATATGATTAACGATGGATCTGTTAGCTTGCTCTCATCATATGCTTCATTCTTAACAGCCCCGTTCTCTTCCATAACAAAAATCCTGTTTCTGCTATTCTCGCTTCGTCCCATAATCCAATAGATCTGAAAGACGATCGACTCATCAGGCGATAAACCAATAACAATTCCCCTACCAGAGTATGAATTTTGTGTAAGATCCTCAATATGTCTCTTTAATAATTCTTTCATGAATAGTCCCCCTATTTTCGTCTTCAAACAATTTCACCTAACGTCTCCGTGTTCACGACGTCCCACCACCCTAAGGTCCAAAGGACCGGCCGCGATGCGGTTGGGTGGTGCGGATGTGTCCCGGCAATTACTTCTTCGACTTTTACTTCCGGGACCGAGGCGGCTTGTCCGCCGATGCGTGAACATATTGTTAGATGAAGTTACCGACTTCTTTGGTCGTACCCGCGTTCAGTTCTAATCCTTAGGGCACCATTTCTAATAATTGTTGATTCACTCTGTTCACTAAGTTTCAGGTAATCATAAAGTTTTGGAGAATTTATCATATGTAATACCTCTAATGCCGCAATTTTCTGATACTCATAATCTGATAAGTAAGCTTCAACAGCTAGCTCTTCTGCATATTTAGACTTCATGAAACCGAGAGCCAATAAGGCTCTCCTTCTCACATATTCATTAGAGTCTTGCCAATAAGATATAACTATATCTTCAACCTCGTGATAAGTCCCATATAGCTTGCTTACATAAAATACAAGCTGCCATCGAGTATCATGATCTGGATAACTAAATCCACGTTTTGCAAGGTGAATTAGGAAATTAGGGTGTTCAACAAGTAACTCCGCAAGATATTCTCTTTCATTATCTCGTCCAATGAGATATAAAAAAGCATTAATAATCTCTTCATTGCAATCTTCATAATTATTTGATTGTAGGAAAAGATCAATAGCATTTATAATTTCCATCCAATTAGGGTAGTCCGTTTCCCAATCATTAACATGTTCCACTGTCTTTGACCATGAAACAAAATCATAGTAATGGTTCATGATCTCATTGATATGCTTCATTGTGGATACCCTCTTTTTAATGATTTCGGTAATTTCCTCTAACGTCTCTCGTATTCACGAACCCGAGAACCTTAAGCTCCATAGGGGCGGCCGCGACGCGGTTAGGTTCGCAGGGTTGTCCGCCTGGATCCACTTCATCGATATGCCTCGGGCAGACCCAGAAGCCGAAAGGCTCCGCAACGTGAATACGGTGTTTATCTGATGCCGCGACTTCATCGAAACAATTTTAAATGTACTTCAATTATTATTAAAGGGCTTTGAAAAATCCCGGACTTGTTTACTTTGTTGATCATATTCAGCCCAATAAAACAAATCTCTATAATCTACATTTGCAATATTGAGATAGTATTGAAGCCTTTCAATGCTACCTTCAGATAAAAACAAAATTGATCTAATCAATCTCAATTTAAATATTTCATCTTTGTGAAAAAAACTTTGATTAATTAAAAGTCCTTCGACAAGATCGTATTGTTTCTCATATTCCTGTTGTATTCTTTCAATAATGTCCGGTGCTAGAATTAAATCCATAATTCAACTCCAAACTTTAGGGATTTTGAATTTAATAGCACTTCCGCGGTTTCACATAACGTTCTTGCATTCACGAACCCTCACCGGCCTAGATAGCTCTTATCTTGGCCGGTGCAGGGTTGTCCGCTGAATCAGCTACTTCGAAAATGCTTCTTGCGGACCGAGGGGCGTCAGCCCCGATGCGTGAATGCAGTGTTAGGCGAAGGATCTTTGAGTTACCCTCACATTAATATTATTTCGATTTATTACTTCTACTTTCCATTTATTCCCTTGTCGAAGGATCTATTTTGGGAACATTAATCGTATTTCTCAAGTTCAGTATGTAAATCTCTCAATAATATGTCTACTTCCACAATGGCTGTGTCACTATTATTAGGGAAAATAGAAACTTTTAATTTGTCTTCTTTCATCCCTGAAAGCCATTCTTCAATAAATTCGTAAAGATCTATGCTCTCGGGTTTAAATCCCGACCATTCTTCTACTGCACAGTTCTGAGCAAATTCTTGATTTGGAAAGAATGGAATACACTTATTCCCTTCACCGTCATCAGCTGTTGCCCAACCGTCATCGTATAATCCCCAAATTTCTTCATAATCAGATACTTTCTTAATAAAATACTCGTACCTGATGTTTGGGGGCTGTTTTAAGACAGCTTCGAATTCTTTACGATTCAATTTATCACCGCCGCTTTTTTAAGTGTAGTTTTAAGAAAGACTCCAGTTTAATAAGTACCATACATCTTGAACCTAAAGATTAATATTTAACTTCCCAGAACTTACCCTACTAATAATAACCTTCGATCTTTCGCCTAACGTTCTTGCATTCACGAACCCTCACCGGCCTAGATAGCTCCTATCTTGGTCGGTGCAGGGTTGTCCGCTGAATCGGCTCCTACGAAAATACTTCTCGCGGACCAAGGGGCGTTAGCCCCGATGCGTGAATGCTTTGTTAGGCGAAGTTTCCTCTTCATCGAGTTACTTAAGTACAATGGTTTCCCATCCATCATATCTTCCTTCGTACTCTTCAGACACGTTGACTAATAAATCAGTAACTTCATTAATAGAATGTAAATCAACATAATCATTACGGTATATTTGCGATACATATTCATTACTATCATCTGTTCTATCAAGCTCAACGTTGAAACCCATAGTTATTATCTTCCCTTCAAAACCAGCACGATCTAATTCACTATTAAAATATAGCCAGTGGTCTACTCTTCTTGATTCCCCTAAAGGATCTCCAGATTCGCTTAAAGAATCAACAACCCCTCTGTTTCCCATATGTTGCAATTGAAATTTATCCGGATATAAAAAATCGAAATAAAACTCCCAAGGATTATCTTCATCAATATTAAACACTTCTACTTCGTAGTTATGCTCGTTGAAGATTTCCTTCGCGAGCTTATCTAAGTCATAAGTAGAAGAAAAATAATAATATACTTCCCTTATGCCATTTATTGTCATACGTCCAACGTTATAAGCTAGCCCACCAATTTTTTGAGACAATACATCCTCAAGCTCATTGATTAGTTCGGCCTCGTCATCAACAGGTGTGCCGCTTTCACCAGGTTTCTTAATAGGGATTCTTACCACCTTAGGAAATGAAAACTTGCTTTTATCGATCTCGTTCCATACATCCATGTCAAGAACAATTGATGCAAACTTATCTTCTATATTACAAAAATAAATGTCCCAATGATCAGACATTTGAATACCTCCTTAGGAAATTTCGCCTAACGTTCTTGTGTTCACGACGTCCCACCACCTTAAGGCGACGAAGTCACCGGCCGCGATGCGGTTAGGTGGTGCGGATGTGTCCGGCTGAATATTCTTCCCCGCTGCTGAAAGGCATCCTCGATTCCACTTCTAACTTCTGCCGGACCGAGGGCCGAATGGCCCGAAGCGTGAACATGGTGTTATCAGATGCCGGTGTCTTCTTCGATCAACCTCAATTGCTTCTTAAATTCCTATGATTGAAATATATTCATTTTGTTTACTTGTATCATTTATCCAAATTATCAATTCGTCTATTAATAAAA
>NZ_JBEQAP010000031.1:0-68570 GCF_041640265.1 Cohnella sp.
CTCCATAGTCGCTTTTTGCGACAATGAACGGTGGTTTGCTGGTCTTTGGCTCTCCATAGTCGCTTTTTGCGACAATGAACGAAAAAGAAGCAGAACAGGTCGTTTTACTCCTGTTCTGCTTCTTTACTTCTCTACCACTAATTCGCGAATAAAGGAGTAAGGGTAAGAGAGTATCTCCTGGAAGAGTGTAACGTCCGCCTCTCGAAAACCTTTGCCACCTTTCCTCGGGTTAATCTAATCAGGCAAAGGTTTTCGTCCAGCGGCTGGAAGGAGATATCCTCGTCCCTAATCGATAATATTCGCCGAACCTAGCTATCCATCTGATACTTTTCCTGATGTGCCCGAATACTAAAGATCAATCCGATCGACATCATGTTCAGCAACAGAGAGGTCCCTCCATAACTGATAAACGGCAGAGTAATACCCGTGATGGGCATAATTCCGATCATCATCCCAATGTTCTGGAAGATTTGGAACACCATCATGGTGGCGATACCAATAATAATGAAGGAGCCTCTCAAATCGTAACACTGATAAGCGATTAAGATCATCCTATAAATAAAAAGGAAATACAGTAACAGCAACACGGCCGCGCCCTGAAACCCGAATTCTTCACCAATGACGACAAAGATGGAATCTGAATAAGCATAGGGTATGAATTTGCGGTTCTTGGATTCTCCTTGCATATATCCATCACCGGCAAGCCCGCCAGATCCAATAGCGATTTTTGCATTATCAGATTGACGCCGTTCATCGGCGGAAGCTTCCTCGGGATGAATATAAGTATTGATCCGTTCGTACCAATGACCCTTACCCTCACCATTCAGATACTCGCGTATATCCGCGTTATACGTATTAAAGAGGGTCACGAATAATATTAATCCTCCAACAACCGCAGCCATTCCAATCAGGACATACATATACCGCACATTACCGATCCACAGCATTCCGAGGACGATGAACACATATATGATGGCGTTGCCTAAATCGGGCTGAATCATGACGAGTACAAACGGCACGAAAGCAAATATGGCCACCACCAGAACGTCACTGCGCATCTTGAGCGGATCGCCCTGTCGTCTTCCAAGGATAGCCGCAATTGCAATGATGAGAAACAGCTTCATCATTTCAGCTGGCTGGAACGATAGCGGACCCAATTCAAACCAGCTACGAGCACCGTTCTTCTCCTCAGCTAGAAAGAAGACAAGTACGAGCATGATTAATCCAAGAGCATACCAAACATACCATATCTTTAAAATAAGACGATAATCCACAAGCGTAGCGATTATGATCACGAAAAACCCAAGCCCGTAGAAGATAAGCGTCATCATATCAAGATTTACATACATAGGGTTATTATACGTTGCACTTCGAACGACAATGGTGCTAATAGCCATGAACAAGCCCAGGATAATCAGCATCATCCAGTCCATCTTCTTCAATCGGTTTAACAAGCTCCGATCATCCCATTCCTAAGAACTTCTTTACTTTGCCAAACATCCCAGACTTCTCATCCAACTGTGACAAAGGAACTGTCTCTCCCAATATGCGCCTAGCAATGTTACGATATGCAATAGCAGCGCGGGAATTAACATTCATTACTGTCGGCTCACCCGTATTAGCTGCTCTTATAACGAGCTCATCATCAGGAACAATACCGATCAAATCTATTGCTAGAACCTGACAAATATCATCAATCTCAAGCATATCCCCATTCTTCATCAGGTTCGGACGAATACGGTTGATTACCAGCTTTGGCGATGGGAAATGACTCTTCTCCAGCAGGCCGATCACCCGGTCAGCGTCTCTGACTGCAGCATTCTCCGGAGTGGTAACAACAATCGCTTGATCAGCACCAGCGATGGCATTGCGAAAGCCTTGCTCGATTCCAGCAGGGCAATCAATAATAACATAGTCAAAATCCGGCTTTAAACCTTCAATGATTTGGCGAACCTGCTCAGGCGAAATGTCATTCTTGTCTTTCGTCTGTGCAGCTGGAAGCATATAGAGCTCGTCGAAGCGCTTGTCTTTAATAAGCGCCTGGTTAACTCGGCAGCGACCTTCGGCAACATCAATAAGATCATAGATGATTCTATTCTCCAGTCCCATTACGACATCCAGGTTGCGCAAGCCAATATCGGTATCAACCATGCATACCTTTTTGCCCATTATCGCCAATGCTGTGCCCAGATTGGCTGACGTTGTCGTTTTGCCGACACCGCCCTTACCCGAGGTAATAACGATCGCTTCTCCCATCATTCTACACTCCTTTGAACTGCATGACTTCCTTGCGGTAACGGCTAAGACTTGTCATTTTATCAATGGCCATTGTACCTTCACGTAGAAACGCATACTCCATCCAGGGCTCTGCAGAAGTCCACTCATCCGGTGGACGACTGATTACGTCCGCGATACGCAGCTGGGTAGGCTTCATCAACGAAGCGGCAATTATCGCGCCATGATCTCCTGCAGACCCTGCATGAACTGTTCCCCTAAGGGCACCTAGCACATATACATCTCCGGTGCATCTGATCGCTCCCCCAGGGTTTACATCGCCAAGCAGCAGAAGATGTCCCTCAAATTCCAATGTCTGCCCGGATCTCACAATACCGGACATCGTATGTAAGCTGGGAACAACCTTCTGATCGGGGCCGACTTCCGGAGGATCGCTTTCGATAGATTGGATAATCAAGTTACCTTGTCTGCGTAAGATGAGGCGAATCCGTTCCTTATCTTCTTCTTCCAGCTGCCTTGCACCGAGCTTTATAAATATGTGCACGATTGGACCCGTGAATTGCTGTACGTGCTTGTCCAGTTTCGCATTCAATTCGTCCAGCAGAGCAATGAAGTCACATTGATCGTCTAATAGAAATACAAGTCCTTCTTTAATTCCTTTTATCGTAATGTGTGATTTGCCGGTCACTTTTGTCCGCTCCTCCCTACGGTAAATGAAATTCTGCTTAATGGAGCTGAATTCCTGCCTGTCAGGTTAAACGGAAGTTATTCCGACCCTTCTTCTCCTGATGAATTCGAAGGCTTGACGAGGTATCGACGAAACGGAACATACATAAGGAGTGCGATAAAAAGCTGGAGCAGTGCGGTCGGAGCAAGCTGCCAATAAAAAACATAGCCATACTCCAGCTCCGTTAAGCGAAATAACTTGTAAATGAAAAAAACGGTTGAATCCAACATTACACTGCCGATTAAAACCATCCAAATGAAATAGCCTACCGTCATATAAAGCCGTTTTTCTGTAACCAGTCCGGCTAAATAACCTACTAGTCCCATACCAAAACCATAAGGTCCGATCAAATGGCCATAAAACAACATATCCTGAAGCAAGCCGAAGCTAAGACCGAACAGGAATGCACGATGACGACCTGCAAAGCCGGCAACCAACAAAGTCATAATAAAAGACAAATGGGGAAGCAGTCTGCCACTCCATGGAGTTGGCACTAACCAAGGAATAATGGAGCTTTCGATAATAACAAGTATTAAAGCGGCCAGGATCACACGATTAGCTCTCATCATTAAGGCCCATCCATATCAGGCACCACTATGACAAACACTTCTCTAAGGTGATCTAATTTTGCTGCAGGAGTTATAATTGCAGTATGCGTCATGAAATCCCCGACCTGTCTATCCTTCACAGTTCCGATAATAATTCCTTGCGGAAAAATACTCCCTATACCCGACGTCATGACAATATCACCCTCGGCAAGCTTGTCATTCTCATCAATCTTATTCATTTGAAGTGTTTGGGTTACTTCGTCGTATTCAATGATCCCGAATGATTCAGTTTTTCCGACTACGGTTGCGGAGACAGGTGTTCCCTTAGCGGTATCTACATCCAACTCGGTAATTAAAGTAACCGTAGAGGTGAAGGTCGAGACATGACTGACTAAACCAACCAGGCCATCAACCGTTCTAACCGCCATTTGCTCTTTAAGTCCATCATTAGACCCCAGATTGATCTTGATTGTCTTCTCATAGGGATTGGAAGTACTCCCTACTACTTGTGCAATAAGATAACGATAGTCGTCTAATTGCTTCTGTCGTTCCGTAAAATCTAGTTCTTCCTGAAGACGCTTATTATCTGCTTCTAGTCGATTAAACCGGATTTGATCCTGCGTATATTGGGCAACGGTTTGCCGAAGCTGTTCATTTTCCTTATATACGTCGGAAAGCCGGCCGAGGTCACGGAAAAAATCCGCGACTGCTCCGACCGGCCGATACAAAGCTCCTTGCGCAGTCCCAAAAGCATCGTTAATGAACTTCTCAGGCCAAGTCAGGCGAGTTCGGCCTAAGGTGAATCCCATTAGGGCTATGAAAACGATAAGCCCTATCATGAGAATGAACAGCCGTTTGTTGCGCATTATTCTAAAAATATTTACTCACCTGCTTTCCCATCCCATAACCCAAGCTTCCTTAATTAGCGACTGGACCTAGAGCCCGATCCTCTTGACTTGAATAAATGAATATTATCCAATGCTCTTCCTGTGCCGATCGCTACACAATCTAGTGGATTCTCTGCAACGATGACAGGCATTCCTGTTTCGCGTGCCAGCATCTTATCCAAATTACGAAGTAAAGCTCCTCCGCCTGTAAGTACAATCCCTCGATCCATGATATCCGCAGACAGCTCAGGCGGACATTTCTCCAATGTTACTTTGACAGCATCGATAATCGCATTGACGGTATCAGACAACGCTTCAGTCACTTCATCCGAAGTAATAGCTAAAGTCTTAGGTAAGCCGCTAACAAGATCTCGCCCGCGAATTTCGATGGATTCTACTTTGTCCAGCGGCATTGCCGAGCCAATCTCCATTTTCAGCTGCTCTGAGGTCCTCTCACCAATCATTAGATTGTACAGCCGTTTGATATAGGCCATAACGGCATCGTCCATTTCATCGCCTGCTATGCGGATTGAACGGCTCGTAACGATCCCACCGAGCGAGATGACTGCCACCTCCGTTGTACCCCCGCCAATATCGACAACCATACTTCCGGTCGGCTCCCACACAGGGAGATCCGCTCCGATCGCAGCAGCGAAAGGCTCTTCAATAATATACGCTTCCCTTGCACCGGCTTGCTTTGCCGCGTCTTCGACCGCACGCTTCTCAACAGCAGTTATTCCGGAAGGTACACAGATCATCACGTTAGGGTGGCGCGGAAACAAAGCACGCGGCTTCTGCGCCTGGCGAATGAAGTATTTAATCATCGTCGATGTCGTCTCGAAATCCGCGATAACACCGTCCTTCATAGGACGAATAGCTACAATGTTACCGGGTGTACGACCGATCATTTTTTTGGCGTCAGAGCCGACTGCTTCGATTTTTTTCGTATCGGTACGCAGGGCGACCACCGAAGGCTCCCTGACAACGATTCCTCTGCCTTTAACGTAAACAAGCGTGTTTGCGGTTCCGAGATCAATACCCAGATCGCGTGTAAATCCTCCTAGCATGTTGTTTCCTCCTGCTCTCACCGCGACTGCTAAGTTGTTACCGTCTGAGGTACATCAGTCGTCGGGACAATCCTTATTATTATATTACAAGCAGCCCATTTCCTTCAAACTAATAAAGCGGTTGTCACCAATTACCAGATGATCTAGCAATTCGATTCCAATCAGTTCACCAGCCTGCCCTAATCGCTTGGTTAATTGAATATCTTCCGCGCTTGGGGTTGGGTCCCCGCTAGGGTGGTTGTGGGCACATAGAATGGAAGCGCTGCTTCGGCGAATGGCCGCGCGGAACACTTCCCTAGGATGGACAATAGAAGCATTCAGGCTGCCGATTGATAAGGTTTGACGGCCTATGACCTGATTTTTGGTATTTAGAAACAAACAGACAAAATGCTCTTCCCGTAAATGTCGCAGCTCCTCCATGAGAATATCTGCTCCATCTTGAGGACAAGTTATTTTGACCATTTCCGGTAAACGGGAACGTGAGACACGCCGTCCAAGCTCAATGGAAGCCTGAAGCTGCAGCGCTTTAGCAGGGCCAATACCACGGATATGTATGAGCTCTTCCCAATTTCGCTCCGCCAATCTGCTAAGCCCTCCGCATTCGTTCAGAATACGCTGGGCTAGGTGAATGGAGGATTCATTCTGAGTACCCGTACGCAGCAGAATAGCGAGCAGCTCTGCATGACTTAACGCTTCTGCTCCGTGCTGTTGCATACGCTCCCGCGGTCGTTCCTCGGAGGGAAGCTCGCGCAATCGAAAGGATCTTTGCTCCAAAGCCATTACCTGCCTTCAATAGCCGCGTCGGCCGCGGGATTGGCTTAAATTTAAGGTAACATAATATCGAACTGCTCCAACTGAACCGCAAGAAGGGAGACCGGCAATCCGACCACATTGAAATAACAACCCTCAATTGATTCAACGAATAAGGAGCCAATCTCTTGAATTCCGTAGCTGCCAGCCTTATCCATCGGTTCACCAGTAGCGACATAACGTGAGATTTGATTCGGCGTTAACTTCCTCATTCGAACCTTAGTAACACGGTGTGTAGTGACGGTTTTAGCATCGGAGACTCTTATGCAAGAAATCCCTGTATATACCTCATGGACCTCTCCTGAAAGCTCCTGCAGCATCTGCTCCGCTTCTTGCACATCTCTAGGTTTACCCATCACTTTATCATTCAACACAACGATGGTATCGCTGCCAACGACAATCGAGGATAAATCTAAGGAATCGGTAAGCTCATTTTTGACCGCAAGTGCTTTACGCTCAGCGAGGCCCTCAACGATTTGTGAAGGTGTCCAATACGCTGGTGTGTCTTCTTCAACCCGACTTGGATGGATTTGGACGGGAAGCCCCAGTATAGCAATAAGCTCCTGTCTGCGAGGGGAAGCGGAGGCGAGGACGAGCTTGGGACTGTTAGGTAAGGCAGAGTGCATGAAGTAAAACTTCCTTTCGAATTACATTTTACGATACAGCCATATCGCCACAATTGCACCAATCACGCTGAGCAAGCTAAAGTTTACATTCAAATTCAGACTATAGCTTATAACCGACAAATCCGCGGCAGGCGACCAATTGAGCTTGATCGCACGTGTTAAAAAGGTGAGCCCCGGAATCTCCCGCAGCCAAATGGCTACCAAGGCACCAGCAAGCAACCCCAGAAAGATAAATAAGAAGAGAACCCATCCGTTTTTCTTCATAATTCCTCGTCTCCCACCATTTTTTGACACCCGTCTACCTATTATACGTTTCCAAGACAAGTCACACAATGTATAAAACAAAGACAGCCCCTTGGAAGCAGGCTGCCTCATTCAAAAGTCCTAATATCTTTTTATCTATTTGTATTATCCATTATTTGCTGACTGTATAATCGAGCGCAGGTTACGATCAGCGAGCATTGCTTTCATGGTTTGCGATTGAATGCTCCATAGGTGAAAGCGTGAGGGATTACGGTTATATTCCGTTAGCGAGAGAACTGCCGAATTTAAGGCTTGCACAATCCTCTCCCCCTCTCCAAGAGTATCATTGCTAAACGTATCCACCCCTGCTGTCTTACTCAGCCACGTGCGATGAGCTTCCTGCAGCGCGGAAAGATCAGCCTTGTTCATCACTTGCGGCAAGCTCTCTAGTAAGTAGCTGCCGGAATATTGAGTCAGCTTTCGGATCAGCTCCGCGCTAGCGGTCATAAATTCTATCTCGCCTGCGGGCATTGATCCGGAACGAATGATCAAGGGATCTCCATCCAATGGTCTAATGTATAATTCAATATCGGACATTTGGGCTGCCAGCAGCTCCGCTTCATTACGAGTTACGGCTGCTCCTATATAAACTCGGTAACCATCCTGCGCCTCCACTGTTGAATCAAGACCGATCTCCTGCAAATGCTCCACTGCCGCTTTCATACTTTCTTCACTCTGGAAAACGCCGTATTGAAGCATATAATAAACATCTGCCGGAATTTGCGTAAGTTCGCTCTGTACTCCTGGCTGCACAGACGTTTCGTTGTCTTCGAATATCTTCAATGGCTCTGTCGAAGAAGCCGCAGATTGTTCTGGCGGGGCTTGTACATTTACTTGCGCACTCCCATCCGATTTCCCTGGAAACAAGGGTTCTCCAGTAAATAAGCTTAAAACCAAGTAACCGAATAGAGCTCCCGTTGCTACCGCTGCGGTAACGGATAAGAAAACCCGTCCCCAGGCAGGAGTATCGTGAAGGGGCTGCGATTGATTTAACCAGCTTGTTTGCGACTCGCCTTCCAGCTCTATCGAAGGTCCGCTCCAGTTCGCCTCAAGCTCATCGTGAGGAATAATCTTTATAGCAGGATAAGGTGCATAAATAGACTCCTCTACTTTCTTAGCATCAGAACTTCTTATGACTTCCTCCAGAGCATGGATGTCATCTTGATATGGACTATCCCAAGAGGAGAAGCTTTGACCGATGACGGCCTCTTCCTTCTCAAGATTATCCTCTGTCAATGGCTGTTGCCCTGCCTTAAGAGGTTGTCTTATGGGCTTTTTTGATTGGGCAGGCTTCGGCGGTTCGAAACGGAAGGTCATTCTTGCTTTATGCTGCATACTGCGTCTCTCCTTGTCCCTCAATCTAGTAATTAGATTATGAGAGTCGAGAGAGAAATATGATGAGAATAAAGAAAACGACTTCTCCGTCCTTAATACGACTAAAAGCAGCCTTCAGGTTTCCCTATCAGCTGCTTCTTGTTGTTAAAATAATGGTGATAAATGTTCACGCTCGATCACGCAGTATTCGTGCCAGCTCTTCAGCCGCTTTCCAGATATCCCCTGCACCCATTGTGAGCACAAGATCTCCAGGAGCGATACGCTCTGCTAATATATCCCGAACCTCTTCCTTAGTAGGAACGTAGGTTACGTTCGAGTTGCTGTTCTGAGAAATAAGCTCTACGAGCTTACGCGAATTGACGCCTTCAATTCTTTGCTCGCCAGCTGGAGAGTATATGTCGGTGATAATGACTTCATCGGCATCCTCGAAAGCGCGACTAAATGCATCGAGTAAAAAGAAGGTTCTCGTATAACGCTGTGGTTGGAAAACGGCGATTATTCTTTTTCCCGTTGCTTTCGCCGCTTGTATCGTCGCCTGAATTTCCGTGGGGTGATGGGCATAATCGTCAATGACCAGCATGTCCTTCACTTCGCCAAGCACTTGGAAACGGCGCTTAGCTCCGCGGAATTCTTGAATCGACTTTGCAATCGCTTCGAACGAGGCTCCTGCCTCTAAGCAAACGATAATCGTCGCGAGAGCGTTGTATACATTATGTCTTCCGGGCACTGATAGCGTAACGACACCTAGCGCCTGTTCACGGTGACGTACTGTAAATGTTGCGCAGCGGTCCCCAAGCTTAATGTCCGCAGCCGTATAATCTGCATCCTTAGTCTCTACTCCGTAGGTAATGACTCGAGAATCCTTTACCTTGGGGAGTATCTCCTGGATATTCTCGTCATCCGCACAAACTACCGCACATCCATCTGCTTTAATATTTTGAAGGAACGAGACATAAGCTTCCTTAAGCTTATTGAAGTCTCCCTCGTAGTTTTCCAGGTGATCCGCTTCGATGTTCGTAACGACACCGATAGCAGATTCATACTGAAGGAACGAGCCGTCGCTTTCGTCAGCTTCCGCTACGACGAATGGACTTTTGCCCGCTTTGGCATTCGTGCCGACATTAACGATTTCCCCGCCAATAATATAGGTAGGATCCAATCCGCTGAGCTCCATGACGAGAGCAATCATGGAGGAGGTAGTCGTTTTTCCATGTGCGCCGGCAACTGCTATTCCCGTACGGGCATTCAGAAGCCGGGCTAACATCTGTGCGCGGTGCAATATGGGTATGTTTAATTGTTCAGCTTTTTGACGTTCTACGTTATCTTTAGCTAGCGCCGTAGAATAAACAACAAGATCAGCACCCCGAACGTGTTCGGGCTCATGACCAATAAAGATTTGTGCTCCATTGGCGGCCAGTTTGTCAGTTAATTCCTGGCGCACCACATCGGAACCGGATACTTGATAACCCATCTCCAGCATTACCCTGGCGATGGCACTCATGCCATATCCTCCGATACCGATAAAATGTACATGTTCAGCGGTCCGCAACAACGCTTCACCACCCTTTTTCAGATTTCGTTCCATGGAGCAACCACGACCTTACATCGGCAATCAGATAAAGAGTGCCTGTAATCACACTTAAAGTGTTCACGTGCTCGGAGGCGTGTGTTGACGCTTCCCGAAGAAGCTCCAAGGCACGTCTCCAATCCGGCTCCACGACAACGTTCCGCGGCCGTCCGAGCTCCTCACCCAGTCGATTAGCGACGGCGGCCAGGTCGGCGGCGTTCATTTTCTTATGAAAGTCAGGCTCCGTGATCACAAGCGTATCCACCATTGGTAGTATATGCCGCAAGGAATGTTCATGATTCTTATTCGGCATCATCGCCATCATCACATTTAACTTATCGAACTTATAAATATCGCGAAGCGCATTCGCTAAGGCTTCCATACCCTCCGGGTTGTGGGCGCCGTCCAGCAATATCCTTGGTTCCCGCGATACCATCTCCAGCCTGCCCGGCCAAGTGGTGTTACGCATGCCTATTGCTAAGTCCTCGTCTTCCACAATTAAAGCATAATACTGCCGAAGGACTTCAATAGTCATTATAGCAACTGCGGCATTCATAATCTGATGAGCACCATTCAAAGTTACCGTTAACGATTGTAAAACACGGAACGGTCCTTGAAAAGAAAACTTTTGCTCATCTTCGGCCATATTTATCGGTTTATACGTATAATGATCGCCCAGAAGGTACAGCGCAGCATTTTTGGCTAATGCCGTTTCCTTCATGATCGCCACCGCATCCGGTTGGCTAACCGCTGTAATAACGGGCACTCCCGGTTTAATAATGCCTGCTTTTTCTTTTGTAATATCGGAAATCGTAGGGCCTAGTACATCCATATGGTCGTGGCCAACATTAGTGATGATGCTGACAACCGGAGTAACGATATTAGTGACGTCAAGACGACCTCCAAGTCCTGTTTCCCACACGACGTAATCCGGATACGCTACGGTCCCGTAATAGAGCAAGGCAAGAGCAGTCGTTACCTCGAACATCGTCGGGCTGCCCCATTCACTTCTCGCCATTTCTTCTGCTGCAGGCTTTAATAGATTGACGAGCCGAACAAGCACCTCATCATCTATATCTTGCCCATTATACTGGAGTCTATTGGAATAGGAGGTGAGGTAAGGAGAAGTAAATGTCCCTACATCATACCCGCTCTGTCTCAATACGCTTGTTAAATAGGCGCAAACTGAGCCTTTTCCGTTCGTTCCGGCCACATGAATAAATTTTAATCTTCTCTGCGGATGACCGAAGCGTTCCATTAAACGGTTGATCCGTTCTAAACCCGGGCGAATACCGAAGGAGGTCAGCCCAGTAATCCAAGCCATCGCTTCCGCAGCCCCATGGAAAGAAAGCTCTTGGGAGGAATCCTTATTCATGGTGTTATTCTTCCTCCCATCATCCCTGCAGCTCGGCAATCCGCGCTAATACTTTATCCCGCTTCTCTCGGTAATCCTCACCTTTAAGCTTTTCCTGCTCGACAACGTGGGCCGGAGCCTTAGCGATGTATCCTTCATTGGAGAGCTTCTTCTCCACGCGTTCTACTTCCGTATTCAACGTATCAACTTCCTTGGTCAGACGAGCAATTTCCTGACTAATGTCAATCAAGCCCGCAAGCGGAAAATAAAGCTCAGCTCCCGTGATAATGGCTGTCATCGCTTTGTCCGGAGGCGTTAAAGCTCGATCCAGCGTGTAGGATGACGTATTGCAAAAGCGCTGCACATATATTTCATTTCGGCTGAAAATACCTTCTTCCGCTTCCCCGGTCGGCTTCAGGAGCAATTCAATTTTCTTGCCGGGCGATACGTTCACTTCTGCACGGACGTTACGTACAGCGCGGATGGCTTCCATCAAAAGCTCCATTTCTTTAAGCGAGCCTGCGGCTTCGAAATCAGCGCGATATTCTGGCCAAGCAGCCAAAGTAATCGTCTCGCCAGGCTCATGAGGCAAATGCTGCCAAATTTCTTCCGAAAGAAACGGCATGAATGGATGCAGAAGACGTAAGGTACGGTCCAAGACGTAAGCTAGTACTGATTGCGTGCTCTTCTTAGCCGCCGCGTCTTCACCGTACAGCGTAAGCTTAGCAAACTCAATATACCAGTCACACAGGTCATCCCATATGAAGTTATACAGCAATCGGCCGGTTTCCCCGAACTCGTAACTCTCCATAAGGCGAGTAATGTCTCGAGCGCTCTCATTCAACCGATGTAAAATCCAGCGGTCGGCTGTTGACAGCTTCCCGCTGAGGTCGATATCCGCAAAAGTAAAGCCTTCTAGATTCATTAGAGCAAATCTCGAAGCGTTCCAGATCTTGTTAGCGAAATTACGCGCTTGCTCGACCTTCTCGAAGCGGAAACGCAAGTCCTGCCCCGGGGTACTGCTAGTTGAAATCATATATCGCATGGCGTCTGCGCCATATTGTTCGATAACATCGAGCGGATTAACCCCGTTGCCAAGCGACTTAGACATCTTTCGACCTTCCGCATCGCGAACAAGTCCATGGATAAGAACGTCCTTAAATGGAATTTGCTCAGTGAATTCAATGGCTGTGAATATCATACGTGCAACCCAGAAATAAATAATGTCATATCCGGTTACAAGTACTCCTGTCGGATAATAATCCTTTAGATCCTGGCTATCATCGGGCCATCCTAATGTAGAAAATGGCCACAGCGCAGAGCTGAACCAAGTATCAAGCACATCATTGTCTTGCTTCCAAGGAGAGTCAGGTTGATCCGCTCCTTCAGGCGCTTCAAGACCCACATAAATTTCGCCAGTCGTATCGTGGTACCACGCTGGAATCCGATGTCCCCACCAAAGCTGACGGGAAATACACCAATCGCGAACGTTCTCGATCCAGTGCAGATAGATTTTCTCGAAGCGATCAGGAACGAACTTTACACCTTGGCCCGACTTCTGCGAATCAATCGCCTTCTCGGCTAACGGCTTCATCCCAACGAACCACTGTGTAGACAAGTATGGCTCAACGATTGCGCCAGAGCGTTCGCTATGCCCTACTTGATGTACATGATCCTCAATCTGAATGCAGACTCCTTGCTCTTGCAAGTCTTTGACGATTGCTTTGCGGCAATCCGTACGATCCATCCCTTGATAAGGGCCGGCATTCTCATTCATTTTGCCGCCTTCATCCATGACCGTGATCTGCGCCAGCTCGTGACGAGAACCTACTTCGAAATCGTTCGGATCATGCGCGGGCGTAATTTTTACCGCGCCGCTTCCGAATTCCTTATCTACGTATTCGTCCGCGATAATCGGAATTTCCCGATTTACGATAGGGAGAAGCAGCATTTTTCCGATCAGGTGTTTATATCGATCGTCCTTAGGATGAACCGCAACAGCCGTATCGCCAAGCATGGTTTCCGGTCGGGTTGTAGCTACGGTTAAATGACCGCTGCCATCCGATAATGGATAACGAAGATGGTACAGATGTCCGTTCACTTCTTTATATTCAACTTCAATATCGGAAAGTGCCGTGCGAGCTGCGGGATCCCAGTTAATAATTCTTTTGCCGCGATAGATCAAGCCTTTGTCATAAAGACGTACGAATACTTCCCGGACCGCGCGCGAAAGGCCATCATCTAGGGTAAAACGTTCACGGGAATAGTCAAGGCTGAGGCCCATCTTGGACCATTGCTGCCGAATTGTTCCCGCATAATGCTCCTTCCATTCCCATACTTTCTCCAGAAACGCCTCGCGACCGAGATCATACCGGCTTAAGCCTTCCTCGCGAAGCTTCTGCTCCACTTTCGTTTGGGTGGCAATTCCAGCATGATCCGTTCCCGGCAGCCATAAGGCATCAAAGCCTTGCATGCGCTTGAACCGAATTAAAATATCCTGCAAAGTAAAATCAAGCGCATGGCCGATATGAAGCATTCCAGTCACATTAGGCGGTGGAATGACAATTGTATATTTAGGCGCGTCGGGAAGACGTCCCGCTTGAAAATAACCGCCTTTTATCCATGCATCATACCATTTGTTTTCGGCGCTTTTGGGATCATAGGTTGTCGGCATTTCGACATTGAGCTTCCCTTTGGTTTCGGACATAAGTTACACGACCTCCATATGACACAAATTCAACAACATGCAAAAAAAACACAAAAACCTCCCGTCGCAAAGGACGAAAGGTAAACTTCCGTGGTACCACCTTCGTTCCGCCGGGCATCATTTCACCAAAGCGGCACTCGTTGCAAGATAACGGCTGCTGCCGTCCTGTTCTACCAGCTCGCCCCGAATGGACGTTAGCTTCAAACAGGAAACTCCAGGGCGACTTGTAGCAGCTTGTTTCCTGCGGGACCTCTCAGCGCTACTCGGGTAGCGGCTCCGCTCTCTGAAGGCTTGATCTGCTTACTCTTCCCTATCCGTGTCTTTCTCTCCTATTCTACTCGCCGTCACATTTAGAGTCAATACAGACGAAAACTCCTGCTGTAAACAACGACAATCAAGTAAAACGGCTTTGCCGTCCTTAGACGGCGGAACATGTTTGTATCATACTATCAGATGAGTATTAGAAGTAGAAAGGTTATACTCATCTGATAGTATGAAAAAAGGCTGCTTCTCGTCGATAAAATCCGAGAAGCAGCCTTTAAGCTGTTATGGAATATAGAGCACTTGGCCTTCCGATAAGTAGGGATCATGCAGCCGATTATATAGCTGGAGCTCTCGGGACTGAACATTGTATCTATTTGCAATCAGCTCAAGTGTTTCTTCACGTTGAACGATACACATCTTTACTTTTCGGAAGGAATGGGCTTCACCGCCGTTGTTTAAGAACAGGCTGGTCCATTCTAATTCATCCTCTGCGCTAAGAGCTATATTGTTCATAGCTTGAGCCTTCTCCTCTGCTTGAGCGGCTTCCATCAGCTTCAAATCCGCTTCTCGCTTTGCTCCCTTTTCTCCCAATTGAGACAAAAGACCGACTCCGAATTGCTGTTGTTGTACGGACTCTAGCGGCTTACCACCCAGAGCGACTCTTAAGTCGGGCTTCTCCTCGATTGCTTCTTCAACATAGGGCTGCGGGTCCGACTCTGCGGGAGCTTCGTTCGTCAAGTCTCCCCATAACGAGGCTGTTATGGGCTTCTCCTCTTCAGGCTCCGCATAGACTCTCGTGTCTTTCCTAGACTCCTCTAAGTTTTGAAACATCGCAAGCCAGCTGCTTTCTTTAGATGCTTCTAGCGGCAATTCCTCCGTCTCCGCTTGCAAGCTCCAATCGTCAACACGTTCCTTCTCATCCAAATCCGCATTTACGGCAGAAACATAGTCGTCCGACGCAAGAGAATCCGACTCATTCAAAGCAAGCTCATCATGACTCCTCTCGGAGTTCGGAAGCTGATCTTCTGGCCGAGTCTCTAGCTCCGGCTCCGCCTGATGCACAACCGTAAAGCTATCGTCGCGCCATATTGGCGTTTGCGGAGCTTGAGCCTGCAGTCCCCGCAATGCTAATACCCCCGTTACATTCAAGGAACGGTTCGATATCAAATCCACATCGAAATTATCAATTTCCACAGCTAATTCTTCTACGCTCTGAATCCGATTAAGCGGGAGCGAGATTTCTACCGGTATCCAATGCTCTAACTGAGATACTTCAGACAATTCTTGTGACCGGTAAACTCCATTCAACAGCAAATGTCCTCTTAGAAGCACTTGATCATCCTGCGGCAGCACCTGCATATGAGGCACCAATTCAATTTCTTCCAATTCTTCAATAGCGGCCACATCGTCAGGCAGATGCACACGTTCATAAATATCAAATCGTAAACCGTTCAGCTGGTCCGTCACGACGAAGTCCTCCTTTCGACATGGACGCCTTATTGACTGGCGTCTTTACAATTCACTAATTATCTATATGCTGCTGTAAGTCGGGCATGCCTGCCAATGTGGAGAAAAAACAAACAACCCCCTCTTGGGCTAAGGGGGTTGTTTGCAGCTGCAGGTCAAAATCTGTACGCCGGATCGAGAAGCAAAGTGTCTGCAGATACAAAATTGAACCTACAGCATCGCATTGTGCTCAAAAAAAAAAAAAAAAAAAAAAAATCAGGCTCCCCAAGAGAGGGCAGCCTGGTTGAAAACACACTTAACTATAGTACAAGTAATGCTTCTTTGTGAGCTGCAATGGTCAGATCGATGTCATTGTCTGTGTGGGCGGTGGATACGAACATACCTTCGAACGGAGAAGGAGCGATATTTACGCCGTTATTTAGAAGCCCGCTGAATACAGTACGGAAATGCTCTGAATTCCCTAGCTTAGCCACTTCGTAATTGATGACATGTTTATCAGTAAAGAAAGGACAAACCATGGAACCAACGCGGTTGATTGTCATTGGAACGCCAGCTTCCTGTGCATTCTTCTCCAAACCTGAATGCAGACGGTTCGAAAGTCGCTCCAATAGCTGGTACGCTTCCTCGGTCATGAGCTTGAGTGTTGTATAACCCGCAGCCATAGCCAGAGGATTACCGGACAATGTCCCCGCCTGATAGATCGGACCAACGGGTGCCATCTGCTCCATGATCTCTCTTCGACCGCCGTAAGCTCCGACAGGCAGCCCTCCGCCTATAACCTTGCCTAAGCAGGTCAAATCCGGCGTAATGCCATATAAGCCCTGCGCACAATTGCGATGTACGCGGAAACCCGTCATAACCTCATCAAAGATCAATAAGCTTCCATAGGAGAGGGTCACATCACGTAATCCGGATAGAAATCCCGGAAGTGGAGGAACAACCCCCATGTTACCCGCTACAGGCTCTACGATAATCGCTGCAATCTCCTCGCCATAACGTTCGAACGCCAGCTTAACAGCCGTTAGGTCGTTATATGGGACCGTTAGCGTATGAGCGGCAACGCTTTCTGGAACCCCAGGGCTATCCGGCAGCCCAAGAGTAGCCACGCCAGAGCCTGCTTTAATCAGCAAGCTGTCCGCATGCCCATGATAGGAGCCTTCGAACTTCAGGATTTTACTCCTTTTCGTATAACCGCGAGCCAATCTTAATGCACTCATTGTGGCTTCTGTTCCGGAATTAACCATTCGCACGACATCTATCGAAGGGACACGCTCACAGACAAGCTCCGCCATCAACGTTTCCAGCTCAGTTGGAGCTCCGAAGCTCGTGCCTTTCTCAGCTGTACGCTTGATCGCATCCACAACTTCCGGGTGCGCATGTCCTGCAATCAACGGCCCCCAGGAAAGCACATAGTCAATATAAGTCTGTCCATCAATATCCGTGATCCGGCTGCCTTCCCCTCGTTCAATGACAAGAGGAGTCAGTCCTACGGATTTAAAAGCCCTAACCGGACTATTTACCCCGCCTGGAATAACCTGTTTTGCTCGTTCAAAGGCTGCTTTGGACAGGGAGTCAACTCTTGTTCGATGTTTTTCGCTCATATTCGACACATCCTACTATCTGAATTGGAAAAGGCTGTGGTAAACTTAAAGAAAACAAGCACTTTTCATCTTACATACTTTATCCCATTGGAATAGGAGAGTAGATCATGATTGAATGGCTGAAAAAAGTTTCGCTTTTCGATAACCTCGACGATGATCAATTGACTCATATTCTAACAATTGCCCATCGGCGATCGATTTCTCCTGGCTCGATTCTTTTTCACGAGAAAGATATGGGAACGACCTTCTATGTGGTATTATCAGGCTCCATTAAGCTCTTCACCAAAAGCAATACTGGAGAAGAGAAAGTACTATCCCTCGTAAATAGCGGTGAGAGCTTCGGTGAATTATCGCTGCTCGATGGCCGTCCACGTTCAGCCACAGCTCAAACGCTAGAAATGACAAACGTGTTAGAGCTCTCCTCAGATCAATTCATGGATTTATTGCAAACCCATTTCGATATCACTCGGGGCATATTGGCCGAGCTTTGCCGGCGTTTACGTCAAACGAACGACCACGTGAACGATCTTACTTTCTTGGATGGACGTACCCGAGTTCTCAAGAACCTGATTACCCTCGCTAACAAAAACGGCAAACGGGATGGAAACCTAATCTCCATTCACATGTCCCTAAATTACGACGAGCTAGCTCAGATGGCCGGCGTAACCAAAGCAGTACTCACCGAAGTCATTCGGGAATTGGAAACTCGAGGCGTCCTTCAATTCGGTATTAATGAGTATAAACTGAATCTGTTAAAGCTTCGCGGGTAGCTGAAGGCTGCCCCTCATCGATTAAACCTATTACTCCTCTTGCAGCCAACGCGCCGCGTCTTTGGCGTGGTAAGTAATAATCAAATCCGCACCTGCTCGTTTCATGCCGATTAATGTCTCCAGCACGATAGCCCGCTCGTCGATCCAACCTTGCATAGCCGCAGCTTTAACCATAGAATACTCCGCGCTAACGTTATAAATAACGATTGGCACCTCATACCTATCCCTTAGCATTCTAACGATATCCAGATATGCAAGTCCCGGTTTCACCATTAGAAAATCTGCGCCTTCCTCAACGTCGGATTGCGCCTCCCTCAGCGCTTCACGAGCGTTGGCAGGGTCCATTTGATAGGTTTTCCTATCGCCGAATTGGGGCGAGGAATGTGCAGCCTCGCGGAATGGCCCGTAATAAGCCGAAGAATATTTGACGGCATAGGACATGATTGGCGTGTTTGTAAATCCTGCTTCATCTAGACCTTGGCGAATGGCGGTAACAAACCCGTCCATCATATTGGAGGGAGCAATAATATCTGCCCCCGCGCTAGCCTGTGAAACCGCAGCTTTGGCAAGAAGCTCCAGAGAATCGTCATTCCCGATTTCGGCTCCGCATTCCGTTGTATGGACAACTCCGCAATGGCCATGGTCCGTAAACTGACACAAGCAGGTGTCCGCAATGACGACAATTCCTGGATGTAATGCTTTTATTTTACGAATCGCCCTTTGTACAATGCCATTCTCTTCGATAGCGGATGTTCCTGCAGCGTCCTTATGATCTGGCACTCCGAATACGAGGACGGCATGAATACCTAAAGCTTCGATCTCGTCTAGTTCCTGCTCCAAGGTATCAAGCGACCAATGGAACACACCTGGCATAGAAGGAATTTCTTTCTTTACGCCTTCACCTTCCGTTACGAAGATTGGCGCAATGAAGTCACTGATTCCAATAGTTGTTTCTCTGACCAAGCTTCGCAAGCCTGCCGAGCTTCGCAAGCGACGATGTCTAACATGGGGAAAAGTCATCAATCAATTTTCTCCTTTCAAAGCGCTGCGTTTATCCACCAATGCTTTTACTAATCCATCAATTGTATAATTCTCGGGAACAATCGTTACTTTCAGGCCATTCTCTTCAGCCGTGCGGGCCGTCACCGGACCTATACAGGCTATCTCGATTTTTTGCAGTGCTTCAGCGGGATTCTGCACGCCTAACTGACGTAACGCTTCAAGCAGATTAATAACCGTTGAGGAGCTTGTAAAGGTAATAACATGGATTTCTCCATTCTCAAGCATCTCGGGAAGCCACAGATCTTTTGGTGCAGATAGCTTCGTCTCGTAGACATCGATCTCAACAGCTTCGACTCCACGTTGTTTAAGCTCCTGAGGCAATGTTTCTCTTGCCAAATCCCCCCGCGGAAGCAGCGCCTTCTGACCTGGCTTTATCATGCTGTCTATACTTTGCAGCAAGCCCTCCGCTCGAAAGCTCTCGGGTAATAGATCCGCACGTATGCCGCGCTTAGCGAGTACTTCTGCCGTCTTAGGTCCCACTGCGGCGAATTTAGCACGGGCAAACGATCGAATATCCAACCCGAGATGATCAAGCCAATGATAGAAAAACTCCACTCCATTGACACTAGTCAAAATGACCCAATCATAGGATTCCGCTTGCAGTAAAGCCTGTTTAATCGTTTCCTGCTTTGCCAGAGATTGAGGCAACCGTGTTTCAATGACAGGGAACTCATACGTTTCTCCGCCTAAATCATCGATTTTTGACACAAGTTCACTCGCTTGCGAACGGGCTCTTGTTACGAGTATTCTTTGACCGAATAATGGCTTCTTCTCCACCCACGCCAACGTCTGACGTTGGTGAACGACTTCTCCGACGATAATGACGGCAGGGGGCTGTATATTCGCTACTTTTACCTTCTCATCGATATCGGCTAACGTGCCAACGAGGGTTCTTTGCTCTGCCCGGGTTCCCCACTGCACAAGCGCAACAGGGGTTTCCGGAGATCGTCCGTGCTTCATTAGTTGCTCGCTTATATAACCGATTTTGGCGACTCCCATGAGAAATACTAGAGTGCCCGTCGCATTCGTAACCTTATCCCAATAGATGGAGAGGTCTAACTTGTCCGGACTTTCATGACCTGTTATAACAGAAAAGGATGAGGCCAAATCTCGATGAGTCACAGGTATTCCAGCATAAGCGGGAACGGATATGGCAGAAGTAATGCCTGGAATAATCTCATAAATAATATCGTTTTTCTGGAGTAAGTCCGCTTCTTCCCCTACTCGTCCAAAAACAGTCGGATCGCCGCCCTTCAAGCGAGCAACGGTTTTTCCCTGAAGAGCCAAATCGACCAGCAGTTGATTAATCTCCTCTTGCTTCATAGTGTGGCGGTCGGGCAGCTTTCCGACATAAATACGCTCCGCGTCGGGCCTTGCATGGTTTAGGAGCTGCGGACCTGCCAGTCGGTCGAACACCACAACATCTGAACGTTGCAGCGCTTCAAGTCCACGAACGGTAATCAGCTTCGGATCCCCCGGTCCTGCACCAATCAAATAAACTTTTCCTTTGGACATCCGGTTATTCCCTCACTTCCGACAATATGGTATCCGCTCCGCGGCGAAGCAGCGCTTGCGCCGCTTCTAAGCCTACCTCACGAGGATCAGAGCCGGTAACTGTTTCTTTTAACATTCGTTCTCCATCCGGTGATGCTACCATTCCTGTCATCATGATAAGAGCGTCTGCAGCATCGGATTGAACTTGCGCATAGGCTCCAATTGGGACTTGGCAGCCACCATTTAACAAGCCAAGCAAACGTCTCTCAGCTGCCACTGTCCGCTCGGTAACAGGATCGTTTAGCAGGCTCAATAGCTCAAGCACGCCTTCATCATCCTTTCGGCATTCAATCGCAAGGGCACCCTGACCGACGGCGGGCAAACAAATCTCTGGAGGAAGGTATGCTGTAATCCGATCCTTCCACCCCATCCTGTGCAACCCCGCTGCCGCAAGCAAAATGGCGTCAAAGCCTTCTTCCTTAAGCTTACGCAGTCGGGTATCTATATTGCCTCGTATGGACTCGATGCGAAGATCCGGGCGGTAAGCTTGCAGCTGGGCGCCCCGCCTTAAGCTGCTTGTTCCTACTTTGGCTCCTTTGGGCAGATCATCTAGGCTAAGGTTATCCTTGCTTATCAGACAATCCCGGGGATCCTCTCTTTTGGGTACCGCCCCAATCATTAGACCTTCCGGAAGCTCAAAAGGCATATCCTTCATGCTATGTATAGCCAAGTCGATTTCTTGATCCATGAGCGCTTGTTCAATCTCTTTAACGAAAAGTCCTTTACCCCCTACCTTAGACAACGTGACATCCAAGATACGATCTCCACGAGTGATAATGGGCTTTACTTCGAACGTGCAGGAAAAACCTGCACCGGCACACAGTTCTTGGAGCAGCTGTATCGTTTGATTCGTTTGTGTCAGTGCTAACGTACTTTGTCTTGATCCGACAATGATGTTGCGCATTTTGTCACTTTCCCTTCCGGTCATTTACACGTTGGCGTAATCGGGCTAGAAGCTTTTCTTTGTCTTGAAGCCATGCCGCGGATCGCCATTCCTCTAACGCCTCAGCTGTAACTGCAGCTTGAAGAAGATCGCGTCGTTCAGCCAAATCCAATACCTCATCTTTTACAACTGCGCGGATTGTTCTTATGGTTTCTATATGCTCTTGGTACTCCGGACCATATTGTTCCGAGAGCTCTCGAATAATTCTGGCTGCCATAGCAGGGCCTGCACCGGATGCGCTTGCCGTTAATACTAATCCCCCCCGTCTAACAACTGCGGGAGTGAGGAAGTCTCCTTGTTCACCAGCATCTGCTATGTTAACGGGAATCCCGCTTTTTCGAGCTAATTCCGCTATCCAATTATTTATCTCCAGACGATCCGTTGCCGCGAATACGAGCACGGCACCCTCAAGATCCTCTTGCACCGCTTCACGCTGGGTGAATTGCAAGCGTCCTGCCTCTGCCCATGATTGCAACGTTGGGGTAGCCTGAGGGCTGACAATATAAACATCCGCTTTGGCTTGCAGGAGCCCATCGATTTTCCGCTCAGCCACGGCACCCCCGCCGAAGACAACGCATTTTCGCCCTTCTACCTTCAGCATAACAGGATACCACTCAGTCATCGGATTGGCTCCTCTCGAGAATAGGTCGGGTTGTTAACCTGTCTTGCAGCTGCTATATCCAGCGATGAAACGAGGACACTGAACTCGCAAAGAAGCCCACAACCAATAAAGCATAACCCAGTAAATTCCACATAGCCAGCTTTGCCCCATCATCTCGGGAAACGATTCTTCGAATAATATAAAACACGTATAAAATCCCTGCGGCAAAAGATAATACGACTCTCTCATCTAATAGCTGAGCTGGGCTATCCTTAATCAGCAAAGCGACTGTACCCGTAGACAAAGACAACAGCAAGAGCGGAATCCCTATTAGTCCTGCACGATAAGCAAATCGATCCAACCATTCCAAACTAGGCATTCTGCTCATTACATGTGTCCATTTCTTAGCCTTCAGCCCTCTATGCAAAATGAGATACATCACCCCAAGAAGCGCTGTAATTGTAAGCACCGCGAAGGCTAATGTAATTAGACTGACATGGACAATCAACAGCCGTCTTGCAACCTCCCAAGGCTCGAGCTCAAGATTCTGCTTTTTTAGTCCAATTAAATTCAGTGCCAGCACCGCGAATCCAACGACGTTAACGAGAAGCACCAGCAGCTCAGCCCGGAGCAGGCGATTCAGTATGAAGGACGCCGAGACAAGCAACCATGACACGAAGAACAAATAATCTCTCAAGGTTAAGGCCGCAGATGAGAAGCGCTCCAGCAAGAGGAACAGCAGAAAAATGGTTTGTACAACCCAAACAAAAACAAGCAGCCCTGTTCCTACCTTTCTCGCGCTCCGGTTGCCGGAAGCGGCATCGGACACGAAAAATAAGAGGCTCAGGGCATAAATATAAAGTACTGCGTCAGTTAACCAATCTTGCGTTATCATGGGGGCAACGCCTCCCGCATTCCTTGCTTATCTCAGTGCGCTTACCAGCTGGGACAGCAAATTCTGAGCATCTAATACAGAGTTTGAGGCAGTATCCGTTTCTTTGGTCGAAGCCGCATGTTCCTTACGAGAGATCTTCTCGGCTTTTTCTTCCGCCTTTAGATGTGCCACTTCGTTCTCCAAAGCGAACAGCTGAACGAATAGCTTCAACGCTTCGTCGCTTCGCTTCTCGGCAGCCAGCTCTTTAATGCGCAATATCGGATCATGAATAACTTGATTAACTATGCTTTTGGTTAGCTTGCGTATAACCTTGACCTGCCGTTCATCCAGCTCCGGCAGCTTTCTGAGAAGATTGTCTAACGTCGTTTCTTGAATGGCTGCTGCTTTTTCTTGGAGCGCACGGATCACAGGGCTGACACCTAAGGTCGAATACCATAGCTGATAGATCTCCTGTTCTTCGGCAATCATGTCCTCGATAATGGCGGCTTCCTTGCGACGCTTAGCCATATTCGTTTCTACAATCCCTTCCAAATCGTCAATATCATACAAAAAGACGTTTGGAATATCTCCGCAAGAGGGTTCAATATCACGCGGCACGGCAATATCAATAAGGAACAATGGCTTTTTCTTACGGCCAGCCATTGCAGCTTCAATGTGCTTACGCGTTAAAATGAATTTATCAGCGCCTGTGCTGCTGATTACGATATCGGTATCCTTCAAACGGTCGATCGCTTCGTCCATAGCCATTGCAGAGCCCTTAAACTTCTCGGCTAACTCCTGTGCCTTTTCCAACGTGCGGTTAACCACGAATACTTCTTTTGCGCCATTGCTATGAAGATGCTGTGCGGTTAGCTCACTCATCTTGCCTGCACCGACGATCATAACCTTCTTGTCGTCAAAACGTCCGAATATCCTTTTGCCCAGCTCTACGGCCGCATAACTGACAGAAACCGCACTCTCTCCGATCGACGTTTCCGTATGCGCGCGTTTAGCCATGGTAATAGCTTGCTTGAACAAGCGATTAAACAAGGTTCCTGTCGCTTTCTGCTCTTGCGCTAGGAAGAAAGCATCCCGCACCTGTCCTAATATTTGGGTTTCGCCGATAATCATAGAATCCAATCCGCTGGTAACGCGGAACAGGTGCTCAATGGCCTGATCATCTTCATACATATAGAGATGAGAGTTGAACTCCTTACGTGAAATCTTGAACCATTGCTCCATGAAAGCGCGAATGTAGTGTCCGCACAATTGCGCGCGGTCCACGACCGCATATAATTCCGTTCGGTTGCAGGTTGCCACAATAACTCCCTCGAGAATACCCGTTGTTTGCTTCAAGGCTTCTAAGGCAAGCGGCATCTCCTGTTCCGACAACGCAAAGCGTTCCCGCACTTCAACGGGGGCCGTACGATAGTTCAGTCCAACGACAATAAGATGCACGAGCATTCACCTGCCTTTCTGTTTGGGAGTATAGGACTAACCTGATTGCTAACGATTATTATAGCATATTATGAAAGCCTCGTTATTCGCAAATATGAAAACTTTATGAAAACATTCACTCTATTCTAATCTATTGTCGGCGTCTTGGGACTTGAATATTCCTACAAAGTTGAAAAAAGCTATGAGGCGTCTGCCTCATAGCTTTCAATTCCATCGTTATTTAACGAGTTCGACCTGCTTCATCACCGGCTCTTCGACTTGCATTTCACCGATGCCACGGATCAATTTCTTCGCATAAGTTTTTTCCGGTTTAAGGACATTGACCAGATAGTCAATTGCCGCTTGCGGATCCACGGTATCACCACAAGTATAACAATCAATTGCGGCAAAACCTTTCTCAGGATACGTGTGAATGGAGATGTGACTCTCCGACAGCAATACCAATACCGTTGCGCCTTGTGGTTCGAATTGTTTCGCTTGAACCGAGAGAACTGTTGCGCCGCATGCCTCGGCTGCTTCAACCATGTGCGATTGGAGAAGTTCTGCACTATTCAATAATTCAATGTTTCCTCCCCATGTATCAACCGCAACGTGCCGTCCGAAAGTTGAGTATTCCATCTTTCGGTTCCCCCTTCCTAGGAATAAAATGTGTAACTGATTTCATCCGCTAGGACCTACGTCATTCACTTGGAGGGAATTTGCTCTCACCGCATTCCTTGAGTGAATCCTGGTTCCTATTGTGTTGTCAACGAATCTAAAAATAACATCTATCAGCATGAAATGCAATACTTTTTTTTATTGATCCAATTCTGCGCTTACCCTGCGTCCAACCAACCCATTCCGAAATAAAGAGCATAAAGAAAAGAGCCGTTAGACGGCTCTTCGGTATCTCATTTCACTTATTAAGCCTCGAGCGTGAACAATAAGCGACTGTGGTATTTCAAACTTAAATCTATCTCAGCGATTTGCTCCGGATCCTTAAGCTGGTTGCGAATATCAAGCAACTCGTTCACAGAACCGCGTAAACGGTTAATCTCTTCTTCAACCGAACAAAGATTGAATTGGCTTTCCATTCTGCCCAGTGTATCCTTGTGTTCAAATACCGTTCTTGTTTGAGTTCCGTTATTCTCTACTATGAGGACGACAGCCCCCCGAATGTAGTGGTACACCATCGTATAAGAAGGATAAATCCGATTTACAATTGCATCGCCCTTGAAGAAAGATACCAGCTTACGTAAAGTATTCGTTAGTTTAGGTTGAACGACGCGACAAGTGAGTGTGCAACGGTATTCTTCGTTTATGCGCTCAAAGGTCAGGCGAATAGATTCTCCGCCAGCGTCTTCTTCCAATACGACCTCCTGATTGCCGTTATCCAGAACAAAAACTTGCAGCTTAAGCTGCTGGATCTCGCAAAGGGTGATCAAACGCGGCATTTCGGCTTCCGTCAGTGTCAGACTGGCATTGACATACTCCGTGGCTACCCTATGAGCCATAAAATCTCCTCAATTCCATTTGTCTTGCAAATTGTAATTCTTAATATCTAAACTTATTATACGATACTTCAAACAACGTTTCCTCTCGCCCGAACGTGATTTTTCCGGAAAAAACACGCAAAAAACGATTCCTGCCTCGATCCTGCATAACTTTTAACCGTTATCCTCTGTTTCCTGCATGATGTTAGCAGGTTCTGTGGGAGTATTAAGCGGTATTTCTGCCACTTGCTCAATTAAGCTCCATAATTCATCTCTTCCTTGTCCAGTCTCGGAGGAAAACAAATTAAGCGGAACATGACCAGGCATACCCAAGGTTTGACGAATCACCTTGGAGTGTTTGATCCACTGCGAACGAGAAACTTTATCTGCTTTAGTTGCAACGACACACATTGGAATGTCGTAGTGAGATAACCAAGCGTACATCTTCACGTCTTCAGCAGATGGTGCGTGACGCAAATCAACGAGCTGAAGCACGAGCTTTAACGGCTCGCGCTCCTGCAAGTATAGTTCGATCATTTTGCCCCATGACAGCCTCTGTGTTTTAGCAACCCGGGCATACCCATAACCGGGAAAATCCACAAAATATAAATCCTCATTGATCTTGTAGTAGTTTAGAGTCTGGGTTTTCCCAGGCTGACCGCTTGTACGAGCCAAATTGCGGCGAAGAAGCATCTTGTTGATCAGCGAGGATTTCCCCACATTGGAACGGCCGCACAGGGCCACCTCCGGTAAACCATCCTCCGGGTACTGGCTCGGTCCAACCGCGCTTATTACAAATTCACTTTGCTTGATTTTCATAATACAAGACGTCTCCCATCAATGTGTGCCAAGCGGCGGAGTTTCTTCCGATTCATCGGATGCGGAAGGTCGGATCGCCGGGTTCTCGGCCTGCAGTTCATTCTCTTCCGATCCTGAAGATGCCTTGGGTTGCGCAAGAGGTTCGGACAATGCATGCTGCAGTACTTCATCCATATGCGCTACGGGTACAAAGGTCATATCCGCGCGTACGCTTTCGGGTATGTCTCGTAAATCTCTTTCGTTGTCTTGAGGTATCAACACCTTGGTAATGCCCGCCCGATGTGCGGCAAGTGACTTCTCCTTAAGTCCTCCGATCGGGAGAACGCGGCCTCTTAACGTAATTTCTCCGGTCATCGCAACCTCGCGAGATACCTTCCGGTTCGTTAACGCGGATATTAAAGCAGTTGCCATTGTAATGCCTGCCGATGGTCCATCCTTGGGGATTGCACCTTCGGGAATATGCACATGAATATCAAGCTTCTCATGGAAAAGAGGATCGATCCCCAACTCTTTCACGCGGCTTCGAGTATAGCTGTAGGCGGCCTGAGCCGACTCTTTCATGACATCCCCCAGTTGACCGGTTAATGTCAGTTTTCCGCTGCCTGGCATGAGTGTGACTTCAATGACAAGAGTATCCCCGCCAACCTCTGTCCATGCCAATCCCGTAACCGCGCCGATCTGATCCTCAAGCTCCGCCATTCCATGCCGGAACCTGAAAGGTCCAAGCAAATCCTTCAGCTTCGCTGTATCTACAACAAACGGAGAAGCTTCACTATCCGCAACAATCGCCTTAGCCGCTTTCCGGCAGATCGAAGCTAATTGCTGCTCCATGTTACGTACGCCCGACTCCCGTGTGTAATGACGGATCATGGCTAGAAGCGCATCGCTATCGAGAACCAGCTGATTCTCTTCTAAGCCGTGGTCGCGCTTCTGCTTTGGCAATAAGTGTCTTTCGGCGATCTGCAGCTTCTCAAGCTCGGTATAGCCTGGTATTTGAAGAAGCTCCATCCGGTCCAGCAGAGGACGCGGTATGTTGTGCAACACATTAGCAGTCGTGACGAACATCACATTAGAAAGATCGAACGGCATTTCGACATAATGATCGCTAAAGGTAGCGTTCTGCTCCGGGTCAAGCACCTCAAGCAATGCCGAGGAAGGATCGCCCCTGAAATCCATAGCCATTTTATCAATTTCATCCAAGAGGAACACCGGGTTTGCAGAACCAGCGTTGCGCATGCCTTGAAGAATACGCCCAGGCATTGCCCCTACGTAGGTGCGGCGGTGACCGCGGATTTCCGCTTCGTCTCGCACCCCGCCTAATGAGATACGGACAAATTCACGGCCCAACGATTTGGCTATGGATCTAGCCAAGGAGGTTTTCCCGACCCCTGGAGGTCCTACTAAACAGAGAATCGGCCCCTTAAGCTTCTTGACAAGCTTCTGAACGGCCAAGTATTCCAATACACGTTCTTTAGGTTTCTCTAAGCCGTAGTGCTCATCATCCAAAATTTTCTCGGCTTTAATGATGTCCAGATCATCTTCCGTTTGCTTGCTCCATGGCAAAGCGAGCAGCCATTCCACATAAGTACGAATAACGGCCCCTTCGGCCGATGTAGCAGGCATTTTCTCTAAACGGTCGATTTCCTTTTCGACTTTGGCTGTGATTTTCTCGGGAAGCTCGGCTTCCGCCAGCTGGGCTCTCAGCTCTTCCACTTCTCCCGCACGGCCTTCTTTATCCCCGAGCTCCTTCTGAATGGCTTTCATCTGCTCTCGAAGGTAATATTCCTTCTGCGTCTTCTCCATTTGCTTCTTCACTCGCTGGCTGATCTTACGCTCCAGCTCGAGCACTTCCCGCTCATTGTTAAGAAAGTCGAGGAGCTTCTCCAGACGCGGGCGAACTTCGACGGTTTCTAAAATTTCTTGCTTATCTTTGATTTTCAGTGACAGGTGACTCGTAATGACGTCCGCCAGACGGCCAGGATGATCAATGTCCGATACCGCAGCCAGCGTCTCCGGCGTCACCTTCTTGGAAAGGTTGATGTAATGCTCGAATTGACTGAGCACGGCACGCATAAGCGCATCCAACTCGGAGTCGTTTGTCTGTCCTTCGTGAAGCTCTTTGGCCAGTACCTCGTAGTAATTCTCATTCGGCAAATACTGCTCGATCTCAGCCCTGCTCACGCCCTCCACCAGTACACGAATCGTACCGTTGGGCAGCTTCAACATTTGACGAACCTTGGCAATCGTACCTACTTGATAAATATCCTCTTGAGTAGGCTCTTCAATGTTGATTTCCGATTGGGAGCAGAGAAGTATCATATGATCGTCGATCATCGCTTGCTCCAACGCCTTGATGGACTTCTCGCGACCTACATCCAGATGAAGCACCATACTTGGATAAACGAGCAGCCCTCTAAGGGGCAGCAAGGGAATTGAACGGCTTTTCTGTTTGCTCGAACCCATGATTGACGCACCTCGCAATTCTGGAACGATATTCAAACACTCCAGTCATTGTATCAAATGTATTCGCTCGCCGCAAAAAAGAGGCCGCCTGAATGGGCGGCTATCTCCCTAATCTATTGTTTTTATCCTTCGATTTGGTGCATCGTACCATCTCTTGCCGAAGATTCCTTACGAATGGTTTCAGCTTGCATGACTGATCCAGCGGAAGCAGCAGCGAAGGTGTCCGACAAAGTCGGGAGCTCTGCCAGCTGGTGCTCCCGCTCCGTCCAGATCATATGCTCACCGAATACATGGCGGAATACATCTTCCATTCGATCAACCGGAATAACCCTGACTCCTTCAAGCCCTTCAAAGATCGCTTGCCAATTTTCTTTGGGAATCAGTACAGTGTCCGCGCCTGATTGGAATGCGGCCTCAACTTTGGCAATGACTCCCCCAACCGGTTTAACTCCCCCATGAATACTTACTTCTCCGGTCATTGCAAGTTTATTGTCAACGGGCTGCTTGGTCATCGCTGAGGCGATAGCTACGGCCATTGCTACGCCGGCAGATGGACCATCGACTGGCGTACCACCCGGGAAATTGATATGCAAATCGAAGTTCTCCGGTTGAAAGCCATTGCGCCTAAGTACCGTCAGTACGTTATCAAGCGAGCCCTTCGCCATGCTTTTCCTTCGTACTGACCTGCCGCCTCCGCCCAGCTCCTCTTCCTCTACGATACCCGTGATATTGAACAGCCCTTTCCCGGTTGCAGCAGGAATTGCGGTAACTTCAATTTCTAGGAGCGCCCCCATGCTGGGACCATAAACTGCTAAGCCATTAACAAGGCCGACTTGCGGCATAGATGGCACTTTGCGGTCTGGACGAGGAGGAAGCTGGCTGCTATTCACAACCCACTCCACATCGGCAGCGCTTAAATCCTCACGGTTCTCCGAAAGGGCCAGCCCTGCAGCCAATTGAATGATATTGACGGCTTCCCGGCCATTCGTAGCATATCGTTTCAAAACCTCTAGCGTAGCCGGTAGTGGGTGAAAGCCTATCTTGTTAATGGCATTTTCTGCGATTTGACCAATTTCATTAGGAAGAAGGGGGCGAAAATACACCTCCATGCATCGGCTGCGAAGTGCAGGCGGAAGATCGCCTGGTGAACGGGTTGTTGCGCCTACGAGCCTGAAGTCCGCGGGAAGTCCATTCTGAAAAATATCATGAATGTACATCGGAATATTGGTATCCTCGGCATGATAATAGGCACTCTCAAGGAATACCTTTCGATCCTCCAACACTTTTAGCAGCTTATTAAGTTGAATGGGATGCAGTTCGCCAATCTCATCGATAAACAAAATGCCCCCGTGGGCTTTCGTAACTGCACCGGGCTTGGGCTGCGGAATTCCTGCAACTCCCATTGCTCCCGCACCCTGATAAATCGGATCGTGAACCGAACCGATTAGAGGATCGGCAATTCCTCGCTCGTCAAATCGTGCTGTAGTCGCATCAATCTCCGTAAACTTGGCCTCCTGGCGGAACGGCGAAAGCTTATTCTTCTTCGCTTCCTCCAAGATGACCCGCGCTGCAGCTGTTTTTCCTACACCCGGCGGTCCGTATACAAGCACATGCTGAGGATTACTGCTGCATAGCGCTGCTTTAAGCGCACGTAAGCCTTCCTTCTGACCTACAATATCCATTATCGTCGCAGGTCTTGTTTTCTCCGAGAGCGGCTTGGTTAATGAAATTGAACGAAGCTTCCGCAGCTTGTCCATTTCCTTGCGCGATTCCCGATCTACTGCGCTGCGGTTCGTCTTCTGGTTGCGCAGCAAATTC
Source organism: Cohnella sp. (assembly GCF_041640265.1). Classification (GTDB taxonomy): domain Bacteria; phylum Bacillota; class Bacilli; order Paenibacillales; family Paenibacillaceae; genus Cohnella. The sequence goes on from NZ_JBEQAP010000031.1 coordinate 31,333, forward strand.
CAAAAATAAATGCCGATAACAACGGCGAAAAACACTTGGACCAGCATAAGAATGGTGCTTATAGTCATCTGATTCATCCTCCCCGTTCACGCCTTCGGCAAGCACAGCCTTTCCTACGCAAAAAACAAAAAACCGGCATCCGGGCTATACTTGGTAGTATTGCCCGAATGCCGGAATATATAGTCACTCAGATTTCCAACAGCTCGCGAATATCGTCTTCAGTCAAGGTTGACAATGCCGCATCGCCTGATTGGATCACTTCGTCTATTAAATCTTTCTTTCGTTGCTGAAGCTCGAGCATTTTCTCTTCAATCGTTCCTTGAGCGACCAATTTAATAACTTGAACGACTTTCTTCTGTCCAATCCGGTGGGCTCTGTCTGCTGCCTGCTGCTCCACGGCGGGATTCCACCATAGATCGAATAGTACTACAGTATCGGCCCCGGTTAAATTCAATCCAGTGCCGCCCGCCTTTAAGGAGATCAGGAAGATATCCCTCGCGCCGCCGTTAAACTCATCACACATTTCAAGCCGTTTGGCGGATGGCGTCGAGCCGTCCAAATAAAAATATGGTAATTCCCTTTCATCCAGTTCCCGCTTAATAATGTCCAGCATCGAAGTAAACTGGGAGAAGATTAACATCCGCTTGCTGCTGCCTTGGCACTCCTCGATAATTTCCAAGAGCTGCTCCAGCTTGCCGGAGGTTCCCTCGTACCCGCTTACGAATAAAGCAGGGTGACAGCATAGCTGTCTTAAGCGAGTCAAGCCTGCTAAAATTTTCATCCGGTTTTTCTGGAAACCATCCGCAGCTAGATCTTTAACGATGTCGTTCTGCAATTTCTCCAGGTATGCCAAGTAAAGCTGCTTCTGCTCTGTAGAGAGCTCGGAGGGCTGGACACTCTCAATCTTGTCCGGCAATTCCTTCAGCACTTCGCTCTTCAGCCGGCGTAATATGAATGGTTTAACCATTCTTGCAACCTTCTCCCTAGTGAGATCGGAGAATGCCTTTCTACCGCTGAACAAGCCAGGGAATATCGCTTCGAATATAGACCACAGTTCCTCGAGAGAGTTCTCGATCGGGGTTCCCGTCAGAGCGAACCGTTGCCCCGCTTGCAATCTACGAACGGCATGCGAAGTTAGTGAGGCATGATTTTTAATCGCTTGCGCTTCGTCCAGGAACAAGGTCCGGAAGCTCTGCTTCTCGTACCACTCAATGTCTCTGCGCAGCAAAGGGTACGAGGTAATCCATACATCGACATCTCTCATGTCCGACATCAGCTCGCTGCGCTCCTGTCTATCTCCAGCCGCTACAACCGTTCTCAGCTGCGGAGCGAACTTCTTGCATTCACGCTCCCAGTTGTAAATGAGCGAGGCAGGAGAAACAATGAGCACAGGAGAAGGCGTAACACCCTCTTCTATTTGTTTAGCCGTCTCCGAAACGATATAAGCGATACTTTGTATCGTTTTCCCAAGTCCCATATCATCCGCGAGAATACCGCCTAGACGATACTCGGATAACGTCTTCAGCCACTGGAACCCATATTTCTGATAATCTCTAAGCACAGGGTCGAGAAAAGGCGGAATTTCGAAATCCAAATTATCCGGATTTCGAAGATTATCCCATAGCCTTCTTAAAGCCTTGCCTAGTTGAACTCCGGGTGTCTTGCCGAACTGATCCATCAATTGAAACCCGCGAAGAGCCGGCATCCGTATTCGATTACCATTCAATTCAGGTCTCTTCAGGTCCAGCTCTTCAAACAACCGATGGATTTCCTTAAAGCTCTCCTGCTCCAAAGACAGGAAAGCTCCACCCGGCATCCGGTAATATTTCTTCTTCTCCACTAGGTTGCGAAGAAGATTCTGAATTTCCTGTTCGTCCATACCCTCCATGTCAAAGGACACTTCAAGCCAATTCGTTCCTACATCCACGTCCAAGCGCGCTCTAGGCTGGTACTGGACTACTCTCATGACCTCTTTAACAGAGTTGGTGGCATAGATCTCGACATCACTGTCTAGTTGAGGCAATATGCCGTACAAGAAATCATAAATGTCGTCTTCCTGGTCCAGATATACTTCTTTCCCGTTGAATTTAAAGGAAGATCTTTCAATTAAGCTCATTATTCGGTTTTCCCGGTCAAGATCACGCATCAGGATAACGTCTTCTCTTGCATTTTTCATCGCTTTCTGCGGCAAGGGAGTTATGATCATATCATCATAAACGTACTCCAGTCTTGCGAGCAGCCTATCATCCTCGAAATCGAGGTGCAGCTTAGCTTCTAAGGGGGGATTCACGATTCTGTCTGCGATTTGCGGAGAGATCTCTACATTCACGAACTGTTTCAAGCCGCGTACAACCCGATCAATGAAAGCTTCAATTTGCTCCGGGGCGATAAGTAACCGAGTATTTTTCTCATAATGAAACATCTTCTTCAGATCCGATATCCGCTTAAGCTGGTCAGGATCAGACTTGAAAAAAAGGCCATTAACAATCGCGATACCATAATTATCAAGGAACGTGGAATTTTTGAGTCCCTCAATTTCGAGCTGATAACCTTCTCCTAGAGCTTTGTTTAGTTGAACGGAAATCGGAAGAGGCCCCTCCATCATTTCCATTCGATGATTACCGCTTTTTTCTTCGAAGCTGATGTTCACATGCGCAAGCAAAGGCAGCAGCCTTTCCCAGATCGCAGGGGGGATTACCAAAATCCGTTCTTCTCTAAGCGAGTATGAGGAAAAGGAGTGGAATAGATCCTTGTATATTTCCTCGGCATTCATCGCTTCGATTAGCAGCTGAATAACCTGATTGTCATGCGCCCTAAAAAAATGCTCGGAAGGATCGAAGGTGAAGTGTTTGGCAAACATCATCGGTGTGCCGGCATCGGCATGCTTCAGAAAATCTTTTATTCGCTGCACGATGTAAAGCCGGGATACTCCGACCTTCATCGAAATCGCAAACATCGGCTTATTAGTAAAGCTTTTAACGACTTTACAAAAGAATTCGACCTCTAGTGGCTGTGAGTCTGTGAAATCAATATCTTCCTGCGATAGCTCGGATTGCCTAGTTAATGTACGGTCGAACAGAAAAATAACCTGTCGGGTAAGATGTGAATCCTTCTCGGAGATTTCTTCGTCCGGCCGCGAGATTTCCTCTGGCTTTTCGTCCATTAACGTCATAAGAACAGCGGCAATATGCTTGCAGTAAGATAAAGGGGAATAGGCCGTGCACTCACAGGAAGCGCCAACCTCCCCATTTTCAGCGATCTCGATTTCTACGTTGTAACGGCTTTGTTCATTTCCTTTTACGAGAGCCCGGTAACCTAATCCATCCGCTTCTTGCTTGACGGAAATAACTTGACCGGAGCGGAAATAAGCTTCACCCCGCATATAGGAAGCTGCATCGCATAGCTCTTGTATACTCTGCTTAGTAAGAGAAAGCTTAGCTACTTCCCTGCCCAGTACCATTATGCATCAACCCGCATTTCCCAGTATTTCTTCAATATTTCTTCAATGCTTCCGACCTGGAATGACTCCCGTTTCATTGTAGGAGCTTACGATTTGGTCAATTTCCTTCTTCAGTTCACTCACTAAATCGGCTTCTGGTACTTTACGTATCATTTCACCATAACGGAAGAGCATACCCTCGCCGCGTGCTCCAGCAATCCCGATATCCGCCTCACGAGCTTCACCGGGACCATTAACCGCACAACCGAGTACAGATACTTTAATAGGCACCTTCAGCTTGGATAAATACTCCTCAACCTCATTAGCAACTGCGAACAGATCGATATCTAGGCGGCCGCATGTCGGACAAGAAACAAGTGTCGGCGCATCCGTAATCAGTCCAAAAACCTTCAGCATCTCACGAGCAACCTTGATTTCTTCAACGGGGTCTGCGCTTAAGGATATACGCATGGTATTCCCGATGCCCGCATTCAGTAATACGCCAAGCCCTGCAGCACTCTTAATTGTACCTGAGAACAGAGTGCCCGCCTCTGTAATGCCCAAGTGGAGCGGATAGCGAATGACTTGAGCAGCTTTAGTATACGCGTCGATTGCCATAGGAACGTCAGAAGCTTTAAGAGAGACAATAATGTCGTGAAAATCGAGTTCTTCGAGAATGCCGATGTGGAATAAAGCACTCTCCACCATTGCTTCAGGTGTCGGATATCCGTATTTCTCCAGCAAGTGATTTTCCAGAGAACCCGCATTAACGCCGATCCGAATCGGAATTCCCCGCTCCTTGCAAGCCTTGACGACAGCTTCGACTTTTTCCCGCCGTCCAATATTACCTGGATTGATCCGGACCTTATCTATACCGTTCTCGATAGCTAGAAGCGCCAATCGATGGTCGAAATGAATATCCGCAACCAAAGGAATATTGATCTCTCTTTTAATCGATTTGATCGCTTCTGCAGCTTCTTTATTGTTAACAGTGACGCGAACGATCTGACAGCCCGCTTCCTCTAACCGTTTGATCTCAGCAACAGTTGCAGCTACATCAGCCGTCTTCGTTGTGCACATGCTCTGCAGGATAACTTCGTTACTCCCGCCAATGGTCAAATTACCAACTCGCACGGGTACGGTATCTGTACGTTTGAACATAAGGTTTCTCCCCTGTATACGCCAAAGTCCACCCCGCATGATAGGCAGGGTGGAACCGGCAAATCTAGGCGAACTCCGCATGGCCGAAAGGCCTTAATGCGGCTTTCGTCCTGCTCCCGTTACGCGCTCTCTTCTTTTTTCTTGCCCTTCTTAGTCGTAAGCTCTGGGATAATCTTCTCCTTGATAACCTTCTCGGTTACCAAGCAAGTAACGACGTCATCACGGGAAGGTACTTCATACATCACGTCGAGCATGATACCCTCAATGATTGCCCGTAATCCCCGTGCTCCCGTATTCCGTTTGATCGCTTCACGAGCGATTTCATCAAGCGCGCCGCTCTCGAACTCGAGCTTCACATTGTCCATTTCAAGCAGCTTCTGATACTGCTTCACAAGTGCGTTCTTCGGTTCCGACAGGATGCGTACAAGAGCTTCCTCATCAAGCGGCTCAAGTGTGGAAATGACTGGAAGACGGCCTACAAACTCAGGGATAAGCCCGAACTTGAGCAGATCTTCCGGCTGAGCCAATGACAAGTATTCTCCAGGCTTCATTTCCTTCTGGCCCTCGAGTGCGGAGCTGAACCCAATGACCTTCTTGCCGATCCGGCGTTTGATTAACTGCTCTAGTCCGTCGAAAGCACCGCCGCAAATGAACAGGATGTTCGTAGTATCAATCTGGATAAACTCTTGATGAGGATGCTTACGTCCACCCTGAGGAGGAACGGAAGCGACAGTGCCTTCGAGAATCTTGAGCAGCGCTTGCTGCACGCCTTCACCGGAGACATCCCTCGTAATGGAAGGGTTCTCGGATTTGCGTGCTACTTTATCGATTTCGTCGATGTAAATAATTCCGCGTTCGGCCTTCTCTACATCGTAATCTGCTGCTTGAATGAGTTTAAGCAATATATTCTCGACGTCTTCGCCGACATAACCAGCTTCAGTCAATGAAGTTGCATCAGCGATCGCGAATGGAACGTTAATGATCTTCGCCATCGTCTGAGCGAGCAAGGTTTTACCAGATCCGGTAGGTCCGACTAACATGATATTACTCTTCTGAAGTTCAACATCCTCTAGCTTCGCTTGCGAGTTGATCCGCTTGTAGTGGTTGTATACCGCTACAGACAATGATTTCTTCGCTTGATCTTGTCCGATTACATATTGATCCAGAATATTGCGAATATCCTTTGGCTTCGGAATATCCTTCATATCGAGCTCTTCTTCGTGGCCGAGCTCCTCTTCTACGATTTCCGTGCAAAGTTCAATGCATTCATCGCATATATAGACGCCAGGACCAGCAACAAGTTTGCGAACCTGATCCTGTGACTTACCGCAGAATGAACATTTTAACTGGCCTTTTTCGTCGCTAAATTTAAACATAGTAACCCTCCTTTAGGATACAGTCGGTGCGGGAATCGGTGATGTAATTACCCTATCGACTAATCCGTATTGCATTGCATCTTCCGCACTCATGAAATTATCACGATCCGTATCCCGGTCAATCTTCTCATAAGTCTGTCCGGTACGTTCAACGTAAATCTTGTTCAGCTTTTCTTTCGTCTTGATGATCCATTCCGCATGAATCTTAATATCGGATGCCTGACCTCTTACCCCGCCTAGCGGTTGATGAATCATAATCTCGCTATTAGGCAATGCAAAACGTTTACCTGCAGCTCCGGCAGTAAGCAGTAAAGAACCCATGCTCGCGGCCATCCCCACACAAATCGTAGAGACGTCAGGCTTAATGAATTGCATCGTATCATAGATTCCCATACCGGCAGTGACTGAGCCGCCAGGAGAGTTAATATAAAGGTGGATATCCTTCTCTGGATCCTCTGCTGCCAAGAAAAGCAGTTGGGCTATGACGAGATTGGCGACGTCGTCATCAATCGCGCTTCCGAGAAAAATGATCCGGTCCTTCAAAAGCCTAGAATAGATGTCGTACGACCGTTCTCCACGATTCGTTTGTTCGACGACCATTGGTATCAACATGCATCCAACCCCTTTTCCCTTTTGGACTTCAAATCTCGGTAATATTTTAACACGTTCAAAACGGAATGTCATGTTGACGAGTTGTAACCAATCGAACAAGCTAACTTCCGGTAATACGAATATGTATTCGGGGTGAAAAATAAGGCACGCGAGTTACACGTGCCTTATCGTAATATTGCTTAAGCTGATTTGCTGTTTTCTACTAGGAACTTCACTGCTTTGCGTACTTTCAGGTCTGACCCTAGGTTTTCTAGGTAGCCGTTCGCAGCAAAAATATCACGAAGCTCTTGTGATGGTCGATTATATAGCTTGGAAAGATTCTCTAGCTCTTCATCGATATCGGCATCGGATACTTCCAGCTTCTCCGCTTTTGCAATTTCTTCAAGAACAAGATTGTTGCGAACGCGCTTCTCAGCATCGCCCTTCATTTGCTCTTTGAGCGCAGCTTCATCTTGACCGCTGAACTGGAAGTACAATTCCAAGTTCATGCCTTGCTGACGCAAGCGGTTCTCGAAGTCCTTCATCATGTCCGTGATTTCGTTATCGACCATTACTTGTGGAATTTCCAGCTCGGCAGCTTCTGTCGCCTTGTCAACGATAGCTGTTTCACGGGCGACTTCCGCATCCTTGGCTTTGCGTTCTGCTAGCTTGCTCGACAAATCGGCTTTGTACTCATCCAATGTATCGAACTCGCTGACGTCCTTAGCGAATTCATCGTCGAGAGCAGGAAGGTTTTTGCGTTTAATTTCGTGCAGTGTCACTTTGAAAACAACCGGTTTGCCCGCAAGATTCTCGGCTTGATAGTTTTCCGGGAAAGTGACGTTAATTTCTTTCTCTTCAGCGATGTTAAGACCCACAACCTGCTCCTCGAAGCCAGGGATGAAAGAACCGGAGCCTAGCTCAAGCGCATACCGCTCGCCTTTGCCGCCCTCGAACGGTTCGCCGTCCAAGAAGCCTTCGAAGTCAATGACCGTATGATCTCCAGCTTGTGCTGGACCTTCTTCCATCACAACCAGCTCAGCATGTCGCTGTTGCAGACGTTCGAGTTCAGCAGCAATCTCTTCGTCCGAGACAGTTGCTTCTTGGGCAGGAACTTCCAAGCCTTTGTAAGCGCCAAGCTTAACTTCAGGTTTAACCGTTACTTTAGCTTTGAATTTGAAGGATTGGCCCTTACCAAATTGTTCTACGTCTACATCCGGACGATCGATTGGTTCAACGCCTGTTTCCTCAATCGCTTTCGTGTAAGCTTCAGGAAGCAGAATATCAATCGCATCTTGGTAGAGGCTCTCAATTCCGAAACGAGCTTCGAATATACCGCGCGGCACTTTACCTTTGCGAAATCCTGGTACATTTACTTTCTGAACGACTTTGCGAAATGCCTTGTCCAATGCTAGAGATACTTGCTCCGCATCAATTTCAACGTTTAGAACCCCAACGTTCTTCTCTATCTTTTCCCAGTTTGCTATCATATTATGCTTTCCCCTCCGTAACATCTTACCGCTTCGATGCGGTCATTCACCTAAACCAAACCACTCTATTATAGAACAACATCACGCCTCATTCAAGGCGGTAATTCCAATCAATGAGGAGTCGAGCGCGGCTCAATGGAATATTGACGCAGTGAACGAAGCGCTTGCTCATATCGAAACCGCAATTCACCCGTAATTCCATATTGCTCCCTGATCCACTCGTCCCCTTGTTTGCCATGCAATTTCTCCATCAGCACTTGATGTAAAGCCGCCCCCCAAAGATCGCTTACGCTATCCTCATCTTCAATCATGCTTCTGTATATCTGGGTTCCATAAGCGACTTCGACGAATTCCTTCCACATCTCATCTGCAAAGTAAGAAAGCGTTGGGTCGGACACCTCAGTCGCTTGATGAACCCTCTCGAGCACTTGATGAATGCCTTGCGGAAAATCGGTGAAAGAAATCGGTGTATCCTCTGCCTCAATACTAAGGCTTTCTCCGTTTCTCCAGAAGGCAACCTGTCCAGTTACGCCTTGCTTACGTAAAACCTGAAGGGCTCGGAATTGTACAGGCGGGATATATTCTTCTCTCGCCAGCCATTGGCGCAAGGAAATCTCAATGTCCGGATGGGTCAAATGCATCAATTGACCCAGAACCAAAAGCTGCTGCTCTGGGTCGTCTCCGTTATAGAGAGTTGCTAATAACTGAGGAATATACTCGGGATCCGTTAATGAGCGGTCAGTCACCCGCTGCCTGATCCAGTCTTCTTCTTCCTGCGACTCTTCTCCATCCTCTATACCCAAAGCTTCCGATATCGAACCGCTCTCAACCTCGGGGAACGCCGCTTCTAACCAGCCCAGCAGCGCCTGCCATTCTGTATGATAGCGCTCAGCGTTTCCATGACATTGCAGGAGGAAATGGAGTAGTGCTTTAGAATCACCGTAACGTTCCGTCTCTAACATCTTGGTCAATTGAATTTGATAATAATCCAATGTCTTTGGAAATAATACCAAGTTATCCTTGGCGTGATCCGTCATGAGATACTCCCCTTCCATGTAAAACGGCTTCGCCGTCATTAGGATGGCGGTATGTATTCGCTTGGCTCGATTCTTTCGCATTATATCATGAACGCCAGGCAAAATGAAAAAGTGAAGAAGGTTATGAAATGATGATTAACTGCATCAAGCTTTCCATCTATTGAAATTGGTCTTCCAGATATGCTATGATACGTCATGTTTCAGTTGACATGCGGGTGTAGTTCAGTGGCAGAACGCCAGCTTCCCAAGCTTGAGGCGAGGGTTCGATTCCCTTCACCCGCTCCATAATGAATTTACTTCCCCGGAAGGGAAACGGACCCTCAGCGGTTCGACCGTCCGTAAAAGCTTCCTTGAATAATCCCAGTAGGACGCGCGTCGACTTCATCTTCCACTCGTTCCCGAACGGGAACCTTTTAATCCGAGATGTCGAGTATTCCCTTCACCCGCTCCATAATTAACTTACTAAAGCCCTGCCTAGCACGGCTTTTTTTAACAGGGTGAATAGATATCGAACTGTAAAAACTACAGGTCTTTAGAGATTATACCACCGCTCCAATTTACAACCTGTATTATGTGCAGGAGAAATCAAGCAAAAACCTTGGAATTGCGATAAATCACCTAAAACAACTGTACTAAATACAGCTTATTTATCCCTGAACCCCCGATTCAAGTAAAACAACTGCACTAAATGCAGGTTAGGCGAAAAAATAGGCGCATCACTCTCCTAAGCTAATGGACTTTAAATGGCGGGTGCTGCCGCGAAACTGTATTAAAGATGCTTCAAGAGTTCAGGACAAGGAATTAATTAGACCTTGCATAACGATGAAGTATTGTGCTATGATAGTTCTCGCGTGTCTCAGTAGCTCAGCTGGATAGAGCAACGCCCTTCTAAGGCGTCGGTCGGGGGTTCGAATCCCTCCTGGGACGCCATTCCATATTCAATTATAATAAAGCTCGTTATTGTGGCGTCATTCATGCCCAGTAATGGGCTTTTTTTGAACTCTAGATCGGTCCATATTCGCTTTATTCAAACGGATAACGCAAATTCCATTGTTTCTTCACCCTTCACATGCAAGCTCGCAGATCGACCAAACAAGAACATAGGGATATGGATATAGCCCTTTGTGCCTGAACGGCTCCATTTAGAATAGCTGTCTGTCTTGCCCCCTTCGTATTCCATCGGCAGAGAGAACTGCTCATCGACTCCAGTCGCTCCAATTCTTGCGCTGCTTTTGATGGTTACCGGCTGAGTACCGAAGACCATGGAAGCAAATGATACAGGATAAATACCGGCATCCAGTAATGCCCCGCCGCCAAGATCGGGATCCAGCAGACGACTCTCAGGCTGCCAACCGATATCGAAGCCGAAGGCAACTGCATCTAACTGCGCTCCTTCTGCGAACCCCAGATCCTTTACGAAAAGCTTGGAAATACCTCCAGGCCCTGCAATACCCCATTTGATTGGCGTACCGTCATCGTTTCAACTACTCCTTCTATATTCTTCTTCACTCTTCAGATAAACCCATTATCTCATATTGATTTTTTTTTGCAGGTTTGTTTTGCACCAAAAACATGTTTAACTGCTACCCCCTTTTCGTTTAATAGGTGATATTGAATCCAACATGGGCAAAAGGAGGCACTCAAATGAAAATAAAAGAAAAAGTGATCGAATTCGTACTCTGTTTAGTTTCCCGCTTCCGAGAAGACGATGTTCCTTCTCTGGGTGCCCAATTGACTTATTATTTAATTCTTGCTTTTTTCCCCTTTTTGATTTTCCTAGTGAGTATAATCGGTTTCGCCCATCTTTCAGCAGATGCGTTAATTGCCGAGTTTATTCGCGTAATGCCTTCCGATACGGGAACAACGGTTAGAGAGATCATAATTGAAGTTACTGAGAATCGTAATGGCGCTTTGCTTTCCTTAGGTATGCTGGCAACGATCTGGGCCTCCTCTAATGGCGTGAACGCTATAATTAAAGGGTTGAATAAGGCCTACGACGAGGAAGAAGACAGACCCTTCTGGAAGGTCCGCGGAATGTCAGTGCTCGCGACGTTTGTTCTCGCTATCGTTATCCTCATAAGTATGGTGATGCTTGTCTTCGGCAGAAGGATCGGAGAATACTTCTTTCAGTGGATGAACTATCCCGCAGGCTTCAAGCTTATATGGGGTGTATTAAAGCTTGTGATTCCAGTAATCGCCCTCTTCTCTGTCTTTATGCTTCTTTACCGGGTGACACCAAACCGAAGGCTAACGTGGAGAGCGGTAATTCCGGGCTCTATCTTTACAACGATCGGTTGGATTGTGACTTCCTTGCTATTCTCCTTCTACGTCAATCAGTTCGGTAACTATACAAAAACATACGGCAGTCTTGGCGGGATTATCGTGCTCTTGGTTTGGCTGTATTGGAGCTCCATTATCGTACTGCTTGGCGGTGAGGTTAACGCGGCATTAGTTTTCAGTAAGGAAGGAAAGATCAAATGCGAAACGAAGCAATTTGGGTTATACCTGCCTTGGATGAAGCGGAAATCGAAATAATCGTTTCCATCGGGGAGATAATCACGCGACTCACCTTTCCAAAAATAAAAATGGGCCGTATCTGAGGCGATTACCTTCAGATACAGCCCGTTCTCATAAAGACTTGAGTATAATTAGCGATTATGGGGTTTAGCCGGACTATTTTCCCCAGGGTGAAAAGTGTTGATCTTTAGCTTTTCTTCCACGAATTCTCCCCTTTTTTGGCAATTTGGTTGCCTGTGTTTTTCTTGAATTTTTCTGCCATGTCATTCTTCACCTCCCAGTTAATTAGTGCTTAAAGGTTAAATTTCTTTCAAGCTCTTCGCTAATTCCATCGACAGCCAATATTTGCTCTGCAAAATCGTCTCTGTCATTAGCCGCCAAATGGTCAGGAGATGAGAACATCGACGCAGTCAATTCTTCGAAAGCGGAATGCAGATTATTATCAAACCAATCAATCTCTTGATCCGCATCATTGCCTATCAGCCTTACAAGCTGATACGAACCATTCTGACCAACTCGGAAATAGGCGAGCATCTGCGGATTCCGCCCATGGTCGGTTAACACTTCCACTTCCGCATAAGACTGCCCTCCCCGGTATAATACCCGGCGAAAGCGAGCCTCTTTAACCTTCATCATAAGCAACCTCCCTCCCAGCGGGGCTCAATGCAAAATATTCATGGATTCAATATGCCGCTTCGTTTCTTCATTTCCGAGCTTGTAAAGCTGCTTGTAAATATCTTTGAACAGCGCATTATAAGTCGGATCTTCCGGATTATCGCTGACCGATGGCCAACCGCTGAAGCGAAACGCGTTATCTTCATCCGCGTCTTGCAATTCCTCGAACAATTCCTGCAGCTTAGTGAGCTCATCTTCATTCGCGCGAATGGCGAATTCGAAGGCGGCCGCCTCCCGATCTTCTAAAATTTGGCCAGCTCCGACGGCTACGTAATACGTTTTTCTATTCGACTCGAGAGATGAGGTATCATTCATTTGTTAATAGGTCTCCTTCCCCCTGTTATTGAACTGTATGTCCTCTGTATTTTCTCCATGAGGACATACATTTTATGCCTTTTTTCGCATATCCATCTTATGATCGGTTGTTAAGCATAGAGGAGGGTTGAGGACATATGTGTGGAATCACCGGATGGGTTGATTGGAATCAAGATTTGACAACAAAGGCGGATACTATTGAGAAAATGACCGAAACTCTTGAGCTGCGAGGGCCTGATGCGTCCGGAACCTGGCTCTCTCGTCATTGCGCCTTTGGACATCGACGCTTGTCTGTCATGGACCCTGCGAATGGCGCTCAGCCCATGGTATGCCCCGTTAAAACGGCAGAGCAGCATGACTGCGTGCTTATTTATAACGGTGAGCTCTATAATGCTCCTGAGCTTCGCAAAGAATTAGAGGGACTGGGATATCGCTTCCGTACAACCTGTGATACGGAAGCTTTGCTGTTGTCCTATGTAGAGTGGGGACCGGAATGTGTTGAGAAGTTTAACGGCATCTTCGCCTTTGCGATCTGGCAAACCGATGAGGAGAAATTGTTCATGGCACGAGATCGATTAGGCGTTAAACCTCTTTTTTATCGTCGAGAGGAGGGAAGGCTCTTATTCGGATCAGAGCCCAAAGCGATATTGGCACATCCAGACGTGCCTGCAGAAATTGATGCGGAGGGACTTGCGGAATTATTCGTCATCGGTCCTGCGCGCACACCTGGACATGGGGTATGGCGGAACTTCTTTGAGCTTAAGCCAGGACACTGCATGATCTATGACCGTAATGGAATGAGGATAACGACTTATTGGCAGCTTGAGAGCAAGGAGCATGAAGAGAATGAATCCGAAACTGCTGATAGAGTCGGCGCTCTGCTTGCCGATACGGTTGAGCGACAGCTTGTATCAGACGTTCCCGTATGTACTCTTCTCTCCGGTGGTCTTGATTCAAGCGCACTAACCGCAATTGCCGTCGAATATTATAAGCAAACGCAGCAAGGAGAGGTGCATACCTACTCCGTTGATTATGTAGACAACGATAAACATTTTCAAGCTCACGAATTCCAGCCGAATTCCGATGCACCATGGATCACACGGATGACCCAGCACTTATCCACCGTTCATCATCCGATACAATTCGATACTCCGGAGCTTGTGAATGCACTCGAAGCGGCTGTGCTGGCCAAGGATATGCCGGGGATGGCAGATATCGACGCTTCCCTTTATTTATTTTGCCGGGAGATTAAGAAGGAAGCTACTGTAGCCATATCGGGTGAAGCAGCGGACGAAATTTTCGGAGGGTACCCTTGGTTTCACCGGGAGGATGCTCTGCAAGCGGAAACCTTCCCTTGGTCATTGGCTACGGACATGCGTGCCGGACTTTTATCCTCAGAACTTAAAGAACAGCTGCGTCCAAAAGAATACTTAGCCGATCGGTATGCTCAGGCGGTTGCCGAGGTTCCTAAGCTGCCTGGAGAAGACTTAAGCCATGAACGGATGCGAAAGATGTCTTATTTGAATATTACCCGATTTATGCCTACTTTACTTGACCGCAAGGATCGGATGAGCATGGCGGTAGGGCTTGAGGTCCGCGTTCCCTATTGCGATCATCGCTTAGTCGAATATGTATGGAACATCCCATGGGAAATTAAAACAGCGGGGGATCGCGAGAAGGGTATTCTGAGAAAATCATTGGAGGGCGTTCTTCCGCATGACGTACTGTATCGTAAGAAAAGTCCTTACCCTAAGACCCATAACCCGAATTATTTGACCGCTGTCCGCACTCGCCTGCAGGAGAGACTGGAAGATCCGAGCTCCCCGCTTCTTCCGCTTATCAACGTATCCAGAATACGGGAGCTGATAGCTTCTTCCGATGTAAACTCTCATTTTCCCTGGTTCGGTCAGCTAATGTCGGGTCCACAGTTATTCGCTTATTTACTGCAAATGGACTACTGGTTAAGACATTACAAGGTCAAGATTATACTTTAATGGGTCGACCAAAAAAGCTGCCCGTCAATGGGCAGCTTCTTTCAAACATTCAATTGCCTTCTAGCCTTCCATCATCTCAATTAAACGCCGCAAAGCCTGTCCTCGATGACTGATTATGTTTTTCTCCTCTACCGTAAGCTCAGCCATACTCCGATTATATGAGGGAAGCCAGAAAAGGGGATCATACCCGAAGCCATCCGCACCACGGGCATGGCGAAGGATAAAACCTTCAACAGTGCCTTCGACTTGCACCTTATTGCCATCTTGCGGCTCATAGAGAGCCAGCGAGCACACAAACCGAGCAGAGCTGTGCAGCTCAGGCGATGAACGACTGCTCTCTTGAGCCTCTGCTCCCAAGGCTCTTAGCTCCCGCAGCAGCTTTGCGTTATTGGCTTTATCCGTTGCAGCCTCTCCCGCATAACGAGCCGAATAGACACCGGGCGCACCATCAAGAGCATCTACGCACAAGCCTGAATCGTCAGCTAATACTGGCAATCCCGTGGCATCCGCTGCGATCTTCGCTTTTATAAAAGCATTATCCGCGAACGTTTTTCCAGTTTCTTCAATCACGGGGATTCCCTCAACTTCATGAAGGTCCTTTACGTTGATCCCAAGATGCTGAAGGGCTTCGCGAAACTCCTTCGTCTTTCCTTTGTTTCGCGTGGCCAGCAGTATTGTGCTGCCCTCCACGATCATGCTTTACCCCCGCCAATCCGTTCGCCAGCGATACCCAGAGTATCCTTCTGCAGCTGAACAAGCTTCAGAATTCCTTCCTCAGCAAGAGTAAGCATGCTATCGAGCTCCTTACGAGTAAATGGAGCTTCCTCCCCCGTACCCTGAACCTCCACGAACGTACCTGCGCCAGTCATAACGACATTCATATCGACCTTGGCCTTCGAGTCTTCTTCATAGTTCAAATCAACGGCTGGTTGCTCTTGGATAACACCCACGCTAATGGATGCCAAATAATCCGTGAGCGGATATTTATCGAAATTCACCGTGCCGGCAAGCTTATGAATGGCAAGCGCTAAAGCAATATATGCTCCCGTTATCGAGGTTGTCCGTGTCCCTCCATCTGCTTGAAGCACGTCACAATCGAGCGTAATCGTTCTTTCACCTAGCGCATGCAGGTTAACAACCGATCGGAGTGCGCGGCCAATTAAACGCTGGATTTCCATTGTTCTTCCGGTCAGCTTGCCTTTAACGGCTTCTCTTTGATTACGGGTATGCGTAGCTCGGGGCAGCATGGAATATTCCGCTGTTACCCATCCTTTGCCTTGCCCTTTGAGAAAAGGGGGAATTCTTTCTTCCACAGAAGCTGTACAAAGCACTTTGGTATTCCCAGCTTCGATCAGGACAGAGCCCTCTGCATATTTATTCGGATGTAACGTAACCGTGAAAGGTCTCAGGTCACGAAATTGTCTGCCATCGGATCTCATTTCTTTTCCTCCTAAGTAAAACGGCTTCGTCGTCTTTCGGACAACCCCGCACGTTTGTATCGAGCGATCATATACTGAATCTCCCCCATTTTACCAAAGGTTTGCCGATAAAGCATCTTATCTTACATCCGCAGCCTCAACGTTGATAAACGTTAATCGGAGTCGGACGGGTTACAGGATATTCGTACGAGTTTTTGTCCGAATCCACTAATGAGTCATCACCGTTCAGAACGACTCTTACTTGCGGAGTATCTGTCGCCTCAGTCAAGGTGAGGACAAGTGCTTCCATCATTTCCGCTGGAACCGCTGCTTCCGGTTTCCTTTGGGTATCACGCAATGAAACGTTTATAGTGTCCGCCATCTGTGAAAGCTGTTCAATAGACATCCCTTTAGAAAGGACAGAACTTAGCTTGGAATTTTGCGGCCCTAGTATAAGCTGCTCTAGTGCAGCTTTGGCTATATCTGCTTGCCGGTTAATAAGACGGGTTACCGGCACGAAATATCCCTCTCCATCTGAGGATTGAGCTGAGAAGTATAGCGTTACTGCCATGGAACGATTAATTTGAACGCCTTTCTCGGCCTCAAGGTTGATGCCCACACCGCGGGTTAGCACTTGATCAACAGGCAATCCTGAGGCTGGAAAAGAGCGTAAGGGTTGTCCTGCGACGGATAACTTCACCTTATTGATTCCCGGAAGCTCGGTTAAGGTCCAGACAAGCGCCTCAAGTACCTTCTGTTCTTGAGAGGCAAGAATAGCAGGGAGCGGCGTGGCAAAATCAACAGCGATTGTTTGCTCGGCTTTATTCTCGCTTACGGAAGCCAGCTTCGTTCCTTCTGGCAATATCGCCTTGAAGCCCGGGGGCAATTGATCCGCTTGCTTATTGTTAACAGTCATCCAATGAATCGCTTTTTCGGCTGTTGCTTGAGTAGATGTTTGATCCCCTTCCACCCTTAATGACATGGGAGCCAAGTACCCATTGCGGTCTAGCAGATAGACGGTTATCATGTCACTTCCATCCGACATCGCCGTTGATAGGGTACCCTCGATCATCGCTTGCTCCAAGGCGGAAGGGGGCGGATCTATCTGTAATGATCCTTTCTGGCTAGGGTTGGGCACCTCGCTGCACGCGGATAACAAAGGCAGAAGCAGCAGCAAGGCCCCCCATCTGTTTGATTTTTTGTTTCTATAAGTCCCGCTTCTCATTCGCAAATCCTCCCATCTAAATATTTCCATCAGGGCGGGCTGCCGTTCCACCAACACCCTATTTGTAGTACTATGTATACGAGCCCTTGGAACAATTATGTATGTTTGTCCGTTCAAGTTCATGACGGAAGCCACTAGCTTCGGAAAGAGGTGTTGTAGATGTCTCGGCCTAACACGTACCGTCTTAACAGCAAGGAAGTCTCTAAAGCAACGGAAGAATGGTTAACGAAGCGCGGTGTTACCAAAGAGCAGATCGGGCAATTGGTTATGCTGTTGCAGAAGGATTATTATCCTGAGCTGACGCTTGCAGAGTGCGTGATTAACGTAGAATCTGTATTGTCCAAGCGGGAAGTGCAGAATGCTGTGCTAACCGGCATCCAGCTTGATATACTCGCGGAGGAAGGAAAGCTTCTTCCACCTTTGCAGGACATGATCGCATACGATGAAGGCCTTTACGGTTGCGACGAGATTTTAGCGTTAAGCATCGTGAATGTATACGGCAGTATTGGGTTTACGAACTTCGGTTACGTGGATAAACTCAAGCCTGGCGTTCTTAAAAAACTAAACGACAAAAATAGCGGA
Organism: Cohnella sp.; assembly: GCF_041640265.1. GTDB lineage: Bacteria > Bacillota > Bacilli > Paenibacillales > Paenibacillaceae > Cohnella. The sequence goes on from NZ_JBEQAP010000031.1 coordinate 49,153, forward strand.
GAAATCCATACGTTCCTTGATGATATCGTAGGAGCTATCGCAGCAGCAGCATCCAGCCGAATTGCCCACCGTAAGCAAGCGGAGCGAGAAGCGATAGCTGAGGCTTTAGAAGAAGGCAAGCAATAGCGGATTCTAAACCGCATACTCGATCTTTGATGGCCTGAAGGTAACGGTGGAACCAATCGCGATCTTCTGAGCGCCTCTAACACGCTGGGAGCGTGTTAGAGGTGCGATAGCAGCCAGTTTTGACGGATTAAAACGCCGGGAGCGTGTTAGAGGTTCGATAGCGGCCAGTTTTGACGGATTAACGCTGGGAGCGTGTTAGAGGTGCGTTAGCAGCCAGTTTTGACGGATTAACACGCCGGGAGCGTGTTAGAGGTGTGATAGTAGCTAGTTGAGTTGGTTTTATAGGATGAGCATCCTCTTCACGGATTCCCTTAACAACTAAAAAACCCGTCTGCATGTTTTAATTGCTGTCACAGCAATTAAAACATGCAGACGGGTTTTTCACTTCCGACGATAGCGAATCAGGAATCGTCCGCCAAGTCCCTCCATCGCAAACCCCGTATCCGATCTAACGACGATTCCACGATTCTCCAATTGGATGATATGAGCGATCGTCTCCGCAAGCGCGAATCTCAACTGATGAGCATTACTTCTAAGGCGAGTGCTGAATAGCAGCTCACACACCTCAAATGCTGATATGTCATGATCACCGAAGAGCTCAAGCATCTTCAATAGCCGTCTCTCATGATGCTCGAGAAGCTCTTCAATCCGTTGCGTAAATTGCTGAAAAGGATTCCTATGCCCAGGATAGGCCATAGTCACCTCCAGCGGCAGCATTCCCCGCAAGCTGTACAAGTAAGAGCCAAGCGGATCCGGATCGCCTTCCGGCATCCAACCGATATTCGGTGAAATATCCGGAAGCACCTGGTCCCCGCATATCAACTTGCCGCTATCGCGATTATAGAACGATAGGTGACCCGGAGCGTGACCTTCTCCCCCAATAATCTCCCAAGGCAGACCACCCATTCGAAAAACCTGACCAGCATGCAAAATGTTCATTGCCTGAGGTTGAGGAGATACTTTAGTACGGAACCCTTGCATGTGCTCACTCATGTCACCTAGCAATTCGGGAACCATTCCGTGCTGAAGGAATGCCTCTGTCAGCTCCTGCGAGAACGTTTCACGCTCCGCCCATAGTCTCACGGCGCAATCAAGGGCAACCTGAGAGAGATAGACGGGTGCTCCCGTTCGCTGCTGGAACCAGCCTGCCAACCCATAATGGTCGGGATGATGATGAGTGAGCACGATGGACTTGATTTGACCCCACTCTATCTTGTTCGCAGTCAACGTTTCCATCCAGAAAGCAATCGTCTCATCCGTTCTGAGTCCCGGATCAATGAGTGTCCAGCCATGTTCATCTGCCAACAAATACGAGTTCACCCATTTCAGGGAGAAAGGTAATGGTACCTTCACCTGTAACCAGCCATCTTCAAGCGAAGTAACGGAAATAGAAAGTTCTTTCATCCAGGACGTCTCCCCAGGAGAATAAGACGTTTGGAGCTATCTGCCGTATATGCGCTTCCTTCATAGCCGCCATAAACCGAATCTAGAACAAGCCCTGTTTGCTCCAGCATAGCTTTGAACTGCTCCAAGCTGATCAGACGAACGCGTTCCTCATAATGACGGCTTGGACCAGTATGTCCTGTCTGATCCGCCTGCGGCTTTACTTCAATCCTTTTGACCACAAATTCGCCCTCAATCGAACGCTTCTCTGAAATATGCAGCCCGGTGAGTTCATCCACCCGTACAGATGCAGATACCAGAGTGTTTTTGAGAAACGTTGGATTCAAGAAGTCAATTAGAAAACGACCCTCCGGCTTCAACACGCGTTTAATCTCTGCCAAAACCCTAATATTGTCTTTAAATTCATCGAAGTAGCCGAAGGAAGTGAACAGGTTAACGGTTGCATCAAAGGAGTCATTCTCTAGAGGAAGCTTCCTCATATCTCCTTTGATCCAAACCAAATGGCCTTCATCATCCCGTTGACGCGCCTCAGACAGCAAAACCTCAGACAAATCCAATCCCGTCACCCGATAGCCGAGCGATTTCAGCGCATGTGCATGACGCCCCGTTCCGCAGCCAATATCCAAAACTGCTGCATTTGTCTCCAAATCCATCCATTTCATCATTGAACCGATTTCTAGCTCCGCATTTTCAAGATTCCGATGACGATAGACAACCATATAATCTTCACCAAAGCTTTCGGTAAACCAATCTCCCATATGACTTTACTCCTTTTTGATACCAAATCCGCAATATTTTCCATCATAACATCAATCCTTCATCAAGTCCCACTCCAATAAGGGTATCACCGATAGATAGATGTCCTCATATGATGGAGTATTCTCGCTAGCCCCCGGGAAGGAAGCCTACGAGAGCCTTCACCACGACCAACACAAAGGTGGAAGGAGTACGAAACATGTCCACCCCGAAAGTCAACGTCCAGGTCATCAGCTCCGGCATATTGTCCGATGACGTCCTGATGCTGGGGGAATCCCTCATGAAGCAGTGGAAAATTCCTGCCCAGCAGCATCTTGCTTTACAGTTCGGTTCATTCCGCCATTCAGTCACCGTCGTCCCTGTAGCTCGTTATGATGGGCTGCGCATCAGTCAGACGCTCGCTCGGAGAATAGGCATTTTTTCCGGTACTCCTCTTCGGCTCCAATACCAGATCACGACTAGAACACTTGCCCTAGGTCCGCTAATCGGAGTGCTTATTAGTCGGGATAATCCAGAACATTCGGATAAGCCGTTCGGGGATATTACGATGTTCTGCCGGGAATTAACCGACGCTTGCCGAAGCCAAGGCGCCTATGTATATTTTTTCACTCCTAGCGCGATCGGGTCAAGTCTCTCTTCAGTGGATGGTTGGGTTTATACCAAAGGCTGGCACAAAATGATGCTTCCCTCTCCCGATGTCGTGAACAATCGCTTGACTTCCCGCAAGCTTGAAAATCTTCCGGCCGTGCAGCAATTCATGAACGAAATCAAACGCCGCTACGGCGCACAAGTGTTCAACGAGAAGTTTCTCGACAAATCCGAAGTGTTCGATGCGTTAAAGAAAGATGCTTCCCTGCAAAAGTATTTACCCGAATCCCACACCCTTCACAACTATGCAATGTTCAAAACCATGTGCTCTAGATACAGCTCCGTTTTTCTAAAGCCGGTTAGAGGTAGCTTAGGCAAAGGAATTATTCGCTTGTCCCGCATCGCTCCTGAGAGCTGGCAGGCATCATACGCTACCGTTAATGGGACTAAAAGACAAACATTCAGCAGCCTTGTGAAGCTATTCTCTACCCTTGCAGGCAAGATGAAGACAGTGAGATACCTGATTCAACAGGGACTTACCCTGATCGAAGTCAGCGGACGTCCCGTAGATTTCCGTGCGTTAACGCAAAAAAATGCCAGCGGAAAATGGACGATCACCTCCATTGTCAGCCGAACAGCCGGAACCCATCATTTTGTGTCCAATCTTGCTAGAGGCGGCACACTCTCGACGGTCAAGGAATCCGTCGCGAAATCCAATCTTCCTGTAATGTTCCGGGGAGACGCCTCCGTACAGCTGCAGAAAGCAGCATTAGAAATTGCACGGGGTGTTGATGCCTATATTCCCGCTCATTTCGGGGAGCTAGGAATCGACCTCGCACTTGATACCTCAGGGCGTATCTGGCTGCTCGAGGTTAATTCTAAGCCTTCCAAGAACGATAACACACCACTCAATGAGGGGAAAATCCGTCCTTCGGTGCGGATGATGATTCAATATGCCCGCTATATTTCCGGATTTTAGTGCGCCTACAAGCGCTTCAACAAGCCGCGCGCTTGGTATTCTTGTGTGCGAACGCGATGGTAATCCTCCTTTTGCAGAAAGCTCGTTCATCAAGCGTCTCAGCTTGATTGGCGCAGGGAGTGGGCTTGAGCTTTTTGCCTTCGCACCATGGTCGTGGGAGGAGCAAAGCAATCTCGTCAAAGGGTGGGTATGGAACAAACAGAAGCAGCGTTGGGATGCCGCCCGGTATACACTCCCAGCTGTCGTTTACGATCGCTCTTGGCCCGTGAACAAGGATGAGAAAATACGTTTTCAGCAAGCTATACAACGGCTGCAAGAGGCTAAGCGTATCACTTATTTGAACAATCGTATGCCCCACAAGGGTAAAATATACGAGATCTTGTCGAAGGACCCGAGTTTTCAATCCATCCTTCCGCCTACCGCTGTCTATGATGGTCCCTCTTCTCTCGCTTTATGGCTAAGCAGGCACAACTATGCTGCATTTCTTAAACCGATTGCCGGCAGTCAAGGTAAGAGAGTGGTTGCTGTAGTCCGCAAGGAGGATGGAACTGTTAATATTAGGGGTCGTCAAAGCGATAACCGGCCTCTTTCAATAAACTGCGTTAATGAACAGGCAGCGCTAAGGCTTCTGCAACGTTGGATTGGCCAAAGAGCTTATCTTATGCAGCCTCTATTAGATTTACGGGGACCTGAGGGTGAACCGTTGGATTTACGCGCTCTCATGCAGAAGAACAACAACGGCCATTGGACATTAACGGGAATTGCCGCAAGGTGCGGGATGCCCGGAACAGTCACCTCTAACCTGCACGGAGGCGGAAAGGCGTCGTCAGCCAAGGAAGTATTGGTTTCCCTTTTCGGAGAACTACGCGGAATCGAGCTGCTTCAGGAAATACGAAGAATTTCCTTCCAACTCGTCAATCGACTGGAGGAAACATTGGGGCGATTCGCTGAAATCGGTATGGACTACGGGATTGACCGCAGCGGCAGGATTTGGTTTCTGGAAGCCAACTCCAAGCCTGGGCGTGCTGCTATGGAATCTGTGGGCAAAGCTGCAGCGAAATTAGCCGCAGAGCAACCTCTGTCCTATGCCAGATCTATCCTGCTTCGACCACCTGGGAGGGTAATTCATGAGTTTGACCATCTGTAACGTGCATTTCACCGGGCAACCGGAACGTATCGTTTGGTTTTCCAGCCCGCTTGCGAAGATGCTCAAGCTGGGTGGACGCAAATCTGTCAATGTCAAGCTGGGCAAAGACACAGTGCCCGCCAGAGTAAAGACTGTTAAACGGAAGGGCCATCATGTTTATATGTCGGCAGGACTCCGTCGTTCCGTTCGTGTTCCTAAATCCGGGAATGTTTATTTAGCAAATGATGAGGGAGAGGACATTCAACTCGGGCCTCTCATCGGTGTATTAACAGATAGCAACGCACGATCTTCAGGTGCACCTTTCGGAGAGCGCACCGGATTCGTCAAGCAGCTTCTTTATTTGGGCCAAAAAAAAGCTTATTTCTTCGCTTTCACGCCGAGAGATATTAACTGGCAGCAGGAGACGATACATGCCTGGTTTATAGATGGCGGGGGCGGCTGGATAAGGCGCATCGTTCCGCTTCCAGATGTCGTTTACAATCGGCTTCCTAGTCGCCGTGCTGAAACGAGCACTTCCATCTCTACGCTGCGAGAAAGATTCATCAAAAAAAATATACCTTTCTTTAACTGGAGCTTCTTCAACAAGTCAGACGTATACAGCTTGCTTGATAATGATCCAGAGGCCTTGCAACACTTACCGGAATCCATAAATAACCCTTCCTCAGAGAAAATTAAAGAGCTTCTGGAGAAGCATCAGTTTCTGTATTATAAACCGACGGCTGGCAGCCTTGGCAACGGGATTTATCGTCTTACCTACCACCCCCGCAAAGGTTATTTCATCCGTTATCGTCGCAGCGGCGGCAACGTCCTCCTGCGGTTTAATAACTTCAACAGCTTGATGAAGATGCTGCGCGCTCGCCATGGCAGTGGCTTAAATCTCTACGTCGTGCAGCAAGGAATCCGGTTGGTCGAAATCGATAACTGCCCGATTGATTTCAGGTTCCATATGCATAAGGACGGGAGAAATGAATGGGTTGTTGCTGGAATTGGCGCTAAGAAGGCCGGTCGAGGCAGTGTAACAACCCACATCAAAAACGGGGGCTCCCTCATGACCCCGGAGCAAGCTCTTAACAGGACCTTTGGAGCCAAAGCGGATGAAGTGCTTAAGGAAGCCAAGGAAATTGCGATCAAGCTGTCCGAAGCGATAGAACGCAATTATACGCATACTCTCGGTGAACTAGGACTTGATATCGGCATTGATCGGGACGGCGCAGTATGGATGTTCGAGGCGAATGCTAAGCCAGGCAGATCCATCTTCAAGCATCCGGCTTTGAAAGAGCAGGGGAAAGCATCGCTTCAATACATTCTTGACCACTGCTTATATTTGAGTAAATTCAGCAAAGGGGATGAATCTTGATGATCCCTAAAGTTCCCTTGGATAATTCCTTCACAGTGGAGGCGACGATCGATAAACCGGTCGTCGCGATCCTTACGATTGAGGATGACCTGCAATTGTTTCGCGGCAACCGGAATAATTTCGTTGATTTAATCCGTACCGGCCAAACAATGGGAATTATCACCTATGTTGTTACCGTGAAAGATCTGAAGCTCCACACTCCTAGTGTACTCGGATTTACTTATCGAAAGGATGATGAGACATGGGTCCGGGGCTCGTTTCCTCGTCCTAATATCATATATAACCGAATTCCTCAAAGGGAGGATGAGAGGCTGCCGCGAGTGAAACGCAAGCTCGCGGCGTTGTCGAAGCAGCCGGGGGTTCGTCTATTTAACCGCCGCTTTTTCAACAAATGGTCTTTATTTCAATGGCTGAACGAGAACAAGGCCACCAAGCCTTTCATTCCCGAAACCAAAAAATTAACCAACCCAGCGGTTCTCGGCAATCTGCTTAAAAGGCATCGATTACTTTATTTGAAACCCGTTCGCGGCAAAGCAGGTGTTGGCATCATGACAGTTAAGGTTCAGCCAGAGAAACAATTGCCCTTCCGGCTTCAGATTCAAGAGGAGATAGGCAGTCGAACCTATCGGTGCTCTACGATGAATCGTCTTTGGAATAGAGTGATCAAGCAGTCAGCCGTCCTCGGAGAGCCTTATATTGCTCAGCAAGGCATTACGCTCGCCGTGGTGAATAGACGCCCATTCGATTTAAGGGCTCTTGTGCAGAAAAACGGGGCCGGTCATTGGGAACTATCCGGCATTGGAGCAAGAGTGGCCGGCGATTCCAGCATCACTACTCATGTACCCCGCGGCGGTTATATTGATGATCCGGAGAAGCTTCTCGTATCGGTTTTCGGCCAGGAAAAAACCGAGAAGGTTCTTAGCAAAGTACGGAAAACGACGATTACACTAGCTAGGCAAATCGAGCGCTCCGCGCATTACCGATTGTGTGAAATGTCTATGGATCTCGGAGTGGATGAGAAGGGGCATGTATGGTTTTTCGAAGCCAACTCTAAGCCCATGAAATTCGACGAGCCTCATATACGGAACAAGTCACTCGAGCGAATTTTCCAATATAGCTTATACTTGCATCGGTTGAACACAGACTCTAAGGGAGGCACGATCTCGTGAAAGTTATCCAGGCTTCCCGAAGTCTAGGTTTCCCTTCCTCCATGCCGGCAGCAACGCCGGCCGGGAGGTGATTCGTTCATGTCTAAACCCGTGCTCGGAATCCTAACCCTCTATCTCAACGAGAGAAAAGCGCTGGAAGAACGGCCCATCTACGAGAAAATGATTGCAGCGGGTAAACGGCTTGGTATATCCGTCTTCGTGTTTACTCCTCAAGACGTGGATGACAGCGGGAGCGTTAAAATCCATGCGATGATTTATAACCCGGAAACGAAAACCTGGAGCAGACGCTGGGTACGCCTCCCGCACGTTATCTACGATCGCTGCCGTATTCAAAAAAGCACACGTTTTCAGCAGCTCCTAGCTTTTCGCAAACGCTACTCCCATTTAACGTTTCTAAATCGGCCGTTGCGCAATAAATGGACCATCTATCGAACGCTTGGAAATATATCCGCGTTTCGTAATCATCTTCCGACCACAAAGCTGTATCAATCCTCGGATGATGTCACCTCACTGCTTAGGAAGTTTCAAACCGTTTACTTAAAGCCGATTAATGGAACTGGGGGACGCGGAATACTCCGAATTGACCGTAAGAGTGATGGAACTTTTTTACTTCAAGGCCGCAATCATTCACGAAGTATAGTAAAGCCGACGCGGGCATCAAGAAATCGCTTGGCCTTGGCTCTCGCGAGCTGGGATAAGCGTGGCGATCGTTATATTGCCCAGCAAGGTCTAGATATCAAGCTGCCGAACGGCAGAGTTCATGACTACCGAATGCTTGTGCAGAAAAATAGCGTTGGCGTATGGGAAGTAACGGGCTGTGCAGGACGCATCGGACCTCAGCGCAGTATCACCTCTAACCTGCATGGCGGCGGCGAGGCTGCATCCATGAATTCCTTGCTGCGGCAATGGATCGGCAGCGCTGCTGAAATTGCGAAAATCCGTGAAACCGCCGAAAACCTCGGAATTAGCGTCGCTCGCCATCTTGAGGTCACTTATGGAGCTTTATGCGAATTGGCGCTTGACCTGGCGATTGATAGGAGTGGACATGTGTGGTTACTTGAGGTGAACCCAAAGCCGTCACGAGAAGTGTTTAAGCAAGCAGGGGAAAAATCAGTTTATCACAAGGCAATATTGCGCCCTATTGAGTACGGATTGTGGTTATATCGCCAGAAGAAGGAATCCCGCAGTCATAAATCGATATCTCAGACTCTCGCTGAGGGTAACGAGCATCGATCTTCCGCAGAGGTTATTGAGGACTACTCATAAGAATGCGATAACCTTATCCTCTGGTCCAAACAACTGATCCGTGGCTAGATATGAATTGAGCTGGTTGGCTTTTCGCTTCTCATTGCCGCATTTTGCGGCAATAGCGAGGAGTTGGCTGGCTTTCACTTCGCAAATCATTGTCCTTCAAAAGGAAACAATAGCTTTTGGTTTTCCTTCGTATACATATTTTGTTTGGTGATGACCTCAGAGCCCGTATCGATCAGTCTTTCCACGTCTCGTCCGTTCATCACATCGACCGCAGTCCGTACCGCCAAATAACCCATATTAAAAGGATTCTGAACCACAATAGCTTGAATGACACCTTCTTCTAGAAAAGCTATCTCATCCGTTGAGGCGTCGAAGCCGACAAGCTTTATACGAGAAGAAAAGCCTAAATCCTTGATTGCTTTCGCAGCACCGACCGTTGAAGGCTCGTTCATGCAAATCATTCCATTTATTCCCAGCTCCTCCTGAAGCAGCTTTATCACGATGTCATATGCCTTCGACTCGGAGGCATCCGAGTAATAAGATTGCTCTAACACGGTTACTCCTCCCGCTTCCTTCAACCGATCTCGGGTTCCCCGCTCCCTATCCATCGTTGCGGAAGCCCCTTTAACCGAATTAACGAGTGCGATTTTGGCATCCTTCTGAGCCCATTCCAGCATCGAATCCGCTGCTTTTCGTCCTGCTTCGTAATTGTCCGTTGCGATAAAGCTGGCAGATATCCCGCCATTAAGACCCGAATCTACAGTAATGAGCGGTATTCCCGCAGCCTTTATCATTTTTGCTACAGGAACTAACCGGTCATAATCGGATGCCGCCATCACAATCGCCTTCGGTTGTTCACCAATCGCCTTCTCTAGCAAAGCAATTTGCCCATCGATATCGGACTCTGCCACTGTTCCCACCGTTTGCACCTTTTCACCGAATTCTTTGGCTGCCATATAGACCCCTTGCCCAAGTACTTGCCAGAAATCAATCCGCCCATCCACCGACTTTGGAACGAATAAAATCGGCTTATCCTTCTCAGCCCATGGATCGGAAACGAGCATATAAATGTATCCAATAACAGCCGTCAGAAGAACGGCCGCTGCGCCCCACATTATAATTTTACGCATACCGCCATTCCCCCTTAACGTATCTCTGGTATTCGGAGCGTTACAGTTGTTCCCTCATCTAGTTCACTTATAATATCAAGTCCATAGGATTCACCGAAATAAAGACGGATTCTGTTGTTGACGTTCTCCAGTCCAACACCCTTTCCCTCTTCCCTCTTACGCAGCTTGTCTTCTAAGGCCATCAACTGTTCCTCGCTCATTCCAACTCCGTCGTCAGTAACCTGCAATACGATATCCCCATTTTCCCGTCGTCCCGTTATGGTAATATGACCGATGACAGCTTGCTGCTTTAAGCCATGGTAGATCGCATTCTCAATCAACGGCTGAAGAACGAGCTTTAACGTTTTGCTCTCATAAATGCTTGGGTCAACCTCAATGCTGTAGGTGAATTTATTCTTGTAGCGGATGTTCTGAATCGTCAAATAGTTATGAATATGCTCGAGCTCAACCGCAACCGGAACGAGCTCATCACCCTTGCTAATGCTAGAACGAAACAGCTTTGCGAGTGCGCTCGTCATTTTTACGACCTCTGCCATCTTCCCCATTTCCGCCATCCAAATGATCGAGTCTAAGGTGTTATATAGAAAATGGGGATGAATCTGAGCTTGCATTGCCTTCAGTTCGCTAATCCGCTTCATCTCTTGCTCCTGCAAGATTTGACCCATCAAATCTTTGATCTTGCCTATCATGAGGTTAAAAGAACGCGATAGCTTGCCAATCTCGTCAGTCGATTCCACCTCGACTCGAGTATTGAAATCTCCCTTTTCCACTTTCTTCATAAGGCTTTCGAGTCTTTTGATCGGGTTGGTTAAGCGGTAGGACAGAAAGATGGAAATCGATAAAGCAACAATAAGAAACAAAATTCCCGCAAGGACAGAGGTTGTTCGTATTTCTTGTTTATTGCCGACAAGCTCATCCGTATAAGTAACTCCAATAACCTTCCACCCGAATTCATTCGTACGTATTGTATATATTTTACGATCATCATTATCTTTGATTGGAATTGAGCTATCTTTTGCATCCAATAGCGTTGTTATCGCTTCATACTTCAATCTGCTATACAGCAGCTGCTGTTGAGGATGGTAGATTAAGTCGCCTGAAGGATCCAGAATAAACACATAACCTCGATTACCAAGTTCAATTTGCTTGCAAAGATTGTTTATAACGTTCAAATTAAGGTCAACCATGAGCACGCCGCTGCCCGGTTGTCCAGCTTCACCGAGCTGCCTGCTGATGGACACGACCCAACGATATTCCCTTAAATAAATATGCTGAACATGTGACGAGCTTATGACAACCTTTCCCCCGGCATCGGTTGCGCTCAAATACCAGTCCTGCCCGCGCAAATCATCCACCGGCTTGAATCCCGCTTGATCCCTGTCGGATATCGTATTGCCGTTAGCCCCAACGTACAAAATGGTTGCGATATCTTCGCGAGAACGAACGACCGACCGAAAAAACTTGCCAATCTCATCACTGAGCTCCACACTCTCCGGAGATGTTATATCGGTGAGCAATGCCGCCTTTTCCAGATCACTATTACTGATTGCTAAGTCGGATATGCTCACCATATTGTCTAGATAGGTCTCAATGTTTGTATTAACCTGGTCGATTAACTGCTCCGTATAGGTCTTCGCATTGTCCGTCACGGCTTCTTCGGACAGTCGATATGAATTGAAAGTTAAAAGCACCGTCATTGCTACAATCAGGCAAGAGAACGCAATTGCGATGCTCGTGTGGATGCTCTTGAACTGAAACAGCTGTCGCCGTGAGTTCATTCAGAATGTCCCCTTCTGCAGGTTGCGATATTCCTTAGGCGTCGTACCTGTCTGTCTTTTGAAAATAACGCTGAAATAATGAGGGTCCCCATATCCCACGCGAAGAGCGATTTCATAGGTTTTGTGTGAGGTGATTGCCAGCAGTTCTTTGGCCTTCTCCATGCGAATTCGAGTCACGTATTCTACGAAGGTCATTCCCGTATGCTGCTTGAACAACGTACTGAAGTAACTGATACTCATATAGAGATGGCTGCAAACGTCATTCAATGTAAGCTCTTCGTTCATGTAATTATCGCTGATGAACCTTTCAGCCTTCTGCATCTGCGACTTGGTAACATTCGAACGTTTTGCAGACAAATCCTTCAAGATCCGGTGGCATAGCTCCTCTAACCACTGCTGGATAGCATCCAGCGTCTTCATGGTTTGGATCTGCGAGAACAAATCATCCTCGATCCCAGCCGGATGAGTAAGTCCGGTTTCCGTTATCCAATTCATAAGTGCGACAAGAAGCTTGTGAATAATCCCGTACCCCTTGTCCACCGTCGTTCCTGAGCTTCTCAGACCATCGAACCCGACCTGCAGCGCTTTGGATACATACGCCTGGCTCCCAGTACGCATCGCGCTGACTAGTTGCTTCTCCCAGTCGCTGTCACGGCTAATGCCTTCCCTCTGACCGAACTCAACATCTTGGATGGACAAGGTCCGATTAACGCCGAGCATAAATCGATAATCAAGCGCTGAAAGCGCTTCCTGATAAGATTGCGACAGCTGTTGAATATGGTGGCAAGGACGTCCAATTCCAATGGAAAGTGTACTCTTTAAATACTTCTCTACGCTATAGCGAACTTGTCCCGCTAATGTTTGGCTTTGCAGCAAGAGTTCGTCTGCCACAGCAGAATACAGTGCGGCAACCTTATGATCGCGAGTCCGAAATACGATGCCCCCGTGCTCCTTCTCGATGATTTCCTGCATAATATTATAGACACCGAACCGTATCAGTTCCCGATCGGTATCTGACTCCTCTGAACGATCACCCTGTCGTCCATCGAGATCACCTACCATTGCAACATAAGCAGGACCCGGCAAAAACAATTGATGGCTTTGAATTCCGAGCTCTCGCTCCTCCTCGGACATTGAAGCGGATACCAGTTTTTCCAGAAAACTTTCCTTCAGCAGAGGCAGGCTTTGATGAAGTTGGCTCCGCAGCCGGGAGAGATCTTCTTTATGCATTCTGTCTTCATCCAGCTCATGCTTCATCCGCAATAGAAAGTCTGTGAATTCTTGTGAATTTAAAGGTTTGAGCAGATAGTCCGTCACTTTCAGCTTTATCGCTCTTTGAGCGTAGTCAAAGTCTTCAAAACCCGTGACAATAACGACTTTAACGTTCCGATAATGGTCGAATATACGTTTGGACAATTGCAGGCCGTCCATAAAAGGCATACAAATATCGGTTATGACTGCATCCGGCTTTAAGTCCTCCATGGCTTCCCAAGCATCGCGGCCATTCTCGAAATCACCGACCAGCTCAAACCCGCAATCCGCCCACGGGGTTTTGAATTTAATCCCTTCCCTAACCTCGTCTTCATCGTCAATCAAGATGACCTTATACAACCTGTTCACACCCTAACGTAATGCGGATAATAACCTTAGTATAAGCCATACACGAGTCCTTTGAATACAAAGCAAGATGAGGTTGCCCGAATTGGGCAACCTCCATGTATACATAAGCCTTATTCTATTCGTACAGCAACGGCTTGATCTCTTCGGAGTCGATGTTTGTTTTATCGTACCAATGGAATCCTGTATCGATGGATTTCGGAACTGTTTCACCCTTTTTTGCTTGAACGGCCGCTTTGACGGACCAGTAGCCGATACCGATCGGATCTTGAGTAATGGCACCAGCCATTTTACCGTTGCGGATCGCATCCATTTGCTGTTTGCCGGAGTCGTAACCGATAACGAAGATTTGACTTTCTTTCTTTAGCTCCGTAACCGCGTTGAGTACTCCGATTGCCGAGCCTTCATTGGCACCGAAGAAGCCTTTCAAATCCGGATGCGCTTGAATGATTGCTTTGGCCAAATCGGTTGATTTCAAGTGGTCGCCGCCACCGTATTGAATGTCTACAATTTTGATGTCCGGATATTTTTCTTCTATCTGTTTTTTGAAGCCATCTCGGCGGTCAATACCGGTACGGCTCGTTTGGTCATGAACAATGAGAGCAACTTCGCCCTTGCCGCCAATGAGCTCAGCCATTTTGTCAGCAGCAAGTCCCGCTGCCGCAATGTTGTCCGTCGCTGCGGTTGTCACAGGAATATCGCTATCTACGCCGGAGTCAAAACCGACAACCGGAATGTTGGAGGATTTAGCTTTCTCGAGTAAAGGTAAAGATGCTTTACTATCCAATGCCGCGAATGCGATAGCTGCAGGTTTCTTATCGAGCGCCGCCTGGAGCATTTCGATCTGCTTATCAACCTGAGTTTCTGATTCCGGTCCTTCGAACGTAATTTCCACATCAAATTCTTTGGCTGCTTTCTCAGCTCCAAGCTTAACCGCTTGCCAGAACTGATGCTGGAAGCCTTTGGAGATAACCGGAATGTACATCTTGCCGTCCGCAGCTGCGCTATCACCATTGTTGTTGTTTTTCCCGCAAGCCCCGAGTACGCTGGCGACGAGCAGAAGTACTACCGCAAGCAATCCAAGCTTTTTCTTAGTCATTCCCAGATCTCCCCTTATGAATATATTGATGTTGTATATCACTCCTGAACGGAGGGATTACCGATGGTATAAATCAAGCTTTCCGGCGGCGTAATATATCTGCGTATACCGCACCAATGACGACCAGGCCGATGATGACCGTCTGCCATTCTTGAGGAATCGACAAGATCCGCAAGCCGTTGATTAGAACGCTCATAATCAACGCTCCGATGACCGTGCCCACAATCGTGCCTTGTCCTCCGCTGAGCGAGGTTCCACCGATAACAACCGCAGCAATCGCTTCCAACTCATAGCCGGAACCAAGCGCAGGTTGGGCGGAGTTTAGACGGGAAGCCATCAGAATTCCTGCTATTCCGCTGAAAGCCCCGGTGATGGTGTAGATCGTGATTTTCCAAAAGTTTACGTTAACCCCTGACAGCCTAGTCGCTTCCTCATTGCTACCTAAAGCAAAGTTATAACGACCGATTATCGTCTTCGTTAGAATTAATCCAGCAACGATAGCGAGTCCGAAAAAAATGAGTATGGCATTGGGAATTTCGATACCGAATAAAGAATTGGTGATCGAGCCCATCGAAATTTGGCTGAAAATGAAAGTTTTATCTTCTGAATCTGATTTCGTTGCAAAATAAATTGGCTTCGCACCGGAGACGACTAGAGATAAGCCTTTCGTAATCATCATCATCGCAAGCGTAGCGATGAACGGCGGTATCTTCATCTTGGCAACCGCCAAGCCGCTTATCGTACCGCACAAGGCTCCGGTCAAAACACCGCCGACAATTCCGAACGGGATCGGCAGACCCCAGAAGGTAATGATGACACCGGTCATAACCGAACTGAAGGTCATCACGGTACCGACAGCTAGATCTATGCCTCCCGTAATAATGACGAATGTCGATCCTAAAGCCAGCACACCAATAACTGCGGTAGAAAGTAAAATTCCGATAATATTATCGAATCTGAAAAAATTGTCGGAGGAAAACGTGAATACGAGCACCATGGCAATCAAGCTGGCACTAGCGAGCAGTTGCTGAAGCACGCCGGATTTAATCTGAATTTGTTTGTTGTTAGTAATTGCGACTTTCATCTTGTTACCCCCTTCGGCTTCAGCCTGTTCGACGTGTTGCCAGCTTCATAATTTTCTCTTGATCTGCGTCTTCCCGAAGCAATTCTCCAGTGATTCGGCCTTCGCACATCACGATTACCCGATGACTCATCCGTAGAATTTCCGGCAGCTCCGAGGAGATCATAATAATCGATTTCCCTTGCTCAGCCAGCTCTTCCAGCAGCTTGTATATCTCACCCTTGGCGCCTACATCTATACCTCGTGTCGGTTCATCGAAAATGAGGATATCGCTGTCTCTTGTCAGCCATTTGCCGATAACGACCTTCTGTTGATTGCCGCCGGATAGAAATTTGACCTTCTGATCCACACTGGGTGTTTTTACCTTCAACGTATCTACGACCTTCTGTGCAGAGTCAGTCATCTGCTCTTGCCGCATCCAGCCCATAGCGTCCTTATATCTGCCATAGGAAGCTATACCGACGTTCTCTTTCACGTCCATATCCACTAGCAGTCCGAATCTCTTGCGATCTTCAGATAAATAACCGATGCCGTGCTTGACCGCATCATGCGGATGCCTGATATGGGCTTTATTGCCGTGAATGAATATCTCGCCCGAATCGAAAGAGTCAGCACCGAAGATTGCCCGTGCTACTTCTGTTCTACCAGCGCCCATCAGCCCTGCGAAACCCAAAATTTCACCTTTTTTCAAATTGAAATGAATGTTTCTGAGCGTGTTTCCCCTGTTTAGGTTGCGCACCTCTAGTACGGTTTCTGCGTCGGTATGAATTTGTTTAGCTTCGACAGAATGGTAGATTTCCCGGCCGACCATAAGAGAAATGATTCGATCTATGGACACTTCGGCGGTTTGTACCGTGTCGATATAACTTCCATCCCGCATAACCGTAATCGTGTCAGTGATCCGCTTAAGCTCATCCATCCGGTGGGAGATGTATACGATTCCGACTCCGGAAGCCTTTAACTGAGCAATGATCCGGAATAGCTCCTCGATCTCACTGTCTGTTAGCGCTGCGGTCGGCTCATCCATAATGAGCACTTCCGAATCAAATGACAGCGCTTTCGCAATTTCCACCATCTGTTGCTTGGCTACCGTTAACTCCGATACTTTCATGCGGGGATCAACATCTAAGTTCATTCTCTTAAATAATTCACGCACTTTGGTATGAAGCGCTTTATCATCCAGTAATAATGGAAACCTTCTCCGAGGTTCCCGTCCGATATAGATGTTCTGTGCTACCGTCAGATGAGGCATGAGATTCAGCTCTTGATGAATGATGCTAATTCCCAAATTTTGCGCAGCCTTCGTATGAGGAATGTCGACCTCGCGTCCTTTGTAGACTATTCGTCCTGCATCCTTCTGATATACGCCGGTCAGCACCTTCATTAAAGTGGACTTACCGGCGCCATTCTCCCCGACAAGGGCATGAACTTCTCCAGCCTGAAGTCTGAATTGGCATTGATTCAGGGCATGCACTCCTGGGAACTTCTTCTCAATTCCCTCCATTACGACGAGCGGTTGGGTGTCCATCGCAGCGCCCCCCTCTGTTTATGTGTATATGTTTATTGTAACGGGTAAGGAGATTGGGCAGAATTTAATATCTTACACAAAAAAGGTGATAATTTTACGACAATAAGATTTCATTTTGCAAAAAAACCTCCATTGAATGGAGGTTTTCGGATATTAAGTATTCAGATTAGATTAATTCAATGTGCGACCTATTCCTTCAATTTCGCGATCCGTTTGGTAACCGTTTCTCCGTTAACTCCCCAATTATCAGTAGGAACTTCATCAATAATAACGACTGTTTCTTTCGGATCTTTATCGAGGATATCCACCAGGAGTCTGGTCACACCTTCGATAAGATGAGCTTTCTGTTCTGGGGTTACACCGTTATCGACGATCTTGATATTGACGTAAGGCATACTTCGCATCCTCCTCAGCTGTTATAGAAATATTTTTCAATGACGAGTGTGACGCCATCCCGATCATTTGTATCCGTAATATAGTCTGCGTTGGCCTTTACCCCATCAGGCGCGTTGCCCATTGCTACACCGAGTCCGGCACTTTGGATCATGTCTAGATCGTTATAATTGTCGCCGATTGCCAGCGTACTTCGGCGGTCTGCGCGAAAACGGCCGAGCAGCGCATCCATGGCTTTCGATTTACTAACCCCCGGAGACATAATCTCCAGGTACGTGGGCTTTGACTCATAGATCGTCAAATTCGGAAATCGTTCCAATAGAACCTCGCGCAGCGCCGCAATACAACCCGGATCGCCCATACAAAGCATTTTAAAGACAGGTAACGTTGAACCCGCTATAGACCGTAAATCAAATGGGGTCGGTGCGATGCCGATAATCTGATGCTCCTGAATAATCCATTCATCCTCCGGTGAGTTTACCAGCCACATATCCTTGTTATACAGGCTGACACTTATATTCGGAAACGTGTCTTCAATAAGGCGGTAAACTGACGATACAACCTCGATGTCCATAGGGGACTCTGCAATAACCTCTCTTGCACCTCCGCATTTCTCGGCATCCATGATCAAAGCCCCGCTGAAGCAAACAATGGGAGCATTAATGCCAAGTTCATTTTGCAGCGGAATGATGCCTTGGGGCATGCGTGCAGACACCATGATAAACGGCACTCCCATAGAAGTAAGTTTACGGATACTTAGCCTTGTTCTTGCCGAGATCTCATGAACCGAATTCAACAATGTGCCATCGATATCACTAAACATTACATTGTACTTCAATTCATCCCCTGCCCTTTTGATGCCCTCATTAAGTAATTATAAGTAAAAGTTTTAGTATTTACAAGCAGTATGTATCTAAAATAGACTGACCTTAAAGTTTAAATGCAGAAAAGACCCGCTACATCCGAGGGCTGCAGAACCGGATTGAATCGATTCGCACCTCGGTCTCTACGAGTCTTAACGGGGCTGCACGGGTCTTCCTGAGCTAGTATTAGGTCTTCGAGATGACGATCACCTGGATGTTATTGGAATTTAGAATATCCTGGAACGGTTCGGGGGGTATTTGGTCGGTAATGAGGATATCGACTTGCTGAAAGCCCAACCCTTTATGATAGCTGTCCAGCTGAAATTTATGGATATCGGCAAGTAGAATTACGGTATTCGATTGTCCTGCAACCGTCTTTTTAATAATCGCATCCTCTTTGTTCTCATAGTAAATGCCGTCCTTCATGATCGCCGCAGCTCCGATAAAGGCAGTATCGAATCTAACGCTTTTCAACTGATTCAGACTCTCGGCATCAAACAGAAATCGGTTCTCTTTATGCAGGCTTCCTCCGGATAAATAGACGAATACCTTGTCTTTATCACTCAGTATTTCGGCGATATCGAGCGAATGCGTGTACACTTGGATATCATGATTTATAAATTCGGCCAGAAACCGTACCGTGGTCGATACGTCAAAAAAATATTGCTTTCCTTCCTGAATGAAGGACAGGGCTCTTTGACCGATAAGCATCTTTTCTTCGGAATGCGCTTTTAGACGCTGCCGGTAATCCCGAATGGTATCCCTTAACGTCGGGAGTGTGATTCCGCCATGCGTCCGCATGGCGGCGCCTTCCTCCACAAGCTTCACGATATCACGTCTAGCCGTATCTCTAGAGACCTCAAATTCCTTGCAGATGTCATGTACGGACATTTCTTTGCGCACATTAAGGTTTTCCAGAATCTTCAACAACCGCTCTTCCTGAAACATGATCGGCCTCCCTTCTCCAGCATTATAATTGAAAACAATGTGCGTTGTATATTATGCATACCGGACAAATTACTCACTCATCAAACAAGGGCTCCACTCAGGGCAATGTCATTTAGTTAAGGTGCAGGTCCAAATATCAAGAAAAAGAGCAGGTTATCGAAAAAGATAGCCCGCTCTTTTTTTGTACGAAAAAGAGAAATA
>NZ_JBEQAP010000032.1:0-66269 GCF_041640265.1 Cohnella sp.
CACATCGACTCCAATCCCCCTCTCGTCAACTCATACTGGACGATTCGCTCTCCCGCTCCTCTCGCAACGGGGGCCATCCATCCTTTCTCGCAAAGAGATCTCAATAACCTAACTGCTGTACGATGATTGATCTCAAAGTGATCCCCCACATCTTTAGGACGGGTTGGCCGAGCTAGGCTGGCAGCCAGACGGATCACTTCGTTCTCCTCAAAAACGGCCCGCTTTACTGGAGTTTGGCTCGTTTCATACTGGCTTAAAAGCATGCGCATAAGAGCGACGATAAGCCCAGGGTTGCCCTCCACATCGTCATATGCGATGGAAATGACACGAAAGCCAAATGCCTCGAGATAGAGCTCTCGCCTGCACTCCCCGCAAAACTTATTTCGATCCATTTCCTTAACGTGGCTGTTAAAGCCTTTAATTTCCCATAAAAGCGTGACTTTCCATCCAGGGATTTTATAGGCAAAATCCGCAAAGTAGGACTTCCCACGCCAATCCGTTACCTCGTATTCCGGATGAAGCCCTTCAAAATTCCCCTTTAACTCCCACCAAATATTTTGACAAAAGAGCTTTTCTCCATGACCGTGCCCCCTTTCCAAACGACCCTTGCGCTCTCCTGCCCGAAGATTTAGATGGCACCGAATAAATGCGGCATGCGCTTCTTCAAATCTCATTCCTATTCCTCCTCCGGATAAAAATGAAAAACGCCCCAACCCCCGTGTTTGTACGGTGGATCAGGACGTACTTCGTCTCTCTCGTATTCTACCATAAATGATTGTAACGCCAAAATCATCGGTTATGACTTATGGGACAGCCCTTCTGTGATTATTAAATGCACCCTTATAATTGATAAATCCCTTGTTCTATTCGCTGGATGCAATATTCTGCAAACTTGTAATAATCAAAGTCATGGTAACTTTCCCCCTTAGTAAGCCCGCTGTAAAACATTCCCCACGCAACCTCACGAACCATCGCCACGAATTTCATGTCCTGAAAAATGTGGAATGTCTCCTCCTCGAAATATCCGAAGTATAACTTCAACCACTCACGCTCATCTGTTTCACTGAACTGGTTTGTAAACGGAATGAGCGTCAATTCGAAAAACACATCTCCGACTCCCGACAACTCCCAATCAATGATTTGCAAGTGTTGACCTGTATAAATCATATTGCATAAAAAGGAATCATTGTGACAGAATTTGTTGTTATATTCTTTGTCATTACTCCGACTATGCGCGATTTTCTCTACTCGATGCAAAATTCGGTTTAATCCATCAGGATGCTTGACTTGAAACTGATCTGCGCCTTTCAAATATCCATAAATTAAATCGTAAGGAGTACATGTTCTACCTTGACCTTCCATACGATGTATTCGTTTGAGGCGATCCATAATCATTCCTTTGATATTACCGTCTTTCAGATCATCTTTCTCAAGCATTCGACCTTCAATAAATTCCGTGACTACGAATTGTTCCGGATGATTACTGGAAATCACTTTAGGAGCAAATCCTTCGCGGTTTGCCTTCCTCATCACTTCTACTTCAGAGCGGCGTGTCAGGTTCAAATACTCATTTTGCCTGCTATTGATGCGTAGAACGTATGTACCCTGTTTCGTTTGTACCTTATAGGTTTGGTTGCACAGCCCTCCTCTAAGATTTTCAAAACTTAAAAATTCATGGTTTAGTTCTGGTACTTCGCGAATTATTTCTTCAACTTTCATGCTCAATAGGATCCACCCCCACTTCGAATTTTCAGTTGGCAAAACTAGAATCACATGAGAGACAATTACAACTTTGGAGATGAAATAGAACCCAATAATGACGCTTTAATTTAAACGCTTACGTAAACGTTTACTTGCACAGTTTGATTATAAATATCTCCCGACATTAGAGTCAAGCTAAACAAAAATTATAACGAAATGCTATAGACGGATTTTGAAAATGTCTACAAATTATATTTTCGAGATATCTACTTGTTTGTTCTTTCGTTAAGTCGGAATGTAATCCATTGCTGAAGAAATAACACAAAAAACCTTTTTTAAAGCTTTGAAGAGCATCAACACTTTCAAGGGTCATTGTAAGATTAATGTTTGGTTATGCCAAATCGCACCGCTTTCTGGAGCCGTTCAAAAATAAGAGCATTTATTAAAGGCCTCATTATAGCTTCGTTATTGTTTATCGTACTCTTATTCGGATATATAGGCTTATTTCATGATCACTTATCATGTCACACTAACAGAAGGAAGATAACATCTTGATTTGGGAAAAAGGAATGGATTTACCTGCATGAAAACTGATAAATAAAGATTATTCGTCTCGTTCTTAACGCCTATCATAATTTTACAATTTATTTGCACTATATTGACACTAGGCATACATTTCATCTGTACAATAAAAATTAATAATATAGTTACATGACAGGCTGAGACCTTTGAGAGAACCTTGTTCATGTCAAAAAAAGTGGTGATCTATTTAGCTATTTCACTACTTATTTTTGATAGGATAAGGTTCTTTTGTTTTATTTATAAAGGCAAATAAGACCGATGGAGGTAACCTAATGAGTCAGAATCTCTTTAATCATCCAATAATAGCGGCAGTAAGAGAGATTGAGCATTTATCCTATGCCCTTCATTCATCAGTAGATACAGTGTTTATGATGTGTGGAGAATTATCTAACATTACCGACATTGTAGAAGACATTCATCGTTATAAAAAAAATGTTTTTCTCCATGTAGATTTAATTAAAGGGTTAGCTAATGACAAAGAATCCATTTCTTTTTTAGCAAATAAAGTTAACCCTGATGGAATTATTAGTACAAAAAATCACATTATTAAGGCGGCAAAACAATCTGGCTTATTAACTATTCAACACGTTTTTATGCTTGATACACAAGCTTTATCTGTAGGTATTCGTAACTCGCTAGCCAATCAGCCAGATGCTGTTGAGATGATGCCTGGGCTTATGCCAAAAGTAATTTCACAATTTAAAAAAGAAGTCGCTTTACCCTTAGTCGTTGGAGGACTTTTACAAGAAAAGCAAGAGATCTTTGTGGCATTAAACGCAGGCGCTGATGCTGTTGTTTCAGGAGCCCCGGCTCTTTGGAACTTAGACTTAAATGAAAAATGATGGAGAAAGGTAGAGAATTTCGCTTATGAAAATATCAAGGCAGCTAGATGGTTTTTTATTCGATTTGGATGGTTCCTTATATCTTGGTAACGAATTGTTGCCGGGGGCCTCTGAATTATTAGATTTTCTCGATCGAGAAGAGAAGAAAATTGCTTTTATTACTAATAATTCATCTATGAGTGAAGTGCAAATTGCTGACAAACTTTTAAATTTAGGTATTCATGCAGAGAGTAAACAAATTATCACACCTGCTAAATTTGCTGGCGAATATATCAAAGAAAAATATGGTTTATGCAGGATATTTGTCATTGGTTCAGATTTTTTAAAAGAAAAAATAAAGGGTTCCGGGCATGAGTTATGTTTTAACGTTGATTCTCCGTGTGATGTTGTTTTAATCGGCAGAGACCTTTCATTTGATTACCGTAAGCTTGAGGATGGAGCTCTTCTCATTCAGAAGGGAGCAAGGTTTATTACTTCTAATTTAGATGGGCACCATCCTATTGAAAATGGAATGAACGTACCTGAAACAGGGGCTCTTACTGCTTCCTTACAAAAAGTAGTGGGTATTCACCCGGAAGTGATCGGAAAACCATCTCCTTACCTATTTAATAAAGCCTTAGAAATCATAGATTGTCGAGCAGATGCTACAGCAATTATAGGAGATAATCCCGAAACAGATATCTTAGGCGGAAAAAGCCTTGGGTTATATACAATTTGGCTTAGATACAGTTCATTTTGGCTGCATCATGAAATAGAAGCAGATTTCATTTGTAAAAGTCTAACGGAATTACTCATACAGCTTAATCAGCTCTCTCAAATTGAAAGGAGTGATGAATATTTACAAAATGCATGTCAAGGGATGATCGAGGGGAATTAGTAAAAATAGGTAAACCATGTATGAGGCCTGAAAAATGACAATACCAATCCGACGAGGTGGAAATGAAATGATGGCACAAAAAACATTAACATTTAACAAGATTGTCTGGTTTAGTTTTGCATTAATTGCGTTATTAGTACTTCCAATAGTTAGTGGCTGTTCCAGTCAAAAAGAAGTGCAAGCTTCTACTCCAACAGCTTCAACCAGCGGGCAGAGTACAACGGAAAACACAACGGAAAGTGAAGATAAATGGCCTGACAAGCTGGTATTTACCCCTATCCCCTTAGAAGATCAAAGTGTATTAACGAAAAGATATGAGCCATTTGCAGAATATCTTAAAAGTGAATTAGGAATTCCTGTTGAAATTTTTCCAGCGACAAGTTATGCAGCTGCTGTAGAAGCTATGCGTAACGGCCATTCCGATCTTGGATACTTTGGACCTTTTGCGTATATCCATGCAGCTTCAAGAGCAGGTGCAGAAGCATTTGCCGGTGGAATTAAAGCTGGAGGAGAACCGGTTTATTACTCCTATTTCATTACGTTAAAGGATTCGGGTATTAATACGCTGGAGGACCTCAAAGGAAAATCATTTTTATGGGCCGATCCTACCTCTGCTTCCGGACATTTATTTCCGAAAGCGCATCTGGTAAACGAACTCGGTATACCTGTCGATAAAGTCGATGGCATGTTTGGCGAAGTCGCTTTCTCCGGCAATCATGAGGCATCCGTATTAGCGGTCCTAAACGGGGATGCAGATGCAGCGGCTGTATATGACATCACTTATAACATGGTGATCAACGAAAACAAAGATCATCCGAATATGGACAAACTTGTGATTTTCGAAAAGACTAATCCTATTCCATTGCCTCCGTTTACTGTACGAAAAGACTTGCCGGAAAGCTTAAAAGTGGCCATTAAAGACGCTTTTTACAATGTAGCTAATGTGCCTGAGTTAAAAGCGTATTTAGAAGACACGGGGCATGCAGGCGGTTATGTTGAAATTGCTGATGATGCTTATGAAGTGGTTCGCATGACAGCAGCAGGGCTTGAGATGGCGCCTGAAGATTTAGTGAAATAACAAAAATATATGTGAGTTTTCGCTGATCCCGGAAACTCACATATAACCCTGTCTTCCATTATGGATTAGGAGGAAAAGTTACAACATGGATGAACATCCGCATTTAGTTGTTAAACAACTCTATAAAACGTACAAAGACGGAACGAAAGCTTTACAAGATATTAATTTATCTTTTGCTAAAGGAGAGGTTGTATCGATCATCGGACCTAGCGGAGCTGGAAAAAGCACGTTGATTCGTTGTATCAACCGTTTGGTGGAGCCGACATCCGGAGCAATCGAGTTTGAAAATACAGACATTGTCAGGCTTCGAGGGAAAAAATTAAGAAATATTCGCAGAAAAATAGGCATGGTGTTTCAGAGCCACAATTTAATTAAGAGAATGCAAACCATCCAGAATGTCTTGCATGGTCGCTTGGGTTATATGGGAGATTTGCGCGGGTGTCTGGGTATGTTTGGAAAAAATGACGTGGAAATGGCTCTGAATATTTTGGATCGAGTCGGTTTGAAAGATCAGGCTTATAAAAGGGCTGACGAGCTGAGTGGCGGACAGCAGCAACGGGTGGGACTCGCCCGCGCAATCTGTCAAAAACCATCCATTATTATGGCCGATGAACCGATCGCCAGTCTGGATCCGGCAGCTTCTCGCTCTGTGATGGATTACTTGCGGAAGATATGCAAAGAAGATGGAATTACTGCCATAGTCAATCTGCATCAAGTCGATTTTGCCATAGAGTACTCGGATCGAATTGTTGGCGTGAAAGCCGGCCAAATCGTCTTTAATGGTCACCCAGGCGATCTGACAGAATCAGACACAAAAGTAATCTATCATTAACTGCAGAAGAGGGTGCTTTATGATGAATTCTTATCAGGAATCTTTAAGTACGCAGAAGAAAGATGCCATCAGCACTAAGAATTCAGCAGCGTCTTCTTACGAGGAATACCAACAGGGAAAGCGAACCAGGATAGCTAAAAAAATGACAATAGCTGCTTTTATTGGATTGATTGCAGTTTGGTCATGGATTGACACAGGTTTCTCCATCCTATCTATTTGGGGAGGCCTTAGCAATATTTTCTCTTTTGTATTCTTTGATATGTTCCCCCCAGACCTGACCGTCTTCAAAAAATTTCTAGGTCCCGCTCTAGATTCATTATATATGAGTATTGTCGGGGTGGTTATTGCGATGGTTTTCTCCATTGCTTTTGGCTTTATGGCAGCTACTACCACATCGATTCATCCGATTGCAGCACATGTATTTACAGCGATTATTAGCTTCCTTCGCTCGGTTCCGGCTCTCGTTTTAGGGATGTTTTTCGTAGTTACCTTCGGTATGGGGACGTTTGCCGGCGCACTTGCGCTCGGGATTTCCGGAATCGGGATATTAGGAAAAGCCTATAAGGAAAATCTGGAGGAAATTAATAGGGGACAAGTAGAGGCCCTGAAAGCCACAGGTGCTAGTTGGTTACAAATTGCCGGTCAGGCCATTTGGCCGCAATTTAAACCCGGCTTTGTGTCCTGGACCCTTTATAAAATGGATATTAACATTCGCGAAGCATCTATTCTAGGTATGATCGGTGCTGGCGGGATCGGATATGCTTTACAGTTTAGTGTGGACCTGTTTCGTTATCAACAAGCAGCCACGGCAATCCTATTGATCTTTATTCTGATTATTATCGTGGAATTTATTACATTAAAACTAAGGGAATATATTTTATGATAAAAAACTCGAAAAATGGGTTCGATCATTTTAAACGTCCGAATCCATTTTTTATAATCATAGTTCTTTTTATTTTCAGTTTCTCTCAGTTGAATATGAGTTGGGGAAAGCTGCTGGATTCTTTTGAGCGCGGGAAATATATGCTGAATCGAATGCTGCCGCCGCGTTTCGATGAACCTCTCAATTTGCTGGAAGCAGCCGTCGAGTCCCTTCAGGTCGCCGTGGTTGGGACGATCCTGGGAATTATTATGTCCACTGTTCTAGCTGTATTAGCGGCTAAAAATTTAACTCCACATCCTTTGATCAGCTACTCTATCAAAATGTTTGCAGCTTTTGTTCGGGCGGTACCGGCTTTGATTTGGGCCATCCTGTTTATCATTGCTGTGGGGTTCGGCCCTACACCAGGAATTCTGGCTCTAGCTGTTAACAGTATTGGAATGTTGGTGAAGGTATACGCGGAATCCATCGAAGAGATGGATATGGCTACAATTGAAGCGGTACGTTCAACCGGCGCTAGTCCGCTTCAAGTCATCTTTCAGGGAGTCTTTCCATCCATAATGAGTATTTTCATTACCTGGTCCATATTCCGCTTTGACATTAATGTTCGCTATGCTGCAGTACTTGGGGTTGTCGGAGCCGGCGGCATTGGTTGGGTATTGCTAAGCGCTGTAAAATCTTCTCGATTGGATGCAGCCTTAGGTGCTACATTTGTTATTTTTGCTTTGATTATTTCCATTGAATATATAACTAGATTTATTAAACGACAGTTAGAGAACATTTAATCATCAGCCAAGGCTGAAGCGAGGTACAGGCCGGATGTTAGTGGGGAAAGGATGTGACGGAGATTTTTTCGGTTTTGGCTGAGATGGAAGGACCACACGGCGCTGTCTTTCGGACTTCGATCCTTAAAAAATAAAAGGAGGAAGAATAAGATGAAAGCAATAAGGCTCGTTTTTGTGATGATGATTATGATGATGTTTTTCTATTTCCAGTACTCCAACCAGACACAGGCCAGCTCGTCAACGTTTAAAATTGCCATCCTGCCGGATACCCAAAACTATTCGGCAAGCTATCCTGATATCTATCGTGCACAAACTCAATGGATTGCCGACAACTGGCAGGCACAGAACATCAAGTTTGTAATTCACGAGGGAGACATTGTAAACAATAACAACACCACCCAGTGGGATGTTGCTCGGGATGCCATGCGAACTTTGGATGGCGTCGTTCCATACTCGGTTACACCCGGAAACCATGATATGGGTACCAACGGTTCAGCAGATACGCGGGATACCAATTTATTCAACACCTATTTTCCAAAAAGCAAATATTCCGGGACCGCGACTTTCGGAGGAGTTTATCCTGCGGAACCGAACAAGTATGACAATAACTATCATACTTTCAGCGCCGGGGGAACCAACTGGCTGGTGCTCTCTCTGGAATTTGGACCAAGAGATCCCGTACTGGATTGGGCTAACGAAGTCGTTGCATCTCATCCCAACCACCGGGTAATTGTGGTAACGCATGCCTATATGTTTTCCGATGAGACCCGCTATAATGCCGGTCATAGCTGGAATCCGCATAGTTACGGTGTAGCTTCGGAACCGGGAGGAGTCAATGACGGGGAAGAAATGTGGCAGAAGTTTGTCAAGCTGCATCCTAATATATCGATTGTAGTTAATGGACACGTTCTGAACGACGGTCAAGGTCGTCGTGTCACGGTTGGGGACCACGGAAACAAGGTCTACCAGATGCTGGCCAACTACCAGAACCAAACCAATGGAGGAAACGGTTATTTACGTCTGCTGGAAATCGATCCGGTTAACGGGACTATGAAAGGGACCAGCTATTCTCCTTATCTGAATCAATACAAAACCGACTGGCAAAACGACTTCCTGCATACAGATGTCGAACTTGGTACGCCGGCAGCTCCAACAAAACCGGTGCTGCTTGACAACTTCAATGACGGGAATCTGAACGGATGGACGATTGTGGATGAAGGAACGATTTCTGCCCCTTCCAGCTGGTCGGTAAGCAGCGGAAGGGCCGTACAGACCTCCAACATTTTCGGTCCGGATGTTCCCGCAGTTGATAACCGGAAAGGAACCTTCTCCTATTATAACAAAACATCTGCTATGAACTGGAATAATTACAGTGTCGAAGCCATTCTAAAATCCACGGATGACGACGGAGTCGGCCTCATGTTTTACTACAAGGACCCCAGTAACTATTACAAAGTGGATCTGGACAGCCAAAGGAATTTCCGCAAGCTGTTCAAAATGAAAAATGGAGTTGAAACCACCCTGGCTACTTCTACCGGAGCTTACACTGTCGGTTCGGATATGACACTGAAAGCCACGGTCAGGAATGGAAAGATTACCGTCACTCTCAACGGTGCAAGTCTGTTTGGCACGGTGACGGATAACGATCTTACCGGTGGAACTGTAGCCATGTACTGCTGGGGGAACCAAAATTGTTATTATGAAGATGTTCGTGTTCAACCTGCCGATGCTCTTATGTCGGACGACTTCAATGACGGCAATATTACCGGCTGGACGGTTGTAGACGAGGGAACGATTTCCGCACCTTCCAATTGGTCGGTGGTGAGAGGGGAAGTACAGCAGTCTTCCAATATCTACGGTCCGGACGTTTCCTCCACTAGCAATCGCAAAGGAACTTTTGCCTATTACAACAATAGCGGAGCTTTTTCCTGGACGAACTATTCGTTTGCCTCCGTACTTCGCTCCACCGACGACGACGGAATCGGCCTCCTGTTCCGCTACCAGAACCAGAACAACTACTATAAACTCGACCTGGACAAGCAGCGTAATTTCGTTAAGCTGTTCAAAGTCGTCAATGGCGTCGAAACCACTCTGAAAACAGCAACAGTACCGGGGTACACTCAGGGCGCCAATACCAACCTCGAAGTGAAAGTCATTGGCAACCAGATTCAGGTGTTCCAGGACAGCATCGATATCTTTGGCGGACCCATTACGGACAATTCCCTCGTGACTGGAACAGTAGCTTTGTATTGTTGGGGGAACCAGAATAGCTACTTCGACGATGTGTCGGTGGACCCTCTGTAAACAAACCCATACCGTCCCAAATCGAAAAGATGAGCAGCTCCTTGGATCGGCGCCAGCGCTTTGTTGCTGGCACCGATCCTCTATTTTGGCTGCGCAGCAGGGATTCCGCTTTTTCAATAACTTAAAGAAGAAATGGTGGTGTTTGTCATGCATGTACAGGGGTTCAGAAATCTATCCTTATCCTTATTGATCCTGATCGCTTTATCACTTTTAATAGCTCCCACTGCCTTCTCTCACGACATAAATATGGGTGGGTCAAAATGGTACCTTGGCAAGAACCACATTCAGTCCGCCATTGAGCTCGATTCCTCCCTGTTTACGCAAATCAGAGGGATCAAGGACGGGGGCTATGATCTTGATAGCCTTACCAATGTACAGCTTCGGGAATTGACAACCGGCATCATTCAACCCTACATCAACGAGAAGCTATCGGTTTTTGTCAATGACCAATCCTACCCAGTAAAGGTAGACAGATTAGAGAGAGACGGAGCATTATGGACAATATGGCTAGGGGTAAGCGACATTAGTTTTGATCAGCCATACAAGGTGGAGATAGATTACAGGCTTTTATTTGAAGAAACAAGCAATAACCATGTGAATATCGCCTTTTTCTATTTTTCCGATGCTAATGACGATTGGGTCTTTGATCATAATCAACCGGATTTACAGAACACATTCGAACCGGGCAATACCGTAAGGGAATTCTCCGTTGAATCCAAAACTTTATGGTCGAGCATATATACCTTCTTAGTACTTGGAATCAAACACATCCTGATCGGTTTTGACCACATCGCATTTCTGGTTGCTTTAATTGTCATTGGGTTGCCCTTCAAGGAAGTTATAAAGATCATCACTTCCTTCACCGTGGCGCACAGCATTACTTTGCTGCTTGCGGCAATGCAGGTTATCAGTCTAAACTCCAGGTTTATCGAAAGCGTGATTGCCCTTTCCATCTGCTATATCGCTCTTGAAAACATGTTGGCAAAACAGGTCAATTATCGGTGGCTGGCAGCATTCGTCTTCGGATTGATTCACGGATTCGGATTTGCCGGCGTTCTCCAGGAGTTCATCGCAGGAAAATCGAATCTTGTCCTCTCGGTTGTCTCGTTTAATGTCGGCGTGGAACTCGGACAGCTGATCATCTTTTTCATCCTGTTGCCCGTTCTGCACCTGCTCAGGAATAAATTCGAAACAAGAAGAATAACCGCTTACGCATCCATAGTCATCTTTATCCTTGGTTTGATCTGGCTTGTCGAGCGAGTATTCAACCTGCAAATGGTATCGTTCTGATCATGTCAGTGATAACAATTGAGATACCGGAGCAGAATACCTTAAGTCCTCTCATCATATGATTGTTTCCTATATTCACCTGGCGTCACCCCAACGACTCTCTTGAATACCCGATTAAATGAAAAATAATGAAGATACCCTACTTGTATCGAGATATCTTGAATGAGATCATCCGTAGTCTTCAATAGATGCTTGGCATGCACAATCCGTATGCGAGTCAAGTAATCAACGAAATTCTCGCTGAATTCATCCTTAAACAGCCGACTTAAATAGCTTTGATTGGTATTAAATTGATCACTAAGCAGCTGCAAGGATAAATCCGGATCATTAAAGTGTTGCTCGATATATACTTTCGTTTCATGTATTAACTCTTGACTGTTACGGCCGATCCGGAGCCTCTCCATCTGCTCGGTTGCCGAACCTAACAAAGCAATAAACAAAGATAGCTTAAAGAAAGCTAGTTCACCTCACTTGTGATACGGTTCATCGTATCACAAGTAACGCGAAATTTAAGGGCACCTAAACCAGCTTGTAGTTGCTCCGACTGATTGATTGCAAAGTTTTCTCTAAGGCAGATTCCAAAGGCGTTGCAGTCACACCAAACCGTTTAGTAAATTTGTTGCTTTCTACAATAAAATTTTCTTCAAATTGGTACAGCATTTTCTAACAGGAACTTGCAGCTCGACGATAAACTCCTCCGGCTTCATCATTTGTGCCATATCGACGATGTAATGCTCGATAGATGCACCGTTTTCGACGTATCCGTTTTCCTCGATCCACTGCAGAAGCTTACTGTAAATCCGCTTGCAAGAAACATCATTTGGAATCCCGCAATAGAGGGCGGTAATATAATCACCTTCAGGAATGATGCGCGTATTAACGGATTCCGGGCCTGCATGATCAAGGATGATACAGTATTCCATGTCGGATTCTATTTGATATTTTTCCCATCAAAGTGGTTTCCCCTCTATAAAGGCTTCAATTCCGCATACCCGAAATCAACACTGAACGCTTTGCAGTAAATGACAACAGTGCTGTATTCGGATAAGTCGATGTCTTCCGGCAGCTCGTAATTTTGATCCCCGATATTTCCTTTCAGCTTCGCAAGCTGTACACCGTCTGCAGCACTGCTTCCGGGTTTGGTCAGGTATACATATAAATCCGGTCCGTTGGTCACATCAAATTGTTCCAATCTCAAATAAGATAGATCGCCCGACTGAACCGTCTTCACCATCCCTGCCGCATGATGGGACTGATCCGCATCCCTGAATTCACCGGAATATGGCATCGCAACCGGTCGAGTCGTTTCTGTCTTTGACGAAGTACTTGCTTCCAGAAGCGTCTCACGTGCAGTACCGATCCCTGTCTCCGCTTGAATGGGCAGCTCTTCATTTACTATATGATCGAGAAAGAGCGGTGAAGCCAGCCGCCAAACAACGAATATAGAGACAATTGCTAATCCGGTGAACGCGTATCTCTTCCAGTGTTTCATGTTCAGAACACTCCCTTATTGTCATATCTATTTCTACGATAACCGTTCGACATTAGAAGTTTATAACATAAACATTAATTAAGTCTTACAGAATATTCAAAATCTAATTTAACCATAAAATGAATTTTCCCTCTTTCGTGGCTGCAGCAACAATGGATTGAGCTTCCTTTTCATTAGAAGTCGTAAGCACGGCGATATTGGTGTTTAATCTGCCGTTCAGATCGAAACTAGCGACAGTCCGGCTTCCTTCAGAAGTGCGTTTGACTATCATAAGTTCATTTTTACTCTGATTTGGAAGAATCAGTTCAGGCCTTTCGTCCTGATCCCAATCTGTAACAGCAAACATCTCCAGATTTCGGTTTCCGATATCATGGGTAGAGAAACTCTTGTCAGACGCTACAGATGTCAACCTTTTATTTTCTTTGTCCCAGCGAACATACTGCAATGTCCCCCCAATGTGCGGGGTCATCACTTCTGCCAGTTCTATATGACCATCAGGGCCGAAGGGAGCAATGGCCAGTGCATGGCGCCATCTGTGCCCTGCACCGATCGGCGATCCTTCAGCCAATAACTCGCCTGATTCACGAAACAAAGCCAGTCTTGCGCCTGTGTTGTCGTTGCTAAGGGTAAGAACAATCTCTCTTTCTCCGTCCAGATCCCAATCTGTCCAAAGAGGGCTTAGACTTTCAATGACATCAGGCGAACGGACCATCATCGATTGAATAACCTTCCTTTCATTCGCATCAATGATGACGAAACCTCCTGCTTCTGTAGCATCTCCCAATATGCCATGTTGGTACTGCTCCGTTGGGTTAGTCAGTACGAGCAATCTTTCTTTATCGTCCACCAATATACGTGTATCCGGCAGGGCATTCACGGACAATCTGGTTATTTCTCCTTCATTCCAGAAAACAACATCCCCGCTGCGTTCCACAAAAACCTGCAGATCATCCCGAATGGACAGAGGGGTTGTCCACCGCAAAGCTTCGCCTGGTGGGAACTCTCCTAATTTTATCTGTATCTTCGCAGGTTTGATAGAATGTGGAATGGATAGAGTGACCGGGGGAGTGTTTACTGTCTTTTCTTCCACTCGCCCGCTGCGCGAATGGACATGAAAACGCTGAATTTGTCCATCGTCTAGAACGACGACCCATTCCGAAAGGGTTTCTTCTTGTTCTTCCGGGCTGATTGCTTTTGTACCATATACATATATAGGAGTTCCTTTTAATTTAATTTCTATTGTCTTGCCAAGCACATTTGATAGCTATCTTGTGCTGATAGGGCAATAAAACAGTTGCTAAAACTAATTGCATTAGTTAATATAATACATAGGTTAGTTTATATTTATGTTGAAGGGAGCATCAACATGGAAAAGCACATAAGTACGGAAAAGAATATCAACATAGCAAATAAGGACAATCATGTCGTATCAAGATCCGCCGCGAATACGAATCGTATTCAATTTTCGGTCATGGCTTTAACTGTCGCTGGGATCCTGTTTGTCTTATATCCTACACTTCGCCCCTTCTCTGATGAGACATCTTTGTTGGGTGCTGCGGCGTTCGCTTCCACGAATTGGATCGTAGCACACGTTATGGCAATTCTAGCCTTCGTCTTATTGACGGCAGGACTGTTTGGGCTTTACATCTCACTCCAAGACACTTTTGTAGAACACCTAGCACTCCGCAGTCTTGTCTTTACTTGGCTGGGTGCAGGTCTGACACTACCGTTTTATGGAGCTGAAGTTTTCGGCCTGAATGCAATTGGCCTGGAAGCAATCAAGCAGCAAAGTGCCGACTTGATTAGCCTCGCTAATGATGTCCGTTTTGGGCCCGGTTTCTTCATGATCCTCTCAGGGCTTGTATTAATGGCCGTCGGTTCAATCCTGGCAGCCGTTGCAATTTGGAAATCTCGTATCATGCCAA
This sequence comes from Cohnella sp., assembly GCF_041640265.1. Lineage (GTDB taxonomy): Bacteria > Bacillota > Bacilli > Paenibacillales > Paenibacillaceae > Cohnella. Next base: position 14,589 of record NZ_JBEQAP010000032.1, read on the forward strand.
AATGGAGCGGTATTCCTCTCGCTTTAGGGTTCCTGATGTACCTTCCGCAGTTTATGGGAACTCAACCAATCCGAGTCGCTCACGGGCTAGTGGTTGCTACTGGGTGTCTTTGGATAGCAGCTGGAGTATGGAGGCAAAGCAACAAAAAAAAACCACAACAACGAAAGGGTCCACTAACTCCGTTCTGATCCCAATCTGTCCAAAGAGTAGCTGAAGTTGTCCATTGTCTAGAGCTCTTTTACGATTTAGTCTATGTCGTTGCCGTTTCTATCGCGACGCATGTTCTCGCTGAAGCATGACGGTCGAATCTCTTGGGATGCCATTCTAAATTTCCATTAATTTCTGTTCTCCCATATTATTCATAAAGATTTCTGTTCCGTCCCCACTTCAAATTGCCGACCCCACTGCTCCAGAAAATCCATAAGCGGCTTCATCCCTTTCCCCAGATCGGTCAATTCGTATTCGACCTTCGGGGGAATCGCAGGATACTCCTGTCGCAACAAAATCCCAGCTTCCTCAAGCTCTCTAAGCTGTTCCGCAAGCACTTTATGTTGAATGCCACTAATCTCTTTCTTGATCTCTCCGTATCTCTTTTTCCCTTCCAAAAGACGACAGATAATGGTCATTTTCCACTTGCCAGAGATCGTATGGATAGACAATTCAATGGGACATTGAAACTGTCTTTGATTGATTCTGTACATACTCTGCATGATCTGCACGATCCCCTTCCTAACCATCCGGTTAGTAGTATACAAATAAGTGCGTACTTCTCTAACGAAACTATAACGATTATGATAGGGCATGTAAACCCAACCTGACCGGTCGAATGGGGAGCTGAACAAAGGAGAGAAAGATAATGCCAAATAAAACAATGAAAGCCGTTGGTTTTTATAAATATTTGCCGATTGACCATCCCGAGAGCCTATTAGACATCACACTGAATAAGCCGGTTGCTGTCGGTAGCGATCTTCTTGTCCGGGTAAAGGCCATATCGGTTAATCCGGTAGATGTCATCGTCCGAGCTCCGAAAGATACCGTCGAACATAAACCTAAGGTAATTGGATGGGACGTGGCCGGCGTTGTCGAGCAGACAGGTCCAGATTGCAAGATCTTCAAACCTGGCGACGAAGTATATTATGCGGGAAGTTATATAAGGGCTGGAGGTAATAGCGAATTTCATCTGGTGGATGAACGAATTGTTGGCAGGAAACCGGCTTCGCTTGATTATGCTGAAGCTGCAGCGCTTCCGTTAACGACAATCACCGCGTGGGAGGCTTTATTCGATCGTTTGGGCATCCCAACGGACACGGAGCGAAATCGCGGTAAATCGCTGCTCATCATCGGAGCGGCGGGAGGGGTTGGTTCCATTGCCATTCAGCTTGGTAAATGGGCAGGACTGACTGTAATCGGAACTGCGTCTCGTCCGGAGTCGTCCGAGTGGGTACTCAGGATGGGGGCCGATCATACGATCAATCATCGACAGCCATTAGTGCCGCAGCTGCAATCGATAGGTCATGAACATGTTCATTATATTTTCAACTTAAGCAGCACGGATGTTTATTGGAACCAGATGGTAGAGACCATTGCTCCACAAGGCAAAATATGCGGAATTGTGGATGCCACAGGCCCGGTAGATTTAACCCAGCTGAAGTTCAAGAGCGCGACGTTCGTCTGGGAGATGATGTTCACCCGGCCGATCTTCCAGACAGAGGACCAGATCGAACAGCACAAATTGCTGAATCGAGTGGCTGAGATGGTTGACGCCGGTATCTTACAGACGACACTTACCAAACGCTTGGAGCCAATCAATGCCATTACGATGCGAGGCGCTCATGCTATTGTTGAATCGGGTTCATCTATGGGCAAAGTCGTGGTAGAACATTTCTGAGTCATGAATACTTTCTTATATCTTAAAAGGGTTGAGCATATCCCGGCTCAACCCTTTTTTTACAACTGTCTAGGGAAGACGCCCATTTGCATCGATAAGCTCGGGTTCCCGCACCGGAATGAGTCGCTCATTCTCGCCTTTCACGACCTGCAGGCTTGTGACCGCGGGCAACGTTTCTGCGATAATGGCACCGCTTCGGAATACGAACCGCGGCGCCAGCCGCTGGCGGATCAGATCGCCGGCGTCCTCCGCGTCGAACAAGAGAAACGAGGCGGGGGCTCTATCCTTGAAGACGCCGCCATGGAAACCGTAAGCCTCGAGATTCATCGCCGCAGCCCCTCCCTCCGTGATCATCCCGAGCAGGCTTAGCATTTCGGCACGTCCACTCATATGGGCTAGATGGGCAGCCATGTGGGCGGCGTCTAGCGGATTGCCCGTACCGAGGGGATAGAACGGTGAACGAATATCGTCATGAGATAGCGCAACGTTGACCCCCGCGCGCTGAAATTCCTTGATACGCGTAATTCCTCTTCCCTTAGGGTAGCCGTCATAGCGACCTTGCATAACACTATTAATTAGCGGACATGCGACGATCGAGAGGCCGGATCGTTTGACCAGCCCAATGACTTTCTGGAAATAGGATTCGTTATAATAAGCAGCGGCGTTTGCATGCGCCGCCGTCGCCCGAGAGCCTATCCCCGTAGACAGCGCCATAGAGGCGCACACCTCCAGGTACTTGGAATTCTCGTCATCCGTTTCGTCGCAGAAAACATGAACATACACACCGAAGCGATCAGCAAGGTCGAACGCCTTGCGCAAGGACATCACCCCTTCCTCGCGGGTGTTCTCCAGATGCGGAACCGCGGACACTCCGTCCGCACCCATTCGCAGCGCTTCCTTCATCCGCTCCTCATTAGCTGGACAGCACATGATTCCGTCCTGGGGAAATGCCGTGACCTGAATTTCGATCTGCCCGCGATAGCGCTCTTTGATCTCCATGATGGCTTCCAGTGCCGTCAGCTTTGGATCCCCAATGTCGACCATCGAACGCAGATGAAGGACACCGTATCCGAGATAAAGGCGAATCGTGCGCTCCGCTCTAGCGATGACATCCTCCTTCGTGAGCGTCATTTTGCGTGATGACCAGATTTCGATCCCTTCCGCCAGCGTACCGCTCTCGTTCCAGACGGGATTACCTGCGGTCAGCGCCGTATCCAGATGGACGTGCGGCTCGACGAACGGAGGCACGAGCAGCCTGCCTTCCGCGTCGAGCGTCTCCGCGGCAGCCGCTCCGGTTAACTGACCCATTCCCGCAATACACCCATCCCGTATCCCAATATCGACACTTGCGCCGTCTCCTGTTAGGAGGACAACATTTCTCACAATCAAATCATAAAAGTTCATCATCTCATCCCCGCCATTCATTTGATGCCTTTTGTCGCTTCGGCGAATCGCGCCACGCGGGTACCCAGCCTGCCTGCCATTATCAGCTCGCGCTCGTCAGGAGTTCTCGAACTGTCCGGCCCCGCCAAGGTAGAGGGCCCGTAAGGAGAACCGCCGATAGCGTCCGCCGTCAAATATTCGGGATTCTGCGAGTAAGGAAGACCGACATAAATGAGACCGAAATGAAGCAGAGGTACAATCGAGGTCAATATCGTCGCCTCGTGTCCGGTATGGATCGAACCGGCGCTCGTCATGACTCCGGTCGGCTTGCCCTCCAATTCTCCGCTTGCGCACAGACTGCCTGACATGTCGAGGAACGACTTGACCTGCGCCGGCATCGAACCGTAATAGGTCGGGAAGCCCCAGACAATGCCGTCCGCCCAGCGCAGATCGTCATGGGATGCTTCCCTCACCTCCTTCTGCTCCATTTGGGACTTCTCATACTTCTCCCATCTTGCACCGACACGAAATTTGCCGGACAGTGAGTCTTCCCCGCTGTCTTGTCTGCGGCTCGGATGGTCGAGCATTGCCGTTACGTTGTCGGGGGAACGAAACTCCGGTATGCGCACAAGTCTCACCTCGTGCCCTTCGTCTTGGGCTCCCTTTGCAGCCGCTTCAGCCATCCGGTGGATATGTCCGTATGCGCTGAAATAGACGATTAAGACCTTCGCCATTCTCGCCCCTCCTATCTTTTGACATTACGACAGGAGCCGCGGCGCGAACGCGTACGGCCCCCTGTTCGATACCTATTTTCTTGCCGCGCTCCCTGCGCGGACAACTCTTTATTTTCCGGGAAGAAACTCGTTCGTGAACACATCGTCAAGCGGCTCGGTTTTCTTCAGAATGCCAATATCGACCAACTGCTTCTGCAGTCCTTCCCAGATGTCCTTGCTCATGTAACCGACTCCGTTTGTCTCCGCATCCCCGCCATAGATAAGCGGCTCCTGGGCTTTTGTGCCGAACGCCATCGCTTCCAGCTTCAGATCCGGGTTTTTTTCCTGCATTCCCTTATTGATTTCTTCGGAATTGTCCTTGTAGTAATCCCAACCTTGGATGGATGCTTCTACATAAGCTTTAACGATATCCGGATGGTTCTTGATGTAGTCTTCCGTGGTGAAAAGAATGTTTCCGTACTGCTTATAGCCAAGATCGTAATTGAGGAAATAATCGACTTCCACTCCCTCCTCCTGCATCGAGAACGGCTCGGAGGTTACATAGATTTGCGTAGCGGAGTCCGGATCGGCAACGAAATTGGCCAGAGACCCGGTATACTTCATCTCCTCCACCTTGTCCAGCTTAAAAGCCTTCTTGAGATATTCCCAGAATGCTACACCACTGCCTACGTATACCTTATGACCGTTCAACTCGGAGATGTCCTTGTATTTACCTTTATGATACATAATGCCTTGGGGGTTCTTCTGGAATGTCGCCGCGATTGCCACGAGCGGAATTCCGTTTTCCCGCGCGATCAAGATCTCGTCCGCCTGCCCCATTCCGAATTCGGCCTTACCGGAAGCTACGATCTGCGATGCGGAAACCCCCGGGCCGCCGGACTGGATTGTCATTTCAAGCCCCGCGTCCTTGTAGAAGCCCTTAGCGAGCGCTGCATACTGCCCGCCATGCTCCGGCTCCGCAAACCAGTTCGTCACCTGCGTGACTTTAGTCATCTTGACTTCCGCGGGCTCGCTGCTCGGCGATTCGCTGCTCGGCGATTCACTGCTCGGCGATACACTGCTCGGCGATACACTGCTCGGAGAAGAGGCTCCTCCATTCTTGTCTGTCCCGCAGGCCGACAGCGCCATGACAGCTAACACGAGTAGAGATAGTACTCCTAATCTGATCTTCTTGCCTCTAGAACCTTTTGCCAGCATGTTTCTTCCTCCCTTATCCTCTGAATATCTATTTATGCATCCGCTTGTTGCGCGGATAAGCATCAAGGAATTCAACCTCTCCGGGTTCGAAGCTCTAAAGCAGCGCTGATGATCCGAGACTTGCAGCCGCAGTGTTCGATAACGGGTCCATCCACTGCCGCTTCAACTCGGACGCATAAATCCAGCGCGTCTTGTTGTACACCCAGCGCGTGGCGGGAAGCTCCTGAAAGAGCTCCTCTCCCGATTCGGCGTCTAAGACGACGAATCCCGCCGGATTGCCGGCAGCAACACCGTATTCAGGAATACCGGCGATGGTCGCCGGGAGATGTGTCAGCATCCGCAGCACCGTAACGATATCCTCTTCACGAGCCAGATGTGCGGCATAAGCAGTCATAAGACCCATTTGAAGCATGTCTCCCCGACCGAACGGATGGAATGGATCCTGGATGTTGTCGGAGGCCGCCGCTACGGGGACCCCGGCTTTCATCAGCTCCTTGACCCGCGTCAGACCGCGTCTCACATTGCCCTGATCGCCGCGGCCCTGCAGGTACAGGTTGACGGCGGGGAGCGTGACGACTCCAATACCCGCCTCCGCCATCTTGGCAATCAGTCGATCCGCCTCCTGTTGAGCCATCGCGGATAGCGAGCACAGATGGCCCGCAGTCGCCCTTCCCGCATAGTTATGATTTAGGATTTGGTCGCAATAGAGATCGATCGTTTTAACATCGGGATCGTCGGATTCGTCGCTGTGAAGATCGATCGGCAGGTCAAACGACGTCGCGAGCTGTAACGCCCAGCGAATTCCCGCTTCCGGGTCGGGCGCCAGATGCGGCGCTCCGCCGATGCCATCGATGCCCATCCGCAGCGTCTCCTCGGCGAACTCAGTGAGCCCCAGCTGTTGGGCGGGATCGTAAAAATACATCGGAAAGTACTGGATGTCCACGAAATCCTTCACGATCTCCCTCGCCTCCAAAGCTGCCTCCACCGTTCGCAGTGCAACCTCGCGGTCAAGATGGAGGGGGACATCAAGATGACTGCGCAGCGTAAGGCTGCCGAAGGAAGCTGCCCGAAGCGCAGCCTTAACGATCCGTTCCCTGATCGATTCCTTGCTGAAGGTCGGGGAGATGGAACGGTAATTTTCGATCGCTTCCAGGAGAGTTCCCGAGCGATTGCGCACATGAGCGAGAGAATATGCTTTGTCCAGATGCATATGGACGTCTACGAATCCAGGCAGCAGAACCCGCCCCTGCAGATCGATCTCCCGGGCTGTCCGAAGCTCCTCGAAGTTTAGTTTGGAGATCGGCACATGCCGATCCGAGACAACGATCTCTTCCTGAGCCTCAACGGAAGACCACTTTCCGTCCTTGATTGTTAGCTTGAACAAACCACCGCCCTGCGCTAGGGGCAACCTTGCGTTGACGGCTTCCAGATCAGCCAGCATGGCCGACACCATCCTTTCGAGTTGTCGTCCTCTACCCTTCCGGCGAATTCATCTCGGATTCGTGCCAGGAGCTGAGCATCCACTTGGAGAATGCATTGACCAGCAGGAAAAAACAGATTCCGAGCAAAGACGCCGAAAAGCCGCAAGCGAACAAATAAGCGGTTCGTAGACGGGAGGCGGCTACGGTGATCGCATAGCCTAAGCCCCCCTGCCCGCCTCCGATGCCTGCGATGTATTCGCCCACGATGGCTCCGATAACGGCAAGCGTACAGGAAATTTTAAGTCCGGCGACGATGTAAGGCAGCGCAGACGGCAAGCGCAGACGGAACATGGATTGCAAAGGCGAGGCGTTGTAAAGATAGAACAGGTTCTTCATGTTGTGGTCGGTTGAGTTGAGCCCGATCAGTGTATTGGACAGCATAGGGAAGAAGCCGATCAGGAATGCGATGATGACGATCGCGTTGGTTCCGGCACCGAACCAGATGACGATGATCGGCGCGACGGCCACTATCGGTATGGTTTGCAATATAATGGCATAGGGGTAGACGCTTCTCTCGACAAGCTTGGAGCTCGCCAATAGGATCGCAAATCCGACTCCCAGTACGACGCTGAGCAGAAATCCAAGCACCGCTTCGGTAATCGTCGTATACACCGATACCCATAGATTACCGGCGTTCTCCGATGCAGCTCGAACGATATCGGTGGGCTTGGGCAGCAAATAAGGCTTCATGTCGGCCAGTCGGCAGAAAAGCTCCCATCCTCCAATGAATATCACGAACGCGGCGATTGGAGGCAGAACCGTTTTCAACCATGCCAGCATTGATTTGGACAATTTCCTCTCCGATGCCGCTTCCGTGTTTGCCTCCGATAGAGAATAAAGACCGGGGTCAGCGGTATTATTAACGATCTCTTCCCTCATCTCACATCACTCCTTTTCGTTTCCTGTTCAGCGGGAATTTGCAGCTTGCCCGGGTTTAACAAGGAACGCGGGTCGTTCGCTCGCTTGGCGGCAAGCATCACCTCCAATTGTCCGCGTCCGCCCATCTCGAGCATCCATGTGTGGGGATCGTTGATTCCGACGCCAATCGAACGGAAGAACGCAATGATCTCGTATAAGCGTTCGTGAGTCGTATAGCGGACGATAGGCAGCGCGGCGGGGATGATGATGCCCGCCGAACGCATGAATTCGAGGTGCAGCAGTACTTCGTCGCCAAACTCAGCCTTGATCTGACCGATTTGCCGGGGGAAATCGACCGGATGGAAGCCCGCCTGGAGATAAGTGAGCGTAGGATCTGTCTTTAGCGCCCATAAAGTGGTGTGGTTCCATGTGAAGTCGGATAAGCCTAAGGTTTTGCGGTATTGATCGGAGGGGATGACATAACCGATACGTCCGCCAACCGAGGAAGCATGAGCCGCAAGCGTATTCTCGGTGCCGTCCTCGGTCTCCAGAAAGCACGCGTTTGCCCCTGTCTCGAGCTGCTTCGCAAGCGGTTTGAAGAACGATGGAATCGGCCATTCGATGGGAGTGACCAGCCGCTTGCGGACGGAGTCGTCCGATGCCACCGCATGAGCGAAACGGTATGCCGCTTCAAAATCGTCGAATTGCACGACCGTCTGTCTCCAGGACACCTTCGTTGAGATCGGGATCTTCAGCTCCGTTACGATACCGTTGGTTCCGTAATTATGAATGTAAGCTTCCAGCTCCGGCCCGTTGACGACAAGCCTCCGGGGCGTCTCCTCTATCGTGTACACCACGGCTTCCAGCACGTTGCCGTCCCAGAGGTTTCCCCAGGTGATTGAACCGATGCCGCCGGATCCGCCGCAGACGAAACCGCCTACCGTTGCCTTCATGAACGTGCTCGGATAAATCCGGAGCTCTTTGCCTTGCTCACGCAGATGCTTCTCCAGCGCTCCCAAGCGAACGCCCGCCTGAACCCGGGCGTATTCGTCCGTCACCTCATGCACGGCATTCAGTCGGCTCAGGTCCAGCACAATGCCGCCTTCCAACGGTACGGCCTGACCGTAATTTCCAGTTCCCGATCCACGCGTCGTAATCGGAATTGCGTGGTGGTAAGCGAAGGCGAGAACCGAGGCGACCTGCTCCTCTGTCTCCGGAACAACGATTGCGTCGGCTCTCTTGTCCCGGAGCAGCGGCTCCAGCACGGGGGAATACCAGTAATAATCCTTCGACAGCTTATCAACTTGGTCGAAACCGAGGTGCAGCCTTTCTTCCCCGATTAAATCCGCCAATTCCTTAGTCCATACAACCGTCATCAGGCAACCCTCCTTTCCATTCCTGTTCTATGAGTCAGTGCTTCAGAGCATCCGATACGGAACGAACAATCTGCCCGAATTCCGGGGTAGTACGGAAAGATTCGTTGCGTGGAAAAGGAACCGGTACGTCAATTACAGCAGCTATCTTACCGGGTCTGGGGGTCATGACAGCAACACGGGTGGACAAGAAAACAGCTTCGAAAACATTATGCGTGACGAAAAGTATAGTCATTTCCTGGTCTTGGCTCCAGAGGTCGAGCAGTTCGAACTGAAGCGTCTGCCTCGTAATCTCGTCCAGCGCGCCGAACGGTTCGTCCATCAGGAGCAGCTTGGGCTTGGACACGAGCGCCCTGGCAATCGAGGCCCTCATCTTCATCCCCCCGGACAATTGTCTGGGCATGGACTTCATATAATCTTTAAGCCCCACCAACTCAAGCACGCGCTCTGCCTCCGACTGACGCTCCTTGCGGGATACGCCTCGAAGCGCCAACGGGAGGGCCACGTTGTCAATAACGGTACTCCAGGGCAGCAGCGTGTGGTCCTGGAAGACAAATGCCGTATCGCTCTGCTTGCGGGCTTGCTTGGGAGTGGTTCCCATGACCTCAAGCGTTCCTCCCGTTGGTCCGGACAGGCCGGTGATCATCTTAAAGATGGTTGACTTTCCGCAGCCGGACGGACCGACAAAGCAGAGAAATTCGCCTTCGTTAATAGAGAGATTCACGTCCTGAACGGCGACGGTTCCGTTCGGATACACTTTGGACAGCCGCCCCATTCGCACCCTTTCATTTCTACCTGCAGTTGCCTCCATAGGTTGTTACAACCCCTCTCCTTATTCCTTTAGAGATCCCATGTCGAATGCCGCAATTTCCAGCAGCGCTTCCGCCAGAAGCGGTCCCGCCTTCTTTAGCATCGCCTCTCCTCGTTCAGGATTCGCTTTCGTCGCGTCGCCGGCGATTCCGCTGCGGGAGATGTCTTTCATAACCCAAGCAAACGATTTGGAGCGGAAGGAGAATGAGGCCGACTGGGGAAACTTCGGCATCTCCCTTAGAGCCAGCTCGGGATGGACCCAATCCGGACAGACTGCCATTACGAGAGAGGTTTCCACGTCTCCTGCGTGAATGCCGCTCGCCTTCTCCTCGTCGTCGATGAATGAATCGCTGTAATGGACTGCACCCGGATCAAGGCGGTACACGACAAGTCCGGTTGAGAGACGGATCTCCCTCGACATCATGCCAAGCAGGTCGGCGTTGCCTCCGTGGGTGTTGAATAGCAGCAGTTTCTTAAACCCGCTTCTGGCGACAGATGCAGCGATGTCCTGCAGCACCATCATCAAAGTCTGGGCCGACAATGTGAACGTTCCAGGGAATTCCGCGTGCTCGGTACTTTTGCCGTAACTGATAGAGGGCATCAGCCAGATGGGGGCGTCCTCGGGAAGGTGCTCGAATGCTTCCGCCATCAACGCCTCTCCAAGCAGGGTATCCGTGTAGACAGGCATGTGAGGCCCATGCTGTTCGATTGCGCCCACCGGAAGAACAATCAACACTTCATCCTTCGCCATCGCTTCAATCTCCCGGGTCGTTAGCCGGGGCAGGAAGCGGCGATCAAAGGCGTTTCCATTATATCTGAACACCAAATCACTCACCTCACATTCAATTATTCAAATTTTGTTTATGTAACATAACATAACATTAAATGGCGAAACCACCCCATAACCACATTAATTTATGATATTCAAAGATGAATCCAGTATATTATGTTACTTAAAATTACATGAAAATAACATTCATATAGCATATATATCACATAAACGAAACATTGTATAGCTTTAATTCACATAAACGAAACTTTATACAGCTTGAATTCACATCAAATGAACATTGGCTTGTACGATTTCTTGCTGACAACGGAACGGAAGAAAGATATAATTGCTAAAAACTACCGGTAAAAATCCGGTCAGGCCGATTTCGGGAGGGTTCATCCTATGCTCATGGGAATAAGACAACATGAAATCATGAAGTTGCTTGAGCTTAAGCAGCAGATAACGATTATGGAACTGGCCGAGAAGTTCAACGTCTCGCAGATGACCATACGGCGCGACCTGGACCTGTTGCAGTCCGAAGGCAGAATTCAGCGGTCCCACGGCGGGGCTGTTAAGGTTAAAAGGTTCATGGGCTCCGATTACGATCAGCGGGCGAATGAGAACAAAGCTGAGAAGATTGCCATTGCGAGGGAAGCCGTGAACCATATCCAGGACGGGATGAGCATTATTCTGGATGCAGGGACGACGGTCGCGGCTATGGTGGATGAGTTGGAGAAGTTCAAAGGTCTGAAGATCATTACCCGTGATTTGCACACGGCACTGCTTCTCTCGAACGAACAGAGATTCGGCAGTTTCGACGTCTACTGTACAGGAGGCCGGCTAAGCAAGTGGGCTTACAGCCTGGACGGCATCTATGCAGAGAAGATGCTCGCTTCGCTAACGGTGGATGTTGCATTCCTTACTTGTGAAGCCATCTCTCATGCCAAGGGAGCCATGGCCTGGTCGCCCATGCTTGTAGGTGCCAGACAAACTGCCATGAACGCGGCGGACAAAAACGTTCTGCTTGTCGATTCGACCAAGTTCAGTTATAACTCGCTCGCGATCTTTGCCAGTCTTGATTCGTTTGACGAGATCATCACCGAGAATAGACTTGATGAAGACGAAGCCGATGTTTATAAGACCGCCGGCTATCCGATTCGCATCGTACCTGTCACGTAATCGGTGTTGCCCTAGGTCATGGTTAATTAAGAAAAACCCAGCAAATCCAGTACCTTCTGCTCAACTTGCCTATTTAAGCCCTGATAGGGAAAATTGTGTATATGTAAAGCCGGATTAAAGTTTAATTCAATGATTCCATAATTGCTGGGATTCGGCTCTGCATGAATGTCTTGAATCATTAGATCGGCTCCGCATATTTTGGCTCCAACCGCTTTTGTCGCCTTAACAGCAATGAGTTTATATGCTTCCAGCACCTCATCGCTGAAATCCAAACTGTCTCCGCCTGTGCTGATATTGGAATTTTCTCTTAAATAGACGGTCTCTCCCTTATTGGGAATATCGCTTAAGTCCCTGCCCTGCACCTGTAAAAACCCCTTTTCGATTTCTCCTAGCTTTATCTTCTCCAATGGAGTAACGTACCCGGTCCCTCTAAGCGGACTTTTGTTTTTCTCCTTCACCAGCAGTTCGATCGTATGAACGCCGTCCCCTGTTACATTCGCAGGAACTCTATGCAGAACGGCTGCTGTCTGATCACCTATAACGAGAAATCGATATTCCTTACCTGCTAAGAATTGCTCGACCATGATCGAACTATCATACTTGAATGCGTGTTCTATTGCGTTGTAATAATCCACTCTTGAATCAAGCGGCTTGAAGATAACCACCCCTTTTCCAAAGTTGGTGGACTTAGGTTTGATGACGATATTCTGACCTGCAAATTGATCATACTGCATAATCGCCTCTTCAATAGAAAGAAAAGTAGAGTCTGCCGGAACCTGGATACCGCGCTCTTTTAGAATCATCTTAGTTACTTTCTTATTCTCCATAATCAACGAGGAAACGTAAGTATCCGCAGAAGTTTTCGTTGCCTGCTTGATATATTCCACTTTGCTGTCTTTGGTCAGACGGATGAAGTTATCACCACGGTCCAAGATCTCCACTTCAATATTTCTTCTTAGTGCTTCTTTTATGAGAATTTGCGTTGAAAGCTCTAATCCATTTACATTTATATTTTGCATTTTTCATCCCCCCTGTTTCTTATTCGCCCGTGCCCGCCTCATGCCAAATTCCAAATAGCTTTCTTTGTACTTCATTGTTTCCTTGTGGATGCTTGCAGATGGAAGCAGCGATGGATCGAGCACATTCTTATATTGAAGCTCTACGCTGTTATGATACTTGTTGCTGCTATCGGATATATCCATGACGGAAGCAATTAATCTGAGCTTACAGAAGATTTCTTCCGCCCACTCCTGTAATCGTACTGGGTGCTTGTTATATGGATAGAGCTTAAGATTGGGCTTCCTGCCCGAAAGGGATACAAGATGATGGTTCCTGTTCATTAATTGATCTTCCGCTTCAGAAATCATACCGCTATCCTCCATGAGGCAGTAGAGCATGAACACTTGGAGGAAATACAGCTGATTCAAATCCATGCCCGTCTTGTGAAAAGGATTCAAATCGAGAATCCGTACCTCCACATACTTAACACCCCTTCTTTCCAACGCGTCCAATTGGGTTTCGCCTTTTTCCGTCACCTGCTTCAGACGAATGGATGAGTAAAACTCACTTTCTTTTTGCAGAACATTATCATTCAGAAGCTTGCGTATGCCCATTGTGTATTCCTGAAGGCTGTTAAAGATACGCATAGAATTACCTTGAGCGGTTCTTGAATATCCGAAGCGGCTGACCCGAAGCGAGACAGCATTCTTCTCATAACTTACGATCGGACTGCAGTTTTCTGGACAGCACCACGCTACGCGTTTTATTTCCTGGCACATAACCGAATAATAGGTAGAATCAATTGAAGGCGAAGCTCCGAACAGGTAGATCAATAGCCATCGGTTCCTCAGAAAATTTCTTGACATAGCAACATATAATTCATCCGTGAACACCTGTATGTTCTTACCTTCACTGAATTGTTTGTACAAGTAAGCAAGCATCCGATCTCCGAAGGAAAAATTATAATGAATGCCCGAAACCATCTGCATTTTTTTGCCGTAACGGAGCGATAGACCGGTTCGGTAAACCTCCTTCTCTATGCCTTCCTCGGAATCTCCGAATCTGGCGAGCGGAATACCTTCCTCGGCCGGTAGCTTTGGCGGCATGCTTAGAGGCCAAAGCAGCTCTTCTCCCAGCTCCGCTTCTGCATAAAGCTGTAAATGATTCAATTCTTCAAATGCTCCTTCTACAGATGCAAAGGGAGATGTAATCAGCTCCATCTGGCTTTCAGCAAAATCAACGGTGATATGGGGATTCATTAGTTTATGGCCAAATGCTGCAGGATGATCGGTCATAGCAAGTTCCCCCGATGGGGTGACTCTCTGGGATTCCTTCTCGAGTCCCCACTTTCCATCCAACAACAAACTGCTGCTTTCGCCGTTAAACAGGTCTAACCGCTTCGAAAAATCCCATTTCGTATGCATAACAGCTGCACTCCTTACATAATTTCTTTTATTAATTGCAAAATGCAACTATATGTTGAAATAAAATCGTCCGTTATTTCGGAGGAGGGCAGCATACATTGGATTGTAGCATCGCTTTATCAAGCAAACGTAACGCATTAATGACGGATTGTCGCTCAAATTCGCTCAATTGCGATAAAACCTGATTTAAATCGCTGTTTACTTGCTTATCAATCTCCATATTTAATCTCTCCCCTTCTTGCGTGAGGGTTAAGATTTGAATCCGATTATCTTGAGGGTCGGGCGTTTTCTTCACAAGATTACTCTCAACAAGCGTTTTCACTTGCCGACTGAACGTCGTAATATCAATGCCCAATGCATATGCGATTTCCTGCATGGACGGATTATGCTGGCGCTTAATTTCATGCATGATGTTGCTCTGCAATAGCGTGATGCTTGAATCACAGCAGCTCTCGCAGCAGTTCTCGCTCAAGTTACCATATCTGCGCATAAGCAATTGGAAGGTAGTTCTCAAATTCGCCGTCATCATCTTCCCCCCTCATGATGTGAGTATAGTTAATATGGTTGCGAATTGCAAGTATATTGTTTCTCCATGCTGGCTTCAAGTGCCGTCAGCTTTGGATTCCCAATGTCGACCACCCACTTTACGTTAAGCGATATTTAAAGGGCAATCAAGATCGAGTGTTGTTATGTGTATCCGCAATCCGTTCCGGGTGCGTGTAGATATTCAAGGAAGATCCCCGTATAAAACCTACGGTTGTAATCCCCAATTCATCAGCTAAATCTAAAGCTAACGTAGACGGGGCCGACTTCGACAACACAATGCCGACCCCGATTTTCGCTGCTTTCAGCAGAACTTCCGAAGAAATTCGACCGCTAAAAACAATCAGTTTGTCTGATGGTTTCACACGATTCTGAAGGCAATATCCGAATATTTTATCCAGCGCATTATGTCTGCCAATGTCTGTACGGGCAATGATCAAGCCCTCGGGAGTACACATCGCCGCATTATGAACCCCGCCGGAAACAAGAAAATCACGGGATTGCTCCTGCATTTCTTTCATTCGTGCAAAACATTGCTCGACCGTAATCTGTGTGCGGCTCATGACCGTCCGTGCGGTCCGGACGTCATTCTTAAAGTAAAACTGCCTGCTTTTACCGCAGCAAGACCCGATGAATCGTTTCGAATAATAGTCCTTGTTGATTGTTTTTTTATTTTTCAATACGACATAAGCATATCCGCGACTCTCGTCGATGGACAAGGACAGCACTTCATTCGCATATCGAATCAGGCCTTCCGATGCCAAAAATCCGTAAACCAGCTCCTCAAGGTGAGTAGGGGTGCAAACCATCGTGGCAAACTCTTCCCCATCTACAACAATAGTCAGCGGGTACTCCACGGCAATGTCATCATCGGTCTCGCTCCATTGATGATCGAGATAACGAATAACCTTATGCCGATTAAGAACGAAACCGTTTGTTGTCTCTTCGTCCCCCAACTAGTTCACATCCATTTCTAACTCTTCAATCCTTTTTTCCACGTATTGAACGTCTTTTCCGGCGTTATAACGATCGGCTTTCTCCACTTTTACCCCAACATTATAGTCGGGGATCTTGGAGAACTCCTCATAACGGCCTTTGGGAAGCAAGAAATTGCCCTCGGGGAAATAGACGCCTACATTCCCCTTCGCTATGTTTACAAGCTTAGCTCGACCTTGGAAGACGCCATAGCCGTTATAGACGACAATCCCTTCTCCTTCTTGAATGCTTAATGCTCTCGCATCCTCCGCATTCATCAGAACATCGTATCGCCCTGCACCATTAATGGGGTCGGTTTCCTTATAAATCATAGAGTTAAACTGCTTGCCGCGGCGTGTCGTCAGGTAGAATTCACCGGCTTTTTTGTCCAAGTCCGGGATGCTGACCGGAATCAGGTTCCCTCTTCCATCGGGCGTAGGACAAATTCCGTCTTCACACAGCCAGGCTCCACCCCATTGGAACACATCCCCTTGTTTCTTGAGATGTTGTATACCGTCATAATTCGGATTGGCAGCTGCAATCTCATCGCGAATCGCTTGCGCATCTTCAAAATCGACCAAATGAGCGGTTTCAGGCTTAATCCTCTTTGCTAAATCAGTGTATATTTTCCACTCTGCGCGCGCTTCTTCGATTGTATTCTTATTGCCTTCAATTTCAGGCGAGAAGTAAACCATTCGCTCGGTGGAGGTTGAAGTTCCGCCGCCCTCTTGTTCATACCGGGTCTTCGCCGGCAGAACAATAACCGCTTCTTGGGCGTCCACTAATGTGGATGTATTCAAAATAATATCCTGGTGAATGCGGATATCCAATTGAGAAAGCGCTCGTTCGACAAATGAAGGATCAGGCATCGTCTCAAGGAAATTGCCGCCGGATAAATAATATAACTTGACTTTACGCTCATGATGCTCCGGCAGCATGATGTTTTCCAGCGTAACCCCTACGACATCCCCTTGCCACTTCTCTAGTTCAAACCCCCAAAGCTTCTCCACTCGCTCCACATTTTCGCCATAGAAATCGCCCCCGGGAAGCACAAACGGATCCGCTCCCATTTCCCCGCTTCCCTGTACAGAAGAGTGGCCTCGGAATGGCATCAGACCTGCATGCTTGCGTCCCAAGTGACCTCGAAGAAGTGCAAGATTTGCGACTTGGGAAATATTGTCGGTAGCAAAAATATGCATGGTTAGTCCGAGAGACCAGGCGTAAACCGCGTTCGCGCTATTCGCAAGCAGTTCCGACAGCTCGGTTATCCGTTCCCTGGAAATACCGGAAGAAGCTATGATAGGGTCCCACGATTGCTTCTGTACATGATCCTTCAGCTCTTCATAGCCGTTAACATGATCCTTCACAAAGGAATGGTCGATCGCGGAACCGGGTTGTTGTTCCTCCATATCGAACCAATGCTTCATAATGCCGTGCATCAAGGCAATATCTCCGCCAATGTTTACCTGATAGAAGTCGTCAGCCAGCTTGGTTCCAAACAAGGCGGATTCGGCATTAGAAGGAATCCAATATTTCTCCATGGCCGGTTCCCGATAAGGATTGATGACAATAATTTTGGTCCCTTTTTTCTTTGCTTCCAACATATATTTCGTTGAAACAGGTGAGCTGTTAGAAGCTACGCTGCCCCAGAATAACAGGACATCCGTCCCGATCCAATCGAGATAATTAGAAGTCGATGCCCCTACCCCAATAGAGCGCTTTAAGGCCGTCTTGCTGGGAGAGTGACAAATTCGACTCGCATTGTCGATGTTATTCGCGCCAAGAAACCGGGCGACCTTCCCCGCCACATAATAAGACTCATTCGTAATTCCGCGGGAGGTTAAATAAAAGGCGACTTGTTTCGGATCCAGTTCTTTCATTTTGCCGGCAATGAGATTCAAGACCTCATCCCAAGAGATACGGGTAAAATTACGATCTCCTTTGCGGCGTATCATCGGATAGGGTATGCGGCCCAATTGTCGAAGCTGCGTGCTGTCATACTTTCGCAGTTCATCAATGTCCGCATGCAGAACCTCCGGTTTAATCGGACCCATCGTATTCAGTCTCAATACATTAAGCCTTGTTGTGCAGATGTGCGGCCCCGATAGCGTTTGGTCATAAATTCCCGACACACCCAGGGCGCAACCGTCGCATACGCCTTTAGTAATAATACGCGCGGCATAGCCCAGGTTATCCCGGTTATCCCAGGCAATTTGCATCGTGTCCCGAATATGCTTCGGCTTCAATTTACCGAGTCCGAACGGAATCGGACTTACCCATAGCTTTGGCGCAGGCATTAACGCTTTCTTCTGAGGGCCTGGATGTTTCGTTTTCCCCATCTTTGTCACCCTTCTCTACTACCTTTGCTGAAATTCTCCTCCAGATTTTTATCAAACACAAAGATCGACATCCCAAAGTCTTTATCGATATCGATATCCACATAGAGGTCGATAAGTTTAGCACCAAGAAGATCCTCCATCTCTTGAGGAGGATGCTTCTTGTACATTTGCTTTACCATTTCCGTCCGGGCAGCTCTTAACATTTGCTTGCCCTCTTCCGCAGTAGCAATAAACTTCTCGACCGGCGAAAGGTTTCCTTGCATTTCACAGATGGCCCAATTCTTGCAAAACGTAGTCCGAATATGGCTGGGTCCCTTTCCCATATGCCGTTTTCGAAAGGCCCGCACCAAATTGCTGAACTCAGCTTCGTAATTGTTCATTAGCAGATAGTCCTCTTTTATGTTGATCAATAGTTGCGTATATCCCTATTGTATTCATTTTTCAGCTCCTTAGGATACTCTAGCCGACTCAATGCCCGGTTGGGATGGAAGGGAGGACTGTTGTTTCAGTTTGCGAATATCTCTGCGGATGAGAATGGAAACGAACAGCGCAACGATAAACAATCCCGAGAAGAAAGACAGACTCGCGGCGTAACTTCCTGTCGTATCTTTAATCCAGGCGGCAAACATCGGCCCCGCCAGCCCAGCGGCCGCCCAAGCCGTCAGAATATAACCGTGGATCGCACCAAGCTGCTTCGTTCCGAACAGATCCCCGATATAGGCTGGAATAGAGGCAAACCCTCCGCCGTAGCAGGTGTAAACGATCATTAGCATCACTTGAAACAATAACGAGTTGGTTGTATGCGGCAGTATAGCAAAGAGAACGATTTGCAGAATGAAAAATGTCGTGTACGTATTCGGGCGACCAATATAATCAGACACGCTTGCCCAACCGATTCGTCCAAATCCGTTGAACAGACCAAGAATTCCGACAAGCGCCGCAGCTTCCACCGCGCTCATTCCAATGCTCTCCTGGGCCAACGGCTTCGCGGCGGAAAGAATGGCGATACCGCATGTTACATTAATAAAGAGCATGAGCCATAGATAGTAAAACCGGGAGGTTTTTACCGATTCGTTCGCAGTGAGCTGGGAAAGATCGACTGCCACTGTTCTTTTCCCCGCCTCAACCTTTTGCTTCAATCCCTCCGGCACCCAATCCGCAGGCGGCTTCTTAAGATAAAGTGAGGATAAGGTTATTATCGTCAAATACGCAGCGCCTAAAATATAAAACGTACGGGTTACGCCTACCGATGTGATTAAAGAGTCCATAATCGGGCTGCTTATGGCAGCTGCGAAACCAAATCCCATGATCGCCAAGCCTGTCGCCAGTCCGCGCCGATCCGGAAACCACTTGACAAGGGTGGATACGGGAGCGATGTAACCAACCCCCAGGCCGATTCCGCCGAATACCCCGTAGAAAAGATACAGCAAAGGCAACGACCCCAAATGTACCGCTAGTCCAGAACCCATAATTCCGGCTCCAAAAAATCCCGCAGCGACCAGTCCGGCCTTACGAGGCCCGTGTTTCTCCACGAAGTGGCCCAGAAATGCGGCGGACAATCCTAAAAACAAGATGGCTAGACTAAACGTAAATTGAACCTGACTTGCCTTCCATCCGAACTGTTTCATAAGCGGATTCGTAAAATTGCTCCAAGCATACACCGATCCAATTGAAATGTGGATTCCTACGGCTGAGGCTGCTATGAGCCACCGATTTTTCACCTTTTGCATAAAATGCCTCCTGATTCTTCTTCTATGCATAATAAAATAAACCGTCAGAATTCTCCCCGCAGCTATGCTAAGGGATGAATAATGACGGTTGTTTATACACAGGGTCGCTATGCTCAACCAACCTTCGGTACCGTAAAAGCTTGTCCGGCAACAGGAGCGCTGTTCCAGTTCAAGCCGCTTGTGAGAACGTCCACAATTCAGACAAATTTGACCTCTCTCAGAATAGCATGTAAACGCATTCTTGACAATACTTCAAACCTGTTCTCAGCCCTTTTATCGATAGAATGTATAGATTTATTACAATTGTCATGTACCGATCACCTTATTCATAAAAATAGAAAGATGACGCTCGTACGAATGGCAGTCTGCTTTGGGGGATGAGCATGAAAATAACGTCCGGAGGATTCGAAGTCGTTTATCACGGAAGAGTATTCGCCTACGGAATGAGCCCGATCGAAATCACGTTGTCCGAAGAGAACGATCCTTTAACGTTTGTTTTTTGCATTGAATATGAAGCGGAACGGGATGACTTCACGACTGACATTCGGCTTACCCGTTACAATGAGGTGCGCATCGCGTGCGTCAACTTCCCAAGAGGCAAACCGACCGGCAACCATGATATGATCCATCTCGGCGTTCTAAACAATCGCAAGTTGTCTCTACGTTACGAGGTAACCATAAACTTCGATATGACGGCTTGGGTCCTGACGTTTACTTTTTACGCGGGGGAAGGGGTCTTGGATCATGAATAAAATCGAAATCCAAGATCCTAAAGTCGCCAGCAAGATCATCGCGGCGAACGCGGAGAACGAGAAACGCAAAGCAGAGCTCGGCTTCCTCGGAAGATTCTTTGGCTCGGGGGACAACGTCCGCTTGTACATCGTAGGCACGATCGCGCTCGGAATTCTCCTCATCGCGCTAGTCTATACTTTGACACCTGAGAAGTACCGTTCAGCCGATTTCGGATTAAAAGAATTGTGGTCGCTGGTGCTCCCAGTCGAAATGACGATTATCGGATATTTGATCGGATCGCGATCTAAGGATACCGGCGGGTGAATCGCACACCTAATTAGGAATAAACTTTCTAAGTTCATAAAGAGTCGAAGCAAAAAGTTCCCACTATTGATGGTACTGTTCACCGCGCTGTCTGTAACGGCAAGTTTTATTGTGCGAACTGGGATTGCTTTAAGTTGAGAAAATATGGTATAAAATAAATAAACACTGTTCATCTATAGGAGTATTTTATGTTTGATGCACATGACAAAGAGAACGGCTCTCCCCGCAAAGTCCGCCGGCGGCGGCGAGGAGAGCAAAAGGAACAGCTTCGTCACCTCATTCTGCAAACAGCAAGCGAAATGTTCCTTGAATTGGGATACCATGATTTTTCTTTGCGGAAACTGGCCGAGCGAGTCGGTTGCTCTGCGGCAACCCTGTATTTATATTTCCGCGATAAGGACGACTTGTTGTTTACGGTCGTCGATACCGCCTTTAGCCTTTTTCGAATCCAGCTTGCCGAGGCTGCCAACAGCAGTGCAGATCCATGGGAGCGGCTGGGCAGTTTAGGCGAAGCTTATGTCCTCTTCGGATTGAACAATCCTGTTTACTATCGGTTGATGTTCATGTGGAGGATCGATTATTTAATCGAATCCCGGCAAGGGGAGCAAGCCCCGCGTGTTCAGGCGTTCCAAGTTTTGGTCGATGCCGTTCGCTATGCTCTTGATCAAGGAGCGATGCAACCGGGTGAGCCTGAAGTCTACAGCGATGTCCTATGGGCAACGATGCATGGAATTGTCGCGTTAGTGATCCAAATGCCCATGTTTGATGAAGAGCGGACGAGAAAACTGACCGAGCATGCGAAGAACATGATCTACAAGGCCTTTCATCGATTGGCCTAATTTTTTTACTTTTAAGTAAACGCCGTTCATTTAAAAGTCTATCATTTTTAACGGTCAGCCGGTCGCTTCCCTAACAGGTATTCCGTACTTGTTCCTCTGGTTTATTCCAACAATTATTGGAACTCCTCTCATCCGCATGACCGTAAACCGGTTCACCCGTTCCCGGAAGAAAGCTTAGCTGGAAAACTTGCCGTTATTTATGGTACGGTTCAGCATATCATCGCTAAGGCGAAACTCCTTACGTCGAGGTATTTTCCAAGTGGCATGGGGTAATCAAAGAAGAACGGGGCAACAGATTAGCCGGAATCCGTTGCCCCGTTTCCTGTTTGGATAACCAAGTTAAATGAACCCTATCAACATCCCGCCTGCAGCCCCAGCAATAACAACGACCCATGGCGGGAGTTTCCAGAAGACAAGCATAATAAACAGGATTGCCGCAAGCGCGAAATCGACAGGAGCCAAAATCGCAGTGGTCCACAACGGGTTATAGAGCGCGGCGAGCAGAATTCCCACTACCGCCGCATTGATGCCGATCAAAGCGCCCTGGACCTTCGGACTGGTACGTAAGGAATTCCAAAACGGAAGAGCTCCGATGATTAACAAGAATGCAGGCAGGAAAATAGCAGCGGTCGCGATCAAAGCCCCGGATATCCCATTTGCCATCGCCCCCAAGTATCCGGCAAAGGTGAATAATGGTCCGGGCACTGCTTGTGCTGCGCCGTATCCGGCGAGAAAGTCTTCGCTGCTGACCCATTCGGTGGGAACGACTTCCCTTTCGAGCAGGGGAAGCACGACATGGCCCCCACCGAATACAAGAGAACCTGCACGATAAAAGCTGTCGAATAACGGCAGCGGGGCGCCTGCGAAAAACGGTCGAAGCAGGGGCAGCGCGATCAATAGTCCAAAAAACAGAACGAGACAAAAGACGGCAAAACCGCGGCTTACAGGCACCTGCAGGTTGGGAGCATCCGGAACGGCCGTTTTTCGGTACATCCACAGTCCGATCATACCCGCTGCAATAATCAGCAAAACCTGACTGAATGCCGTCTGCCATAACAGTGTAACGGATGCCGCAATAATAGCTATCGTCGCCCGGTTCCGATCAGGCGTCAGCTTTTGTCCCATGCCGAGAATTGCATGAGCGACAATCGCAACAGCGACGATTTTGAGCCCATGAATCCATCCTGCTCCGCCAATATCAAAACCTTGCAGCAGAAAGGCGAATAAAACCAACGCAATGACAGAGGGCAACGTAAAGCCAAGCCACGCGACCAAACCGCCCAGCAGTCCTGCACGGATGACGCCAATGCCGATTCCGACCTGGCTGCTGGCTGGTCCGGGCAGAAACTGGCATAGCGCCACCAAATCGGCGTAACTGCGCTCATCCATCCATTTGCGCCGGCGTATGTATTCGTCGTGAAAATAAGCGAGGTGGGCGATCGGTCCCCCGAACGAAGTAAGTCCCAGCTTGGTCGAGACCCCCAATACTTCCAAAAGCGCCCGCAGTTTGCTTTTCGGCTGATTTTGAACAGCGGCTTGATTCGATTCCATCGGAAACGGTCACTCCTTATCCGTAGGTTTTGGTTGCGAGAATAAATGGGTTAGCGCTTCCGTTTGTGCAGGGTTCAAGTTCACGACGCGTCGAATGCTCTTCGCCTTTTGAACCGCCTCATTAACGGAATCGCAAATTCCGAGCGAGAGAAGTACGCCAGCAGCTACCGTGCCCGCTCTCCCCCTTCCCGCTCCGCAATGAAAGCCTACTGTATGACCTTTTTGATAAGCGTTAACGACTTCCTCAATGGCTTGTTGAATGACCTGTTCCTGACCGGATTCCAGCGAGTTGTCCTTTAACGGAACGTTCACCCATTGCACGTCGGCTTCCGGGTACGCACATTTCGTGGCTTCCGCGCGGAGATCGACAATGACATCGCATTTTTCGTCTTTCACCATCGCCTCCACATCGTCTGCGCCGCCAACAAAGATTCGATCTTCAAAAAGAGCCTGATACTTTTTTTCGTTGGTCATTATTATCTTCTCCTCTCTGAACATGGAATTTATAAATCAAGCTGGCTGTGGCGGTTAAAGAAAGTTTGATACCCGAGCTGCACGAACAAGATCACGGATAAAGAAACACTGCCGACAATACCCAGCATGATGGCAATCTGGTATTCCACCGCAACGAGTGGTGACGTTCCGGACAAGATTTGACCCGTCATCATCCCCGGCAAAAAAATAATACCCATGCCCACCATCGAATTGATTGTGGGTAGCAACGCAGCGTCAAAGGCCTTGTTAACAATATCCTGCGCCGCATGTTTCGGTGTTGCCCCCAGCATGAGCGCCGCTTCAACCTTGTCTTTTTGGGAGCGCATACCTTCAATCAAAGAATTCACGCCAAGAGCGATGCCTGTCATCGAATTGCCGATGATCATACCGGCAATCGGAATGACATATCGTGGGTCGTACCAAGGTGAGAGACGCAGAACTACGAAAATAAAACAGATGAGACTAAGCAGTATTCCGGAAGTCATGGAAAAGGCGATAATTCGCTTCATGCGACGGGACAGCTTAACTTTTGCCCTCTTGATGATGGTGCGGATGGCGAAAGCAAGCATGATAACCACAAGCAGCGACGTATAGAATGGATGAGAATGTTCAAACAAATACACCAGAATGTATCCGACGAGAATCAATTGCAACGTCATCCGCACGGTGGCAATGAATATCTCCTTCTCCCGCGGAATGCCTTTGATTCGGACGATTACAGTCAAAAGAAGAACAAACAGATAGGCCGCGGCTAGCTGCCAAAACAACATGTCAATCGTGCTGTCCACCTTTCACTCCCCCTTTGACCTGCGGAATTCCTTGTTTCATTTCTATGACGATATCCGAATATGTATCTGCAATGCTGCGGGAATGCGTAATCATGACAAGTGTTTTCCCGTTACCGCGAATGAATGCGACCAATCGTTGCATCACGGTGTTTGCTGTATCTTCATCCAGTCCAGACGTCGGTTCATCCAACAGCAACACCTTGGGGTTCATTAAAACAGCCCTTGCTAGCGCAAGCCGCTGCTTCTCCCCGCCCGAGAGGCTTTCCACATCTTGCAACAAATCTTTGTCCAAGCAAGCAACATGAAGGGCTTGCCGCAACGATTCACCGGTTGCCGACATCTTTCCCGCAAAGGACAGACCCATTTGCAAGTTGTCTTGCACGGTACCGCTAAACATGACAGGTGTCTGCGGCGCCATCACCACTTCTCGTCTCAATTCGATCGAATCTATATCGTCCATGGGAGATTGCTCGTACCAAATCTCCCCTTCATTGCAGCTGTCCATTTTGTTCAACAACCTCAGCAAGGTTGTCTTTCCGCTGCCGCTTTCCCCTACAATGCACGTAACCACATGAGCCGGAATATCCAATTCTGCGACGTGCAATATCCCTTTCGCTTTTACCCCTCTTAATCGAAACATCCGCGACGGCGCCTCTTTTCAGTCCTTGATTTCCTTAAATAACTCATAAGCCTTGTTACGCGCTTCAACAAGAACCTGCTTGCCTTTTTCGGTGGTCCGATAATATTTGCGGATTTTGCCTCCGACATTTCGATCCTCACGTTCCAATAGGCCGCTGATTTCCATCGTTCGCAGCAGCGGGTAAAGTGTTCCTGCGCTCATTTTATAGCCATGTTCTTTCAGTTCTTCAAGCATCCACGAACCGAATATCGCTTCTTGTGCAGCATGATACAGGATGTGAATCTGAATGAATCCCAAGAATAGTTTTCGATAGATTTGTTCCTCCATCACCGTAGCACACCACCATTGATTATCGATATCGGATATCGATATTATATTATCTTAATTAGCAAGCCAGTTCAATCAATTAATCCATTAGCGGTTACTTGTATAAATTTGATGGCAGTTATAAACAATACCACCGTTGAAGTAAAACATATCCGGGAGGTTCAATCCAATGCGTAAAATGACATTTCTCGCTGCCATTCTCTTTCTGATTTCCTGTCCTCTGGTTTTTGCCGCGCCTCACAACGGTTGGTCTCAAACCAATGTCCCTATTTTGGAGACAGGACAGCAATCATATGTAGATCTATTTTTCGGGAATCATTCTGATAACCACACCAGTTATCGAATTGACCGAAAGTGGGAATTAAAGGATTCAAAAGTAGAAGTGCTGAATCCTGCAGGAGAAATCATCGATATTACCAATCAGTTTTATTACATGGGCGAGTTGGAGGAAGTGGATCAAGAACGTATTGGAGTGAACAACTATTATACGGGTTCATTTCGAACGACGGCAAATGGCGCATACATTATCGCGGCAGAAGGTAATTTCACATATGGCGATCAAACGCAACCTACTTTGCGAAGCGCAAAGTCATTTGTCGGGGCCTCTAAAATTCCAACCTTCAAAGAAGCAAGGAAAATAACCGGATTCGATCGACATATAACCCCGGACCGGGCAGAGCTTGTTCCATTATTTAACCCTTCTGCTCTGAAGCCCGGGGAAAAAGTGACTGCCCAACTGCTACTAATGGGCAGACCGGTACCCGATATTGAAGTTGCCGTTATTCGCCGTAGCGATTCATCCGATCTGCTCATGCGCACAGACCGTGAGGGAAAAGTAACTTGGACAGCGGAAAAGCCGGATTACTACCTTGTTCGTGCTGAAATTGAAGCACAAAAACACAATTTGAACAATTACGATTATGAAGCGACCATGACATACATAGTTCAACATTGAATTTATTCTAATGTCCTCGGATAAAACAGTTGAGAGCGTCTCAATAACAAGCTTTCCATACATAACTTAATTATCTATGGATGTGCTGAAACACCTTTATATGGTGTGAGCCGAACATCGATGAATTATATATATGGGGCAACTTTCTACGCCCTGTGCGCGATTAAGGCCAAAAATTTCGCCTCACTTGTGATAAGGTTCACCATACCATCCATAAAGCGAAACTATTCCCAAAAACAAAAAGAAACCGTCTCTTGGTAAATGAATGAGTCATTTACGAAAGAAACGGTTGTCTTTAAATTACTTGATGACGACGTATTCCAAGTTAACTAGCTTGGCGTAGGTCACGATTTGGTCTGTCGTCAAGTTCAATGAAACAACGGTATGGTGGCCGCCGCCATTCTCGATCCAAGCTTTCACTCCATCCTGGAAGTTCGGTTTCACAGTCCATAAGACGCGAGCTACGGGAAGGTTCGGAGCCGGAGTCGTCGGCTCAAATGCGGAAACCTCGTTGATCAGCAATTTATAATGAGTGCCGAAATCCGCCATGGATACGACGACGCCTTCGCCGGCTTTGCCGTCGAATACGAGACGCGCCGGATCTTCACGACCGCCGATTCCGAGCGGCGAAACAATGATTTTCGGCTTGTTGCTTGCCAAGGACGGATCGACCTCCAGCATATGAGATTGCAGGATAGCTTCTTGACCGGGAGCCATCTCGTATGTGTAATCCTCCATAAAGCCCGTGTTTTGATTACGGCTCATCACTTTCATCAAGCGGTCGAGCGCGGCCGTCTTCCAGTCGCCCTCACCGGCAAAGCCGTAGCCCTGCGCCATCAGACATTGAACCGCTAGACCGGGAAGCTGTTTCATTCCATGTAAATCTTCGAAGTTCGTCGTGAAGGCGTTATAACCTTTCTCGTCCAAGAAACGTTTGAGGGCGATTTCATAGCTTGCTTGAATTCTGACGCTCGCTTCCCAAGCTTCCTTGCTGTTCGTGCCGTAATCGAATTCGTAGAGCTCCGCATACTGGGCCATCAGATCATCGATTTCCTGCTCCGTAACGGTATTCACGTATTGCACCAGATCGCCGATACCGTAGTAGTCCACGGTCCATCCGAATTGAATTTGAGCCTCGACCTTGTCGCCTTCCGTTACGCCAACATTGCGCATGTTGTCGCCGAATCGAGCGACTTTGATATTGAAGCTTTCGTTATAAGCAACTGCAACGTCCATCCAATCCGCAATCTGCTGCTGCACTTCCGCACGTTCCCAGTAGCCTACGACGATTTTGTTTTGTTTTTTCAAACGGGCATTGATGAAGCCGTATTCGCGGTCGCCGTGAGCGGCTTGATTCAGGTTCATGAAGTCCATGTCGATCGTTGCCCAAGGAATGCTTTCATTGAACTGGGTTGCCAAGTGAAGCAGAGGCTTCTGCAGCATTTTCGTACCGCGAATCCACATTTTCGCAGGCGAGAACGTATGCATCCACGTGATGACACCCGCCACTTCGTCGCGATAGTTGACCTCTTTCATGACGCTTGTAATTTTATCCGCAGTGATAGCCAGGTCCTGCAAGACAAGCGGATAAGGGAGCACACCGCTTTTATTTAATGCATCAGTCATCGTCTGCGCGTGAGCTTTTACTTCAGCCAGCGCTTCTTCCCCGTACAGATGCTGCGAACCTACGACAAACCAAAACTGTTTAGCTGCTGTTACTGACAACTTAATCATCCTCTTTTCTGTATTTAATAATAGGTAAGGCTATTACTTCTGCCCGTAGTAGGCATCTTTCCCATGCTTCCGAAGATAGTGCTTATCCAGGATGCCTTGAGGCAGTTCTTTGGCAAAATGGTTCAATTGCCGCGCGTACAAATTCATTTTGCAAACTTCCTCCAGCACGACGCTGTTCACGACCGCCGATTTCACGTCTTTCCCCCAAGTGAAAGGCGCATGCCCCTGGAGCAGGACGGCCGGGATCGCCATAACATCCAATCCGCGCTTCTCGAACGTTTCGATAATAACGTGACCCGTCTCCGCTTCGTATCCGCGGTCAACCTCCTCTTGGTTCAAGAACCGCGCGCAAGGCACGGCGCCATAGAAGGTGTCCGCATGCGTCGTTCCCATGACAGGTACATCCAGTCCCGCTTGCGCCCAGATGGTTGCCCAGGTCGAGTGGGTATGCACGATGCCGCCGATTTGCGGATATTGCTTATACAATACGGCGTGAGTCGCGGTATCAGAGGAAGGTCTCAGGTCCCCCTCGACCACCTTACCGTCGAAATCCACAACTACCATGTCGCTTGGCTTCATCTTTTCATAGCTGACTCCGCTCGGCTTGATCACGAACAGGCCGCTTTCCCGGTCGACGGCGCTTGCATTGCCCCAAGTGAATTTCACGAGGCCGTGCTTCGGCAAATCCAGATTTGCTTGATATACCTCTTCTTTCAGTTGCTCTAACAACGTTAGTCCCTCCTGTTCTCTAGCAGATGGTCTACAGCCGCCTGTTCAATGGCAAGCCCTGCTTGGTATCGTTTAATGAATACTTGGAATCCTTCGACATCCGCTTTATCCGGAGCAATCTCCTGTCCTTCAACATCTTTAAAGACTTTCTGCTCAAGGAAGTCCTCAAGGCTCTCTTCTTGACCCTTGTTGGTCATGTAAGAAGCCAGAAGCGCCATGCCCCATGCCCCGCCTTCGCCGGCCGTCGACATGACCGAGATCGGTACGTTCAGCGCAGCGGCTAAAGCCTTTTGTCCAACGACAGGGGTTTTGAAAAGGCCGCCATGAGCCAAGATGCTGTCAATGGCCACCTGTTCGTTTTCAGTCAGAATGTCCATTCCGAGCCTCAATGCTCCGAAAGCAGTGAATAAGTGCGTTCGCATGAAATTAGCCAGATTAAAGTTGCTTTCAGGCGAGCGAACGAACAACGGCCTGCCTTTGTCGATTCCCGTAATATTTTCGCCCGAGAGATAACCGTAGCTAAGCAAACCGCCGCCATCCGGGTCGGCTTCCAATGCTTTATTCAAAAGCACGCTGAACAATTTACCGGAATCTACGCCATATCCCATGGCTTCGGAGAATTCACGGAACAATCCCATCCAAGCATTAAGATCGCTGGAGCAGTTGTTGGCATGAACCATGCCGACCGGACTGCCGTTGGGCGTCGTGACCATATCGATCTCCGGGTAAACCTTGGATAATGCTTTCTCCAATACAATCATCGCAAAAACGGAAGTGCCCACGGAGATGTTGCCCGTACGTTTCCTGATGCTATTCGTCGCAACCATGCCTGTTCCGGCATCGCCTTCCGGAGGACATAGCGGAATGCCGGGCTGCAGATCGCCAGCCGGGTCCACAATGGCGGCTCCCGCCGCAGTTAGTTCGCCAGCTTGCTCGCCGGAGAGATACACTTTAGGAAGAAGACCCTCAAGCTTCCATGGATAGCCTTTGGCCGCGATTAATTCATCGAATTGCTTGACCATCGTTGGATGGTAATTATGGCTTGACTCATCTATAGGGAAGATACCGGAAGCATCTCCGATGCCGATCACTTTATTGCCGGTCAGCAGCCAGTGGATATACCCGGCTAACGTCGTTACAAAATCAATGCGCGGCACATGCTCTTCTTGGTTTAATATCGCTTGGTACAAGTGGGCAATACTCCAGCGCTCGGGGATATTAAACTGGAACAAGTCCGTTAGTTCCCTTGCTGCCGTGCCGGTTGTTGCATTGCGCCAAGTCCGAAACGGCACTAGCAGCTCACCCGTGCTATCGAATGCCATATAGCCGTGCATCATAGCGGAAAACCCGATCGAACCCACGGTCTGGAGGGTAACTCCGTAATTCCGTTCCACTTCCTGCTTCATTTCACGATAAGCGGTTTGGAGGCCTGTAATAATATCCTCCTGGTTGTACGTCCAATATCCGTCTTTCAACAGATTTTCCCACTCAAAGCTTCCCGATGCGATGGTCTCGAAACGACTATCGATCAGCACCGCTTTGATCCGCGTAGATCCGAATTCGATACCTAGCGAAGTTTTTCCCTTGGTTATCGCTTCTTTCAAGTCCACATGATTCATGATCACATATATCCCCTCTCTGTTCATGGTTTGCACAGAAATTCGGTTCCTATACTAGCTGCTTCCGATCGAATCGGCCTCTTGATGAGACAACCAGAAGGTTTCGACCGAAAGAAGGCGGTTTCACTTACCGACAGCAATAGTATATTTTCTGTACGTACATTTGTCAATATAGTCTGATAGTTATACCGACATAAGTCAATGTACCTTCTTCATTCGTCTGATCATGGTGTTTTCCTATGGACAAACATCGAATTTGTACGGTTGGAATTGAAAATAATGCTATTTTATTTGCATTTCATGCAATCCATGCTAAAATGTGTACGTACAACTTTTTCGAACAACGATGAAAGAAGTGGATTACATGAAGCCAAAGTACCAGCTCATTATTGAAGATATTAAAAGTCATATCCTCTCTGGAACGTACAAAGCAGGCGAGAAAATCCCTTCGGAGTCCGCCTTGCAGGAGAGCTATAACGTTAGCCGGCAGACGGTTCGAAAAGCCATTCTGGAGTTATCGAACGAGGGGTTTCTGCGAAGCGAGAGGGGATCCGGCACATACGTCAGCAGCCAATACCGGTCCAGAACGGGTACCAAGGCCATGAATAAAACGATCGGAGTCATCACGACCTATATCTCGGATTACATCTTCCCCTCCATTATCCGCGGCATTGAAAGCCGATTAAATGAAGATAACTATTCCTTGCTGTTAGCCAGTACTAATAATGATATCTCGCAGGAAAAAAAGGCGTTGGAAATGATGCTGTCCTACGGCGTGGATGGACTGATTATAGAGCCTACCAGAAGCAATGTATTTAACCCCAATATCGCCTACTACTTGTCTTTTAAGGAGCAGGAGGTTCCATTCGCAATGATCAATGCCTATTATGAAGAATTGGAAGTCCCTTTCTTCTGTCTGGATGACGTGCAGTCCAGCTATCTCGCAACCCGGGAGCTAATTGCCAAAGGACATACCCAGATCGGCATTATCGCGAAAATGGATGATTTGCAAGGGAAGTTTAGAATGAAGGGATTTATCAAAGCTCTTGGGGAAGCCAAACTACGTTTCCAGCACGAGCATGTGCTTTCTTTCGATACGGAGACGAAGCCGGACCTGTCCGCTAACTTGGAAGTGTATCTGAACGATAATCGGGATGAATTGACTGCGCTTGTGTGTTACAACGACGAGGTAGGCTTGGAAGTCGTACATGTCTGCAGGAAACTGGGGATTTCGATTCCGGACGAGCTATCCATTATTGGCCAGGACAATTCATATTTCGCCAAGAACGCGAATATCCAACTAACGACGCTGACGCACCCCCAAGAACAAATGGGACGCGACGCAGCGGACTGGGTCATTAAGAATTTGCAAGGCAAAAAGGACTTGCCCATCAACACCTACTACCAGCCCGTTTTAATTGAGGGTGAAACCGTGAAAGCGATTGAAGTGGAATAGTAATTTTGCGTCTCCTCTATGAGTCTCTAACGGCAAGTTTGTCGGCCAATCGTCGTATTTCATCGCTTAACCTTCGATTCACGGGATACACTTCTTCTATGAAGTTTAAAATGCGAAGTGCTGATTCGGGAACATGATCATATCCCTGTATCATGTCTCCTATGATTTCCGCAAAACGAGGGTATCTTTTTTCCAGCCGCCTCTCATTTCCGAAAGGATCGGGAAAGTAATCCACCTCTTGCTCCAGCAGGTGAAGCACGGATAAAATGTTGTCCACGGCATAACTTTGAACGAACCTCGTCGCGGATAGACGCTCTCCCCTGGCATAACGGCCGAGTCCCACATATAGATTTGTTAAAGCTTCGTTCAAAGGAAAGTCCAGGGAGTCCTTTTTTATGCTGGGTATCGGGTTGGAAGGTTTTGCGATTCCCGTATTCCGGAACAAGGGATCCTTCCAAACGACCCGGCCTTCCGTATAGGAACCGTTCGCCAGCTCCCATTCTTCGAATACCGCATATTCTCCGTAAATACCGTCTTCGAACAGAATTTTATAGCCGACATCCGAATTCATAAAAGAATAGGCTAGCGGGTAAACTTCTTCGAGCCAATCCAAGCGGTCGATATATCTGTTTTTCTGCCCGGGCTTCACAATCACAAAGAAATCCAAATCCGAATACTCATCCATCCGTTCTGTCTCGATCCCAACGGAACCAACCCCTAACAATAATAAAGCTCCGCCTTTGCGTTCGAGCGACTTGCCGATTTCGTTGAGCCGCTGAAGCAGCAAATCTGTTCTCAACATATGAGTCCTCCTTCGAGTTTTGGAATGCAAAAAGGGTCCAACCCACTTCTCAGCGAGGTTGAACCCGAAGGTTACATTGCCTTTATTTTCTTACTGTAAAATTACTATGTTTTCTTGTTACTGTCAATCTTAAGATACTTAAACTCGCATAAAGTTAAGTAATTGCCTGCTTGATTCTTTTATTGGCAAGGATTATGTACATGGCACGGAAACTGTTCAAGCTCGGAGAGCTCGTGGTTTGGTAAAACCGCAATTCCAGAAAGCCGTTTAACCGGCCATCCCCTTCAACCGGTCTCCCATCACCTGCATCATGCTCCGGAGCACCTCTATATTCTGGAAACATAGCGAGAACACCTGATCTTTATGTAGCTGAAACAAAACGGTCGGTGCAGTCGCCGTGCAGTCGGCCGATCGCGGGCCGCTATCGATGATCGCCATTTCTCCGAAACAGTCTCCTTCGCCTAGGAAGGCGAGCGTTACGTCATCCCGATGGATGCGGACAGTTCCCTCGATGATCCCGTACAGCGCATCTCCGTAATCGCCGACCCGGCAAACAACTTCTCCTGCATCGTACTCCACTTCATCCACCATCTGCGCCAGCAGAACGATATCGGCTTCGGCCAGATGCGCGAAGAGATCGATTTTCTGCAAGACGAGCACGCGGCGAAGAAGCGAATCCGGACGGTCGATCCCGTCAATCGAGGAAGCAGCAGCCGCAACCTCAGCGGCTGCTGCTTCATTGCGTAAATTCTCTTGCGCATGATCACTTTCGTAAGCTTCTGACGCTTTTTGCTCGGACAACACCGATCTCAGCCTGCGGGACAGCAGCTTCATCATCTCAATTGCAATTGATGAACGGTCGAACATCACCTCGTAGAAGTCATCCGAATCGAGCCTCCACAACAGGCTGTCCTCCTCCGCCATTGAATCTGCCGAACGCTCCCTTCGAATGAGCACCCCGGACTGTCCGAACGATTCCCCTGCCTTTCGCTCACCTAATTTAACCCCGTCCCGGTAAATCCCGACCGAGCCGCTCCGTATCAAGTAGAGGGAGTTTCCGGGATCGTTCCCTTTGAATATATACTCTCCACGCTTAGCGCTTGCCTGCGTCAGCTTCATGGCCATATCGGAAAGCTCCCGGCTCGTCAGCCCTTGGAACAACGTGAAGTTGCGCAACAGACGGATGCGATCCATATGTTCCTTCAACTCATCGGACTCGTCCGGATTAACGGCATACCGGATCACTTGGTGCAGCCATAAGTCGTCTTGCCGGTTCAACCAAGACAGCTGCTCCTTCAGTTGGGTTACCGATCTGGCGGCGTTCATAACCACGTTCTTCGCTTCCATTACTTTCGCCAATTCTATTCGTATCGGCCCATGCGTCAATTGATCCATCACTTCCATGGCATTGGCTTGTTGGCGCCCGTCCCCTTCCGTCCAATTCGCATACACTGACCGAATCGTTGCGGAGTCGTGAATGAGAGCAAGCAATTGAAAAATGCGCCACATGACCACCGATCTAAACTGTCCGCCGACTTCGGCCACTTCTCCGTAGCGTTCCACAGCCGATAGCCCTGTCAGATGTTCGGTCAGCTTCCAATAAAATTCTATGTCTTGCATGATGAGTCTTTCGATGAACGATGTCTGCTTTTCAGATATCTTGACGCTCCGGAGCATGCGGCTCAGCGCCTCCAGCAGCTTGTTCCTCATCTCATAACCGGATGAAGGATATAAATCAAGCAGCTTGTCGAACGCCGACGTCGTCGCGATTCGCTCGAACACTTTCGGCAAGTGTACAGGCGATGGCTCCCGGCTGAAGAAAGGTTCGAGGAGAGGAATCAGCTTCTTCTCATCATACCCCGCGAGTGCTTCAATCGCATCCTTGCGAGTGCCTCCGTGTTGAAGCATCGGCACGAGGTACCCGACTAGCTCAGGCACCTGGAGAACTCCAGCGGATCGAAGCGCTCGCCTGCGCACTCGGGGAGATTGATCCAGCAGCAACGGGATCAACGGCTTGTAAAATTGTTTCATACCTATACTTCCGAAAAGCGCCGCAACGGCAGCTCTCTCTTCATCGTCGGTACTTTCCAAGAGCTTCTTCAATACGCCGACGGCCCGGAACATGCCTTCAATCCCATAATACTTGATAAGCCCTGCTATCGCACCGGATTTGACCTCCATATCCGTCTCTTCCAAATAGTCCGTAATCCGCTCCAAATAATCTTCCTTGGCATATGCAGCCAGTGCCAGAAGTGCTTGTGACTTCACCCGGCTGTCCGATGCAGCGAGCAGAGCTGACAGCTCCGTCTCCAGGCCTTCCAGATGCCTATTCTCTATGTGCATAAGCGCCTCGATGACAACTTCGTGGGATGCATGCCGAAGGAGATACGGAATATGCGGAGCGAGATCGAAGCGATCCATCCCTCGAAGAACTCGGAATGCGTAGAGAACTTGCTGTTTGTCGGGACTTCTGAGCGCCCCTATCAGCAGCTGTACGCTCGCTGGGTCTATTAAATCAAGCTCGGCGTCTTCGAACTTAGCGCCGTTCGTTTGCAAGGCGGCTAAGAGCGTTTGCAAATAAGCGCCTTTCACCTTGATCGCTGCAGCAATGCATAATATAAGCAGACCGATAATGACATAGCTGAACTCCCTCGCCTCCAATAAGGGAGAAAGCATAATGAGGCAGACCGCAGCCAACCCTTTGGCGCCATTACGAACAATGCCGTCCAGAAAGCTCTTCGCCTTGTTTCGCCACTGCGGAGGAATCGGAAACATAATAAGCTGGTTGACTGAAGAGTTAATCGTATCCCCGACGACTTTATCGCTCCCTTTGACAAGGACCGACATGGCCAATACCGGAAACAGCAGCACGCCAAAGCTTCCGGTCAGCAATACGAACGGAAAAATGAGGATCGCAGTCATAACACCGAACCGGGTAAGCAGCTTGCCGGCGACAAACACCTGCACCGCTAAAGCCAACAATCCCGCCAACCCGTAGAAGCTGCCCATGAAACCCGCCAATTCGTCGTTATCCAGCTCGCCTTTCAATATCACCTTGAATTGATAGTCGACAAATGTAAGCGCCAGAATCAGCGCCGCCGACATAATCGCCACATACTTGAGATGGGGCACGGAATGGAACAAGCCTTCCTTTTCCTTCTCCAGCCGCTTCTTTGCTTTTGCGGTCGAGGTCGCCTGCGTAGTCTTGGACGTTGTGGCAAACACATTCGCCGGATTTCCGCTCAACCTGACCAGCGTGAACACCGCCGCCAAAGCAAGCAACTGAAGTGCCGCATAGAAAAAAATCAGATTCGCCGTCCCGGTCCAAGGGACAATCAGCTTAAGCCCGAACCCGCTTATAATACCGCCGACGATACCGCCGCTGCCGACAAGACCGATCGTACGCTTGACCTTCCGCTGATCGAGTATGGAAGTGGCAAATTGCCAAAAACAAACGATCATCAGGAAGTTAAACACATCGTACATTACATAGATGACGGGAAGCACCCATATCTGTCCCATGCCTACGCCGATCCTCGAAATGACGACGAGCAAGGTAAGCGATGGAATGAGCCAGAAGATGAAACGGTCGATGCGTAAGCGGAAACCGAACTTCTGAAAAATGATCCCTACAAGGATAAGCGCCGCAGACTGTGGCAAGTACATTTTGGCCAACAACGACGAGTCGAACTGCGATAGAAATAGCGCATCCGCCGCCGTGCGTCCCACTGTCGAAGCTGACGAGACAAACAATAAATAGACGAACAATACAAACACTTTGCGGTACTCTTCTTTATCTTCCGAAAAGCTTGCAAAGGCCGCGTCCAGCGCTTTTCCTGAAAAGAGTTTCATCTTGCGTCAACGCCCCTATTCCACCGTACTGATTTCTAATCAATTATTATTCCATACTCGACGGCGTTCACCTTTTTCTGACAAGAAATTTATTCTTCAAGCATGTGAAAACCCGACCTTGTGCGGTCGGGTTCTGCATGGTGAACGAGCCATGGTATGGAAAATCCACAATTCGCTGTCGTGTGATGAAATCTGCTTTAATCCACTCATTCTACTAGACCCTATATTTTCTGCCAATTCTGACAATGGAGTGGTTTCTTTAATAGAACTTCTCTTTTATTAAAAATTACACAATAGTAACTGTTGCAATATCCTTTCCCGCCCATAGATTAAAACTATAACCTGTTACGAGTAATTGCCATGGTGCTTCGTCAACAATAAAAGCTACATCTGCATATGTATCCCATGTGCCCTCAATGTATTTTGTTATCCTTACTAATACTGTCCACGTGTCTCCATAGAATTTTTTATCCTTTATTCCCCCAAAGTTCGCAACTATGTCTCGAAGCCATTCATTATCTGCATAGCGACTAGGGTCTTTATTCCATTTAATAAGTGCTTTAACCGATTTTCTATCCACATTAATTGCCCCTTTTAGTAATGAACTCCATGTTTCAAAATAGCTGTACAATCTGTATGTTAATCATGCCTCCGCAGAAAAAAAACGCCTTACTTATGATACGGTTCACCCCGGTTAATCTTAAACGCCCGATACACCTGCTCTAGCAGAATAACCCGCATCAGCTGATGCGGGTAGGTCATGCGGCCGAAGCTCAGCTTCTTGTCCGCCCGAGACAAGACGGCGCTCGACAAGCCGAGCGAGCCGCCAATGACAAAGGCGATGGACCCGCCGCCGTAGACGGCCTGCTTGTCCATCAAAGCGGCGAGCTGCTCGCTTGTCCAGGTCTCGCCCTCAATGGCGAGAGCCACGACAAACGCGTCAGCCTTCAGCGCCGCCAAAATGCGCTCGCCCTCGCGCGCTTTTACTTGCTCTTCCTCCGCCGGGCTCATAGAGTCCGGCGTCTTCTCATCCGCCAGCTCGCGAATGTCGAGCCTGGCATACCCGCTCAATCGCTTCGAATACTCCTCGATTGCGCCCACCCAATACTTCTCTTTCAGCTTGCCGACGCAGACCAACTGAACCTGCATTAGATATTTCCCCCGCCTACGATATTCTGCACGCGGCCCACTTGACCATCCTGCAGCCGCACTTTGATCCCATGAGGATGCTGGGGGGAATTCGTCAGCAAATCCTTCACGATTCCGCGCGTTCTCTTTCCTGTTCTCTGATCCTGTTTCAGCACAATATCGACTTCAAGCCCGGGCTTGATTTCACTTCGAATGGTTCCGTTTCCTGCCATAATCCATTTCATCTCCTGCTTCATCTTCTTATGTTGCCTTTATCGTACCACAACACACCCGCAACCAAAAACCCGGCTAACCCTCAAGAGAGAGTTAGCCGGGCATATTTCCACCCAAACAAGAAGTAACGATTAAAGATAACGATTAATTAGAAGCCGGGGATGCCGGATTAGCAGAAGAATTAGCAGCATTGGCAGTAACATTCGAGTTCCCACCCGCATTTACATTATCAGCAGCAGCAACCCCAGTCCCGCCAACCTTGCCCTTCTTAGCCCCAGAAGCCACAAGCGCAACCAGGAAAACCCCCGTAATCCCCCATAACACATCCACGTTCCTATTCCCCGACTCAAGCCCGCCGAAATACATAACCTCCCGAAGTCCCGCCGAGACGAACTTCAGTGGAGTCCAAGAATACAGCCAATCCTGTGTCGCCTGCGACAGAAATTCAGGTGCGATGTTCAGCACCGGCATCGAGAAGAACATGAGCAGTACGAGGATTCCCATTGACAGAAGACCAATCCAATTCATTAAGGATGACTGAAGCAGGAAGAAAGTCGAACCAGCCAGCCAGAGGAACAACCAAGTATCTACAGCATGGGCCAGCTCCATTCCGTACCATGACGATGCCATCCATACCAGGAACCCAGATACAGCCATGATTACCGCCAGACCAATAACAGTCTGACTAAGGATAACACTCCATCTACGAGCTCCCTTAGCAATCGCCTGCTGCGAAATCATAAACAACAACAACCCCGTTACCAAGCTCCCGATCCACAAAATTTGTGTAAGCATGCCCGGAGCATTACCGCTCGCATTATTGGCTCCAACTGAATGAACCGTCTCCTCTGCCACGTTAATCGGCGTCAACAAGGCTTTCGCCGCACCAACCGAAATCTGTTCCGATTGCTGTCCAATCTGACCAAGCAGCTGTGAAGACAGCTCCAGACTGACACCCTTCATCGCAGCTCCAAGAATTTGCTTCACGGCAGACGAAGCCTGCGTATTCATTCCCTCATTCGTGATAATCTTCACGGTGGCCGGCTTAGGAGAAGGACTCGCCAGCGATAACATCCCGCTGCTAAGATCTGCTGGAAGCACCAACGCTCCGTAGTATTCCTGATTATCCAAACCCGTTCTCACTTCTGCTTCTGAACCCACGACCTGCCATACAAAAGGAACCTGAGTATTGCCAACTAACTTCTCCCGAATCATTTCACCCACAGCAAGAGAACCTCCGGTCGGCAGCTCCGCCTGCTCATCTAATACAACAATAGCAACCGGCAAATCCTTAGGCTTCGCACCGAGGATGGACCCCATCATTGCAGCACCGAAAACAATCAATGCGACAAACACGGCAATAATTCCAATCCACAGCTTCTTTTGTTTCATAAGAACCATTTTACTTCACTCCATCTCTAATTTTAATTAACAGTATGTTGATTAATGACCACAATGTTAATTATAATGAGAGCAAGAGAGAATACAATAATCAGCTCTAACTCGTTCTGTTCACTAATCAACACAGCAGCAGCCAACCGTTCACTATCGCATAAAAAATTTACAAAAAGAGGTGCTCGAATGCCGGAAAAAATGGATCGGAGACAAGCACGAACAAAGCAGCTGCTGCGCAAAGCGCTCATGTCCCTTATAGAGGAGAAAAGAATCGAAGGGATTACCGTTACGGACATCGCAACTCGTGCGGATATAAATAGAGGAACCTTCTACCTCCATTATCGGGACGTGGCTGATATGTTGGAGCAAATGAAGGATGAGGCTTTCGAGCAAATTCGGAGTAACATCCAGCAGCTAGACCCTAAGGAGTTAATGGAATATGCCGACAAAAACGAGCCCTATCCGAAAATAGTAGGAATTTTCGAGCAGTTTGCGCAGCAGGCTGAATTTTTCAAGGTTATGTTCGGACCCCATGGCGATCTCTCTTATATCCTGCGGTATAAGGAGTTGATGAAGACCCACATCTATAACAGGCTTTCTTACTGGGCCCCCCAAGAGGAGAATAGGCTTGTGCCGTTAGATTACCTTATTGCATATATGGCTGCCGCCAACCTTGGGGTGCTGCTGCATTGGCTTGAATCCGGAATGAAGCAATCGCCTCAGGAGCTCGGAATTATGATGACACGCCTCGTTAATCATGGTCCGATCGCATCATCAGGCTTAAGGGGTCAAACTTCAAGGAGATCATAGTAATCCTTTAGTCCTAACAAAATTGGGCTAAACAACTTTCAACTATTTTCCGATAGGCTTATTATATAATCATCATCTTGGCCTTTGGCTTCAAGAGGGAGAGACTAAATGCCTATTCAATCAGGTGCAGCTACTAATCAGCAGTATACTACCCCCGTCAGAATCTGGATTATCCTCGGTGCTATAACTCTCATAATTGGTGTCTTCATTATATGGCAAACGAATTCTTATCAAAAAAAGCTATTGGATGAAATTTATCGCAATGCTTCCATTGAACTTTCAGCGAATGCATCTGCTCTCACAACGGCCATAGAAAGCCGTCTCCTGCTCTCGAGCGGTCTTCGGGCTTTTGTGTCTACTGAGGTCTCTGAACACCACACATTGAGCCAGCCCCAATTCGAAGCTTTCGCTTCTAACTTCATGCAGAAGATTAATGGCGTTCGGAACCTTTCGGTTTATCCGAAAGGGATTGCCACATATGTTTACCCTCTTAAGGGCAATGAAGCAATAGTTGGGCTAAACCTTCTAACGCATCCAGACTCTAAGATTCGCCTTAATGCCGAGCGTACAATGCTCACAAGCAGCGTAACCATTCTGGGTCCCTTCGAGCTATCGCAGGGTGGCCTTGGTATACTATCTAGACAATCGATCTTCGATGGCAATAGCTTCTGGGGTTTTGTTTCCGTCGTTCTTGATGTTCCCTCGATCTTGCAGGAAGCTGATCTCAACAAAATGTCCAAAGGAATCGACCTCGCCATTAAAGCGAATGACCAAGTCATTATGGGTGATCCTAAGCTTTTCGACAATCCAAAGCTGATGGACGTAGTAGCGTTGCCGGAAGGTTCTTGGGTATTGTCCGCTCTACCCAAACAAGTTAAGCTGGATTCAGTTCATTCGAAATTAAGCGTTATACAAATCATCAGCGCCATTTCTCTACTCCTCCTGATTTATTTCCTATACATACAATTGACTCAGAAAGCCAAGCTCCAAGCCTTGGTGAATGACCGGACATTGAATTTAGAAATCGCCAATAGACAGCTAGAAGCTACTTATACGGAGCTCGCATCAACCGAAGAAGTGTTGCGGGGACAGTATGAGTTACTCGAAAATAAAGAGCAGACCGTTCGGCACATGGCTTACCATGATTCAGTCACGGGTTTGTATAATAGAACTTTTTTTAATGAGCAGCTAGAAAAAATGATTTCAAAAGGCGGACAAGCATCGCATCAAGTTGCCGTTCTATTCCTGGATCTTGATCATTTCAAAATGATCAACGATACGATCGGACATTATTACGGGGATGTTCTGCTTAACGAGGTGGGCCGAAGACTGCTCTGGACACTGAGAAACGGCGAGATCATCTCTCGAATTGGCGGGGATGAGTTTACGATTATCCTGCCGGAAGTTACCGATATTGACCATGTTCGGCAAATAGCACAAGAGGTGAATGGCTTATTCCAGCAACCCTTTTTACTAAAGGACTCGGAGCACTTCGTGACGACCAGCATCGGAATTGCGCTATTCCCCGATCATGCCCATGATGCTTCTACTCTGATCATGAATGCGGACATGGCCATGTACCGTGCCAAGGAGGAGGGAAAGAACCAATTTCGGTTCTATGACAGTTCCTTGAATCCAGATGCCGAAGCCACAATGGAAATCAAGAACAGCCTTACCCGCGCGCTGGATCGCGGAGAATTCCTCATTCATTATCAACCTCAAGTCCAAGTGACAACCGAGAAAATTATTGGGGTAGAAGCACTGATCCGTTGGAACCACCCAAAACGAGGGATGGTCCCCCCTTGCAGCTTTATTCCGATCGCCGAAGATACGGGACTAATCGTACCGATCGGGGATTGGGTTCTGCGAATGGCTTGCGCACAGGCCAAAGCCTGGCAAAATGCAGGGCTTCCCCCGATTCGTATAGCCGTGAATCTCTCGGCGAGACAGTTCATGCAGAAGAACATGACGGAGCGCATTAAACAAATCCTTGCGGAGACGGAGCTTGACCCGAAATACTTGGAGCTTGAGATCACCGAGAATATTGCGATGAAGGACGACAAGCTGTCCACGCTCCATGAATTAAGGCATATGGGGATTACGATTTCTATCGATGACTTCGGCACTCAATATTCCTCGCTTAGCTATTTGAAGCGGCTGCCTGTAAACAAAGTGAAGATCGACCGCTCTTTCATGCATGGAATATCCATAGACCAAAAAGATGAAGCCATCATACTCGCCATGCTCCTTATCGCTCAACGTCTTGACTTGACGGTGATTGCGGAAGGTGTTGAAACGAATGAGCAATTGCAATTCCTGCAGAATCATCTTTGTGACGAAATTCAGGGATTCCTATTCTTCAAGCCTCAGCCCGCCGAGTCGGTTGAAAAGCTGCTCTTGAAGCAAGCAGCCGCGGAATGAAAATTAATCTTCTATATAAGTTGAACTAATGAATCACAGATGTTATTTGAATGCTCTGCCGTAACGTGCTTAGCAATGGCACGCTATCCGCGTCAGCCCAAGCGTTTCCTCCATAGCAGAGCGGCCCTATTTTCGCGCTTGCGAAGGAGTCATCCCCTTATATTGCTTATACAGCTTCGTAAAATAGTTCGGATTATCGCAGCCGACCAAGGCTGCGATTTCGGTGACTGTGTCGTTGCTTTCACGGAGCAGCCGATCCGCCTCATTCATGCGGCAGACGTTGACGTATTCGACAAAGGTGCGGCCCGTCAGTTTTTTGAACAGCTTGCAGAAGTGGTAAGGGTTAAGGCTGACCTGCTTGGCGGCTTGTTCAACGGTTATTTTTTCACAAAAATTCGATTCGATGCGCTGAATAAGCGTCTTAAAGCGATCGCGATTGACCAAATACGGCTTGCCGGATGCCTGCTGCTCCATGAAGGTACGGGAGAGCAGCGTAAACAACGCATACAGTTTTGACTTCACGACGAGCTGATAAGCGGGAGGCTTAGCGGCCAGCTCGGCAATGGCTTCATCAAGCAATGAATAATAGCGGAGGCAGGTCTCATCCTGCTCCGACGGCTTGACGGGGAAGCGGAGTCGTCCCTCCAAGTAAGGAGCAACAAACTGGGCATGAACCGGATCGTGCACCCAGTCATTGAACAGGGCCGCGTTTAAGACAACGCAATCATAACGAACATTCCCATAGTGAAGCGCGTATCCGACATGCAGTCCGCCGCCCGGTATAATGATGACGTCTCCTTCATTGACGATATACGGACGGCTGTCGATATGGAATACTGCGCTGCCCTCTCTCATAACGATAATTTCAAAATGCTCATGCCAATGCAAATATAAGATGCAATCATTAGGTTTGACCTTAGGGGAACGATTTTGAAATAGCTGAATCGGATATGTTTTGTGCTCGAGACGGGTATTTTCCCAAAGCTCCTTCGGATAGGTCATGTTCTTTATCCACCACCACAAGATTAGACTAGTATTGCACAAGATTGTTTAGAGTAATCTACAAAACTCCTAGCTATAATGGAGTTGTTACGAATACTATAAGCCAATATTGGAGTGATATACAAGGGTGGAAAATATACTGCGAATTGGAACGCTTGTAGGCGGAGGCAACGCGGATCACGTTATTCCGCAAATTGTGAAGCATGGATTTGAATCGTTTAACTTAACATTTTGGCAAACGACTGGCAGCACGGATCTTGCGGAAATGGCTAATCGGGTAAGAGCGCTTGCGGATGAGCATGATTTTGTCGTTCCTGCTGTAAGCATTTTCGGTAACCCGCTGACCGGAGATGGAGATAACGCCGATACTCTTGCAAGCTGGGAGCGTCTTATCGATAATGCCCATTTATTCGGAGCTGATATTGTTTCCGGCTTCACGGGCCGCCTGACGGGTCAATCGATCGACGAATCGATTCCGAAATTTAAGGAAG
Source organism: Cohnella sp. (assembly GCF_041640265.1). Taxonomy (GTDB): domain Bacteria; phylum Bacillota; class Bacilli; order Paenibacillales; family Paenibacillaceae; genus Cohnella. The sequence goes on from NZ_JBEQAP010000032.1 coordinate 58,598, forward strand.
TGTTCGGCGAGCTGACGCGGAGGGCGGCAGATAAAGGCGTGCGGATCGCTTTTGAAAATTGTGACATGGGCGGCACATGGGCAAGCGGCGATTGGAATATCGCTCATAACCCGACTGCCTGGGAGCTTATGTTCAATGCTGTGCCGGAAGACAATATCGGACTGGAGTGGGAGCCATGCCACCAAATGGTTAGCTTGATCGATCCGATACCGCAGCTGCGCAAATGGGTGAACAAGGTGTTCCATGTACACGGCAAGGACGCAACGATTGCCTGGGATATTGTAAGAGAGCACGGCGTCCACGGTAAACAGCAGTTTGTATGGCATCGGACGCCGGGCTTCGGCGACAGCAACTGGACGGAAATTATATCGATTTTGAGACAGAACGGCTATAAAGGAACGATCGATATCGAAGGCTGGCATGATCCTGTATATTGTGGAAAGCTGGAGATGACCGGCCAGGTGCATGCTTTGCATTATTTGAAGCGCTGCCGCGGCGGCGATTTTGTCCCCAATCCAATATAAGGCAATAAGTGAAAGCGAGGTCTGATCATTATGAAAATAAAGCATCGAGTGGTCGTCGCAGGGTGCGGCGGCATGGCGAATACGTGGGTGGATTATGCGAAGCGGAGAGACGATACGGAAATCGTCGGGCTCGTCGATATTAAAGAGGAGTTCGCACAATCGATGGCTGAGCGGAAGGAGCTTGATTGCCCAACCTTTACGGATATAAAGCAGGCGATTGAGGCGACTGGAGCCAATATGGTGTTTGACGTAACCATTCCGGCAAGCCATTATGCTGTCAGCACGACAGCCTTGCAGCTGGGGTGTCACGTATTTGGCGAAAAGCCGCTTGCGGAGTCCATGAGCGATTGCAACGATATCGTTCGTATATCGCAGAACAGCGGAAGGACGCATGCTGTAATGCAAAACCGCCGCTTTGATCCGCGTATCAGAGCATATCGCAATCTAATCGCTGAAGGCATAATCGGAAAACCGGGCTTTGTTGGCGCTGACTTTTTCATTGGAGCGCACTTTGGCGGCTTCCGCGATGCGATGGACAGCCCGCTGCTGCTCGATATGGCGATTCATACGTTTGATCAAGCCCGGTTCATTATCGGTGCGAATCCGGTGTCCGTCTATTGTCAGGAATTTAATCCGCCCGGCTCATGGTATTCAGGAAATGCAATGGCTGTCTGCATTTATGAAATGTCTGACGGCTCCGTGTTCAACTACCGCGGATCATGGTGTGCGGAAGGTCTGCCGACCTCATGGGAAGCATCGTGGCGAGTTACAGGTGAGCGCGGTACTGCAATATGGGACGGTCATGGGGAGCCATATGCGGAAATAGTTGCAGCTGGCGATCAAACCGGCAAATTCATCCGTGATTACGAGCGTGTGAACAGTCTGCTGCCTGAGATGGCAAATACGTTCCATCATGGCTGTCTGGATGACATGTTTGCATCGCTTGAGGAAGGCCGCAAGCCGGAGACGGGTTGCAGCGACAATATTTACAGCATGGCCATGGTGCTTGCCGCCCTCGAGAGTGCAAAGACCAGCCGCAAAGTGCTGATCGCCGATTTTATGAAGGATGCGTCGGCGCAATAAGCTTCCGCCTGGGCCAAATATTTCACCGCGAAACGAGTTTTTGCTGCCAAGGACAGCGACAGCCGTTTACGCTTGTCAAGCGTTGGATTTTGAACAGCCATTTGCATATTAGATGGTAGAGACATTATTAATGACATCCGACTTCAGCCACTTCCACAGGCCTTCGACGATATTATAAAGAACCAACCACACAAAAATTCCCGCACCACCCCAATAAGGGATGATGCGGGATTTCAGCTTACGCTATTATGTTATCTTCCGCGCGACGATCCGCGACCGCCGCCGCCACCGCCGCGATTGCTCCCCGATGGTCCCTTCGATCCGCCTTTGAAGCCGCCAGGTCCGCCGCCGCTTCTCGGTCCAGAGGAACGACCTCCTCCTCCGAATGAGCTTCCGCCGCGTTGTTCTGGCTTACGGCCAGGTTTCGCACCGCCGCCGCCACCTGAACTGGAGCGGCCAAAGCCGCCGCGCTCTCCCGGCTTGCTCTCGGCGCGTGCCGCAGCGGCTGCGCGCTCTGCAAAACGCTCATCAGAGTTGCGTCTAGTCGTTCCGCCCCTGCTTGGTCGGCCAGCACGCTCTTCAGTTGCGCGTTCAGCTCCGCGCTCGTCAGGGGAAGACCTGCGCCCACCTGTGCCTGCGCCGCCTCTGCCCGGACGGCCTGCGCTTGAGCCACCGAACCTCTTACCCGCTCCGCCGCTCGAACGACCGCCGAAACCAACCGGCTTGCGTCCAGCCGCTCCGCCTCTTCCGCTAGAACGGCCATCGCGATCACCCCGCTCAGAGGAGAACGAGAAACCAATCGCTTCATCCGACGAATCAACCGGAGCTGATGCCGACCCGCGCACCGGCTTACCTTTAGCCGCCGCATCGCGGCTCTGTCCGCGATTCTGCCATTCGCCTGCGCTCGACCGATTCCCGGTGCCCGGCTTCGCCGCCGCGCCCCGATTTCTATCGCCGCGCCCGCCGCCGCCTGCGCCGGCGCCATAAGACTTGTCGCCGCCGCGCGCTTTGCTTCCGCTGCTGCTCCGGCCCTTACCCGCACCAGCGTTCCCGCGAGTCCGGCCTGCGCCGCCACCCTCGCGCCCAAATCCGCCGCCCGTGCGCGAATGCTCTAGACCGCCGCCGCCAAGGGCTTTGCCCTCCTCGCTTCTGCGCTCTAAGTACATCTCGATTCCGTTCTCGATATCCGCCAGCTCCCTGCGGTCCTTCGCTGCGAACAACGTAATCGCAAGTCCCGATTCACCCGCACGGCCAGTCCGGCCGATTCGGTGAATATAGCTTTCTACATCATGCGGAATATCGTAGTTAAATACATGCGTTACGCCTTCCACGTCCAAGCCGCGAGCTGCAACATCGGTAGCAATAAGCAGCTGCAATTTCGCGTCGCGGAATTGCTTCATAACCTTCTCCCGCTTCGCCTGAGACAAGTCGCCATGCAGCTCATCTGACGCAAAGCCCATTTCCTGCAGCGCTTCATTCAAGGTCTTGGCCCGTGTCTTCGTTCTGCAAAAAATAATGCTGAGATAAGGCTGCGTCACTTCCAGCAGCTTAACTAACGTCGCTTGCTTCTCGCGATCCGTCGTCTCGACCGCCCATTGGCGAATGTCCTTCACCGTTATGCGTTCGCTCTTCACTGTAACATGCTCCGGATTCCGCAGAATCCGTCCTGCCATCTCGCGTATGGAAGGCGGCATCGTAGCGGAGAACAGCATTGCTTGCTTCTTATAAGGGGTATGCTTCAGAATTTCCTCGACTTCCTTCAAGAAGCCCATATGCAGCATTTGATCCGCTTCATCTAATACGAGCATTGAAACGCCACCTAGCGAGATCGTCTCGCGGCGCATATGATCGAGCAGCCGCCCAGGCGTCGCAATGACGATATGAATATTGCCCTTCAGCTTGTGCAGTTGCGCTTCAACATCCTGTCCGCCATATACAGCCAGAACTTTAATCTCACCGCGGGGATCGAGCAGCTTCTTGATCTCCGCTGTTATCTGTATCGCAAGCTCCCGTGTCGGCGTAACGATCAAGCCTTGGATATAGGGCAAGCTTGTATCTATTTTGTCCAGCATCGGCAATACGAAAGCCAGCGTTTTCCCGGTACCCGTCTGCGCTTGGCTGATGACATCCCGTCCACGCGCTACAATCGGAATCGTCTCCTCCTGCACCGGTGTCGGCGTAATAATTCCCATTGCCTTAAGCAGCGCTACTCGGCTCTCAGACACGCCTAATTCTGCAAAATCTGTCAATTGATCCACTCCATCTCTGTTCCAAACCTAAGTTGGCTTCCTAAACCCGTCCGTTTTTTTAGCCATTAATTTCTATTCTAACACAACCCCGCCTTCATAATGTATTATTCCAGCATTCCAGCTATAAATGCTCCTCGATATCAAGTCAAATACCCGCTTCTTCCCCCATTCGGAGAAGTAAGCGGGTCTGTGCACGTATAAACCTACCGCCTTCGACCATCCTAGTAATGGAGGGGAGGTGAATATAGCTATGGCTAAAGACGTGCTGTGTGAAGTTAATTCTTGCAAGTATTGGGCACCTGGCAACGAATGCCACGCTTCTTCAATTTACGTCGTGAACAACCGTAACAAGCAAGCTTCCAATTCTGGTGAGACTGACTGCAAAACCTTTGAGCCGAAAATATAGGGTTTTCGCTCAAGCAAAGGCATCCTGATGGATGCCTTTGTCATTCGATCTTACATTTCTATTTTAACCAATGATGAGAATTATTATCACTGTTGTTAACCAAATAAATGAATCCCTTCCAAGCTACGCAGCCACGCGATCCTCAACGGTCACCCCAGCTTTTTTCTCGAAAGCCAGCACCCCGCCGAATGCTACGAAAATCAGATGAATCGCCGAGAACACATTCACATCGGGCATAGACATTCCTCCGATCAACAGCGCCATCACAACCAGCGTGAAAATCCCTAGCCCCTTATGGAATACTCCGGACTTAATCGTTGAAATCCCGAGCAACAGCAAACCGAGCATAATACCGGGCAGCAACGGAATCAGTACAAGTAGCGTTAACGGATATTCATCGACCATCATATTCATAATCAGATCGTTCACCGTGTTTAACACCGCTTCTGTAGAGACTAGACTATAGATAATCGGGTAACCCATGATCTGAAATGGACCATGGAAAATTTCGAGGATCATGCCAATGAACAGAAGCGGAAGCCCCACCCATCCCCATACCTTCAGCTTACCCGCTTGGCGCAAGTAGATAGCAGGCAGCCCCATTAATATCAGAATCGAAGCCCAAGCCAGCAACACGTGCGTGTTCACCGCTGTTTCTACGAAGCCCGCAATATCCCCCAGCTTTTCAGGCGTGTCGCCGATATGCATCAGCTGCCCGCTAAACCCCATTAACCCGCCAATCAACAACGACCAGCCGCCGAATCGCAAATACCCTTTTGGAACTTGCATTTGAATCATTTTCTCATTCCTCCATTATTGTATCCATTTGAACTTCTGTATTCATCATACTCGCTTCCCTATTCCCAATAAGAAGAGGGGAACATTCCCGAAACCCGGGAAGTTCAGCAGGAATTTGATTATGATCACGATTTAGGAGTTTACGCGGGAAAATATTGCCTGCTATACTCTCCAAGAAGCCTCGATTTCATAGGGCTGAAGGAGAGCGGATTCTTTGAGAATAACCCAAGCTTTAACCGGACTGATCTGCTTGCTCGGAGTTATCTTGTTTCTATATGCGACTCCGAACTTCTACATAGAGCTCAGGGATCATTGCATCGATCAGGAATGCATCGCTTTCTACGATACACCCCCCAGCTCAGAGTGGCTAAGAGCTCGTGGGCTGAGCAACATTTGGTTTGCTGGCGCCTATACAGGACTATATGCTTTATTTGGCCTCATTTATATGGGGGTCGGACTTATCGTCTATCGCCAGAAATCCACTGAGCTCATTGGACAAGTTGCCGCCATCGCATTGGTTCTGCAGGGTTTTTCCTTTACCACTGTGCCTCTTATCCTGCAGAATATTCATCCGGTTATTACGTTTGTTGTTGGTTTCCTTAGTTCTGTTTCCTTCTTGGCGCTGATGACCTTATTCTTTCTCTTTCCGAACGGTAAGTTCAACCCGCGTTGGACCCGATATTTACTTATCGCCATTCTAATTCCCGGCGTGCTTAAGGGGTTATTCCCTGGGACAAAAGTGGATTTGCAAACGATCTCCGGTCCCTTATTTATGATCTGGGTCCTCATCTGGATGGTAAGCCTCATTACAATTCAAATCTATCGTTATCGCAAGGTACTCGGACCCTTGGAGAGGCAGCAGACCAAATGGGCCATATCCGGCATGTCCGTTGCCATCTTCGGGCTGCTTGTCATTACTCTAGCCCATATCCTGCAAGATGATCTCCTTCAAAGAAATCCGGCGCTTCTGTTCCTTTCCGAGGTTGTTCTCATTTTTAGCATGATGCTTCTGCCTGTTTCCCTGCTGTTCGCCCTCCTTAGGCGGAAGTTATGGGATATCGATCCCATTGTAAATCGTACGCTCCTCTACGGAATGCTCAGCTTGTTTGTAATCATCATCTACATTTCCGTTGTCTGGTATATCGGCTTTCTGTTTCAAACCGCTTCCCAGTGGCTGAATTCTCTTATTGCGACAGGGCTGGTCGCCATTCTGTTCGCCCCCATCAAGGAAAGGCTGCAGCGCTGGATTAACCGATTCATGTACGGGGAAAATGACGATCCTCTCGCAGTACTGGTACGCTTAGGCCAGAAGCTCGAAAATCCTCTATCGCCGTACGACGCGCTTAACGTTGTTGTCCGTACGGTCAAAGAAGCGTTAAAGCTTCCTTATGCAGGCTTGTCGCTTCATCAAAGCGGGGAAACCCTCATCGTCGCCGAAGAAGGCGAGCAGCAGGAGCTTCCGACTTCGTTTCCCCTCGTGCATCGAGGAGAAACGTTAGGCAACCTGCTCGTATCCGCTCGATCTCCTGGAGAATCGTTCTCCGTCTCCGATCATCGTTTTCTAAATATGCTTGTACATCAGACCGGCGCGATCGTCAAAAGTGCCACAGCATCCATTGACCTTCATCAGGTGGCCGAGGATTTGAGAGATTCCCGAGAACGGCTCGTACTCGCCCGAGAGGAAGAACGCCGCAGGCTCAGACGGAATCTGCACGACGACTTAGCGCCTAGGCTTGCCGCATTAGCCTTAACGGCATCGGCGGCGGAGACGCTGCTGCAATCCGATCCCGCCAGAACCAAATCCATACTCGTGGAGCTGCAGACAGTCATTCGCTCTACCGTCTCTGATATTCGCAGACTTGTACATGATCTGCGTCCTCCGGCTTTGGATGAACTGGGTCTGGCTGGGGCCATTCAAGAGCGAATCCATGATTTATGCAGACCCCTAAAGCCGCTGGCCAGTGGGGAAGGAAACTCGCACGCTGCTCCTGCTGCCTTAGATTTCCGCCTGCACGCCCCTGATAAGCTGCCGATGCTGCCTGCAGCCGTTGAGGTGGCCGCCTTCCGAATCGTAACGGAAGCGATCGTGAATGTCGTTCGTCATGCGAATGCTACATTTTGCGAAGTCCATATTCGTCTTGGTCAGGCATTGGAAGTCGAAATTATCGATGATGGGCAAGGTGATCTTGATAAGCTTGGGCGTCAATCCGCTGCAGCAGGGGGTATTGGAACCCATTCGATGCGTGAACGTGCGGAGGAGTTAGGGGGTTATTGCCTGATTGAAGCTGTGCAGCCTAGAGGAACCAAGGTCAGGGCTTATTTACCGATAACCGATACTGAACAAGGGAGTGAGAGCGCTTGAAGCCGCTGCGAATCGTAATCGTAGATGATCACCCGCTATTCCGCCACGGAGTCCGTACTTTATTCCTTACAACACCGGAGTTAGAAGTCGTAGGCGAAGCTTCGAATGGACAGGAAGCCATCGCATTAGCTCAGCATTCCTGTAGAGCGTTAAATTTCCACTTTGTAAATAATGAAGCACCCCTATAGGATAGAGGTAGGCCCCACGAAGGCACTACATTCTATCCTAGGAGATGCTCTACTATGAAGTT
>NZ_JBEQAP010000033.1:0-65064 GCF_041640265.1 Cohnella sp.
GTGCGGTATGTGTCTTTCGGCTCTTCATTGTCGCTTTTTACGACAATGAGCGTGCGGTATGTGGCTTTCAGCTCTTCATTGTCACTTTTTACGACAATGAGCAAGCAGTATGTGTCTTTCGGCTCTCCATTGTCACTTTTTACGACAATGAGCAAGCAGTATGTGTCTTTCGGCTCTCCATTGTCACTTTTTACGACAATGAGCGAACTTGCTTCACTATGTATGCAAAGGGATGTTGGTTCTGTTCGACTTATGGCTATACGTTGCTATTGCCCATCTCTGATGGGAGTCTGGCAATGAGGAGCCATTGGAGAATCAGCAACCAACATCCCGGCGCATTTACTCCCGATCAGGAGGAAGGTGTTTGTCCATTTCTTCAAGAAACTTCTTCACAGCCTCCTCGCTATGCTCCCCTTGCTTCCGAAAGGCGATCAGCTGTTCCTTAATATAAGCCTCAGCTTCAGCCAATCCTCGCTCGTCATCGGAGACACCGCTTGGATCGTACCAAACGAATCCTCCATGGGGTCCATTGCGCAGATAGGGCTTTCCCCATTGCTGCGGATACTCGAACAAGGGTGCTCCAAGTGCAAGCGCAATTACATCATCATGCTCCAATGGGAGCAGATGGTGGTATTCCTCCTCTATACCGCCGCCGGCTATATTCAAATGAAAAACCCCGTAATGCAAATAATGCTCTCCCGTTTCTGAATCTTTCACCAAACGATAGAGCTGCGCAGCATCTTGGGTTAAATCTTTAACTGGAACTAAACGGCGAGATAACTCCTCTTGTGTAACGACCCGGAAATGCAGGAAAGACAAGGGTAAAGGCGCGGAAGGAAGCTTCTCGGCCGTCTCGTTAATATCGTCCTCGAACTTACCGGAATTCTCGCGCACATCGGGCTTTTCGGACTTATCTTCCATTATCAAGCCTCTCCTTCACCTTTTCCAACAATTTGATGCAGCCATCCTTGACAAGCTCATACACCTCGTCGAAGTTGCCAGAATAATAAGGATCGGGAACATCTATAATTCCCGACTCCGGAAGTAATGAAAGAAATCGAATAATCTCAGCTTTAGCGGACAAGCCAAGCTTCTCCCTAATATCCTGTTCATTGCGAGTATCCATCGCGACAATTAAATCGAAGCTGCCACCGTCTGCAGCAGTAAGCTGGCGTGCCTTCATTCCGCTGTAGGAAATCGTATAGCGATCCAACACTTCCCGAGTTCCTTCATGCGGAGGACGACCCAAGTGCCAATCACCTGTACCTGCGGAATCAACTGTAATCAGCTTATCAAGCTGTTCACGCTTAACTAGGTCGCGAAATACAGCCTCTGCCATAGGCGAACGGCAAATGTTTCCTAAACAAACGAATAACACGGAGTAGCTCATAATGGACCTCCAACATTTTTCCGCGCAGCTGTATGCAAGGAGCGACGAGGCAGCTTCCACTTATAATGCACGGATAACATACGGAACAATACGACGATCAGGAATAGCGTAAGCAGCTCCCAAGGCCTTTGAATACGGGTTAAACCAATCGCCAGTCCCGCACCGATTGCCCACATTGCATAGATCTCATCCCGGAGAACTAGAGGCTTACGGCCTGCCATGATATCCCGGATCATTCCTCCGCCAATCCCGGTAAGCATCGCAGCAACCATCACGGCGCTTAAAGGAAGATTGGCTTGTATCGCGAATGACGCGCCTTGAATGGCGAAAGCAGCAAGACCGATCGCATCGAAGAAGGCTTCGCTTCGCTTCCAGTGATGGATCCACCAATGGATCGGCAATATAAATATAATAAGGATCGAGATTCCCGCCGTCTTAAGGAAGAGACCTTGACTCCATAATGTCGTTACGGGTACTCCAATGAGCAAATTCCGTACAACTCCGCCGCCAAAAGCAGTTACTAATCCTAGCACGAATACGCCCAGAATATCGTATTCCTCTTCCATTGCCACGAGAGCCCCACTCACCGCAAAAGCAATCGTTCCAATCAAGCTAAACACATGAAAAATATCCCATTCTTCCAACTTAAGCTCTCCTCGCACATTCCAGTTGCAGTTCTAGCTGCAGATTGCCGCCAGTATTTCTAATCTGTTTCGACATTTATTAAACATTGTAGCGGGAAATCCGACAGTTCCGCAACGGTCTTTTTACCGTTATACTGGAATGACGGACTATGTACTAAACCAGCTAGGGAGGTATTACCTCATGTCCTCGCAACCAGAAACGCGCGCCCTCATTTTCACAGGTGGTAACCTTGGACTATGGGCTTTCACCTATTTGAAATCCAACGACTATCTTATCGGGGCTGATCGCGGGGCCGAGTTCTTAATTCGGAACGGATATCCCCTTCATTTGGCTTTAGGTGATTTCGATTCCGTTTTTCCGGATCAATTGCAACGAATAGCCGATACCGCAATAGAACTAATAACCTGTGATCCAATTCATAAGGATTGGACTGATACAGAGCTGGCGTTAAGAGAGGCCATGACTAGAGGTTATCGTGAAATTCTCATACTTGGGGCTCTCGGGACTCGTTTCGATCACGGCCTCGCTAATGTCCATTTACTTAGACAAGCTGCGCAACACGGCTGCGAACTAACACTCATCGATGAAAATAATATCATTAGCCTTTGTATCGATCGTTTCCACTTGAAGGCCCATGCTGAATTTCCGTACACCTCATTGCTTCCAATCACTCCTGAGGTCACTGGCGTAACCTTGGAAGGCTTCCGCTACCCTCTTTATGACGCCACATTAAAATTGGGCTATTCAATTGGAATAAGTAATGTACTAGATGCGCCTACAGGTTTGATCACTGTTACTTCCGGTATGCTCCTTGTTATTCGCAGCCGAGACTAAATAACAATGTTCATACCGGTTAATGCTAATTTGACATTGCTAGGTAATCTATAGTCCTTGTTCACGTCTACATCATGGGATAGGTGAGTAAATAGAGCCGCTTTCGGATTTACCTCCTCAACCAGCTCCAAACCCTCCTTCATATCGTATACAGAACGAGTATCCATCGGATAAGGCTCCTCCGCAAAGCTTGTCCCGAGCACCAGCAGCGACAATCCGCTTAAAGGTGCTTTTTGCTGTTCCGTTAAATGAATGGAATCCGAGCAGTATACCCACTTGGTTCCCTCTTCCTTATTCTCGAAGTGGTAGGCGTAGGAATAACCGTTTTTCCCGTGATTAACTTTCCATGGCGTAATTAGCCATTTTCCATAAGGCATTCCCTTATCATTGTCATTCATAATCAATTGCCGTTCAATCCATGGGAATCGAATCCTTATATCATTCAGAACCTCCTGTGGTGCAAAAAGCCGTGCAGTCTTTTCCGTCCACCTGCAGCTATCCGCCCACTCCGTCAATCCTCCAATATGGTCGAAATGCGCATGTGTCATCAAGGCCTGTGACACTTGACGAACACCCATCCGCTCCATCTGCATCCGCCAATCTGGTCCGCAATCAAGAAGAAGCGGTTCTTCTCCCTCCGCCTCCAACCAGAGTGAAGAGCGAAAACGAATATTATTGCCTCCGGTCCGCGCCTCTTCACATACAAAGCAATCGCAATAAATTCTTGGTGTTCCCATGGAATCGCCTGTACCCAGAAATGTGATATTCATCGGTTAAATGGGTAATAACAAAATGTCGGAATGATTCTCACACTCATTAATTGATGCATAGCTGCAGAATGCGAATCTTCTATCGAACTTACACGTATATACTCCATTTCTCTAACTCCCTCTTAGGTGAACGCGCCTTCCTCGTTCGACTGATGAGCGTTGTAAAACACAAATAAACCGTTCTCATCCCCTATAATATAGTAGGTGGATGATACGGAGCAAGTTCGAATCCGATTGCATGGCATGTGTGAATATTATGAGAAAATTCTCATTCATTTCTAAGAAAGAGCTTTAAAGCGTTCTCATGCCTACTTTTTCTCTCTCCTTGGGAATTAGTAGGAGTCTATGGTTTTGTTATACTCAACAACATGGCACCTGAAAACAATTACGATGGAGGGAATCACATCATGAGCTTCAAAAACACAATCGTCCGAAACGTAGTCAGCTTCAGCCTTTGTGCTGTCATTGGTTTTACAGGCATTGCAATGGGACAAGCTCCTCAAGCTTCCGCAGCAACTAGCAAAGCGGACAAGATTATTACCCTAGGCAAAAAATATTTAGGAGTTAAATATCGTTTTGGAGCACCGTCTGGTTCCACTTCCGCATTCGATTGCTCCAGCTTCACACAATATATTTATGGTAAATATGGTGTGAAATTACCGCGCGTATCGAGCAATCAAGCCAAAAAAGGCTACAGAGTTGCAAAAGCAAATTTGAGAAAAGGTGATCTTGTTTTCTTTAATACTGCTCGTACGGGCAGCAAAATCGGTCATGTTGGCGTTTATGTCGGAAACAGCAAAATGTTGCACACTTACGGTGCAGGCGGTGTCAAGTTCTCGACAATAAAATCGGGCTATTGGAGTTCACATTACGTTACCGCTCGTCGTGTCCTCTAATTCATTCTTAACCAATTCCTTGGCAGAGGAATCAGATAATGAATGAAATCAATCCAAAATGTTCATCTTATAGCTAATAAACGCTTAGATTCGAAATAAAGTTGCATTCAAAAAACCGGCAAATTCGGGAAATTCCGAATCGCCGGTTTTTATTTGTTTATGTGCTTGAGACTTTGCCATTACGAGGCAGCTGTATGGAAATCGTCGTGCCATGACCTGGCTTACTATACACTTCTACCTTGCCATCGTGGAGATCAACAATCTTCTTAGCTATGGAAAGACCAAGACCGCTGCCTCCTGTAGAACGATGACGCGCTTCATCAACCCTGTAAAACCGCTCGAACATATAGGGGATATCGCATTCTTGTATACCGATACCGTAATCTGTCACTTCTAGCTTTATCCCCTGCTTGTTAATTCTGATGCGGATATCAATGGGTTCCTTGCTATATTTGATCGCGTTATCTATCAAGATCATCAGGAGCTGCCTAATTTTATCCTTGTCTGCTCTCATCATCACCGATTGGCCGTCGGAGTGTACCCGTATGTCACGTTGGAACGTAGTTCCAAGCACCTCGGAGAGATCTCTTACGACAATGGCAACATCAAATCGGGAAATACTCAGCCAGCTATCTTGCTCCGCTTCTGCTAAGGTCAGCATCGATCGAATAAGCTTCTGAAGTCGTTCCGTCTCTTTAGCTATCGCTTCAATAGCTTCATCGCGCACTTCAACATTATCTCTGCCCCACCGCTTTAGCATATCCGCATAGCTCGATATAACCGTCAGCGGTGTCTTTAACTCATGCGACGCATCTGCTACGAAATGCTTCTGCTGTTCAATCGTACGATCCAAGCGATCAATCATCTGGTTAAATGCACGGACCATTTGTTGAAGCTCGACCGATTCCTCGCGCCCGTTTAACTTCACCCGATATAATTTACCGCTTCGATCAATTTCCCGCATCGTCTGAACCATCTGTCCGATGGGTCCGGTCAGCCGCGTAGTAAACCAATAGGTACCGAAGATCGCGAATACGATCGCACCAATACTGGTCACGCTTAGCGCGCCGACCAGGATTTGCAGATAACTATCGAGAACAGTAAGGCGGCGGGCCGCTTCCACCGTTCCGATTAAATGACCTTGTTCGAAAAAGGGAACCGATAAATACAGCACCCGCTGACCGCCGATTTGTCTGGTTTCCGATAGGTAGAACGACTGCATCTGTGGTGGAATAGACAGTAATTGCTCATCCGAGCCAACCATGTTAACAACTTTAACGGATCCAGTGACGATCCGCATCATCTCGTTGAAATTATACAAATCGCTCAGAAGCTTGGGGTCCTCTATTCCTTCCATCCCCTGTTGGCGCAAGGTCTCAATAACCAAGTCGGCTTTGTTAGCCAGAAGCTGCAGCTCACCGCGCGTCGTTACCCGTATGACGAAGAAGTAAACGAAGATATTGTAAAGAATGAGAATAAATATAAGCCAGAAAACGGTAAATAACGTAAAGCGCGAACGAAGCGTCATGCATCTGGCTCCTTCAGCATATAACCAACTCCGCGAACGGTGTGCAGCAGCTTATGCCTATATCCTTTGTCCATCTTCTGCCGTAAATAACGAATATACACATCCACAACATTCGTGTCACCGATATATTCATAACCCCAGACATCTGATAAAATTTCGTCACGGGTTTTTTCTCCATTTTTGTGCTTGCCCAAGTAGAGCAGCAGCTCGAACTCCCGAGGAGTTAAATCAATGGAATGATCCTTCCGGTAAACCTTCCGGGTTAGAAGCTCTATCGACAAATCCCCGATCCGCAATACATCGTCACTTTCTCCCTCTCGGGATGCTTTGAATATTCGAAGCAGGTTCCGCACCCGCGCAAGTAACTCTTCCATTGCGAAGGGCTTCGTAATATAGTCGTTCGCTCCCGTCTCGAAGCCGCTTACTTTATCGGGCACGGTATCTCGAGCCGTCAACAAGATGACGGGAACAGCAGCATCGTTCTGCCTTAATCGTCTAAGCACTTCAATTCCATTTAATTCCGGCAACATCACATCGAGCAGCACAAGATCCCATTCCCCGGATACAGCCATCTCAAGTCCTTTGCGACCATCAGAGGCTCTTCCTACGCCATACCCTTCGTGCTCTAGCTCCAGCTGTAGAATCCGAGCGATCGCATCTTCATCTTCAACTATTAGAATATTTTCATTGTTCACTACGATCACCTCACGTAAGTAAGATCCATCCTCCGGCAGCAGCCGTCATGACAAGCAACCAAGGTGGGCATCTCCAAATGACGATAAGTAAAAAGCCGATTAGAACAAACACAAAATCCATTTTGTCCTTCACCGTGCTTGTCCAAACCGGGTCGTATAACGCAGCAAGTAAAATGCCTACAACCGATGCGTTAACACCGGCCAATACGGCCCTTGTGACACGATGTGTGCGTAATTTAGACCAGAAAGGCATAACTCCAACGACCAATAAGAACGAAGGCAGAAATATAAACCCGAGTATAACCGCCGCCCTTATTATACCTTCCATGCCAGAGGCTGAAACAGCGCCTATATAAGCTGCGAAAGTAAAGAGTGGACCTGGAACAGCTTGAGCGGCGCCATAACCTGCCATAAACTGCTGATCATTGACCAGCCCTGTGGAAATCATGTTCTCATGCAGCATAGGCAATACGACATGACCGCCGCCAAACACAAGCGACCCCGCGCGATAGCCAATGTCAGCAAGCTGAAACAATGGGTTAGACTGAGATGCAGCAATTAAAGGAAGAATGACAAGCAAGCTCGCAAATATAATAAGACTTAGCCATGCGATAAGCCACCTTACTTCCTTCTGTTCACCGACTGATGGCGCAACCGGCATTGGCTTTACCATCCAAGCTCCTGCAATTCCGCATAGGATTATAGGAGCAAGCTGCCCTATCGTACCCGGAATTAGAAGAGCAAAGCTTGCGGTGAATGCCGCCATGAGAATACGAGGGCGGTCGGGCGTTAGCGTACGCGACATACTCCATACCGCTTGGGCTACAACAGCTACAGCGGCCAGTTTCAGTCCTTGCAGCCATCCGGTATCAACGAACCCGCTTCCCTGCATTCCGAATGCAAAGGCAACGAGCAGAAGAGCAGATGGCAACGTAAATCCGAGCCAAGCCAACAAGCCGCCAAGCAAACCCGCACGTTTAATGCCAATGGCTATACCAAGCTGGCTGCTTGCAGGCCCGGGAAGAAATTGGCAAAGTGCGGTTAAATCTCCGAAGGCATCATCTGATAACCACTTCTTGCGCATAACATATTGTTCACGGAAATAACCGATATGAGCAATAGGTCCCCCGAATGATGTCAACCCTAATTTAAGTGCAGTCCAACCAACTTCTAGTGAACGATAAAGGTTGTTCCCCATTCCGTATTCTCCCCAATCCGACGAAATCTCCCTTAGTCATTGTAACATGACTGTCACAGCTGTGGAAATTCGACCGAATCCATGCTAAATTCCTTATCTGCGTTTTGTAATCGAGCTGATCAGCTTTTGAAACGCAGTGTCTAATAGTTGACAGGTTTGGGTATCTGTCGGCATACCCTCTCCACTCCATAAGGCATTTAATAACGGTTGACTCGAGAGATCCGGTAGGAGTGCCAGGGGATAGGAGGGAAATAGCGACAGCCATTGCTTTCGGTCCCGGAAAGCTTGGTCTCGATTCGCGATCCAGCCCGTTTGTAACCCATGTTGGTCTGCGTACTTAAAAAACTCCATAGCCGCGACTTGCCTTCTGTTAGACCATTTGGCAGGATAGCAATCTCCAACTATCCAAACTCGGTCTACTGTTCTAGCCAGCCACTCCATAAATGCTCCTCCCTCCCAAAGGTCAGATACATCCAGGAGAACAATGGGAACTCCGAGCCTTCTAAGCCAACTTGCAAAAAGACCATTCGGTTCAGCTATCTCGGCTTCTTCAGGATGCGTGGGATAATAAGAAACATTGCCCTTGCGCCATGCCGGAGCAGCTGCTTGTTGGCCGCTTGCTTCTGCGAACACTGCCCCTTTGGGCATTCGTCTAGATCCGTCTAGCCATGCATATAACTCTGCGTCTCCTCCTGGGCATTCAACAAGAGCATGCGAGATCCCTGAACGTGATAAGGCTGAGGAGAAGGCCAGTGAAGCAAACGTCGCTCCGGCTCCCGGATAGGCAGAAGCAAAAGCGATGACTGTAACTTGTTCCCGTTGCTCGGAAAATGAAGAAAACATCTTGGATTGGGGTCTGTCATTATCATGCGCCATGTCGTTGAAGAGCTCAAAGCCTACGTTAGGTTGTTTTATACTTATTAGCTCTAAACTTAGCTCTGTTGCGGTTTGAGGTCGGTCTTCCGCACGATGAGCTAACATTCTCTCCAATAGGAGGCAGAATGCATTCGGGACATCTCCTTGAAGTACACGCTTCATCTCTCCACGATGCCGTAAGGCGAATTGACCGCCCGATAACAAGTGATAGGCTAATGCGCCCAATCCATACAGATCCGTTCGATGATCAGACTGCTCTCCTCTTAGCTGCTCAGGAGCTGCAAATCCGGGTGTCCCTAGCTGCAGGGTATCGCTTTGTCTCTCTGCTTGAAACCTGCGTGCAATTCCGAAGTCTACTAAGATGGCATTATTATGTCGATCTAACAGCACATTCGCAGGCTTCAAATCTCGGAACACAATAGCCGGATTCTGTCCATGCAAATAAATTAACACGTCGCACAAATGAACCATAACTCTCAGAACTAGATCAAACGGCAGCCTAAAGCGATAACGCTCGAACCTTTCCGCTAATGTATCTCCTGCAATATAATCCATAACGATACAAGCTACACCCGCTTCATTAGGCGGATAATAGTCTACGATAGCCGGGAGATGGGCATGATCGAGCTCACTTAACATCTGTGCTTCCGGAAGAAAGGAGCGGCGTTCATCGGTCAAGGGTTTCGTCAGCTTTAGAGCTCGCGCTTTACCCCCTAATCGAATATCTTCAGCTAGATAGACACGTCCCATACCTCCTTTACCGATCTGCATAACAATTCGGTAACGTTCCCCATACAGCTCTCCTGCTTGCAGCTCCAATTCATCCTGTCGACCGTTGTTCAAAGACATTCTCCTTTCTCGGCATGAGATAAACAACAAAAAACCGCACCATTGAGAGCAGCCTCATCTTTCAAGGCTCCTCCCGGATGCGGGATGCTTTCCCGTAACGGAATTTATTTATTTGCGTTTCACCCACATTGTAACTTCTTCGCGGTTGTGAAACAACTGCTTAACCTTGCGAATATCGAAGAACTCGCTATAGTCCTCCATCAAGTCCTGTATGCTCTGAAAAGGCTTACGATACATGAGCTTTAACGTAATGATTCCGGATCCTCCAGCTGTTAAGGCAGGAGCCAGATTCGATACTAGGCGGCAGGTGCGATACGGGTCCCAGCTCATGTCGCACACCAGTAAGTCGAAAGAACCCGGAGGGAAGGATACATCTGCAGTATTACTCCTCATATGGCGAAGCATAGGATGCCTTTCCAGGGAAGGGTCCATCTCGGCGGTATCGACTGCCGTGACCTTTAACCCTCTCTCCAGCAGAACGGATGTCCAGCCCCCGGGAGCAGCGCCTAGGTCTAACGCATTGGAGAATTTATCGAGTGGAATATTGAAAACCCGTTCTGCCTCCAGCAGCTTAAATGCAGCACGTGATATCAGTCCCTCATCCTTCCGGAAGCGAACAGCTCCACCCGGCCAATCTGACAAGTTGTCACGAGGAGCGGAGCAGCCCATATAAAGCAGCTTCTTCGTGGCATAGATGGAAATGATCCAATCCGCATCGCGAGCAACCGTCTCGCCGCCAAGGTCCTGAATTACCGGGATGATGCAATCTCTTCCTTCTGCAGAGGTATACGGAAACGGGCTGTTCTGCTCTTTACGTACCTGAATGGCTACCTTGCGGCCATTCACTTGATCTGCTAACGTCCTTGCATATTCTTGAAGTTCATTAGCAGTACTGTCTAAACTATCGGTTGCTTGTCTCTCCGTCTCTATGGGAAACATATGACGAAGAAAGATTGGCTCGTCTCGAAGCAACTCTTTGACAGCCTCGTGTGGATCATCCTCACCTGTCGTAAAGGTGAATGTCTCTCCTGGTGCCAATCCGGACACCTTTGTCCCTCTAATACGGCGTCTTAGCTCCTCCATTGCGTAAGGAGCGAAACCCGGGTTCGCCGTTCCGACGAAAGTAATCATCGCTGTTCCACTCTCCCCACTTGGATCCAAGGCCGATCATCCTGCCACTCAATGTGGAGAGGCAAATCGTATGCCTTCTCCAGCGTCGCCGATGTTAATACATCCCGCTTATGTCCCGAAGCTATGATCTGTCCCTCAGCCATTAATGCAACGTGGGTGAACATAGGCGTAATTTCTTCAATATGATGAGTCACATACAGCATCGACAATTTCTGTGTCGCTAAATCAGACAACGCATGAAGAAATCGTTCGCGTTCGTACAGGTCAAGACCCGCACAAGGTTCGTCCAATATAAGCAGCTCGGGAGAAGCCATCATTGTACGAGCCAGCAATATTTTCTTCCGTTCTCCTTGCGATAATGTACCGAATGATTGTTCTGCTACCGTACGCATCCCAACGCGTTCCAACTCTATGTATGCTTGCTCGCGTATATCGTCCGACACTTCTTCGTATAATCGCAAATAAGCGAATGCTCCCCCGGCGACGATTTCCCAGACAGGGTCCGTTAACGTCATTTTCTCAATAATATTAGGGCTGATGTATCCAATTTTCTTACGCACCTCTCGGACATCACACTTCCCGTATCGATTGCCTAGTATTTCTACGGTACCTGATGTTGGGAACTCGTAACCCGTAATCATCTCCAGTACAGTTGTTTTCCCGCAGCCATTGCGTCCAAGCAATGTCCACTGCTCTCCCGGCTTCACGTTCAGGTCTACGCCGCGAAGTATATTACGCTCGTCCCTCCGGAAGGTTATACCCTTCAATTGTATCATTTATTTTCACTCTCGATTCTCAACCGATCCACTAGCTCTGTTACAGAGGGAAAACGGTATTGTTTATGCCAGGTTCCGTCCTTGCGCTTGAACATCAAGCATGGTACGCTCTCGATTTGAAACTTCTGAGCCATATCAGGCATATGGTTCACATTGGCAGCCATTATCGGTATATCCGGTACAATCTCAGTTGCAACCTCCAGCATCCGTCTTACCGCCTTGCAGGTTCCACAGAGAGGTGTATGAACAAAAAGTGCAAACGGTGCGGGAGAAAAAGTCCAATCCCGTTTCCAGTTAGCAGGCTCCCATTCACGCATTGCGTGGCTCTCCCGTTGCCGCTGCTTCTTGAATAGATAGAGGCATCGGTCCATCATGGATAATGACGCCAAGCGGATTGGCGGCTCTAAATTCGTAAACCATCTGGGCTCTGCCAGAGAGACTGGAGGAGTGAACATATATTTCCTTCGGATATTTGCCGCTGGCAATGATCCCATGCACAACTGCGAGTCCATTCGGTTGACCCATCCCAAGCTCGAAATCGAGAGACAGCAGGTTAACCTCACTTGCCGCTAGCAACAATAAACATTCCTCTGCCGAACGTGCCGCGACAAAGCCCTGCGGGCAAGGGCGGACGTCATCCAAATACACGTTAATCATATGAATTCCCCCCAGACAATTGATGTACGGCAATCAATTGATCACGATGTGTTCCGTCCTCGCTTGCGGGTGTTTCCAATAAGAGCGGCACTTGTTTAAACACCGGTGTAGCTAAAAGCTCGCGAAATCCAGTTTCTCCAATCCAGCCCTTCGCTATCGGCGCGTGACGATCTTTACAGGAGCCTGCCGGGTATCGAGAATCATTCAAGTGAATCGCAGATACGTTATCCCAGAAGCCTAGCTTCGCAGCGCGATCCGCGAAAGCTTGCCATTCTCCCTGCCGCCACTCTCCGCTAGCGTACAAGTGACAAGTGTCCAGGCAGAAACCGATTTGCTCCGGCGAATCGCATAAGGCGCGGATTTGCATTAATTCCTCTGGCGTTGTCCCCATCGGCCCATGATCGCCTGCCTGATTTTCCAACAGGATCTTGGCTTTACCTCTCCAAATAGAAGTTACGCTGTTGATCCATTTTATTATATTCTGATATCCCTTTAATGGCTCTTGTCCCTTGTAAGATCCGAAATGAACGACGACACCGATGGATCCGCAAGCTTCTGCGATTTCCAGATCGTTAAGCGTGCATAATGCGGACTTCAAAGCCGCTTCTCCCTCCGCTGCCGGATTAACAGGATACGGTCCATGAGCGATAGACAAGATATCATGATCATCGCACCATGAAGCACATTTCTGCGAGTCATTCCGGTCAAACGTCTTAGGTGAAAGGGTACGAGGGTTTTTCGGAAAATATTGAAAAGCATTCCCGCCTATACTCACGGCATATTCGGCCGCTTTCTGATACCCGTTTCTTGTACTCACATGACTACCGACCCTCATTAGCTTATGAATCCTTCTGACAGTTGGGGCAGAAGAACATTTTGCGGCCTGCTAATGTCTCGAACTTTATTTCATTCCCGCAATCGTAGCAAGGCTCCCCTTGTCGGTCATATACGCGGCATTGGTTATTGTAGCCGCCTGTTACGGTATCTTCAGGGGTAAGCGGATGATCCATATATCCTCCCGCTTCCTTAGCTTCTTGAAGCACCTTATGCATCGATCGATAGATCCGTTCGGAGACGGAAGGGTCCAGCTTATTCACAGCAAAAGCAGGATGGACTCTGGCATCAAAGCAAATTTCATCGCTGTAACAATTGCCTATCCCAGCCAAAAAACGTTGATCGGTAAGCGTTGTCTTGAGTCTCCCCCTCTTCCCTGCCATACGATTGTGGAACGCTTCAAGCGTCAACCTGGAGTCAAAAGGATCGGGTCCGAGCTCCTTCATCTGCTCAATGACGACCTTGGCGCTGATGCGGTGCAAGTACCCCAGGCGCAGTCCTCCGAAATAAAGCGAGAAGCCGTCCCCGAAGGTTAAGATGACCTGGAAATGGCTATCCTTCTTCGGACCATGCTCGCCATAAGCGAGCCAGCCGCCAAGCATAAGATGAAGGTGAAGGCGATTTCCGTCATCTAGATGAAATAACAGGTGTTTTCCTCGGCGTTCGACGAATAGAATGCTTCGTCCGATTAAAGCAGTTGTAAATACATCTACGGGCTCGTTAATGGTAGCTGGACGGTTAACGACAATACCTGTAACCTTCTGTCCGCTAATCAGCGGCGATAATTGAGTTCGATAATGCTCCATCTCCGGCCATTCCGGCATATGCTTTCTTCCCTTCTGATCATAACTGCATTTAATACAATAACTACATCATTACTATTTCGTATTCCACTCGTCAAGTATTGCCGCAAATTCGTCAGGTCCATCACAGACAGCATGCGGCTCTACTCCCGCAGCCTGGCAATGCTCCTGCCAATTGTCTGCAGTACATAACCCTGTCAGAACCAGAATCGATGGACAGCCAGCGTTGCGGCCTGCTGCCAAGTCCGTATAAGGATTATCACCTATGACCCATGCTCGAGCAGGAGTGACTCCAGCCAGCTTAAGTGTATAATCCATCATGATTTTAGAGGGTTTCCCGATTACAATAGGCTCTATACCCGAAGCTGCCTGCAGCGCTGCCCCGATGCTTCCCGCTCCTGGAAGAAATCCCCTATCAACCGGCAGTAAGCGATCGGGATTCGTCTGGACGAAGACGGCTCCGCCCAGCAGATGCTTAACCGCTAAACGTATACTTTCGTAGGTCAGATTCCGGTCAAGCCCTTGTACAACCAGTTCAGCCGTAATCCGATCTTCCGTTTCGCCCGTCAGCAATTGAATGCCTTCTCCGCGGAGAGCCTCCTGTAAGCCTCTTTCACCGATTACGAAGGTACGGGAGCCTTGATAATGCTCACGTACATAATAGGCTGCAGCCAATGCAGATGTGACGATCTTCTCCTTCTCTGCCGGTATTCCCATCGCGTGCAGGTGCTCCGCAACCTCAATTGCGGTTCTTGTTGAGTTATTCGTAACAAACCAACAAGCCATTCCTCTCTGTTGAAGGTCTGTGATCAAACGGCCTGCTCCCGGAATCCTTTCATTCCCGCGGTATAACGTGCCATCGAGGTCGAACAACAGGGCATCCGGTGCTGGACAGCTCTTCAACTTATCCCGTATAAGCCTCATGCATTGTGTTCCCCTTCTTCAGACATTAACTTTCTTCCGCAGCCTCGATACTCTATGCTGCAAGGCTTCCTTCTCTTCCTTGCGCTTATCTGCATCTCTGCTCAATCTCGAGCGGCGATTTACGAGCTCTAACGCCTTTTCTGCGTAGCTTAATGCCATTAATAGTTGCTTGGCTCGGTGCTCATAATAGATAGCCAGCTCTACATGAGCATCTAGCTTAGGAAGCACGGATTTCTCGGCATGCTCGGCTGACCTTATCCATAAAGGCAATGCCTGTTCATATTGTCCCGCACGCTTATATCTCGCTGCCAGAGCTAAGCTCCAGCCGCTGCCGTCTCCCGCTTCCTCTAGCTTGTTAAGCGCCGCGAACAAACGCTCTGATTCGGCCGAATTGCCATGCTGCTCCAGCCAGCAAGCGGTTCGGAACAGCTCCTCCCCCTCCGGCCCGCCGGACTCTTCCAACTGCGGCATGCCCCTAAGCAACAATCCGAAATGGACGGCCAGAGAAGCCAAGGTAAGAACATCCTTCTCATTATGAGTATATACCCCATGAAGATGGGAAGGATTCTGGTCATTTAAGTATTGAAAATACAATGCGGGTGCCAATGAGCCGGGAACATCGAGCTCTCTTCGGATCCCTAGTCTTGCTTCTTCAATCATACTAAGTCTACATGAGGGAAGAGTGTTACGCCAAAGTGCCCGGGACGGATGCAGGAAATCGAGATGTCCCGGCTCTGGACCGCTTCTTCTCCAGCCGTTAAGTATGAAACGATTGACGAGGACGGGCCAATCAAAGGTTCGTCCATTATAAGTGACTAGATGACTCTTACTCTTCATATGATCGAGTAAATAGGATAACATGGCCTTCTCTTCACCGGGGTGACGGATAAGCGTCTGCTCGACTACGAATGCTTGCTCGGTATAATAGCCGAACCCGATCATAAAAGGAACATTCCCAGTGCCTACGCCAAGCCCTGTCGTTTCCGTATCCAGGAACAGCAGGTTATAGACGTCGATGTCAACAGGCTCGGTCTTCTGATTCTGCCTAGCGGCTACCGGTTGAAGATGCCCGGCACAGTCAAGCAAATCAGCTAACTCATGACGGCCATGATGATAGGGAAACGGATAGACACATCGGCGCAGGAGAAACTGACCCCACTCATTACTAAGAAGCTCTACTCCGATCTTGCTGAATTCCGGGTGAACGAAATCCTCATGGGAGGTATCGGATGTTCCTGCGTCTAATGCTTCCGTAATCGAATTAGCCGGGTAAGACGAATCGGCACGCAGCCTGCCAAGACGCTCTCTTAAGCCGCTCATAAGCTTGTCCTCGTCCGCTCAAGAAGAGACAATGCCAAATCCTTGCCGAGCAGCCCAACTTCTTCAATCGGTCCTACACAAGCCGGACATCCGCTTAAGCAGCTGCAGCCTTCAATTAAACGCTGCGCTTCCTCAATCAATTCATCATGCTTCTCATATAATCGCTGGCTAAGTCCGATACCGCCTGGGTAACGGTCATAGAAGTAAATCGTAGGCTTCTTCGTGTGCAGCGCCTTTACCTGGGGCACGACGCGAATATCCATCGGATCACACATTAAATGCAAAGGCGCTAAATGTCCCATGACATTAGCCAATCCGAGCAATGCCATCTGCATATCATTGGCACTCCTTCGAGCGGATTCTTCCTCGGAGAAGGAAAACCAATAACCGCTCGTATGAAGAATTTCTTCCGGCAAATGAATGGGTCCTGAGCCTATATTCTCATGGGTCCTTAAGCGAATTTTCTTAAATATAGTTGGCTTGGCCATGACGGTGACTTCTCCGTATTGCCGCTCTAATGCCCCGCTCGTCATCTCGAGATCAACATGAAGCACCTTCAGCTCGACCGCCAGATTCGCATCGGTGAAGTAATCAACGTTTACTTCGCGAACATAGGCCTTCTTCTCCGGATAATCCAGCTTTTCCACCTGATATTGTACCCCTTCATGCAGGTATATCGCCTCTTCGTGGATTAATGTAGGCGCACTGAAACGATCCACTTCGCCAATAACTCGATGACCCTCTGTCCGATCGATAATCACGAAGTTCTCCTGAGCTGCAGAACGAAGAGAAATACTGTGAGCAGGAAAGGCTTGCTCCATCCAGTACCAACGGTTACCGACTCGGTGCAGCACCTTCTCCTCTGTCAGAAACTCCAGCAGATCCGTTAGCTTCTCGCCGCCGAAGGTATCTCCTTCCTCGAACGGGAGCTCATAAGCCGCACATTTAAGATGATCGAGAAGGATGAGCAGGTTATCTGGATGGATTCGCGCTTCCTCCGGCGGACGCCCAAGGAAGTAGTCCGGATTTTGGATCAGATACTGATCCAGCGGATTACTGCTGGCCACTAAGAAGGTGACGGAGCTTCCCTGTCTTCTTCCCGCCCGGCCAGATTGCTGCCAAGTGCTCGCTATTGTCCCTGGATATCCATTCAAGACGCATGCTTGCAGCTGGCCGATATCAATACCAAGCTCAAGCGCATTCGTGCTGACGACGCCGCGAATTTCGCCATTGCGGAGTCCGCGTTCAATTTCCCTGCGCAGCTTGGGTAAGTATCCGCCCCTATAACCTCGTATCGACTTCTTGCCCAGCTCGTGTCTGATGTTTTCCTGTAAATACGTCAGCAATATCTCGACCCGAACACGGCTGCGCGCGAACACAATTGTCTGAATGCCGCTCCTGAGCAGCATTGCGGCCAGCTTCTGCGATTCAAGCACGCTGCTTCGTCTGATGCCGAGCTGTTTATTCACTACGGGGGGATTATAGAAAACCATGTGTTTCTCGCCTGCCGGTGCCCCGTTGTCATCCACGAGAGCGACGGCTTCACCGATTAGTCGCTCTGCATGCTCCTGCGGGTTCCGTATCGTCGCTGAGGCGCACAGAAATTGCGGATCGCTCCCATAAAACCGACATATGCGCTTCAGCCTGCGAATGACGTTTGCCACATGACTTCCGAATACTCCCCGGTATGCATGGAGCTCATCGATAATAATGTATCTAATATTTTCAAACAGTTTAACCCATTTCGTATGATGGGGTAAAATAGCGGAGTGAAGCATGTCCGGGTTCGTGACTACGATATGGCCCGCGTTACGTATCGCCTGCCTTACGGTTGGAGGTGTATCTCCATCATATGTATGTGTTTTTATATCGGCTTCCATCAGATTCGCCAGCTCCTGAAGCTCCGCAACCTGATCCTGTGCCAGCGCCTTTGTCGGAAACAAATAGAGCGCTCTAGCGCTGTCGTCATGCAGCAGCGTCTGCAGCACCGGTAAATTATAGCAAAGCGTCTTACCAGACGCAGTAGGCGTAACTGTGACAACATGATTACCCTTAGCAACAGCTTCGAATGAAGCCGCTTGATGGGTATAAAGTTCTGTGATGCCCCTTTGGGCTAGCGCTTGTGCCAGCTTAGGGTGTACAAGCTCCGGTAACCGGACCGTACGCGGCGGGCGTGCCGGCTGGGTATGCCAGAATGTCACATTCTCCATCAGCTCAGGCCGGCTTCGCAGCAGTCCCAGCCACTCCTCCACCGACTCCGTCTTTTCCGTCCACGGATTCATGGCGATTCACCTCTTATTCTATATCTTACATTGTACAGAATATATGTTCGCCCAGCAACGGGAGACTGTGTCTGTTTTCGACATTTTATCAAGAAATGAACTCTCGCAACTCCCTCCATTCGCAGTTATTACACGGGCTTGCGACATTTCCTGTCGCCTTATGCGCTTTCCCGGGAAACTTTTTTTAGCTGAAACGAGAAAACCATCCCCGCTCAGACCGCTCATGGAGAACGTGTTTGCACGGGGATGGTTTATGGAAACAGCTAATTCATTCATTACACATATGGGGCTTCCCAAGCTCTCTTGTACCAGCCGATCCGCTCCGTGAGTACATTAAGTTGGTCGTCTAGTCGAACTTCCGCGCGGTACGGCCAATCCTTCTCCCGCCAAAACCTAAGATCCGTCCACGTGACCAAGTATCCGCCATCCGGATGCTCTTTCCAGCTCACGTGTTTGCGTTTGGCGAAATCATGAAAGGTTTGGACGGCAGCCACATACCGCGAGGCTTCTATGCAAGCATGAGGCGCGCTGAAAGGGATATTGCGGGAAGGCAATAACCGTCTGCCATCGACCACCCCCATCTCAAACCCTTTGTCCGTCTGTACAACATATTGCCATCGAAACCACCACAAGCCAGGAAGAACATGAATCGCACGCCAGCCTCGATGTCTCCTTTTCACTCTATAAATAACTACCTCATGATGGATAACTCTCCATACAACATAAGCAATCGTAATCCCCCATGCTCCAATGCATGCCCAATGTGCGTAAGGCCATAATCCCATTAACCCCCCTATTCCGACTGAAGCATGAATAATGAGCAGGAATGGATCCGTTAAGCATAGGGCATCCAGATGAAGCCATGCCTTTCTGAAGGGAAGCAAACACTGAACGCCATAAGCATTCGTCCAATCGAAGAGGACATGTATCGCAACTGCAAGTAATGCGAAGCTGGACAACAATAGAATGTGCTCGCCAAATCCCCACACCCATGCAGCTAAGCCTCCTATCATTCCAGCCCATATAAACCAAGCGGGGATAGAATGACTCAAGCCTCGGTGATGCTTCAGATAGGCGTCATGACTTTTGAACCGAACAACGGAGTCCAGATCCGGAGCATGGGATCCGGCAAGCGTAACGGATAATACAGCCGCAGCCAGCTGTGACGAAGAAGCAACATCGGGATGGAATAGCGATAAACCAGCTAATGTGACCCCAAAAAGCAGGTGGGAGCCCGTATCCATCGTTTGTGATTCCCCTCTCTCATAACCGTTTTTCTTAAAGATAACGGATGAATGTTAAGGAGAAATCACCTTGAGGTATGCTTTTCATTATTTTTGTAAATGCGACTAAAAAATCAATATTTATAACATACTATTCGACGGGCAAGCGGCCTTAAACAACATTTGGAGGGATTTCAATTGGCAAAACCAGACGACCGTTCGGATAACGTGGAAAAACTGCAAGAGGCCGTACAGAACACGATTGACAATCTAGAGGAATCGGAAAGTTACTTAAGCGAGCACTCCGAAGAGATTGCTCCCGACGAGCAGCAAACTCTCGCCAACAAGAACGAAAACCGTCGGGACGCGATTACAGGCTTTAGAAACGAGATTCGGGATGAAGCCCACGCTGATGACTAGGTTAAGCTCTGTACTTAAGTGAAACAAAAACAATGGTTGAGCTGAAGCCGCTCATCCATTGTTTTTGTTGTTTACTGCCTACTGATCTTTTTAATTGATCTTTAAGTGAAAGCAATCATCACCAATCTAAATCTAGAATAACGGCAATACTTGCCGCTATTGCTCCTCGAAGCTTAGTCTCACGATCAGTAACGGCAATAGTTGCCGCTATTCAATGTGTTTCACTTCATAGGACAGCCCCGGAGGGTGCGAATAAGACTTAAGACTTCTCTACGTTGAAATATTGCGCCTCAGGATGGGCGAATACCATTGCGGATACCGAAGCTTCCGGCTCCATCATGAAGCCTTCGGTCAGTTGAATACCTATGTCCTCAGGCTGCATAAGCTCGAACAATGGACCTTGATCCTCAAGATCCGGACATGCCGGATAACCGAAAGATACTCGAATGCCTTGATAACGAGCACCGAAGCGCTTCTTCATGGTCATATCCGCAGGATCCGGGAAGCCCCAGCTGTCCCTCATGATTTGGTGAACACGCTCGGCTAACCCTTCAGCAACCTCAAGCGCAGAAGCAAGTAATGCATGGGAACGAAGATAATCTCCGCTTTCCTTCCACTGCTCCCCTTGCTCGCGAGCGCCTTGTCCCGCTGTTACGACTAGGAATCCCACGCTATCCATAATGCCGCTCTCGACGGACTTCAGGAAATCCGCCAAGCAAAGGAAAGGCTCCACCTGCTGACGCGGGAAAGTGAACCGCTTAAGAATGCGAGTCAAATCCTTAGGATCGTAGATGACAATATCATTTCCTTCGGACTGTGCCGGGAAGAAACGGTACATCGCCTGAGGATTTAACCATCCCTTACTCTGCGACTGCTTCATAATATCGTCGACTGTTTCTTTAAGCTTTATTGTTCTCTCGTCGCCCGCAGCCAGCAGTTCATCCACGTTTCCCTTAAGTCCGAGGTGATGGCCCAACAGCATTTGCAGGTTCACATAAGGAAGAACATGCGACATCGGATAATCCCGCAACACATGACGGTCATAATCCGGCGGTGTGAATAAAGGAGCATCGGGTGAAATGTTAGAACGGCGAGCCCTTGTTAATTCTGGAAGCTCTTGAGCTGGTTTCGCCGCTTCTTCAGCAAGTGCAGCTTGCGCAGCCCAATGCTCTTCTATAATCCGTGCACGATGTCCCGGATCGCTTAATTTGTTTGCGATATCAAGCCCATCCATCGCGTCCTTGGCATAAAGCACAACGCCGTCATATTCCGGTGCGATACGGTTTTTAGTGAATTTGCGAGTAAGCGCAGCACCGCCTACGAGAATTGGAGCGTCGATTCCTGCACTCCGCAGATCCTGCGCAGTGATAACCATTTGTTGTGCAGATTTAACAAGCAAGCCCGATAGTCCGATAGCATCCGGGCTCTCTCTGCGAGCAGCTTCGATGATTTGATCCGGCGGTACTTTTATTCCTAAATTTATAATTTTATAGCCATTGTTAGACAGAATGATCTCAACAAGATTTTTACCTATATCATGCACATCGCCTTTAACAGTCGCAAGCATGATTTTACCTTTGACAGCCGTTTCGTTCTTCTCCATATGCGGCTCAAGCTGCGCAACCGAAGCTTTCATAACTTCTGCGCTCTGAAGCACCTCTGCAACGATCAGCTCATTATTGTTAAACAACCTGCCTACCTCAGACATTCCTTCCATCAGCGGACCGTTGATAATTTCCAGCGGAGCGTATTTAGTCAGCGCCTCATCAAGATCAGCGCTAAGACCCTCCTTCGTTCCTTCAACGACATAACTAGAAAGGCGCTCCTCCAGAGAGAGATTCGATACTTTCTCTTTCTTCTCAATCTTCTTGTCACGGTAAGCCGCTACAAAGGCAGCCAGCGTATCGTCGTTGGTATTATAGATTAAATCTTCAGCAAGCTGCCGTTCTTCCAAAGGAATAGAGGCATAACGCTCCAGCTTCTCCGTATTCACGATGGCGTAGTCAAGACCTGCTTTTGTCGTGTGATACAAATATACAGAGTTCAGCACTTCACGACCAGCTGGTGGCAGTCCGAATGAGATATTGCTGAGTCCAAGTATCGTCTTGGCTCTTGGGAACTTTTCCTTAATCATCCGAATTCCTTCGATTGTCTCCACTGCGGAACCGATGTATTGAGGATCGCCGGAGCCAACCGGGAACATATTCGGGTCGAAAATAATATCCTCGGGCTGCATCCCGTATTTATTAACTAACAGCTCATACGAACGTGTGGCTACTTCCATTTTAGCTTCTCTAGTTACCGCTTGTCCGCGTTCATCGATAAGTATACAAACAACAGCTGCACCATATTGATGAATGAGCGGCAGAATTTTCTCGAATTTTATCTCCCCATCCTCGAGGTTAATGGAGTTAATGATTGCTTTACCTTGCGAATATTTAAGCCCAAGCTCGATAATATGGTCGTAGGTGGAATCAAGCATTAAAGGCACTTTGATCTTCTTCGTGACCATGGGCAGAAACTGATTAACCGCGTACTCTTCATCAATATCCGTATCCTGAAGATTGATATCAATAATGTGCGCTCCCCCTTTAACCTGGGAACGGGCAATCTCGGAAGCCTCGTCGAACTTGCCTTCTTGGATCAGTCGCTTGAATTTCCGGGAGCCCGAAATATTCGTACGTTCACCAATCATGAGCGGGCGGCTATCCTCTTCGATATATACCGTCTCGATACCTGATACGGCCGGCGGATGCTGACCTTCCATTTTCCGTGGAGCGATATCCTTCATCACTTCAACCATTGCTGCAATATGAGCAGGTGTCGTTCCGCAGCAGCCCCCGGCAATGTTAATCCAGCCTTGCTCTGCGAAACCCCTCATTTTCTTGGCAAGAGATTCCGGAGATTCATGATAATTACCGTTCTCATCAGGCAGACCCGCATTGGGATAGCAGCTAACAGCGGAGCTCGCGATACCCGACAACGTTCGAATATGATCGCGCATGAATTCCGGCCCTGTCGCGCAGTTAAGACCCATCGAGATTGGCTTAAGATGCTCGAGAGAAATGTAGAATGATTCGATACTCTGACCGGCGAGTGTAGTTCCCATCGGTTCTATCGTTCCGCTGATCATAATGGGCAGCTCTTGCTTCATTTCACTGAAAGCTTGACGAACACCTATACTGGCCGCCTTAACATTCAGTGTATCCTGGCAGGTCTCGATCAGGATGCAATCAACCCCGCCTTCCATCAATGCAAGCACTTGCTCCCGGTAATCCTGAATCAGTTGATCGAACGTAACGCCTCCCGTAACCGAAAGCGTCTTTGTTGTTGGTCCTAAAGCACCTGCCACAAACCGCGGCTTCTCAGGTGTCGAGTATTTATCGCAAGCTTCACGCGCCAGCTTAGCAGCTGCCAGATTAATCTCTCTTGCTTTCCCCGGAATGTCGTACTCTGCTAATACAATGGCTGTTGCTCCAAAGGTGTTCGTCTCAATAATATCTGAGCCTGCCTCTAGATAAGCCTCGTGAATGCCTAATATTATATCAGGGCGTGTGAGGACGAGGATTTCATTACAGCCATCCAGATCATCACTGCCGAAATCCTCATCAGTCAAGTTAGCTTGTTGAATCATCGTACCCATTGCGCCGTCTAATATCAATATTCTCGCACTCAATGCCTCTTGCAGAGACGGTTTGTTATGCGTTAAAGTCATAATATAATCTCTTCCCCTGTCTTTTAAATCATTAAACTCTATATTATCAGAATCGTGACAGCACGAAAAGCGTTTGATCGACATGGAATTGGAAGTGGATTATAATAAAGTCATTAATTCATATTGGGAAAAGGGGAATTAGCGATGGCTCAAATTCGAATTCGTAATACAAATGTACGTATTGAAAATGAAAACAGTGTTCGGACTTTCTTGGATAAGCAAAATGTATTGTATGAGCATTGGGATGCCGCGAAGCTTCCTGAGCATCTCCATCATAAATTCACCTTGTCTGACGATGACAAGAACACGATTCTAACGACTTTCGATTCGGAAATTCGAGATCTAGCCGAAAGACGCGGCTACAAAACCTGGGATATCGTAGCGTTGTCCGAAGCAACCCCGAATATTGAAGAAATCCTTAAAAAATTCGAGAACGTTCATACTCATAGCGAGGATGAAGTACGTGCCATTACTGCAGGTCAAGGTATCTTCATCATCAAGGGAGATGAAGATACGGGGTACTTCGACGTTGAACTCTCGGCTGGAGATGTTATTTCGGTACCGGAAGGTCAGGCTCACTTCTTCACGCTGATGGAGAACAAGGCTATTGTTGCTGTTCGTCTGTTCATCGAGCCGACTGGCTGGGTTGCTGAGCCTTATGATGATCCTAGTTTCGTGAAGTAAACGGAGAAGTGGTGATGCAGAGAGTTACCTGCACCACCACTTTTTTTATTTGATATTTTTGAGCAGCTCAGGAAGCTCGGATAAGCTTGATATTTCATAGGTGGGAATAATTTCCCCGCTGCGCTGCATGCCATGGCGATTAATCCAAACTGAGGTCATGCCGACTCGGTTAGCTCCTAGAATGTCCGTAGTAAGCTTGTCCCCTACCATAATTCCTTCTGCTGCCGTAATTCCGATCTGAGCCATTGCGTGGTCAAACAGCTTTGGAGACGGCTTACCTTCTCCAAAATTGCCGGAGATGACAATGGAATCGAAATAAGGGATAAGGGTTGGCATTCCATCCAGCTTTTCTTGCTGAAGGTCAGGCGAACCGTTAGTCAGCAATAATAGCTTATAGTTGTCACGCAGCTCGTCCAATACGCTGAATGTCTCCTCATACACGTAAGGCAGCTTCCGACGCTGGGCCGGGAACCATTCGGCTAATTGTCGGCCTAACTCTGGGTTCTCAACTCCAAGCGCCGCGAGTCCTCTTGTCCATGCGTTAATTCGATATTCAGGCGCTAGCTTCTGTAAAGAGCGGAACATCGGATGCTCGCCGCCTTCGAAATTCCCCCACAATGCCTCGAAAGGGTTAATACCAATCATTTGCGTGAAGGTGTAGGTTTCGAAGGTTTCATACAAGGCTCTGGCTTCACTGCGCACCGCAGCTTCCAGCTCCTCTTCATTTACACCCGCTGCTTCTGCTGCGATCCGGCAGGTATCTCTGAAAGCTTCTGTAACACTGCGTTCATCCCACAATAAAGTATCATCTAAGTCAAACAGTACGGCTTTAACCGACATCAGGTTTTCTCCTCACTTCACTTTTACTTCCCAATCGATCTGATGAAGCTCCGCAAAAACTTTAAGCCTCTCTGCCATACGTTCCAATGGGTAACGATTCATTAGGCGTGAGAATACCCAATTCGCGCCTTTAACAGATTCTACAAGAACATAACCTGGCATTATCGTAATTTTGCGAATTTGTGTAGGGCGTAAAATTTTGTAACCAGAGAATTTGCGAGTTTCGAGAGTATCACGAGTAACGGCTAAATACGGGCGACGGAAGTAATAAAACACCCCGAGGATGACATAACAGCCAATCGTTACCCAGAATAGCGTTATATCCTGCGTGAAATTATCGGACCAAGGCTGCGCCAAAGTGATATACAGCAAGATAAGCATAAACAGAAGACTTGGAACGACATAATTCCGACCTTCAAAACGGTCGACCTGAGGAGCATTCGGACCTAATGATTTCTTGCCTTCTTTTTTACGCCGTTTGTTGATGTTCTTTGAATTCTTTAATACCATTCGTTCCCAAGATCGGGACATGCGTTTTCCTCCTCATAATCAATACATTGCGTTAGACAACACCGCGTTACATTTCAATTCTTATATAATTAATGCTTTAGCGGTGGTTCCTCATCTGTAAATTCAATCCGATCTAATTCCTGGCGAAAATTTTGTTTGAATATGGCTATATATTGCCGACGGAGAAGATCACGCTCTTTAAGCTCAGCTTCATTCAAGCCCTCGGCTTTATTTTTACGGGAAAGCTCGTTAATTCTGCTGATAAGTTTGTCCACTGTTGTCTCACTCCCTCTTCATACCTCCTCTACTTTGCCATTTCAGCAGAGGATCTGTCAAGAAAGCCGGACAACAAAATAAGACCGGGAAGCCCCGGTCTGAATAGATTACCATTAATAGGTTAGTCCATAATACGTGAAGGTATGATGAGTGTTTGTCCAATCTTCAGCTCTGATGAAGAAAGGTTATTGCGTTTCAACAAATAATGAACCGCCTCTCGCGTATCCATAGAAGCCTTCTTGTAGGTTTTCGCAACCTTCCATAGCGTATCACCGCTATCCACAGAAATGACAAGTTCCTCACTTGATATGGGTACAACTTGATCAGTAGAAGCAGAGGTATGCATGAATGTAAATCCACTAAACAAGACGAGAAAAGCGAAGAGAAAAAACAAACCTCTTGCCAAGCGCCAATTATGTGCAGAGATAGCACGTTGTTGTTGAACTGCACGTCCTGACTTAAAAGTAGTCGTATGGTTAGTTTTAGAAGTTACAGGAACACCGCTAACTTTCACGTATGAATGTACCATTAAGTTCACCCCAAACATTTGTTCTGGCGTGATCATAACACGAACATATGTTTTGAGTCAATATATTTTGGAACATTTGTTCTGAAGAACGAATGTTTGTACGAACTCGAGTTCTGTGCTATAATTTGTCATATGAACTGATACATAGGGAGGGCTTGGCGTGTCCAAGATGTCCAATCGCCAGAATTCCATACTCGAATTCATTAAGAACGAAGTCCGTGACAAAGGGTATCCCCCTTCCGTCCGCGAAATCGGAGAAGCCGTTGGCCTGGCTTCCAGCTCCACCGTCCACGGTCATCTAGACCGCTT
Source organism: Cohnella sp. (assembly GCF_041640265.1). Lineage (GTDB taxonomy): Bacteria > Bacillota > Bacilli > Paenibacillales > Paenibacillaceae > Cohnella. The sequence continues at coordinate 26,915 of NZ_JBEQAP010000033.1, forward strand.
AGAGAAGAAGGGTTTAATACGCCGGGACCCAACTAAACCGCGTGCAATCGAGATCCTTGGAGACGATGATGACAATGTTTATAAACTCTCCTCCTCCGTTCGCCAGATCCCTTTAGTTGGTAAAGTTACAGCAGGTGTCCCCATTACTGCTACGGAGAACATCGAAGAGTACTTTCCTCTCCCCGTTAACATGGTCGGTGATCAACCCGTCTTCATGTTATCCGTAATGGGAGACAGTATGATTGAAGCCGGAATCCATAATGGCGACTATGTGATCGTCCGACAGCAGCCTACGGCAAACAATGGCGATATTGTTGTCGCCATGACGGATGAGAATGAAGCAACCGTTAAGACGTTCTACAAGGAGCGAGATCACATTCGCCTTCAGCCTGAGAATGCAAGTATGGAGCCTATAAGACTCTCTAACGTCAGCATCCTGGGTAAGGTCATCGGCTTAATACGTTCTTTTATGTAATCTCTTGTAGATAAACAAAGAGGCTGCTATTCCAGGATTAGTCTGGAACAGCAGCCTCTTTGTTTATATCTCTTTCATTACCTTATTCTTTGCCTTTACCCTCTCGATCCGGAAGCTGACTGACATAGCTGTGAGATAAATGAAGCAGCTTCAAGGCATTTTCATATTCCGTTCTAGATAATCCACTCGATACCTTCATAGAATTATCCAAGGAATAAAAAGTACCGTCCTCGTACTCGTTACCCGGTATGAACAAAGCTTGCTCGTTAATGACCGAGCCTGATGGTAAATAATAACGCTCAGGAAGTATGTTACGGTTATAGTTCAGCAAATCTTGTCCGAAATATAACTGATTCGAGAGGGATGTTCCCGTCAAATTCGCTATAGTCGGAAGCAAGTCTACTTGACCGCCGGTTTGTTCGTATATGGCTGAATGAGTTTTACCGGGAATGGAAATAACTAACGGAATGTTAACCATATCCGTGTATACATAAGGGTGTCCGTAGATTTCCTCCATGAGGGTTTTGTCATCTTTGTCTAACGAATGAATTGGCAACCCCAAATGATCTCCATAGACGACAACTAAGCTATTATCCCAAATTCCGGAAGCTTTAAGGTCTTCGATAAACAGCCCCAATGCATAATCCGCATAGCTTTGCGCGCCTATATAATCTCCGACGAACGTTCCTTCGTATCTCTCGGGCAATAGGATCTGATCCTTCTCGGACGGCGTCGTGTAGGGATGGTGCGCAGTCATCGAAATCACGTGAGAATAGAAAGGCTTGCCAGTTTTCGAGAAAGCTTCAAGCTCTGCAGCTGTCTTCTCGTACAATACCTCATCCGACGAACCAAAAAAGACAATATCCTCTGTGCCGAAATATTCCTTATCATAATAACGATCAAACCCTAGCGCGTCGTACAGCTCGCCGCGATTCCAGAATTCCACTACGTTGGTGTGAAAGGTTGATGTATAATAGCCTTCACTCTTCAATAGCTTTGGCAAGCTGGGAAGCTCCTTATATGCGTAAGAACCCGTTGCAGCTCCGCTTGGCGGAATGTAGGTCGATGTATTCACAACGAATTCAGCATCGGAAGTGTTACCCTGCCCAACCTGTTGGTAGAAATGAGGGAAATAAAAGTTCTCTTTCGCTAATTGATTGATGACTGGAGTTACTTCTTGTCCGTCTATCTTTAGCCCGATCAGGAAGTTCTGGAAGGACTCCAATTGAATAACAATTACATTTCTGCCTTTGGCTATTCCTTGGAACTGATTGTATTGAGGGGCATTCGATATGCCCTTCAGCTTGTTGATTTCAGCTTGACTTATTTCTTCCGGTTCAATTGGCTCTTCTTCGATCTTAGCGAACAACGTATAAGCTTCGTAGTTAAGAATGCCCATTTCTTCGGCTTTTTTAATTTCATTCATGCTAGCTCTGTGGGGCAGGATATTAAATAAACTAATCGCAAGCGAAAATGTGAACAATCCGATATATACTTTCCTGTTGCTGCGAACCGATGTGTAGTTTTTCCATAACCTCGCAACATTCTGACGAATGAGTACATAACCAAGTACCAGCACATCCGTAAAAATGAGCAAATATTGAGGGTCTAAAAGAGAAATAACGCTATTGCTGACCGCCGTAACCTGATTCACTTGATCTAAGGCGTGGTGCGTTGCGATAACACCATAGTATTTGTAATACATAATGACTGTGAAAAAAAGGATAGTTACAAGTAAATTAACGGTTACATAGATGCCTAGCTTACGTTTCGTTGCGAACCATTCAATCAGGCAAAACACAAGCCATATAAAAGGTAACTCAGTACCAACCGTTTGCCAGGAAGGTCCCCCTTCGAAAATAACCATCCAAGCAAGCTGGCTCTTAATGAGCAAAATAATCGAAAATAAAATGAACGGCCGTCTATAAAGCTTACTTAAATCCACTTAATCCCCCCCTATTAGTCATCTATTATGGGATCATATTCAAGGAAAGTCAAAACATGAAAAAGAAAAAAACCGGTTCTATTTCGCCATTTGCGCGATTACAGAACCGGTTTTTGTTCATTTTCGTTTAATTAATACATCGTAAGATATTGATCGCGTTCCCACTGATGAACTTGTGTGCGGTACATATCCCATTCAATTTCTTTCAGCTCGTAGAAGTGGCTTAATGCGTGATCGCCGAGTACATCACAGATAACATCATCGCGCAACAGCTCTGCGAGTGCTTCCTTCAGATTAATCGGCAAGCTAGGAATTCCCGCATCTATACGCTCTTCCTCGCTCATCACGTAGATATTGCGGTCCACAGGCGCCGGGATCGACAGCTTATTAGAAATACCGTCCAAACCTGCTGCCAGCATGACAGCAAGCGCTAAATAAGGATTAGCAGCAGGATCCGGGTTGCGAACCTCAATGCGCGTGCTTAATCCGCGAGATGCCGGAATTCGAATCATAGGGCTGCGGTTACTTGCAGACCAAGCTACATAACAAGGGGCTTCGTAACCCGGCACCAATCGTTTAAAAGAATTGACGGTTGGATTAGTAATCGCTGCAATGCCGCGTGCGTGCCTTAGCACGCCTGCCATGTATTGACGAGCAACTGAGCTAAGGCCTAGCTTGTCGTTCGAATCGAAGAAGGCATTCTCATTACCGCGGAACAACGATTGGTGACAGTGCATACCGGATCCATTCATTCCGAACAATGGCTTAGGCATAAACGTTGCATGCAAGCCATGCTGGCGAGCGATTGTCTTCACGACTAGCTTGAAGGTTTGGATTTGGTCTGCCGCTTTAATAGCAGGTGCGTATTTGAAGTCAATCTCATGCTGGCCGGGCGCAACTTCATGGTGAGATGCTTCAATCTCGAAGCCCATCTCTTCTAACACGAGAACAATATCTCGACGGCAATTTTCGCCTAAATCAGTTGGAGCTAGATCGAAGTAACCCCCTTGATCGTTAAGCTCCGTAGTAGGGTTGCCTTTCTCATCGGTTTGGAATAAGAAGAATTCCGGCTCAGGACCGACGTTCATCGTGGAGAAACCCATCTCTTCTGCTTGCTCAAGGGTACGCCTGAGAATACCGCGAGGATCTCCCGCGAAAGGTGTGCCATCGGGCATATAAATGTCGCATATCAGCCGTGCCACTTTATTTTCAGTAACCCAAGGGAAAATAACCCAAGTGCTTAAGTCTGGATACAAATACATATCTGATTCTTCAATCCGAACATAACCTTCAATCGAAGAGCCATCGAACATCATTTTGTTATCCAATGCTTTCTCTAGCTGGCTGAACGGAATTTCGACATTCTTGATCGAACCAAGCAAATCCGTAAATTGCAAACGAATGAAACGAACTTTCTGTTCTTTGGCAATTCGAGTTATGTCTTCACGAGTATAGTTCATGAGATCCTCCTAGAATGATTCCATATCATCGTTTTATTTGTTTTTGAAGAAACGGGAAAGCTCGCCTTGAATGAGTGAAACCTGTCCTGGCCGTTTGCCGGTCATTAGCTGCTGCTTTAGCATACGATGAAGCTGGGAATCGCTCATCTCCCGACGCTTCACTTCGGAAAACTCATTAATAATTGTGCCTTCGTTCTCATCTTGTCCGACGGGATTCATAACCTGTTTGATTCCGGCAATGTTGACGCCCTTCTCGATCAAGGATTTAATCTCCATCAAACGTTCAACGTCGTTAAAGGAAAATAGACGTTGATTACCGTCGGTGCGAGCAGGCTGAATTAGTTCGTGCTGTTCATAATAGCGGATCTGGCGGGCAGTTAGGTCGGTCAGCTTCATTACGATGCCAATCGGAAACAACGCCATATTCCTGCGAATCTCGTCGCCCATGTCATACCAACCTTCCAACTTAACTTGTATTGATGTAATCACTCACATTGTAACCCTGTTACAAAAACATGTCAAGGCGTGTGAGGTTTATGGTGGTGAAACTCACAAATACCCATGTTTTTTAAATGCCAATAAAGCCTGCATAACGGCAAACTTCACATGCGCGTAGGTTAACCCTCCTTGCATGTAAGCAATGTAGGGTTCGCGTACAGGCGCATCGGCCGATAATTCCAAGCTGCCCCCCTGAATAAATGTTCCGGCTGCCATGATTACAGGATGCTCGTAGCCCGGCATATCCCAAGGCTCTGGAACGACATGCGCGTCAACGGCTGCCGCCTTTTGAATAGATTGAACAAAATGCACCAAGGGCTCCGATGACGAAAATCGAATGGCCTGTATGAGATCCGTTCGAGGATCATCCCATTTCGGATGGGTCTCGAAGCCTAACATGGAGAATACGGAAGCAGCGAATATGCTTCCCTTGACAGCCTGTCCTACGAGCAGCGGCGCTAAAAATAATCCTTGATAGATAGACCGTGTAGTTCCAAGCATTGCTCCAACTTCCCCGCCGATGCCTGGAGCTGTCATTCGATAGGCCGCAAGCTCTACGTATTTCTGTTTGCCTGCGATGTAACCCCCGCTCGCAGCAAGTCCGCCACCCGGGTTCTTGATGAGCGAGCCTGCGATCAGATCTGCGCCAACCTCGGTGGGCTCACGTTCTTCAGTGAACTCTCCATAGCAATTATCAACAAAAACAATGGCTTTTGGATAAAGGCCCTTCAAACGTGACACCATGTCAGCAAGCTGAGCCACTGTGAACGAGGGTCTCCAATCGTAGCCTCTAGAGCGTTGAATCGCAAAAACCTTTGTTCGCTCCGTTATAGCACCCATTACACCATTCCAATCGACGCTTCCGTCCTCCTGAAGAGGAACGATGTGAGTATTCACTCCCCAATCAGCTAAGGAGCCCGTCCCATCGCCTTCTTTACCGATTACATTATGCAAGGTGTCATAGGGACTGCCTGTTACGAATAGAAGCTCGTCCCCTGGACGCAGAACTCCGAATAATGCAGCGGATATAGTATGTGTACCCGAAACTAAATGAGGCCTAACAATCGCAGCCTCAGCGCCGAACACCTCTGCATAAACAAGATCCAGCACTTCTCGTCCCGTGTCATTATAGCCGTACCCCGTCGATCCGGAAAAATGGAAATCGCTCACCTTATGTTTCTGGAATGCCCGAATAACCTTCCATTGATTGCTCTCGACGATCTTGTCGATGAACTTAAATTGCGGGGAAACCTGTTCCTCCGCCGCTTCTGCCAACTTGTCCCATTGTGTGTCAAACTCCATCAACCCATTGTCCTGCTGCATTATTTTCTTCCTTTCATCGGTAAAAAACACATGGATGACCCATTTATTAGGATCATCCAAATTTTAGAGTTACTCCGTTACGCGAAAATCTTCCAAGACGCGTCCAGACTTAGCCATGTCAACAGGGTTTAGGCGAACAGTCAGAAGCAGATAATCGTCTTCGGTGTCCTGATCGGTCACTTCGCCGACGCGGTATGCTAGTGCTGCTAGATCGCCGCGGGAAGCCGGAATACGGAACAATGCGATCTCTCCAAGGATTTTATCCTCAATCGCTTCACGGAGGCGCAACATGTCCCGCTCGATGAAGGAGTTTACCCGAATCGTGCTTGGTCCTCCCGTTAGTAACGACAAGGCGCTTGCTGAACAGAGATCGATTTTGTTATATACCGTCAGGGATGGCTTACCGCCTGCCCCAAGCTCCTGAAGGACATTATCCACAACTTGCTGCTGACGCTCACGCATAGGTGAAGAGGTATCCACGACATGCAGGAGCAGATCAGCCTCTGCCGCTTCCTCAAGCGTGGCGCGGAATGCCGCAACCAAATCATGCGGCAGGTTCTGAATAAAACCAACGGTATCCGTTAGGATGATCTCTTTGCCACTGGGCAGAATGAGATTCCGCGAGGTTGGATCCAAGGTAGCAAAAAGCTTGTCCTCTGCCAGCACGTCCGCCTCTGTTAATTGCCTAAGCAGCGTCGACTTTCCTGCATTTGTGTATCCTACAAGCGCAACCTGCACGACGCCGACTTTACGCCGGCGTTCGCGATGTAAGGTACGATGAGCGGTTACAGCTTCTAATTGGCGCTTAAGCTCTGTAATTCGATTGCGAATGTGGCGACGATCCGTTTCCAGCTTCGTTTCACCCGGACCTCGCGTCCCGATTCCGCCGCCGAGACGCGATAAGTTCTTGCCTTGGCCGGATAGCCTAGGCAACAGGTAGGAAAACTGGGCCAATTCAACCTGTAATATCCCTTCGCGCGTTTTGGCGCGTCCAGCGAAAATATCCAAAATCAGCTGCGTACGGTCGATGATTTTCAGATCTAACGTTTCTTCCAGGTTCCGTACCTGCGCACCCGACAGCTCTTGGTCGAAAATCGCGGTTGTTGCTCCCGTCTTCTCTGCAAGCTCTCGAATCTCCTGCGCCTTGCCTTTACCAACGAAATATTTTTTATCTGGAACATCTAGATTTTGCATAATCGTATCCACCACTTCCACACCAGCCGTATCGGCAAGTGCAGCCAGCTCTACAACGGAATGCTGCGGGTCTGAACCTGTTCTCTTCACGCTATCCGTAACCAAGCTGACAAGCAGTGCTTTTTCCTTTTCATTCGAACCTACCTCGTATGTGCTCTGTCTCAACGGCCAACACCTCTTCACTAGATCTATAAACTCCGAACATCTTCAGGACGAAGAGCCATAAGCTCCTGGCGGCCTGGCGAGCCGGAAGGATGCTGAGATAACAAGCGTACCGCCTGATACCTAATAGCTCTTTCTAAGACGTTGCGTACATAACGAGCATTGCTGAAATCATAGATCGATTCCGTCTTTTCTTGCATTAGAAGCTGACGCAGTTTAAACAACGTCTGCGGGAGCAATGTATAGTCTCGTTCCTTCGTCATGCTTTCGGCAATCTGAACGAGCTGATCAACTGAATAATCGGGAAATTCCATCTGGATGGGGAATCGTGAAGGAAGTCCAGGATTCGTCATGAGGAAGGATTCAATTTCCAGGGTATAACCGGCCAAGATGAGTACAAACTGGTTTTTGTAATCTTCCATTGCCTTCACCAGCGTGTCAATCGCTTCTTTGCCGAAATCCTTCTCTCCACCGCGCGCAAGGCTGTAGGCTTCATCTATAAATAGTATGCCTCCCAGTGATTTCTTAACTAATTCCCGCGTCTTCTGTGCGGTATGACCAATGTACTCCCCTACAAGATCCGCCCGTTCAACCTCGATCAAATGACCTTTGGCCAGCAGCCCCATTCCTTGAAAAAGCTTTGCCAGCAGTCTGGCCACGGTCGTCTTTCCCGTACCTGGATTCCCCTTGAAGATCATATGATACACATGCGCTTGCGCTTGCAGGCTCGCTTCACTACGGTACTGCATGACTTGTAACAGAGCGTAAATTTCGTAGACCAATTCTTTAATGTTATCCAGCCCTACCATACGGTCCAGCTCTTTCTGCCATTCGGTCCATGGACCGTTCTGAGGCAAGGAACGTAAAGCCGTGACAGCGTCTGTCGCACTTATTGTGCTTGCAGCGGAATCATCCGCATTGCGTAAAATAACGTTGATTTGTCGGGATGGCCTCTTCTGCGTTGCCGTTGCTTCCCTAACATCCGGTTTACTCGCTTTAACGTTCATCGCGCTCACCCCATGGCTTGTGTCGACGAATTAGCCGCAATATCAATGTATTCCGGTCCTTCGATCCCTAGTCATAGGAACAGCTTCTGAGCTAACCATTTCGTATAGGCTAATATTTCGCGGCTTTCGTGATAGTTCATATTCAGTACGCTAGAGTCGGTTACGCTTACTTGTACAGGGTTAAACCCTAGTTTTTCGGCCATATCCGCCGCTCTTGACCCATGGTAATTGTGTGTGACAATAACGGCCGTATCCCAGTCGTTCTGCTCCATGATCTCTTGAGCGAAAATCAAGTTCTCGTATGTACTTCTCGAGAGAGAATCCATAACGACGATCTCTCCGGGAACGCCTTGTTCCATAAGATAATTACGCATTCCTTCAGCTTCTGTTAGGACAGCCCCGTTGTTATCCAATCCACCGGTTACAATAAAGCTTGTAATCGCTCCCGAACGGTACAACTGCAGGCTATGATCTAATCGCTCACGCAATGCCGGACTTGGCTTGTTGTTCCAGAGGGTGGCACCTAACACGATACCAACATCAATCAGCCTTAGGATTCTCGTTATCCATAGGAACACCCTCAAACCGAGTGATCAGGGAATATAGAATCAAGCACCAAATTGCGATAGCAATAAAGCCGATAACGGCGATCCATATCGATATCCGCAGAATTTTACGACGAGTGTGAAAATGCGTAGAAGCATTTAGTGTCCCTTTCGTAATCCCCCGCATTACACGGTTCCTTTCTCCCAACCTAATTTATCCAATAATACTCGACGATGATTCAAGCTCATGTCAAAATAGGGGAACTTATTTTGGTTAATCAGCTCCATTAGACGTCCCGCAGTTCTCTGCGCCATTGCGGAATCTCGCTGTGTAATCTGCCCTTCGTCCAGGGCTTCTTCCAGCTCATCTTCGTCCAAAAGCAGCTTCTCTCCTGTCGGTAATACAACAATATCCAGAAATAAATCGTCGAACCAAGGAACCTGCTGATCTGTCAATCCTTGAACCTTACATATATCGATGTACCATTGCACCACTTGACCCTTATCATCGAACATCGTTGTTACCACGAAATGCTCTCCACGAGGAAAATGCTGCATCCACAGGTAGCCGCGATCCGCTAAACACATGCGCCGCCCGTTATACTCTTTCCATAATGGATCGCGAAGGTCGTGAATTCGGTAGAGGGTAACGAATCCCCTGAATTGTTGGTCATCCATTGGAATACATGCATAGCTCTTCTTCAATATACGCCGCCAATTGGCTCGATCTGAAAATTTACGCTTCATACCGATTTCCCTTCCGTCTATCCAACGTTAATGTGTTTCCATGTTGCCAACGCGGCAACTCCATATATATAAAGCTTAACACAAGTTGCCTTTATGAACCAGTTTACAGCTCCCTGTTAATGGAAAAAGCAGCTGCCCGATTTCCGGTTCAGCTGCTTTAAGGATTCTGCATTTTCATATATACCTAAGGTAGTACCTTCAATATCGGAATAGGTGAGGGACTTTCTTCTGGCGTCGAAACAGGCTGGCTTGGTGTTTCGGATGGGATCGGCTCCTCATTTCCGATAGGCGGTTCAGTTGGCTGGCCCGGTGCCGCTGATGGTGACGGAGAAGGGATCTCTATTCCGTTGCCTTCGCCTTCTCCTTCTCCCTCGCCTTCGCCTGGTGAAGGAATGACTTCCATTCCTGATGAAATGGTTACATTCACCTGTTCAGACGGCTCGCTTTCCAGCTTTTTCACAGCATGGAACGCTGTCACATAGTAACTAAACGTTTGATCCGGTAAAATTGCAAGATCGTCAAATGCGGCTTCACCCGTTTCCGCAACCATCTTGAATTCGGCTTCACCGTCTCCTTTACGATAGATCTTGTAAGTGATACCTTCACCTTCTACAGGTGCCCAGCTCATTTCTACAGATACGAACTCGGGTGAGTATTCTGCGATAAGACCTGTTACACTATTCAGCTTTTCTTCTTGCTGCAGATTTTTAGGAATCGGAAAGGATTTATGCTTTACACCATTCATAGCTTTAGACATAACCGCTGAGAACATGGCGGCTGCTTGACCGCTGCCCTGCTTCAAATAATGATCCTTGTCTGTCTCGTCATATCCGAACCAGACGGCTGCCGTCCATTCCGGTGTGTAACCCACGAACCAAACATCTCGGTTTCCGCTCGTTTCGAAGTTAGGAATAGCCGCTTGTGTCGTTCCCGTCTTACCCGCAATCGGACGGCCTCCGAAGTTGGCTTTAACCCCAGTACCGCCCCTCTGGAGGACACCTTGCAGGATTTGGGTGACGTAATAAGCCGTATTCGCAGACATGACTTGCTTGGCCTTTGGTGCGTCATATTCATATACTGTATCGCCTTCGTTGTTCTTTATAGACAATATACTATGCGGATCCTGCAACGCACCGCCGTTAGCGAACGCTGCATAAGCTCTCGCCATCTCGATTGGCGTTGCCCCCTTATACAAACCACCTAATGCGATTGCCAGATTGTGATCATTTTTTTTATCTAACGTGATCCCAAGCTTTTCTGCGAAAGCCATCCCTTTACTCACGCCGATTTCATTCAGCAACCATACGGCTGATACGTTACGGGATTCTTTAATCGCTTGCCTCATCGGGATCGAGCCTAGATATTGATTTTTGTTGGAGTTGGAAGGGCAATATTTCCCGTTGTCGAAACACTGCTTAACATCCTCGACGTTCGTCCAAGGGAAAAATTGTCCCGTCTCCATTGCAGGACCATAAGCAACAATCGGTTTAAACGCAGAGCCTGGCTGCCGTTTTTTGGTCACGCGGTTCCAGCCTTGCTTCTCGTAATCGCGTCCTCCGACCATGGCAATCAGTGAACCGTCATGCTGATCCATGATGACCATTGAACCTTGAACCTGGATATCGTCCTTGCTTTTTTCAAACATGGATTCTTTAGCGAATTGTGCTTCCATCGCCAGCTGTGCTTTTGTGTTTATTGTTGTTTTGATCGTATAACCGCCGCTGAGCAGCTCTTCTTCGCTAAGACCCGTTTTGTCCTTGGCTTCATCGACAACATAGTCGATGTAAGTCAAATATTTGCTGTTTTGTTGCGAGACAGCTTTGGGCTTATATACGATCTTGGCCGCTTCATCCCTCTCTTCTTCAGTAATGAGTCCTTGATCTAACATAAGCTTTAGCACGACAGCTCTTCGCTCCATCGAATTATTCGGATTTCTTATTGGATTGTAGGTCGTAGGAGCTTTAGGAATCGCTGCGAGAGTCGCGATTTGCCATACTTTCAACTTTTTGAGATCTTTCTCGCCAAAATAATATATTGCCGCTGTCTTGATCCCATATTGGCCGCCGCCGAAATAAATCCGATTCAAGTACAGCTCGAGAATCTCTTGCTTGCTCTTCTGCTGCTCGAGAGCCAGTGCTATGGAAGCCTCGGTTCCTTTACGGAATAACGTTTTATCGGCATTTAGAAACAAATTCTTAGCAAGCTGCTGAGTAATCGTACTCGCACCTTCAACAGCACTCCGCGCGATTATATCCTTCACGAGGGCCCGACCGATCCCAAGAAGATCAACACCGCTATGCTCGTAAAATCGTTTATCCTCCGTTGCTATGAAAGCGTCCTGAACGAGCTTGGGTATCTCTCCGAACGGTACAAATTCCCTGTTTCCCTCAGCGACATATAATTTAGATACTTGCTTATCATTGCGATCCACGATAACAGAGGCTTGGTCCAAATTTAATTTATTAATGTTCGTGCTTAGTATTCTTTCTCCATTAAGAATGATGAGCAAGTAGCCAACAACTGCGCACACAATAGCGAACAATCCAACGAAGAACAGCCACATGAGCACTACGCTTTTTTTTCCTTTACGCGAACCTTTAGGTCCTTTTCCTTTGCTTTTCCCCTTGGAAACCTTATTGCCGCGTTGTCCGTTGTCGCCAACGATTTCAAAATGATTCATCTCTGTGTCTCCCCTTCTATCCAGATCTATATCTGTTTATATTTACCCAAGTAAAACGGCTTCACGCTTCACCGTTGGGATCACCTCGATAAAGAAAGAACAACCCGGATTAGGGGTTGCTCAGGTGCCGGCCTATTCTGTTAGACGTTTTCTTGTAGGGAAAAGTTTCACGAATGCGGCATCAGGCGATACCGAATTAGTTGTCAGATCCGCTTTCTTGCTGCATGAGGGAGACATTACGCTGCGGCATAAACGTGCTTATCGCATGCTTATAAACCATTTGCTGGCGTCCCTCGCTGTCAATCACGATGGTGAAGTTGTCAAAGGCGCGGACAACGCCGCGGATTTGAAACCCGTTGGTCAAATAAACAGTGACCGGAATGCTGTCTTTGCGAAGTTGATTGAGAAAAGTATCCTGGATGTTAATGGACTTGTTCATTGGCCGTAAACCTCCATCGCCACACAATATTTATGAGAGATTATATTCAAGATCAATCTGAAACTTTCCTGCTATTATAGCACAGATCTGAATGAAAAGTTCGGTGTTTTTTGCACCGTCCCCAACATCGACCCATTCCAGCTCTTTCATATGCCGAAACCAGGACAGTTGTCTTTTGGCAAAATGGCGGGTATCCCGCTTAAGGATTTCTACAGCAGCTGCAAAATTTACTTCTCCCGCTAAATAAGCGGTGATTTCTTTGTAACCTAGTCCTCTCATCGAGATGGCATCTCTAGGGACGCCCGCCCGCAATAAGGAGCGAACTTCTTCTACTAGCCCGGCATCCAGCATTTCATCAATTCGTTGTTCAATCCGACGGTATAAGTCAGCCCGATCCATTGTTAGTCCAATTAAACACAAGCGGTAGGGAGACTTCTTATCATCTCCTCGAGATTGCTCTTGAACGATAGAAAGCGGCTTGCCCGTCAGATGAAATACCTCTAATGCACGTATAACTCTCCCTTCGTCATTGAAATGAAGCTTAGCTGCGGTATGAGCATCAACCTTTGTCAGTCGATCATGCAGCGCTTGGGCTCCGTGCTTACGGGCAAAGGCGCGCATCTCTTCCCTAAATTCATTGCTCGCGCCTATATCATGGAATTGAAAGCCGTAGCAGACGGATTCCACATATAATCCTGTACCCCCAACGATAAAAGGCAAACGCCCGCGACTATAAATATCCTGAATTTTTTCACTGCATAAGCTTTGAAATTCCGAAACAGAGAAAGGATGCTCCGGCTCACAGATGTCGATGAGATGATGGGGAACTCCTTCTCTCTCCTGCGGCATCAGCTTCGCCGTTCCAATATCCATTCGGCGATACACCTGCATGGAGTCCCCGCTGATGATTTCAGCGTTGAAGACTTTCGCGATCAGGAGACTTAAAGCAGTTTTCCCCACTGCCGTAGGCCCCACCAATACGAGCAGCGGCGGGCGTTTATCCAGCTCATTCATCAATCGTTATCACCCCGTATGCGACCGCGGACGTGGACACTCTTACGCGGCTAAAGCCGAGTCGCTGGAATTGTCCACTATCGCGGTGATCTTTAAGTATTACCTTCTTTCGGGCAATGCGAATCGCATGCTTGACCGATTCCTCCGTAAGCGGTTCGTTATGAGCCTGAGATCGAAGGGGAAGCAAATTACTCGAGGTTGAAATCGGCTTTTCGAACATCGGATCAAAATAGACGATATCCGCGCTGTTGTCTTTCATCTCACGCAATAATTCCTCGTGATGACCATGAACGGTTTCAATCGTCCGCAGAGCCGCGTCCACCTCCGGCAGACCCGTTTCATAAATTTGCAAGCCTTCTCGGACAACAACATGGAGAACTTGAGATGCCTCTATCGCTATGACCCGCCCTCTCGGCCCCACTGCGAAACTAAAGACGAGCGCATCGGAGCACAGGCCAGCCGTACAATCGATTACGGTCTCGCCGGCTTTCACGTCAGATACCGTAAGAAGAGTATCCGTACCGCCGGTTATTAACCTTTTGAGCCGAACGATGGCCATGCTGGGATGGAAGAAAAACGGCTGCTGATTTACAGACAATAGCCTCACTTCTCTACGGCTAACGACAACAATTTCATCCGCTCCATGCTCGGAATAAAGGCTTTTAATCGTTTTATTAGATCTTGGAACATAGGGGGCTTGAAGCTCTGTCGCAAGGTGAAGCGCCCGAAGGGCGATTTCCGCCGGCGGGCGCTCCGTTGTTGTTACGATCAAGACTTCACCCGCTTAAACATTTTCTCGAGCTCATAGGTGCTAAAGCTAACGACAATGGGCCGTCCGTGCGGGCAAGTATAGGGCTGACGACAAGTTCCAAGCCGTTCCAGCAGCTTTTCACCTGCTTCCCTTGTTAAGGCTTGATTCGCTTTAATTGAGGCTTTGCAGGAGCACATAATGGCAGCCTTTTCTCTTAACACATGCAGATCCACACTTCGTTCATCAATAATCCACTCTGCCATCTCTCGGACGACTGCCGCCTCATCTCCGCTCGGAAACCAATGAGGAACCGCTCGTATAATAAAGGTATTGCCACCGAAATCCTCCATGTATACACCGGCGCTTTGAAAAGCCGCAAGACGTCCTCTTAGCACTGAGCTTTCATCTGGTGCAAATTCAAGCGTGACCGGAAGAAGCAGCTCTTGACTAGCCTCCTCCGGACGACCGAATTTGTCATAGTAAAACTCATAATGAATGCGCTCATGGGCAGCATGCTGATCAATTAAATACAAGCCGGAGCCATTCTGGGCGACGATATAGGTTCCATGCAGCTGGCCGATCCAGCCTAGCTCCGGGAAGCTAGGTGCCTGAGGCTTGAAATCCGGGACAGCAAAAGCCGACTTCCAGACCTGCTCCGGAATTTTATCAGCAGGCTGCTGATTCCTTGGAGCTATTCGGTCCTTGGAAAAACCGCCTCTGTCGGTTGGATTACTGCGCTCTCTCGGCTGTGTTATATCTTCATTCGAGAATGCAATGTCCCGAATTTGGGTCAAATCCAACTCATAGGCAGGCTTGCTTTCCCTTATCCGAGGTTCTTCTAATTGAACAGAGGCCGCAGATTCGTGCTGCGTCACTTCCTCGGCAGGCACTTGAAAACGAATTTGATCCTGAACCCATGTATTCGGCTTCGTCGAACGGATAGCCGCGCCTGACGGGATATAAGCTTCACTGCTTAACGCCTGCTTGACAGCTGCCTCTACGAACGACCGCAGCTCATTCTCCTTGCTAAATCGAACCTCTAGCTTCGCGGGATGCACGTTGACATCCACAAGCGTCGGGTGCATTTTCAGATGTATCACAGATAGCGGATATCGATGTAATGGCAGCAAGGTATGATACGCCTGCATAAGCGGTTGCACGACAGCTTGACTTCGAACGTAGCGGCCATTGATCAGGACGGTAACGGCATTACGGTTTGCCCTTGTTTCGACGGGGAGCGCGGTTAATCCGTAAATCGTGTAATCGGGATTCTCCTGCTTCACCTCTACCATCGCTTTCGCGGAGGAGGTCCCATAGATCGCCGCAATCACTTGACGAAGCTCGCCATTTCCAGGCGTACGCAGCAGGTTATTCCCATTGTGCGCAAACGTAAAGGCAATATCCGGCCTCGCGAGCGCTTGTCGGTATACGACATCGGACAGATGACCGAGCTCGGTCTGTATCGTCTTCATGTATTTTAATCGTGCGGGCGTATTGTAGAACAAATCCTTAACGATCATCTCCGTGCCCTTGGGAGCGTTCGTATCCCGATTCGTTACGAGAGTTCCGCCTTCAATCTCAATTACACGCCCTAGTCCGCTCTCATCAGTCGCACTAACGCATTTAACCTTCGCTACCGCCGCTATACTCGGTAACGCTTCTCCCCGGAATCCGAGTGTAGAAATCTGGAACAAATCTTTACCGGAAGAGATCTTGCTGGTTGCATGCCGCTGGAACGCAAGCAGTACGTCATCCGATTGAATTCCTGATCCATCGTCTGCTACTCTTATAAGCGTCAGACCCCCTTCTTCGGCGGCCACGTCAATGCGGGAAGCACCCGCATCAACTGCATTTTCTATTAATTCCTTCAGTACGGAAGCCGGCCGTTCGACCACCTCTCCGGCTGCGATCTGATTCGCTAAATGTTCATCGAGGGGACGGATAATACCCATGCCGACTCACTCCTTTTTTATTCATTTACCGTAATCTTTACCGAATCTCCAGATACCGTATAACTGACGTTCGAGAACCACTTTTTCAAAACGCCCGCATGAATGCTCGATTGCCCGTCTACAATCTTGAGTCGAGAATCATTGGTTTTAATCCATTTTACGATGGTGCCTTTGGTAAGGATTACGGCACGCTTCTTCGAGTCGTATTTCAGCTCAGCTCCAAGCACATATGCGGCAAGCCTCATATTAATATACCAACCATTTGTTTCCTTGAAAATAATATCCTGTTGAGATATTCGTACACCATTAACCGTCAACGAACCTTTTCCTGCGGTTAGGGAAACTATTTTGCCTCCGACGGAGCGGAATGCCCCAATTAGCTGTTCGGCAGCACCTTCAAGCGGAATATCTGGTTTCAATCCGACTTTGTCGACCTTGCGTCCTGTTGGCGTGTAATATTCCTGAATCGTAATCTTAAGCATCCCGCCGCTCTGGAGCGGAATTAGAGATTGTACAACGCCTTTGCCAAAAGTGTTCGTTCCCGCGATCTTAGCAACACCATAATCCTGCAATGCACCTGCAAGAAGCTCAGAAGCGCTGGCTGAATTCCCATTTACCAGAACAACAACTGAATATGGCTTAGCAGTCCCGCTGACGATCAGCGGGTTATCGTTCCCATCCCGATCACGCATATGGGCGAGAACGCCATCCTTGATGAAAAGCCCCGCGATGTCTTGCGCCGCCGTTACATATCCGCCGCCATTGTTGCGAAGATCAAGCACTAGTGAAGTAAGTCCTTCTTTCTCGAGCTCAGCCAAGCGGTTTTTGACCTGGCTGGCCGCGTCAGAAGTAAATCCGGACAAGGCTAAATAACCGACACCGTCTCCAAGCATGCGCGTGGTAACGATGGGAATGTGCAATGATTTACGCTCGATATTGAATTTCAACGTTTTACCATTCCTGGAGATACCAAGAACGAGATTAGAACCCTCAACTCCGCGAACCTCGTTTTGGATTTCGGATACCGTCTTCCCTGTCAAATCCTTGTCATCCGCCGATAGGATCGAGTCTCCGATAACTAATCCCGCCGATTCCGCGGGGCTACCAGCAATGATGTCTTCGATATATACGATTCCATTGTCTTCGCTCATGACAATACCAATTCCAACGAAGGTTTGCTCTAGCGCCGAATTGAATATTTGCCATTCTTCTTCATCGAAATATTCCGTGTAAGGATCATCAAGAGAATCGACCATACCATCAATAGCCTCATTGCTGAGATCCTCGTCATCAGGCTTGCTTAGGTGATACTTCTCCAGAAGATCACGAACCTCTTGGAGCTGTTCTGTGCTTTCTCCGAAAACGACAGGTGTCCAAGCACTGAATATAGCTAAAGATAAGATGAGCGCAAGTGATAATCTCCATCTTTTGAAGCGTATCATCGACTTTCCCCACTCTCTGTCAATTGATTCTTCGCATCGTTTAACCATTCTAACGCTTGAAAAGGCGTCATTCGCATAATATCCAGCTTTCTGAGCTTTTCGAGCAGCTTGTCGTGGGCTGTATTCTTATTCGGTTTACTTGGCTTGGCTGCTTCCCCGAACAGTGAGATTTGCTCAACGTTTGTACTAGCGACGATTGGCGTTTCAATATACGCAGCCGCTGACTCTCTAACTGCTGGAACTAATGTAGACTCAAGCAAGCCCGTTTCACTCAGTAAATGGTACGCTCTTGACACGATGATTTCTGGTAACCCCGCTAGCTGAGCACAGTAAATGCCATAGCTGGAATCAGCCGCGCCCGGTACGAGCTTTCGCAAGAAAGTAACGCCGTCCTCACTTTCCTTCACCGCCATACATCCATTGCGAAGTCCGGATAAGGAGCTCTCCAAATGCGCCAGCTCATGAAAATGCGTGGATACGAGAGCCTTACAGCCAATGTGATTATGTACATATTCAATGACCGATTGCGCGATCGCCATCCCCTCATCTGTAGAAGTACCTCGGCCAAGCTCATCGATGATGATAAGGCTTCTCTGCGTTGCTTGCTCGGTCATCACTTGAATATCCTTCATCTCGACCATAAACGTGCTTTGTCCGCCAACCAAATCATCGGCCGCGCCAATCCGGGTGAATATTCGATCAACGAACGGCAACACCGCGCGTTTCGCCGGTACGAAGCAGCCGATTTGGGCCATCAGACAGATCATGGCCACCTGACGCATATAAGTACTCTTACCTGCCATATTAGGGCCTGTTATAAGCAGAATCGATCCGTCTGATGCCGTTAACGAAGTATCGTTGGATATAAAAACGCCATTCTCGTTCACAGCTTCTACAACAGGATGACGACCTTCATCGATCTTAAGATCATATCCTTCACCGTCTTGCCAGCTCGGGCGGGAATATCTGCGTTCTGCACTTGCTTCGGCGAAGGCTTGCAATACGTCCAAAGCCGAGACACTCTCAGCCAAGCGCTGTAATCTAGCCATTTGCCCCGCTATTTCATCGCGCAGCGCAATAAAACGTTCATACTCCAAATCAAACATGCGATCTTCCGCTTCAAGTATGAGTGCTTCTTTCTCCTTCAGCTCAGGAGTCACATATCTCTCGGCATTGGCTAAAGTTTGTTTACGCTCGTAGCGACCTTCCGGTAAATGAGTCAGATTGGCTTTTGTGATCTCCAAATAGTAACCAAACACCTTGTTGAAGCCGATTTTAAGCGACTTAATACCCGTAGCTTCCCGCTCCTGCCGCTCCAGCTCGGCAATCCACTGCTTGCCGTTCTGACTTGCTTCACGAAGCTCATCAAGCTTGGCATCATACCCTGGGCGGATTAATCCGCCGTCCTTCAAGGATACAGGAGGCTCCTCCGCAATCGCGCGATCTATGGCTGCCGCTATATCCGAACAGGGATCCATTCTGTCAGCTAATGCGGTTAAAGGCGCAGCATTAAGACTTCCGCAGATGGCTTGGATTGCAGGAATCCGTTTCAGTGAGTTTTTGAGAGCATTCAAATCCCTTGCGTTCGCAGTGCCATATGCTATTCTTCCGGCAAGGCGCTCTAGGTCATATACTTCGCCAAGCTCGTCTCGAAGCTCTTTACGAAGCATCCAGTCTTGATTTAGCGCCTCGACCGCATCCAATCTGCGCTCAGCCTCTTCACGATTGAGAAGAGGCTGGTCAATCCATCTCTTTAGCAAGCGTGCTCCCATTGCCGTTCGTGTTCTATCCAGCAGCGAAAGAAGTGAACCTTTGCGTGAACGGTCGCGCACGGTTTCCGTTAATTCCAGATTACGCCTAGTGAAAGCATCAAGCGACATATACGATTCCGAATCGTAAGCTTTAACCGAGCGCAGGTGTGCTAGAGATCGCTTCTGTGTCTCGTTCAGATAAGAGAGGAGAAGAGCCACCGCTTTCTGGCGGACAGGTTCGTGAGAGTCCCAGCGTTCATTCGGGAATTGCTCGGTAAGCTCACTTACATCTACTGTCTCTCTTACTGTTGTTACTAAGCTCTTCGATGATGGATTTTTATCCGAAGTCATCGTAGCAATGGCGGCTTCGTCCCCTACGGCTTCCGATGGCCGGTATACGTTCATCACATTCATTACCGTCTCGCGAGATTCCGGGAATGAAGTCAAATACAGCTCACCCGTCGTTAAATCGCACGCCGCAATTCCGAAGCGCCCCAATTGCTGGGCGGCTCCCACAATAAAGTTATTCGACGCTTCTCCAAGCATTTTCGAATCCATAACCGTACCCGGCGTCACGATCCGAACGATTTCTCTGCGAACGACGCCTTTGGCTTCTCTAGGGTCCTCTACTTGCTCGCACACCGCAACCTTGTAGCCTTTATCGATAAGTCTAGCAATATAACCTTCCGCGGCATGATAAGGAACTCCGCACATCGGGATTCTTTCCTCTTGCCCGGCTCCTCTACCCGTCAACGTAATTTCAAGCTCACGCGAGGCGGTTATCGCATCCTCGAAAAACATTTCATAGAAATCGCCAAGACGAAAAAACAATAGAGCGTCCTTGGCTTGTTCTTTAACCGATAGATATTGCTCCATCATAGGGGTATATCCAGCCATGCTCTTCCTCCTGTGATCCTTAAAGACTGCTTATTTAGTTCAATATCTTATTATAGCAAAAACTAAATCTGCCCGGACAGTCAGATCCCTTAAAAAAGAAAAACAAACCAAAGCCCTCATCCTTATTCAAGATGGGGGCTGTTTGATGTTACGAACTATTCATAATATTAATCAGGTTATATATCTATAGCTGCACCTGCTGCATCAGCCCATCCTCGCCGAAGGTGAGCGGGTCAATGCAGACTTCGCGATGAAAGCCTTTTCCCTGTGTAAACCGAGTCAGCGGCGTGACAAACCGGTGATAAGCAATCCAATACTTATCGGTGCCGGGCTCCTGGAGAATCGCATGATGACCGGTGCCGAGCATATCCTTTTCCTCATTTTTGACAAGTACCGGGTAACGGTAAGTTACCGGCCCGTAAAGATGCTCCGCCGTGCCATAGTTCACGTGGTAATCCTCGCTGCCGGTGTCGTCGCAGGACCACGTGAAGTGATACTGCCCGCCGCGCCTCAGAACAGTGACCGCCTCCCGGAAGTCGTCCAGGCCGACAAGATTTTTCATCGTATCCTCAATTACGTTTACCATATCTTCGCTGAGCTGTACAATTGCAGGGTGTGCATTTCCAAACAGCAGGTAAGCTGTACCATCATCCTCAATAAAGACGGATGGGTCAATGGTCTGGCCCATGGCGATACCAAGACGCTTCATCAGTTCCATGGTAACAAGCGGCTGCGGCTGTGCGCGAAACGGGCCTGCCGGAGTCTCGGCAATCGCAACACCCATGGCGCTCTCTCCGCTTTTCATTTTGCCGCAGAAATAATAGTAATATTTACCGTCTTTGCTGGCAATGGCCGGAGCCCATGCGCTGCCGACAGCCCAGGGTACATCTTCCGACGCAAGATCCAAAATCACGCCTTCGTCTCGCCAAATACGCATGTCAGCCGAAGAAAACGCATGAAATTGCGTGCCCGACCAGTCCGTGAAGCCATCGGTTGTGGGATAGAGGTAATAGCGGTCACCGAACTTCACAAGGTCCGGGTCGGCGAATTGCCCGGGTAACACCTGATGGCCGTCGCCAAAAGCCTCCAGAAGGCGGCTGCATTCAGCAAAGGTAATAGGGAGAACTCCGCCATGGCGTTTCTTGGTTTTCCCTAAATCGAAAGACCCTTCCGGCAGAACCCGGAATTCACCGCCTTCAAGGTCGGAGGTCAGCAGGGGAAGGTAGCCCTTTCCTTCAGCAAAGCGATCCACAATAAGGCACCACTCCTCGCGGTCGTTGAGCTTGAAAATTTCCGGACCTTCCACACCTAACAATTCCTCCAAAACCGGAACGCGCAGATTGGTAAATGAGTCTTTTTCCAGCGATGTACCTTTTTCGACCCGGATATTCTTAGTCGTTTCATCCTTGGAATAACGGTAGTATGTACCGCCCTCGGCAATTATCGTGGTGTCAATGATGTGGTTTTCCCGTTCAATATACTTTTCAGGCGTTGTAAAGCTGCGAAAATCCCTGGTACGTGCGCTATAGATTTTTTGTTTCCGCTCTTTTTCCTGCGGCTCCTGCGTCGCGGAGGCCCAAAACACTAGAAAATCGTCCGCCTCTTCGTCATAAATCGCCTCCGGCGCCCAGACGCAGCCGGCTCCCGGCACTTCAAGCGTGACTGCCCACGGCGAAGACCAATTCACCAGGTCGGCGGATTCCCATATGATAATGTCGCGGCTTCCGGCAGTCGACGCAGCGGACCAGCCCTTTCCGTTTGCAATGCAAAGATCCGTGGCAATCAGATAAAACTTGTCCTCCTTAAGCGAGCGCACTATAAACGGATCTCTCACGCCCTTTTCCCCCAGCTCGGAACGCAGAACCGGTAAGCCCGCGTTCAGATCTTTCCAATGCAAGCCGTCCTCGCTGTAGGAGAAATATACCTGCTCGCCGTCAGGCTGTTCACCAATAAAATGCACCAAAAGAAAACCTGAATATTTACGATTATGTACTGACAAAATAAAGTCCTCCTGTTGCGGTTATGACGCATAAAATAATGTATTTTGAAGTCTCATTTTATCATAATATCACATATCGCGACTCAGCACCCTTAATGCTGCAGAGGTCCGTTGCGTTAATGCAGAGTCGCGATAGTTTGATTGGATTCGGTCTCACTTCTGTATAAGTCGGCGAGTACCGCTTAGATGCTTCAAATTCACGGCGCCGATACCGAACATCGCAGCCCGAAGCTCGAACTCAATCCTTCCGAACAGCTCATCGATTAGCTCGTCCGAATGAATTGCAGGAGCAAGCAGCGCACGCCCAAACGATGCAAGATTAGCACCAAGCGCAATTCCTTTAGCGGCATCAACACCATTTGTAAGTCCGCCGCTTGCTATTAAATAAGCGTCAGGCGCCACAACTCTCGCCTCTCGGACACAATCTGCCGTTGGAATCCCCCAATCTGCGAAAGCGTCTGCAGCGGCCGTTCGGATAGGATCCGTGGAGCGAAACTTTTCTACCTGGCTCCATGAGGTTCCCCCGGCACCTGCCAAATCAATAAACGATACTCCCACATCCAGAAGCGCCTTAGCTGTTTCCCCGTCTATCCCCCATCCAACTTCCTTAACACCTACGGGGAATTCCGCATTCTCGCATAATTGTTCAATCCTGCCCAGCAGGTCGCAGAAGTTACTATCCCCATCGCTCTGGAATAGCTCTTGCAATCCATTCAGATGTAATACAAGCGCATCTGCTTCCGTTAGCTCGACAGCCTTCCGGCACTCGTCAATTCCATAACCGTAATTAAGCTGAACGGCTCCCAAATTCGCTAGTAACGGAACATTCGGCGCATATTTGCGAACTTGGAAGGAAGGAGCGGTATGCGGATGTTCTATCGACGCTCTAACGGAACCGAGCCCCATAGCCCATCCTCTTCTCTCCGCGGTTGCCGCCAGCCGTATATTAATACGTGTTGCTTCATCCGTTCCGCCAGTCATCGAGCTTATCATAAGCGGTGCTTTCATAAAACGGCCTAGAAATTCGTTTGAAATATCGATCTCTGCGAAATCAATCTCCGGCAGCGCCAAATGGCGAAATCGATAGCGATCAAATCCGGTTCCTTCTCCCTGTCCTTTTACTTCCTCATACAGACAAATATCGACATGCTCTTTTTTCCTTCGTGTGATATCTGTATTCGTTTCCGAAGAAAATATCTGCTCTGTCATCTCTGTTGCCTCTTTCCCTCAATAAATCGGAATCCGCCACTTTACTCGAATGTCCGCAGACTCATCCCAGCTCCGGTTTCGCTTAATAGCGTCAAATACGAAATCGATCGGCTCGCGATATACAACATAACCAGCCGTGCGGCTAATTGCAACATACATACGTTCCGCCGCCTCAAGCAGAAGCGTCCGGTCACCCTCATAGAATGCATCCCGATAACATTCCTCATCCAACGGCCGATCGAAAGCAAGCTCGCGAGAATGCTCTGCCGCGACTTTAGCAAGCGCGAATGCTCCCAATGCAAGACGCGGCGACACGAGCCAGCTAGGTGGAGTTCGGTATTCAAAGCCGCCATGGGGCTGTCGCCGCACATCGCCTAACGAGCCATAACGTGGACGCCTCTTTGCTGCCTTAAGCGGCTCCAACACTCTCAGCGGAAGCGCGACTGCATTGTCCAGCGCTCTCAGCCGCTCACCAGTCAGAATCATACCGCTAAGGTGCACATGACCGCCGAGAGGCAATCCGGGTACAGGCGATGCACCGGCTTGCCACTTAAGCGGAACACCAGCTGTTCTTTGCGACGCAACTCTAAGCAGGCGTTGTATATCAGCAGTAACATCGGCAGGATTGCTTGATGGTCTTGGCCTCAGCTCCACAAGCGGCCATCTGCGTTCACCGCGAATCCGCACGGAGTCGCAGCCTGCAGCTCCTTCTGGAGAGAAGTAACGAGAAGCCGGTACGATACGCCCTTCTGTGGACAAGAGAACGAATTCTGGGTCCGCTCCAAGAGTAGCTTGTACGCCATTGGTTATCTCTTCTCTCCATGCTGTTGCAAATGCTGTAATGACCTCTCTAAGATGCTGCTTTCCAATATTTCCAATATTGGTTAATCTTGAAGAGATACCTATGACGATAAGCTTCCCTTGATTACTGAATAGCAGATCTACTTGACCGAAATCCAAACCGAGTACGTATAAGGCACGAATTGACATTCTTTCTGCCGGTCTCCAAATAACATGATCCTTAGTAAGAATTGCACGATCTGACAGGTCTGCACCAAATTTAAGTTGGTTAAATCTCGAGGAGTTCAAATAGCTGCTTCTCATTTCAACCGCTTCCAAGCCCCAAATTGTAACCGTTATTCGCTTGCTGTTAAGGTCAAAAGCACCTATTTTTGCCGATAAGCCTTCCCTTCGGAGTCTTCTCTCGATTTCCGCAGCCGGTAAGCTTGAAATTTGATCCGATTGTATATTTAATATCCAAGGAGTGTTATGCCGACCCTTTTCTTGCAGCTCCTGATGTTCCCCCGTTAGCTCCTGGATTGCCCTTTCCCTCTCACCTTGCTTGCCGACCAACATCACACAGTCATCCGGACTTGCGCTCAATAGATCATTTATCCGGGGAATCCCCAATTTCTCTAACCAAGCAATACGTTTATTTCCTTCCATGCTCAACCACAACTTACCCGTTTGGCCCATCATGCGGCATCCCTCCGCATACACGGAAAGGGTCCTCCCGCGGACGACGTGTTAGCGCCGAAGCCGAATGACCCTCTCCCATGTTCGCCTTTGTTACAATCAGGCTTATCCTGCTGCCCACGATAGGGCATCCGCCCTCGAATTCTGCTGAGCCTCTGCATAGACTTAAGTACCGGCTAACGACCGAGCCGATTACAAATCGTCTTCCAGTAAATCAGAATCGAGATCCTCGAAATCCCCATCGTCTTCAAGACCGAAGTCGACGTCTTTCCCATCATCGTCGGATCCGTTAGGATCAACCACGACGTACACTTTTGTTTCCGCCACCATCTCCACGGCGAATTCACGTTCGACGCGGATGAGGACGGAAGAACCGTTGGCACTGATCGTTGCTTCCACGCAATTAGGCTCCTGCGTTGCATCCGCAGCTACCTCTTCCGTGGAAGTACGATGTTTCGGGTCTACGTACGATAAGTTAACGAGCTCTACATAAGAGATCGTTTCTTTCGCGACATCCGTTTGCGAGTTTTTGTTGTACGAATACCAGATGTTAATATCGTAAGACCCGATTACCTCGATTCCGTCCCCGGATTTCACCGCTTCATACTGGTGATTGATGATCCACGCTCCCAGGATGCTGGTCGGGTGGTGCGGCGGCGTTACGGTGTGGGTAATCGTCGAGAACTTACGGCCTTTGCCGCAAACCGCTTTCGTGATGATTTCCCTTCGTTGCAGCCGTTTATCCGCAATAGCCATTTCGGTAGACCTCCTCCATACGATCAATTCACTTAAAGTCTATGCAGGACATTCGTCTAGAGTGACAAAAATGTAATAATGCATAGAGCCTTTACGTTTCATTGTATGACCGCTTTTGCAGAAGTTGCCTTCCGTTTTTTCTCACGACTGGCAATCGCTAAATACCGACGTAATTCTCTTAATAATTGAAAGAGTGAAGATCGAATTTCAAATTCATCGCGGGTAGCAGGCAGCGGCATTCCTCTGAAGCTTGCTTCTAATTCAATTAACATCCGTTCCGTTTCGCCTTCATAATAATCGGATTTCACATCCTCGGTCAGTCGATCGAACAGTAAGGCTATATGCTCCGCCTGTGGAACATGCTTGGAAACAAATGCAATGGATTCCATCATTAACTGAATGGATTCTAGCTGCTGCTGACGCATTTGATAATAAAGCTGCCAAGGCTCGTCCTGAGGAATGAGTCTATTTTCACGTGCACGATTGGCTACCTCTATTCCATTTTCGATTACTGCCTCTGTTTCAAGCACTTCCTTCCCGTCCCATAGAGAATCGGGATTCCGTAAATGCTGTGCGAGGCGGAGAAAGATATCCGAGAAGCCTTGCTCTGTTCTGTTGCGCAATGCAGCAAGTGTCTTGCTTTCCTTGGGCATATAGATTAAATTAAGCACCGTTGCCCAACCTAGTCCAATCGCTAATAGCTGGAGCTCAGTCATAATTACATCCAGCGTGACCTCGCCCCGTGCGAACAGATGGAATACGATGACAGAGCCCGTAATGATTCCGTCCTTCAATCCCGTCCGTGCTAGTATGGGATAAGCAATTAGAATATAGACGGCCAGCACCCATATATGAAATCCGATAAATTGAAACAAGATGGAGGCCATCAATAATCCTAGTACGGAAGCCATAAATCGCGTAAAAACAATTCGGATTCCCTTCCAGCGCGTCGTTTCCACTCCCAAGATTGCAAGCAATCCAGCAGACAACGGATTATCCACACCGATTAAATAAGCTGTATAAATGGCAGCTAATGTTGCAACCGCTGTTTTGATGACGCGGAAGCCCATCCTTAATCCCTCCGCTATTCTAGGTGGTATATTTCTCGATATTTATTTTCCAAGTAGTCACACAAATGAGAGGATTCCAGCGATTTCCCGCTTATACGCTCTATGATCTCTCCCGGCTGCAGAAGCTTCCCGTGCTGGTACACTTGCTCCGTGAGCCATTCCTTCAACGGCAGCAGCATACCGGAAGCTACTTGTTGGTCCAGAGTAGTTATCTTCTGTCGTGCAATAACCATCATTTGTGCCGCGTACATGTTCCCCAGCGAATAAGAAGGGAAATAACCGAATGCTCCACCGGACCAGTGAACATCCTGCAGAACGCCCTCAGCGTCATTGCTCGGTGTAATTCCTAACGCTTCTTGATATTTGCGATTCCAGACAGCGGGCAGATCCCTTGGAGATAAATTATCGTTAAACAGCATTTTCTCAATTTCGTAACGAATCATGATATGTAAATTATAAGTCAGTTCATCCGCTTCAATCCGAATTAAGGAAGGCTCTACTACATTGATTCCACGGTAAAAATCTTCAGCAGATACCTCATCCAGTTGTCCGGGGAAACAAGCCTGCAGATCTGGCAAGTAACGTTGCCAGAATCCAAGACTGCGTCCGATCATATTCTCCCACAGACGAGATTGGGACTCGTGGATCCCCATGGATGTTCCAGTGCTCAGCGGAGTACCGTTCAGTTCAGGCGTAATGTTCTGCTCGTATAGGGCATGACCGCCTTCATGAATCGTACCGAACAATGCGCTTGTTACATCATGGAGTAAGTAGCGGGTCGTAATCCGCACGTCACCTGTGCTCAGTCCTGTAGCGAAAGGATGTACGCTTTCGTCCAATCGTCCTGCCTCGAAATCGTAGCCCATATCCTTAAGAATAAGCTTACTGAATTTCTTCTGCGCTTCCTTGTCGAAGGTTCCCTGCAGAAAAGTCGTATCCGGCCTATGCTTGGAATTCGCAATCTGCTCTGCCAGCGGGACAAGTCTAGCCCGCAGTTCGCCAAACAGTCGATCCAACTCAACAGTTGTGAGGCCCGGCTCATACATGTCCAGAAGAGTATCATACGGCGTGGTCTTCACACCCCATAGCTCGATAAATTGGCGGTTGATTGCAATGATTTTCTCTAAGTAAGGGACAAAACCGGGGAAATCATTGTTTTCCTTCGCTTCTTCCCACGCAGATTCGGCCTGAGAGGTGAGGACGACATATTCCCGGTACAGCTCAGGAGGGATCTTGCGGTTGCGCTCATATTCCTTAGCAGTCTCTTCTACAAGTCGGCGGTTTATATCGTCCAGCTGCTCCTTTTGAGCAGGCTCACTTAATTGGGCTAGGAGTTCACCCATCTCGGCAGAGGTAGAGAGCTTGAACGTTTCGGCAGACAGTGCGCCCACAGCTTCCGAACGCATTTCAATTCCTTTGCGCGGAGCTCCAGTTCGCATATCCCAATAGACGACACCTAAAATTTCTTCATATTGTTTAATTTGACCCGTTAACTCTCTAAAGCGCTTTAAAGGTGATGTTTGCGCTTGTTTAAGCTGACTCATTGGGCACAACCTTTCAACGTTAAGTATTGTCTCCTTGATCATACTCTCCGTAAAATTTATAATCAACTTACTCGATTTATTTCTAGCTAACATTCTTGTTGTTTAATGAAAGGAGTTTATTCCGATGTTCATACACTGGAGCGATGAAGCGATCGCAGAAATGAAGTCGCGCTTTGGACCTGAAACCCGGTTATGGAAGCTTGTGTCTGATTCAGAGGACTGCGGATGCTCCGTTAACGGAGTGCCGACCTTTTGGGCTGTAAGTGCCCCTGAGAGCGGAGAATTAAAGGCGGAGAGCAATGCTTTTGAAGTCTGGTATGTGCCGCAGCACGCCGTTTTTTTTGACGAACAATTACGTGTCTCCTACCATTCGAAAAACCATAGCTTTCAATTAGCAAGCGATGGCCAAATTTATACAAATCGATTGAAATTAACAGATAAACGTTCAACAAGTGCCGCTCTGTAGATAGATAGGAGGAAATAGCAATGCGGAATATCGATGAGATTATAGCTTTTAACCGAGAATTTGTAAAAAATAGAAGCTACGAGGAATATTTAACGGACAAATTCCCGGAGAAACGTATGGTTATCGTCACCTGTATGGATACCCGCCTGACAGAGCTTCTTCCCAAGGCAATGAACCTGAAGAACGGCGACTCGAAAATCATTAAGAACGCTGGAGCAATCATTACCTCTCCATTCGGTAACATCATGCGCAGCGTTCTGATTGCCTTGTATGAATTAAATGCTCATGAGGTTTATATTATTGGGCATCACGAATGCGGAATGACCGGCCTTGACCCTAATAACGTAGTCGCTCATATGGAAGCACGAGGAGTTCAAGATCATGTTATACACACGCTTCGGCATTCGGGCATAAATCTGAATCGTTGGTTGACAGGCTTCGACAGCGTAAGGGAGAGCGTCGAGAATAGTGTCGATATCGTTCGCAACCACCCTCTCTTACCGCTGAGCACTCCGGTTCACGGACTGATAATCCATCCGGGAACAGGAGAGCTTGAAGTTGTCATTGATGGCTATCGTTACTTGGAATTACACGGCTGAGCGCTTTGCGCTTAGCTGATTCTGCTCTTGCATTCACAACCTCGCCGCGATCTCGTGTCTGGTGCCGATGGATCACTTGGTCCCCCGCCTCCAAACCATGAATTGCCCACGTATAACCCAACTCTCGGCATTTCAGCTGTGCGGCTTCTAATAATTGGCTGTCTCTAATGGGTAGTTCTATATCCTCATAGGAGGCTGCAGCAAGACTCCAATCATGAACGGCATTCTTTATCCGCCTTACCAGCTCTGCTCCATCCAACCCCAGCTTATCGAACAGCTCCGCTTCCGCTTCTTCTGCAGCCTTACCCATCAGTTTAATCGCTCCGGTCCAGTTGCCCCTTCTTGCATGATACAAACAAACCGATATACGGATCAGGACAAGCCAGCATGTTCTATAGGGCGAATGAGGATGCGCCTTCCAATACTCCTCCATAATCTCATGGCATTCAAAATAATCACGAGAACCGTAATACTCTGCCAAATAATGAATATATTGTTCCGGATAATCGAATTTAGACATAAGATCATGGTTACCAAGCATAGGCATTCGGTGCAGAACCTCCGGGTCCTGGGAAGATTTCGTCCAGACGCGTCAAAGTAGATTCATCCAGTACGATATCTACAACGCGCAGTGCGGTTTGCAATTGATCGAGCGTTCTTGGTCCGATGATAGGTGCCGTCATCGAAGGTTGAACCAGCGTCCATGCCAATGCTACATTCGCTTCGCTTTCCCCAAGCTCGCGGCACAAGGCTTCGAAGGCATGCAATTGATCGCGATGCTTCTCTACCCGTTCTGGATTATTCGCTCTCTTCGAACCTTCTATCGGCTTTAGGGCATGTCCGCTTAATAAACCTCCATCTAGAGGACTCCATGCAATGACGCCGATACCAAGCTCTTCAGCTGCAGGCAGAACCTCTAATTCTGGCAAGCGGCAAAGCAAGCTGTACTTGTGCTGCTCGCTGACAAGCCCAAGCATACGGTTCGACTTGGCTTCATATTGAGCTTTTACCAGGTCGCGCCCTGCAAAGTTACTCGAGCCTACATAGCCAATCTTACCTTGGTGAAGAACAATGCGGAAGGCTTCCCATAGCTCGTCCCAAGTGACACTACGATCAACATGATGCATTTGGAATAGTTCAACATGGTCAGTCTGCAATCGTTTAAGAGAAGCGTCCAAATGGCGGCGGAGCTTATAAGCAGATAATCCCGCTTCTGAGTTCGGGCCATCTGACTTATCGCTCATATCGCCATAAAATTTAGTCGCCAGCACAACCTTCTCGCGACGGCCTCCGCCCTGAGCGAACCATCGGCCAATAATCTCCTCGGTTCTGCCCGCATTCTCACCCCAACCATATATGTTCGCCGTATCAAAGAAGTTAATTCCGGCATCCAAAGCTGCATCCATTATACGGAAAGACTCTTTCTCATCCGTATCTACACCGAAATTCATCGTCCCGAGACAAAGCTTGCTTACCTTTAATCCGGATCTCCCTAATTGACTGAATTTCATTTGTTTACCACATCCTCTATTAATAATAATTCCTTTTCCTACTCTATTTTAACGTAATAGAGTAGGCAAAGGAAACGTCATCCCCCTCTCGGTTATTTTCTATTTTGTTGGAAACACTAACCCAGATAAAAGTTAGTTATATATATAGTTCATAGGCTGGTGGTTTCATGAAAATAATAGGTATCTTTTTCCTGCTCTTATTGTTATCCATGGCTTACGCTATTTTGGCCGATTTAATAGTGGGATTGAAACTTTCCATGTCTCTGAGAAATATGATAAGCCCTTTATGGGTTATGACAATAGGAGAGTACGTTATCTTGTTCCTCTTTCTGTCTTTAATGCTGGTTTCACCCATCCATTCTCTCTTTAAAAAAAAGAAGCAAGCACAACAGCATAAAAAAACGTAACTTACCTTTTATTCTTTTGGGAATTATTTGAACGATACAGGCTGAACCTTTTGCGAATGATATGCACCATTAGAAGCAGCACGGGAATTGCAAGAGCATAAATCGGCAAAATGGCTTTTAAATGAAAGCTTCCCTCTTCAATATGCTCTGTCCAATTTTCTGAAATGATTACCGAGGAGAAAAGGACCACAATACCAATAGGCAACACCAGCTTCTGTTTTTGTACGTTGAATATATCCGCAGCCACGATCACTGCGGCATAACAAAAGATTGCGATCTTGAAAAAATCGCCAATAATCAAAGTGAGGATTACAATAGCATCCAACCGTTGCAGGAAGTCCGCTATGTTCACTAAGCCTATCATCGAAAACAAAGGAAAAGTAGATCGTTCGTACATATTAATCCCAAGAACAGAGATTTCAACCGCGTGCGTGAAACTTAATATGATTCCGCTGAAAATTAAAGCGTACACTCCTGTCTTTCTTCCCAATTGGCTTCTATTTAAATACGGAAGTATCGTGGTAAAACAAATCATTTCTCCGAATGGAAACATGAATATATTGGGATATGCTGCCTTAAAGACGGGTACCCACCCTTTATGAAACATAGGAAACATATTTTTAAGATCGATGATGCCGGAAAATAGTACAAAGATATTACCTAAAGCACCTAAACAAATCAGAATGATCAGGTATATTTCTCCAAGTCTTGCCAAAACCTCCATTCCTTTGTATAGTACATAAACCACAGCCATGATCATTATGGCATTAAGCACAAATACTGGCGTCTGATCATACGTGGAGGTTGCCAGCAGGTCGCCGGCATCTCGCAAGTCTCTTGAACCGTTATAAATAAAAAAAATAACATATGTTAAACACAATGGCCATCCGATATATTGGCCCAGTATTTTCCGGGCATAACCGCTTATAGGCAGATCCGGATACTGGCGATAAAGATAATCATAAACTAGAAATAGCAGGATGCCTCCCAATAATGCAAGGAATATCGAAAACCAAACGTCTCGTTCTGCCGTAAGTCCTATTGGAACAACAAGTGCAGTACCCACTTCGAACAGCACGATCAAGGCAAACAATTGCCTTACGTTAATTTTCGATTTATCCATTTTGTCCTATACCACCCTCCGTTGCCCCTTATCACTTTAGTTCCGATAAATAAGAATTCACGCGCATGCCCGGACGCCGGATGAATGCATCCACCTTGACATCTACCTCGCTTACAGCAAATGTCTCGTTCCAATCCTCCTTCATTTTCTCCCACGCTTTCGGATTTGCACGATCTACGGCTTCCCCAAAACCAAAGATATCGCTTTTTTCACTCTGGGCGGTTTCTATAGCCTCCATGACTTCTTTCTTAGTCTCCTTTACCCATGCTTGTTCCAATTTTTCGATTTCCTCTTTCTTACTCAGATCGATTGGACATTTTATCTCGCCAACATTTCCTTCTTCCCGTATATGAATATTTATCCTCGGTTTGCCGGCTTGAACTTCGGCTTCAACATTCGTTTGTGACCTAATAATTTCAATGGCAATTGCATCTTTCTTTTTTTTGCAATCGAGCTCCAAAATGGTGCTTTTCATTTTATTTTGAATCCATACGGCACCTCGTGCCTCACGCCCGTCCAGCCAGCTTTTTAGCTTTCCATCCTTAAAAAGACCAATCCCATTAATCTCAATCGTGGCTGGTGGCGTAGTCTGTTCCATGTTGGATACTCCTCTTCCTTTTTCCGTGTTTCCAAGGATACTGACTCCGCTGATAACGGGTTCCCTTCCCTTGCTTACTACCGCCTTAATCACATCTTCTATATCAACTTCAATATTCTCTGACCATACCTTCGAAGTAAACTTGAGTTTTCCAGCGATACTGTTTGCCGGAATTTTTTCCAACGGCGTAAGTATTCGTACAACAGTCCCCGCATCGACGCCTCTAGATACAAGTATGGTGGAAGTAAGACGGAGTTCATGAGATCTTTCGAAGAAATCAAATAGTTCGTTGATTCCTTCCTTAGCAAATGATTCTCCGATGATTAGCATTTGAACGTGCGCAAAGAAAAGCCGACGCGGTACTTTTTGCGATGATTTGCGGATCGCTTCGAACAGGGTATTTCCTGTTCCCGAATAGACCGTTACCGGTGTAACGTTTCCCCCTCCTCCTTTTGCTCCCGGAGCTACGGCTTCCGTATTAACAATTTGAAAAGATACCTGATATTCATTATTCTTCGGCGCTTTATCTATCCCCATTACTACGATAATAGCCAGGTCTTTCAGCGATCTCATATTCCAACAGCTTGTTAACAGCATTGCCATCCCCATAAGCATAATGGTTGGCATCATCCATTTAGCTTTCATCTATATCCCCCTTAGTCTTATTGCTCTGTTGCTTAGGAGGAGATGTCTCTAAATCTTGCCCCATTCGAGTGTTATTTTTTTGGCTAATCAACCGCGGGCGTGAAACGAGTGTTTGGAAAGGCAGACGCAACAGGCTATCCTTCTGATCCTCTA
This sequence comes from Cohnella sp., assembly GCF_041640265.1. GTDB lineage: Bacteria > Bacillota > Bacilli > Paenibacillales > Paenibacillaceae > Cohnella. The sequence goes on from NZ_JBEQAP010000033.1 coordinate 60,753, forward strand.
GAATAAACGGAGCAAGCGGAGCCATATAAGGAATCCCGAAGGAACGTAAACCGCACATGTGGGCTAAGATGATTATGCTGCAGATCGCGATCCCGTAAAAACCCATCAACGCGGCGGAAAACATCATTACAAATCGGAGCAAACGTATGGAAATCGCCATATCAAAAGCCGGGGTGGCAAAACTGGCGATTCCCGTAATAGCGACTACGATAACCATCGCCGAAGATACAATCCCGGCTTCCACAGCTGCTTGTCCCAACACAAGCGCACCTACGATCGATACCGCTTGACCGATCGCCCGCGGCATGCGAACACCGGCCTCGCGCAAAATTTCAAAACTAACCTCCATCAATATAGCTTCGACAAATGCGGGGAAAGGAACGCCTTCCCGCTGCGCTGCCAGACTGATCAGAAGCGGAGTCGGAATCATTTCTTGGTGGTACGTAATGGATGCAATATAAATAGAAGGTCCAAATAAGGAAATAAGAAACGCTGCATACCTTAACAAACGAATCGCTATTGCGATGTCAAAACGTTGATAGTAGTCTTCGGCAGACTGAAAATACATAAAAAACGTGGTAGGTGTGATGAGAACAAACGGAGTTCCGTCCACAATTATAGCTATTCGCCCTTCCAACAAATTTGCGGCGACACTATCCGGCCGCTCGGTATTGTAAAGCGTAGGGAATGGGCTCATTGTTTTGTCCTGAATCAACTCTTCGATATAACCGGACTCTAAGATTCCATCAATTACAATATCATTCAGCCTTTTGTTTACTTCCTGCAGAAGTTTATCGTTGACGATCCCTTTGATATACATGACCGCTACGTCCGTTTGCGTCACGTCGCCGATTTTCATGACCTCAATCCATAAATTGGGGCTTTTAATCCGGCGGCGAATGAGGGATATATTGGTACCTATCGACTCTGTAAAACCATCCTTAGGTCCGCGAATAACCACTTGCGATGAAGGTTCCTCTACCCCTCTGGATTCCCCTCCTCTCGTTGAACCGCTTAAAGCTTCCGCTGATCCGTTAATCAAGATGACTGTGTCTCCGGACAGTATGGACAGCATTATTCCATTCCAATCCCGGATGACTTTTACTTCTCCAATGGCAAGCACCTTATCTTTAATAAAGTCAAAGACATTTTTATCCGAACCCATGGTTCCAGCTGTCTGCGCAGTAGCTTCGATCATCAAGGAATGCATGACAAAATGATCTACCAGCTTCTTATCGACCAAATTATCGACAAAAATGGCGGCTGCCCGAACCTTAAGGCTTACAATATCAAATTCGCGGAATATTACATCAGGGCTGTTTCCAAGTTCCTGTCTAATCCGGTGAAGATTGCTTATTAAATCTGGATGTAAGCGAGAATCGCCAGTATGAATAGTGTTCGATTTTTTACGTGATCTTTTCCAAAAGGACATGAATCTCCCTCCATCTATATCTTCACATTTATTCACTTCCGAATGCGTTATTATACTTGCAGCCCCGTTGAGAAGGATTATTTTACCTTGAATACATCTGAAACCAATTAGATAAATTATGTTTGTTATCTACTGCAATGAGGGGAGTTCCATTCCATGTATTTATCACCAAGATTGTATCACCGTATTGTACGTCCACAATGGTTCACCCGAAGACACATACACAATCACATCAAAAGTCATTTTAGAATGGAAAATAATATCGTTCTGGATTTTGGTTGCGGAACAGGCGCGAACTGTTGTATGAGCGGTGCCGATCATTATTATGGGGTAGATCCGGATATGCAGAGAATTCAATTTGCCAAACAATTATATCCGAATCATAACTTTAAGGTTTTTGATGGGAAACGATTACAGATTCCAGACCGAACGGTTGATCTTATACTGATTGTTGCGGTCCTTCATCATATTGCCGACGATCAAATCACCGAATATCTGTCCGAATTCCGCAGAGTGCTAAAGCCGGAAGGAAATATGATTGTGATTGAGCCCTATTTGTCCCAAACAAACAAGTTCAACAACTGGTTTATGACACGATATGACAACGGTGAGTATATTCGGAATGAAGATAATTACCTTCTGTTATTCCAAAATCAGCAATATGAATGTAGAGTGTTGAAAAAGTTCCGAAAATGCCTTCTTTACAACGAACTTTTTTTTACTGCCACTCCAAGAAGTGATTTTGCAAGTATAAAACAGGAGGAGATACTCAATTGAACATCATGGACGGAATGGATGCGGCCCGATATAAATCAGGAAATCCGGAGCAGAAACCCAAAGTAATGAAAAAAATAAAGAAAGATAAAGATATGCCGATGGTACTAAGAAATCTAAACAACAAGTGATGGCTGTTTAAATGAAAGCCTAATTACCCGCTCTAAATACTGACGGGGGGTGCTGCCTGATGGCAGCACCCCCCGTCGATGTTCATATCCGCTGTGCTATCCAGCACATAAGCAGATAAGTATTTCATAACTTCCTACTTGAGGATCTATTATTCCTTCACTTGAAGGGATGTCGAAGCAAGAGGCAATCCCATAAATGCGCAATAGTGCCCGGCAGCATCGATGATGCTCTCTACTCTGTCTTTCAGAGGCACAAACAGGTTCATCTCGATGTCGATCCCTTTTTTCTTGATTGTTCGTTTCCATATGCCGGCGACTTGACCGTCGATGACAATAGTTGGCATAAACACCCCGTTATTACCAGGGACAATTTGGGGTGCATATTCCGCTCTTAATACCGCACTGCGGTCTTTATAGCCGAGCAGATACTCATCATATCCCGGAAGCAGAAAGACACTCGGCCTTTCATCCATTTACCCGGATTGGGAAGAAACGGCCCACCAGTATTCCTGACCGTTTGCCTTTTCCGACATCAATTGGTACCGGGCAGCTTCGATTCCCTGCCTAGCATCTGAGAGCGTGATCCCAGCCCACCAGGCAAAATCTTGAACGGTTACAGGTCCATGACCGCCAAAATAACGTTCTGCGAGCAATGCAAGCGATTCATCTACGGATAATTCCTTAGCACGGGGCACCCACTCATCCAGCAATACAAAAGTTTGCTGATTACCCTCCCTAGGTCCAAGACAGATGAAGCCGGACTCCGCGATATACCACAGCAGGTGATACCCGCGCTGATTCTTAGTACTGATCCCTGTTTCCTCCAGCAATTGCATGAGATTGGGGCGGGATATTCGCTTGTTCCCGTGCAATGCGTCATGAATCATTTGCTTGCAGCGTTCTATGATCTCTTGCGTAAGTTCCAATTGGGCTTGTCGGACTTACCGCCAGCAATATGCTGATTAAGCAGCCGATGGAATGGAAATCTTTGCTCTATCATAAAATGCCTCCCAAGTCGGAATATTCGTTCCTGTTTCGATAATGGATATGGGTCTTACTAACAGATAGATCAATAACAGAATTGACAGAACCGCCTGGAAGGGTCAATCTCTGTTTCATTTGTTAATGAGTATATAATATCAAGGAAATCTATTCTATTATTGAACTCTCCCACCACCTGCGTCATAGCCGCTGAGGTGGGGGATTCTTGGATAATCGAACCTATCGGTTCAAACTTGACCAAGCGATCCCTACCATTCCGGCAGTTCAGGCAGTCATCGCTGCCAAACGCAATCCTTCTTTCTTAATATTCATGCTGGCGTTCCGATCTCGGTCATGGTGAGCCCCGCATACCGGACAATCCCATTCCCGAAGCGACAAACTTTTTACCTCCGGGTTACGATGTCCGCAGCTTGAACACAATTGGCTGGGCGGGTAATCTTTCGCCACCACGCTGATCGTACGTCCATACCATTTCGCTTTGTATTCCAGCATCGCCCGGCACTTCGACCATGACACTTCGGATATCGCTTTGGCCAGCCTCTCGTTTTGCAGCATGTCCTCTACCTGCAAATCTTCCAGACATATCGTTTGATTTTCACGTATCCATCGGGTGGTGAGTTGATGCAGGAAATCCTGCCTGCTATTCATGATTTTCTCATGAATCAGAGCGACTTTCCGCTTCGCTCGGTGCCAATTGGTTCCCCCTTGCTTGCGGCGAGACAAAATCCGTTGCCAGCGTATAAGCCGTTTCTCATGCTTACGCAGATGTCTGGGATTTTCCCTTTCCTCTCCGCTGCTGCATACAGCAAATTTCTTTAGCCCAAAGTCTATTCCAATAGTGGTGTCCCGCTGAGGCAATGGAACGATGTCTACCTCACAGACGATAGACACAAAGTACTTGCCCGCCGCGTTCTGTCTTACGGTGGCCGACAGGATGCGGCCTTCTATCTCGCGCGATTTGGCAAAACGGACC
>NZ_JBEQAP010000034.1:0-63892 GCF_041640265.1 Cohnella sp.
TCGGAAAGCCGGATGAGGGAAAACCTCACGTCCGGTTTGATGCAGGGGGAGCTGAAAAAGTAAAAAGAGGGCTTGCGCCCTCCAATGAAATTTCAGTTCTCTACTCTACTAATACCGCTTTAAGCCTCATCCGTCTTTCGGCGGTCGATCGCTTCGGCCATTGTCTTATCAGTGAGATGCGCATAGATTTGGGTTGTTTCAGGTGACGCATGACCGAGCTGCTCTTGGGTTTTGTATAGATCGTTACTTAAGTAGTAGTCGGTAGCGAAAGAGTGACGCAGCTTATGGACGGACAAGTAAGGCTTGCCGAAGCGTCTGGCGTATTTCATGACCATCTCTTGAATCGCACGTTTGGTCATTCTTGAGCCTTCCTTCTTTCCATTCGCGATGGCGAGGAATAGGGCTTTTTCTTTCTTAGGAGCTTTGTATCTTGTTTCTCGCTGAGCCAGGTATTCTTCAAGATCGCTGACCGCATCCTGTCGGAAGTAGACGGGCGTCTTGAACGTATCGTCGTTCTTCCCTTTGCGGAAGACATAGACAAGTCTTTTCTTAAAGTCTATATCATCCATATTCAAGTTCACGAGCTCGGACACTCGAAGCCCGGAATTCAGAATTAAGCTTACGATACAGCAGTCTCGCACCCGATTGAGCTCATGGGAATAGATCGCCTGTTTATTCGTTGCCACATCATGAGCATAATCTTGTTTAATGTAGTTAATGAATTCGATAATCTCTTGTTCCTGAAGAAGCTTACCTTCCAGCTTAGCAGCGGTATCCTTAGGTTTCTGTGTGCGTTTGACGGAGACCTTAGCCATCACATTGCGCTTAAGCAAGGGGTAGAAATGATCATCCTCGGCAATCTGGCTTAAGTAATGGAACAAGGAGCGAAGGGATGAGAGCTTACGAGAAATAGTTGTCTTCGTGTTCGCATGGTCTCGCTTGGTCGCAAGGAACATTCGGAAATTATCGACGCTGTCCATGTGAAGACGTTCTAGATCCTCCAAAGGAATCTCGGTCATTTTATCCGTTGACGTTAATCCCTCTGCCATCAACCAGGAAAGAAATGTTTCATAATCGCGTATGTACTCCAATAAGGAGGAAGGGGACAAGTCCGGCAGTTTATAGTTCATGAATTTCTCGACGTACCAAGGCATTCTTGGAATTCGTTGATCGAGCTCTTCGCGATCTTTTTTCTTTTGCAGGTTCATGCATTCACCTCATTAGCTGTCTCTTTCAACTGTAATAGGAGTTATGGAATTATACAAGTGTTGGCGGCGATAAATAGGCGTTTATGAAGCAACATTGATATTAATAATAACGTCTAGATAACATAGAGCTTATTGTGGTTGATAATTATGGGGGGGTTATGCTATGAAAATAAAAAGAGTATTCACAGTTATGGTTATGGTGTTGGTGTTCATAGTCGTTCTAGCCGCATGTGGAGAGAAGCAGAATAACCAATCTACCGGATCAAACCTCAGGTCCGCCGAGCCTGATATTAAAGGAACGATCACCTCTATGGAGGGGAATCGTCTGCTCATCGTAGACAAAGAGACAGCTATCCCTGGCAATACAACGCCGACTCCGATATGGGTCAAATTCAATAAAGAGCAATTAGAGGGAGTTAAAATTGGTTACCTCGTGAAGGCTTGGAGCACTGGAGTCATGCTTGAGAGCTATCCGATGCAAACTGAAGGAATTAGGCTGGAGGTAGTAAACTCCAATGTTGGCAAGGGCGACCTGCAAGGAACAGTAACCAACGTTTACCTTGATGATTCCGATGAATTGAAAAGTTATATGGAGGTGGATGGTAAAAAGCTGAGCCTAATCCCATCAACGGATTACTTGCTGAACGATGCTTTATCAGATGCTAAACAAATCAAGGTGGGGGATCGGGTAGAAATTTGGTTCCCGGGATATCAGATTATGGATGAACAAGTGGTCACGCAGGTGCGGATTGTTAGATGACTTTTAGACTAGTGGAGGTTGTGCGATGGATGGCATCGGCTATGTATTAATCTGGACATTACTTATTGCGGCACCGACATTGGCGCTATGGAAGAGGCGTTGGTGGCCATCCGCGCTCTATCTCGTTGGAATACTCATCTTTCTCTATGAGATGCTGAAAGAGAAGGACGGTTGGGATGATCTGTCTGACCTCGCAACTTTAATCGTTGTTGTTATCCCAATTTATATTATTGCTTCCGTGCTTTGGGTTGTTAACTGGGTTATGAAACGAAAAATTAATTAATTGTTATACCTCCACTTTATGAGGTCAAATAGTACATAATAATAATTATGTAAACTATTAGTAGGAGTCCAATAGTTAGTGTCATTAAGTACTAAGGGGAAAATGATCGGAGGGATTTCAAAGTGGCCATTATTCAAGTTACGATTGTTCCTCTAGGGACAGGAACGCCGAGTGTTAGCGATTATGTTGCGTCGGTTCATCAGGTGTTAGAACAATCAAAGGAAGAGATCAAATATCAGCTCACTCCAATGAGTACGATTATTGAAGGGGAACTGGATGATTTGCTAGCGGTTGTAAGACGAATGCATGAAGTCCCATTCGAGAATGGGGCTATGAGAGTTTCTACTTCCATCACAATCGATGATCGCAGGGATAAGAAAGGGTCGATGGAGCAGAAGCTTCAGTCCATTGAAGAAAAACTAAAATTAAAAGAATAATCGGAGACAGTTGTATATTCCGGTTACAGAAATACAAACAAAGAGCCGATGACGTGGATACGTCTATCGGTTCTTTGTTGTGGTTAGGTAATACACGAAGTAACAAAGCTATTCCAAGTATATGTGCTCGACTGTCATCTCATATCCTTCGGGCGCATCGGCGATAATCTCAACCTGTCTCGGAGCCTCGACTCGAAGGTGCAGTCGATCTTTCTCCAAGATTCGCCAGGAGACGTCGATGCGGCCGTTGTGCGCAAGCGGAACTGTTCCGTTGGCCCATTTCAGCCCGCTAGGCTGTGGAGAAATTCGTACCTTGGACCATCCCGGTGTCAAGCCTTGAACGCCTAACACATACGCGCCGAAGAAGTAAGAGGGACCAGCTGACCAAGCATGGCAGTGGCTGCGCGTCAGCATTTTCGGATTCTCGTTGTAACCGCTCCACGGATACATTTCCCAGCAGGTGGTGGCATCGTTCTCGATCATAAAGCCATAGTTATTTCGTATATCCTTCAACATGATGTCCAGACGCTTCACCTTTGCTAATGCCTCGTAATAGAAGAAGGACATGAAAGGGCTGCCGACTTGCACGAACGATTCCGGAGGCGAAACGATATATTCCTCTAAACGACTCATCCTCGCTTCGCTCGGAATGTCGCACAGGTAAGCGACAATCTGCGTCTGCATGCTGACGGTTGACGATGGGCTCCCGTCCGATCGAATACAATCCAAGTAGGCCTCTCGTTCCTCATTCCATAATAGTCGATCAATTGACGCGCGCAGTTTATCCGCTTCTTCGAGAAGTTCTCCTGCACTCGTATGATCGCCTACGAGAGTTCCGATCTCAGCACCATGGCGAAGCGCTCTGACGAGGAACATGTTCTGCGGTGTAACAATGCCTTCTCTTGGCTGCTCGAACGGCGCCCAATCGAGAAGATTCCAACCCTCCCGCTCGAAGAGACCTTGATCATTCAGAAGAACCAAGTAATGCTTCAAAGTATGCTTGATATGAAGCCAGATATCTGTAAGGAAGACCAGCTTGCCGTCAAACTGGTAATATTCGCGGCATGCGGCGATCCAGAAGAATGTCCAGTTGGGAATAACGCTGTTCCAGCCGCTTGGCACCTGATCGGAATATAGCGGTGTCTGGTAGCTGGAGCCCGTCACGAGCTTCAGGCAATGTTCCACGATTTCGCGGGCGCCGAACGTATAGTAATTTACGAGTGCTTCATTGCGCGCATCGCCGACCCAATATACTTGCTCGAACGCGGGACAATCGACGAAAGTGTCTTCCATGCAAAGTCGGGTTGTATCCCGACTGATGAGCCATATATCGTTTAGCAGCGGATCACTGCTCCGGAACCGTCCGACATTAGCAAGCGGATAATTGCTCTGCAGCAGCTTAACCTCATATACCTTTGCCGGGCGCGCAGCGCCGCGAACGGTAAGAGTTAAGTAACGAAGTCCTCTTCGCACGAAGGACACATAGGATTGCCTGCCTTCGCGGCAGGTGTACCGAAATGTATTATCGAGCAAGTAGGTGTGCTGTCGCCATCCGTCCTTCATATATTCGAGTCCGTAACCGTCGATGACAGTGCCGCTTGCAGCGTCCAGCTCGAAGGCGACGTAACCGGACAACTCGCGGCCGAAATCGATCACGAGCTCGCTGTCCAACCCGGCGAAGACTGGGATTTCTGCAGAGTCGGGACCGGGAATGACGGCGTGCTGCAACGCTGAAGGCACGGACATTGCCCTCTCCGTTGTCTTCCAGACGTTGGATGTGAAGACATCGTTCCGATTGAACAGTTGAGGATCAACTGGACGAATCCACGCAAGGTGAGGCTTCAGTCCTTCTGAAGACGAGACATTGCGGATGGATTCATAGTCTGGATGGTCTATGATCAGCTTCCGACCAGGCTGATTATCGATGATTTCGAGTTTATCGAACGGTCCTATCGCGACGAAAGGGGCGAAGCCATCATTGACTGCAACGGGCGGAAGGACGTCGAACTTCGTACCAGCAGCGTCGAAACCAAGATGAAAGCCATGGCCGTGAGTGACGCACGTGACATCAATCAAGAGGAAATGCTCTCCGGACTGCAGATCGACGGTAAGGTAACGCTCCGGTGCTTCGCCAACATAGTTGTCGAGCTCGTACCATTGGCCGTCAAGGCTGATGGCGCTTTTGCAGCGCCCGTCGTCGACAATGCCGATCGTGAATGTAGCCGCTTGATCTAGCTGAATGATTGCAGCAAAGAATCCGCTGAATTGGACATTGTTCGCGTGATCCGCGCTTTCCGGCATCATAATGCCGCGTAGATCGAAGACGGCACTCCATGCCGCAGGCTTAACAGCGCTAAAAGCTTCCACACGGTCCGGGTATATCGGCTCTTCGGTCAAGTAAGGGATAGGCCGTTTAACCAGCTTGGTCCATGGCTGCATTCCAACTGGACCAATGACCGCAGCCGCTTCCCATTCGCTATCATCGTAACAGGGTTCCGTCCAAGCATTGTCCCAATCCCGAGCGTCGACGATTTCCGTGAAGCCTAGCTGGCACGACATGCGGGATGAGGTTGAATTGTATCCCTTATGGATCGATGTTTTCCAAGCGGAGTCTGTTGCCAGCATCGAACTCTCGTCAGAGCCCCCAACACCCTTTACCTCCAGAAGCAATCCACCGCGGCCGCGCAAATATTGAAATGTGGAAAGACCGTAATGAAGCACAAGTACTGAGACAACGGTCTCAACTCCGGAGCTCATGAGATGTCCTATTTCATATTCATCGTACGCCAATTCGGTGGGCCACGATCTAACGGGACCGCGGCCAATCAGCTTACCACCGACATATAACACATAACGGGAATCCGCCGTAATCCGCAGCTTCGCTTGCTTTACATAGGTTTCAGGAGTGAAGGAACGCCTGAAGCAGCGCCATTCATTCCTCGGGCTTTCCTGCCCTATACCCCATATCCAGGATGCTTTCCAATCTGACTGAGATTGATGATCCATAAGTAGACCCCCCAATTAGAAATAACATTCGATTTCACTGCTTCATTATAAAGTAAAGAAATGCTGATAGAAGGGCGGTTTCGGACAAAATATGGGGGTGATACGGCTATTTTTAAGTGTGTGTGACTAATGCGGAAGTTATGGAACAACATGTCGTCATCTCACAGTTTTCTTGTCAAGAGCAGAAAGTGCAGATACACTTGATTTCATGGAAGCCTCTGGGGGTGCCTGAAGTGAAAAAATTCGTCTCCGTAACAAGTATCAGCCAATATCTGACACCGGATGTGCCAGTGTTTGTGAATCGTGTCTCCGTTTATCGAATTAAGTTATGTCAGTGAAGGCAAGGGATATCACTATATTGAAGGGAATACCATCCCGGTCGACAAGGGAGATTTGTTTTTTCTGCCGGTTGGGGTGTCTCATGTGTTCCGCCCGACGTCAACAGCTCCTGATCAAAGGCGATTGATCGTCTACAACTGTATCTTTACCGAATTGTTCTCTATACGATTGCTTCACAGCTTCCTGGAGGACGAGCGCCTTCGTCAACTGCTTAAAAGCGCATATCCTGAACAATCTTGGCTGCACCTGCATGACAGGTACGGTTTTTTCCAGCATTCATTCAACATCATGTATGAAGAATTCTGCCAGCGTCGATCGAATTATGTAACGATGGTTCAATCAGAAGTCATGCGACTGCTTATTCATATAACAAGAGAACTCGATGAGAGGGTGAACGAGCTCAGTCGTCCGCGCCGCAAACGAGACACAGACAGCGGCATGGATGCGATCACCGAGCAATTGCGGAGACAGCCCTCTGAATCTCTTGGCGTACGTGAATATGCGGCCAAGTCTGGGATAAGCGAACGCCACTAAGATAGCTGATAAAGGTACGGGTATATCCTCATAAATTGACAAAAAATCCGAATCCCTCCTGCAATGAAGGAGGGATTTTATATTGGAATTACCATTTAGGCTCATGTTACTATTGGAAAAGCCAATGCCGATGTTAATATCTCCACATAAAATAGTGGCATGTACAAATAACGTAGAAATAGATAAAAGGAAGTTGATCATTTCATGTCTTGTCATATCGGAAGGGTTAATATTGCAAAAAACGAAGGTACGATCATTTTTGGAAATGTCATCAACATTTCCCCTAATAACACGACGAAGAACAACGAGGAATCAGGCGAAGGTGTCACCGGAGAGGTCTCTCTTGATAACACCCGATTCAGCCTGACAATACCAAACAATCCGATTGTTCCAGATGTCACGTTATCGAAGCGCAAGAAAAGAAATAGAAATAGAAATTGAATTAGATATTAACTTACCTAACTCAATAAGCAACCCCCTCGTACCGTGTTTGGGAGGTAGCTTGTTGAGTTTTTTTTATTGGTGGAGGCTTGTCCAATTTGACTCCTGTCCCGGGAACCTTTTTCACCAATGTAGTATGCGCTTCTCTTCTTGCCTAGTTCAAGAAGATGATTTTCACTTTAATCGAATGTTAGAATATTCTAACTAACACAGATATTACTGTCAAAACGTCTGAATAGAAAGGATGAGCATTGTGATTACCGTATTGGGAATGAATTCAATAGATCCATCCCTATTTCTTGGCATGGAGCGTACCATTTTTATGCTGAAAGATAAGAGCCCGATCGTCTACAGCTATGAATCACTGCCTGAGTTAAGATTTGAAATGAAGCTAAGAACAAAAATAGTCGAGACCGCTCATGCACTGTTAAGGAGCAATTCAGCATTTGCTACCTTTGAGAAATCAAAATGCAATCCTATGTTTTGGAATCTAACCGAATACGGGGGTTTTAAGCTTAGAAGTGGCGTTCTTCCTTCAACTGCGATAAGAGATATTTTTACGAACGGTTCTCTTTATGCTTTTGAGTGCGCTACAGCGAAAGTAATCGTTTTGTATAAGGCGGTTCTTGATTCCATCGGTGAATATAGCTTTAATCGTTATTTTACAGATCTCCTTTTATGGGACTGGAACTATGATAAAGATCTTCGATTAACAACCATTAACACCACTAGAGAAAGTTATCCGGGAGATATTCTCTATTTTAAAAATCCGGATGTAAACCCCGATACAACGGAGTGGCAGGGTGAGAACGTTGTTAAGCTCGATGATAACCTGTATTACGGGCACGGGATTGGCATAACAAATGCGAATGGTATAATCGCTGCACTTAATAAGCATAGGAAGCCGAATAGTACCCAATCCGCTTACCTTATGGATCAAGTCACTTACCTGGATTTCAAATATTTATATCATCTCTCTGCTGACAACGGCGCCGAATCCATCCCGCGATACAACAGCAATTTCATTTCTGCAAAAATTGGGTTTTCTCGTTATGTCAGGGTATTTGAATAAGAAAGCCGGCTTCCAACATTCGGAAGCCGGTTTTATGTTTCTGACATCATTCTCAAATAGTCCAGCCGGATTATATTCATCTGTGTTAGTGTAATTCATCTCCGGTATTACCACTATATCTGTGTGTGTGTGGAATCATGCCATTAACCGTAGTAGACCCTTCAAAATAATGAATGTGTCCACCGGCTGGTAAGGGAATAGCGGGTCCCGTAGTTCCTCTAATCACATGAGTATGACCATCGTCAAATGACGTGTAAGTAGAGTAACCATGGAAATGGGGGACTCCCGAGGGTGCCGATTCTGTAGTGCCTGCGTATTGATGTCGATGTCCGACATCAAAAGAGGTGACGCCGGAAAACTGATGTACATGAACGGGTCTTCCATCCCAAGTCGTAATATACAATACATGGGAATGATCAGAACCTGAATCTTCGTTATGAATAACAAAACCTGTAGCGGAAAATTAGAATTACGTGAATATTCCCTTATGTTTTTTCGCGCATGCGACTTTAAGGCTATAAAAGTAGTAAATTGTCAATAAGGAACAAACGTACAAACCGTCCATCTGACCCCCTCATATCATGACAGAGTGATAAGACATCACAAATACCGAGAGGGTGGAGGTTGAAAATCCATGGGTGTTGGAGTTGGTTACGGTAGCGCTGCTACGTTTGCGTTGGTCCTATTTATTCTTCTGGTGATCATTATTGCAGGGAGTGCGGTTATCTAATTTCCTCGCTTAATCCACCATCTTAATTGGCCGATCAGATTCGTTCTGGTCGGTTTTTTTGTTTGTCGTCGGTCAAGAAGATAATAAGAGGCTTTTTGATTTCACAGTCATGATTCTGATCACTTATTTTCAAATAATTTTTCAATTTATTCGCGAGCTGATCGCTCCGCTTGTATGTTTATGATCATATTCAGATTCAGTTTTTTGTCTTTTCCGATAAGTAATCTATCTTACAGAAAAATCAAGAATACTGGAGTACTTTGGATTGGGGGACGTTTCTGGTTATCGGGATTGCATTCAGGTCCTTACTGGCGGCGAATAGATTTTGGTTGCACGCAAGCGACGGAAACCCTTCCGCGATGGGTCATACGGAATGGACACCATATCCTCGAGTTTCAACAAATTGGTGATGCGCATTGGCAAATCAAAATCAGAAAAGGATAAAGATGCAAGAAGAAAAAGAACGGAAAATTTAAATAGTGGCAAAAATAAAAGCCCGCATGTTCCTACAAGGAATCGATGCGGGCTTTTTTATGATTAAGCTGTCTTCCTGGCAACCATTTTGAAAGTAACGCCTGTAATCAAGCCGTAAAGAAGGTGTGTAGCCAGACTTAGTAGCATTGCCGATGCCCCGCCTCCAGCGCACGGATTGCCGCAAGCATTCGAAGTTACCGCTGCAGTTCCACAAGCAGATTTATCAACTGTACCGCAAGCGGATTTTTTGACTGTGCCGCAAGCAGATTTTTCAACTGTACCGCAAGCAGATTTTTCAGCTGTGCCGCAAGCTGCTGTACCGCAAGCGCCTGCTCCACCTGTAAGCATAGGCATCAAGAGCAACGGCCCGATAACCCAAATGATCACACCGAAGATAAGACCGATGACCGCCGGATTCAGTTTGATCATACTAGCAAATACGGAAAAGGCGATACCAAAGATCAAGCTGATAACCATGTGTACAATAAAACCAACGACGGCCGTGTCACTACCGACCATGGTTGCGATGCCGGGTAAGGAACCCATCATTCCCATCGGAATGGCCATAATCAATCCGCCAACAAGACTAGCAATGATCCCCGCTTTGAAATTGATCTTCCCTTTAGAACTTGTCATCATTCTGCCTCCTCGAATCTAATGATTATAATGATTTCAACAATTACAATTATATAGGTGACGGAAATCTCAAGTATGTAAGATGGCTTACATAAGGAAAATATATAATCTGTTACGATATGAAATAGATGACGATAAAGATAAGGGGTGTGTTCTCTCTTGCAATGGAAAAAGTGGTTAAGATGGTTGGTTTTAATAGGAGCTCCAGCTAGTTTGGGTTTACTTGGAATCTGGCATCCGACGCATGTGTTTTTTGATGAAATGCTATCGCATTCTCATCATGGAGACTGGTGGTTAATTCTTCATATACTTCAGATGCCGCTATTTGCATTAGTTGCAACGTCGGTATGGTTATTGTTACGAAAAACGGACAATCTATTTGCCTCGTTGAGCCGAGTAGCATTATGGATCTTTGCGATATCGTATACCGCATTCGATACGATAGCGGGAATAGCATCAGGCATATTGTTTCGCTATGTTCGTGGTGCCTCTATCGCTGAGGGGGATGCGGCTTATGATCACATGTTTGGTTTGTTTCTGGCCTTGTTTAATTTGGATATGCCCGGTGGACCAATCATCATGAACTTAGCCGTATGGTCATGGGTGGCTGCCATGTTACTCGCAGCCGTAGCATTATACATCAAAGGAGTAAATCGGGTTGGTGTCGTTCTGATCGGGATTTCAGCTCTCACTTTTCAGTCACATGTTAATCCTTACGGACCGATTACAATGGCTTTAGTTCTTGCAGGTATAATCTGTATAGAGTTCTTTCCAACTAAATGGGTGGAAGCTACTGATACGAATCCGGAGGTGGATAAACAATGAAGAACCTACAAACATGGAATCGTCGAGGATGGATCATTGCGATACTACTTATGATCTTTGTGCTCGGTGCCTGCTCTAACGTGGAAGAGAAGTCTTCACCACCGCAATCACTACCACAAGCTTCTTCAGAGAATAGACCTGAAACTGCCGATTTCAAATTGCAGGGATTAAACGACACGACCATCGATAGCTCTATTGTGAATAAACCGATGTTCTTAAGCTTCTGGGCGACGTGGTGCCATTTCTGCAAAGAAGAGATTCAGTTAAGGACGTGGAAGCTTATGCCCTGAAAAATAAATATCAAATTCCCATTTACCTCGATCAAGACGGAGAAGTAACCGAAAGCTTTCGAGTATTAAGCACGCCTACTTTTATACTACTTGATCATCAAGGCAATCTGGCATATAAAAAAGTAGGAGCGGCAGGTGAGAAGGGTGTACAAGCCTATCGGGACATCCTGGACAACTTGATCGAGGAAATGAGTGAACAGGGAGGATAACCATGAATTTGCAACTCGGTTTAGCATTCGCGGCAGGTCTTCTATCCTTCCTGTCTCCTTGTGCACTGCCACTTTATCCCGCATATATCTCGCGATTAACCGGACTATCCTACAAAGAGATTGCGGATCCTAGCAAGAGCAGACAGATCCGAAATCGTATTATGGCACATACAGCAGTGTTTATTCTTGGAATTTCTCTGATCTATTTCATGCTTGGATTTTCCGCTACCTTGCTCGGACAATGGCTGATTGACTATCGGGAATGGATCCGCATCGGCAGCGGTATTCTATTCATCGTTATGGGCTTCATACTTGTTGGTTTACTTCGTTTGAAGTGGTTTGTACAAGATCGGAGAGCAATGAACATAGAACGACCTGTAGGAAGTTATCTCGGTTCATTCTTACTCGGGCTCGGATTTGCCGCCGGTTGGACACCATGCATCGGACCTATGCTCGGTTCGATTATCTTATTCGGCTGTGTTAATGAAATCGGGAGGTGTAGTCTTGATCGCCATCGGAATCCTCCTGGTTACCAATAAGTTGGCTATATTGTCCGCCTATTTAAACAATCTTTTTGATTTTAGAGGAATATTATAAATTGATACACATTGCCTAAGCGGAGGAATCATCTAATGAAATACCGAATTTCTCCGGTCTGGATTATAAGCTTTTCACAATGGCTAGTTATCTTGGGCTGGTTTAACTTTTCTTCATTACTGCCTCTCATACAACGGGATTTGCTATTAACTTCTTTTCAAGCGGGGATGGTTCTGTCGAGCTTTCAGTTTGGGTATCTGCTCTCTGTGATCTTGGTAGGCAGATTAACAGATCGTGTAAAACCTAGGCATATATTTATTGTGTTTGCCTTGATAACGGGTACGGCGGGGATCATGTTCGCACAACTTGCCAACAGTTATTGGACTGCGATTTCCTTGCGGTTTTTGGTTGGATTTGGACTTGGTGGAATCTATGTTCCTGGTTTGAAGTATTTATCTGGATTGTATCCTTCAAGAGAGCGCGGCAAGGTGTTTGGAATATTCGTGGGATCTCTGGTTATTGGTTCAGGAAGTTCATTTTTTATTGCTGCGCCATTAACCGCTCTATTCAACTGGCGTGAGATTATCTTATTCACCTCATGCACAGCTTTTGTTGGCGCATTCATGATGTTTGTTTATCGATTAGACCCTGAGCCAAAGAAGAACGCTGCTAGGTCATTCTTTCAATCATTTTCTATGATAAGGAATAATAAAAAGCTGATTCAAATGAATGCAGCTTATATGGGGCATATGTGGGAACTGTATGCATTCTGGGGGTGGATCGGACCGTTCATGGCATTCCGCTAAGTCATCAGGAAATTGCCAACATGATCGGTTCCACGCGGGAAACCGTTACGACGGTTTTGAATGATTTGTCCAAAGACGGTGTAATCAAAACAGGTCGCATGTCCGTTCATGTCAACTTGAATCATCTCTCTGAATATGTCTAAAAAAGGGTCTACTTTTATGAATGTCTCAACTAAATATGGAACGATATTTGTCAGGGAGAAGATTAAAGAAGTACAGCCCCCAATCGAAATACTTGTCGATTCTGTCAACCGGAGAAGGGGAAGCCTTGCTGCTCTATCGGGGTATTTCCGTTCACGGTAAATGGTGTTGGCGATTGAAGCAGGTTATCGATTCGTCGTTTGTTAGGAAGTATAAATAATATACGTCATTAATTTCTCTTCAACGGTGACTCCTCTTTATGGAAGGCAAATAAGTTCTCCAATTTGAAGTATCGATCTAAACTAAGCATGTAGACGCGTCTTCCGCAAAGTATCAGGCTGAAAGCACTGGTATAAAGAGTAAGACTGATTAAATTCATATTGCCTGACAGAATGAAGTTAATATGTATAAAAATACAAATCAGAATGGATGGGAATGTCAGTAAGCCTGTAACGAGTAAGCATCCTAGCACGATCTGAACCAACGGAATGCTGTAATTCAAAAACAAAACATGATCTAATGCCACATGTTCGATGAGATATTTATAAAATCCGGGCACATTCGATTTTCCCATTGCGTCGATTAAGTAATCTCTGAGGAATACCCCCGGCTCACCGAACCAGGATTTCCCTATAATCTTAGTAACCCCCGCCAAGAGCCAACCCAAACCGAAAAGAACGCGCAACAACAAAATCAATGATTCAAACCCCCGTCTTTCCAGATTCTGTCTTTGAAGCTTCTGCAAGGGCCCAATCATTCACTTTTAACCTCCTCGTAGATAATCTGATAGATGAACGACTAAACACCTCTCTATAAACTACGGCAATTGTTTCTTGTGATATAAATGTTTTTCCTTAATGCAAAACTTTTAGTCTAATACAAAATAATTGATATCACCCATATTGTCAATCGTTTACTCGAACTTATTTTTTTCCGGTCTTGTACACGTAACAAGTACAATTTCTATTGGATACTGTTTGGTAGCAGAACTCGTTACAAAAAAGAAATAGCGGAACCTGAAAGAAAACAGGTTCCGCTAATTTGCATTAGCATTAAACAATTAAAAGAAGAACGGAAATCCAAATCCAAATCCAAACGGGAAAAAAAACAGAGATGCGATCAGGGCTAGCGAAATCGCAGCGACCGCTGCTCCTCCGCCAAAGCCGAAAAACGGGGTAAACGCAGATATTTTTGCTTTGTTTTTAAGTTTAGTGCGGATTTGGGCTTTTGCCTGTATTGCACTGGTCGTCACAGTTCCAGGCCCTTTTACGCATCCGCTTATTAACAGTTGTCCTTCCCGGCAATCAGTGATAGTACCATATAAATGTGTTCCATCGTGCAAAACAGCACAGACCTGTTTACCGATGTATGGGCGAATCGCATCTACAGAAATGGGACAAAACGATTGCATAGGTTCCACCTCCCTCAATATGATGTTGAACCGTTAATCATGATTCAAATCAACTTATGTCAGGGGAAACCCGTTGGAGTGGATGGTTGTACCCGCCCAGTTTGTTATCAGGCAGTAGCCCAAGGAGGGCGCACGGCTCATGATCCAAAAGTACGGACTTCCGGATGGGGCAAACGAAGTGTAGAGAATGCCAGAAAATTTTATGCGGAAACGGCTGTAAAACATACTATCCATCATCAGCCGACTCCCTACACAACCGTTGTTATTCCAGATACCGCAGAATACGGCAGATCCTGATGTTGCTATCGTGTTTCTTTGCAACTAGCGGACCGATGCTCAGTTCGATTTTAGAGGTTATTTATGTTTTGTTTCGTATTTGCTCTTATAATGGCTCAATGCAAGCACAGGCCAAATGTAGGGATAGCTATGGTATCGAATATAAAAGTAGCCAGGTAGACCGGCTCCCGTCGGATAGATTTCTTGATCCGCCTTGTTCATGGTGTTTAGCAGGTATTGAACACTCTTTTCCATGGCTGAATTCGGTTTCGGATAATAGGCTACCAGTGCGTCGAGAGCCCACGCCGTTTGAGAAAGTGTGGAATGGCGCAGTGGGATATATCGTTTCTCCTGGTCACTTTCGCAAGATTCTCCCCAACCTCCATCCGGATTTTGAATGCTCCTCAGCCACTGTACGCCACGCTGTATACATGATTGTTCCGGGTTTTCTCCAACAGCAAGCATACCGGTCAACGCAGCCCATGTCCCGTAAATGTAACAAATCCCCCAGCGGCCATACCAGGAACCGTCCGTTTCCTGGTGCTTCTGCAACCAATGAACCGCGCGGCGAATAAAAAGGTGACGGGCGGTCAATCCAGCGTCTTTGCCAAGAAACTCCAGTGTTCTACCAGTCAAATCGGCTGTTGACGGATCGATGGCCGCCGCGTCTGCTCCGTTCAAAGGGAGCATGGTTAATAAAGGATTATCGGTATTCTTCTCGAATGCGGGCCACCCGCCGTCGTCGTTTTGCATAGATAATATCCATTGAAGTCCTTTGCTAAACGCTTCTTGGTATTCCATACTGCGAGTACCCAAATTGCGGACCGCTCGCAGTGCGGCGGTCGTATCGTCGACATCCGGATTAATGGTATTGATATCAGAGAAGCCCCAGCCTCCGGGAATAGGATTCTTGATGCGGCGGCTCCAGTCGCCTAACCGGGTTTGCTGTTTGGAGAGCAGATAACGGCCTGCGGATTGGATCGAGGTATGTTCAGGGGGCAGGCCTGCTTGTTGAAGAGCGTGACTGATCAATGCCGTATCCCAAACAGTTGATGTCGAGTTTTGTACATGGATGGAGCCATCCGTCTGACAAAGGAGCGATTTTAAGCCATGGATAGCATGTACGATGATAGGATGACGTTTGTCGTAATCGATAGAGAGAAGTGCAAGTATCATAAGAAATGTAGCGCTGGCATAACTGTACAAGGTTTCGTCGGGTTCAATTCGATCTAACATGTATTGTTCCGCTTTTTTTATGGATTGTTGATGAATGTGTTTGGGAAGAGTAGCGAGTTTTTGTATAAATCGATCCATTTCGCTCCATATTGCGTCGGGACGAAGTGTGGAACTTGTGTAATGTGCTTCGGGAAAAACGCCGCGGACGAACAAGTCGGATAAATCAGGTGTTCTTTCATTCCGCATCACAAACTTTTTATCTGCGAGAAGCATAATGGGAGCTAGATGAACCCGGGCATAACCGGAAAAATCGTAGAAATCGATCGGAGCTGCGGAAGGAAGCAAGATGAGTTCGATGGGAAGCGGAACGATAGAAGTCCAAGAATATTGCCCGGTGCATGCGAGAATGATTTTGGTCATGAGATCTTTGACATTCCGGATTCCGCCATTGGAAAGAATATACTGTTTGGCTTGTTGGATATTGAAGTCCGTTGGTTTACTGTAACCGGAATAGAGAAGAGCGTAATATGCTTCCACCGTCGCGGATAAATTCCCTTGCGTCTCGTCCGGATACACCTTCCAGGCACCATTCTTTTCCTGCTTGGATATAATCCGGTGATGAAGGGCGCGTATCCACTCCTCGTCAGTGATTTGCAAGGTGCGCAGAATAATGATCATATAGGCGTCTGACATTACACCGCTATCGAAACAAAACCTCCATGAACCGTCTTGCGACTGCTTCATGTCGAGGTGCTGCGCCATAAGTTGAATAGCTTGATTAACATGAATGAGCATGATACTGAGTACTCCTCCAATGGTTTACGTCTTAGGCTACTGTAGTGTATGACTCTTGGAGATCCAATGTGTAGAGTCGACAAATTACTACCATTTTTAGAGTCCAACCAATGGTTATTTACTCATCCAAATATGGATAGATTTTCTGGCTGTGGTACAACATAACGGAAAACGTGAAAAGAGGAAGATACATGTATTGGGATGCTTGGCCCATTGAACGAATATTGATTCTGTTTGTCAGCCTGGCTTTCATGATGATCGGGATTCAAGTAACAATGTTTCATTACAGGCAAAACTTTCACCATAAATCCATGTGGCTCCCCGTTATTTCTGCACCGCTTTTCTTTATGGTCGGACTGGCTCTTACATTCTACAACGTGGTGTGGCTAAACGGTTTGTTTCAAGTCATGATGTGGTTCGGGGTGATCTCGGGATTAATCGGATTTTATTTTCATGTCCGGGGGGTCGGTGTTCGGGTAGGGGGATGGGCGCTCCGTAACTTCCTGATTGGACCGCCGGTTACACTTCCTATGATGTTTACAGCGATAAGCGTATTGGGGCTTATTGCAGTGTACTGGGAAGCTTGATATCGATGAATAATATAGTGAGAGAAAGGCGGAAATACGCATGAGCGGAAACACGCGGTATCCATCCTTTAACGTCTTGGATGAAAAAGATGCCTGGGATGATCATACGCAGCAAATTGTAACTTCAAGAAATCATTCGATAGACAAGTATCAGTTTCTAAGTGAACGTGAGGCTGAGATATTGCGCTCCATATGCAGTTTGTTAGTTGACGACTCTTCGCCAGATACGCTTGCGTTCGTTATCTCCCATATCGATAAAACATTGTATTCTTCACCAGGGGAAGGGCAAAGAAAAGTCGGTGTGCCGGCCGCATCGGAATTGATTCGGCATGGGCTGAAGGCGATGGAGCAGTCTTCACAACAAATATACTCCCTATCTTTTACAGAATTAGAGGCAGTAAAACAAAAGAATATAATCAATGACATCAGCTATAGTAAGGCGGAACCTTCTTCAATATGGAATGGAGTACCGCAGAAGGCGCTGTTTGAAAAACTAATGCGGTTGACCGTCGAATCGTATTGCTCCCATCCGCAGGTCTGGTCGGACATCGGTTATGCAGGTCCGGCTTATCCGCGAGGATATGTTCGTACGCAGTTGGGACAACTGGATCCATGGGAGGCGAAAAAGGAAAATGAAGCGTAAATATGCGAATGAAGAAGTGGATGCTGTCATTGTTGGCGCGGGAGCTGCAGGAGGGGTGTTAGCCAAAGAATTGAGTGAAGCCGGACTCTCTGTGGTCGTTCTGGATGCCGGTCCACTCCGGGACGCGCAGAAGGATTTTGCCAGCGATGAGCTTTCTATGAGGAATCTCGGTTGGCAGGATACACGAATTGTGGACGGCACCGATCCACTCACGATGGGCCATAATAATTCCGGGCGAGGTGTCGGTGGCGGCACCGTTCATTTTACAGCGGTGTTTCTGCGTTTTCAGGATGTGGATTTTCAGGGGAAGACGATCGACGGGATTGGTGAAGATTGGCCTATAAGCTATGAAGATCTCGAGCCTTATTACACTAGAACGGAAAAAGAAATTGCCGTCTCCGGGCCCAAGCATTTTCCCTGGGGGCATTTTAATGGACCTTATCCTTACCCAGAAAGGGAACCGCTGAGTCCGAACGCTTATATGTTCATGAACGGTTGTGACAAGCTGGGAATACGTTCGTCCGTTGCGCCGCTTGCCATATTATCCGCACCATTCGAAGGTCGTCCACCTTGCATTAACCGTGGATTTTGTAATCAAGGCTGCATGCCGGATGCTAAATTCAGCACGTTGATCGTTCACATTCCAAAAGCGATAAAGGCAGGAGCCGAGGTATTGCCGGACTGTATGGTAACGCAAGTGTTGATGGGCAAAGACGGAATGGCCAAGGGAGTGACTTTCGTCCATAACGGTAAAACGTACGAGCAAAAAGCAAAAATAGTGATTGTTAGCGCATTTGTAGTAGAGACTCCCAGGCTGCTGCTCAACTCAGCAAACGAGCAGTTTCCGTATGGGCTTGCGAACAGCAGCGGAATGGTCGGGAAATCCATCATGGTGCACAGCAGTAATGACGTGTATGCCAAGTTTGATGATGAAATCCGTTTGTACAAAGGAACGCCGGTACTCGCGACAACTTTGGATTTTTACCGAACAGACCCCAACCGCGATTTTGTTCGCGGCTATACGCTTCATTCCCACGGCGCAAGGCCGGTTGAATTCGCGAACGGTGTTTCCAAAGCGCAGGGCGGCCCGATATGGGGCGAGCGATTTAGACAGGCGCTTTTGGATTACAATCATTACGGCAGAATCACGTTGGTCGGTGAAGTAATGCCGAATATGAATAACCACGTAACTTTGGCGGACGAGAAAGACGAATACGGTTTGCCGCGGGCTAAAGTGACTTTCAGTTATGGTGAGAATGATCGGAAGTTAATAAAGCACGCAGAGCGTACGATGAGCTCCATCTTGGAAGCGGAGGGGGGAAAAGTGGAGTTCGTCGTTCCGGATACGGCACATATGGCGGGAGGATGCCGAATGGGGAACAACCCTGCCGATTCCGTCGTTAATTCGTATGGACAAAGCCACGACATTCCCAACTTGTATGTGTGCGATGCGAGTATTTTCGTCACTTCCGGGGCGGGGAATCCGACGAATACCGTCATGTCGCTAGCCTTGCGTACGGCGGAATATATAAAAGAAAAAATGAAGAAACGGGAAATGCAAACAAGCCGAGGTTAATCGGTATTTCAATCTTTTACGTTCTAGTTTGAAAACTTCCAATGCAATGGATAAAATAGGATTAATCGCATCCTTAATCCAGGCGAACGCCGCCAGTCTGCTTCAAATCAACACGCAAGGAAGAAGGGACCATCCAAACGGAGATTCCATTTGAGGGGGTTATCTTATTACTTATGGCTACTTCGGTCACTTGGGGGGTGCAGGCCTTGGATTTTCTGCTTCCGTACGCCACTCTGCGTACCCGATCGAAGGAGCCGATCATAGTCGGACCTTATTTCACCGTTCCCCACCAGCAAGTCACTCTAGCAATCGATAAGAAATATAATCAAATGTTACATGCTAAGATAACAGGAGTGCTGCAAATTGTTATACGAGAGGAAGGAAGCGTAAAGTAATGAAAACTGTGGAGAGTAATACCAAACCTGTATCGGACACTTCCGACATAAAGAAAAGTGTACCTTGGATTTATTTTGTTCTCTTTTTTGCCGTGCTGAACGAATCGGTATTTAACGTATCCACCCCAAGCATTGCCAAGCAGTTCGAGCTGGATGCTTCTGGCGTCAGCTGGGTAGTTACGATCTTTTTTATTTTCATCGGCATGGGAATGGTCATTTTCGGCAAACTTTCCGATATGTACAGTATCAAAAAATTGATAACGATAGGAATAATCCTGTACAGCTTGGGGTCTATTCTGGGCTTTGTTTTACAATCTTGGTACCCCGCCGTCATCTTAGCAAGGGCTCTTCAAGGGATTGGCTGTGCCGCCATCCCGGCGCTGGTCTTTGTCATGGTAGCCCGATTTTTTACGGCGGAAGAACGAGGGAAAATGTTTGGTATCATAACGTCGACAGTGTCTTTCGCGATTGGTATCGGTCCGGTACTCGGCGGTTATATCGCAGGCTCGTTCCACTGGGCTTATTTGTTTCTCGTTCCGCTCCCCGTACTCGTCGCCATTCCTTTTTTCCAAAAGCTTCTGCCGAAGGAGCAACGCAGAGCGGGCAAATTGGATATTGTCGGAGCGGCGCTGCTTGGTATTGTAGTGACGATGCTGGTTCTGTTTACGACAGAAGCACGCTGGCTTTATTTGCTCGCAGCCATATTAGCCCTTGTCCTATTTATCGTTCAAATCCGCCGGGTGAAGGAGCCGTTTGTCGATCCCGCCCTTTTCTCGAATTCGCTGTATCGGACCGGGGTCATCATCAGCTTTCTTATATTCGGTTCCGTAATCTCTATGTTGTTTGTGATTCCGCTCATGTTAAGTAATATATACGGTCTGAACACGGAGAGTATCGGTCTCCTTATGTTTCCGGGAGCATTCAGCGCGGTTATATTCGGAAGAGTTGCCGGCAATATGACGGTCAAACGCGGAAGCCATTTTGTCGTGTATATGGGGCTGACCTTGTTAGCGCTTAGTTTTCTGCTGCAATCTTCTTCCATCGGGCTTTGGGTGTGGTATATCGGGGCTGCCCTCGTTCTGATGTATATTGGATTTTCCTTCGTTCAAACGGCACTAACGGAAAGTATAACGCAAATATTGCCTGCTCACCAAATCGGCGTCGGCATGGGCTTTTTTAATATGGCAGCGACTCTTGCCGGGGCGGTAGTGACGGCACTAGTCGCCAAAGCGATAGAGAATGAGCTGTTCGCTTTCCCGTTTCATCCTTTTATTGAGGACTCACGTGCCTATTTGTACGGCAATCTCATTCTGATAATAGGCTTAGTTATCTCAGCTTGCGTGCTCTTGTATTTCATATCTTTCGGTAAAAAAGCCCCGCAGCCGGTTAATGAACCGATTTAATCTGAAGAAAAGCTTAATGAGGTTAACTATAGTGAGGATTTTGCAGTAAAGTTGAACTAGCAATGTGGGAGGGTGGATGTTGATTCTGGTAAGATTGTATAGGATGGGGTAAAATTAAAGAAGAATAGTGTTTGTTCGGTTTCTAGCTCTACAATAAATGAACCATTCCATTGACGGAGTGGTTTTCTTTTGTACTTTCTTGCGATTCCGTCATTGTAGGTGGTGGCCTTATTTCGTGCATTATAATTGACATAACAATAATTATGTAAACATATAGGAGTATCATAATGATTAATGCCATTAAGGATATGAAGTCAACTGAACAAGAGGCCATTTCCTTTATACGTATGTTCTATGAAGAGATGGGACAATCCGAGGAAAAACGGGATGCACGATTATTAGAGATTTTAAGATGTCTGCAGGAGACAGGCCGTTACTCACATACGGTCGAGGAATTGGCCTACGGAGCAAGAGTGGCCTGGCGTAACAACAGCCGATGCATCGGCAGACTTTTCTGGGAATCCCTTGAAGTTATCGACGCTAGATCAGCGGATTCGGAAGAAGCTGTTGCTGAGGCTCTACTGCGGCATATAGATTATGCAACGAATGAAGGGCGTATTCGCCCTGTTATTACGATCTTTGCTCCCGAGAGCGGGGATCAGAATATTCGGATATGGAACCATCAGCTTATTCGTTATGCAGGTTATAAGACTGCTGAAGGAATTGTAGGAGACCCTGCATCAGTCGCCTTTACCGAGCATTGCTGGCGTCTAGGCTGGAGAGGAAAAGGAACAAGATTTGATATTTTACCGTTAGTCGTCCAGTTGAATGGTCGTGAGCCTAAGTGGTTCCACATACCTGAGTCGCATATTAAAGAGGTTGAACTGGTTCACGCTGATATCGATAATTTCGCCGAATTGAACTTGAAATGGTACGCAGTGCCGATTATATCGGATATGGTTTTAGATTTAGGCGGTATCAGATATACGGCTGCACCCTTTAACGGCTGGTATATGGGTACTGAAATAGGTGCACGTAATTTAGCGGATGTCGATCGTTACAATCAACTTCCCGTTATCGCGGATCTATTGGGTTTGGATCGAACGACGAATACTTCGCTTTGGAAAGACCGGGCGCTTGTTGAACTCAATGCCGCTGTCATTCATTCCTTCAAACTAAATGGAGTCAGCATTGTCGATCATCATACGGCTGCCGATCAGTTCATGCGATTTATGAAACGAGAACATGATAATGGTCGCAGTGTAAATGGGCGTTGGTCGTGGTTAATTCCTCCGATGTCACCGGCAGCAACACCAATATGGAATCAAAGCTTCGAGGAACGTGAAGTAAAACCTGATTTTATCGCTCAACCGCCTGCTTATTAAACTTTAATATTCATCACAAATAATTATTATACAAAAAATATACAGATTACAAACCTCTTATATACTTTAATTGTTATGCTCGACTCTAGTATTCGGCATAACAAAAATGAATAGGAGGTTTTGTAATGAGTTATGTTTTGCGTAAAAAAAGACTGGCCATTATGCTTGTGATCGCGATGGTTTTCTCCCTGTTCGCCATCTTCGCGGTAAGCGACAAGCACAGTGCCGATGCCGCCACCACTTCATTCCGTTTTGTGGTAATGGGTGACAGCCGCGCTTCGACAGACGGTATCAACGAGACCATGCTTCGTGAATTGATGACCCAAGTCAAAGGGTTATCGACGCAACCTGCTTTTGTTATGTTTACAGGTGACCAGGTACAGGGCGGTTCAGATGTGGAAACCGAATTGTACGAGTGGAAAGCCATTGTGGACGACTATTATCCGATCAACAAGTTTTATCCGTCCCTGGGGAACCACGAACATGATGAAACGGTTTTCACCAATGTTTTCAATTACCTTCCTAGCGAACAATTGTCTGGTTACAAACGTACGGCATATTACTTCGATTACGGCAACTCGCGGTTTATTACGCTGAACTCCGACCGTAAAAATTCCAGCGGAAATTACGTCATTACTTCTACGCAGCGCAACTGGCTGGACAGTACCCTGCAGGGTGCGGCAAACAATGGGTTAATACATACATTTGTTCAATGGCACGTTCCCGCTTATCCGATCGGTTCGCACTACGGCAACTCGCTCGATGCAAGTCCTGCCGACCGCGACGCATTCTGGGATATTATCGACAAGCACAATGTGACGGCCGCATTGGTCGGGCATGAACACAACTATAACCGCCGTTTGATTGATAGTTCCTTTAACGGAAACGGCTACGCGTTCGACAAACAGATTTACCAACTTACGCTTGGCGCCGCAGGTGCTCCGCTGAGCTCGACGGTTAAAGATTCGAAAAATGTGATCGTCGGACCTGTTGCGAAATATCACTACATGACGGTCGATATTGCCGATGCTGTAGCAACCTTTAAAGTTTACGACAATAACAACAGCCAACTCGATTCATTTAAGGTTGACAAAAGCGGCAGCAGTTCAACATCGACAACGAAATCGTTCCAGAACGGCGTATATCCGACTTCCAGCTATGCAGGGAATAAGGATACATACCTCTCGCAGTACGACGCGACGACGAATTATGGCTCGATCACTACGCTTTTGGTTGACGGAGATGACCCAGGCGGAAGCGGCAAGGATAAATCAGCCATCCTCGAGTGGGATATTTCCAGTATTCCGGCCGGCAGTACGATCAAATCGGCAAGCATTACCCTACATGTCACGGATGCGAGCAGCGGTTCATATGAGCTCTACCGGATGAAACGCAACTGGTCCCAAAGCTCGTCAACCTGGAATCAATATTCATCCGGGTACAATTGGGAAGTGGCCGGAGCCAACGGCACGAACGACAGAGGATCAACTGTCTTGGGCACGGTTACTGCAAGCAGCACAGGTAACTATACGTTTAACCTGAATTCGTACGGAATTTCACAGATTCAATACTGGGTCGACGGCACTCATTCCAACAACGGCTTTATCCTGAGCGACAGTTCCGTAGGCGACGGATTGGATTTCAAATCAGGCGAGACCTCTACTACGAGCAACCGCCCGAAATTGACGATCACTTACGAATAAAGAAATAGAGAGAAGATGGAGCAGCGTATGAAATTGCCTTTCACATCGAAAGACTTGGCGGTTACGCAAGCGAGCGTAACCGCTCTCCTTTTTTTATTAATCCCTTTGTTTAATATCATGGGCTTCAGTTCGAATAAACTGATGGCGGTTCTTCACGGGTTGGGAGCAACCTTAACGGTCCTGCTCAGCTGTCAGACGATTCACTTGGTGTATCCCTTGCTTCGGGGGAAGAAAGAAATTGCAGGGAAACTAGAATTGATGCTCTGGTTGACGAATGTACTTGTCCTGCTTACGATCATTTTTGGAAATTGGCTGTATATCGCCTACCGGGCACCCGACGGCGCCCAGCAGTGGCTGATGTACCACAATCCTTCGATTCATTTCGTCGTTATGGAGTTTAAAGAGTTTGTATCTTTATATCCTTTGCCGTTAGGTATTGCGGCAGCCGTTCTGCTGCGGCGGTTTCGCCATGAATTGGAAGCGGGCAGCGCGATTAACAGTGTTATAGCCCTGCTCATCACGTTGTCCTGGATTTGCCTGCTGATCGCGTTTATTTTTGGAATCGGTTTGGCCAAATTAAAAATGGTTTGAGGTTGAATGGCCGGAAGGGGAAAAAGATTGTGCACGCCAACAAACAACGAAAAACGGGAGAAATTATTGCCGTATTGGTATCAGTATGGCTGGGCATTGCGGCGATGACCGCCAGCCATTTATGGACGGTTTACGATCTCTCAAGAGCAAACTCCATTCTGTTGAAGCTGGGATCCTGGATTCCCGGATGGTGGGGCATCGGGCCTTATGCCGGAAAAGAAACCGTAGGGCTGCTAGCCTGGTTGGCCGCATGGGCTATTCTTCATGTTATCATTAGAAATAGAGAGTTTAACCTAAAGGCATGGACGCAAGTCTTTGCAGTCGGTTTTTTTGTCATATTGATTGTCAATTGGCCTCCGGTTTATCACGCCGTATTGGGCTGGCTGCCCGCTTTCCCATAACGTTAATGGTAAGGGAGGATAGAGCAAATCATGTCCACGATTTACAGATATAAACTTTCAGTTCTGTTCTGTCTATCCGTCTGTCTGCTGCTCAGCACATTTCTATGGACGAATATACCGACACAAGGAGTGAAATCATCCGACCCCTATTCCGTTTCTTATCGATTCGGTTATTTCAGCCGGAACGACGGGAATGTTCGGGAATGGATCGAGCAAACTGAAGAAATTTCTTTTTTTACTGCACCCCATCGGCTTCTGCAAAGCTCCGCAGGGATGTTGCCTTCTCAAGTGTATCCCGTATTTGACGGTTCCACTACCGAGGCCGATTTCAATCAGGCTTATTCCCAACTGCCCGGCGATATGCTGCCCGGGTACGGAAAATCCGTCTATTCGATCGATTACGGAAATGCCCGATTTATTTTTTTGAACGCTGGACGATTATCGGACGCTGAGGATCGCCAATTGGAATGGCTGCGGCAGACGGTAGAGCAAAACAAACAAACGTATACCTTTGTATGGATGGGAGAAAATCCGAATCAGCCCGAATGGTGGAATGAGTTGAAGTCCATCGGAATTCATGCTGTGTTCGTTGGGGATGCCATATATACCCCCGATTCTGTCATCAAGCAGCAGCCATCCGAGTATATCCCCGCAGAATATGAGGGTTGGGGAATTTGGAATTTATCCGCGTTGATGGAAACACCTTTTATCACGGTGATTGAAGCGGTTGACAACACATTAGTCATCAAAGCTGAAGACAATGAAGGAAAAGTGCTGGATCAACTTGAGCAGGATACCCGAAATTTGGGGCAACAACCGACGACGATAGAGAGAACGTTAATCGGCATTCAATCCATGTGGCGTTACCACCCCGGGGATTCGAATATCAAGGTGTCCATTCCGGAAGGATTCGATGTGACAGGCGAACATCCAATTACGAGTCGATTCCAATTGCCTCCGGACGATTGGCGAAGCCCGGAATACGACGATTTCTCCTGGGAAACCGGCAGGGCTCCGTTGGGTCACTCGAATGAGAGTTTCTTGCATCAGCTGATCCGAACCCAATTGTCCGTTAATAAAAATTCGCCGACCTACTATTTCCGCAAGTCATTCGAATTCGACGGCGATCCCGACAAATTAACCGGGTTAATTCTGTATGCCGCCTACGAGGACGGATTTGTTGTTTACCTGAACGGACAAGAGGTTGCCCGCGACGGCATTCGAACCGGACTGTTGACCCATTCCGCACTGGCTGAACCGAACGAATTTTCTTTCTATCAATCATTTGATCTGAAGGGACATACGGACAAATTGGTCAAGGGCATGAATTCGATCGCTGTGGAAATGCACCGCAGCCATCCTGCAGCACCCCAATTAATATTTGACCTCAGCCTGTCAGGCGAATTCGAATAGGAAGGATCGTTTCAAGATGCTGGTAAAATCAAAAGAAGATCAATATCAACGCACGATGTTGTCGATAGGACTGCGGATTGCTTTCATCGTCCTTCTGACGGGTTGGATGGTCGGCTGCAGCCGAACTGGACAAACCGGGTCTATTCCGCTAATCGCAGATATTGCGGTGACCAGCAATCATTTGATTGTCGTAAACGGAGATTCGTTTGTATGGAATCAGGTGAAAATCACGATTGACGATAAGTATTCGTATGAAGCATACGTGCTGCCGAGGGGAAAGTCAAGCTTGCCGCTAACGGAATTCGTAGATGAAAAAGCCAATCGGTTCAAACCTCACTTTTTAAAAATACGTAAGGTAAAGATTCATGTGCCCGATGCGCGGGATGGAATAGAAGGCCATTATCGCTGGTGATTATAATAATACATACAAAAAACGAGAAGGCTCCATAGAGGATGCTTTCCCGTTTTTCTTTATAAATCGCTTAAAAAACCTGCAGTTCGAGCTTTAAAAAGGCACATCTTTTATAAGATATATCGATGATATGATGAGAGGGAATTGTGTAAGCGCACTCATTAATTCTAAACATATAAGGGGGATAGCAACAGCTACTAATCAGATTATAAGAGGAGGTATACTATGCACAATTATGTGTTACCCGATTTAAAGAAGACTATAAATCTTGCTAAACGAGTCTTGCTTCTTCTTCTTATCGTTACTCTAGCAATGCCTATGACAGGGGGGGTAGAATCGCGTGTTATGGCTGAATCGGA
This sequence comes from Cohnella sp., assembly GCF_041640265.1. Taxonomy (GTDB): domain Bacteria; phylum Bacillota; class Bacilli; order Paenibacillales; family Paenibacillaceae; genus Cohnella. The sequence continues at coordinate 27,255 of NZ_JBEQAP010000034.1, forward strand.
TCAGATGCTGACCGCTTCACCAGGATCGGCAGATGAGCCTGCTTTCGTTCACCCAGGTGGACTGTTCAAGAAGTCCGATCTGGAGCGAATGAGGTACATGGTGGAAGCCGGTATCGATCCATGGCTTACGTCGTACAACAATCTAAAAGCTGAATCTAAAGCAAGCTATAACTATACAGTTCGAGGAAATTCGAGCTGGACTGTCGTGAATAGGGAAGACGGCATCCATTCAGGTGAATTTGAATCGGATGTAACAGCCGCTTATTTGAATGCGTTAATGTGGTCGATTACAGGCGACACGCGGCACGCCGACAAAGCGGTTGAAATCTTTAAGGTGTGGAGCAATCTGACGGAATTCACCGGAGGAGGCACCGAGGCGCTGAATGCCGGCCTATACATCTGGAAGCTGGTAGAAGCGGCCGAGATTATACAGAGTACTTACAACGGCTGGGCTCCTGCAGATTTGCAGAAGTTTAAAGATATGCTTGTTTATCCCGGCTATTCCGCTACGGGAGTACCCGATTCCGTAACTAAGAACAACGGAACATTCTACTGGCGGATTTACAACGGGGATTTCGGGCGGCACGGCAACCAGGACATGATCGCCTGGAGAGCGATGATCACGATGGCCGTTTTCATGGACAACAGAACCATGTATGACCGTGCGCTCCGTTACTTTACAGGTCAGCCGCACAGGCCGGACGATCTGCCGTATGCTTCTGGACCGTCGCAATCGGGGGAGCAGCTAGCAGATAATGATTATTTCACCACGTTCAAGTACACGGGTCCTCAAGGAACGACGCCGGATTACGGCTATAACGGTACGTTAGAGAACTATATTTGGGAGAACGGACAGAATCAGGAGAGCTCGCGCGACCAGCAGCATGCTTTCTTCGGTCTAGGGACCGCAGCCGGCATAGCTGAAGTGGCGTGGAATCAGGGCGTCGACGTGTGGAATTCGCTCGATAACCGGCTGCTCAAAGGGTTTGAATTCATGTCCAAATACAATACATCCTTCGTGGCCTCATACCCTGATCTGCAGACGCCTTGGGAGCCGGACAATTTCATCCAGCGTCTGGATCGGACGGGCCGATGGTTTTCCAAACAAATCAATCCGTACTATGAGAACGACTTCTCTACCTTGAGCCGCGGGAATTTTGTGGAGGGCAGACCTGTCTACGAGCAGGCGCTTGCTCATTTCAAGGTTAGAATGGGAATGGGAGACGAAGCGCTCTGGACGGAAAGAGGACGGGATACTGCCATAGCTAAGGCAGGCTACGAGAAAACCGGCCATAGCCTGGATCATCCGGGGTGGGGTGCACTGACGTTCCGCAGACCGGAGCTCATGGCCGGAGATCCGATTAGCGGATTTGCAAACGGCGTCCCTGTTTTCAGCATGAACAAGCTTCCTGGAACCATTGAAGCGGAGCATTATGATCATATGCCGATCGATGGAGAGGGCCGAACCTACCATGATCTGACCTCCGGCAACTCCGGCGGAGAGTACCGCAATGACGGTGTGGACATTGGGACCGACGGCGCAGGCGGGTATGCGTTGACGGAGCTTGCGAACGGCGAATGGTTGACCTATTCCGTCTATGTGCCAGCAACCGGAACCTACAAGATCGATGTAGAGTATGCCGCAGCGGCCGCAGGCGGTTCCATCAAGTTTGCATTTAACGGTTCGGATGCGACGGAGGATGTCGCACTGCCAAGCACCGGGGGAGCAACCGAGTGGAACACGTTAACCGTGGACGATACGGTTCAGTTGACGGCAGGCGTTCAGGCCATGCGGGTATTTATCGGTGGCGATTCGAAGGCGCTCAGCCTGAATCGGATCACGGTAAGCCGTGACTCCGAAGCAGCAGCTTCCACTTATTTGGACAAGCTGGATTTCGGCAATACGTCGTCGGAGCAAGCCCATCAATTCAAAGGCGACTTCACAAGCGCCATTACCAGCGCGTTGGGTCAATCCGCACGGATCGCGCTTCCGCGTACGCCCGCCGATATTCAGGGCGGGGAAATGACGTTTACGATGAAAGTCGATCCGATTGCCCAAAACTATTTCACAGCAAAGTTTTGGGGAAGTGACGAGTCAAGCTACAAAACAATGGTGTACATTAACGGCGAGCAGATCGGCTACCGACGCGTCGGGGACTATCAGGCACTCGAAATGGGGACAAGCGGCGCATTGCCGAACCGTTTCTATTACAATACGACCTTGCTTCCGCTCGAGCTTACCCAAGGACGCGACACTGTCGAAATCACGGTAAAGACGTTCAGTGGGAACTTCGGCGCGATCGTAGATCAAGGGTCGAGAGGGTATTACGACGCGTACACGCATACCGATGCCTATCTGGACGTATCTGATGAAAACCAGGGTACTAAAATCGGTGACAACGTCTCCTATGTAAGAGACGATATAACGGACGAAGAGAAGCAGGCCAAAATCGACGAATATATAGCAGCCATGATCAATAACTTCAATTCGTATTCCGCCAGAATAGACGACGGCGCGAATGCCAAATTATCGATCGTAAGGTATACGGATGAACTGAAGTTTTATGCAAATGCCCTCCATTATGACTGGTCTCCTGCCAAGACGGCGGAAGAAAAAAGGGCGGCGCTGGAGCGTATTTTCAAAGTAATCGACAATCATGTCAAGGATTATTATGGCAACATTAGGCTGGTAACCAGGGGCGGTCATCAAGGCGACTGGGGCGGCTATTATGGCGCATTAGGCGAGGCGCTGTATATTGTCGAACAGTTCACCAAGGATGACGCCATCTATGGCGAGGCGGCATTCAACGCACTTCTCGATCAGCCGTTCGTGACGGGAACGGTCGACGGTCAGTACTCGCTTGCGGGAGTAGACTGGAATGGCGGCGAATTATCTCGCCGGGAAGCGTGGGAGCGCGTGCTGAAAGCGAATTTCGACTTTGCCCGTTCCAGACTGTCCTACATCTATAATCAAGTGGTGTATACGTACGAAGGCGCATGGGAAGCGCACGAAGGACTGCGCCTGATCGGCTCTCCGTTCTATGAAGGCAAAGAGCGCAGCCATCAGATTCTTCTTGAATCGTTAGGGGGGCAACCGTTCCTAGGAGAAGAAGTGCTGGTCGGCCCGAACGGCGAACAATTGGATTTGTACCATTCCTTGTTCTATCATGATCAGACGGCCAGATTTACGGAAGATTATGTGCAAATTGTTGCCAAGGGACTCGCGAAGAGCAAGCTGGATGCGAATGGGAACGTCGTCAGACGGCTGCCGTACGGCGAGCATTACTACAACCTGACGGAAGCGGGGCTGACAAGGGAAAATGGATATGTCGCCAATTACGGCGAGGCGGCCAACTACCTTCTGAAGTATTTCTACAAAACGTTAAACCACGCCGGCGACGAGGAATTGAACGATGAAATCCTGAAGCTGGCATTGAAAAACATGCATGCCCGCGGGTTTGTCCGGTACTCGTCTTTGGATGATGACGGGAAACGAATTATGAGAGCGGAACAAGTTACGGATGAGCGGAACACGGCTCTGTCAGGTTTCTACGCGTATGGCGCGAGAACTGTAACTGGCATGTCGCTGCAGTACGCTTCTCTGGAAATGGAGATGGTTCACAACGAGCAAAGGTACAGCGGTCCGGAATGGGACGAGTACTGGCAGTATGCGAAGGAAGCGGTCGGTTTCGCGCAGCAGCAGCTTGCGGATCACCAACTGTTCAATTTCACCTTCGGAACCAGAGGCACGAACAGCGGAGAGGATTACCATCTGGCAGACACTTATAAATACGTCTCCGGCGAGCGGGCCGGCTTCAGCCGCTTCGGCGGTCAGGTGACAGCAGGCGCCGTCCTTGCGCAGACGGATTTCGATTATTATACGGCAGATGAAATTGCGGCCCTCAATGTGAACCCGGCCGATTACGAACAGTTTGCCTGGGCGGACATTGACAATATGTTTATCTCGATGCGGGACGGCGATCTTCGGATCTTTGCGAACCTGAACGAGCTGAACAAAGGCTACAGAGCCAACGGCAGGCTTCATGTGCTGGGTGAAAATTACGACCATATTGTCCAAATCGCGACCAACAGCAAATTTCAGTATGAAGATTATTATATACGAATGAACGAAGTCGATATGATTTTCTTCGAAGATCAAGTGACGAATGGCGCCACAGCGCCGCAGTCGATGGCAGGCGAAATGATCCCGATGACGTATCAGCCGGGCGTAGGCAGGACGGACCGCGATAATTTCGAGGCGGACACGCCTTATGCTGGTTATCCGGATTTGCTGACGGCAAGATACGGCAAGTATTTCATGATTTTCAATACGACCCGGGATGAATACGGAAACACGCAAACCTTTGAAGTGGAATTGCCTTCGGATTACAGTGGCAACACCGTGCTGGATCTTGTATCGGGCAGCCTGATTCGTGTGAAGAATGGCAAGGTGACGATTCCGTCCAAGAAGGCGATGGTCTTGAAGCTGACATCGGCTGCGGATGCTGCTCTGAAGCCGCATCATGTCGACTTCGTCAGCGCACTGGCGGGCAACGGATATGCCGGCATCACATGGAAAACGACAGCGGGAGCAGAAACGTACACGATTGAACGCGCCCGCAAAGCGGAAGGTCCTTACCAACCGGTCGCTTCCGGAGTCAAGGGCAATTATTACAAGGATACTAAGGTAAAGAACGGCAATGTCTATTATTACAAAGTAACCGGTGTGAACGCCAACGGGGCCGGATGGTCCTCCCACCATGCCAAAGTCGATTTGTCCGCCCCTGTGTCGGGACTTGGGAATTCGGCATGGCGCGACGACCGGATCGGCACTTCATCGGGCAACGCGGCGGTATCCGGATCGAATATCGCGATCACCGGCGCTAACGGCCATGGCTTGGGCGAAGGCGACGACCTGATGATCTACGACCGGGACATCCGGGATTCGTTGCATTTAGTACATCAGGTTGCAGCCGGCAGTTTTTCGGTCAGCGCGAAGCTGGACAACCGGAGCGGAAACGTAAACGGCATCATGTTCCGCGACAAGCTGCAAGAGAACACCCGTTACATGTACTTCGGCGTAGATCCAGACGGTAATCTAGTCCTGCAAAACCGTACCCGGGATTCACGCCACGCGTTCTCGGAAGAGAAGAAGAGCCCGATGAATGCAAATCTGATCGGACTTCGTGCGGAAGATTATCCGTACCTGAAGCTCGTTCGCGATTACGATTCGCATTATATCCATGCTTATGTGTCTAAGGACGGCGCGGAATGGCAGATGGTGAAGCGGATGTTCACTCCGTTCCCTTATGCGGTCTATGCGGGTGTTGCAACTTCCGGAGACGCGAGCTTCAGCAACGTATCGGCAGAAGAATTGCCGCGCGGTCAGGTATACCCATATGTGCAAAGAGACGTCAACAGTATCTCGCTTGCCTGGAATAAGCCGGACCAAGCAGTCAAATTCAGTCTGTTCCGCACGGACAATAAGGAAGCAAGCTCAACCGACCCGGTATTCAAAGCGGGTACTTTGGAGCTGGAGGAAAACTCCCCATGGACGGTTCTGGCTTCCGGGACTCCGTTATTGACGTATACAGATATCGGACCGGGCTTCGACAATTTCCCGGCCTATAAAGTTGCAGCCATTGCTATGGACGGAACGATCATCGGATTTTCCGATACGGTCTATCCGCCGAATGAAACACCTGCGCCTCACGTATCAAGCATCAAGGTGGAAAACTTCCTTGAAGGTCTTGACGATACGATAGAAGTAACGGGTCTGCCGGTTGGCGCGAAGGTGAAGGTGTACCGTTCTCCTATAGATATGACCGTGCTTGGCTCCGCCGTTTCCGACGGCGAACTCGTGACGGTGAGCATTCCTCAGATCGGCACGGAAACGGGCATTCTGTATGTAACCGTAACCGCTCCGGGCCGGATGGAAAGTGCGAGAACGTCCAAGTCGTACCCGGGCGAGAGCGGACTGATTGAGCTGAAGGCGGAGAAGGATGCCACGCTGCGGTTCAACATGAATACGGGCGGCGGCGACCCTTCGATGACCATTCTTTCCTTCGGGCAGGACGAAGGGAATAAACGATTCGGCATCGTTACTTTTGATAACGTACCGGAATTTGACGATGAAAATATTGAGTCGGTTACGTTAAAAATGTACCGCTCCAACGGAAGATCAGCTCTCCTTCGCGCGCACCCTATTGAGTGGGACGATTGGAAGGAGACGGGAGGTGCGCTGGGAGCCGAATTGAAGGGCGAGTATTTTGGCGGAAGCACGGAAGCGGCTCTCGCGTTCTTCGAAGGACCGCATGCCTCGGCTATGATAACGAATGAAGATAAGAATTCGGTATATGGCATTAACGGAAGCTGGTATCTGGATGTGACGCAGCTTCTGAAAGTGAATCAAGGAAACAGAGCGACGTTCCTGTTGTCGGTTCCGAGCGGAGAAGTGAATCCGCATACGAAAGAATATACGTCCGGCACCAGCATTCCGGGACAATTCGGTCCTGAACTGATTGTAAAATATAAGACGGATAACGTCACAACGACGCCATCCGAATCCGATATTACGGTCAGGAACAATCCGGAAGGACTGGCGGATACGGTTGAAGTTTCGGGGCTAACGGAAGGAACGGTTGCCAAGGTGTACCGTACGGAAACCGACACCGAACCGATGGGCTCCGCCGTTTCGGACGGGACGGTTGCATCGGTAAGCATCCCGCAGATCGGCGCCGGATCGGGTACGCTTTATGTTTCGGCAGCCGCGCCGTTCAAGCTGGAAAGTGAAAAGACGGCAAAATTGTATGCGGGCGAAGACGGACAGATCGTTTTTAAGGTGGAGAAGGATGCTACGGTGCGCTTTAATGCGAACGCTCCCGGCGATTTTCACTGGATGACGATTCTTTCCGGCGGGACGGATTACGAGACGCAGAAGCGCTACGGCATCGTCACCTTCGCGGGCGTTCCGAACGTCAATGATGCGAATATTGAATCGGTCACGCTCCGGATGTACCGGAACAACGCCAGATCGGCGACGATGCAAGCCCATCATCTGGAATGGGACGACTGGATCGAACCGGGGGGAAGCGGCACGCTCGGCGTTCAATTGAAGAGCGAGTACTTTGGCGGAAGTACGCAAGCAATAACGGAGTTTTTCTCAGGACCGTTCGCCTCGGCCGGAGTAACGCCGGAAACCGCTTATGCGGAGCATGGTGTGAATGCGACCTGGAATCTGGATGTGACGGAGATTCTGAGGGCCAATACGGGCGATCGAGCGACCTTGTTGCTATCCGCCCCTAGCGCCGAAGGGAATCCGTTAACGAAAGAATATGTTTCCGGTGACAGCAGCTTTGGTCAATACGCACCTGAATTGATTATTAAGTATAAGAAGCAAATCGCTGTAACACCGCAGCCGTCCGAATCCGATATCACAATAACCAACAATCCGGAAGGTTTTGCGGATACGGTTGAAGTTGCAGGGCTGGCGGAAGGGACGGTAGTCAAAGTTTATCGCACGTCAACGGAAAATGAGCTTCTAGGCTCAGCCGTTTCCGACGGCACGTTTGCTGAGGTAAGCATCCCGCAAATCGGTGTCGGCTCAGGTACGCTTTATGTATCGGCAGCAGCTCGGTTTAAGCAGGAAAGCGAGAGAACCGCAAAGCTTTACACCGACGAAGATGGAAAGATCGTCGTTCAAGTTGAAAAGGATGCAACGATTCGATTTAATTTGAACGCTCCCGGTGATTTCAAAGAGTTGACGATTCTGTCAAGCGGAGCGAATGTTGAAACGCAGAAGAGGTACGGCATCGTAACCTTTAACAACATTCCTAATTTCAATGATGCGGATATTGAATCGGTCACGCTTCGGATGTACCGGAACAATACGAGAACGGCAACGATGCAAGCGCATCATCTGGAGTGGGACGGCTGGCTCGAACCGGGCGGCAGCGGAACTCTTGGCGCCCAGTTGAAAAACGAGTATTTTGACGGAAGCTCACAAGCTATTGCAAGCTTCTTCTCGGCGCCTTCCGTTTCTGCCGGATTAACGCCTGAAACCGGCTATGCGGAGCATGGCATTAATGCGACCTGGAATCTTGATGTAACGCAGATCCTGAAGGCCAACCAGGGGGACAGAGCGACCTTGCTGCTGTCTGTTCCAAGCGGCGAAGGGAATCCGTTATCGAAAGAATTTGTTACGGGTACCAGCAGCCCTGGCCAATATGCGCCACAATTGATTATTCAATATAAGAAAGAAGCCATCCTCCCGAAATTGCTGGAACAAGCTGCAGCAATCGACACCGAGCTTTACACGGAGGAGAGCGTTCAGAAGTTATTAACGGAATTAGCCAATGCACAATCCGTAAATAACAATGATGAAGCAACACAACAACAGATCAATGCGGCAGCAGCGAGCCTGCAAGCGGCGCTCAAAGGACTGCAGTGGAAAGAAATTACCGCTTCCCTGGATCCTTCTGAGCCAAGCGGCAAGAACGGCTGGTACACATCGCCAGTCACGTTGACTCTGTCTCCTGCGGCGATCGCGGAATACAGCTTGGACGGCGGAAGCACCTGGTCTGCTTACAGTGCACCTGTAAACTTGAACCAAGAGGGAACGCATCACATTCTGTATCGCCGTTCCGTTGATACAGGAGAGACGAGTTCGCTGGAGGTCAAAATCGATCTTACGGCGCCTGCGGTGCAAATCACGGGAGAGGCATCGTACACTATCGACCAGACAGTGACCATAACATGCAGCGCTGCCGATGTTGTTTCGAGCGTATACGGTTCACCTTGCGAAGAACCGCTGATTCTGGTCAATGCTTACACATTAGCCTCCGGCCAGCATACAGTATCAGTCACAGTAGAGGACATGGCGGGCAATCAAACGACGGTTACCCATACGTTTGAGGTAACAGTCACGTTTGACAGTTTGAAGACCGTGACGAACTCCTTCCTGCAGGAAACTGGCGACAAAGCTTGGGAATCTGTGGCGGGCTCGTACAATCATAAGCTCGATCAGGCCGAAGAGAAGGCCGACAGCGGCAAACTCGAAGCTGCCGAAGGCATTATGGCTGGCTTTATCGATCAGGTTAAAGACCATTCAGGTAAATTCTTTACGCCTGAACAAGCGGAAATCCTAATACGCTGGGCTCAAATCGTCATCTAATAAGTTTTTTCGATACCGCTTTATCGTAAAAAAAGATGCTGTCCCGTCGTGATATGCTCCCCATACGGTAGACAGGTGAAATAATAAAACCTGTTGCTGTAAGGGGAGCATTTTCATGTCTAAATCACTGTTCAGTACGGAACAGAAACTTACTATCCTGCAAGAGATTGAGAACGGCCAGTTGGGAATTATGGCAGTGGACTGCACCCCGTCAAGTAGACAGTAGAATATAATAAAATACTTAGGCAGCCTTGGTTCGAACTTCCATCGGACTAAGGCTGTTTAGTTTCGCCTGTAAACGATCGTTATGTGGGATTACCTGCCCTTAAGCTGTGGTTTACCTCATTACGAATGAGGTAATTGTGTTCTATTCTAATATTGCATGCACTAACACGAAGGAGGATATTAATAAAATGAAAAAGCTGCAAAGAAGAGTATCTACCTTTCTTATCGTTGTTCTATCTTTCGTATTCTTAATTGCTCCGGCAGCGTCAATTTCTGTAGCGGCTTCCACCGCGGCAGATGCTGAGGTATTTCCCTATACGCAGGGGACCAAATATCAAGCTTCTACAAACTATACGTTAAAAGCGAACGGAGTAGCTGTTCCGGTCATTCGTGCTTATAACGATTATGATTACGCTCACTTCTCAGCATCCGAAGGATTGATTACTTACGAGCTAACGATTCTGAACACCGATAAGGTGCATGAATATTCGATTAGCCCGAAGAAGCTGGGGATCACAGCCAGTAAGGTTGAGGGCAGAACGATTACCTTCTCAACGGATAAACCCGAATACCTCATTATTATGATGAATAACAGAACAACACGGATGGTCATTGCTGCAGATCCAGCGGAGTTGGATAAGCCTGAATCGGCAGGAGCAGGCATATTCAACGTGACGGAAGCACCGTATCATGTTGCCAACGATGGGGCGGTTAGCGGAGCAACGGAAAGAACAGCGGCACTCCAGCTTGCAATTAATGATGCAAGCGCTTATGGGACGGCTCAGGGTAATGGCGAGCAAGGTGTTGTATATGTCCCGGCAGGTCAATATTACATTGGGAATTTACTGCTGAGGAGCAACTCCGCTCTTTACCTCGAGCCAGGTGCAGTCCTTATTGGCACAGGAAAGGCAGATGACTACATCAGGCATTGGTATAAGGATTCCAAGCTGCAGCCGGTAACCTGGTGGATCTCCACCGAATATGACTCGGAGAATATTAAGATTTATGGCCGCGGCACATTGGATGGCAACGGTTCAGCGCTGTCAGGTGATAGAAGCTCCAGTACGCACACTAGAGGCATGATCAACAATCTGGTAGTTCCAATTTCAACGCAGAATTTCAAGATGGACGGTATTATTGTACGGGAATCGTCTGCATGGGCTGTGACACCCGTTCGCTCCAATGATTTGGTATTTACGAATCTTAAAATTTTTAACAGCTTGGGTATGAGTGAGAATGATGGAATTGATATAAACGAATCACAGAATGTTCATGTTAAGAATGTCATTGGCATCGCGCTGGATGATCCGTTCTCGACGAAGGCATGGGCGGCGCATACGGATATTGCCAGTGGAGATTTTCCTTGGCCAGGCAATCCTGAACCAGTTGATAACGTTCTGTTCGAGGATTTAATAGCATGGACGTTATGTTATGGCTATAAGGTTGGTCAGGGCGTCGAACAGAATCAGAATAACATCACCTTTAGGAATGGGGTTGTGTATCGAGCAGCTGTGGGCTTCGGGATCCACCATAAGTGGGGCTCTGCAACGATTAGCAATGTCACGTTTGAGAATATGGATGTTGAACAGATCAGAGGTAAGAATGATGATAACAGCTCATGGATGACGCTACACTCGGTCTATAACTCTACTGGCGTCGGACCCATAACAGACGTTACAGTGAAGAATATTACAGTTCGTGAGAAGGGCGAGACCTTTGGTAAGATCAAAGGGCATGAAACCGCATGGATTACGGATGTTGCGTTCGAGAATGTATATATGCCAGATAGTAACAGCCCAACCGGTGTTAGCATTACCCCTGCAACCAGATTGTTCGACATGAACTTCTTGCTGTTAGAGTACTATGACGGGGTAACCATATTACCTGTGCAGAATCGGGAGCCTAGAGTTGACGGGAATTTAGCCTTGAATAAGTCTGCTTTCATCTCCGCCAATGATCCTATAAACACTGACACAGCTGGTTTAGCCTTCGATGGTAAGATGAATACACGAGCAGGCACCGCACGGACAGATGCACAATGGATTTATGTGGATCTTGGAGCCAAGCAGACAATTAATGAAGTTAGGCTGTACTGGGAAACCGCATATGGAGCAAGCTATCAGCTTCGTGTCTCTGATGATGCAGTGAACTGGCAGACAGTGTATAATACGACCACCGGCAAGGGCGGAACGGAGATCATCGCATTAGATGAAGTAGAGGCGCGTTATGTTCAGATGTTTGGTATCAAAAGGGGGACCAAATATGGATACTCCTTATGGGAATTTGAGGTGTACCTCCAGGATTATACGTCCTATGATGTGGTTCTAGATAAGATCTCCTTAACATTAAAAGCTGGAGAGCAAGATCAGCTAACAGCTACGGTATTGCCTGAGAATACGATAGATAAGTCAGTCAGATGGTCTTCATCGGATAATCTGGTTGCGACTGTTGATGAGTATGGCTTGGTTACTGCGATTACTCAGGGTTCGGCTGTTATTACAGCCACAACGAATGACACGGGCCTTGACGCGCATGCCATTGTAACGGTTCTACCACCCGACGACATGACTCCTCCGACCGGAAGCTTCATGGTTAATTCCGGGGATAAATACACGAATGCTACGGAAGCTCTTCTGTCTATAGAAGCGCAGGATGATATCAGTGGAGTTCATCAGATGCGATTCCGGACAGATCAAAGTGAATGGATGGATTGGGAGAATTATGTGACTTCGAAGACGTTCTCACTCCCTTCTGGAGATGGCATAAAAACAATTTATATGCAATTCAATGATCAAGCTGGGAATGTTAGCGAGATTATACAACAAGAGATCACATTGGATACGACTGCTCCTGTTATTACGTTTACTGGCCGCCAAGATGAGTATTCTGTAGATTCAACAATTGCCATTTCCTGCACTGCATATGACGAATTGTCAGGTATTCAATCAGAGGAATGCCCCCAACTAGAAGCTTTGGCTTATAGTCTTCAACTAGGTGTTCATAAGCTCTCCGCTTCGGCAACCGATAATGCGGGGAATGCAACTATGGCTGAAATTGAATTTAGCATTACATTGGATTATGACAGCTTAAGTCGCTTGACCGAGTCCTTCGTTACCAAAGAAGGAATCGCACATTCACTCACAGTAAAGCTTCTTTCGGCCAAAGAAAAAGCGGAGCAAGGTAATTTGAATGCTAGAGATGGTATGCTCGGAGCATACGTCAATCAGGTTTCCGCCCAGAGCGGAAAAAGTTTGACTGAGCAGCAAGCAAATCTATTAATTAGCTTTGTTGAACATTTATAATCATTATGGCGGCGGATAGGAATAAAGCGCGGCTAGCGAAATTGTTCTAATTGAATTTACAACATAATAAATATTATGTTAACTTGGGAAATTCATTATGATTACAGCTTTGAAGAAGTGAACGGTGGAGATAGATTACTAAAATTCATTGTTAAGCGTCCCAATATGATGGATTGGAGTTATACTAGTGAAGAATGGATATTCCCTAAAAAAAGAATTTCTTGAATTCATTACGAATAGTACGCAAGATTTCTTCGAGACTTTTAATAAATATAATCCAACTTATGATATCGATATTCAAAGAACAAAAAGTGTTCTTGAAAGATCAAAGAGACATCCCCGAAGAGAATGACTTCTCTTCGGGGATTTATTTTATCTTCTGCATTAATAGCAATCCTTTCTCAGCTGAGAAAATCAGTGATAAACACGCGACGAAGATGAACAAAAATACATTATGCAGATCGCGGAAACTACAGACAGAAAGTGAGTTTTGAATATGAAGAGAGAGCAAACTATCACGAAGAAAATAACGATGTACCAAATTAAAAGAACAGTTAGGAATCAGTTAAAACAACGATGATATATACTCATTAGAGAATTCATTGACTGTAAGTTTTAGATTATATGCCAAAATGATAGGTTTAGGTTCAATGGGATGGCTTCTGCAATAATTACTTATTCACAAAACCCGTATTTTATACATATGTCTATAAATCAATCAATCAATCCATTCATTTATCTCTTGATTGTCTAAGGACACAAATGTTCCTACATAAATGACACAATAGCCCCTACATAAGAAATTCTGAGTCCTGTAAAGCATCTCGTATTCACTCTGTTTCAGCTGGGATCAATCACGTTCTAGGTTCCCACGAATCTCCAAAATGAATTTGAGCAATATCATAAACCTTTGCCAACAAATCAGTGAACATTTCATAATCAGAAGGGCAAAAACGTCCTTCTTCAAATGATTTAGAATATATTTCTACATGACCGTCCCATTTAATCCAAAATTTAAACGTAAAGTCAGACGCCTCATCAATAAGAAGCTCTAATATTTCATCAGATTGGTTTATTTTCTTAATATCTTCAATAAATTTCATGAAGTTTTTTCTCCTTTGTAGGATGATTTGTGTCGTTTAACTACAATGTTGGCAAATTTGTGCTTTTCCTTACGACACAATTGTTCCAACTTAAATCTTCTTCTATCGTGCTTTACGGAATTTTTATGTTGGGGCTTTTGTGTCACTAGACATTGATGATCGATTGATGACAAGAACATTGTCCGATTCCCCACCACTACCCAAGTTTCACTAATGGGTTTCAAAATTAAAGCCGACAGTAAATTGCACGCGACGCGCTAACTGCAATGCCTGGTAACGATTCTCTGTCTCTGCGATTATTCGGTTACGTTCCTGCACCGACAGATCCACAGTTTCCCAACCAAAAGCATGCCTACTAGCGTCGTACAAAAACAGCTCGCTTATTGAAATCGACAGCTCGCCGCTCACAATCTGATACTAACGGTCCGGAATTTCCCTCATTAACTGATGAGGCCGAAGCTGAAGCTGACTAATGTAAAAGAGGGTCCCTTCGATATCGTCATTGACGTATAGCAACTTTTGAACACGCATATCCCTCAGCATCAAATGAGGATCCTGAACAAGGCAATCCACGCTGAAGCGGTCATTCATCTCGCGAAGTAGCTATTCCCGCGAAGGATCTTTCGACAAAAACGAAAGTGTCCCCTTCTCCCCCATGCTCTATTCCCCCCGATTTTCTAATATCCTGCCGAATAAGAACGGATTAATAGTAAGAAAAAAGCCCCTCATCATGGACTCAACTTCCCGCTTGACGCTTTGAGTCAGTCTCATTGGTAAAACGGTGCTGTTCATATACTGCTCGAATTCTTTCGAATCGCTCATAACACGATTCTTATACGCTTCATATGTCTTTCTAATCTCGCTGATCATTTTTTCTCTGAATGCTACCTCACCATATTCCTCCACCTCGACCACTCGAAGGATAGCTGCTAAAAGGTCATCCCAATAAACCTCGTGACCCAGCACCCCATTGTCTAGGTAGTTCTGCACTTGCTGCTCCTCGCGCTTCTCGTCCCTCTTATGTAGTTTCTCCTGTTCATCCTTCGTCAGTTTGTTCAAGTGCCATCGGGCGAAAAATCGTTCCCCGTCGGAAAGCAGCTTTGCCATCGCTTGCGTGACAGCCATGCGGGCTAGAGCGTAGTCGACAAATCGGCATCTCTCATAAGAGTCGACTGCCTGAACTTCCAAGTCCCGCCGATTCAACGCCTTCAATACTTGTTTGACTGTTGACGGAACACCGCTGCCCAAGACCGTAAAAGCCGTCGCCATATCGCTCCCCACTCCGGCAAAAGTTAGCGCTGTTGCGGTTGCCGTCAGTCCGGCGAGCCAAGCGGCTCGGTCCTGGAATGTTTCCTCCCCTTTTGCATATTTGATCAACTCTTTCAAACCGCTATTAATAGGATCGATCATCCCGACTTTCCTCCTTCAAGATAAATCCTGCAACAGATTCTGCGAATTCAATTCTCATTCGCCATTTTGACTTTTCTCAAATGAGTTTGTAAACGAAATATATTAGGTAAATGCGGCTCTTAAACGTTACTTCCTTTCGAGCAAGCAACACACGGCAGTCCACATGCCTGAATACATTGAACACGTAAATCAATTTAAATCATAACACGGATATGTATCGTTCAACTATAAAAAACTCATCCAGTGGACGGCGGTTAACCGTCCCCATAGGCTCTCGCCTCTTCCAAGATCGCTGCAAACCGCCCCCATTGCGATAACTGTGGTTAGACGGAAGTATCATTATCCCTCCGCATGGATTATCGCCCAAATGATTCCATTATTTATTTTTGCATTAGGTAATGATCGCTCGCAACCAAATAAGGGATGGCCGTGGCGTACCTGCAAATTGGCTTTCCCTTTCAGGCATGCGGGGAACGTACCGGATGAGTGGTTATGTTATTGTCAAAGAACGGTCGAGGGCGCGTCCCTCTACCATACGTTTCTTTTTTAGGGGCAAATCGGACCTTCTCTCAAAAAAAATGTGAATAAAAAAGCGGCAGCACCAAACTCTAATAGAGCTTGGTGCTGCCGCTTTTTGCTTTTGCATTCATTCCATACGTTTGAAAGTCTCATAATTGAAAATAATCATCTGAACTGATTTGATCACTTAGAATAGTTAGTTCATCTATTTGGATTACGTTTTCACTTTCACTATGAAAATATTCAACTTTTGTCTTTAAGGAATTAATTTCCTCAATCATCTTTTGGAGGTGAATAGAGTTGCTTATTAAGAAAGATCTCAATAATGCAGCCAGCATGTATACAGACATCATTTTTTCTTCCCCTAAATATAATTGATTTCTTTTATCAATTGCTAAATATGTAATTTTAGGAGGAATAGTAATTTCGCACTTAAATAGTTCCTCAATATTTTTATGATCTCTCAAAAATTCTTTATGTTTATTTATTTGCTCATTGTATATTTCAAAAAGACTGTTCTGGATTTTTAGATGGTTATAATCAATTTCTGAAATGTAATGGTTGCTCTTCCACTTTACCTCAAGTACTAGAACAACATTAGAGTCTCGATCATATAAAGCAAAATCAATATCTGAGTTAATGGGTTTTCCATAGCTATCAAGGCATTCATAATAATGTTCTCTAGCAGTTTTAATATTTCCGGCTTTACTAGATATAGCTTCAATAATATCAATGACCTTGCTTGATATCATCGAATTTCTATTTTTAAAATCTCTATTCCGAGCATAATGTCCATTTACGAAAGAAAAATGCCAATCGTTTACTAATATTGAAGAAGGAATCAATAGAAATTTATTTCTAGTTTGAATGAGTGGAAATTCAAATAAACTCCCTACAGTATCTAGACTTAAATATTTCAAACAATTAGAGACAACTTCTTTTGAATAACCACTTAGTTCGATAATCTTCATAATAAGATTGTCTTTTTCAAATTGTAATAGCAATGATTTATATTCAATAGTGCCTTTAATATCTGCAATCAAAACATTCTTACTTAAGTTCACTCTAGCCATATACTGCAACGATGCCAAAACTTTCTTGAATGCATCAAAATCTGGTATTAAGGAGCTTATTGGAGTAGGTCCGAGAAATTTAAAATCGAATTCTAAATTCCTTAGACACATTTCATAAAGTTCTTGGTTAGGTTTATGTTGGTTTTCAGAAATAGTTTTTAATACTAATTCGAAAAATTTTATATCGGTCTCATTGCGAAAATCCATTTCAGCTTCTGTTATACTTTTTTCTTCAAAATGTCGTTCAAAATAAAATTTCTCTACATAGTATTTATTACTCACAAGTGAAGTTTCTAACCTCCATATGTTACCCTCAACTTCTGTTAACTGGCTATGTGCATAGGTACCGTGATCGCAAACTTCAAGATAATTTCTATAATCCTGAAAACATTTTTTAATAAAGGGATAAAATTTATTTTTGAATTTCTCATATTGTGCTAAATTAAAGCGTAATTTCAAATCGTCTAAATCGCCTTTATTTTCAATGTTTTTAAGAAACCATGACAACGAAGTTCTCATTACTGAATGTGAGATCGTAGCCAAATTCCCTTTACTTTTTAGAGACTCCTCTTCCAGAAAGATTAACGGATACATTATGAAGTATCTAATATCATAATTCATTGCTTTCTTCAGATGTTCAATATTTGCACTTATACGAGATCGTAAATGTTGTGCTAGTTTTTCTCTAACATATCTTTCTGACATGTAGCACCTCTTCATTATGTTTAGATGGTTATTAATATTCAGATTATCGAAAGCAAAAAACCACTTGGTAATATTTACAATCCCAAATTCATTACCATCCAATACACATTGTTAATACATAGGCAGCTCACCTATCAACCAAATTCCTCCTAAAACCTCGTCGCTGTTACATTTTCTAGTTTAACCTATAATGACGTCATGAACAGAGGCTTCAATCTGATATAATTCGATGTTCTTGACTGCGCTGCTTAAATAAGACCAATTACTATCGGAAGTATATCGGTAATCGGACAATGTTCTTGTCACAAAACGGGAATCGGACAATGTTCTTGTCATCGTCAAATGCAAAGAACATTGTCCGATAAATAAAAAAAACCACGATTTACGCGGACCTCATTTGGATAATGTTCTTGTCTTCCGACACTTGTCGGGCGACAAGAACTTGTACCTATAAACGACAAGAACTTGTACCTATTAAATATATACATACCCCCTTCATAATTTTGCTGAATCCTATAATTGTGCTGAGATGAAGCAAGATGGATCCGAATATAGAGCCATAATTTCTGAAGTGTATACTCAGACACCTTTTCCGCTTATTTATTTTTTTACAATCCATGATGAATCAGGAATGGCTTGGCAATATCCTGGATTTGAGGAAAACCTTTCTAACCAGCCTTATTTTGTGCTTCGTCAACAAGAAAGATTATATAAATGAGAGGGGAATATATCAATATGCTATAATGTTAGCAACTGTTATATTTGCAAGTTTAAGGAGAACTCAATATGAATCAAGAAACAATACCTCATGTGACAAGCGATATTCTAACTACGAAGCTAGAAAAACCGCCCTTACGTCATTTGATGGTTGGTCGAGAACATTTAATTGAGCTACTCAATAGAGGTCAGGATAATAAGCTAAGTCTCGTTTCAGCACCTGCAGGCTTTGGAAAAACAACCTTAGTGAGTCAATGGGCATCAAATTGTAACAGGCCTGTTGCATGGCTCTCGTTAGATGAGAGGGATAATGATGTTATACGCTTCCTCACATATTTAATAGAAGCAATTCGAGTTGTTTTTCCAACTGTAGGAGTAGGGATTCTCATTGCGTTAAGATCACCACAATTGCCACAAATTAATTCTGTCCTAAGTCAATTAATTAATGATCTTAACACATTGCAGATGGCCTTTACCATGGTCATTGATGATTATCATTTAGTGAATAACCCTTCTATTAAGCAAGGTCTAAGCTTCCTAGTTACTCAAATGCCTCTTCATATGAATCTAACCATCATATCACGAGATATTCCCATTCTGCCTTTATCCAAGCTCCGTGCCAAAAACCAACTAACTGAACTCTATATTAACGATTTACGTTTTACAGACATAGAAGCGACCTATTTTCTAAATCAAGTCATGGGGCTTAGCTTAACTAAAAAAAATATTGCTGAGCTTGAAAAAAGAACAGAAGGATGGGCCGTGGGTCTTCAACTTGCAGCTCTTTCATTTCAAGGGGATACCGATGTCACCAGGTTATTCGAATCCTTTGGGGGTAGTCATCACTTCGTCATGGATTATCTATTAGATGAAGTTCTTGTCCAGCTACCTGAAGACGTACATACTTTTTTAATGGCTACATCCATATTGGATCGGTTTTCTGCACCGCTTTGTGATGCTTTATTTTCTGATGGTTTGAATCATTCTGGTTGGAATAGCCTTACAATTATTGAATATTTGGAAAGAAATAATTTGTTTATTATTCCGCTAGATAGTGAACGACGTTGGTATCGCTATCATCATCTTTTTGCAGATATATTAAAAATTAGACTCAAAAAAAACCGGGAAGGCATTTTCCGCAGCCATGATATTATTCCTGAGCTGCACAAGCGCGCAAGCCTTTGGTATGAGAATAACCACTTCACGCTTGAGGCCTTCTACCATGCTGTGGAAGCAAATGATATTGAGAGTGCTGCTAGATTGGTTCAAGGAGGAGGCGTTCCGTTAGTTTATCGAGGCGCAGCAACACCGATTCTTCGTTGGCTGGAATCGTTGCCTTCTAATATATTGGATGCTATCCCCTCTCTTAGAGTGCTGTATGCCTCGACTCTATTGTTTGTTGGCAGGGTCGGAGAAGTGGAGAAAATGCTGGCCACGGCGGAGTTTGCTCTTAGCACACTCCCTCATAATGAAAAAAATAAAAATCTAAAAGGACAAATTTCTGCAATCAGAGCAACACTAGCAGTTTCGCAGAACGATTTATCACGTATTATTGAATTCTCTCATCATGCTATGGAAAACCTTAGTCCTCTAAACATACCAGTGCTTGCTACAACGAAATGGACATTGGGCTTTGCTCACCAGATGCAAGGCAATAATAAAATGGCACGAGAATCTTATGAAGAAGCACAGAAGAGCAGTGAAGCCATTGGACATTTTGTTATCACAGTACTTGCATCAATTGGATTAGGTAATGTATTTGAAGCTGAAAACCAACTCCAATTGGCTAAAGGCAGCTACATGAGAGTGCTGGGTTTAGATGGACACTTAAATTTTCCAGCTTCGGCTGTGGCTTACCTTGGTTTATCACATATAGCTTACCAGCTTAATCAGATAACTGAAGCGTTGGATCTCATTCAAGTAGCCATACAATTAGCACAGCACTTGGAAAACATGGATATCCTCGCGGTTTGTGAAGCATTTCATGCGAAAATAAACCTTGCCCAAGGACAAATAAGCCAGACGACCGTATTACTCAAAAAAGCAGGTCAGTCTCTGCATAAGTATAACTTTTCCAAGAACATGTATAAGGTTGCACAGGTTGAAGTACTCACCCGACTTCACTTAAAGGATATTCCATCAGCAGAATATCTTGTTCAGAAATATGATCTACCTAAGGAGCAAATTCGTGTGCATTTGGCTTTAGGTGAAACAGCTCAAGCATTATTCAAAATAGAATCTATGTCTCAAGCTTCAATGGAAATGCTGATTTTGCATGCATTAGCACTTTTTCAGGCTGATGAACTAGAAAAGGCTTTGGTACCTTTATTAAAGGCTTTAGAAATAGCCAAAGCAGAAGGTCATCTACGTATTTTTTTGGATGAAGGAGCCCCAATGCAAGCACTTTTGACAAACGCACTTCAATTTGAAATTATGACAGATCAAATAAACATCATACTTGCACATTTTTCAACGAAACTTCCATTAACGGCTCCCTTAACTCGAAGAGAATTGGAGGTTTTACGATTAATTGCTCAGGGACTCACCAATGAAGAGATCAGTAAGAGACTATTTGTCACCCTCAATACCATTAAAGGGCATAATCAACGAATTTTTTCTAAGCTTCAAGTCAAAAGCCGCACCGAAGCAATTTTTCGCACACAAGAACTGAACTTGCTTACATGAAGTCAGTATGCAAAAACAACACTTTAGTATCTAGGTATTAATTTTCCTTTGTGATATATTTCTAAAAAAGGAGGGTTAGAAAAATGGAATGGGTACGTTTTTATCAAGTGTGTTGAGAAAGGAGCATGAAAAATGTTAAAATGTAGAAGTAACTACTTGAATTCTTCGTAGGATATGCGAAAATATCGAATTATTATGGTTATGTAAAATGACGTGGAATATAGGGATTACAACTTTTAATTTATGAATGGAGATTAATATGAATACACAAAATAAAGCACAAAATGCACTGGAAGACATCAAAGTCAGTTCGAAACTGAAGATTGCTACGCTGTGGGCGAGTTTTATGTTTCTCTATATTTATGTTGATTATTTCGCCTTATATATGCCGGGCAAAATAGAAGGTATTCTGGCAGGAAAAATATTTATATTTGACATTTCATATGTCTTTCTATTGATAGCACTGATTTCGGTAACAATTCCAGCTCTTATGATTTTCCTTTCTGTTGCCCTGCCGGCAAAAGTAAGTCGCTGGGCAAATATCATTATTGCCGCGGTGTATATTCCCTATACATTGTTTAATTTGACAGGAGAGCATTGGGTGCACATGGTGTTTGGCGCTGTTGTAGAAGTCGCTCTTCTTTGTCTAATTATCTGGTATGCATGGAAATGGCCTACAGCTAAACCATAAACAGAACCTAAATTCCACGTCATTTTACGATAACCCGGAAATTGCTGAATATTTCGTTGCAGTAGAGCACACATCACGGAATTCGAGAGCACCTTTCTCGGAGATATAGAGCACTCTTCTCGACGAGAGAGCAGATAACAGTAATTGTTGAGGATGATATGTTTAACCACCCTCAACAAGAGACAAAATTAAAATTCAGAATAGATATCGGAAACATTAATGCCATTTTGAATTAACATGTTTTTCATGAGCTCAGTCTTAACTTTAAGTTCACCGATTTCTATCAAGGTTTCATGATGTGTTGATAGTAACTCATGGTAAAGATTATATACTTCTTCGTATCGTTCTTTGAAATCTTGCTTATTCATTAGCAAATACCTCAGATTTCTTCGCTTTTAATCCGTGTCGTTCACGCATTGAAAACTTGCCATCAATGAGTATTTCAAATGAATTATGCTTGATACGGTCGATTATTGCTTCTGATACAGTACCCAAGTAGCTGTGATCGCTTGTGCAAATAAACTGATCCACTGGATTTATGCCATCTTAACCAAGAAAGAAGCTTTCCGCTTAGACTGAATTGGCAAGCCTTAGACATTGAGGGAAACCGTCCCATATACTGTGGGACGGTTATTTATCGTACCTTTTTACCAGTATAGCATCCTTCGTTTCGCTCAATATTTATTAAATATTGACAGCCTATTAGCTGGTATAGTTCAGTAAGATCACAACTATATTTTACCACATTATGGGTTTTACGATGTCATTATAGAGGTATTTTGCATAATATTATATTTCACTTCGATAATAGGTACAAGTTCTTGTCGCATATCGACAAGAACTTGTACCTATAAATGAAAAAAGCCGCTGTTTAAGCGGATTCCAATCGGACTATGTTCTTGTCGCTCGACAGTCGTCCTTTGCTTTGCAGCATCAGCAACCGTCGGGGGTTATTGTTTTTCTCGATATGAATTTTTCATCATGCGAACTTGTCGATTGTGAATATGCTGTTCTCTTGCGATCTGGCAGCTGGTATTACTAACGTTCCTCGTTAGCGTAAAGCATCAGTGCTTTCAAGTACTGCCTTTATCCTCCTTACGCTAGAAGACGAGCTCTCTTCCTTAACAATTTTAAAAGTACCAAGGTCAGCCGTATTCACCGCGTGAGGACCGCCGCATATCTCTTTGGAGAATCTGCCCATCGTATATACTTTTACCATCTGGCCATACTTGCTCTCGAATAGACCAATAGCCCCTGTTCTACGTGCATCTTCAAGCGTCATCTCTTCGAACGTAATCCCGACGCCTTCGGCAATCGCTTCATTGACCAGCCGCTCGGTTGCCACGATCTCTTCTTCAGTCATTTTACGATGGAACGAAAAATCAAAGCGCAGTCTCTCAGCCGTTATATTGCTGCCCTTTTGCGCCACCTCATCTCCGAGAACCTTTCGTAGTGCAGCATGCAGAAGATGAGTTGCCGTATGCAGATTTGCCGTCTGTGCAGAATTATCTGCTAAACCGCCTTTAAACTTTTGGGCTGCTCCGGCTTGAGATAACTCTCTATTCTTCTGAAATTTCTCTAGATATCCTTCCAGATCGATGGCGATGGAACGCTCTGTTGCCAGTTCCATGGTCAATTCGATGGGAAACCCATACGTATCATAAAGTTTGAATGCAGCTGCACCGTCTATTTGACCATTTACTAATGAAATCGAAAGCTTATCGAATTCACGAAGTCCCTGCGCGAGCGTTTTTTGAAAACGAGCTTCTTCCGCCTGGAGTTCCCTAATAATTTTATCTCGATTGCTTTGCAGCTCTGGGTATATTAGCTCGTACTTGTCAATCACAGCGCTAGCGATATCCGCTAGATCGCCTTCTTGAATACTCAATTGCATTGCGAATCTAACAGCTCGGCGAATCAATCTTCGCAGCACATAGCCTTGGTCGACATTAGACGGAGTAATGCCGTAATTATCACCTAGGATAAATACTGCCGTGCGGGTATGATCCGCAACAACTCGATACGCTTTGGGTTGATTTTCGTATGCCGTCTCCGACAGTTCATTTATTTTTCTTTTTAAAAAGTAAAGAAACAAAAGAAATAACTACCAGAGCAGAAACTGCTATTAGAATTACATCTATGATTGTATTCTTCTTCTCTATTGTAGATTTATTGTCTTCTTTGTCTGGAGCTATTGGAGTTTCAGACGGTGTTATTATTGCGGCGGGTGTAGGGAGCACTACTTGTTCTTGCGCCTCGGAATCAGTAGGAAGTTGTTCGTCTGATGGAATAGCCTCTTCCTCTGGAATTCGTACTTCGAAAGAATAGCTTCCTTTAATAGAATGTCCGTCTTCTCCGATGATCTTCCAATTAACGTTATAAACTCCATTTGTTAATGGCTGTTCTAAAACACCCATCAGATTATCATCATCCGTTTTGGTTTCCTTTAATGGAAATTCAGAACCAGATTCATCCGTTACCTTCAGACTGCTAACTGGCTCAATCGGGGTATTGAATTTCAGATTAATCTCAGTTACCTCGGAAGTAGTGGGTTTCGATTCAGCAGGAACAGCCGAAACAAGCGCTGAATGTGCATATATCAATTGCGGGAAGAGAAGCAGCCCCATTAATAAAGTTGCGGTAAATGCTTGAATTCTCGCTTTCAATTAATTCATACTCCTCTACTTTAATTAAATTAAAGGATACCATAGACTCAGCTTCTTGGGATGACTCTTTCGGGTTATAAATTCACAAGAAAATCGCTAACGGCGGTGGCGGCATGCCGGCATTCGAAGACAAGTTGTCGGAAGAATAATTGGTCAATCTAGCGAATTGGCTTTCCGGGAAACAATAACGACACAAAATAGAAACGACAATAGCTCGAAAGAGTCATATAAACACCATCCTCGCCCTTATATACTTAAACTTATCGATAAATCATAAAGCGGGGGCAGTAACGATGAGCAGCATGCCAGTTGAAAAATTAGCACCATCTCCTCAAACAAGCGAGAAAACGAGCCCCTCTCTGGTTCGCCAATCCGTAAAAACATTTTCCGCATTTTTCAAGAAGATGCACAGTCAGCTTGTCATCGGAGGAACATGGGCTAATCGGCTTGTTGAGCTCGCAGCATGCTGGGCATTGATTCTCATCCTGACCGGTTTAATCATATGGTGGCCGCGCAACAAGGCAGGCATCTGGGGCACGATCCTTATCAGACTAAGCAAACCTGGCTCCCGAACCTTCTGGAGAGACATCCACGCGGTTCCGGCTTTCTGGCTATCGCTTCTGCTTGTGGTAATGATCGCATCAGGGCTTCCTTGGTCCGGCATTTTAGGCGGACAGATCGACAAGCTGGCGAATAAGACCAATACGAATGCTCCTCCATTCGCTTATAGCTTTGGAGCGAAACCGGAGTCGGTAACTGTGGCCAAAGATATTGCCGAGGATCTGCCTTGGGCCGCCGAGAATTTGCCTGTTCCGGCTTCAGCGAGCGGAGGTTACTTGCCCCTTAGTGTCGACTACATTGAAATGATTGCCGATAAACAAAATGTCCTTTTGCCCTATACGATCACTTTGCCTATGGGTGAATCCGGCGTTTACACCTTATCGACCGCTCATAATACGCCGGGCAAGAATGCGACTCTCCACATCGATCAATATAGCGGTGCTGTATTGACAGATGTCCGTTATTCAGAATATGGCGTGATGGCCAAGGTTATCACTCTTGGGATTGCCTTTCATGAAGGCAGGCATTCGGAATAGCTAATCAGTTGCTTGGGCTTGTCGCAGCTTTGGGGCTCATATTGATGGCCGTGAGTTCCTATATGATGTGGCGCAAACGCAAGCCTGACGGTCTGGGAGCTCCTTCAAGGCCTAAGGATAAGGGAGTTACGCTTACTGTTCTCGTCTTGCTTCTGATTTGCGGAGCTGTAATGCCTTTGGTCGGGGCATCTATCATTGTCGTACTTGTGCTGGACCTATTAATTATTCGCAGGATCAAGCCGCTTCGGCACTGGTTCTCTGCTTGAGGATGGGATAGAAATGACAAAAACACAAAGACTTTTATTTGGATTCACGTTTCTGATTGTGATGATCATCCTCAGCAGTTGTACGACGGATGTAGCAGATACAGATGAGAGAGGTTTCTCTCCTCATTTGACAGTCGATCTTCAGATTCCTGCCAACATAGAACTTCAGCAAATTGTTGTGTTAAAGCTGGATGTCAAAAAAAGCGGAAAGCCATTCGAACAAGCCGAACTGGCGGAATTCATTATCTGGTCGGAAAACAAGATGGATCAGGCAGTAACGGTTAAGGCAAGCGAAAGCTCTCCCGGACTCTATGAAGCCGAGCATGTCTTCAGCGAAGATGGCATTTATATTTTGAAAAGTCACGTCGCCTCCTCAAATTTGGAGGTAATGCCTGCGAAGCGCATCGCGATCGGAGCGGAAGCCATCGAAAGAATTGCTGCACTCGAGCAGCATGAAACAGGCGAATCTGAGTCTTCGGCAAATCACCATTAAACAAAGTCAACCTCCAGTCCTTTGCTTGTTCAAGGGATTGGAGGTCTTCAGCTTTATGAAACATAATCAAGTCTCCACGATTTGATGCTCGATCGCGAACCGGGTCAATTGGACTCGATTGTCCAATTTGAGCTTATGCAGAATATTTTTCATATGGTTTTTAACCGTATGCTCGGAAATTGTGGTCACGGAGGATTTATTATAGCACTTAATATGCGAGATGCTACAACGTTCTTGTTGTTTAAAGAAAAACCAAAGTTGTTATTTATAGCATGTTGGCACGCCCCCTATATTCCCGACCCCTACATGAGGTTAAAGAACCTAAATGGTTGCTGCTTGCTCCATGTTAGAACCTCCGTTTAATGAGATGCCTCTATTCTGACAGACTCGTAAACGGAGGAACAGCTGGGGGATATTAGACGCTTATGTATTTAAGATTCTCTTGTAGCTACCTCAACAAATATTTTTCGTCGGTCATAGGAAAAAATGACCATTGCCACAGCTAAAATAGCGCAAATCATATACATGGATGAGTATGAAAAAAGGTCAGCTAAAGGCCCCATAATGACTCCGCCCAGTGAAACCCCCAAGTCAGCCATCGCAATAAATAAACCAAGCAGCACATTACGATTCACCTTTTGTAAAACAAAGGTTAAATAGGTGGTTAACGTTGGATAGATAAGTGCCTGCGCTACCCCCATCAAAATAGCGCCGAGATAGAAAAAGATAGGTCCACCCGTTATAGAATAGCTTACACATTGAGCCGATATAGCTAATACAAGCATTATCCCCATGATAAAAGAAGAATGCCATTTGCCGTCTGAAGGGATTTTTTTTCTTAAAGCAAAACGAGCAAAGACAACAGTACCCGCCTGCAGCATGAGATAAATACCAGCATTACCGCTTTTTAATTGCATAGCATACAATGGGATAAAGAATGTAATTGCCCCAAATACAATGGAAGAAATCAACATCAATACACTGCATTTAAACAAAAACGGATTTTTCACTAATTGACTAAATGATGTAAACATATTGACTCTCTGTTCAGGGTGACTCGGAACAGGTGGATCTGTGTTTTTATCCATTTTGGCACAATAACCAAACAGACCTGTAGAGATAGCAATGGCTATCATCACCACTGTAAAATAATTCATATCCCCAGCTTGCCATATCCCTAACGCAAGTAAGGGACCCATGATTCCCGGAACATAAGAAAATAACGAGTAAAGTGAAATGCCCTGTGAGCGATCCTCCTCAGGCAAAGCATCAATAATGCCGATCTGCAGTGCCATTGAAAAGAACGCCGTCGATACACCCTGCAGCATACGGGCGAACAAATACCCTTCTAATCCAGTAAACGTATAGAGTATTAATGCAAAGCCATTGATAATTAGAATAATTCGTAATACTTTTATAGGCCCATGCTTTTGAATCATATGACCTGCCCAAGGCCGAAAGAACATCGTGGTAAATAAATAGGCCCCCATGATGATCCCAATCGTTGTATTACTGGCGCCTAATGATTCTCCCCGTAAAGGGATGATGACATTCAGTATAGAGTTGGCACTAAAAAAGAGAAGAACCAATAGATACAAACGTAAAAAATGCCAAGACAATGCTCCTCTCACACTTTCACCCCTTTCTTTAAGCAACGGCACCCTTGTCCACGACAATGACATCCGTTTCCTTCCGCTTTCCCCAAATGAACATAATGGCTGCCAGTCCAAAAATTGAACAAGTGACAAACATCGATGAAAAAGAACTAATTTGTATAACAAATCCCATAACAAAGCAGCCAAAGGCAAAGCCTAAATCATAAGAAGCAAGAAAAACACCAAGTAAAATATGCTTGGTTTCTTTTGGAATGGCAAAGGACATATACGTGACGATCGTTGGATACAGCATCGCTGCAGCCAAACCATTAAATATAGCTGACACATAAATAAAGTGACCGATTTGCGGCATGAGTGCCAGCAAGGTTGTTCCAATGACCGAGCTAACGAGTACAATCGACATAAAACCCGGATGCCACTGGCCATCAGAAGGGATCGACTTTCGAAGCAAAAACCGGCTCACCACCACGACGATCGCCTGTACGAATAGATACAGTGCCGCATTGCCATAGCCTGTCGTCACCATATACAAAGGTAAAAAGGTTGAAACCGCACCAAAAACCGTTGCACCGATAAGCATAACAAAGGCAGATACTATTAAACCTCTATTTCGACAGGCATCCTTAAAGACCGCAATCATCTCGCGGAAAGTAAACCCGCCTTTTTCATCTTTTGTTGCTGGTAATGGAGCGCTGTATACAAATAAAAATGGAAGCACCGCTAAGGCGCCAATCAGAAGCAATATATAAAAATGATCATATTGAGTCCAAAGCAAGAGAGCTAAGGCAGGTCCATACAAGCCTGGCAGCACAGTAGATAAAGAATACATGGACATGCCTTGTCCTCGATCTTCATCTCGCAAAATCGCTGCCACTCCAATTTGCATCGCCATCGAAAAAAATGCCGTCACGACACCTTGAAGCGCACGGACGATATACAAGCTCTCCACTCCTAGCCAAACATATAACAGCAAGGCTAGCGCATGACCTGCCAATAACCATTTCATGATCGTCAACACACTATACTTGGAAACCATTTGACCTGCCCAGGGCCGTAGCACCATACATACAAACATGTACAGTCCCATCATGATGCCGATTTCACCTTCCCTAAAGCCATGTCCCGCTGCCTGTAAAGGGAAAATGACGGTCAGGACAGCATTTGCTGTAAAGAAAAGAAGCGCCAGTGCATACATTTGAAGCATTTCTTTAGAGAGTGGACCTGTTCTTATGATACATACAATCCTTTCTTTACCGGGTACTCCTCCTTAGCCAGCTGAGGTACAATAGGAAGCTGAGCTTCTATTAATCTTCGACTGGCAGGATGAGTCAGTTTATCAAAATGCTTAACTTGATGTGCACAATCTACTATTTCACCCTTATCTAGTATAGCTACCTCATCAGCAAACAGTTTTACCGCATGCAGATCATGTGAAATAAAAAGATAGGTCAAGTTCAATTCGTGTTGTAATCGTTTTAACAGCTTCAATATACTAATCTGCACGAGTACATCCAAACTATTAATCACCTCATCCAAGACGATGACCTTCGGTTGAATCGATATCGCCCTTGCAATGGTGATCCGCTGAAGCTGCCCGCCGCTAAATTGATGGGAATATTGCTCGCCAGCTTCTTCGTCTAATCCAACCGCTTCAAGCAGCTGCTTCACTTTTTCCTTTATTTCAGCCGCGGAATATTGGAAATGGACTCGCATCGGTTCAGCTATAACATCTTTAATTTTCATTCGGGGATTGACGGCACTATAACAGTCTTGAAAGACGATTTGCATATCTCTGCGCAACAGCTGCCGTTTTTGGCGATCCGCTTCATGCAGGTTGGAGCCTTGGAACATAATCTGTCCCGTATCCGGCTTCTCGAGACCGATCAACAGTTTTCCTAAAGTACTCTTACCTGAACCGCTTTCCCCCACAATGGCAAAACAGGTTCCTTCCTTGATTTGTAAGGAAATATCGTGCAGTGCCTGTACGTTTTTTTTCTGTCCCCACCATATTCCCTCACGAAACTGCTTCGATACGTTGATGAATTCAATCATGGGTTCCCTCCATCTTATTGCCTCACCCAATATCCAGGTTTCCATTCAACTAAAGGCTCCACTATAGGCTCGTCATATTGATCAACAAGCTCATCTAAGCTGCGATTTTTTTCCTTAGCGGCCAGCAAAGCCTGGGTGTATGGATGTCGCGGGTTATCAAGGACTAAGGAAGCGGGGCCGTATTCGACCATGATCCCGCGTCTCATAACGATAAGCTCATCAGCTATTTTGGCAATGACCCCTAAATCATGAGAAACAATAAGTATGCTGGCTCCTGAGTCTTGCTGATAAGCCTGCAGCTCATCCAAGATGCGCAGCTGTGTCATCGTATCCAGAGCGGTTGTTGGTTCATCCGCAATGATCAGGGATGGATAATGACTAACCGCTATGGCAATCATGATCCGTTGCAGCATCCCTCCGCTCAGCTCGTGAGGGTATTTATTTAGCACATGATCTCCTGGCAGCTGATAACGTGACAGCTGTTCAAGCGCCTTAATCTTAGCATCTATTTTGCTTATTTTTATATGGGCTTGCAGTGTTTCTACAAAATGGTCTCCAATCGATAGCAT
Organism: Cohnella sp.; assembly: GCF_041640265.1. Taxonomy (GTDB): domain Bacteria; phylum Bacillota; class Bacilli; order Paenibacillales; family Paenibacillaceae; genus Cohnella. The sequence continues at coordinate 57,616 of NZ_JBEQAP010000034.1, forward strand.
GGGGTTAAACATGGACATCGGATTTTGCATAATAAGAGCGATCTCTTTACCCCTTAGATTACGCATTTCCTTTTTATTTTTTTGGAAAAGCAATTCACCCTTATAGAAGATCTCTCCTTCTACCCTGCGGCCTTCATTGAATAATTGGAGGATCGTGGTACAAATCATTGATTTTCCACTGCCGCTTTCCCCAACGATACCTACAACTTTTCCCTTTGGAACTTGAAAGCTTATATCCTGTACAACTTGAATTTCATCCGTCTCTTGTTGTACAAATACAGAGAGATTTTTTACTTCTAGCAAGGGAATCAGCCTCTCTACAACGTTTTTGGATCCAGGGCGTTACGAACCGTATCTCCAAACCAGTTAAAAATGAGCACCGTTAGCGAGATCATCACACCCGGGATGAACATTAACATGGGGTTGCTCAATAAATACGTTTTACTATCACTGATCATCATCCCCCACTCTGCCATTGGAGCCGTCACTCCTAATCCTAAAAAAGACAGTTCAGAGATGAGTAAAATGGTTGAACCTAGACCAATTAATTTAAGTAAAAAGATTTGCGGAAAAACAAAAGGCAGGATATGAACCCGCATGATGCTAAATCGAGAAACGCCAGTCACCTGTGCATACTTCACAAATTGAGCTTCTTTAAGACTTAACACCATATTGCGAATCATGCGGGCATACCATACCCAAGAGACAAAAACAATCCCGATAAACATATTGAAAAGGCCGCCGCCCAACGTTCCTACAATAACAAGAGCAAAAATAAAATTAGGCATCGCAAGTAAAATATCGCAAAGGCGCATTAAGACCGTGTCGATGACTCCACCGATGTAACCGGCTGTGATCCCGACTGCAAGACTAATAATCATAGTTACGATCAGAATCGAAAATGTGGTAACCAAGGATACTCTCGCGCCCGCGATAAGCCTTGATAAGATACAGCGCCCTAAATGGTCCGTGCCTAACGGGTAGGCGGCTGAATAGCCTTGCAGCTTCATCGCAACATTCGTCGCATAGGGATCATTGGGCATGAGCCAAGGCTCAAATAAGGCCATAATAACAAGTAAAGCAACAAGCGTACTGCTGATGATGAGCGGCAAGCGCTTGTTTCTCTTGATCATTGTTCTCCCCCCTTTAGACGGATACGCGGATCGATCATGGCACATACGATATCTGCTGCAAAGTTAATGACAATATAAAAAACCCCAATGATCAAAATAAAGCCTTGCAGCACAACATAATCGCGGGCTTCCATGGCAACCAAAATATACCTTCCTATCCCTGGGATCGTAAATACGATTTCAACGATCGCAGCTCCGCCTATTAAGCCGCCGCACGTCATCGCTAGTGAGGTTAATAAAGGAGGCAGCGTTCCCTTCAGCAAATAATTGCGGATAATGACGCTCTCTTTGAGACCGCGTGCCCGAGCGTACAGCACATGTGGCTGCTGCATCTGCTCGATAATGCTTGTTCGGATTAATCGAATATAATAGGGGCATATTCCGAGTGCCAACGTTAACGACGGCAAAATCACATGCTGCCAGGTTCCCCACCCCATTAACGGTAGGATCCCCCATTTTAAAGCCACGACGTAGATTAAAATAAAAGCTAACCAAAAACTAGGCATCGAAGCAATCATAAAAATCGTTGTGCGTGTAAGCCGATCAAACAGGCTGGAATGCTTTACCGCGGATAAAACCCCGATGCTGACACTAATGCAAACGACAAAAAATAAGGCTGCTGCAGCAATCCATAACGTAATCCAGAATTTATCTATGAGGTCACTCGCTACATCAGACCTTGTAACAAACGACTTGCCAAAATCAAGCTGAAGCACATGCCAGATCCAATTCACATATTGCGAAAGCAGAGGTTTGTTAAACCCCTGCTCTTCGCGAATCGCATCCATTGCTTCCTTGCTTGCCGGCAGTTGATTAATGGCAAAATAAGCTTCGACAGGATCAACGGGAATGATCCGGATCAAGAAAAAAGCTAGCAGGGATACTCCCCATAGTGCCAGAACCATACTTCCAATTCGTCTAAATAGAAAGCTCAGCATCCCTCTACTCCTTCAATTCATAAAGAGAAAGCGGCACTTCATATTGATGCGGAGTAAACTGCAGCCCCTTAACACGATCATTAGCTACCAGATAATTGGTACGGTAGGAGATTGGAATAAACATCGCTTCTTCATGGATTCCTCGCAGAATCGCTTCATACAATTCTTGACGTTCGCTTTCAACCGTTGTGTGGATCACTTTTTCAATATTGGCTGTAAATTGAGATGAAATCGCAGTGCCTTTTTGTACATAGTATCCTAATTGATTTTCACCAATCATTGTACGGATAAACATATGCGGATCATAAGGTACGCCCCAAGTATCATTAAAAGTGAGATTAAATTCTCCCGCTCTGACCTTTTGGGTATATAATTGGGATTCTTCCGCCTTTAACTGTACATCGATCCCGATTTCACGCCAAGCACTTTGCAAATACTCTAGTAATCCTTTATGAACCATGTCTGTGCTGCGATAAGGAATGGTGACTTGCAGAGCTTGATCGCCTTTCATCCGGAATGGCTTTCCGTCTACAACTTTCCATCCTGCATGATCAAGCAGCTGCTTCGCCTCTTCGATATTATACTTATATAGTCCTACCTTAATATCGCTGTAAGGGAAACCCGGCGAAAATAACGATTGCGCTTCCTCTTCCAGCCCATTCAGTACATGTTCAACGATGGTCTTGCGGTCCATCACATGCTGTAGGGCTAATCGAACCTCTTTCTCATTCGTCGGAGCTATCGTAGAGTTGATTGCAAGCACTCTCGTTGACAGCGGACCCGAGATCATGGACTGGTACTGGCCCTTCTGCTGCAGCGTTTGATACTCTACTGGAGCAAGCTGACCGCTTCCGAAAATTAAATCAATCTCGCCTTTTTCCAATGCCATAATACGTGTTTGGGAGTCTGGAATGAACTTGATTACGACCTTTTCAATTTTGGGCTTCTCACCCCAATAGTTATCGTTTTGCGTAAATTCGGCATGACTACCATTTACATAATCTGTCAAAATCCACGGACCTGTTCCGATAGGTGCTGCGATTTCTTCTGCAGTTGAACCACTCGCAGGAAACCCATTATCGCCTAACATTCTCAATGGACGAATTAATGTTAATTCTTGCAGGAAAGGATAGTAGGACTCTTTCAAGTCTATTTTCACAGTTAATTCATCGATTACTTCTACTTTTTCGATGATGCTTACAGCTTCTAACCAGCTATGTCTATCCATATTTTGAATAACTGCTTCTACATTTCGCTTCACATTCTCCGCTGTGAGGGTGGAACCGTCTGAATACAATACGCCCTCACGCAGCGTAAATGTATAGCTCTTTCCATCCTCTGAAACCTGCCATTCTTTGGCCAAGGCCGGCTGAATCTCTCCGTTATCCCCGTAGCTTACAAGCGGATCATAAACCATCGCCTGAGCAAACATTTCATTAGGAGCATACAAATGCGGATTTATTGGTCCAAGATCTAACGGCCATGACAATGTCAACGTTTCGGTGTTTGCACCTGCTTGCTGCTTGCTTGTCTCTCCACTTCCACAAGCTGCCGTTAAAAGTACAAGACAAGAGACAATTACGAACACAGCCAGTTTTTTCATTCGTAGCATGTTCTTTAATTTCTTGCTAATCAATCCTTCACTCATCCATCGTTTCTTTTCTGCTACCTCTCTCACCATTTACCCCACCAATCGTAATGATTACTATTATCATTTATGATTAAATCACAATCATTAATGATTGTAAAGCAATTAAATTAATCTATTTACAACCTAATAGTTAATAATAGCTATCACCTGTTATATTATTTCATGTCCAAGTATATTCAATAAGCTGTGACTTTAACATGACTCGATAGAGCTATTATTATGTCAAAAATAGCACGTTAGATATTTACTTCTATGCTATTGTCCCATCTTTAAATTCCTGGAATTCCGGATGTCCACAACCGCGCGAAAATCAATGACCATCTTCGGAAAAAAATGGGATTCCCATTCGTTCACTTACACGGGAGAGAGCTTTCTGCGAAAAATGAGCTTAATGGCCAATTCTTTCGGTCATTTCACGGATTTCGAAGCTCGACCTACCTGCGGGATCGTGACAACGGAAAAAATCATCGGCCAACTGGACGATGTTCGTTATATTATGGAATCGGCCAGAATGAACGCTGGAATTGTGTGGTTGAGTTCAGGGTTTTTGGATTATAAAGTACCGAATTATTTATTGTCCAGCGATAACCCAAATAAACTGGAGATCACCATGGAGCTCGCTTCCGAAGCCCCGGGGTACAATGAAAACTGGCACTCGGATATTACGTTCCATCTGAACAACGTTTGCCTTGTTTGGTTTCCATGTCTGTTGCCGCCTGAATTTTTTAGCTTTGTTTGATACCATTCAATTCTAGAATCTAGAGTGAACGCGTTATTTCAAACTCCCACATAAAATTGCGGTGGCTCACGTCGGCAATCGGACAATGTTCTTGTCTCAAATCGGGAATCGGACAATGTTCTTGTCATCGCCAAATGACAAGAACATTGTCCGATAAATAAAAAAGCCCGCGGTTTACGCGGAATTCATTCGGATAATGTTCTTGTCTTCCGACATGCATCATTGTGTTTAAACTCCTGATTGAATGCTGCCCGTTCGCACAAAAAGGCCACCGTTCGATTCGGCAGCCTTGTGGTTAATTCCAATCTAAAATCTTAGTCGTTTCATCGAACCTGAGGTTTGCCGCCGACTTCCTTCAGATTCCACCTCGCGGTGGACACTTATTTCATGGATTCAGAAATGTATATTAAATCATGCCTAGGAATGACGAAGCGTATCGTCGCTTTCTCGCGGATTGTTTTGCGCTGGTTGAACCTCGTTATTCTTCAACACTTGCTTCGCATAATTCGGGTTTGTTTTATACTTGTTACCATCGTTGTTCTTCATGCCTTTAGGCATCTGCTTCACCTCCGACTGTATCATTTGGAGCGTGGGGTCAATCGTCCGATCCCATCTATAGGATGTTTCAGAGTTCAACGAAACATGCATATCTTTTTTTCAAAAATTTAAATTCCCATTCATATCCACATTTTAAAGCGCTTTCAAACCTCTATCGCTCATAAACAATTTGATTACCTCTAACGTTTATACCAAGATTCGACCAGTTGGTTTTTATGATAAGCAAGCTGCGAGATTTTCAGGCTTTCCGAGTTTTCGACATTTTTCAGGAGCTTGGATTTGTCCTCGATCGCGGATTGCTCTCTGTGCTCGATCGTTTTCGATCGTTTCATCATTTTGGCTGCTTTGTGACCGACGTACCCTTTGTGGACCTTGGAGCCTGAATTGCGTGAACCGTTTTTCGTTTTCTCCACTTCGTCAGACCAGTTACTTGTTCGTTTTGCCGCATCAGACAGCCGCTTAATGTCTTTTCGCAACTTTTCGTTCTCGGCTAGCTCATAATTGTCCTGCCTTTGTTTATTATCCCACCAGTCGGAAAAATTTCCTTTCTGGACTTCGATGTCCGTCTTGTTGATCGAAAGAATATGGTCCACGCAGTTGTCGAGAAATGCTCTGTCGTGAGAGACCAAAATAAATCCTTTTTTGGTTTTTAGATAGTCGCTGACAAGTTTCCGGGCATGCAAGTCAAGATGATTGGTCGGTTCATCGATGAGAAGAAAACTGTTTTCCTTCAGAAACAAGGCTGCCAGAAGCACTTTCGTTTGCTCGCCGTTGGACAAGGAATCGAAGGGCCGATATAAAACGTCCTCTGACACCTTCAGCAACGAAAGTTCACGAATGAGCTGCCATTGCTGATAGTCCGGATAAATGTCGTGTACGACATCCATGGTATTGTATTCCTTGTGATCGACTTGAAAAGGGAAATATTCAAAGTCAACATTGGATGAAATGGTTCCGCTGTATTCATATTTGCCGAGCAACAGATTGAGAAATGTGGTTTTTCCTCGTCCATTTCTTCCCGTAAACCCCAATTTCCAATTGGTATCGATTTGAAAACTTACGTTCTCGAAGATGTCATCATAGCTATTGTCATAGGCAAACGTCAGGTTGGTTACTTTGATTAATGACATGTCTGGTTCGTCCCTCCTGTATTAAAAAATCGAGTAGGAGGGAGTGATTAACTCCCGACCTCTCACACCACCGTACGTACCGTTCGGTATACGGCGGTTCATGAAATATTCCGTAGTGAGTTATATCT
>NZ_JBEQAP010000035.1:0-63183 GCF_041640265.1 Cohnella sp.
AGCGCCAATGGTACTTGGACCGCAGGGTCCTGGGAGAGTAGGACGTTGCCAGGCCGGAGAACAGAGAGAAGCACCCAGCGATGGGTGCTTCTTTTGCGTATCAGCGCGCCTAGCCACGCTAGGTTCAATTTACGGGTGTAAGTCCAGTCGATGTAAGACCTGAAGGGTCAGTCGTAATTATTGAAAGTTTAGTTTTATTTCTACCGCTAATTTACTTTTAATGCGGTCAGAATATACCGTAATCGAATGGTGGAATCGAATTAGAGGAAGATTTAGCATCAGCATCATGATTAAATGTCCCATAGCGGCATTAATTGCGTCTACATAAACAAAATAGCCTTGGAAATCCCCCCACTTTAAAGCAGTTAAGAAAGATGTAACAGCAGGAATAAATGACTCCCGAAGGGTTACCCTAAAGTGGAAAACATGAAAAGGGGCGGGAAATAGTGAGAGTAGTGGTGACAGGAGCGGCAGGAAAAATCGGCCGATGGACCGTAAGAACAATTTTAGAGGCCGGTCATGATGTTATAGCTACAGATAGAATACTAAGAGAGGAATCTGCATCGCAAAACTTTATTCAAGCTGAATTACGTGATTACGGTCAGGTATGTCAGCTATTGATGGGAAGCGATGCTGTGGTCCATCTTGGGAATATTCCTACCGATGTAAGGAATACACCACAGGCAATATTTGAAAATAATATGCTCGTTAATTTCAATATCCTTGAAGCTTGTAAAGATTTTAAAATTCCTAAGCTGGTGTGGGCGTCAAGTGAAACTGTTTTGGGGTATCCTTTTGTTCCGGAACAGCTTACTTATCTTCCTGTAGACGAAGAGCATCCAACGAGAGCAAAGTCATCCTATGCTATGGCAAAGCTGCTGACTGAACACCTTACAGGAATGTATTACGAGCTTACTAACAATCAGATTGTTTCTCTTCGCTTCGCAAATATATATGAGCCCGATGAATATGAAAAAATTCCCATCATGCATTGGAATGATAAAGAAAGGGATATTCAAAAGAAAAATGCATGGGCTTATTGCGATGTTAGGGACGCTGCAAAGGCCTGTCTTCTTGCAATAGAAAAGAATGATTTAGGAAATCAAGTTTTCCATATAACTGCCCCAGATACAATTATGCCCGATCTTAGTCAGGACTTAGTAAATAGATATTTTCCAAATGTATCTTTAAAGAAGGACATACAAGGGTACGAAACTTTAATGGCAATAGATAAGGCCCGGCAGATCATTGGTTATGAACCACGTTATACATGGCGTATCGCTCTAAACAATGATGGCACACTCAAGGCATTGCCCGAAGACCAACTTGCTTTAACAAACATAGAAATATAAAAAATCTTACAAAAACAAATAACCCCAGCTTAGGGGTTATTTGTTTACACTTCATATCATGGCTAACAGAGTCGTTCCAATCAGGTGGGAACCGACTTTGCATTTTTGGAAAAACAGCGTATAATAAGTCTAAAGTCAAAGAAAGTCAAAGTCAGTAAAGCTTCTGTATGTTGACCGAGTATAATGCCCAAGACAGGCTTCAATCGGTACGCAGCGGGATAACGACCAACCCGGGACGCTTTAAGCGCTCTACAATCGGACCGCATCGATGAAAGGAGGTTGGAAGTTGCGCAACATAACGGATCTTATCGAGCAATACCTGAAGCAAATTTTGCAAAGCAGCTCTGAAGGCTCTGTCGAAATCCAAAGAAGTGATTTGGCTGACAAATTTTCATGCGTCCCTTCACAAATTAATTATGTAATTAGTACAAGATTTACTCTGGAAAAGGGATATTACGTTGAAAGCAAACGTGGCGGCGGAGGATATATTCGGATTCAGCGAGTTGATCTTCCATCATTGGATGCTATTCAGAACCATATCCAGCAAACAGTAGGCAAAGAGATTGATCAACTGACTGCAGAAGGGTTAATTTATCAATTAGAGGAAGCGCGATTCGTTACGAAGCGTGAAGCCCACCTGCTAAAAACTGCCGTTTCCCGAGATGCTCTAACGCTGACCTTACCACTCAGGGATCAGATTCGTGCGAAGCTGCTGAAAGCGATGCTAATCGCCTTATTGGCTAAATAGTCGATTACTTCTGTCAAGGAGGGGATGCCATGCAGTGCCAAGAATGTAGCAAACGCCCTGCTACGCTGCATTTTACGAAAATCGTTAACGGGGAGAAGACGGAGCTGCACATTTGTGAAACTTGTGCAAGGGAGAAGGGAGAGCTTATCCCCGGTACTCCAAGCGGATTTTCCATTCACAACTTATTGTCAGGTCTCCTAGATTTTGATCCTCCGAATCCGGGATCGATGGCCAAACAACCAGTAGTGAAATGCGACACCTGCGGCATGACCTATACGCAGTTCAGCAAGATAGGCCGATTTGGTTGCAGTAATTGTTATAAGCAATTCGCGGAGCGGCTTGATCCTCTCCTGAAACGGGTACATGGTAGTACAGTGCATGTAGGCAAAGTGCCCAAACGAGCAGGCGGACGTCTCAAGACAAAGAGAGAAATCGACCGTCTGAAGAAGGAAATGCAAGGGCGAATCGAGCGTGAGGATTTCGAATCTGCAGCACAGATCCGGGATCGAATTCGTGAGCTGGAGAAAGAAATGAGCGGCTGAAGGGTAGGGAATAGCAATGGCCAAAAGGAAATTCAGCAAACAAGGGCTCAGTCTTTGGATGAATGGTGAAGGTGCAGAGTCTGATGTCGTAATCAGTAGTCGTGTGCGTATAGCGCGGAATATTCGCAGTTTGCCTTTTCCCATGATGGCAGATCCTTCCCAATCCCTCTCAGTCATGGAGCAGCTGCTTGGTGTTGCGGAGAGTGGAAGATTAAATGGTTTAGGCAAGCTTGAACTCATTCGACTAACGGATTTGACAGAGCTTGAGAAGTTAGTACTGGTGGAGAAGCATCTTATCAGCCCCAACCTTGCGAATGAATCCCGTAATGGGGCGCTAATCCTAAGTCCTAATGAAGATATCAGCGTGATGGTTAATGAAGAAGATCATTTGCGCATTCAATGCTTAAGCTCAGGATTTCAAGTTCATGAAGCATGGGATCGTGCCAGCAAAATCGATGATATCTTCGAGGAGCAGGTGGATTACGCCTTCGATGAGAAGTATGGCTACTTAACAAGCTGCCCCACTAATGTTGGAACAGGAATCCGAGTTTCCGTGATGATGCATTTGCCTGCATTAGTGATGACCGGACAAATCAGCCGAATATTATCCGCGGTTACACAGGTCGGATTGGCCGTGCGGGGGTTGTACGGAGAAGGCAGCGAAGCAACGGGAAATTTGTTCCAAGTATCTAACCAGATTACACTTGGGCAATCCGAGCAAGAGATCATCGAAAACTTATTTCAAGTCGCCCGTCAAATGATTGAACATGAGAAGGCTGCAAGGAGTAAACTGTTAACCGATTCAAGGCCTCGTGTTGAGGATCGGGTGCGAAGGTCATTCGGCATACTGTCTCAGGCCATTATTATGGACTCGAAGGAAGCTTCCCAAAGGCTGTCGGATATCCGCCTTGGCGTCCATCTGGGCTTACTGCCGGAATTAAACGACCAAACTTTGAATGAATTGCTTGTATCTACCCAACCCGGATTTCTGCAACAAACGTTCGGTGTTGCAATGAGTCCGGAGGAGAGGGATAGGTCAAGAGCGGAATTAATTCGCTCAAGACTGGCAACTACTTCTTAAATGTTTTATTCTTAAACTTATACGGAGGTGTGTCTCATGATGTTTGGAAGATTCACAGAACGTGCGCAGAAGGTATTGGCCTTAGCTCAGGAAGAAGCAGTGCGTTTGGGACACAACAACATCGGCACAGAGCATATTCTGCTCGGATTGATTCGAGAAGGAGAAAGCATTGCCGCCAAAGCCCTCATTGCCTTGGGACTTGGTTTGGAGAAAATCCAGGATGAAGTTGAGTCACTAATCGGTCGGGGACAAGAGCAACCTACGAATATCGCCTATACTCCACGCGCTAAGAAAGTGATCGAGCTTTCCATGGATGAAGCACGGAAGCTTGGTCATACGTATGTGGGTACGGAGCACATCTTGCTTGGCCTTATTCGTGAAGGTGAAGGCGTAGCCGCCCGTGTACTTAACAATCTGGGTATTAGCCTGAACAAAGCACGCCAGCAAGTGCTTCAACTGCTAGGAAGCAATGAAAGTGTGTCAACCAGCCATGGCCCTTCATCCAATGTAAGCACGCCAACCTTAGATGGCTTAGCCCGCGACCTGACAGCTAGCGCAAGGGAAGGCAATATTGATCCTGTCATCGGCAGGCAGAAGGAAATTGAACGCGTTATTCAGGTGTTATCCCGTCGTACCAAGAACAATCCAGTCCTGATCGGTGAACCTGGCGTTGGTAAAACGGCAATTGCCGAAGGCCTCGCTCAGAAAATCGTCAATAACGAAATTCCCGAGACCCTGCGTGATAAGCGCGTAATGACGCTGGATATGGGTTCTGTCGTTGCAGGAACGAAATATCGGGGAGAGTTCGAGGATAGACTCAAGAAAATCATGGACGAAATCCGCCAAGCCGGCAACGTTATTCTTTTCATTGATGAGCTGCATACGCTAATTGGAGCAGGGGGAGCAGAAGGCGCAATCGATGCCTCTAATATCCTGAAGCCTGCTCTGGCGCGCGGTGAGCTTCAATGTATCGGAGCGACTACGCTTGATGAATATCGCAAATATATTGAGAAGGACGCAGCTTTGGAGCGTAGGTTCCAGCCGATCACGGTAGATCAACCAACACCGGAAGAAGCGGTTCAGATCTTGCATGGCTTGCGTGACCGTTACGAAGCTCATCATCGCGTGAAAATAACGGATGAAGCAATCGAAGCAGCGGTTAAGCTGTCCGATCGTTATATTCCAGACCGTTTCTTACCAGATAAGGCCATTGATCTCATCGATGAAGCCGGCTCCAAGGTAAGGTTAAATTCTTACACGGTTCCGCCAAATCTCAAGCAATTAGAGACGCGGTTGGAGGATATCCGTAAGGAGAAGGATGCTGCCGTCCAAAGCCAAGAATTCGAAAAAGCGGCTGCTCTGCGCGATACCGAGCAGAAAATCCGTGAGGAACTAGATCATACGAAAAACCTCTGGAAAGAAAAGCAAGGCCGCACAGACTCTGAGGTGACGCCTGAGGATATCGCCCAGGTGGTCGCTAGCTGGACCGGAATTCCGGTAAGCAAGCTTGCAGAGGAAGAGACAGAGCGTCTGCTGCGGATGGAAAGCATCCTGCACAACCGTGTTATCGGTCAGGATGAGGCCGTTAAATCCGTATCTCGTGCAATCCGTCGTGCTCGTGCCGGTCTGAAGGATCCTAAGCGTCCAATGGGCTCCTTTATCTTCCTTGGACCTACGGGAGTGGGTAAGACCGAGCTTGCTCGTGCGATTGCGGAAGCGATGTTCGGCGATGAGAATGCGGTAATCCGTATCGATATGTCAGAATATATGGAGAAGCATTCAACTTCTCGCCTTGTTGGAGCACCTCCGGGATATGTGGGCTATGAAGAAGGCGGTCAATTGACGGAGAAAGTTCGTCGCAAGCCATACTCTGTCGTATTGCTCGATGAAATCGAGAAAGCTCATCCTGAAGTATTTAATATCCTCCTGCAAGTTTTGGAAGACGGTCGTCTGACGGATTCCAAAGGGCGTTCGGTGGATTTCCGGAATACGCTGATTATTATGACATCCAACGTTGGAGCAGAGCAAATCAAGAAAAATTCAACTCTAGGATTTACAGCTGCCCAAGACGCAGGGCGTGATTATCAGAATATGAAGGAAAAAGTACTTGCTGAGCTCAAGAAATCATTCCGTCCGGAATTCCTGAATCGGATTGATGAGTCCATTGTATTCCATCCGCTCGATCAGGAGCATATAGCTCAAATCGTTACCTTAATGGCCGATGAATTACGCAAACGCCTTGTTGAGCATAACGTCGGCTTCAAGCTTACGGATTCCGCCAAAAGCTTCCTAGCGAAGGAAGGCTTCGATCCCCAATACGGAGCGCGTCCGCTTCGCAGAGCCATTCAGAAGCATATTGAGGATCGGCTGTCGGAGGATTTGCTCATGGGCAAGATATCCAAAGGCAACAATCTCCTCATTGATGAAGAGGACGGCGGTCTAGTCGTTAGACAAGTGGATCAAGCGGAAGCTGAGCCTGAAGTGACAACGAAAGCATAATCCTTGTGTTACCTTGGACGCTGCCGGCCTTAACTTTATAGCAAGCGTCCTACGGGAAGAAAGACTCTCCGTCCCGCCTTTTAACGGCGTAAGATGCGGGGAGTCTTTTTTTTGTGGTGATGGTTACGCTAATAATCTTCGAGAAGTGCAGTTGGTCGGTTTTCTGGGAGCCTTTAACATGGTAAACTTCTAAGAGTAGAGTTAACTCGATCAGAAGGAGTCTTTATTTACCATGGCCAAGGTTAAGACGAAATTCGCATGTACCGAATGCGGCACGGAATCGCCGAAATGGATGGGCAAATGTCCTGGCTGTCATGCTTGGAATACGATGGTAGAAGAAACCGAAACAGAAGTAAAAGCACCTGTAGGCCGGAGTGAGCTTACTCGGACGAAAGAAAAAGCACGTTCTATCATAGATATAGAAAGTGGGCGCGAGCCCCGGATACAGACAGGTCTATCGGAATTGAATCGTGTGCTCGGCGGAGGACTCGTTCCGGGTTCGCTTCTGCTTGTTGGCGGGGATCCGGGTATCGGCAAATCGACTCTTCTATTACAGACATCCTATAAATTATCCGTTCAAGGCTTAAAGGTCCTATATGTATCCGGAGAAGAATCCGTGAGGCAAACGAAGCTGCGGGCAGATCGGCTTGGGGCCTTGAACGACAGATTATACGTTCTGTGCGAGACTAACCTTGAAACGATTGAAGAAGCCATAACGGAAGTAGAGCCAGACTTTCTCGTAATTGACTCCATTCAAACCGTATATCGTCCCGAGATCGCTTCCGCACCGGGAAGTGTATCCCAGGTGAGGGAGTGTACCGCTCATTTCATGCGTATATCCAAAATTAATGGAGTGGCGACCGTATTAGTCGGGCACGTTACGAAGGAGGGAGCAATTGCCGGACCGCGGCTGCTTGAGCATATGGTGGATTGCGTGCTTTATTTTGAAGGGGAACGTCATCATACTTACCGAATATTAAGAGCGGTTAAGAACCGATTTGGCTCCACGAACGAAATAGGAATTTTCGATATGAGTGAGGATGGATTAAGGGAGGTTACGAATCCCTCCGAGCTGTTCTTATCTGAAAGACCGCTTGGCGTTTCCGGCTCTACTGTTGTAGCGAGCATGGAAGGAACGAGGCCGGTTCTTGTAGAGCTTCAAGCGCTTATTGCTCCTACGCATTTCCCTTCGCCTAGAAGGATGGCCTCTGGCTTTGACCATCATCGGATGTCTCTAGTTATTGCCGTTCTGGAGAAACGGATGGGTATGTTTATGCAGAATCAAGATGCTTATTTAAACGTAGCGGGCGGTGTTAAGCTTGATGAGCCAGCAGCGGATTTAGCTGCAGCCGTTAGTATTGCGTCCAGCTTAAAGGATAAGCCTACAAGACCATTCGACGTAATCTTCGGCGAAGTCGGATTAACGGGGGAAGTGCGTGCTGTATCTAGAGCGGAGCAACGGGTGAAAGAAGCGCAGAAGCTGGGGTTCAAACGCGTAATTATGCCGGAGCAAAGCATGAAAGGCTGGCAGCCGCCTAAGGACATTCAGCTTATTGGTGTGAAGACAGTAGCAGACGCTTTGAAAGCCGCATTGGAATAGGGGGGATAACTAAATGAAGGAAAACAAAGAAAAAGAAAACCGGGAGAAGGAGCATATTCAGCAAGAGAAAACGATGAATATGTTGCTCCAGATGGTTGCATTAGGCACCCCATTCCGTGATGGGCTGGAAAATGTACTGCGTGCCAAAACAGGGGCGTTAATTGTCGTAGGTTATAGTCCTGAAGTGATGGAGGTTGTGGACGGCGGATTCTCCATCAATTGTGACTTCAGCCCGAACTATTTGTACGAATTGGCGAAGATGGACGGCGCAATCATTCTGAATGAAGATGTTAAACGTATACTATATGCGAATACACAACTCATTCCTGATTCTGCAATTTCTTCTATAGAAACAGGAATTCGACACCGGACAGCAGAACGAGTCGCTAAACAGACAGGTAAGCTTGTCGTATCCATCTCACAGCGACGTAATGTAATCACACTTTATCAGGGTCAATTGCGGTATGCGCTTAAGGAAATGGGAGTTATTTTAACGAAAGCGAATCAGGCGATTCAGACTTTGGAGAAATATCGTGCGGTATTCACTCAGGCGTTAACGAACTTGTCCGCACTAGAGTATGAGGAGCTCGTCACTATGCATGAGGTGGCTTATGTCATTCAACGTGCAGAAATGGTATTGCGTATCAAGAATGAAATCAACAGATACGTGTTGGAGCTAGGTAATGAAGGAAGGCTAATCAGTATGCAGAAGGAAGAACTGGTGGGTACAGCAGAGGAAGAGGCACGGCTTCTGCTGAAAGATTATGCAAAGGATGAAGGGGACGATAGGATCCGTGACATTCAGTCCTCTATCCGCAGACTGTCCTCGGAGGAACTGCTGGATTCCGCAACCCTAATTCGATTACTGGGATACCCCTCTTTAAGCACTGTGGTTGAGGATGGCTTGCTGCCGCGGGGTTATCGGATGCTAAGTAAGATCCCTAGATTACCCAGTGTCATTATTCATAATTTGGTTGATCGCTTTAGCGCTTTACCCCATATCGTCATGGCATCTATTGATGAATTGGATGAGGTGGACGGAATTGGAGAGGTTAGAGCTCGTGCTATTAAAGAAGGTTTGAAACGGATTCAGGACCAGGTGTTTATTGACAGACAGATATAAGCGGATTACAATTGGGAATGTTCTGCAATTAAGATCAAGCGGCGCTTAACATTCGTTTCTATAGGGTATAGTAAAGTTGAGGTGGCAAACATGATTGCAAAATCCATACCGAACCTTTTCACCATCGGGAATTTGTTTCTGGGCGTTATAGCCATTATTTTGGCTTTTGATGGTAACGCGAACAGTGCTGCCCTCTTAGTCATTATCGCAATGCTTCTTGATGGATTGGATGGGCGTGTTGCAAGAGCCTTGAATGTGCAAAGTGAATTCGGTAAAGAATTGGATTCTCTCTCGGACGTTATCTCATTTGGGGTAGCACCGGCTTTTATTATGTATCAAGTTGCTTTTACCAATATTAATCCTGCATTGGCATGGATCGTAACCGCAATCTTTCCAATTTGCGGAGCGTTAAGACTTGCTCGGTTTAATGTGATTGATGGTATTCCCGGATACTTTATCGGACTACCCATACCGGCAGCGGGCGGAGTACTCGCTACATTGGCGCTATTTCATGACGAGTTACATTACTCATTACTGGTCATTAGCACCGTTGTTTTGTCATTCTTGATGATAAGCAACATGAAGTATCCGAATTTCAAGAAGCTGGGACTGCCTCGCGCGGCTATATGGTCTATTCCCATCGTAGTATTAGGTGCAGCTGTACTGGCCTATATGTTCCAAGAAGCTATTCCAAAAGTAATCCTGGCGTTGCTCCTTCTCTATGCGCTATGGGGCTTAAAAAAAAACGTTAAACGACTGTTACCGAAGAGTGCCAGAAGTAAGCGCAAATTGGCAGCAGAGGAGCAAGAGAAGGCTAAACACAGCGCATAACCTAATGAACTTCCGGAAGCATCGGCTCTCTCTCTAATTTATCAGAGAGACTCCGGTGTTTTTTTTGATCGATAACGAACAAGAAAGCAGTCCCCCGAGAGCCGGGAGGCTGCTTTCTTGTTCGTAGCATTAAGTTTTTAAGTTAAGTTAAACCAGCCCAACGTCGAGCATTTGTCAGCTTCCTTGGAGACGACTTCCTCTAAGCTGATATCTAGCAGGTTGCACATAGCTGACATGTAAAACAGATTTTTGCCCATTTCGCTACGGATGACTTCGCGGCACTGCTCGCATAAATTGCCTTCCATGTGGGATTTCGATTGGCGATTCGCTTGATCAAGCAGCATCTCCTCTGAGAATCCCTGGTTCCTGGCGGTCAGCTCGATACATCCGCATTCTGTGATGGATTTGGATACGGCACGATTGACGGATGCATTGGATTGGCTGTACTTCGTGACGACATCTAGCAAGCTGCGATGACGGAGCAACAATTCCGACACCTGACTCTGGAATTCCTGGAGCGTAGGTGCATTCATCCGTTCCACCTCGATTACCATATTTATTTCTCCCTTTATTATAGAGCAAGGCTTCTCGGATTTCAAAAGAAGTTCGTCATTTTGAGGAAACTTTAAGAAGCATACAGAGGGAAGGTTAGCATCAAGAAAATTGGAACATACTAGTAACGATATTTCTGACTTTCTAAAAGCAAGGGAGTGATTATTTACGATGATGAAAAAGGTTATTCAGATCCTCGGCCTTCTACTAGGAGCGTTGCTGGGTCAAGAATTGTCGACAGTGCAGATGTCTGGCAATTCACTATGGATGAGTTCGTTGTTGGGAGCCTCGACTGGATCGGGAGGAATGTTTAGTGCGGTCGTGGGGGCATTTGCTGGGTTCTTGCTAGCAACTGCAATTGCAGCGCCGCTATCTCGCTGGCTACAGCGTGGGATTGATAGGCTGTCTGAGTATCCGATATCGGATTTGCTTACCGGCCTAGTTGGTTTGACCTTTGGCCTTGCACTTTCTTCATTCCTGTATCCTTTCATTACGGACATTCCGCAGGTAGGACAAGTATTGGCGGCCGGAACGGCGCTTCTGCTCGGTTATGCGGGACTAAGGATCGGTATGCACAAAAAGGAAGAGATGGGGGATTGGTTCCGCACGCGCAGAACCGCCGAAGCAACGAAGAAGGATGATGGTCCGCGTTATGAGGAGCATAAGATTCTCGACACAAGTGTCATTATTGACGGCCGCATCGCAGACATTTGTAAGACAGGCTTTATAGAAGGGACATTGGTCATACCTGAATTTGTGTTAGAGGAGCTTCAGCATATCGCGGATTCTTCAGATTTGCTCAAGCGTAATCGCGGGCGGAGGGGACTGGACATCCTGAATAAAATTCAAAAAGAGTTAGATGTCAGGGTACTCATCTATGAGGATGCTACCGAAGAACCCGGTGAAGTGGATAGCAAGCTCGTTAAGCTGGCAAAAGCAATGAAAGGAAAAGTAGTCACGAATGACTTCAACTTGAATAAAGTATGTGAGCTGCAAGGCGTTTCGGTTCTAAACATCAATGATTTGGCGAATGCAGTTAAACCGGTTGTGCTTCCTGGCGAAGAAATTGTTGTGCAGGTTATCAAAGACGGCAAGGAGCATGGTCAAGGTGTCGCTTACTTGGATGATGGCACGATGATCGTAGTGGAAGGCGGCAGGGAATACATCGGAACCACGATGGAGGTACTTGTTACTAGTGTACTGCAGACGTCTGCGGGGCGGATGATTTTCGCCAAACCGAAGCTATTGGAAAAAGCGCTCTAACAAGGTATGATAATAGAAATACGGGCGGGACGCGCTCTAATGTCCCGTCTTTCGTTGTTTTTACGGATAAGATGCGGCTAAGAGTTAAGCTTCTCGTTGCATCCGTTCGTTCTAAAGGGGATAATGTCCATGAATTGGGGAGCCGTTGTCGTTGCTGCGGGGCGTGGGACTCGCATGGAAAGCGCGGATAATAAACCATATATGCAGTTGGCGGGTCGAACGGTATTGGCTCACACACTAGAAGCGTTCGAATCGTGTAAAAGCGTCAAATCCATCGTTCTGGTGGTCACACCGAATGAGGAGAAGAGGGCGGCCGACGTCGTTCGTCTTGGGGGTTACCGGAAAATTACGGCGATTGTTCCGGGTGGAGCAGAGCGGCAAGACAGCGTTTTTGCGGGATTATCAGCTCTCGATACGGATGGAGTGCTTGTTCATGACGCTGCAAGACCGCTGATCCTCTCCTCGCAGATCGAGGCATGCTGCAGAGCTGCGGAAGAACACGGAGCAGCGGCTCTAGCCGTTCCCGTTAAAGATACGATTAAGGTTTCGGATGGCAGCGGCTTTATCGTTGCAACCCCGGAACGCCGGACGCTGTGGAGTGTTCAGACTCCGCAGGCTTTTTTGCGTCTAGAGCTTATGCAAGCCCACCGGCAGGCATTCGAAGAGGGTGCAACCGCGACGGATGATGCCATGCTGTTGGAGCGGCTGGGACATAAGATCGCCATTGTCGAAGGAGATTACCGAAATTTAAAAATTACGACGCCAGAGGATCTGCCAATAGCAGAGCTGCTCATGGCAAGGCGTGCCGGGGAGGAAAGTCCACAATGATTAGAGTGGGACAAGGGTTTGATGTACATGAATTAGTAGAGGGGCGCCCCTGCATCATCGGTGGTGTTAACATTCCATATGAGAAAGGTCTCCTGGGACATTCCGACGCTGACGTACTCTTACATACGATAAGCGACGCTATTCTCGGTGCTCTTGCCCTCGGCGATATCGGCAAGCACTTTCCCGATACAGATCCAAGCTTCAAGGATGCCGATAGTGTCAATCTTTTGGAGCGCGTATGGCAATTGGCCAAAGATCGCGGCTACAGGCTTGGTAATGCCGACGCTACAATTATTGCCCAAGCTCCGAAAATGGCGCCCTTTATCCCGCAAATGGTTACAGTAATCGCTCGAACCCTGGAATGTGACGAATCGCAAGTTAACGTTAAAGCTACGACGACCGAGAAGCTAGGCTTTACAGGCCGCGGCGAGGGAATTGCCTCCCAAGCGGTTGTCCTCTTGGTCCGCTCGTTCGATTTGATTGGCTAAGATTGGCTTGAAACTATACTTGGAGATAACCTCGACAATCTCCATGTTAATATGAACGGAGGAACTATAATGTCCACAACAAAAGTGAGAGTACGCTACGCACCTAGCCCAACCGGCCACCTGCATATCGGCAACGCACGTACGGCCATTTTCAACTATCTTTTTGCCCGTCATCACGGCGGCGATTTCATCATCCGTATTGAGGATACAGATGTGAAGCGCAATGTAGCCGGCGGCGAAGAAAGCCAGCTCACTTACCTGAAGTGGCTCGGCGTCGACTGGGACGAGAGCATTGACTGTATTGGCGAGTACGGACCTTACCGTCAAACGGAGCGGTTAGCTATTTACAGCACCCATACAGAAGAGTTGCTCGATCGTAAGCTAGCTTACCATTGCTACTGCACTGAACAAGAGCTGGAGCAGGAACGCGAAGAGCAAACAGCGCGTGGCGAAAATCCCAAATACGCAGGTAAATGCCGTAACTTAAGCGTTGATGAACAGGCTGGTTTAGCCGCTGAAGGCCGAATTCCGAGCGTTCGCTTCAACGTGCCTGCAGACAAAACCTATACGTTCAAGGATACCGTCAAAGGAGAGATCTCATTCAGCGCGGACGACTTTGGTGATTTCGTCATCGTGAAGAAGGATGGTATTCCAACCTACAACTATGCAGTCGCCGTAGACGACCACCTGATGGCGATCACGCATGTGCTTCGCGGTGAAGACCATATCACTAACACTCCTCGTCAATTAATGATATACGAAGCGTTCGATTGGACACCCCCCGAATTCGGTCATATGACATTAATCGTCAACGACCAGAGGAAGAAGCTGTCTAAACGGGATGAATCCATTGTGCAATTTATTGAGCAATACGATGATTTGGGATATTTGCCTGAAGCGATGTTTAATTTCATCACCTTGCTTGGTTGGTCTCCAGAAGGGGAAGAGGAGATTTATACGCGTGAGCAATTGATCGAGATCTTCAATGCTAACCGCCTATCGAAGAGCCCCGCCGTGTTCGATACCGCTAAGCTGAATTGGTTAAACCAGCACTACATGAAACAAGCTTCGCCGGAGCGGGTTATTGAAATATGTATACCGCATTTGAAAGCGGCAGGTCGTTTACCGGAGAGTCCGAACGAGCAAGAGCTGCATTGGGCTGCTGCTTTGGTTACCTTATTCCGGGATCATCTCCGGTTTGGAGCCGAGATCGTACCTTTGTCCGATCTGTTTTTCCAAGACCTGCCTGAGCTGGACGATGAAGCAACAATCGTGATGGCGGAAGAAACAGTGCCCGCTGTTTTGCAAGCATTTCGGAAAGAAATCGAGACAGCAGGCGAAGAAGGCTTCACCATAGACAACATGAAAACGCTGATCAAAGCGGTGCAAGGAACGACTGGCATTAAAGGCAAAGGCTTGTTCATGCCGATTCGCGTAGCCCTTACAGGGCAAATGCATGGACCGGATCTTAACGGTACGATCTGGCTCCTTGGGCGTAATGAGGTTCTGAAGCGGCTGCAAAGGTAACTGCAGGTCTTTCGGTGCACAGGCACGCATAATCTCCTACATATCTCTGTAAAGCCCAAGTCTCTTGTCACCAATTGAGGGTTGAGATATACTGAAGCCATATCGAAAAATATGCGACGAACAGGAAAGTACGTTTCGTTTAATGAATGTCCAGAGAAGGCGAGCCATGGCTGAGAGCCGCCACATTCTTGCGTAACCGAATTGCACCTGGGAGCTGCGCCGCTGATTGGACAACCGATGGCATCCGCGAGTTTGTATTCGTGAATGCATTGGCTTAAACGGGTAAGCGGTGCCGGGTAGCCCCCGTTAACAGCTAGTTGAGATGCCATGCTGTATCGCATGAGCTCAAGCAGAGTGGGACCACGTCATCATACGTCTCTGCAGCGAATGCTGCAGGGGCTTTTTTTATTTTTTATAAGTTTATCTAGATAGAGTGAGGGGGGACGGGAAATGGGATTATGGCGTACGGTCAAATCCGATATTGAGGCGGTTTTCGAGAATGACCCCGCTGCCCGCAGCTGGTTCGAAGTTGTTTTTACTTATGCTGGATTACACGCCATATGGTCTCATCGGATTGCCCATTTCTTTTACCGTAGACGATTGTTCTCTATAGCCCGTGTCATATCGCAAGTCAGCCGATTTTTCACAGGAATTGAAATTCATCCGGGAGCCCGCATTGGTCGCAAGCTGTTTATTGACCATGGTATGGGTGTGGTTATCGGTGAAACCTGCGAGATCGGAGACGAGGTTATTATTTATCAAGGTGTAACGCTGGGCGGAACGGGGAAAGAAAAGGGGAAGCGCCATCCAACGATTGGAAATCGAGTGGTTATAGCTTCGGGCGCGAAAGTACTCGGATCGTTTATAGTTGGGGATCATTCGAATATCGGAGCCAATTCCGTAGTTCTTCGGGAAGTTCCACCCAATAGTACGGTAGTGGGCATACCTGGACGTATTGTGAAGCGTAATGGCCAGAAGATCGGTGATCGTCTCGACCATACGAATATACCGGATCCGCTCATTGAAACGTTCCGCTTCATGCAGAAGGAAATTAATGAGCTTAAATTAGAAATTGAACGGCTCAATGAGAAGGCTGCGGCCTCGAGTATTGAACATGTAAGCATACCGGACTTTGAGAAGAAAAGGAGCAAACATCCGTGAACCTTAAAATCTATAACAGCATGACTCGAATGCAGGAGCTCTTCGTCCCGCTGGAGCCAGGCAAAGTGAATATGTATGTATGCGGCCCGACTGTGTATGACTATATCCATATCGGGAACTCCCGGCCGGTTATCTTCTTTGACGTTGTTCGTCGTTACTTAGAAGCGATTGGCTTAGAAGTGAATTACGTTGTGAACTATACGGATGTCGACGACAAGATGATCCGTAAGTCCGCAGAGCTGGGCTGCACGGTGCCTGAGCTGGCCGAACGGTTCATTGAGGCATTCAGGGAAGATCGTGAAGCACTGGGAGCGCGCGCCCCCTCATTCTCGCCGCGTGTTATGGAGAATATTCCGGAAATCGTGGCATTTATTCAAGAACTAGTTGATCGAGGAGCTGCTTATGAAAGCGGCGGAGATGTTTATTTCCGCACGAATTCTTTTCCGGAATACGGTAAATTATCTCACAAGAATCTCGATGAATTGCAGTATGGTATTCGTATTGAGGTTGATGAACGGAAGGAAAGCCCACAGGATTTCGTCTTGTGGAAATCTGCAAAGGCAGGAGAGATTTACTGGGCTAGTCCTTGGGGAGACGGGCGTCCCGGCTGGCATATCGAATGCTCGGCGATGGTTCGCAAATATGCTGGAGATACACTGGACATTCACGGCGGGGGGCATGATTTGCAATTTCCCCACCATGAGTGCGAGATCGCTCAATCCGAGTCGTTAACCGGTCAGCCTTTGTCCCGCTATTGGATGCATAACGGCTTTGTGAATATTAACAACGAGAAGATGTCGAAGTCGCTAGGAAATGGCGTGAATGTCCGTCAATTACTGAAAGGCACGACGAAATTCGCCATTCGCTATCTGATGCTGGCCACCCACTATCGGAGCCCGCTCAATTTCAGTGACGAGACGATACGCCAAGCGAAGAACAGTGTCGAGAGGCTTACGAATTGCCGTGATAACGTAAAGCATCGGTTATCTTCCGTAGCGAAGGGTTCCCTCTCGCTTACAGGCGATGAGTCGCTGAGAGCACGACTCGAAGAGCAGCGCAAGGAGTTCCATTCGCGTATGGAGGATGACTTCAGCACGCCGGATGCCATTACCGCATGGTTTGGACTGGTGACAGAAGTCAATGCTTATTTGCAAAGAGAAAGCGTTAGCGAAGCGGATTTACAACACATTTTGGCAGAAATACAGGGAATGGATGATATTCTCGGTTTGTTGCCGCCTGCTGTTGAAGCGGGATTGCTGGATGAGGAAATTGACGCTTTAATTGTTGAGCGGACTGAGGCGCGTGCTAGCCGCAACTTCGCGCGTGCGGATGAAATTCGTGATTTATTAGCTGGCATGGGAATTCTATTGGAAGATACACCGCAAGGTATTCGTTGGCGGCGCAAATGACGGGAAACTCAAGAAAAACTATGGAAGCCGTCATTTCTCCGCTCGTACCCGCTGATGTACCTGTTAATCTGCTTTCCCCCGTTGTTCTGGCTTATATTGGCGATGCAGTATTCGAAATTTATGTAAGGCAGCAGCTTGTGGCGGGTTCTAACCGTAAGCCTAACGAGCTGCATCGGGCTGCAACAGGTTATGTATCCGCGGCTGCGCAAGCCAGGCTCCTGCAGAGATGGATGCCTCTATTGACCGAGGAAGAAGCGGATATCGTCCGCCGCGGACGTAATACCAAGTCCGGCCAGCCGCCGAAAAATGCGGACCCGGCAGATTATCGACATGCTACAGCATTGGAATGTTTGGTGGGTTATCTTTACTACCTTGGTGCGAAGGAACGATTGGAGCAATTGATGGGATTAGCTTTTGCCAAGCAGGATGGAATAGACGGCTCTTACTAAATAGCAAAGGAAGATGAACATGAACAATCGTACTCCTAAAGCGCCTGGTGACCGCTCAGGCAACCGAACAGGAAACCCAAGGCAGGACAGAAGATATCAAGCTGCGCCAGCCGCGGAATCAGCTCAAGAAGCTGAGCAATGGCAAGAGGAAAGCTCGTTAAAAGGCGAAGAAGAATACTTAGCGGGTAAACACCCTGTTTTAGAGGCTATGAAAGCCGGGCGTTCACTGAACAAAATATTTTTGTCTAATCAAGCGCAAAGACATCTCGTACAACCCATCATGGAGGAAGCGAAAGCCCGGGGCATAGTTGTGCAGCAGGTGGACAAGCGCAAGCTTGATCAGCTCGTGCCGGATTTGCAGCATCAGGGTGTGGTAGCGCAAGCGGCGGCCGTTGCTTATGCGGAAGTGGATGATTTGCTTGCCCTCGCAGCCGAACGCGGGGAGCCGCCGTTAATTGTGCTGCTTGATGAAGTCGAGGATCCGCACAATCTAGGCTCTGTTCTTCGAACGGCAGATTGTACTGGCGTACATGGGGTAATAGTACCTAAGCGCAGAAGTGCAGGATTGACTGCAGTCGTCGCGAAGACATCCGCTGGCGCCGTGGAATATGTTCGTGTTGCTCGTGTTGCTAACCTCGTGCAGACAATGGAAAAGCTTAAGGCTGCGGGTCTTTGGATTGCTGGGGCGGATGCGGGAGCCAAAGATGGGTTTTACGAAACTAATCTCACCGGACCGCTAGCGATTGTTATTGGCAATGAAGGCCAAGGCCTTTCAAGGCTGGTTCGGGAGAGATGTGACTTTATCTTATCCCTGCCAATGGTTGGTAAAATTAATTCCTTGAATGCTTCTGTAGCGGCAGGAGTTATCCTGTATGAAGTCGTGCGTCAGCGCCAGCAAGTACAAAAGAAAATTGGCGTTCCTCAAGCAAGTCCGGTTTCGGACCATGCGGGAGACGCCGATGTTCAAACGTGAGGACGTCCTGCTTGTAGACGGCTACAACATGATCGGAGCTTGGCCGGAGCTAACGCTTCTAAAAAAGCAGAAGCTTGAAGATGCACGAGATCGGCTATTGGATCTGTTGTCCGATTACCAAAGCTACGCAGGTATAATTGTAATTGTCGTATTCGATGCCTTTAGAGTACCTGGAGCGGGCGCGGAGTATCGTCACCAAAATTTGCGGGTTGTCTTTACTCGAGAACGCGAGACGGCTGATGAATGTATTGAACGTCTAGTGGGGGAGTGGACCTCTGTACGCCGCAATATCTATGTGGCAACCTCAGATATGGTTGAACAGCATGTGGTTTTCGGACGCGGTGCGCTGCGCCTCCCTGCTCCGGAGTTAAGAATGGAGGTATTGCAGAGCAGGGCGGAAATCCGAACAGTTATTAAGAAAGATATTCCATTGAAGAGAAACCCGCTTGGCAGCGTTCTTACCGAAGAGGTCCAGCGACGATTGGAACAAATGCGGCGAGGACGCGGCGAGAATTGAGTTTATCATGGTTTTAAATTACATTTTTTACATTGGCAAAAGGTAACAAAAACTGGGCAATCCATTGACGCTATGCGTCAGATCAAGTATATTGATAATAGTTTACTAGAGTGTAAGTTCCAGCACGCCATTGCAGACCGGAGGGATGTTCGTGAGCGTCGACTTGGAGAGGCTGGCAACACGTGAGTATGACTTCAAGGCTGACGAGGACATCGTGGAATTCGTTCGAATAGGCGATAGCGAAGCTTTGGAGTATCTTATTAATAAATATCGCAACTTTGTGAGAGCCAAAGCACGATCTTACTTTTTAATCGGTGCGGAACGGGAAGATATTGTACAAGAGGGTATGATTGGCCTCTATAAAGCGATTCGCGACTTTAAGGGGGATAAGCTGGCTTCGTTTAAGGCGTTCGCGGAGTTATGCATAACCCGGCAGATCATTACAGCTATTAAGACTGCTACCCGTCAGAAGCATATACCGCTGAATTCATACGTCTCCTTAGACAAGCCTATATACGATGAAGACTCCGACCGAACTTTGCTTGATGTCATTTGCGGCTCTAGGGTTTGTGACCCGGAGGAAATGATTATTAACCAAGAGGAATTTACGGGGCTTGAGGATAAGATGTCAGAGATTCTAAGTGACTTAGAGCGCAAGGTGCTCATGCTCTATTTAGACGGACGATCTTATCAAGAAATCGCCGTTGATCTCGACAGACATGTGAAATCAATCGATAACGCATTGCAGCGGGTAAAGCGAAAGCTGGAGCGCTACCTCGAAATTCGCGATATTGCTAATTAACTCTTCTAGTAATTATACTTATTATACGGCAGCCGCAAATTAAGCGGCTTTTTTCATGCCCGAAATACAGTTTGCATAAGATCATGTATGTAATCTTGCAAATTAGGGTTAAACTACACGAAAATATGGAAGAATGGGACTAAGATACAAGAATGGACTAGTACTCTTCAGCAGATGTTAGGATGTTACGAGAGTGGCTCCCGACACTTTTCGTTGACATCGAATTAGCCCTGTGATAAATTATTTTAGTGACCTTAATGTGGTTTCTTATGCGCTGGGCTTTAAATCATCGGCGAAACACCAGGAATCGTTGTCGTATTCAAGTGCTTCTACGACATCGAACTTAAGCTCAGACTTGGTTCGCCAAGCTGGGGTTTCCGCTGTATGGTTGTATTTTTTATGAAGTTATGATCCCGGGAGGTGGAAGGGATGCGGGTGATTATCACTCTGGCTTGCACGAACTGCAAGCATCGGAACTACACGTCGAGTAAGAACAAACGGACGCACGCCGATCGCATCGAGTTGAAGAAGTTCTGCAGATTTTGCAATGAACATACTCCTCATCGCGAAACGCGCTAAGTCCTAGGAGGTAAGAACGTGACTTTCCTGGCCAAAATGAAACAAAGCTTTGGGTCCTTTTTTTCGTTTTTCAACGATAGTTGGGGCGAATTAAAGAAAGTCCGCTGGCCCAGCCGGAAAGAACTTATCAGCTACACGATCATCGTTATTGTGACCGTATTGCTGGTGACGATCTACTTCTGGGGACTGGACATCGGTATTTCATCCCTCGTCGATTTAATCATCTGACGCAGGAACCAAAGGTGGCTTTTCCATGGAGAAAAGATGGTATGTAGTTCATACGTACTCCGGTTACGAGAATAAGGTTAAAGCTAACCTGGAGAAACGCGTAGAATCTATGGGTATGCAAGACAAAATCTTCCGCGTGCTTGTGCCGATGGAAGAGGAAATCGTAAACAAGGATGGAAAGAGCAAGACGGTTATGCGTAAAGTATATCCCGGCTATGTCCTTGTTGAGATGGTGCAAACGGATGACTCTTGGTATGTTGTTCGCAACACGCCAGGCGTAACCGGGTTTGTTGGCTCTACGGGGTCGGGCTCGAAACCGACGGCGCTTCTGCCTGATGAAGTGGAAGGAATTCTGCGTCATATGGGTATGGACGAGCCGAAGGCAGTTATCGACTTCGATCTTAAAGAGAATGTTCGCATTAAAGTTGGACCGTTTGCTAACTTTGTCGGATCAATAGAAGAGATTCTAGCTGACAAGAGCAAGCTGAAGGTTCATGTGAACATGTTTGGCAGAGAAACCCCCCTTGAGTTGGATTTCACTCAAGTGGAGAAGATATAAGCTATCTTTGATGTTCGAAGGGTTTCTTGTACGAGCGGGAGGGACGTGAGTTCCGCTAGACCGCATTATGGAGCAAGGAGGTGTGCATCATGGCAAAAAAGGTCATCAAATTAGTGAAGCTGCAAGTTAACGCGGGTAAAGCTAACCCTGCGCCGCCGATCGGTCCTGCACTAGGTCAAGCTGGCGTTAACATCATGGCATTCTGTAAAGAGTTTAATGCTCGCACGGCAGATCAAGTGGGATTAATCATTCCGGTTGTGATTTCCGTATTCGAGGATCGCTCCTTTACGTTTGAAACAAAGACGCCGCCAGCAGCGGTATTGCTTCGCGTCGCAGCGGGAATCCCTAAAGGATCCGGCGAACCGAACAAGAAAAAAGTAGCTACAGTTAAACGTGCTAAAGTTCGTGATATTGCAGAGCAAAAAATGCAAGATCTAAACGCGGCATCTGTTGAAGCAGCTATGCGCATGATTGAAGGTACTGCCCGCAGCATGGGCGTAACGATCGAAGACTAATCGTAATGTTGCCTTATTTTAAGCGACATGCGGACTGCGGTTCCTCGGAACCGCTTGTGGGAGGAAACTTCCGTTAATACCACAAAAGGAGGAGAACAACTTGGCTAAACAAGGTAAGAAATATGCAGAATCCGTTAAGCTGATCGACCGCGACGCTACCTACGAATCTTTGGAAGCGATCGAGCTCGTGAAGAAAGCGGCCACAGCTAAATTCGACGAAACAGTTGAAGCGGCTGTCCGTCTCGGCGTAGATCCGAGAAAACAAGATCAAGCTGTACGCGGCGTAGTCGTCCTGCCTCACGGCACCGGCAAAACGCAACGCGTTCTCGTATTCGCGAAAGGCGATAAGCTGAAGGAAGCTGAAGCTGCCGGAGCGGATTACGTAGGAGACCAAGAGCTCATCACTAAAATCCAACAAGGATGGTTCGAGTTCGACGTTTGCGTCGCTACTCCGGACATGATGAGTGAAGTTGGTAAACTGGGCCGTATTCTCGGGGGTAAAGGTTTGATGCCTAACCCTAAAGCGGGCACCGTAACGAATGATGTTGCGAAAGCAATCGCTGAGATTAAAGCCGGTAAAATCGAATACCGTCTGGACAAAGCCGGACAAATTCACGCTCCGATCGGTAAAGTGTCGTTCGATTCTCAGAAATTGGACGAAAACCTGAAAGCACTGATCGACGCGTTGAGCCGCGCGAAACCTGCATCTTCCAAAGGCGTTTACCTGAAGAACATCTCGATTTCCTCGACGATGGGACCAGGCGCTCGCGTTAATGCGTCCGTTTATCGCTAATCCAATTGGGTTTTCTTGCTTGTAGCGCGAGCTGCAGCTTGGAAGTTCGATGGACGGTAAAAACTGTCTTTGACATCTGCAAACCCAAGTGGTAAGCTGATGAAGTTGAAAAATGAATATGGATACCGTAGACCGTAGGTGCAGCACGCAACCGTCATCCAGCACAATCGCTGGTGTCATCTGTCGTGTGAGCTTAATTTCCTACCGAGGTGTGTGGATAGAGCTTTTCTCTTTAAGCAAAGTGCTTTGCATTTTGATAACAAGAGCAAGATCACGTCATGCCTCCGCGATATCTGCGGGGGCATTTCTTATGTCTCCACAGACATCTTGCGAGAAAATATACGGTAACGCCAAGACTTAGGAGGTGTACACAATGGCAAATGCGAAAATCATTCAGGGAAAACAGCAAGAAGTCGATGTTATTACGACAAAGCTGCGCGAGAGCAACTGCACCGTTGTGGCTGACTATCGCGGCCTGAACGTGGCGCAAGTGACACAACTTCGTAAATTGTTGCGTGAAGCAGGCATCGAATTCCAAGTGTTGAAAAACTCTTTGGTAAGTCGTGCAGCTGCAAACGCGGAATTGACCGAGCTTGATGCTGTTCTAACGGGTCCGACTGCAATTGCTTTCGGTAAAGATGTCGTTGCTCCTGCCAAAATCATTAGTGATTTTGCTAAGAAGAACGATGCTCTGAAAGTGAAGGGTGCTATTGTAGAAGGTCGTTTCGTCGATGCAGGTCAAGTTAAAGCTCTTGCTGACTTGCCTTCTCGCGATGGATTGCTTTCTATGTTGCTTAGCGTTCTTCAAGCTCCTGTTCGTAACTTCGCTCTCGCTGTCAAAGCGGTCGCGGAGAAGAATGAAGCTAGCGCGTAATACAAACTTTATCAAACAAAGCAGATCTTATGATCTCAAATAATGGAGGGTATACACATGTCTAAAGAGCAAATTTTAGAAGCCATTAAAGGAATGTCTGTTCTTGAGTTGAACGATCTTGTTAAAGCAATCGAAGAAGAGTTTGGCGTAACTGCTGCTGCACCAGTAGCTGCTGGCGGCGCTGTTGCTGTTGCTGAAGTCGAAGAGCAATCCGAATTCGACGTAGTTCTTCTCGAAGCTGGAGCTTCCAAAATCAACGTTATCAAAGCCGTTCGCGAAATCACGGGTCTTGGCCTGAAAGAAGCGAAAGATCTTGTTGATAATGCACCTAAAGCAGTTAAAGAGAAAGTTGCCAAAGAAGAAGCGGATGCTGTTAAAGCTAAGCTTGAAGAAGCTGGCGCTAAAGTAGAAGTTAAGTAAGAAGCGGATCGTCAAACCCCTTGAAGATTTTCTTCGAGGGGTTTGTTCGTATAGGAAATTGTTTATGCTTAGAACAGATGGCATAAGCTTTAATATGGAGGAGCTTGCGTGAGCGATCATTATTATTCCAATATGCCGCAGTCGGCAAGTAAGCGGCAGTCATTCGATGTTGTTCTTCGTGGCTTTAGCTTTCGGCTGATGTCGGATGCTGGCGTGTTTTCGCGGGACGGGGTGGACTATGGCAGTCGAGTGCTCATCGAGCATATGGAAATACCGAATGGTGCTCGGGTGCTGGATATCGGATGCGGTTACGGACCAATTGGTTTAACTGCAGCCCGCCTTGCGCCGCAAGGACATGTCACGCTGATTGACATTAATGAAAGAGCGGTCGAGCTTGCTAGGGATAATGCGGCGGCGAATGGAATACAAAATGTATCTTTTGCGCCTAGCGATCTGTTTAGTGCAGTAGAAGGAGAAACCTTCGACGTTATTCTCTCAAACCCACCCATTCGAGCAGGTAAGGTTATCGTACATAATCTGTTTACGGATTCATGGAAATACCTTAAACCAGGCGGGACTACATGGGTTGTCATTCAGAAAAAGCAAGGCGCTCCTTCTGCGAGAGCCAAGCTAGAAGATTTGTATGGCAAAGAGAATGTGCAGGAAGTCGGAAAGGATAAGGGGTTTCGGCTATATCGCTGTATTCGTTGTCAAGAATAAATTATTTGACTTGACTTTTTCGTTATGGTATTATTGAAAAATGTCAGTATTAGGATGGGCTAATTGTCTTCAACACAATATACCTTTAAGTTCATCCTGAACCCAGGAATAAACTCACTTTTGTTTGCGTATATTTGGTTTGTTTTGGGGTAAAGGCAGGATGAGTTGCCATTGTGCCGCCAACCGGCGCATAAGGGCTTTTCTTTATTTTTGTGTTGAAGCAGACTTAAGGGGTGAGGTTAAGTTGGCAGGACATCTTGTTCAGTATGGTCGCCGCACGAGGCGTAGCTACGCCCGCATTAATGAAGTTTTGGACGTCCCGAACCTGATCGAAATTCAGCAACAGTCGTACCAGAAGTTTTTGGACGAGGGCTTGCGTGAGATTTTTCAGGATATTTCGCCAATTTCGGATTTCACAGGCAATCTAGTGCTGGAGTTTATCGACTACAGCTTGGGTGAGCCGAAATATTCAGTTGATGAAGCGAAAGAACGCGATGTAACCTATGCGGCTCCGCTTCGCGTAAAAGTTCGGTTGCTTAATAAAGAAACAGGCGAAGTTAAGGAACAGGAAGTATTTATGGGTGATTTCCCACTCATGACCGAGACGGGTACTTTCATAATCAATGGTGCGGAACGGGTTATCGTCAGCCAGTTGGTCCGCTCCCCGAGTGTCTACTTCAGTACTAAGGTAGATAAGAACGGCAAGAAAAATTACACGGCTACCGTCATTCCGAATCGTGGAGCATGGCTGGAGCTCGAAACAGACGCTAAAGATATCATCTACGTGCGGATTGACCGTACTCGCAAAATTCCAGTTACGGTACTTCTACGTTCACTGGGTTTTGGAACCGATGCAGAGATTCTTGATTTGCTAGGACAAGATGATTACATTCGCAATACGCTTGAAAAGGATAATACCGACTCTACGGAGAAAGCGCTCATCGAAATTTACGAGCGTCTTCGTCCAGGCGAACCGCCAACACTTGAGAACGCGCGCAGCTTGTTGATCGCACGTTTCTTTGATCCGAAACGCTATGATCTCGCGAATGTTGGTCGTTATAAGGTCAACAAAAAGCTTCACATCAAAAACCGATTGTTCAATCAGCGATTAGCGGAGACGCTTGTGGATCCATCCACGGGTGAGATTATCGCTGAAGCCGGGCAAATGATCGACCGTCGCTTGTTGGACCAGATTCTCCCTATGCTAGAGAAAAACGTCGGCTACAAGAACTACCGTGTAACCGGTGGCGTATATGAAGCTGAAGATATTCCGTTACAATCTGTCAGCATTTTCTCGCCATTAGAAGAAGGTAAAGTGGTTAAGGTTATCGCCAACGGCAACATCGACAAGTCGGTGAAGAATATTACGCCTGCGGATATTATCTCGTCAATCAACTACTTCATGAACTTGTTGCAGACGGTTGGTAACACGGATGATATCGATCACCTAGGTAACCGTCGTCTTCGTTCAGTTGGCGAATTGCTGCAAAATCAATTCCGAATCGGCTTATCCCGGATGGAAAGAGTCGTACGGGAAAGGATGTCGATTCAGGATCAGAATGCGATTACGCCTCAAGCGCTTATCAACATTCGTCCTGTTATTGCGGCAATTAAAGAGTTTTTCGGATCATCTCAGCTTTCCCAGTTTATGGATCAGACGAATCCGCTTGCGGAATTAACGCACAAACGGCGTCTATCCGCTCTCGGACCCGGCGGGTTGACGCGGGAACGTGCGGGCTTCGAAGTCCGTGACGTCCATCACTCCCATTACGGGCGTATGTGTCCGATCGAGACTCCTGAGGGACCGAATATCGGTTTGATCAATTCCTTGTCCACCTTTGCGCGGATTAACGAATACGGATTTATCGAAGCCCCATATCGTAAGGTTGATCCATATACGAATCGGGTTACGGAAGAAATCGTATATATGACCGCAGATGAAGAGGATAACTATATCATCGCGCAAGCGAATGCGAAGTTAAATCCCGATGGCTCCTTTACAGAGAAGGAGACCATTGTTCGCTACAACAAGCAAACCGACAACATTCTGACGATGGCGAGTGATCGGGTAGATTACATGGATGTATCCCCTAAGCAGGTTGTTTCTGTCGCGACAGCGATGATTCCGTTCCTAGAGAACGATGACTCCAACCGTGCGCTGATGGGATCAAACATGCAACGTCAAGCGGTACCCCTGCTTATACCGGAGGCACCATTTGTTGGTACCGGTATGGAGCATAAGTCTGCTAAAGACTCCGGGGTATGTATTGTGTCCAAATATGACGGATTCATTGAACGTGTTTCCGCCAATGAGATTCAATTACGTCGCGTTGAGATGATCGAAGGTAAAGAAGTGAAAGGCGACATCGTTAAATACAAGCTCCAGAAGTTCATGCGTTCCAACCAAGGAACCTGCATCAACCAACGGCCGCTCGTACGTCGCGGAGATGTTATTAAGAAAGGCGATATTATGGCGGACGGACCTTCTACAGAAGTAGGAGAATTAGCATTAGGCCGTAACGTTGTCGTCGCTTTCATGACCTGGGAAGGTTATAACTATGAGGATGCCATCCTGCTTTCCGAGAAGCTGGTGCGGGAAGACGTCTATACTTCGATTCATATTGAAGAGTATGAATCCGAAGCGCGCGACACGAAGCTGGGGCCTGAAGAAATTACTCGCGACATTCCGAACGTCGGGGAAGATGCGCTTCGCAATCTTGATGAGCGTGGCATCATCCGTGTAGGTGCGGAAATCAGCGCAGGCGATATCCTAGTCGGTAAGGTAACGCCTAAAGGTGTTACTGAGCTTACCGCGGAAGAGCGTTTGCTGCATGCTATCTTTGGTGAGAAGGCTCGTGAGGTACGTGATACCTCCCTGCGCGTTCCGCATGGTACGGATGGTATCGTTGTAGATGTGAAAGTATTTACCCGCGAGAATGGCGATGAGCTGCCGCCAGGCGTAAACCAACTCGTTCGTGCATACATTGCGCAAAAACGGAAAATCTCCGAAGGCGATAAGATGGCTGGTCGTCATGGTAACAAAGGGGTTATTGCCCGAATATTACCAGAGGAAGACATGCCATTCCTTCCGGACGGAACGCCAGTACAAGTCGTTCTTAATCCGCTAGGGGTACCTTCACGGATGAATATCGGTCAAGTACTAGAGGTTCACTTGGGTATGGCATGCAGAATTCTCGGCATTCATGCGGCAACGCCTGTATTTGACGGAGCACGTGAAACCGACGTCTTCGACGCCATGGAAGAAGCGGGCATGAACCGTAACGGTAAATGGCAGCTGCGCGACGGTCGTTCGGGCGAATTGTTCGAACGCGAAGTAACTGTTGGCGTTATGTACATGATTAAGCTCGCTCACATGGTCGATGACAAAATCCATGCCCGCTCAACCGGGCCATACTCTCTCGTTACTCAACAGCCTCTGGGCGGTAAAGCTCAGTTTGGTGGTCAACGTTTCGGTGAGATGGAGGTTTGGGCATTGGAAGCCTATGGTGCTGCTTATACCCTGCAGGAAATTCTGACGGTTAAATCCGATGATGTCGTCGGTCGTGTCAAAACCTACGAATCGATTGTCAAAGGCGAGAATGTGCCGGAGCCAGGTGTTCCTGAATCGTTCAAGGTACTGATCAAAGAGCTCCAAAGTCTCGGAATGGACGTTAAGATCTTGTCCGGTGATGAGCAGGAGATCGAAATGAAGGAAATGGACGACGAAGACGATGCCGCTAGCGATAAGCTGAATCTTAACCTTGAGGGTACTGAAGTCGGTGTCGAATAGTGCTAGTGGATAGAACGGCTCTAGGGTCGCATTCCAGGAATCACTAGAATAATTGGAGGGGCGCTCTGGAGCGCCTAACTCCGATTGTCACAAGTGCGAGGAATGAAAGCAGTCTTAGTGACTGCGTTCGGTAATCGCATGACGCCGGGCCTTCGGGGCCGTCGTTAAGATCTGAAATCCTAGCAACGATGAAGGAGGGCTTGCTCCTTGTTAGACGTCAATAACTTTGAGTTTATGAAAATCGGGTTGGCTTCCCCGGATAAAATCCGTTCTTGGTCGAGAGGCGAAGTTAAAAAGCCGGAAACGATCAACTACCGGACATTGAAGCCGGAAAAAGAAGGTTTGTTCTGCGAGAAGATCTTTGGACCTACGAAGGACTGGGAATGTCATTGCGGCAAATATAAGCGCGTTCGTTACAAAGGCGTCGTCTGTGATCGCTGCGGCGTCGAAGTTACACGTGCGAAAGTTCGCCGTGAACGGATGGGGCATATTGAGTTAGCCGCTCCGGTCTCACATATTTGGTACTTCAAAGGAATTCCAAGCCGCATGGGACTTGCGCTTGATATGTCCCCGCGTTCGTTGGAAGAGATTATTTACTTCGCTTCGTATGTCGTTACCGATCCAGGCGATACTCCTCTTGAGAAAAAGCAATTACTTTCCGAGAAGGAATACCGCAGCTACCGGGAGAAGTACGGTTATGCATTCCATGCGGGTATGGGTGCTGAAGCTGTGAAGAGACTCCTTCAAGATATCGATCTTGATCGTGAGCTCGAGACACTAAAGGAAGACTTGAAAACCGCTCAAGGACAACGCCGTAACCGTGCGATCAAACGTCTTGAAGTGGTCGAATCCTTCCGTAACTCCGGTAACCTGCCTGATTGGATGATTCTTGATGTATTGCCTGTCATTCCTCCGGAGCTTCGGCCGATGGTTCAACTCGATGGAGGCCGATTTGCAACAAGCGATTTGAACGATTTGTACCGTCGCGTAATTAATCGGAACAATCGTCTGAAGCGCTTGCTCGATCTTGGTGCACCGGATATCATCGTGCAGAATGAGAAGCGGATGCTGCAGGAAGCTGTTGATGCATTGATCGATAATGGTCGTCGCGGCCGCCCGGTAACGGGTCCCGGCAATCGTCCGCTCAAGTCTCTCAGCCATATGCTAAAGGGTAAACAAGGTCGTTTCCGTCAGAACTTACTCGGTAAACGCGTCGATTATTCCGGTCGTTCTGTTATCGTTGTAGGACCAAGCTTAAAAATGTATCAATGCGGACTTCCAAAGGAAATGGCACTAGAGCTGTTCAAGCCGTTCGTTATGAAAGAGCTGGTATTGAAAGGTCTTGCTCATAACATTAAGAGCGCTAAGCGTAAGGTTGAGCGTGTAAGTCCTGAAGTGTGGGATGTACTCGAGGAAGTTATTAAGGAGCATCCGGTACTTCTGAACCGTGCCCCAACCCTTCACAGATTGGGTATTCAAGCGTTTGAACCGATTCTGGTTGAAGGACGCGCCATCAAGCTTCACCCACTCGTTTGTACAGCATACAATGCCGACTTCGACGGTGACCAAATGGCTGTTCACGTTCCTTTGTCCGCTGAAGCTCAAGCAGAGGCTCGTCTTCTGATGCTGGCATCCGGTAACATCTTGAACCCTAAAGATGGTAAGCCGGTAGTTACTCCATCACAGGATATGGTTCTTGGTTGCTTCTATCTGACAATGGATAACAATCAATCATATGGCACCGGTATCCGTTTCGCGGACGTCAATGAAGCTGTTTCTGCTTATCAACGCGGAGTAACAGGCATTTCTCTGCATGCTCGCGTTGTAATCCCGGCTAGAGAGCTGAAGAAAAAGACTTTCACACCGGAGCAGCAAGAGGCTCTTATTGTGACGACGATCGGTAAAATCATATTTAACGAGATTTTCCCTGATACGTTCCCGTATATCAATGAAGCGACTAAGCAGAACTTGGTTAAAGGAACGCCAGATAAATACTTTATCTACGAAAAAGGCGCGGATATCAACAAATTTATTAATGATTCGCAAATTCCTCCAGCAGTAGGTAAAGAATATTTGGGCAATATTATCGGTGAATGTTTCCGGATTTACCACACAACCCAAACATCGATGATTCTCGATAATATTAAACAGCTTGGATTTACGTACTCGACTCGTGCCGGTATTACAATCGGTGTGTCAGACGTTATCGTTCCTAAAGAGAAGGATCAGATCCTTGAGAGATCAGAAGAGCGCGTTGGGGTTGTCGCTACGCAGTATCGCCGAGGTCTGATTACTAACGAAGAGCGCCGTGACCGAGTCATCGAGATCTGGAGCAAGACCAAGGATGAGATCACTGAAGTATTGATGAAGTCAATGGATCGTTACAACAACATTATGTTGATGGTAGATTCCAAAGCTCGGGGTAATAAATCGCAGATCACCCAATTGGGCGGGATGCGGGGTCTGATGGCCAATCCATCCGGTCGAATCATTGAGTTGCCGATCAAATCGAACTTCCGTGAAGGTCTGACGGTATTGGAGTACTTCATCTCCACTCACGGAGCGCGTAAAGGTCTTGCCGATACAGCACTTCGGACAGCGGATTCCGGTTACCTGACTCGTCGTCTCGTAGACGTCGCACAAGACGTTATCGTTCGTGAGGATGATTGCGGAACAGATAAGGGCATCGCCGTATCTCGTATCGAAGATGGTAAAGAAGTTATCGAGGACTTGTTTGACCGTATTGAAGGTCGTTATGCCTTCGCTACGATACGCAATCCTGAGAACAAAGAGGTCATCGTTAACCGTAATGAGCTTATTGATACACCTAAGGCAGAAGAGATCGTTCGTATAGGCATCAAGCAGGTACAGATTCGTTCCGTCCTTAGCTGTCGCGCCCGTCATGGCGTATGTAAGCTATGTTATGGCCGTAACCTCGCAACTGGAGAGAAAGTTGAAATCGGCGAAGCGGTCGGTATCATTGCCGCTCAATCTATCGGTGAGCCGGGAACACAGCTCACGATGCGTACTTTCCATACCGGCGGCGTTGCCGGAGACGATATCACTCAAGGTTTGCCGCGTATTCAAGAGCTCTTCGAAGCTCGGAATCCGAAAGGTCAAGCCATTATCTCCGAGCTGGATGGCGTAGTTAAAGAAATTCGTGAAACGAAGGATCGTCGTGAAATTGAACTGCAGGGCGGAGCAGAATCCAAGGTTTACCCTGTCAGCTACGGTTCCCGTATTCGTGTTACTCAAGGACAGCAGATTGAAGCTGGAGATGAGTTGACGGATGGTTCCATCGATCCTAAGGAAATGCTTCGTATCAAAGGTATTCGCGGCGTGCAGAACTATATTCTGCAAGAAGTGCAGCGTGTTTATCGGAACCAAGGTGTTGAAATTAACGACAAACACATCGAGGTTATGATCAAGCAGATGTTACGTAAAATCCGCATCGTTGATCCTGGAGACACGATTCTTCTGCCTGGTGCATTCGTGGATCTTCACGAATACGAAGCGGCTAACCGAGAGGCGATTCTTGCTGACAAAGAACCGGCTGTTGCACGTCCGGTCCTGCTCGGAATTACGAAGGCTTCACTGGAAACCGACTCCTTCCTATCGGCAGCGTCTTTCCAAGAAACGACTCGCGTTCTGACAGATGCTGCTATCAAAGGCAAAGTCGACAGATTGCTTGGACTGAAGGAGAACGTTATTATTGGTAAGCTGATCCCGGCGGGTACAGGTATGGCGCGCTATCGCAACATTCGTGTTGTGTCGCCTTTTGACGAACCGACGGACGAAGCAGCTGAGCTTGAGCCAGTAGGCGTTGAGTAAGAGCTAATAGATCTAACAAGCGCGGATACCGGCAGCGGTATCCGCTTTTTTTTACGCAATAATTATAGATTTAAAATCTTGACACGCATAAATCGAAGTGATAATATATCCTAGTGTGTGCCAGACATGATTAATTCTGAGTCAATTGGAGGTCGTAGTCACTATGACAACGAGCGTCATGAGATTGCAGGGTGGTCATGTGCGAGTGGGTACGAAACAAACAACAAAGACGGTGGAGCTAGACGAAGCCGTACATGTGTTTGTAGCGCAAGATGCAGATCCCCGCATGGTGAACCGTATCGTTCAATTGTGTATTCAACATGATGTCAAACTTACACTCGTCGATACGATGCGAAACCTGGGTAAAGCGTGTGGCATAGGAGTCGGCACAGCTATGGCTGCTGTCGTTGAGGAATAAAGTAACCGGGTTTGATTCTGCACTTCGAATAGGATTAACATTCCTTAGCGGAAGTGTGGAACGGACCCTTTCTCGTCTCTTAAAATGAACCGCCTGGATCTGTGGACTTCGCAAGAGAATATCGGTTGTGTCGTTATGTATCATTTTTACCGAATTAAGGAAGGGGGTGGCAACATGCCAACTATTAATCAACTAGTTCGTAAAGGCCGTCAATCGAAGGTCGTTAAATCGAAATCACCTGCTCTGCAAAAAGGATTCAACGCTCTAAAACGTGTTGAAACTGATATCAGCGCGCCTCAAAAACGTGGGGTTTGCACCCGTGTAGGAACAATGACTCCGAAAAAACCGAACTCAGCACTTCGTAAGTACGCGAGGGTTCGTTTGACCAACCGTGTCGAGGTAACTGCCTATATCGGGGGAATCGGACATAACCTTCAAGAGCATAGTGTTGTGCTTGTACGTGGAGGCCGGGTTAAAGATTTGCCAGGGGTTCGTTATCATATCGTCCGCGGTGCTCTTGATACTGCAGGCGTTAACAACCGTAAACAAGCTCGTTCGAAGTACGGTACGAAAAGACCGAAAGTTAAAAAATCCTAATAGGCTGCTGAGCGATTTGATCGCTTGACGTAGCTACATGAATAAGAAAGGAGGAACTTCGATGCCACGTAAAGGACCAGTTCCCAAAAGAGATGTATTGCCGGATCCGTTGTATAACAGCAAGCTTGTTACACGTCTGGTAAACCGTATTATGATTGACGGTAAAAAAGGAGTTGCCCAGCAACTTTTGTACGATGCGTTCACCTTGATTCAAGAGCGCTCGGGTAAAGACGCTATGGAGGTCTTTGAAGCCGCAATTAAGAACATTATGCCAGTACTTGAGGTTAAAGCGCGCCGTGTAGGTGGAGCTAACTATCAAGTTCCGATTGAAGTAAAGCCTGAACGCCGCACGTCCCTAGGATTGCGCTGGCTTGTTAACTACTCTCGCAACCGCGGAGAGAAGACGATGGAAGAGCGTTTGGCTGCCGAAATCTTGGATGCATCCAATAACACTGGAGCAGCTGTTAAGAAACGTGAAGATACACACAAAATGGCGGAAGCGAACAAAGCGTTTGCACACTACCGTTGGTAGAATTCACTTATGTTTGACTAATGAAGGGAGACTGTTACATGGCTAGAGAGTTCTCCTTGCAAAATACGCGTAATATCGGTATTATGGCGCATATTGATGCGGGCAAAACCACCACTACTGAACGTATTTTGTTCTATACCGGACGTGTTCATAAGATCGGCGAAGTGCATGAAGGCGCCGCTACGATGGACTGGATGGAGCAAGAACAAGAGCGCGGCATCACGATTACGTCTGCCGCTACAACCGCTCAATGGGATGGACACCGTATCAATATTATCGACACTCCGGGTCACGTTGACTTTACGGTAGAGGTCGAGCGCTCCCTGCGCGTATTGGATGGGGCCGTTGGCGTATTTAGCGCCAAAGAAGGCGTGGAACCACAATCCGAGACGGTATGGCGTCAAGCTGACCGTTACGGCGTTCCTCGTATTGCTTATGTAAACAAAATGGATATCATCGGTGCAGACTTCCTTAATGTCGTAAGAGACATGAAGCTGCGTTTGAACGCAAACGCTGTAGCCATTCAATTGCCTATGGGCGCTGAAGATGTTTTTGTAGGTATGATCGATCTGATTGAACGGGTTGCTTATAAATACAAGGACGATCTCGGTAAAGACCCTGAGAAGGTTGAAGTGCCTGCAGAGTATACGGCACAAGTCGAAGAGCTTCGCGCAATTCTCGTAGAGAAGGTAGCAGAACTTGACGAAGAATTGACAATGAAATTTCTAGAGGGTGAAGAAATCTCCATCCCTGAAATCAAAGCTGCTCTTCGCAAAGGCGTATGTGAAGTGAAAATCTTCCCAGTCGTATGCGGATCTTCATATCGTAACAAAGGCGTTCAACCGATGTTGGATGCTGTAGTTGATTTCCTTCCTTCTCCACTTGATGTTCCTGCTATCAAAGGCCTGTTGGATGATGGTTCAGAAACAACTCGTGAATCTTCTGATACTGCACCGTTCTCGGCATTGGCTTTCAAAATCATGACTGACCCTTATGTTGGCCGTTTGACTTTCTTCCGCGTATACTCCGGTGTTTTGAGCGCAGGCTCATACGTTGTAAATGCAACTAAAGGCAAACGCGAACGTGTCGGCCGGATTCTGCAAATGCACGCGAACAGCCGTCAGGAAATCAGTGAAGTTCATGCAGGCGATATTGCAGCGGCAGTTGGTCTTAAGGATACAACTACGGGCGATACGCTGTGTGACGAGAAGAATCCAGTTATCCTTGAATCGATGAACTTCCCAGAACCGGTAATCCAGCTTGCGGTTGAACCTAAGACAAAAGCCGATCAAGATAAAATGGGTATCGCCCTGCAGAAGTTGTCCGAGGAAGATCCAACTTTCCGTGCGCACACGGATGAAGAGACCGGACAAACAATCATCGCAGGTATGGGTGAGCTTCACTTGGAAATTCTCGTAGACCGTATGCTTCGCGAATTCAAAGTTGAGACGAATGTTGGTAAACCGCAAGTTGCTTACCGCGAAACATTCCGTGTTCCTGCGAAGGTCGAAGGGAAGTTCGTTCGTCAATCCGGTGGTAAAGGTCAATTCGGACATTGTTGGGTTGAATTCACACCACTTGAGCCAGGCACAGGTTTCATTTTCGAAAACAAAACGGTTGGTGGATCGATTCCTCGTGAATTTATCGCTCCAATCCAAGCTGGTATCGAAGAGTCGATGAAAAACGGCGTACTCGCTGGATTCCCGCTCGTTGATATTAAAGCTGTTGTTGTTGACGGATCGTACCATGATGTTGACTCATCGGAGATGGCGTTCAAAATTGCTGGATCGTTAGCGCTTAAAGCAGCTAAGGACAAATGTAGCCCTTGCTTGCTAGAGCCTATCATGAAAGTAGAAGTAACCGTGCCTGAAGAGTACATGGGGGATGTAATGGGAATGGTGAGCTCTCGTCGTGGTCGTATCGAAGGAACGGATTCACGCTTCGGCGCGCAAATCGTTCGCGCGAAAGTTCCACTCGCTGAGATGTTCGGATATTCCACAACGCTTCGTTCCGGTACGCAAGGTCGCGGGGTGTTCTCGATGGAACTTTCCCACTACGAAGAAGTTCCGAAATCGATCTCTGAAGAGATCATCTCGAAATACAAAGGCGCGAAAGAAAATTAGTAAGCGGGCGGATACGGGAAGTGCTATAAGCACCCCTCCCGCCAACAAATATAATCCTTTTAAACAATAAGGAGGAACATTATCCATGGCAAAAGCTAAGTTTGAACGTAATAAACCTCACGTAAACATCGGTACTATCGGTCACGTCGATCACGGTAAAACAACTTTGACAGCAGCTATCACTACCGTTCTTTCCAAACGTTATGGCGGAGCAGCAGTTGCTTTCGACCAAATCGACAAAGCACCAGAAGAGCGCGAGCGTGGAATCACGATCTCCACAGCACACGTTGAGTACGAAACGCCTAACCGTCACTACGCACACGTTGACTGCCCAGGACATGCTGACTATGTTAAAAACATGATCACAGGCGCAGCTCAAATGGACGGAGCTATTCTGGTTGTATCCGCAGCTGACGGTCCTATGCCGCAAACGCGTGAGCACATCCTGCTCTCCAAACAAGTAGGCGTTCCTTACATCGTCGTATTCTTGAACAAATGCGACATGGTTGACGACGACGAATTGCTTGAGCTCGTTGAGATGGAAGTTCGCGACCTTCTTAACGAATATGATTTCCCGGGCGACGACACTCCGATCATTCGTGGTGCAGCTCGTGAAGCATTGGCAAATCCTGAAGGCGAATGGGCTAATAAAATTATCGAGCTGTTCGAAGCGGTTGATACTTATATCCCACAACCTGAGCGTGCAACTGACAAGCCTTTCTTGATGCCGGTTGAGGATGTATTCACAATCACTGGTCGTGGTACAGTTGCTACAGGCCGTGTTGAGCGTGGAGTTATCAAAATCGGTGACGAAGTTGAAATCATTGGTTTGGTAGAAGAAACTCGCAAATCCGTAGTAACGGGCGTTGAAATGTTCCGTAAATTGCTTGATTCCGCACAAGCCGGCGACAACGTTGGCGCATTGCTTCGCGGTGTAGACCGTAAAGACATTGAGCGCGGTCAAGTTATCGCGAAACCAGGTTCAGTTAAGCCACACACTGAATTCACTGCTCAAATCTACGTTCTGACTTCTGCTGAGGGTGGCCGTCATAAGCCTTTCTTCACAGGCTACCGTCCACAGTTCTACTTCCGGACAACAGACGTAACAGGTATCATCAACTTGCCTGAAGGAACTGAAATGGTTATGCCTGGTGACAACATCGAGGTAACTGTTTCTCTAATCGCTCCTATCGCAGTTGAAGACGGTACTCGTTTCGCTATTCGTGAAGGCGGTCGTACTGTAGGCGCTGGCGCAGTAGCTTCGATCCAGAAATAAGCAACTTGATTAATAAAAGGGCTGTCCAAGCGTAACTACGCTATGGATAGCCTTTTTAGTTTTCGTGGATTGCTTCAATAAGAGAAGTACTTGATCGTACATAGACTAGTTGCTAATCCACCTGAACTTATCGTGGCTATAGATAAGAAGAACGTATCCGCTGAAAATAGCAGACCTCCTAAAATGACAACTAGAGCATCCATGATAAGGATCAACACACCGACGTTTAGATGT
The DNA here is from genome assembly GCF_041640265.1 of Cohnella sp. Lineage (GTDB taxonomy): Bacteria > Bacillota > Bacilli > Paenibacillales > Paenibacillaceae > Cohnella. The sequence continues at coordinate 37,235 of NZ_JBEQAP010000035.1, forward strand.
AATCTTTTTGCTAGCAGCTTTGCAAGAAGATCGATTCCTCCTGTGCTTGTGTCATTACGCAAGAGGATTCCAAAACCTATTCCAATGAAAAGTCCTCCGCAAACCGAAATAATAAAAGGATAATCGGCACTAAGAGTTCCAAGCGGATAAAATGGATCCAATAAGTCTATAAAATAAGATAAGAGGATCATCCCAAACAAGCTATGAAAGAACATGGTACGGTCTTTAAACCACGCAAATATAAACACGGGTATGCTGCACAGAATGAGTGTAAGACCTACCTTAGTTCCGAATATGTAATTAATAATAAGCGCAATACCGATGAAACCTCCATCCAATACTTTGATAGGCATTAGAAAGAAGTCGATTCCAATTGCGATTAGTAAACTTCCTATGATAACTGCAGTTACTTTATGGATGGATTGCAGCTAGAACCAGTCCCTTCTACAAAGCCTGTCTTATCTATATGAAAGTTTTGAAAATATATGTTGCAATCGCTTGGGCAGATCGCTATAATAATAAATGTTGGTCTGTGACTGTGCGTCGATGTGAGAGGTTGCCGACACACCCGGCCCCTTTGCCATAGGGGAGAAACACAGGTGAATGTCGGGTTATTCTCATGGAGTATGTCCGATTCCAAAATTGGGCGAATGAAGGAGGGAATTCTATGGCTAAGCAAAAAATCCGTATCCGTTTGAAAGCCTACGACCACCGTATCCTGGATCAATCCGCGGAGAAAATCGTAGAAACGGCAAAACGTACTGGTGCAAGTGTATCTGGACCGATTCCGTTGCCGACCGAAAAGCAGATCATCACGATCTTGCGTGCGGTGCACAAATACAAGGATTCGCGTGAGCAGTTTGAAATGCGTACGCACAAGCGTTTGATCGACATTGTCAATCCTACGCCGCAAACAGTAGATGCGCTTATGCGTCTTGATCTGCCATCCGGCGTTGACATCGAAATCAAGCTTTAATTTTACAGCAACTATCATTTAGATTTATGAAGGAAAAGAGGTGTCAACATGTCAGGAATCTTGGGACGTAAACTCGGAATGACTCAACTATTCGCAGCAGACGGTAGCGTTGTGCCCGTAACTGTAGTAGAAGCAACTCCGAACGTCGTGCTTCAGTTGAAAGACTCGGACAACGACGGTTACGAAGCAGTACAGCTAGGTTTCGCGGATAAACGCGAGAAGCTAGCAACAAAACCGGCCATCGGCCATGCAAAAAAAGCCAACACGGCGCCCAAGCGCTTCATTCGCGAGGTTAGCGGTCTAACGGCTGCTGGCTTGGAAATTGGTCAGGAATTGAAAGTTGACCAGTTCTCTGCAGGCGAATTTGTTGACGTAACAGGTATTTCCAAAGGTAAAGGAACTGCCGGTGCGATCAAACGCTGGAATATGTCCCGCGGTCCAATGGCGCATGGTTCCAAGTACCACCGTGGTAATGGTTCGCTCGCGACGATTCGTGATGCTAACCGTGTGCCAAAAGGCAAGAAAATGCACGGTCGTCTAGGTAACGAAACGATTACTGTACAAAACCTCGAAATCGTGAAGGTTGATCTTGAGCGTAATGTATTGTTGATCAAAGGTTCCGTACCGGGCGCACGCAATAGTTATCTCAAAATCCGCACATCGGTGAAGAAATAATTCACAATGTATGAGGAAAGGAGGACCACTCATGCCGAAAGTTACTGTTTTTAATGTAGACGGCAAGCAAGTTGGAGAACTTGATCTGGCAGAAGGAATATTCGGACTAGAGCCGAACGTACACGTTCTGCACAGCGCTGTATTACTGCAACAAGCTTCGCTTCGTTCGGGTACGCACGATACGAAAGGTCGTTCGGAAGTACGCGGAGGCGGACGTAAGCCGTGGAAGCAAAAGGGAACCGGCCGTGCTCGTCAGGGTAGTATTCGTTCGCCGCAATGGAAAGGCGGCGGTATCGTATTCGGACCAACACCACGCAGCTATGGTTTCAAATTACCTCGTAAAGTTCGCCGTTTGGCGATCAAATCGGCTTTGTCCAGCAAAGTCCAAGATAATCAAATCATCGTTCTCGATCAGTTGAGCTTGTCCCAACCGAAAACGAAGGACATTGCGAAGCTTTTGAACAATCTCAAAGTTGAGCGTAAAGCGCTTGTCGTAACGGCAGACTTTGATAATAATGTGGCTCTTTCCGCTCGTAATATTCCTGGCGTCAAATTCGTCGCTGCTGAAGGAATTAACGTGCTCGACGTGATGAAGTATGATCAATTGATCATCACGAAGGATGCAGTCGCTAAAGTTGAGGAGGTGTTCGCGTAATGAGAAACCCTCGCGATCTAATCAAACGGCCGGTTATTACCGAACGCACAAGCGACTTCATGGAACAGCGCAAATATGTGTTCGAAGTTGACTTGAAAGCAAACAAAACCGAGATCAAGCAAGCCATTGAGCAAATCTTCAAAGTGAAGGTTACCAATGTTAATACACTCAGAATGCCGGCTAAGCCGAAACGCTACGGCAAACATAGTGGTTACACTTCAGAGTGGAAAAAAGCGATCGTGCAGCTTTCCGCAGACAGCAAACCGCTTGAGTACTTTGAATCCTCTGTATAATAAGTCTCTAAAGTAAGGAGGGAATCCAATTGCCAGTTCAAAAGTTTAAACCGACAACGCCCAGTCGTCGTCAGATGACGATGTCGACGTTTGAAGAAGTAACGGCAACAGAGCCGGAAAAGTCTTTGTTAGCTCCGTTGTTCAAGCATGCTGGACGTAATAACCAAGGTAAAATTACTGTTCGTCATCATGGCGGCGGTCATAAGCGTAAATACCGGATTATTGACTTCAAGCGCACAAAGGACGGCATACCCGGCCGCGTGGCTACGATCGAATATGATCCTAACCGTACTTCTTACATCGCGCTGATCAACTATGCAGATGGTGAGAAAACTTATATCATCGCGCCAAAAGGACTTAAAGTTGGAGATGTAATCATGTCTGGTCCAACTGCTGACATCAAAGTCGGTAATGCACTAGCGCTTGAGAACATTCCAGTCGGTTCGGTTATCCACAACATCGAATTAAAGCCCGGCAAAGGCGGCCAGTTGGTTCGTGCAGCTGGTACAAGTGCGCAATTGCTTGGTAAAGAAGAAGCTTACGTAACGATCCGCCTGACATCTGGTGAAATTCGTCGCATCTTGAAAACTTGCCGCGCTACAATCGGTACAGTTGGTAACCAAGATCATGAGTTGATCAATGCTGGTAAAGCTGGTCGCAATCGTTGGTTAGGCAAACGCCCGACAGTTCGTGGTGTTGTAATGAACCCGAACGATCACCCGCACGGTGGTGGCGAAGGCCGCGCGCCAATCGGACGCAAATCCCCGATGTCTCCATGGGGCAAGCCAACGCTTGGTTACAAAACTCGCAAGAAGAAAAAAGCTTCGAGCAAGTACATTGTTCGTCGTCGCAGTAAATAATGAGATATCGTCAAGCGGCGTGAACGGCAAACTCTCAAGCCGCGTTGAAGGGAGGAGCATTCCATGGGTCGCAGTTTGAAAAAAGGACCTTTCGTGGATGGCTATCTACTGAAAAAAGTGGAAGAACTGTCCGGCACGAATAAGAAAGCAGTCATTAAAACGTGGTCTCGTCGTTCGACGATTTTCCCACAATTCGTGGGTTTAACGTTTGCAGTCTATGATGGACGTAAGCATGTGCCAGTATACGTGTCGGAAGACATGGTCGGTCACAAGCTTGGTGAATTTGCACCAACACGTACATTCAAAGGCCATACAGACGATGATAAGAAAACGGGCAAACGATAATAACCCTACGGCCGAGGTGCGATCAATACAGTGCGCCCCTGGCGTAACGGTTGATCGTCATAGCGCGACCGATCCGAGAAGCTCAGGCATCACGGATTGATCGGCTGAAATGCCTGGCAAACGTAATCGTAAGGGAGGAGGTACACCGATGTCTCAACAAGCGAAAGCTGTTGTGAATAACATTCGCATTCCGGCTCGTAAAGTCCGCCTGGTCGTAGACCTGATCCGCGGTAAAAAAGTCGGCGATGCGGTTGCCATTCTACGTCACACGCCGCGTTCGGCATCTCCGGTTTTGGAGAAGCTGCTGAACTCTGCTATTGCGAACGCTGAACACAACTACCAGCTAGACGTGAACAAATTGGTCGTGTCTGAAGCCTTCGTCAACGAAGGACCAACGATGAAACGATTCCAACCGCGTTCTCAGGGCCGCGCGTTCAGCATATTCAAACGATCCAGCCATATTACACTGGTCGTATCCGAAAAATAAGGAGGGACAACGTGTGGGTCAAAAAGTAAATCCAGTCGGTTTTCGTATCGGCATCATCCGTGATTGGGAATCCAAATGGTATGCCGGCAATAAGGACTTTGGTAATCTTCTGATGGAAGATGTCAAAATCCGCGAATTCCTTAAAAAGAAACTTAAAGACGCTGCTGTCTCTAAAATTGAAATCGAACGTGCCGCTAACCGCGTTAACGTAACGATTCACACTGCTAAGCCGGGTATCGTAATCGGTAAAGGCGGAGCTGAAGTAGAAGTTCTTCGTGGACAACTCACGAAAATTTCCGACGGCAAAAAAGTTCACATTAACATCTCCGAGATCAAAAATCCGGAATTGGACGCTATCCTGGTTGCCGAGAGCATCGCGCAACAATTGGAACGCCGCGTATCCTTCCGCCGCGCGATGAAACAAGCTATGCAACGTACGCAGCGCGCAGGTGCGAAAGGTATCAAAACAGCCGTAAGCGGTCGTCTAGGCGGAGCGGAAATCGCTCGTCAAGAAGGCTACAGCGAAGGAACTGTGCCACTGCACACACTCCGTGCTGATATCGATTACGGAACGGCAGAAGCTCATACTACTTATGGCCGCATCGGCGTAAAAGTATGGATCTACCGTGGCGAAGTCCTTCCGGCGAAGAAAAGAGCTGCTGAGGAAGGAGGCAACTGATCATGTTGGTCCCTAAACGCGTTAAACACCGCAAAGAACATCGCGGTAAAATGAAAGGCCGTGCTAAAGGCGGTACTGAAGTGCATTTCGGTGAGTTCGGTTTGCAGGCCATGGAACCTTCTTGGGTGACAAACCGTCAAATCGAAGCTGCTCGTATTGCTATGACTCGTTATATCAAACGGGGCGGGAAAGTATGGATCAAGATTTTCCCTTCCAAACCAATTACTCAAAAGCCTCTAGAAGTGCGGATGGGTAGCGGTAAAGGTAACGTAGAAGCATGGGTTGCTGTTGTTAAGCCGGGCAAGATTTTGTTCGAGCTTGCAGGTGTTTCTGAGGAGATAGCGCGTGAAGCGATGCGTCTGGCGGCACATAAGTTGCCAATCAAGACGAAGTTTGTGAAACGTGAAGAACTGGGTGGTGAAGCAAATGAAAGCCAGTGAATTTCGCAACCTGACTTCGGCGGAACTCGAACAGAAGGTCGCCGGCTTCAAGGATGAGCTGTTTAACCTCCGCTTCCAATTGGCTACTGGCCAACTGGATAACCCGCATCGCCTTGGCGATCTGCGGAAAGAAATTGCTCGGGCCAAAACCATTTTGCGCGAGCGTGAACTCGGCATTAGCTAAAGCCCGGCTAAACCCTGAAGATTGATTCCGGGAAGGAGGATTACCATGAGCGAACGTAATAACAATCGGAAAGTGCAGATTGGTAAAGTCGTCAGCGACAAAATGGATAAAACGATTGTGGTGGCAGTTGAAACATACAAGAAGCACAGCCTTTACCACAAACGGATTAAATACACGAAGAAATTCAAAGCGCATGACGAAAACAATGATGCAAAAATCGGCGACACCGTGAGAATCATGGAGACCCGCCCGTTGTCGAAAGACAAAACTTGGCGTATGGTCGACATCGTCGAAAAAGGCGTGCTAGCCTAATCGACTCACCTGTGACTGAAAGGAGGACCTTGCGATGATTCAACCGTTTACGCGTCTGCGTGTTGCAGACAACTCTGGCGCGAAAGAATTGATGTGTATTCGCGTGCTAGGCGGTACTGGACGCCGCGTTGGACATATCGGTGATCTAATCGTATGTTCCGTAAAACAAGCAACACCAGGCGGCGTTGTCAAAAAAGGCGATGTTGTAAAATGTGTTATCGTTCGTACAAAACGTTCGGTACGCCGTAAAGACGGATCCTATATCGCGTTCGACGAGAACGCAGCAGTAATTGTTAAAGAAGATAGAAGCCCGCGCGGTACCCGGATCTTTGGACCGGTTGCTCGTGAACTTCGCGAACGTGACTTCATGAAAATCATTTCCCTGGCACCGGAAGTTCTATAATATTCCGGAACGCACCGATGGAGAAACACTCAAGGAGGTGTACCCATGCCCCGTCTGAAAAAAGTGCTGCAATCGCACAATAATAAGCTGCACGTTAAAAAGGACGATAACATTATCGTCATCTCGGGCAAAGACAAAGGCAAGAAGGGCCGCATTATCGCTGCATATCCGCGCGAGAATCGTGTGCTTGTCGAGGGCGTCAACATGGTGAAACGCCATACTCGTCCTAACCCTGCGAATCAACAAGGCGGTATCATCGAGCGCGAAGCGCCGATTCACGTTTCGAACGTGATGCATATCGATCCTAAAAGCGGCAAGCCAACACGCGTTGGCTCCAAAACGTTAGAAAACGGCAAAAAAGTCCGGATCGCTAAGCGTTCTGGAGAAATGATCGACTAATCGCAGTAAGAACGGAAAGGAGGTCACTGTGACTCATGGCAGCAAGAATGAAGGAACGTTTCCTGAATGAGATTACTCCTGCTCTAATGCAGAAGTTCAACTACAAGTCAGTCATGCAAGTGCCGAAGATCGAAAAAATCGTCATCAACATGGGTGTCGGCGAAGCAGTCTCTAATTCCAAAATTATGGACTTTGCTGTAGAAGACATGCAAAAGATCGCAGGTCAAAAACCTGTAATCACTCGTTCGAAAAAATCGATTGCTGGTTTCCGCTTGCGTGAGAACTTGCCAATCGGCGTAAAGGTAACACTTCGCGGCGAACGGATGTATTTTTTCCTGGATAAACTGTTCAACATCTCACTACCCCGTGTACGTGACTTCCGCGGCGTATCGACCAAATCGTTCGATGGACGCGGTAACTACACACTAGGATTGAAAGAACAACTGATTTTTCCGGAAATCGAGTATGACAAGATTGATAAAGTTCGCGGGATGGATATCGTCATCGTAACGACAGCGCAATCGGACGAAGAAGCGCGTGAGCTGCTCACCCAATTGGGTATGCCGTTTGCGAAGTGACGATAACCCGGTCAATTAGCAAAAGGTAACTTATGGAGGTGTGAAAGCAAGTGGCAAAAACGTCGATGAAAATTAAGCAACAGCGTACGCCGAAGTTTAAAGTCCAGGCTTACACGCGTTGCGAGCGTTGCGGTCGTCCGCATTCCGTATTGCAAAAATTCAAGATCTGCCGGATATGTTTCCGTGAATTGGCACATAAAGGCCAGATTCCTGGCGTCAAAAAAGCGAGCTGGTAATCAGCCTAGTTCGGGAAGGAGGTTTACCCCATGGTTATGTCTGATCCTATTGCAGATATGCTGACGCGCATTCGTAATGCGAATCTCGTGCGTCATGAGTCGGTGGAAATGCCTGCGTCTACGGTTAAGAAGCAAATTGCTGAAATCCTGAAGCGTGAAGGTTTTATCCGCGACACTGAATATGTAGAAGATAACAAACAAGGCTTGATCCGTATTTTCTTGAAATATGGTCCAAGTAATGAGCGTGTTATCACGGGTCTCAAACGCATTAGCAAACCTGGTTTGCGTGTTTATACGAAATCCAATGAAGTTCCGCGTGTGCTGGGTGGCCTCGGTATCGCGATCATTTCAACATCCAAAGGCATCATCACCGACAAGGAAGCCCGTCAAGGGAAGTCCGGCGGAGAAGTGCTCTGCTACGTTTGGTAATTTAACTGTCACACGATTGGAGGTGTACCCATGTCCCGTATTGGACGCAAACCGATTCCCGTGCCTAACGGCGTTAACGTGAATCTGGATAACAACGTCATCACGGTTAAAGGGCCGAAAGGCACTTTGTCACGCGAATTGCACAAAGATATGAAAGTATCTTTTGAAACCGACGTTATAACCGTGGAACGTCCTTCGGATAACAAACTTCACCGCTCGCTGCACGGTACAACCCGCAGCGTAGTTGCTAACATGGTAATCGGTGTAACCGATGGTTATATCAAGAACCTTGATCTAGTTGGTGTCGGATACCGTGCGAGTAAGTCTAGCGATAAGCTGGTACTTAACGTCGGTTACTCTCACCCGGTTGAAATCGTTCCGGCTAGCGGCATTGAATTTGAAGTGCCGGCACAAAACAAAATCATCGTTAAAGGCATCGATAAAGAAGCAGTCGGCGAGATTGCTGCCAAGATCCGTGCCGTTCGTCCTCCTGAGCCTTACAAAGGCAAAGGGATCAAGTATGAAGGCGAACGCATTATCCGTAAAGAAGGTAAAGCAGGTAAGAAGAAGTAATGAAGTAAGTTGCGGGTGGTTAGAAGCTGCCTAGATGCAACATGAAGGGAGTGTACCTTTCGAATGATTACAAAGAGCGACAAGAACAAAGCCCGTCTGAAACGTCACCTTCGGGTACGTAAGAAGATCACCGGGACAAACGAGCGTCCTCGTCTATCCGTGTTTCGTTCTTCAAAGCATATCTATGCTCAATTGATTGATGACGTTAAAGGCGTAACGCTGGCAGCTGCATCTACGATTGATAAAGAACTAACCGAAGTCGGGAATGGCGGTAACGTTGAGTCTGCACGTAAAGTAGGCGAGCTCATCGCTAAACGCGCAAAAGAGAAAGGATACGAAGCTGTCGTGTTTGATCGTGGCGGTTATCTGTATCATGGACGTATCCAAGCGCTGGCTGACGCAGCACGCGAAGCTGGCTTACAGTTTTAATTCATTTTTGACACAAGGAGGTAAACGACTTGCGTGTAGATCCGAATACATTGGAACTAACCGAAAAGATGGTTCAAATCAATCGAGTCTCCAAAGTCGTCAAAGGCGGACGTCGCTTTAGTTTCAGCGCACTCGTCGTTGTCGGTGACGGCAAAGGCTGGGTTGGCGCTGGAATCGGTAAAGCTTCAGAAGTTCCAGACGCAATCCGTAAGGGCGTCGATGACGCCAAAAAGAATCTCGTTTTCGTACCACTGGTTGGCACAACCATACCGCACGCCGTTACGGGACATTTCGGCGCCGGCAAAGTGTTGCTGAAACCGGCATCTGAAGGTACGGGTGTTATCGCGGGCGGTCCTGTCCGCGCGGTGCTCGAACTGGCCGGAGTCGGCGATATTTTGACGAAATCGCTGGGTTCCTCCAACTCCATTAACATGGTCAATGCGACGTTGGAAGGTTTATCCCGCCTCAAACGCGCCGAAGACGTAGCGAAACTGCGCGGTAAAACCGTAGCAGAGCTATTCCGTTAAGGAGGGAAACAAATGGCACAGCTTCAAATTACCCTCGTTCGCAGCTTGATTGGCCGTCCTGAGAATCAACGCCAAACGGTGAAATCTCTGGGCCTCCGCAAGATGCATTCGTCAGTAGTAAGAGAAGATAATGTCGCAACTCGCGGCATGATTAACACGATCAATCATTTGGTTGAAGTTAAAGAAGTTTAAGTATATAAAGCATAACTCTCAAGGAGGTGCGACGTACGATGAAATTGCATGAGCTATCTCCGAACGAAGGCTCAACGTTCTCCCCTAAGCGGAGAGGACGCGGTGCTGGTAGCGGACTCGGCAAAACTGCCGGTCGCGGTCATAAAGGGCAAAATGCTCGTTCTGGCGGCGGTGTTCGTCCCGGTTTCGAGGGTGGACAAAACCCACTTTACCGTCGAGTTCCGAAACGCGGATTTAACAATGACCGTTTTGCTACTGTCTACGCGATTGTCAATCTGGATCAGCTGAACCGTTTTGAAGCTGGTACAGAAGTGACACCGGATTTGCTGCTTAACGAGGGCATTCTCAAAAACCCTAAAGATGGAATAAAGATTCTGGGCAATGGTGATCTGAACGTGAAGCTGACTGTTAAAGCTCATAAGTTCTCTCAGTCTGCAACAGAAAAAATTCAGGCCGCCGGCGGTTCAACCGAGGTGATTTAATGTTCGCGACCGTCACTAACATTTGGAAAGTCGAGGACCTTCGCAAGAGGATCCTGTTCACCCTTTTCATCCTGTTTGTTTATCGGGTCGGTTCCTTTATTCCGGTTCCGAACATTAATAAGGACGTTCTAACGATGGCCGACCAACAGGGCACAGACCTGTTCGGCCTTCTGAACACCTTCTCTGGCGGTGCATTGTTCAACTTCTCCATTTTTGCTCTGGGGATTACACCGTACATTACAGCTTCGATTATCGTTCAATTGCTCTCCATGGATGTCATTCCGAAGTTTTCCGAATGGCAGAAGGAAGGCGAGAATGGTAAACGTAAGCTCGCACAGATAACACGTTACGGGACAATAGTTCTGGGGCTTATCCAAGCATTTGCTACGGCTATCGGCTTTAACCGGATGTACAATTTCGATATGGTCATTGATCCTAGTACAGCAACATATCTTATGATTGCTATTGTTTTGACAGCTGGTACCGCGTTTCTCATGTGGCTTGGAGAGCAAATCAATGAAAAGGGTATCGGCAACGGTATCTCGATCTTGATCTTCGCAGCGATCGTTGCATCCATTCCTAAGCATGCTCGCGATATCTACGCTGATCAATTCACTAACGCGGATCAATTGTTCCTTAATGTCGTTAAGATGGTAATCATTCTAGTGGTAGTCATTCTGATTATCATTGGTGTTATCTTCATCCAGCAAGGTGTACGTAAAATCCCGGTACAGTATGCTAAACGGGTTGTTGGGCAAAAAATGTATGGAGGCCAATCCACTCATATTCCTCTTAAAGTGAATGGTGCAGGCGTAATTCCGGTAATCTTCGCAGTATCACTACTGATGTTCCCGATCACGATCGCACAATTTTGGGCTAACCAAACCTGGGCGCAATGGATCATTGAACATATGTACTATGACAAGCCTCTAGGCATGGTATTGTACATTCTGTTGATCATAGGATTTACTTTCTTCTACACTTTCGTTCAATTTAATCCGCAGCAATTGGCGGACAATATGAAGAAAAACGGCGGTTATATTCCAGGCATTCGCCCGGGTAAACCGACAGAAGGCTTCTTAATGCGGGTAATCACTCGAATTACATTAGCGGGCGCGATTTTCTTGGCGGTCATTTCCGTAATTCCTGTGTTCTTCGGATCATTGGCTGGATTACCGCAGTCCGTTCAACTGGGTGGTACTTCTCTCTTGATCGTAATCGGGGTTGCACTTGAAACCATGAAACAAATCGAGAGCCAGTTGATCAAACGCCACTACAAAGGTTTCATCAATAAGTAATGAATGAGACGGACAGGAGGAACAGCAATGAACATCTTGTTTATGGGGCCTCCTGGCGCCGGTAAAGGAACGCAGGCAGAACGGATTGTCGAGAAGTTTGGCATTCCGCACATCTCAACCGGTGATGCGTTTCGTTTAGCCATGAAGCAAGGCACACCACTTGGAATCAAGGCCAAGGAGTACGTTGACCAAGGCCTGCTAGTTCCAGACGAAGTGACGAATGGGATTGTAAGAGATCGACTTGCTGAAGCCGATTGCGCCAACGGGTTTCTGTTGGACGGGTTTCCAAGGACGCTCGCACAAGCTGAAGCACTTGACGGTATGTTAGCCGAAATGGGTCGTAAGATTGATCATGTCGTTAATCTGAGAGTAGATCGCAGCTTCTTGCTCGCTCGACTTACGGGAAGACGGATATGTAAATCTTGCGGCACAACGTATCATATTATTTTTAACCCGCCTAAACAGGAAGGTATCTGTGATAAAGACGGGGGAGAGCTGTATCAGCGTTCCGATGATACCGAAGAAAAAGTGGGAACCCGTCTTGATGAATATACTAGCAAAACGGCTCCGCTTCTGACGTATTACGGCGACAAAGGATCGCTCCGCGAAGTAGACGGGGAGAAGGAAATCGATGAGGTTACAACCGATATCGCTTCCCTTCTCAGAGGGTAATCAGCCATGATCGTATGCAAGTCTGAAAATGAAATTAACTTGATGCGTGATGCGGGTCGGATCGTTGCAGAGACGCACCGTCTGATGAAACAGGCGGTTGTTCCTGGTGTTACGACTGCTGAATTAGATCGGATAGCCGATAAATTCATCCGAAGCCAAGGCGCTGTCCCCTCTTTCAAAGGCTACAACGGTTTTCCGTCGAGTATATGTGCATCCATTAACGAGGAGCTTGTTCATGGGTTCCCCGGTACAAGGAAGCTCATAGAAGGCGATATCATCAGCATCGATATTGGCGCACAGTATCAAGGTTATCACGGCGATTCCGCCTGGACCTACGGTGTCGGGAAAATTTCCGATGAAGCACAACGCTTGCTGGATGTGACGGAAGCATCGCTTTATGCGGGTCTCGAGTTAGTTGGTCCAGAAGTGAGGCTGTATACCGTATCCCATGGCATTCAGAAAGTGATCGAAGAGGCGGGCTTCTCGGTGGTCAGAGAATATGTCGGACATGGCATAGGTGCTGATCTTCACGAGGAACCGCAAATTCCGAATTATGGCGTTCCCGACCGCGGACCGCGGTTGAAACCAGGAATGACACTCGCGATCGAACCGATGGTCGTCGTGGGAGAACGTTACGTGAAGACTTTGTCCGACAATTGGACAGTCGTCACCGTGGACGGATCGCTGTGCGCGCATTTCGAGCATACGATTGCCGTAACCGAAGACGGGTTTGAAATCCTAACCCGTGCGTAAAGCTAGGTGAATGTTATGACGGTAAACGTTAAGTTGGAACCCGGAGACATCGTGAGAAGCCGGCGTGGAAGAGATGAAGGGCAATTAGTAATCGTAATCGCCCTCGTTGATGAGCGATTCGCGCTCGTGGCTGACGGCGATAAACGCCGGTTCGATCGGCCTAAACGCAAAAACGTGCTGCATCTCGAACCGATCGGGACCCGAAGCGAGGAAGTCGCGAATAGCCTTCGCGATACCGGACGCGTGACCAACGCGAAACTCCGGTATGCTATCGGACAAATCGAACAACGGCTCGTAACGATCGATGAGCGAGAGCAAAACTCCGCGCCATCGATTGCACTCGAAATGCATGCTGTAGAGAAAGGAGAATGACGGTGGCCAAAGAGGACGTCATCGAGGTGGAAGGAACGGTCGTTGAGCCGCTACCGAACGCAATGTTCAAAGTAGAGCTTGAGAATGGACATCAAATCCTAGCGCATGTTTCCGGCAAGCTTCGGATGCATTTCATACGGATTCTAACGGGGGACAAGGTTGTTATTCAACTGTCACCTTATGATCTGACGCGGGGCCGTATCACCTACCGCAAATAAGCTCGTCCGGTCTACCGAAGCGCGTGACGGTCGAACCGCAAAGTAAATAACGCGCAAGTTCGTTCGCACTCGTGACGACCGAACCGCGACGCCAAAGCCGAGTAAGTTCGATCGCACTTTAAGGAGGGTATTATCATGAAGGTGAGACCTTCGGTCAAACCGATTTGCGAGAAATGCAAAGTCATTCGCCGCAAAGGCAACGTGATGGTTATCTGTGAGAATCCGAAACATAAACAAAAACAAGGCTAAATAAGAGGAGGTGCTCCTACACATGGCACGTTTATCTGGTGTTGACCTTCCACGTGACAAACGCGTGGAAATAGCCCTGACGTACATCTTCGGGATTGGTAAGCCAACTTCCCAGAGAATTCTAACGTCCACTGGGATCAACCCTAACACTCGCGTTCGTGATCTGACGGAAGATGAGTTAGCTCGTCTTCGTGAAACGATCGACAAGGAACAAAAGGTTGAGGGCGACTTACGTCGTGAAATTGCACTAAACATCAAACGGCTGATTGAAATCGGCTGCTATCGAGGCATCCGTCACCGCCGCGGCCTGCCGGTTCGCGGTCAACGTTCGAAAACGAACGCCCGTACGCGCAAAGGTCCACGCCGTACAGTAGCGAACAAGAAGAAGTAATAAGGGGGGATAACAAACATGGCACAAAAAGGCAAGAAAGTCGTCCGCACCAAGCGTCGTGATCGGAAAAACATTGATACGGGTGTAGCACATATCCGTTCCACGTTTAACAATACAATTGTAACGATTACAGATCCGCACGGAAACGCGATCTCCTGGGCGAGCTCAGGTAACCTTGGCTTTAAAGGCTCCCGTAAAAGCACGCCTTTCGCTGCTCAAATGGCAGCTGAATCTGCAGCTCGCGCTGCGATGGAACACGGAATGCGTCTGGTTGAAGTCTCAGTTAAAGGTCCTGGCGCAGGCCGCGAAGCCGCGATTCGTTCGTTGCAAGCCGCAGGTCTTGAAGTCAGCATGATCCGCGACGTTACTCCAATCCCGCATAACGGATGCCGTCCTCCGAAGCGCCGTCGCGTATAGCAACGTTGTAATGTGGTATCAAACAAGAACAACTTGAGAATAATGGTTGTAACGGTTAGGCATACTACATGGTTTACCCCATAAACATTTCGCCTTGTAAAGGCTGAACCATTTAGTTTGGGTGAACAAACGGCAACGTCAGCGACGTTTGAAGGAGGTTTTGGTTATGATAGTGATTGAAAAGCCGAAAATCGATTCTGTGGAAATTCAAGATGATAAGAGATATGGCCGGTTTGTCGTAGAACCGCTTGAGCGCGGCTACGGGATGACATTGGGTAACTCGCTTCGTCGCATTCTGTTGTCGTCCCTGCCGGGCGCAGCTGTTGTATCCGTACAAATTGACGGAGTACTTCATGAATTTTCCACGATTCCAGGTGTAATTGAGGATGTAACACAAATCATCCTTAACTTGAAACGTCTTTCTCTAAAGATACACTCCGATGAGGAGAAAGTGCTTGAGATCGATGCGGAAGGTGATGGCGTCATAACTGCCGGAGATATCCGTGCGGACAGCGACGTTGAAATCCTTAACCCGGATTTGCACATCGCAACTCTGGCTTCTGGTGCGCGTTTACACATGCGTATCTTTGCTAGAATTGGACGTGGTTACGTTCCGTCAGATCGTAACAAGAAGGATGATCAACCGATTGGTGTTATTCCAATCGATTCGATCTATACACCTATAACCCGCGTTAATTATCAAGTTGAGAATACCCGCGTTGGTCAAGTAACGAACTATGACAAGCTTACGCTTGAAGTTTGGACCGATGGCAGTATCAGACCTGAAGAAGCGGTTAGCTTGGGTGCGAAGATCCTGACTGATCACTTATCCTTATTCGTGGGTCTCACGGATGAAGCCAAAGATACCGAAACGATGAAGGAAAAGGAAGAGGACAAGAAGGAAAAAGTGCTCGAGATGACTATCGAAGAGCTAGATCTTTCTGTTCGCTCCTATAACTGCCTCAAACGTGCGGGCATCAATACTGTTCAAGAGCTTATTACGAAATCCGAAGAAGACATGATGAAGGTCCGAAATCTAGGCCGCAAGTCTTTAGAAGAAGTTCAAGAGAAGCTTGAAGAGCTTGGATTGGGTCTGAAGTTCGAGGAGTAGCATCGTAATTGATTTATAGCATCTTTGTGACGATCTAGTACAGTTGCTGTTGGCACTGCTACAGTCGCGCAAGAGAAGGAGGGAAATACGATGGCCTATCAAAAACTGAGTCGCGATTCCAGCTCGCGGAAAGCACTTTTCCGTGATTTGGTTACCGACCTGTTCCTGTACGAGCGCATTCAAACGACTGAAGCGAAAGCTAAGGAAGTGCGCTCCATTGCCGAGAAGTTAATTACTCTCGCTAAACGCGGCGACCTGCACGCGCGTCGTCAGGTTGCGGCATTCGTGCGTCGTGAGAGCCTTGATGGCGATCAAGATGCCATCCAAAAACTATTCTCCGAGTTGGCACCGCGTTATGCGGAGCGTCCTGGTGGATATACACGCATTTTGAAGCTCGGACCCCGTCGCGGAGATTCAGCTCCGATGGTATATCTCGAGCTTGTTGATCGCGCGTAAGAACGGAGCAAAGAAGGATGGACCGAATCCAGTATTCGGATCATCCTTTTTTTGTACGCCTTTAGGAGGTGAAATGATGCGTAATATTGGTCTTATTGTCAGCTATGACGGGACGAATTATTATGGTTTTCAGAGTCAGCCTAGCGGGAATACGATTCAGGATAAAATACAGGATGCGATATTTGTGTTATCAGGTGAACGCGTTCGCCTGACGGGTTCTGGACGGACCGACGCAGGTGTCCATGCGAGAGGCCAAGTTGCTAACTTCAGCAGCACCTCGAGAATTCCGATAGAACGCTGGATGCTGGCACTGAATACAAGACTTCCTAACGACATTGTAGTTCAAGGTATGGTTGAAATGCCGGATCACTTTCATGCTCGGCGCAAGGCTATTAGTAAAACGTATCGCTATACGATCAATTGCAACCGAAATCCAGATTTATTTCGCAGGCGTTATGAGTTTCATCATCCGACCCCGCTTGATTTTGATGCTATGCGCAAAGCTCTCAATCATTTGCTCGGAGAGCATGACTTTTCTTCATTCACTGCACCCCAATCAACGAAGCCGAGTCATGTTCGCACGATACTGGATGTCAGGCTGGATATTGAGGCAAAGTGCAATACGGCTCACCTATTTCCCGATTCACAAGCTGTACTAGACAGAGACCAACTCTGGTATCCCGGAAAACAGCGTGGAGTTATCCATCTTTATATAACCGGATCTGGTTTTCTATATAACATGGTGCGCATCATTGCGGGTACGCTTATACAGGTAGGTGAGGGTAAAATAGCTTCTTCGGATATGACATCGATACTTGCCTCTCAGAATCGAGCGAAGGCAGGTCCAACTGCTGTCCCGCAAGGACTTACCCTATGGCAAGTCGATTATGACGACGAGTATGGAAAAATAATAAGCAGTGGTCATTCTCAATAAAAAATTACTTGCATAAATTCTAGATTTCATGTACAATAAATTTTGTGCTTTCTTCACGGCTACCCACGGCCCCAGTGGAGAATGACACTTTTTCTGTGTGTTTAGTGACAGGGATTCTCAACCAGTCATTATCCAACGGATACAACCTTAATTTATAAATAAAAGCTACTTCAGATGGTAATCGACGTAACACATAAAAGCAGGGAAGTAACCCCGAAGGAGGATGTTTCATGCGTACCACTTATATGGCTAAGCCGCTTGAAGTTGAACGTAAATGGCACCTGATCGATGCCGAAGGAAAAACACTTGGTCGTTTGGCTAGTGAAGCTGCTGCATTGCTTCGCGGTAAGCACAAACCAGAATTCACTCCACATATCGATACTGGTGATTTCGTTATTGTCATCAATGCGGAGAAGATTGTTCTTACTGGTAAGAAAATGCAACAAAAGAAATACTACACTCATTCTCACTACCCAGGTGGTTTGAAGACTACGACTGCAGCTGAGATGATCAACAAAAAGCCTCATCGCATTATTGAATTGGCTGTATACGGAATGCTTCCAAAGAACAAGCTTGGCAGCGCGCTTCAAGGAAAGTTGAAAGTTTATGCAGGAACTGAACATCCACATCAAGCCCAACAACCTGAAGTTTACGAACTTCGCGGATAATAAAAGGAGGACTTTCGAATGGCTCAAGTGCAATATTTAGGAACGGGTCGCCGCAAGCACTCCGTAGCGCGGGTTCGACTCGTGCCGGGTGAAGGCCGCATCGTGATCAATAAACGTGAAATTAACGACTACTTCGACCTTGAAACGTTGAAGCTGATTGTTAAACAGCCTTTAAACCTGACTGAAACTGTAAGCAAATACGATATACTTATTTTGGCTCATGGCGGCGGAACTTCCGGTCAAGCCGGCGCTATCCGTCACGGGATTTCTCGTGCACTTCTTAAAGCAGACCCTGAATTGCGTCCTGCACTTAAGAAGGCTGGATTCCTTACTCGTGACCCGCGTATGAAGGAACGTAAGAAATACGGGTTGAAAGCGGCTCGCCGTGCTCCCCAATTCTCTAAACGTTAATATTATCGAACTTCACACGGTGCCTTTCTCCCATTCCTTTATAATGGTGGGAAAGGCACTTTTTTATGTGTAGAAATGTACTCTGGAATAGAATGGGATAGTTAAGTTTGCGTTGAACATTCTTATCTGTAGGCGTATAATATAAACAATTCATACTTATATACTAGGAATTTAAATGGAGGTTAACGTTTATGAATCTGATTGAAAAAGAAATGCTTATTAATCAAAAAGCGGTGGAGTTCGAGGATGCATCACCGGAGACGGTTATTGCATGGGCGATCCAGACGTTTCCGAATATTACTTTTGCCTGCAGCTTCGGTGCTGAAGATGTAGTGCTTGTGGATATGATTCAGAAGATCAGTCCTTCCACTGACATTTTCTACCTTGATACAGATTTTCACTTCAAGGAAACCTATGAGACTCGGGACCGTATGGCTGCAAAGTATGGAATGTCATTTGTAAGGGTGCAACCAAAGCTTACTCCTGAGGAGCAAGCCATTCAGCATGGTGAAGCGATGTGGAAGAGTGATCCGAACGGATGCTGTGCTATCCGCAAAGTTGAACCGTTGACACGTATTTTGTCTCAATATGATGCATGGATTACAGGTATTCGCCGCGATCAAGCCCCTACTCGCGCTAATTCGAAGAAGGTCGAGTATGATACGAAGTTTGGTTTAGTTAAGTTTAATCCATTAGCGTCTTGGACTTCTGACGATGTATGGAATTATATTCGGGCAAATGATGTCATCTACAATCCATTACATGACCAGAATTTCCCGAGTATCGGTTGTGAATACTGTACAAAAGCGGTAATGCCGGGCGAAGATCCGCGTGCAGGCCGTTGGGCTGGTAATGAAAAGACAGAGTGCGGGCTGCACAAATAAATCAAAGTTACTAACAAGTTATCCACATTACCTGAAATGAATAAGAAGGAGCTACTCAGAGCATGAGCGCAATACAACCACATGGCGGTACTTTGATTAATCGGGTGTTGGAAGGACAGGAACGTGAGATCCTTCTAAGCAAGGCTGCTAAGCTAACCTCAATATCGGTAAATACTTGGACCATTTCGGATTTAGATCTCATCGGTGTGGGTGCATTCAGTCCGCTTACTGGTTTTATGAATGAGACGGATTACCTCTCCGTAGTAAACACGATGCGTCTATCCAACGGCTTGATATGGAGTATTCCGATTACGCTTGCTGTAACGATTGATCAGGCCTCTAAGCTTTCGGTCGGTCAACAAGCAGCGCTTATTGGAGATAATGATGGAGTCATTTACGCAGTCATTGACATCGATAGCATTTATAAGGTCGACAAGCACCATGAAGCCATTCAAATCTTTAAGACAGACGATATGGAGCATCCTGGTGTCGTGAAATTATTCGATCGCCCAGATACCTACGTTGGTGGATCGATACAAATATTGAACCGCCCGCAGCCAGAGAAGTTCACTGAATTTTATTTCGATCCAAGTGAAACGCGACAGACATTCGCTGAGAAGGGTTGGAATACAGTAGTTGGCTTCCAAACGCGTAATCCGGTACACAGAGCGCATGAGTACATTCAGAAGGCAGCAATGGAAATTGTGGATGGCTTGTTCTTAAATCCTCTAGTTGGTGAGACCAAATCAGATGATGTACCGGCGAATGTGAGAATGAAGAGTTATCTGGCCCTGTTGGAAAATTACTATCCTGCAGATCGTGCGTTTCTTGGCGTATTTCCAGCAGCTATGCGTTATGCCGGGCCGCGCGAAGCGATTTTCCACGCATTAGTGCGTAAAAACTACGGATGTTCACATTTCATCGTAGGTCGGGACCATGCAGGTGTTGGCGACTATTACGGGACTTATGAAGCGCAGGATCTTCTGAAGACATTCCCGGTAGAAGAGCTCGGCATTACACCCCTTTACTTCGAGCATAGCTTCTTCTGTACGAAATGCGGTAACATGGCTTCAAGTAAAACGTGCCCGCATGACAAGGAGCATCATCTAACTTTATCTGGCACCAAAGTACGTGCGCTGCTGCGCGATGGAATTTGTCCGCCTCCTGAGTTTTCGCGACCGGAAGTGGCTTCTATCTTAATCGAAGGTATGGCCGAAGCAAGCAAAACTTACGTAATCTAAATCATAATTATCCACCTTGTCCCATATGATGTAGGGAGCTTTCCCGGGATGGGGTGGATTTTATTGTTTAATGGATATGGATCACGATTATGGTCCCAATTGAGACGTCGTCGTCTGGTAATATGGATGACACGCCGGGGGTTGCTAAGAATGACTATCGTCGTTTGTTTAATCATGCTGACAGCGACAGTGTTCTTAAGTGAAATCCCTGCTTCGCGGACATGGACCCATTGGACCTTGCCCTTAACGGGTAAGGTCATCGCATTGGACGCTGGCCACGGCGGAGCGGATGGGGGAGCAGTAAGTCGTGATGGAGTCATCGAGAAGGACTTGAATCTTGCCATCGTACTGTATTTAAGAGATTACCTGCAGCAAGCAGGGGCATTAGTTCAGCTTACACGTGAAGGGGATTACGACTTAGCCTCTCCAGATACAAAAGGATATTCTCGACGCAAAACGGAAGACCTTCTGAAGAGAGTGGATAAAGTTCGTGAACAGCAGGCCTATATGACCATCAGTATACATATGAACAGTATTCCATCCCCGACATGGTCTGGAGCGCAAACCTTCTACTCTGCTCATAATGCGGAGAATCAGCGATTGGCTTCTGCTATACAGGCAGAAATTCGAGAGGCTCTGGGTAATACACAGCGTATCGCGAAAAAAGCAGACAAAATCTACTTGCTAAAAACGTTAAATATGCCAACCGCATTAGTGGAGGTTGGATTTCTGTCTCATCCGGAAGAGGCTAGTCTACTTGCGGATGAGGAGTACCAACGAAAGGTCGCAGCAGCCATATACCGCGGTATCCTTAGTTACAGCTCCGGTGAAGCTGGTTAACCTGTGCTATAATAAGAAAAATGTTAAATTGTAGATGGGGGTCGAACTCGTGGTCACCAGGGAAACGATATTAGAAGTACTTCATGAGGTGCTTGAACCGACATTAAAGCAAAGTATTACGAAATTAGGTATGGTTCGCGATGTGGTTGTTCAGGATAATTCGGTGTCATTGACGGTTATCCATCACCCTGATAGCCTGAGTTTTAAGGAGCAGCTGGAGCAAGAATTAACGGATATATTAGAACGAGCTGGCGTGTTAAATCCACATCTTCGGTTCCGTTCAATGACGGATCATGAAATTGCCGATGTGCTAGTCAAGTTACAACCACCAGTCCAAACAAGCGCGCAGACAACGGTTCCCGTGCAAGGGCATGGTGCAGGAATGGAAAAACACCCGTTGCTTCACCCGGAGAGCGGAGTTGAGTTTATTGCTGTTGCAAGCGGTAAGGGCGGCGTAGGTAAATCGACGGTAACCGTTAACCTTGCTGTCGCTCTAGCTCGTCAAGGGAAGCGAGTAGGGCTTATAGACAGCGATATCTACGGCTTCAGTGTACCTGACATGATGGGGATCGAAGAGCGTCCGGAGCAAATTGGGGATAAGATTAAGCCAGTTGAACGTTTTGGAGTTAAAGTGATATCAATGGGCTTCTTCGTTGAAGATAACAGTCCGATCGTATGGCGCGGCCCCATGCTTGGGAAGATGCTGCGCAACTTCTTCGCGGAGATCGAATGGGGCGAATTAGATTATTTACTTCTTGATTTGCCGCCGGGGACAGGTGACGTTGCGCTTGATGTTCACCAAATGATTCCGCAGAGCAAGGAAATCATCGTCACGACTCCTCATGCTACTGCAGCATTCGTAGCTGCACGCGCCGGCTCGATGGCCCTTCGCACAAACCATGAAATTATTGGGGTCGTTGAGAATATGTCTTATTTTGAAAGCAAAGAAACAGGTGTAAGGGAGTATGTATTTGGTCGAGGCGGCGGGGGGCGTCTAGCTGAAACTTTAAATACAGTACTTCTAGCTCAGTTCCCTTTAGGGGCACCGGACAACCATCCTTCGGAGCCTGATTATTCACCATCCGTGTACAAAGCGGATACGGATATGGGCCGTGAGTACCTGTCGCTCGCGCAATCCGTTATTGCTCGTTGCGAAAGGTCATAAGAAGTTGTTCGGACGAAGAAAATAAAAGCGGTTGAGCAGGAAGTTGCTCAACCGCTTTTCCGCAACTTTGGGGGATAATTAATGCAAATGATTTTTCGCCATCTTTATTTCTTTTCCTTTTCCTTCTTTTTCACGGGCTCTGGAGTTAATTCGTCTTTAACAATACCTTGCAGCAACTTCATGATCTCTAATTTGAAGAGTGGGTTTTCCATTGATTCTTTTACTGAGCTCATAACAAGTTTACGCACATCGGCTGTTTTCATGGAATCGGTCATGATCTTAACCATCTCCGGTGTCTTAAACATACCTACAAGCTCTTTCTGATACCCTGGATCCTTCATCAGATCTTTATGGATTTGCTTATTATCCTTACTTACCGCCTTAGCGAACTCGCCGGCAAAATTAGGATCCTTCATAATTTTTTCAAGAACCACAGAGTACTCAGGTGAGACTAATACATCTTTAACTGCAAGTCTGACCTGAATTTGGTCAGCAGGTGTCATCCCTTTCATATGCAAAGAGCTCCCGCCTAATTGGGCCATCGAAGCTTTTTGCATGGCCTTCTGAGCTTCTTCTGAACCTAGGATATCAACAACCATTGATTTCACTTCTTTGTAACTTATTTGTTCGCCGCCACCACCACCGCCTTCGGGACCACAAGAAACAAGCAATAACAATAAAGATATACTCAATAGGCATCCAAACCATTGCAATCGATAACGCATACTGAATCAATCATCTCCCTTCTGTTAGGGTTATGGCTGTAGTATGCTTCTCAAACCTTGTGAATATAAGGTGACGTTCATGGCTTTTTGGCTAGATCATGGTAAAATGGATGTGGATGAAACAGAGGAGGAATATGGCTTTGAATTTGCGTAAATGGATGAAATTATTCGGGACTACAATATTGATTGGTGCTTTAGCCGCAATGGTAACGGGTGTCTGCATGCAATTGACAGATCCGGATTTCCGTAATATTGCGGCAGATGGATGGCTGTATAACATATTAATGATGTCACTGATTGGATTGACATTCGGAGCGTTTGCCCATATGGGCTTTTTTGCTTATCTTATGCTTAATTATATCTCGCGCAGTATTTTTAAGCGTCCTTACACTTGGGTGGCTCTGCAGGGCTTCATTGCTTTGTTCGTATTGGTCGAAATCGCTTATTGGACTTATGATTCCAACTTTCCTATCTATACATTCTGGGTCGTACCTTTACTATTGCTCGTGGCTTCCGTTGTTGCAGCATGGAGAAAAACACGCGAGACAACGGAGGGTGCGTGGATTCCCACCTTGTTTTTCCTGATCGTAATTACGGTATTAGAAGGAATTCCGGCTTTCCGGACAGGGCAGATATCATCGCTTATCTTTCAGTTGATTCCCTTATTTGTCTGTAATGTCTATCAGATCATGCAACTGCACCGTATTCTTGGTGATAAAGCAATCGCTTCATCACCGACAGAAGCTGCCTAGTTACGGTAATGCGAGCTCGTTCCATGCGGAACGGTCTTCAACGGTTTGTCCCTTCGTCTCCGTCTGATTAATCATCTGGGATACCGTTACGAATTCATAACCCTTGGCTCTCAGTTGGTCAATAATCTCCGGCAGCGCTTCGTGAGTTTGCTTACAAGAATCGCTGGCATGCAGCAGAATGATATCGCCGGGATGGGCTTTGCCTACTACGCGCTGGACTATTGTGTCCACTCCGGGGTTTTTCCAATCTAATGAATCGGTGTCCCACTGTATGACCTTGTAATTAAGATTCTCCGCAATACGAAGCACCCGTTTGTCGAAATCACCGTTGGGCATGCGAATCAGGTTAGGGGACTTACCCGTCATGTCAGTCAGGATGCCATGGGCGGTTGTGATCTGTTTGCGAATATCCTCATCGCTGTATTGGCTGTAGTTATCGTGCTTATGACCATGACTGCCAATTTCATATCCGGCTTCAGTAATTTTTTTTACGATGTCCGGATGCGATTTACTCCAAGGGGAGGAGAGGAAGAAGGTGACGTTCTGGACATTTTTGTTTTTGAGAATCTCAAGAATGGGCTCGGCACGCGTTTCTCCCCAGCTAATATCGAAGGTGAGCGCCACAACTTTTCGCTCTGTAGGTACGCTGTAGACCGCTGCTGGTGGGTGAGGTGCGAATACGCTTAAATTATTTTTCTCAACCCAAATGACAGCAATGGAGAGGATCGCAGCTAATGTTAAGAAGAAGATCTTTTTAATGCGCCGTCCATTGACCACTAAAAAATAGTTCATAAGTGATGATCGGCTCCTTTCCAGAATAGAGTGTTTGTACTATCAATGTATGCTTGACCCATAGAGTTATTCATGTTGAAGAGCGCAACGTAAGCAGTTATATTAATGTTCGCATTGGAGGGGTAGTCAGAATGTTTACGCGTCAGGGGCTATTGCAGTCGTGGAAAGAAATTCGTCCTTATTTTATTTTCTCAATTATCTTATTTTTTGCAGGGGTTGTTGTAGGGGGATCCCCAAGCTCGCCCGAGGAATGGTTAAGTCAGCAGCTTAAAGGCATTGAGCAAATATCCAATACAGTTAATAAGTCGGCTACTCCAGAATTAACGATGTTTATGCTTGTTGCCTCTAATAACATCTTTATATCGATTTTAGCGATGGGACTTGGGATTATCGGTGGGATTCTTCCTATTTTCATGTTGGTGACTAATGGGATGGTGCTTGGTTATTTGTTTAATGGAATTGCTCAAGAGGGACATAACGTATGGTGGTTAATTGTAAAAGCTGTGCTTCCGCACGGGATCATCGAACTGTCTGCGGTATTTCTTGCCTGTGCTTTTGGCTTGCGTTTTGGATTGACCTTACTTAAAGGGATGCTGGGTTCTGTCTTAGGCAAAGAAAAAGCATGGCAGCCTTTCGTACGTACGGCCATCGGTTCGATCCCGGCTATCATCCTTGTTACGGTAATGTTAATCGTTGCTGCTGTGGTGGAGAGTACGATTACTTATTGGATCATGAGCTAGAGTTTTTTTAGAAACGGGAATGCCTGTCATAAAGTTAGCAAAAAAAGAGCATAACAGTAGGACGTGCTGAATAAGGGTGTGTGGGATGTTAGTCCATGGCTCTTCGTAGGCAAATGCTGCTTGTTCACAGGAGGGTCCGCACCCTATGCTCGGAATGATGTTTACGGATAAGGAATGTAAAGAGCTAGATTACTTATTGCGCAAAGAAATGGACGAGATGCTGCTGGATATGAGAGATCGGCGCTTAGACGGTCCAGTTAAAGAAGCGATATCCAAGCGTTATAAAATCATCTTCCGTATGTATGCGCGCATAGCTCCACCAAGAGAGTTGTCGCGATATGCCATGGGACTGCGATCACAAAGACAAAAAAGTTGAAATAATGCTTGACCGACAGCCTACTAATATGTTAAATTATCATTCGCCCCACTTTTTGAGGGGCAAGCGGACATGTTAAAGAATTGGTCGATATGGATTGTAAGAAAATACCTGTTGCCAATCGCTAGTCTGCTGTGATATATTATAAAAGTCGCCGTTAGCGCGGAAGACAAAGAAAAGCTTCACAACAGTAACACAAATTGTTCTTTGAAAACTGAACATTGAGCGTAAGAAAATGAACAAAACGTCGGAAGGTAGCTTCGGTTACCGGAAGGCAAACCAGTTGTAAAGATTGAGCCTTCGGGTTCTTCGGTATAGCGACATTCAACT
>NZ_JBEQAP010000036.1:0-61931 GCF_041640265.1 Cohnella sp.
CTAATGGTTTGAAGAGTTTAGTGGACAGATATAACTCACTACGGAATATTTCATGAACCGCCGTATACCGAACGGTACGTACGGTGGTGTGAGAGGTCGGGAGTTAATCACTCCCTCCTACTCGATTGCAAATAATCAGGGGGCGCCATTCAGACGCCCCCTTGATTTACGTCTAACGGCTCGTTCCCAACAGTTAGCTGTCTCCTCCGGTCGGTACGACTTTCTCGTAATACAAGCGAAACAGAATATCCTGCTTGTAGTTGCCAAATGCGCTTCCGAACAGCGTGATCCCGCCGACGTTGCGCGAGCCGTTCTCTACGGCGATCCGCAGCGTCCATTGTTTATCCCGTACGTTGACTTGGTCGAGCGTCACATCCGAGATGGGATTGCCGTCCATCCGGGTGCCATGGTTAGTTACCGTCAAATGCTTTAGCAAGCCGTACTGGTTAATGTCATCCGGCCACCAGGACGGATTGTATTTGCCCCGCTTGTCGCCGAAATCTCCGGGACTTGTCCAGGTGCCCAGCCGTATGTTGTTCAAGTAAAACGTAATGTCGGATGGCCAGTTGTTGTTGGTGAGCGGCGCTTCCGAACCGATCTCCATGGAGACGACGAGCTCCTTCGGATTCTCGGTCGAGAGCAGGAAGTTGGGGATTTTGTAGTCGATATACCCTTCGCTGAACCATAGGATTTTCGCTTGAAATCTCTCCGCGTCGAGGAAGGAGCGGGGATCGTCGACGATGCCGATGAATTTCTCGGCGGTCGCGAGGCCGCATGTCGGCTCGACCTCAAAATCGGTAAAGTGTCCGATCGAGATTTCGCTCTGGTGGTATTCCCGGATATGCTCCATTTTGTTCGGGAAAATGATTTCCGCTTGTTCCACCTGCAGCGAGCACATCTTCTGGACGCCTCCGCGGCTCGACTGCATCTCGGTGCGGATGATTCCGGCTTTATCCAGCTTTTTGATATGCATGGTCATGATGGCGCTGCTCAAGCCGACCGCCTCGGACAGTTCGCGGATATTCATCGGCTGCTTAGCCAACAGGTGGATGATCTTGTGACGGACGCTGCTGGCCAGTGCTTCATATACAGGTAACGATTTATCGGATATGTCGAGATTCAATGGATATCCTCCTGACCCGTTACGGGCCGCAATAGTGGATGTGTGCATGAATTAGATATATATATATTTTATATTTTTGTTAACAATTTCGCAAGGAAAGGATGAGACATAGGGAAGAAATGCGTATGATTCGCTCATAATTAATATAAACGTTAACGTAATAATAAATATATTTACGAATATGTTGACAATGTAACCGCTTTTATGATATCGTTAACATCAAGGTGAATATATTCATATAATTATTAATGTTTGAAGCGATCCGTACTCCAGCCGCGCGGGGGGGGAATGGTAGAATCTACTCGTTGCTTCAGGGCAAGAGAAAGTAGAAAATCAAGAATAGGAGCGTAAGGAATGAAGCAAATGAATGATCTCCGATGTGCTTATCAGAATCCTTTAGTCAGTCAGCGAGCCGATCCCTGGATCTACAAGCACACGGATGGAGCCTATTATTTTACGGGTTCCGTTCCCGAATACGATCGGATCGAAATCCGCAAATCTCCAACCCTGCAAGGTTTGGAAAATGAGGAGGCGGCCGTCGTCTGGAGGAAACGCTCGAATGGCGAGATGAGTTCCCATATCTGGGCGCCCGAGCTGCATCATATCGAGGGCAAGTGGTACATCTATTTCGCGGCGGCCCGAGGCGGCGCCGATGGAGAAGGGATTTTCGATCACCGGATGTACGTGCTCGAGTGCGAGTCCCCGGATCCCTTGAACGGAGTATGGAAGGAAAAAGGACAGATCAAGACCGAATGGGAGTCCTTCTCTCTTGATGCCACGACGTTCGAGCACCATGGCGTCCGGTATCTGGTTTGGGCACAGCGGGACTTCGCGATTAAAGGCAACTCGAACCTGTACATCGCGGAGATGGAGAATCCGTGGACCCTCAAGCTTCCCCAGGTCATGCTGACGAAGCCGGAATTGGATTGGGAAACGATTGGTTTCTGGGTGAACGAAGGCGCGGCGGTTGTTAAACGAAATGGCAAGGTCTTTATTTCGTATTCCGCAAGTGCCACGAACCACAATTATTGCATGGGTTTGATCTCAGCGCCCGATACGGCCGATCTGCTCGATCCGAATTCGTGGACCAAGTCGCCCGTTCCCGTCTTCGTCACGAGCGAAGAAACGGGGCAATACGGACCCGGCCACAATAGCTTCACCGTGTCCGAGGACGGTTCCGAGGATTTGATAGTCTATCATGCGCGGAACTACAAAGAAATCTTCGGCGATCCCCTGTACGATCCGAATCGCCACACCAGGGTGCAGTCGTTCGGCTGGTATGCTGACGGAACGCCTCATTTCGGGGTCCCGGTACCGGATGCCAGCGAAACGGACGGCGAATGAAAGGAATAGCTGGCCGAGCAAGGTCAGCCGTTTATACGGCAAAATGAATACGGTTTCAAAGCGTTAATTCGCTAAACATATATCTTGGAGGGGTTCATGTGAAGACTAAGAAAAGTTGGTTTGCACTCATCTCGCTTATCATTTCGGTAGTGCTTGTTCTCACCGGTTGCGGAGGCGACAGCAAGGAGCCGGCCGCCAGCGGCAGTGCGTCGGGCAGCACCGCGCCGAGTGGAGAAAAGAAAGAGATTACGTTCATGTTCCGAGGCGGTCCGGACGATCAGAAGGCTTACGAGGCGACCGTGAAGAAATTCGAAGCCGACCACCCGAACGTAAAGGTCAAGATCATCATGACGGCTGCCGACCAATACGCCACGAAGCTGAAAGCGTCCATTACCGGCAAAAACGTGCCGGACGTGTTCTTCTACGATCCGGGCGACCTGAAAGCTTACGTGAACGGCGGCGTGCTGCTTGACATCACCCAGTACACGGAGAACAATCCGAAAATCGACATCAGCAAAGTATGGAAGAAAGGCGTCGACCTTTACCGCTATGACGGCAAAGTCGCCGGACAAGGCAGCATCTACGGCATGCCTAAGGACCTCGGGCCTTTCGCGATGGGCTACAACAAAACGATGTTCGAAAAAGCGGGCATCCCGCTTCCGGACAAGGACAAGCCGTACACGTGGGACGAGTTCATCAACGTCAACAAACAGCTGACCCTGGACACGAACGGCGACGGCAAGCTTGACCAATGGGGCACGGGCCTGAACGTCAACTGGACGCTTCACGCCTTCGTCTGGAGCAATGGCGCGGACTTCCTCGACCCAACGCAGACGAAAGTGACGGTCGACGATCCGAAATTCGCGGAGGCGGTTCAACTCTTTGCAGACATGCAGAATGTACACAAAGTGACGCCTTCGATCTCCGAATCGCAAACGCTCGACACGTACCAGCGCTGGATGCAGGGCCAAATCGGCTTCTTCCCGGTCGGTCCTTGGGATCTGAGCACGTACCAGAAGCTTCCGTTCGACTTCGACCTGATCCCGTATCCGGCAGGCTCCACCGGCAAAACCGCAACGTGGCTCGGCTCGCTCGGCATCGGCGTATCCAAGAACACGAAGGCGCCGGATGAAGCAGCAGCGCTCGCGCTGTACCTGTCCGCTTCCGAGGAAGGCATGCAGATGCTGTCCGACGCGAAGGTGCAAATGCCGAACCTGACAGACATGGCAGAAAAATGGGCCGCCGACACGTCCTTCAAGCCGGCGAACAAAGCGGAATTCTTGGAGGTTACCAACGATTACGGCAGACCGATGCCGGCTACGCTGACCTACAACGCCGAGTGGTACAACCTATTCTTCACCGATATCCAACCGGTTCTCGACGGCAAAATCACCGCTATCGAGTACGTGAAACAAGAACAGCCAAAGATGCAGAAGCTGCTCGACAAAGCAATCGAACAAGAACAGAAGGCAGTTAACAAATAAGTTGATTAAGCTCGGCGAAATGATGTTAGTGGCTCCCGCGCCTTAAGCGCGGGAACTAACATCATTTTCGTTCCGGGATCTCCTCAGAGGTGAACCATGAAAACGAAATCGAGATTGTACCGGAAGGAAGCCTATTACGGATATTTGTTCATCCTACCGCCGGTTCTGGGCTTCCTTCTCTTCGCGTTGTTCCCGCTTGGTTATTCGATATACGGGTCCTTTACCGATTGGGATGGACTCGGCCAGATGAGCTTCATCGGGCTCGACAATTTCAAGGAAATGGTCGAGGACGAACTGTTCCACAAAGCGATGTACAACACGTTCTATATGATGCTGGGTATTCCGATCGGGCTGTTCCTCGCCATGCTCATCGCGCTTGGACTCAACCGGCGCATTGCCGGCACGACCGCTTTCCGTGTCGTCTATTACATTCCGGTCATCTCGTCCCTCGCGGCGGTCTGCATCCTGTGGCAGCTGGCTTATAACGGTGATTTCGGGCTGCTGAACCAAGCGCTGGAGCTGGTCGGGATCAACGGCCCCAATTGGCTGAACAACGTCTCCACCGTGAAGCCTGCCATCATCCTGTTGCTGATCTGGAAAGGACTCGGCTACACGATGCTCCTGTATTTGGCGGGACTGCAGAGCGTGCCGAGAGACTATTATGAAGCGGCCGATATCGACGGGGCCAACGCTTTTCGTAAATTTTGGAGCATCACGTGGCCGATGGTCAAACCGGTTACGTTCTTCATCGTCGTCACGGGCATTATTGGCGGCTCGCAGCTGTTCCCGGAAGTCGCCATCATGACGTCCACCGGCGGTCCCGAGTACAGCTCCGCGACGGTCGTGTTCTACGTGTGGCAGAAGGCGTTCGGCAATCTGCAGATGGGTTACGCCTCCGCGATGACGGTCGTGCTCGGCCTGTTTATTTTCATCGTGACGCTAGCCCAGTTCAAGCTCGACAGATCCTCCGAAATTCACGATTAGTACCGAAGAAAGGAGTCACCGACATTGTCTATCCGAAGAAAAACCGCGAACGTCGTCATATTCGTCCTGCTCTTGTTCGGCGCGTTGACGATGATCGCCCCACTGCTCTGGATGTTCACGACGTCCGTCAAGGACCGGATGGACGTCTTCGCACTGCCGCCGAAGTGGATCCCGAACCCGATGCACTTTGTGAAGTATGTGGAGATTTGGGAGAAGGGACCTCTGCTCAGCGGCATCAAGAACAGCTTCATCGTCGCCATTATCGTCACGGTCGGCGGCACTCTGACGTCAAGCCTGGCCGCATTCGCGTTCTCCAAGCTGCGGTTCCCGTTCAAGAACAAGATTTTCCTTGCCCTGATCGGTACACTTATGATCCCTTATCCTTCCATCATGATCCCGCAGTTCATGATGTTCTCGAAGATCGGCTGGGTCGATACGCTTCTGCCACTGATCATACCGGGCCTGTTCGGTAACGTCTTCATGATCTTCTTCCTGAGGCAATATTTGAACAGTGTTCCGAACGCCCTGATCGAAGCCGCTAAGATCGACGGCTCGTCCTACTTGGGCATCTATGCCCGTATCGTCATGCCTCTCATCAAGCCGGCCGTCGCGGCCCAGCTGATTCTATGGTTCATGGCGATATGGAACGATTATTTGGGGCCGGTCATTTACTTGAACTCCCCGGAGAAAATGACGCTCCAGCCCGTCATTGCCAACTTTAGCGCGACGTATGCGAGCCAGACGGATTATCCGCTTATCATGGCAGCTTCGGTCATCTCTCTCATTCCGATGCTTGTCGTCTTCCTTATCTTCCAGAGGCAGATTATCGAATCGGTGGCGATAACCGGGGTGAAAGGATAACGGCATGAGAAAAATCGGAATCGGATTAGGGGTTGCGGCGATGCTATTCAGCGGGTGCAGCGGAAGTCCATCGAAGACACCGGACATCGCATACCCATCCGCCCCGCCGGAGACGGCCATGTTCGACACGGCCCGGATCCACGACGAAACGGCATGGACGACGACGAACACCCACGATCCGGCGATCATCAAGACGGACGACGGGACGTACTACATCGTGTCGACGGACGTGAAGGTCGGCGGTCCGCCTGTTCCGGGCGTGATGGTGCGCAAGTCGGAGGATCTCATTCATTGGCAGTGGGTCGGCCGTGCTTTCGACGGCGTTCCCGCAGAAGCTTCCGCCTGGTCAGGCGGTCCCACGCTATGGGCGCCCGACGTGAAGAAGATCGGCGACAAGTATCATCTGTACTACTCTTCGTCAACGTTCGGTTCGAACCGCTCTTTCATCGGTCTTGCGACCAGCGATTCGATGGAAGGTCCCTGGAAGGACGAAGGAGAAGTGATCAAGACCGGCGAAGGAGACGGTCCGAACGCGATCGACGCGAATATCGCGAAGGACGAGGACGGTAAGCTTTGGTTCGTGTATGGCTCGTTCTTCGAGGGCATCCACATCCTGCCGCTCGATCCGGCAACCGGCAAGCCGGCGGAAGCCGGGTTTGGCAAGGTGATTGCGTCCCGGGATTCGAAGATCGAGGCCGGTGCCGTGGAAGGGCCTTATATTATCTATCAGCCAAAGCTGAAGAAGTATTTCCTGTTCGTGTCGTTCGATTCGCTCTCGTCCGATTACAACGTCCGGGTCGGTCGATCCGACTCGATTACCGGACCTTATCTCGACTATAACGGCAGAGACCTTGCCGATACGGCTTACGATCCTCAGTTCGACGTGGGCACGAAGATCTTGGGAGGCTACAAGTTCGACGAATCGGATGGGTGGGTCGCTCCCGGGCACAACTCGATCCTGCAGGACGGAGACAACGACTATATCGTGCATCATGCCCGCCCGAAGGCGGATTCGAATTGGATGTACCTGCACGTACGGAAGCTGCTCTGGACGGCGGACGGCTGGCCTGTCGTCTCGCCTGAGCGGTACGCGGGTGAGAAGACGCAGGCGATTCCGGAAGATGATCTCGCCGGCGAATGGCAGCGCATCGTTCACGAGCGGCTGATTGACGGCGTCGTAGAGTCGGAATCGCTTCGGCTGCTTCCGGACGGACGAATCGGTTCGGAGGACAGCAAGGATACTTGGACGTTCGACGGCGACCATACGTTGACGCTCCATTGGGACGGAGCGTTCAAGGAGACTGTACTCGTTCTGCCGTCGTGGGACTGGGAGCTGAACCGTGCGACGCTCGTCTTCACCGGGCTGGACGATCAAGGCCAGGCGGTGTGGGGGAAGAAGGTCTCTGCAACCTGAACAGAAATAAGGCAAGGTGTAGTGGAAAGCCCTCTCTTAGCTGAGAGGGCTTTGCTGCTTATCAAGTATCATTGGTCAGCAAGACGGTAGCCAGCACCCCGAACGGTTGCGATATAACGCGGCACTTTGGGGTCATCATCAAGCTTTCTGCGCAAGCTCCGTATATGAACATCGACAGCATTGCTCCCGCCGAAATATTGCTCGCCCCATACTGCCGTCATTAGCTCTTGTCTAGAAAGTACATTACCTTTGGCAGTAATGATCGCTTTAAGCAGATCAAACTCCGTTTTCGTCAAATCCACTCTAGTACCGTCATGGGTAACAATCATACGCCCCGGGTCAAGAGAAATTTTTTTGAAAGTTAACGTACGCAATTCGTCGGAAACGGCAGGATTTTTCAGAGCTAACAATTGGATTTTCGCGATGATTTGCTCGATGGGGCAAGGCCACTTAACCCATTCCTCTCCGTTCAAAGGTGCAGAGCTTTCATTGTGCATAAGAGCTAGAATACGCGATACCCCATCATTCGGCAGCTTATTCAAAGCTGGTTGAGCTTGGACTTCACCCGTCCGATCCATAATGATGATTGTCCCTTGAACCATGCTTAGAAGAGGATCATCGGCATGATGAAGCAACAACACGTCATAACATCTCTTGGCAAGCTCCGCAACCAGCGTACGAAGGGAAGCGGGACGGGGACTGACGATTAGAATCCGATTTGTAATTTCACAGTAGTCTCCATCGAAGGGTTCAATTGGCGTTGTTAGTGAATCTTGAATAACCAAAGTTTCGTTTAATGAGTGGACTTGTTCGTACTCAGGCATGTTTGGCACACTCCTTTAAACAAATACTGTTCCTCATGAATTTCATATCCTGTCTGTTTGGCTACGGAATGGAGCCAATCATCTGGAGCTTCGATGAATACCTCGTCCACTTTCCCGCAGGTCGTGCACACAATATGCTGGTGTTCCTCCGTCCGCGCGTCGTAACGACTAACATCCCCATCCAGCTTGAGCTCACGCAGCAAGCCTTCTTCCGTTAAATATCTAAGCGTATTGTAAACCGTGGCATAGGCGAAATGATGTCCTTCGGCTTTCAGTCTTTCAATTATATCGGCGGCTGTAGGATGATCGTGAGCTGCAGTCAAGAGATCGAAAATCGCTTTGCGCTGCACCGTCATCGTTCCTGCTTTTCTCAACGGGATCAGCTCCTATAATTTATACTTAGTTTAAGTTTAATGAATTTGCAAGGGGTTGTCAATATGAAGAAAAACCGCCTCTTTCAGCGATAAGGCTGTTAGAAGCGGTTGTGTGGTCCATACTATTGTAGATTGCGGTAGAGTACCCGGATAAGAATGTCCTGATTATAATTGCCGAAATGCTTGCCGAATACGGTTAAGCCTCTTTTGTTCATGGACTTGTCGTCAACCGCCAGCTTGAACCGAATATCGCTTTTGTAATCTAGACCAATCTGGGACAGCGTCACATCGGAGATTCGGCAGCCGTCGATGAAGCTTCCTTCCCCATTGATACGGATGAGCTTCAGCATCCCGTATTGATTCAGATGCGGCGGCCACCAATCGGGATTGAATACCCCCCTCTTATCACCGAAGTCACCAGGGCTAGTCCAGGAACCGAGTTCAAAGTCATTGACATAAAAGAAAATGTCCGAGGGCCAGTTATCCGCGAATCCGGGTGCTTCGGAGCCAAGCTCCAGAGAAAACTGAAGCTCCTGAAACTCTTGATTTGGCTTCAAGTAGTTCGGAATTCGATATTCAAGGAAACCTTCCGATAACCAGATCATTTCGGCATCTACCCGTTGAGGGTCGGCGAAATAGCGGGGATCATCAAAATCACCCACAATGCTGTCTTTAGTGGCAAGACCGCAGGTTGGTACCGCAAGGTAGTTGCTATAGTGGCCAGCCTTTAGCTCAACCTCGTAGAGATTACCGACTTCTTTGGAACGTAATTCTACCATGAGCTTCTCTTCGTTGAGATAACACATTTTTTGCAGACCGTGCTTGCCGACGACGGTATTGATTTCTATTAAGCCGCTCTCTTCGAGCTTCCTGATATGCATGGTAATCGCGCCATTCGTCAGATTCAGCTTGGTAGCCAAATCGTTCAGGTTAAGCGTCTGGTGTTCAGCAAGCAGCTCTATAATTTGAATTCGGATATCGGAGCTTAGCGCTTTGAAGATATTGAGACCGGACCGGAGTTCTTTAATATGAATCATTTCCGTTTGTCCTTTCCGCTTAGAGGGTTCCTTGTTTTGTATAGAATACCATAAAGCAAATATTTATTATATATAACACTAAAATAAAACAGCTATTTTCGTCAATAACCACAGAAATGAAGTGTAAGGTCTCGTTAAACGCCAATAATATTCACAATTTCAGCCAATTAATACCATTGTTTTCACTTGAAAAGTTTAGTATCTTTTAAATTAAATAAACAAGTAAACGCATTCAAAACCCTGTTGACAATTAAAATGGGAGCATATATCATAAAAACATAAATTGTTTTACATAAACCTAAAACAATTTACAAGAAAGTAAAATCATGATCGGGGGAAACAAAATGCGTAAGTCTTTGTTTACGGTTTTATCTCTTTTACTAACACTCATGTTAGCGCTTACGGCTTGCAGCGGAAATAACAATGAGCCTGCTGCGAGCAAGCCTGCTGCAAGCGAAGCGCCTAAAGGCAACAGCAAACCAACGAAAATCGTCTTCTGGACCTTCCAAGAGCTTCACCAGAAGTTCTATGAAGGAATGGCTGCGAAATGGAATGAGCAAAATCCGGATAAGCCGATTGAATTCGAAGGAACGACATTCCCTTACGATGATATGCATAACAAGCTGCTCGTAGCTCTGCAAACAGGTGTTGGCGCTCCCGATATGTCGGATATCGAAATCAGCAAATTCGCGAACTACTTGAAAGGACAGCCGCAGCTTGCTCCTCTCAATGACATTGTTGAGCCGGAATTGAACAACTTAGTGAAATCTCGTTTCGACATCTATGCGAAAGACGGCCAATACTATGGTGTCGATTATCATGTAGGAGCGGCTGTTATTTATTATAACAAAGAGCTCTTGGATAAAGCCGGCGTAAATGCGGATGACATTAAGACTTGGGCAGATTACAAAACGGCCGGTAAAAAAGTGCTTGATGCAACAGGCGTACCAATGACAACCCTTGAAACAACTGAACACTGGTCCTTATGGCCGTTGATCGCGCAGCAGGATGGCGATTTCTTGGGTGCAGACGGTGGTGTAACATTGGATAGCGATGTTAACATCAAGACAGTACAGTATTTGCAAGATCTTGTGAAAGAGAAGATTGCTGTCGGAACGCCGGGTGGCTTCCACCATTCCGAAGAATATTGGGCTTTCATGAACAAAGGCGGAGCTGCTTCTATCTGGATGCCAATGTGGTACATGGGCCGTTTCATAGACAACATGCCTGAGCTGAAGGGTAAAATTATCATCAAGCCGATGCCGGCTTGGACGGATGGCGGCGCTCGTTCAGCGGGTATGGGCGGTACAGGTACAGTGATTACACAGCAATCCAAAGTTCAAGAAATTGCGAAACAATTCCTTGCCTTCTCGAAACTGTCCAAAGAAGGAAATATTGAAATATGGAAACAGCTCGGTTTCGACCCTATCCGCTCTGAGGTATGGGAATTACCGGAACTGAATGAGCCAAACAAATTTACGGATTATTTTGGTGAAGGAATCTTTAAAATGCTGTCTGAAGTGAAGAGTGAAATCAAGCCGGTCAACATTGGCGAGAAGACACCTTCGATTATCGATGCGGTTAAACGTTCGGTTATGTTCAGAACGCTGAACGATTTGGAGGATCCTGCGAAGGTTCTGAAGGAAGTCGCTGAGGAAGTGCGCAAACAATAATGAAATAACGAACGGAATCACTAGTCCTGCCTATGAGCCGGGCTAGTGATTCTCTTCAAGAAGGGAGTCAGCCGTGGTGAAACAGCAACCGATCAACACCGCGTCCGTTAACACGTCCGTGAAATTGACTGCACCCCGAAGGACGAATTGGCTCTATTCCAAGAAAATCGCTCCTTATGTATTTGCAATGCCATTTATTATTACCTTTCTCGTTTTCTTCGCCTATCCGGTTTTATCAACCATTCAGATGAGCTTTCAGGAAGTGCTTCCTGGAGCAACCAAATATATTGGCTTCAAGAACTACGAGAATTTACTTAACTCTCATTATTATCGTGCGATTTCGAACAGCTTGATCTATACCGCGTTAACTCTAATTGTGCTGATCCCTTTACCTCTTATCTTCGCGGTACTGCTTAATTCAAAAATCATGCTCTTCAAAAACTTTTTCCGCTCGACCTTTTTTATTCCCGCTCTTGTATCGATCGTTGTGGCCGGAACGATCTTCCGGTTAATGCTTGGTCAAAGCGATACGGCTATCGTGAACGGAATCATCGGTATATTCGGTCTTGAACCTCAGAAATGGCTCGCTGATGCTCGTCTAGGAATGCTGGCTCTCGTTATGTTGGCGACCTGGCGTTGGATGGGTGTTAATATGATTTACTTCCTGTCAGGCTTGCAGAGCATTCCGAACGAGCTTTATGAAGCTGCTGAGATGGATGGAGCGACAGTGCGCCAGAAGTTCATAAGAATTACGTTGCCTCTATTGAAACCCGTATCTATTTATGTTCTGACTATCAGCGTATTTGGCGGTTTATCAATGTTTGTAGAAAGCTTCACGCTATGGAGCGGCAACCGTTCACCAAAGGACATGGGGATGACTATGGTCGGTTATATCTATCAGCAGGGCTTTGAACAAAATAACCTAGGTTATGGTTCCGCAATAGGACTTTCGTTATTGGCTTTTATGCTCCTATTGAATCTTATCCAATTGAAACTATTCGGGCTGTTCAGGAAGGAGGATTAACGAGGTGAAAGAAAAAACGAAAATCAACTCCTCTTCCATCCTGTTATTGCTGCTATTCGTCGTTATCGGGATTCTGATGCTTACCCCTTTCTATGCGATCGTCTTGGCGTCCTTTAAGCCTGCTAAACTCGCGATCAGTTCGGGACTAGGCTACAAAATCGATATGAATATAATGACGCTGGACAACTATACTTCTCTCTTCAGAGAATCGGCGGATACTTATTTCACTTGGTTCAAGAATAGTGTTGTCATTACACTGTTGGCAACAGTCTTGTCCCTCTTCTTATCTGCTTTTGTTGGATACGGTCTTGCGATGTACGATTTCCGGTTCAAGAATTTTATCTTCGTACTTATTCTACTCGTCATGATGGTGCCAATTGAGATTATTATGCTGCCTCTTTACAAGCTGATGATTAGTCTGAAAATGATCAATACACTGTGGGGGGTAATTATCCCGTTTGCCGTGGCTCCGCTTCCCACCTTCTTCTTCCGGCAATATGCCAGCGGGCTGCCGAAGGATTTCATGGATGCGGGTCGAATGGATGGCTGTACGGAATACGGGATGTTCTTCCGAATTTTTATGCCTTTGATGGTTCCTGCATTCGGAGCGATGGTTATCCTGATCGCGCTGGGCAACTGGAATAACTTCTTATGGCCGCTGCTCGTCTTGCGGACGAACGACATGCTTACGATCCCTATTGGATTAAGCACATTGCTAACGCCTTATGGAAACAACTATCAGATGCTGATCGCCGGCTCTGTCCTGGCTATTTTACCGATATTGGTCGTATTTTTATTTTTCCAAAGATACTTTATTTCAGGACTGACTGTTGGCGGGGTTAAAGGCTGACGGAAACTGACACAGAGAAAGAGGAGAGAAGCATGACATCAACTGTAAAAGCAAAAATGATCGTAGATAAAGAGTTTCAAATCTCGCGCATTGACGAAAGAATTTACGGTTCGTTTATTGAGCATCTTGGCAGAGCGGTCTATGGAGGTATCTATGAGCCCGGGCACCCGGAGGCGGATGAGTTCGGTTTCCGCAAAGACGTCATGGAGCTGGTCAGAGGTTTAAACGTTCCAATCGTGCGTTATCCAGGCGGCAATATGGTATCCGGATACAACTGGGAGGACGGTGTCGGTCCGCTCGCAGATCGTCCGCGTAAGCTGGAGCTAGCGTGGAGAACGATTGAACCCAACCACGTCGGTACGAACGAATTCGCTCAGTGGTGCGCTAAAGTAGGCTCTCAAGTTATGATGGCAGTTAATCTAGGAACCCGAGGGATTGATGAAGCACGTAATTTAATCGAATACTGCAATCATCCGGGTGGTTCTTACTATAGCGATCTGCGAATTTCTCACGGCTATAAGCAGCCGCATAAGATTAAAACCTGGTGCCTGGGCAACGAGATGGACGGTCCTTGGCAAATCGGTCACAAGACAATGGAAGAATACGGTCGAATCGCTCTGGAAACGGCCAAGGTGATGCGCTGGGTTGATCCGGATATAGAGCTAGTGGCCTGCGGAAGCTCGAATTCCAGCATGCCTACTTTCCCGCAATGGGAAGCGACGACGCTTGAGCATACTTATGAAGCCGTTGACTATATTTCCCTTCATCAATATTTCGGAAATCGTGACAACGACAGCGCCAATTACTTGGCCCTTTCCATGGAGATGGATCGTTTCATTAATACAATTATATCCGTATGTGATTATATTAAAGCGAAGAAGAGAAGCAAGAAAACGATGAATCTCTCCTTCGACGAGTGGAATGTATGGTATCATTCCAACGATGCAGACAAGCAAATCGATCCATGGACGATTGCTCCGCCGCAGCTGGAGGACGTATATAACTTCGAGGATGCTCTACTCGTCGGAACATTGCTCATCTCCTTCTTGAAGCGGTCGGACCGCGTTAAGATTGCCTGCCTCGCGCAGCTAGTTAACGTCATTGCACCGATTATGACCGACAATGGAGGAGCTGCCTGGAAACAAACCATCTATTATCCTTACATGCACGCATCTGTTTATGGACGAGGAATCGCGCTTAATCCGGTCGTTGTGTCGGACAAGTACGATAGTAAGGATTTTACGGATGTTCCTTACTTGGAATCGGCAGCCGTCTATAACGACGAAACCGATGAGGTTGTCGTATTCGCCGTCAATCGCAGTCTGGAGAGCGGGCTTGAGCTATCCTGCGATGTAAGAAGCTTTGCAGGATATCGAATTGTTGAACATATCGTTCTTGAGAATCCGAATCTTAAAGCGGTGAACACGGTAGGCGCGGAAACGGTGAAACCTCATAGCAACGGGAATGCGAAGCTCGATAATGGAATCATTAATGCCATGCTGCCTATGCAGTCATGGAATGTGATTCGGTTGCAGAAAGCGTAATGGTTAGGCATATTGTGATGAAAAAGGTGGCCTTCTACTTATTGTCGTCCGTCCTTCTTATTGGAGGGTGCTCTGGACAAACACCTAACGAGAGTACGACCACCGTCATTCATAAGGGATTCCGCAATCCGCTTGTCGAGCAGCGCGCCGATCCATGGGTTTACTTGCACACGGACGGTTATTATTACTTCACGGGCTCGGTGCCGGAGTATGACCGTATCGAGGTGCGACGTGCCAAAACTTTAAATGATCTGGCCGAGGTGAAAACGGTAGACGTGTGGCATAAACCTAATACAGGCCTGATGAGCAAACATATATGGGCACCAGAAATTCATTTCACGAATGAGAAGTGGTATATCTATTATGCTGCTGCGAGAGAAGATGCTCCTTTTGATCACCGGATTTACGTACTAGAGAACGAGTCGTCTAACCCGCTCGAAGGACAGTGGACCGAGAAAGGGCAGCTCCGAACGAACTGGGAATCCTTCTCTCTTGATGCTACGATCTTTGAACATAAGGATATATTGTATTTGGTTTGGGCGCAGAAAGACCCCGCTATCGAAGGAAATACCAATCTTTATATCGGAGAATTGAGCAATCCTTGGACACTTAAAGGAAAGCAAACGCTCATCACAAAGCCCGATCAAGCTTGGGAGCGAATCGGCTACATGGTTAATGAAGGAGCTGCGGTGCTGAAGCGCAACGGCCGAATATTTATTAGCTATTCCGGAAGCGCAACGGATGATAATTATGCAATGGGCTTGCTTACAGCGTCCGATTCGAGCGATCTTCTTGATCCGAAATCTTGGACAAAGTCGGAGTCTCCTGTGTTCTTCAGCAATCCGGATGCTTCTCAATACGGTCCGGGACACAACAGCTTTACGACGACGCCTGACGGCAAGCAGGATATATTGGTTTATCACGCGCGACCGTACAAGAACATCGAAGGAGATCCGTTATTCGATCCTAACCGTCATGCGAGAGCAAAGCTCTTCGAATGGAATGAAGACGGAACGCCGGATTTCGGCAAACCGGGTCAGTGAAGGAACAATAAATAGGTATGGCCATAGCCGTGTTAGACGATTAGGGTGAAAGTCCCCGTCTTTCGCGGCTTTTTCATGTAGAATGGTCAAATTGAATAAAAGGCATTAGTATAGGAATCGAAGCTTCAGATCGAAAGGTTCAGGAGGAAATCGCAAATGATTAGACTTTTTCAAACGAATGAGGTTCGGAAGGTAGAAGATTTAGAAGGTATGTGGGATTTTTGTGTTGATAACCATGAGAATAGTGATCGAGGGGAGAACTTTAGTCTGCCGGTACCTGGCTGTTGGGAGACGCATCCCAAGCTGAACAAATATCGGGGTGTCGGGGAGTACCGGAGAACAATCGTGTTGTCTGAGTCCGCGAATCTCCGGTTCGTATTTAAGGGAATAAGTCACACGACGCAAATTTATTTCGATGGGATCAAGATTGCGGAGCATTATAATGCTTACACTGCGTTCACGGCTATTGTTCGAAAGGCGGAAGCGGGCAGCCATGAACTGATCGTGAAAGTGGATAATTCCTTTCATCAAGATTCTTCCCTGCATATACCGAACGACTATTATACATATGGGGGTATTATTCGGCCTGTCGCTCTGGAGCATATAGCTGATACTTTCATAGAGAGAATTCAATTTACGCCCTTCCAAGTTGAAGGCCAATGGCATGCGGACATTCAGGTTGTCATTGATAATCTATCCGATTATGCTCAACAAGTCAGACTTGAGGGTGAGTTGTGCGGAGTTAAACTGCAGTTTGAGACGATCGAGGTTGGACCTGGGAGAAGTACGATTGCCACGGAACACCATTTCCCAAATGCGGAGGAGTGGGCGCTTGAGAATCCGCGGTTATATTTGCTGAAGGTCAAGTTGTTCGAACCGGGTAAGAATGAACCTGTTGACGATCTTATCGAACGAGTCGGATTTCGCACGATTACGACACATGATGCTCGGATTCAGTTGAACGATAGGGACATCGTATTGAAGGGGTTTAACCGTCATGAGGACCATCCGGCTGTTGGTGCGGCTTTCCCGCTATCGTTAATGGCGCATGATCTTGAGCTTATTATCGCTTCCGGCAGCAATTGCGTCCGAACGAGTCATTATCCGAATGATGAGCGTTTTTTGGATCTGTGCGATGAGAAAGGGATTGTGGTCTGGGAAGAAAACCATGCTAGGGGATTGAGTCTGGAGCAGATGCAGCATCCTTTATTCGCGCAGCAATGCGAGGACGTTAACCGTGAGATGGTGGAGCAGCATGCGAATCACCCTTCCATAATCATCTGGGGCGTGTTGAATGAATGCGCCAGCGATACGCTAGAAGGACGAGCGCATTACGAGAGACAGCTTAAGCAGATCCGAGCGATGGACGCGAGCCGTCCGCTTACCTTCGCAACGCATCATCGAGATAAAGAGCTGTGCCTCGATCTCGCCGATATTGTTTCCTATAACTTATATCCGGGATGGTACACTGATGAAGATCCAGGGGAGCTGTGTGATCAGGCTAGAGCCTGGGCGGATGCGGCGGGCGGAGCAGGAAAACCGATGATCCTAAGCGAATTCGGAGGAGACGGTTATTACGGGCATAGGGATGCTACTCGCGTACGGGGAACAGAAGAACGGCAAGCAGATATTATTGATGCAAATCTTAGCGCGTACATAAGCAAGTCTTATCTGTCGGGTATGCTGATCTGGCAATTCTGCGATTGCCGTGTAGCCGAAAGTACGGGATGGCTGCTCAGTCGCGCGGGCACTCAGAACAGTAAAGGTATCGTAGATCGATATCGCAGGCCGAAGCTGGCATACGCAGTCGTTCAGAAGCATTTTCTCTAGCTCGCTAACAGGGAAAATAGGTATAGTCAAAAGTCGAGCTGGTGAATGGACGAAGGTCCGTATCGTCTCGACTTTTTTGCTAACCAACTTAACTACTCCCCATGTACAAACTGTATTTTGTACTGTTGATTATAAGCTTTCTAAGGTTTTAGAGGGACGAAACTGTATAAAGTACAGTTATTTTTCGAGAGAACTGATGAAAAAGGATTTTATTGCCTAAACAACTGTAGTAAATGCAGGTCAGCATCCTGAAAAGGTGAACCTGTCAAAAACACCTGTAGTAAATGCAGGTCAGCACCCCCGAAGGGTGAAACACCCCAATCATCGCTAGGTTTTTACCTCAAAGGCAAAACTTTCGTAGGCGGCGTATCCAAACGCCTAGGCCGTGCGCCGACAATCA
Source organism: Cohnella sp. (assembly GCF_041640265.1). GTDB lineage: Bacteria > Bacillota > Bacilli > Paenibacillales > Paenibacillaceae > Cohnella. The sequence continues at coordinate 17,810 of NZ_JBEQAP010000036.1, forward strand.
GCGAGCTTGCCGAAGAAATCGGCGTTACGCCCACTTATACCAACTTAGTGTTCGCAGAGTGATTGAAGATTACCTGTTTTTTGAACATTTCCCTCAGATATTCTGCTTAACTCGCTTCTATACTTGATTTATAGTAGAAAGGAAACCTTTCGCTAGGAGACCTGACATGGCTATGAATGAGTGGAAATTCGATTTTGGCTGCGGTGAAGCAGTGTCTGGGTATATGAAAGTAACGGCAAATACCAAATATGACATAGCAGTGGGCTTCGGCTTTATGGATATTACTCGGGTGACCGCTCGTGATCGGAAGGAACCGGGAGCATTGAAGCGCGATTTATGCATCCCGGCGGACACTTCCTTCCGAGTAGATGTGCCCGATGGCAATTATACGGTCTCCCTATTAATGGGAGACTGGATTCTGCCTGCGTGTACGACATTAAAGGCAAGCCCAGGCAGGTTGCTGCTGCGCAATCGCACTGTATCCGCGGGACAATTCATTCGGGAGACAGTTGCGGTATACGTTCAGGGCGGTCACATGAACTTAACCTTCTCCGGTTCTGCACCCAGAGTGAATGCGCTGGAGATTACTCCTGCTCCGCATGCGATCACATTGTTTCTGGCTGGAGATTCGACGGTTACAGATCAGCCGGAGGATGGTTTCCCTTATGCAGGCTGGGGGCAGATGTTACCGCAGCTTCTGAAGCATGACGTTGTGGTTGCCAATCATGCGGTATCCGGCCGCAGCTCTAAGAGCTTTATCGATGAAGGGCGATTAGACGTGATCTTGAACGAAATGAAGGCGAATGACTTCTTATTCATTCAGTTCGGCCACAACGACCAGAAGCCGGACGAAGAGCGCGCTACTGAACCATCGACCACCTACAAGAAATATCTTCAACAATACATCGACGGTGCTAGAAACAAAGGAGCGTTTCCGGTTCTAGTCACCTCGGTACAGCGCAGATATTTCGAGCCGAATGGGCAGCTTCAGAATACGCATGGACCCTATTTGGAAGCGGTTCGCGAGCTTTCGAGCGAGCAAACCGTTCCGCTGATCGATCTGGCGGAGATGAGTAAGTCCTTGTTCGAGGAGCTGGGTGCAGAAGAGGCGAAATCGATTTTCATGTGGGGAGCGCCGGGCGAATTTGCGCACTTTCCGGGCGGCATAGAGGACAACACGCATTTCCAGGAGCAAGGTGCGATACGTATCGCGGGATTGATCTCAAAAGGAATTCGCGAGGCTGCGATCTGGCCGCTTACGATGTTCCTCCGTTAGGGAAATAAATATTTCCTATGGAAAGGAAGACTTCCGGTATGCAAAAATGGGCAAATTCCTTTCGACATATGAAGATAAAAAATAAAATTTCGATATTATTCGCCCTTATTATTGCTGTGACTTTTACATTCACGTTACTTGTGCAGCAATATGCATTCTCTATCTATGACGAGCAGTTGTATGACAAGTCATCCCAAGTGCTCAATCTCTCTTCCGCGGCCATCGAGACGAAGCTAAGTCGAATTGAACAGATGTCTTACAATATTATCGCGGACGTTCAGCTTCAGAAACTTCTTCTTTCTATTAAGAATAACGAATCGGATTACGATCTGCATATCTTGCGCCAGCAAGTGATTGACCGGCTTCTCTCTTATGCGGGCTCGGAATCCTCCATTTATTCTATCCAGCTTATTGATTCTCGGGGTAAGGAGAATGGGGCAGGCAATTTAAAAGCAATCGATAGCCGAAAAAGGTCGCAAATGGAGGAGATTACAAACGCAGCGGGGGGAGAGAATCGCTGGATTTTCCCGGATGAGAAAGATTCGGCGCTTATATCCGCGCGTGAAATACGTTCCTTCAGCAACACGAACTTTGACCTTGAATTTCTGGGTACTTTGGTCATTCGGGTTAACATCGAGAAAATTGTGGAGGAGTTCTCTTCGGAGGAAGGGGAATTAATACTCTTCTCCGGCGAGGCAATCCTTTATCCTAAGGAGCCTTTGTTTAGTCCGGATGAGGTTCGGCTCTCTATTCAATCCACTAAGGGTTACTTCACTCAGAAGATTGCGGAGCATACGTACTTTATTTCCTATTCACGCTCTGGCAATACCGGATGGACATATCTGAATATTACTCCCTTTAATCAAATCTTTGAACGGGTTATTTTCATCAAAGAGCTTGTCGTTATTGTCTTCATCTTGATATTCGTCCTTGTTATTTTGCTCGGGATTCGTTTCTCAAGAAGCTTGACCCGCCCGATTGACAACTTGATTTCACGGATGAAAATGGCTGAGAAAGGGAATTTCGCCGGTGCTCATCTTCAGACCGCGGATGACTCCCCGATGTCGATGGATGAGATGGGGCTGCTGCATCGTACCTTCCGGTTAATGGTAGAGCGGATCAATACGCTTATTAGAGAGAATTATGCCAACCAACTATTAATCAAGGAAACGGAATTCAGGGCATTGCAGGCCCAAATCAATCCACATTTTCTGTATAACACGCTGGAGTCTATTAACTGGATCGCTAAGGTGAACAAGCAGACCCAAATCTCGAATATGGTAGAATCATTAGGCTTTTTACTCCGCAATTCGATCAATATGAAAGAAGAGATCCTAACCTTAGGGGAGGAAATTGAAGTCGTTAGAAGTTATGTCATGATACAAAAATATAGATTCGATGAAAGACTGGACTTCCGATTAGAAATTCCGGCCGGCTTGTCGAAGCGCAAGCTTCCGAAGTTAACGCTTCAGCCCTTGCTTGAGAATGCCATTCAATATGCACTTGAGCCAACGATTGGAACGAGTAAGATTGTTGTCCTGGCGAAGCTGACTGATGAAGGCTTCTTCATTACGGTTGAAGACGATGGGCCTGGTATGCCAATAGACATGATTGAAAAGCTGCGTAATGGAGAGTTGAAAGCCAAGGGTAAAGGGATTGGTCTCTTAAATATTGATGAGCGAATAAAACTAGCGTTCGGAGAGCAATATGGAATTCGCATAGACAGCGAACCAGGTCATGGCACCCGAGTTACCATTGCGTTGCCGCGGGAAGAGGAGGAGTAAACGATGTACAAGGTAATGCTGATCGATGACGAGAGAATCATTCTGGACGGCATTTCCCAGATGATCGACTGGGTTTCCTTAGGAACCGAACTTGTCGGAACAGCGCAAAATGGCGTGGAGGCTTACGATCGCATTAAGGAGCTGCTTCCAGATATCGTTGTTAGTGACATTCGGATGCCTGGGATGGATGGATTGGAGCTTGTGGCAGCTGCGCATGCGACCCATCCTCAGATCCGATTTGTCCTGTTGTCCGGCTTTGGTGAGTTCGATTATGCCAGCCGAGCGATGCAATACGGGGTTAAGCATTATTTGTTGAAGCCAACCAATGAGAATAAGATTGCCGAGGCGCTGTCCGAAATCGTGGAAGAGTTAGATCTTAATGATAAGCGTGAGCAATTCGTTCAGAGCATGAAGCAGGGCTTGCAGAAGGTGATGCCGCATGTCAAAGAGCAGGTGCTGAAGGAATTCGTCACTAACAAAACCTATGGCAGCAAGGATTGGGATTATTATCGCGGGTTATTCCAATTCGAATTCGAGCGTCCGGTCAGGCTGCTGCTCTTTCTGTTGGAGGGCGAGTTCGAATTCGAGCACTTATTCGCGGTCAAGAATATTGCCGAGGATTTGCTTGATGCCACTCTCCTCAGTACGACGATTGGCGATCATGTCCTTATTCTGATTGAAGATAAGCATGAATTGGCGGAGCTCTATCGCCGAATTTATGAGATAAGGGATACATTCCAGCATTATTACAAGCGTGATACGACGATTGCTCTAAGCGAGCCCGATCGAATTACGGGGGCGCGCAGCCTTTATCAAGAAACGCTGCAATGCTTGAATTACCGATTCTACCTGGGAGAAGGCGGATTGATTACTCGGAAGGATACCGAGACTCAAGATCAGGATACTGTCCAGGCTAAGTTCATCTTCGAGGAGGAACGGCTGACCATGCCTGTTCAATCGGGTCATCATGAGGAAGCGGAGCTTGCGCTGGCAGAGCTCATGCAAGAGCTTAAACGTGCTCAGCTGGACATCAATATGACCAAGTCTTATGTCATCCAACAGTTTGTTTCCCTCATTCGGCTGGGTGATACGCAGAAGATGAACAGGTATTACGGCCAAATGACCGAGCTCGCCGAGATGAACACCTTGCAAGCGATTCAATCGCTGCTCGAGGCGACCGTTCAAGAGCTTACGCAATATCATTATGAACGAAACGTCGTCAAGCACACCACCATCGTACGCAAGGTCATTGATATTGTAGAGGAACAGCTTGGGAATTCCGACTTGTCGCTTAATCTTGTTGCGCATGAGATGCTCTATATGAACGCGGACTACCTAGGTAAGCTTTTCAAGAAGGAAACCGGAGAGAAATTCTCCAACTATGTCATGAAGGCCCGAATCAAACAAGCGACGGAATTGATGTCGAGCGACTCCGATATTAAAATATTCGAGATGGCCGAAAGATTAGGGTTCGGCGACAATCCGCAATACTTCAGTCAGGTGTTCAAGAAGCAAATGGGCTGTACGCCGTCTGAATACATGAAGCAGACGGACTGACAACTCTGCTTTTTGAACAAACAGGACGGTTTTTTTAATTACGCTTTTACTCTATCCCGCTGATAATAGGAAATGTAAGCACTATCAATAACCAATTGTTCAGGGGAGGACAAGACAAATGAAAAAAGCATTATCAGCGCTTGTAATGCTCGCTTTGGTCATCAGCATCATCGGATGCGGCGCCAATAAAAACAACGGAGCGGCTAGCTCCGCTCCAGCAGCTTCTTCGCCGGCAAGTACGGCGGATGCATCGCCGTCAGCTTCTGCTGACGATAAGAAAGATCTGGTTACACTGCGTGTGGCTTGGTGGGGCGGTCAATCCCGTCATGACTATACGTTGAAGGTTATTGAGCTTTATGAATCTCTAAATCCGCATGTGACAATCGAGCCTGAATACGCTTCCTTCGATGATCACTGGAAAAAGCTTGCACCGAACGCAGCGGCAGGCAATCTGCCTGACGTCATCCAAATGGACATCTCCTACCTGTCGCAATACGGTGGCAGAGGACAGTTGGAAGACCTGACTCCATTCACCCAGAACGGAACTCTTAACGTTAGCGACATTAGCGAAGCTTCTATATCCGGCGGTAAGCTAGGTAACGAATTATTCGCAATGAACCTTGGCTCCAATGCTTTGCTGGCTGTAGTTGATAAAGTCATGCTGGAGAAAGCCGGCGGTACAATGCCATCCCAAGAATGGAAATGGGATGACCTATCAAAACTTGGACCTATCATGAAAGCTCAAGGTAAAATTCTGATGGGTGATCTTCGCCATGATGTATTCTTCCCGTTCTACTTGAGAGGCCAAAACCAGCATATGTACGCGGCAGATGGCACGAGTCTTGGTTATACAGACGACAAGCTATTTACTGACTTCTACACGACGTATAAGTCTTGGTACGACAATGGTTACCTCTTGTCCCTTGATAAGCTTGCTCAGAAAAAAGGTACACCGGAAGACGGCGAGCTCGAAATGGGCAATGCATTAAGTGCATGGGGTTGGTCGAACCAATATATTCTTTCTTCTAGCGTAGCGAAACGTCCGTTTGAAATCTTGCCGGTACCGGGCTGGAACGATAACAAAGCTTTGTTCTTGAAACCAAGTATGTATTTCTCCATCTCCAAAAGCTCGAAAGCAAAAGAAGAAGCGGCGAAATTCATCAGCTTCTGGGTTAACGATATTGAAGCGAACAAAATCATCATGGGTGAGCGCGGCGTTCCTGTATCCTCTAAAGTGAAGGAAGCGCTGAAGCCGAGCCTGACTCCGGATCAAGCGAAAGTATTCGACTATGTCGCTTGGGCTGAGGAGAACAGCAGCCAGATGGATCCTCCGAATCCAGTTGGAGCCGTTGAAGTTGACAAGCTTCTCAAGGATACGGTTGAGCAAATCCTTTACAACAAGACGACTATCGAAGCGGGCGCAGCTAAGTTCCGTGAAGAAGCGAACAAAATCCTTGCGAAAAACAAAAAGTAATGGATAAGCTCTAAGAGAATAACGCAAAAAGCGGTGGTGCAGGGATTTCCTGCACCACCGCTTTTTGGTTTGAGCGAAAATCAAAGAAGAGTATGTCGGCTAATTGAACAAAAAGACCGGATTTTTACCTTCAGATGTTCGATTGGGCGCTTCATAATAAAGGTATAAAGAAAGCTTAACGTTCATGCATACGCGAGAAGCGAATCCGCCCTAGGAGTTGAAACTATGAAGCTGCGCGATAACAACCATGTGGTTGGATACCTGTTCTCCGCCCCGTTCATACTGGGTTTTCTGGTGTTCATCGTATACCCGGTATTCTCATCCCTTTACTATTCCTTTACAGATTACAATCTGTTGGAAGCTCCGAATTGGGTCGGATTGGACAACTATAAAACGATATTTACAGACGACGATAAATATATGAAGTCTGTATCGGTTACCTTTAATTATGTTTTTGCCAGTGTGCCGTTAAGGCTTGCATTCGCACTTAGTGTGGCTATGCTGCTTAATAAAGCCATTTCGGGCATCGGACTGTACCGTTCGGCTTATTACCTTCCGTCGCTTATCGGCGGCAGCGTTGCCGTCTCGATTCTCTGGTCTCAAGTGTTCGGAGATAAGGGACTCGTCAATTCCGCGCTCGGTTTAGTTGGAGTGGAGGCGGATACGTCATGGATCGGTAATCCTTCCACGGCGATCTGGACGTTAATTGCTCTTTCTGTCTGGCAGTTCGGGTCTTCCATGCTCATCTTCTTGGCGGGTCTCAAGAATATTCCTAAGGATTATTACGAAGCGGCTAGTGTGGATGGGGCAAGCGCTGTACGCAAGTTTTTCAAAATCACGCTGCCTCTGCTCAGTCCGATCATCCTGTTTAACTTAATCATGCAGACGATATCTGCTTTTATGACCTTCACGCCGGCCTATATCATCTCTAGAGGTGAAGGCGGCCCGTTAGACAATACATTGCTTTATTCGCTTTATCTGTATAAGAGAGCATTCGAGTTCTACCAAATGGGATACGCATCGGCTATGGCATGGATCGCGCTTATCGTTATTGCAATCTTTACTCTTCTGATTTTCCAAACTTCGCGTTACTGGGTTCATTACGAATCGAAAGGAGAGAAGTAATATGGCGATCTCGAATAAAGCGTGGAAGTCGCTTTCCTATCATCTCCTGGTTGGCGGTTTGGCCTTTTGTATGTTTTACCCGATCCTCTGGCTAATTGTTAGCTCGCTTAAGCCTAATGATGAAATCTTTACGACAGCTTACAGTCTGATCCCCAGCAGGATCGAATGGAACAATTACGTGACGGGATGGGCGGGCTTCGCCGGCAATTCGTTCGGCACCTTCTTCAAGAATTCTTTCATTATCGTAATCTTTTCAACGATTGGAGCAGTCAGCAGCTCAGCGCTTGTTGCTTACGCATTCGCGCGGATTTCGTTCTTCGGCAAAGGCTTCTGGTTTGCATGTATGATGCTAACGTTGATGCTTCCTCGCGACGTAACGATTATTCCGCAATTTATTATGTTTTCGGAGCTTGGGTGGCTGCAGTCCTTCAAGCCGATTATCGTGCCTCAGTTTCTAGGAATTCCGTTCTTCATCTTCCTGATCATGCAATTCATCCGGACGATTCCGGCAGATCTTGATGAAGCGGCGAAGATTGACGGGTGTAATAAGTACGGCATTTTCTTCAAGATTATTCTGCCCCTTATCGTACCGGCACTTATGACCTCGGCGATCTTCTCGTTTTACTGGACATGGGAGGATTTTATTCACCCGCTGCTTTACTTGAACAAGCCGGATCTTTATCCTGTTTCCCTTGCGCTGAAGCTGTTCCTTGACGGCGAGTCGCTTAACAACTGGGGTGGAATGTTCGCGATGTCTACGTTGTCGCTTGTACCGGTATTCGTTATTTTCTTCCTCTTCCAGCGGTATATCGTTGAAGGGATAAGCACTAGCGGCTTGAAAGGGTAATTATCTATATGTTGGAAGGAGCAGACACCATGCCTGCATTGCAATTTGACGATAACCATATTAGAGAAGTGATAGATCGCGTAGTCGATCGCACGTTCCGGATGGACTTTAGCTGGGATTGGCCGGGTGGAGTCGCGTTCTACGGGGTATGTGAGGCATATGCGGCGACAGGTAAGGCGGAGTACCTGGATCAGTTGAAGGATTGGGTGGACGAAAATATGGCCGAAGGCCTGCCGAAGCTGTCGGTTAACGGTGTATCGATCGGTCATTCGCTCATAACGTTGTACGAAGCGACTAAGGACGAGCGTTATATCGAGACGGCCAAGGAAATGGCTGAATATCTAACGCATGAGGCTGTGCGTTTCGGAGATGGAATTTTCCAGCACACAGTCAATTCGGAAACGTATAATTTCCCTGAGCAGGCATGGGTAGATACGATGTTTATGGCCGGCTACTTCCTGCTTCGGATGGGTGTGCTTCTAAATCGGGAGGATTACTTCCAGGACGGTTTGCGCCAATATCATGGACATGAGAATGTGCTTCAGGATTCGAAAACGAATTTGTATTATCACGGTTGGGATAACATCGCGGGTAACCATATGTCCAGTATCCATTGGGCGCGCGGCAACTCCTGGGCAGCATTGACGATGGCGCGCGCGCTTGATATCGTGCCGGTAGATCTTCCGGCGTTCATGGTCATCGAAGGCTCCCTGCGTGATCAGCTTAGCGCGCTTGTGCGTTTGCAGGATGAATCCGGTCTCTGGCATACCATTACGGATGATCCGTCTTCGCCGCTGGAGACATCCGGGTCCGCGGGTATCGCCGCTGCTCTGTTGACGAAAGGCCGCTTGTATAACAAATATACACAACGGTCGATCGATGGTATTATTGCGCGGATCGCTGAGGATGGCACCGTAACCGGCGTTTCCGCAGGCACGGCTGTTATGAAGGATGCGGCAGGCTACAGGGGAGTTCCCGACAAACGCATCCAAGGCTGGGGTCAAGGCCTAACGCTAGCCTTCCTCGCGGATGTTCTGAACGTTAGAAAAAATCCATATTGATTGTTATGAGGCGTTTGCCATAGATAGCCATTTCGGAGCATAATAGAGGTCAGAGGTGATCAGGCTTGCTTCGAATAATGGCCATAACGGATAATCAGGAGCTATTAGAGGAGATTCCCCTTCAGAGTCTGATGGACAAACCCATTAAATGGTTCTGGGTGGATTTCGATTGTCCGACGGATGAGGAAATTCAGCTGCTGGACAGCTATTTTGATTTTCATCCGCTCGCGATTGAGGACTGCATGCATTTGCTCCAAAGACCGAAGGTGGATCACTACGATGAAACCCACTTCTTCGTCATTCATTCCCTCCATCCCGAAACCCTCAGAGCGGAGGAGATAGACTTTTTTCTAGGTCCGAGAGGTATCGTGACCTTCCATTTAACTTCCTCGCTGGAAGTGGATGAAGCTTGGAAGAGGATGCAAGACCCCGTGATCCGCAAGGGCAAGGATCATAACTATGTTGCTTACTTAGTCATGGATAAGCTTGTCGATAATTATTTTCCGACGTTATATCAAATCGAAGACCATCTGAACGACCTAGAGGTTGAAGGGGAATTAAACGTAGACCTCCAGTCGATGATGGAGCAGATTTATGATATTCGCGCGGACTTGCTTCGCCTGAGACGTACCGTCATTCCGATGCGGGATCTGCTATACCGGATCATTAGCTCGGACAAGATTTCCGGGGTTAAGGAGCAGCAAGCTTATTTTATAGATATCCATGATCATCTGCTGAAGCTCACAGAGATGATCGAGTCTAACCGCGAGATGACGGCCGACTTGCGGGATAGCTATGACTCGCTTCGCTCTAACCGGATGAATGCCATTATGAAGACTCTCACGGTGATCACAACCATATTCATGCCGCTCACCTTCATAGCAGGTGTTTATGGAATGAACTTTGTTAACATGCCGGAGTTAGAGTGGGGCTTCGGATACTTCGTTGTAATCGGAGTGATGCTGGCGCTCGGGATCGGGATGTTTTTGTGGTTCAAGCGTAAGGGTTGGTTTGATTAGTGACATAATTCTGACGCCAGAAGAGCATTAGGATATTTTTCTTTTTACTTGTTATATTAGATAACATTAAATTCTGTGAAAAACTTAATTATAAAGCCGATGGCCTTATTTATGTTATATAATATAACGTAAACAAGGCTTTTTCTGACTTTGTTTCAAGGAGGGCGGAATTATGCAAGAAAAAGTTAATTTGGACTTTCTCATTAAGGGTGGAACCGTCGTTCTTCCTGATCGAGTTACTGTAGCTGACATCGGAATCCAGAATGGAGTTATTGTGGAGATATCCCCTATGGTCAGCACACCTTCAAAAGAAATAATTGACGCTCAAGGTATATATGTGATGGCGGGTGTTATTGACTCGCATGTGCATATTAATGAGCCGGGACTTAGCGAATGGGAAGGCTTTCAGACCGGCTCGGCTGCGCTTGCTGCTGGCGGTTGCACGACTTATATGGATATGCCGCTTAACGGGCTCCCTCCGACCGTAACCGTAGAAGCGATGAATCTAAAGCTTAAGGCAGCAGAAGCTGCAGGCACTCACGTTGATTTCGCGTTATGGGGAGGGCTTGTGCCGAGTAATTTGGATGATCTAGAGTTATTGGCGGATGCGGGTGTTATTGGATTTAAAGCATTCATGTCGTCTCCAGGCGACACTGGAGAGGGCTGCTTCAAGGAAGTCGACGACGTCACATTATACGAGGGAATGAAGATTCTTGCCCTTAAAAATAAAGTGCTCGCCGTACATGCGGAAAGTGAAGAAATCATAGTTGCTTTGGGTGAAAGGCTTCAAGAGCACAAAGGGAGAAGAACCCCTAGAGATTTTCTGGAATCAAGACCTCTTGCGGCAGAGCTGGATGCAGTCCAACGGGTGCTGCTGTTCGCAGAACGGACTGAGTGTCCCCTCCATTTGGTGCATATTAGCAGCCCGCAAGCGGTTGATAGGATATGGGAAGCAAAGCGTAATGGGGTAGATGTAACGGTTGAAACCTGTCCTCATTATCTTATGTTCACGGATGAAGACGTTGTTAGAATAGGCGCATTAGCGAAATGCGCTCCTCCAATTCGCGGTCATAGAGAAAAGGAAGGGCTCTGGGAGCGATTAGCTGAGGGTAAAATCGATTGGATCGCTTCGGACCATTCTCCCTGCCCGCCTCATATGAAGCTGGGCTCGGAGGAGGATTATTTCGCGATATGGGGAGGAATTTCCGGTGCGCAGAGCACGCTGGAGTTAATGTTTGACGAAGGATTTCTTCAGCGGGGTATTTCCTTGCCTTTATTGTCTCGATTACTCTCGGAAGCGCCTGCTCGACGATTCGGGTTACTTCCGCGCAAAGGCAGACTTGCAGTGGGTGCGGATGCGGATTTGGTGCTTGTTAATCCCGATTCTCCTTATGTGCTTCAGCCGGAGGATTTGCTTTATCGGCATCCGCAAAGTGTATATACGGGACGAAGCTTCCGCTGCCGGGTGATTCTAACAATGAGCCGCGGGAAAATAGTCTATAAGCTGGAAGAGGGAGTCGGTGCTGTCAGGGGAGGGGAGTGGTTGCGTTCCAACCCGGCACAAATGCTGAAAAGGCGGATTTATTGACTGATTCGGGCCGTAACTGAGGTTCATTGTCAGTTAGGACAGATAAATGAAGGGAGCATTGCCAGTTCGATTCTATTTCGGAATCGACAGGCGATGCTCCCTTTTATTCGATTTCACTGCTTAATAAAGGACTTGGGTAATCCGGTTTTTTTCATGTAGAATGAATATGGAATATAGAAAGATAAGAATAAGGAGTGCTGGATGATGACAATTAAAGCAGTTGTGTTCGACTTTGATGGGACGCTGTTGGATACGGAAACCTGTGCTTATAAAGCCTTTTGCGTCATTTATAAGGAATATGGTCAAGAATTAGCCTTAGAAGCGTGGTCGCTTGGCATTGGCACGCATGGAGGCTTTGATCCTTATTCCGATTTAGAAAGGATGACGGGACGATCGCTTGATCGGGACAATATTAAGACGAGGTATGCGGCTTTGCATGACACGAATATTGAGAAAGTGACATTACTGCCAGGTGTATTGGAGCGATTGGAAGAAGCGAAGCGGCTAGATTTACGGATTGGTTTGGCTTCTAGCTCAGATCGGGCATGGATTGAGCAGCATCTGGAGCAGCAAGGCATCAGGCATTATTTCGAGGTTATTCGCAGTAAAGATGATGTAAAGCTGGTTAAGCCGGATCCTGCCTTGTACAGGCTCGCAGTTGAAGCGCTAGGCGTTCAGCCCCATGAAGCGTTCGCGATTGAGGATTCTATGAATGGTCTTCATGCGGCTAAGGCTGCCGGTCTTTTCTCATTAGTCGTCCCGAATCCGGTAACGTCCCATATGGATTTCTCTGCAGCCGATCTTATTGCGGGCAGCTTGGCGAAGCATACTTTTGCAGAAATTATTGACCGCTTGGAAAATAGAAAATAGAGGGCAATATGTCCAAGGGACATTAAAGCCGTTTTACTCGGAAGGTGATTATCGCAATGGAATGGGGTTCATGGATTGGGTTTCTCGGAGCATCCGTCGCGATCACGCTGATGCCGGGACCTGACATACTATTCGTCATTAGCCAGAGCATCGCGAGGTCTCGCAGGATGGGGGCGGCAGTTGCTTTTGGCTTATGCACAGGACTGCTTGCCCATATTACGGCGGCTGCGCTCGGCGTTTCTGCTGTTGTTTATGGAATTCCATACGCTTTCCAAGCGGTAAAGGTCATGGGGGCGCTTTATTTATTTTATCTAGCGTGGCTTTCTTGGAAATCCATTCGTTCGCAGCAAGGATCTGAAACGAAGCCAAAGCAGGAAGAAGGGGATGTTTCGTCAACTGCTTTTCTCCAGCTATATCGACGGGGTATTCTTATGAATATCCTAAACCCCAAGGTTTCTTTGTTTTTTCTAGCTTTTCTGCCGCAGTTCGTAGCTGAAGACAAGGGATCGGTCGCTTGGCAGATGCTGGGACTCGGAGGGGTATTTCTTCTGCAAGCTCTTGTTATTTTTAACATAATGGCTTTATTGGCTAACAGAATTGGCCGGAAGTTCCTGCAAGGAGAAGGAGCCCGTCGATGGACAGGCTGGTTCCAGGCGTTACTGTATGGGGCTTTGGGGCTTCAGTTGCTGTTTGTTTGATGATGTACGTACAAGTGCTTAGCTATGCTATAATTACGATAATGATTTTGAAAGCCGTTTGCTTGGAGGAGTCCCAATTATGAACGCCCAACCACCGAAATATTTGCAGCTCAAGGAAGAGGTTTTATCCTGGATTGCAGGAGGGCGTTTCCGTCCGGGGGATAAGCTGCCGTCCGAGAACGAGCTGGCGGAGCAATTCAACCTAAGTCGCCAAACCGTACGTCAATCGATCGGGGAGCTTGTGCAAGAGGGCTGGCTTTCCCGGGAGCAGGGCAAGGGTACATTCGTCAGCAGACTTTCTGCGGAGAAAAGAAGCGTCTCAGGTAATCGTACTGTCGGAATTATTACGACGTCGATATCCGATTATATTTTTCCGTCTATCGTTCGAGGTGTTGAATCGGCGCTTAGGGATAAGGGCTATCGATTACTGCTCTCCAGTACGGACAACCGTAAGGAGCGAGAACGGGAAAGCTTGGAGATGATGCTAAGTCACTCCGTTTGTGCATTAATCGTAGAGCCGACCAAGAGCGCCGAGGGCAATCCGAATTTCGATAATTACCTGGCCATAGAAGATCATGGTATTCCCTTGTTGATGATTAACGAGACTTATCCGGACCTGGTATGCCCAAGTGTTCGATTAGATGACGATGCCGGGGGTCTTCTGGCTGCGAACCATGTTCTCGAGCTCGGACATAAAAGGATTGCGGGTTTTTTCAAGACCGATGACCTACAAGGTGTCAGGCGCATGAAGGGCTATATTCGTGCTTGCCGAGAGCATCATCTTCCTGCGGATGGAGGAACGATAGTGCGGTACTCCACGGAGGACAAGGGGGAGCGTCCCCAAAGCATGCTCCGAGAGCTGCTGCAATCCGATAATCCGCCAACGGCTATTGTGTGCTATAACGACCAGTTAGCGGTATCGCTGCTGGATACAGTCAGAGAATAGGGCCTTCGCATACCGGAGGATCTCTCGATTATAGGATACGATGATTCTTTTCTTGCGACAGCAACGGAAATTAAGCTAACGACGATCGAGCATCCGAAGTCGGCTTTGGGTGAGAAGGCAGCGAACCTTATCATTTCACAGCTAGAGAATGGAACGGTTCCTCCTCAGAAAGAAACGCTCTATCCACCGAAGTTAATTATTCGCCAATCTACGATGCGACTTGGATAGCGGAAACTATCGACATACATGTACGTACAAGTTATAACGAAGCGTGAAGCAACTCTATTTCAGATATTAGTTTTATTTCTACCGCTAATTAACTCAAAAAAACGATTGAAGGAGCAACTAGTAGCAAAAGTACCTGTAATATGATCTATATATCCCTAAAAAGGCTGGGGGCATCAAATTAGAAGTAGATTTATTGCTATATCTTAGAAAATAGAAAAATGGAGTAAGATTAGCGGTTGATACACATCTAACTTATTAGATAACTCCGAAAACTTTGATTCTTAAGTAGAGTACAGTTAATCGCCGACCTCAATCGTTCGTAGTTGCCGCCGTTCAAGTGCAACAAACTCTCTGCGGCGCTTTGCGCTCGCAGGTTTGTTGGCACAAGGACGGCGAATCCGTTTTACTTAGTTAAATGCAGTTCATCGTTGTAAAATATGATTGTAACGAACTCATATCCAAACTGTCCATGGCTGGCGGACTTGCGGTTGGCACCTGGAAGGGTATGTTGTTTACTCTTGTGAGGCTGTTATGGAGGTACCGTTGCGGGCGTTCTTGCCCGCAACGATTATCGGTACACTCCAGGTAAATTTGTTTTTCTCGACGCTAGCTTGCTAAGCGAAACTAGCACGAGTTTCCCCGTTGTTGGGTACCTGTTCACCGAGCCATAGCAGTTCCGTTCCTGCTCTTTCTGAAAGTAGTGCATAAGTTTGAAGAGGATTCGATTGTTCAGAGCGGACTGGGAACTGCTCCTGCAAAGGAATAATACAGTTCTAAGCTGACTGTGCTTCCAGGCGCTGCAGGTGCAAATAGCAGGGTCTGAGGAATTACGCGTCCATTATAGCGTAGTCGAACCTCTGTATTGCCATAGATCGGGATTCCGGCAACATTACGAATGAAGCCAGCAGGCCCGAAGTTAACTAGGCTGGTCGAGGCTAATGCTTGGCGGATCGTAATGCCCGGATAAAACCGAATATGCCTCGTATAATTGACTCTAGGAAATGCCGCGCCGCCAACAATCCGAACGGTAATATATGCAGGTGGGAAAGGTGGGGATGGCGGATATGGCGGTGGGAAGGGTCCAGGTCCAGGTGGGTATGGTGGATATGGAGGATATGGTGGTGGGAATGGTGGTGGGAATGGTGGATATGGCGGATATGGCGGATATGGCGGTGGGAAGGGTCCAGGTCCAGGTGGGTATGGTGGATATGGCGGTGGGAAGGGTCCAGGTCCAGGCGGGTATGGTGGATATGGCGGCGGGAATGGCCCGGGACCACCTGGCCCAGGGAAACCTCCGGGACCGCCAGGACCACCTGGTCCAGGGAAGCCGCCGGGACCGCCAGGTCCACCTGGCCCGGGGAAGCCGCCAGGACCGCCAGGTCCACCACCTCCGAACAATCCTCCGAATAAGCCGCGGTCCTCAGTTTGCCCTTCAAGATGCGCCTCAGGAAACACCCACCACGGAATCGGACGAGTCGTGTAAGACGGTGTATTCTCGCTTTGATGTAAACGCAGAATATCGCCCTCGTTAGACTCCTTTTTATTTTTACCGGATGCTGGTTTTGATTGGATCTGACGAGAAGAGAGCTTGGCTTTCGAATTACTCGCTGATTTGCGCAGAAGCGACCGAGCTTCTCCCTGTCTTAATTTCGGCATTCATTATTCCTCCTTTGCCCATGGGCGGTTGACGATTAATGCAGGATATGCGCCCACCTTATTTCAGGTGCAACGAAGAAGAAACTCTATTTAAGAGAGGGAAATAAAAAACTCTTGAACTTTGTAAGTGCTTACAATTATAATGATGTTAAACGATTAACTAAAAAAGGTGTCATAATATGAGAAGACAAACGATCAAAGACGTCGCCAAGGAAGCTGGTGTATCAACAGCGGCCGTATCCTACGTTCTTAATGGTAAGGAAGGGAAAGTATCACCTAATACGCTAACTAAAATTAAAGATGCCATAATCAATTTAAATTATATTCCTAATTTTTCAGCAAGAAGCTTGGTGAACAAGAGGTCAAAACTGATTGGTGTTGTTATTCCCCAGACGGAAGAGCATAGCCAATTACTTCTTGAAAACCCTTTCTATAGCCAAATTGTTAGCGGTATAGAATCTGAGCTCAGGCGCAGGGGGTATCATCTTATCTTATCAGGGGTTAACAAAGGGGAAGGGTATCTGGACACTACCTTGCAGAGGAATTTAGACGGCGCTATCATCACAGGCATCTATTCTGAAACCTTTTATGAAGAGTTAAAAAAAATCAAAATCCCGATTGTATTAATTGACAGTTACATTCATGGCAGTAACTTCAGAAACATTGGCATTAATGATGAGCTTGGCGGATTCATGGCCACCAAGCATCTGATTGAGCAAGGGCACACCAATATTGCGTTGGTTTCCGGAACGATTAAGAAAGAAGGCGTTGTTGAAAAAAGATTTCTTGGTTATAAAAGCGCTTTTAAAGAGTCCGGTATATTCTATAATCCGGATTATGTGTTTGAGGATTCTGTAAGTTATGAATATGGCGTAACAGCAGGGAAAATAATCGCTCAGAAATATCCTGAAGTTACAGCCATATTTGCGACATCCGATATGATGGCTCTAGGTGTGATAACGGGATTACAAGAATTCGGTAAACAAGTCCCAGATGATGTTTCGTTGATCGGATTTGACGATATTCCCATTTCCAAAATTTTTATCCCTCAATTAACTACCATCCGTCAGGATATAAAAGCTAAAGGAATTAAAGCAGCACAATGTTTACTACAAACAATCCAGGGCACCGCTTCAGACGACGACTTTGATAAAATTATTTTACCGATTGAGCTTGTGGAGAGACAATCAGTAAAAAGGATAAAACTATGAAGGCATCTCTGCGATTAAAGCTCATAATTGGTTTTTGTGTCGTTACGATCCCCATGTTTATTTTTTTAATGTATAACAATTATTATGCGATGAAGGTTGTTCGTACACAAGTGGCGCAATCGAATAAAAACTTGTTATCTATGTATATGAACCAAATTGATAGTACATTTGAGGCTATTGATCATTACCTATACACATTTATACTAAAGGATTCCGATTTAGCAATCATTGGTCATACGAACCAGAATAATAATGAAGCTGTGATAGCCAGACAACGAATTTGGAATAAAATGAATGCGGATCTTACTAACCTTAAGAACGCTAATATGTTATTTGTGTACTCCATTGAACAACATGACTTATTAAACACATTGTTTATCAGTAATAGTAATGAGAGCTTGAGATTTGAAACGGTCAAAAGTGTGCTAAATAGATACTTGCAGGATAATGAAGACGTAGGATTTATGGATAATAGATGGAGACTGATTCACAGAGATGGCGAGATCGCGCTGATTCGATTGGTACAAACAGAATTTAACCAGGTCGTAGGAGCCTGGATTGATGTTAGCAATTTGATGATTCCGTTGAACTTTCTGGATCTTGGAAACGATGGTGAAGCATTCATTGTATCAGAGCAAGGTGTTCCCCTAACTGAATTATCTATTGAAGAGATGAACAAACCAGATTATAGAATAACGCTGCCCAATGAAGAAGATTTATTTAGCACATTATCAATGGATATTAATTATTTGCTTGTAGGTGCGAAGTCCCAATATGTAGATATCTATTTATCCATACTAATTCCTGAGAGTACACTTCTGCAAAAACTTCCTTATTTTCAGAGGCTGATATTTATTATCCCACTTATGGGATTTGTGATTTTGGTGTTTTATCTGATCTTCTTGCAGAACATTCTGTTGAAGCCGATGAAACAACTAATCACAGGAATGCGGCGAATTAAACAAGGAGAATTCGAAACTCGGCTTAATAATGATAAATCCAGAGAATTTATCATCATTAATGAAACGTTTAACGAAATGGCCAATCAAATTCAAGGTTTGAAAATTAACGTATATGAAGAGCAGATTCGAACTCAACAGGCAGAGCTCAAGCATTTGCAAGTGCAGATAAATCCACATTTTCTACTGAATTCCATAAACATTATTTTCTATCTAGCTGAGTTAAATAAGAATGATCTTATTAAGAAAATGTCAACACATCTCGCCAATTATTTCCGCTTTATTACACGAACCAATAAGTCTATCGTAATGGTTTCTGAGGAAATGAAGCATATTGAAAACTATTTGGAAATTCAACAGCTTCGTTTTCCACAACATATACGTTATAAGACCTATGTGGAACCTGGGTTAGAGGAAGCAGCGATTCTACCCCTTATTATTCAGCCTTTTGTGGAGAATGCAGTTCTACATGGTTTTCAAATGGGGGAAGAGGCATTTTGTATTTGCGTAAATGTTACTCGATCAAAGGAGCAGCCTGACAAACTTTATGAAGTGCAGATTAGTGATGATGGCCGTGGAATTGAGCCAGGCAAACTATTGGAGCTGCAGCAAGATAGCTGGCAATCGGATTCCGGTGATAACCACCTTGGGATTTGGAATGTGCGTCGTCGCTTAAAGCTGCATTATGGAGATACCTCTCAGCTTCAATTCGAGCCAGGGCATCCTAGAGGTATTATCATTCGACTGGTGATTCCAATTGGATAAAGGAGTTGAAAACGATGTATAAGCTGCTCATTGTAGATGATGAATGGTTTGCCGTTGAAGGTATTGAGAAGGGTATCGACTGGAGTAGTCTTGAATTTTCAGAAATTCATAAAGCTTACAATACTGAACAAGCCAAGGAGATTATAGCTCGTATACCGATTGATATCATCATCTGTGATATAGAAATGCCAGATGGTAATGGGATTGAGCTTATGGAATGGATCAAGGAACGTTTCCCTGCGATTGAAGCGATATTCTTAACCTGTCATGCAGATTTTAAATATGCTCAAAGGGCTATTCATCTTGGGAGCTTCGAGTATTTGCTAAAACCGGTTGAGGGTGAATTGTTAAGGCAAACAGCGAAGAGTGCCCTTGACAAATTAGTAGAGGATAGAAGAACGAAGCAATTAAACGAAGCATATTCGCAATACTTTGATTTATGGGAAGCGAAAAGACCAGTGCTCTACGAAAGATTCTGGCAGGATTTGTTCTGGCAGAGGATTATTCCGATGAAGAGTCATATCGAGAAGGCCATAGCTTCTTACATGTTGCCACTACCCATTAATAGCAAGGTATTACTTATTATGATTAGCATCGAGCAGTGGGGGAAGAAGCTTAATACACAAGACGAAGAAATCATGGAATATGCATTAAGGAATGCTGCAGCAGAGATGATCCTCGGTAAGCAGTCAGGGCAAGTACTGCAGGATCGGAATGGTGTGCATTTTGTCTTGTTATATTCAGATGAATCTCAGAAACCGGATGTGACTTTCGAGCAATTAAAGAAGAGCTGCAAGCTATATATTGAAGCATGCTCCAAGTATTTATTCTGTAGTATTTCCTGTTATATAGGTGACTGGGTTCCACTTAACACGGTATGGCAATCTTATAATTTACTCTTACAAATGGAACATAACAATGTGACCTTGTCCAAATTTGTATTTTTCTCTAATGAGCAGCCAAACGACATTGAAGCTCTGCAGCTGCCTGCCCTATTCGAATGGTCTGAGTTCATGGAGCTGGGGAAGTTGGATGAGTTAGATTTACTCGCTAACGATATGTTTGGTCAGTTGCGCAAGGAAGCTAAGGTTACCTCAGAAACGCTGGGTGCTCTATATCATTCCCTGCTTCAAACCATCTATTATGTGCTGCACAAACGGAGCATATCGGTACAAACGATCTTTGCCAATGGTGAAGCATTAGATCAGGCTATGGCAGTTAAATCCTTGGATCAGCTTCAGGAATGGACCAAACGAATGTTTCGTATGGTAACAGAGCATCTTGTAGCTGTTGAACGTGGGTCTACCGTTGTAGATAAAGTGAAAAATTATATCGCAGATCATATGTACGATGAGATTTCACGGGATGATCTTGCTAATTGCGTGCATATTAATTCCTCTTATCTATCGAGGCTGTTTAAGAAAGAAGTGGGTATTAGCCTTACTGACTTTATCGTTCAGGAACGGATGAGGACAGCAAGAGATTTACTTATACATTCAGATGAGATGGTCAGCAATATTGCCAAATCCTTTCATTATACAAATTTCTCTCATTTCTCGAAAATGTTCCGTAAGCATTATGGCATGAATCCGCAGGATTATCGCAAACAGTTTTATAAGTCTAAACAGAATTAACATATCAACTTAAAGTCGGAAGCTTATCCGGCTTTTTTTGTTATTCAAGCATGTCACTATATGTATAGAGAAAGTTATCTTACGAGTAGTCTGTATGTCAGATCACGGATATGATCTATATATAGGAATCAGATATTAGAAAAGGAGGATCGACTTGATACCTACACCGACCACAATAAATTCAAAACATATCGTTGTACGTAAGAAGACGCTTTGGGAAAAAGTGGTGAAATACAGAGCGCTATTGTTAATGATATTGCCAGGCTTTGTGTATATTTTCATTAATAATTACTTGCCGATGTTTGGTATTGTAATCGCTTTTAAGGACATCAATTATGCGGTAGGCATATGGGCTAGTGACTGGGTCGGGCTCAGCAATTTTGAATTTTTGTTCAGTACGGATGATGCATACATTATTACACGCAACACAGTGTTGTATAACTTAGTGTTTATCATTCTTAACACTACATTAGCCGTTGGGGTAGCCTTGCTGATAAATGAAATTAGACGTAAGTTCGTTGCCAGGATGTACCAAAGCATAATCATAATCCCATCTTTACTGTCATGGGTCATTGTTGGATATCTTTCTTATAGCTTCCTTAGTATCGAATATGGTTTTATTAATAAATTGATTCTTCAGCCACTCGGAGTCGATCCCATTTCTTGGTTTAGCCAGCCTAAGTTTTGGCCCTATATACTCGTAATTGTTAATACGTGGAAGAGTGTTGGCTTCGCTAGCGTAATTTACTTGGCGGCAATTATGGGAATAAACAGCGAGTATTACGAGGCAGCTACACTAGATGGAGCATCCAAGCTTCAACAAATGAAATCGATTACGATACCTTTAATTACACCCGTCATTGTGATCTTATTCATACTGGCAGTTGGCGGTATATTCCGTGCAGATTTCGGTTTGTTCTACCAGGTGACCTTGAATCAAGGTGCTATCTTGTCTACAACCAATGTCATAGATACTTATGTGTACCGTGCACTATTGCAAATGGGGAATGTTGGCATGGCAGCAGCAGCGGGTTTATACCAATCCATAATCGGTTTCTTCTTAGTTCTTGGAACTAATTATATCGTAAGAAAAGTTAATGATGATAATGCGCTATTCTAACTGAAAGGAACATACGATGAAAACTAATTCATTTAATATGCAGTGGCTCCTCCATTTTATATTCATTGTCGGCGTTGCACTAACTTTAATCCCTCTTCTTCTTGTATTGGTCATATCCTTTACAGACGAGAAAACGTTGACCTTGAATGGTTACTCTCTATGGCCGGATAAATTCAGTTTAGATGCTTATACTTTTTTATTTAACGACTCTAGCGTTATTCTGAACGCCTACTTGGTGACAATCATAGTAACTGTTATAGGTACTTCACTGAGTCTTCTATTATGTGCACTGTACGCTTATCCGCTATCCCGAAAGGACTTTCCATTTCGCACAGGGTTAACATTCTACGTCTTCTTCACAATGCTTTTTGGTGGGGGACTTGTACCTTGGTATCTGGTTTATACAAATGTAATAGGAATTAATGACTCATTGCTCGCATTAATTGTGCCCAATTTGCTCTTGAGTGGTTGGAATATCATCATCATGAGAACCTTCTTTACCAATACAATACCGCCTGAATTAATAGAATGTGCACAAATGGATGGCGCAGGTGAATTTCGAATCTTCTTTCAAATCATTCTACGATTATCTTTACCTGTCTTGGCCACTATTGGGTTGTTCACGACATTGGCGTATTGGAATGATTGGTGGAATAGCTTGATCTTTATATCTAATCGTGAGTTATACAGTCTTCAATATTTACTAAACAAAATTCTAATGGACATTAACGTCATCTTCAATACTCCGGGGAATTCAAATCAAACCAAATTACTAACATTGATCCCGCATGAAACAGTTCGCATGGCGATGGCAGTCCTTGGAATTGGCCCAATCATACTCGCTTACCCATTCTTCCAAAAATATATTGTACAAGGTTTAACGATTGGTGCTGTGAAAGGCTAACCCTAGAATGATTAATTCTAGTTAGCATATATATGAAAAATTTATTGGGAGGTTAACCGAATGAAGAAAGTGAGTCACAGCATCAAGATAATACTGCTTGTGTTTGTTATCGCTGCTTTGATAGTAGGGTGCAGCAATTCGAATGGCAATAATAACACTTCATCCCCTGCTGCTGAAACACCAAAAGGTGAAAATGCTTCACCAGCAACAGAACCAGAAGCTTCGGAGCTGAAGCCTTATGAGATAACTCTGGTTATGCCCGGAGCACCGCTTAAGGATCACGATCTTGTAATAGGAGAAATGAACAAAATATTAAAAGAAAAAATTAACGCTACGTTGAACCTTCATTATGTGGATTGGGGCGCATGGGGAGAAAAAACAAACTTAATGTTTGCATCTAGTGAACCATTTGACCTTATCTTCTCAGCAGGATGGTTCGGATATACGAATTCTGTTGGTAAAGGTAACTATATGGCCATTGACGATTTAGTTGAGAAATATGGTCAAGCTTTCTTGAGCACAATTGATCCTGAAATTGTAAACGCTGCAAAAGTAAACGGTAAATTATATGCTATGGTCGCTAGCAAAGAATTCGCCGCAGATAAGGGCCTTACATTGAACAAGGCGTTGGTAGAAAAATATAACTTTGATCTTTCTGCCATTAAGGAATTGGCAGATATGGAGCCGTTGTTCAAAACGATTAAAGAAAACGAGCCTGACGTGACTCCATTCTTAACTACAGGTGGAGGAGCACCATCAGCCAGCATCTTAGACTATGGATATTATGATATTCTAGGCGACGGACCTGGAGAGTTGCTCCGCACTGGCGATGGGCTTACAGTCATTAATAAAATTGAAGATCCTAAATACATGGAATACGCAAAGTTAATGCGCAAATGGTATCTTGCCGGTTATGTTAATAAAGATGCTGCAACTGTAGGGGATACTGGTCCTGCATTTAGAGCAGGTAAAGCCTTTGCACAGACAAACTCTTACAAACCAGGTTGGGTTCTTGAGAATGAGAAAAGTATGGGCATGGGATTGGAAGTTGTACAGATCGCTACACCATTCACATCGACAACAGATGCAACAAGTGCGTTAATCGCATTCTCTCGTACTTCTAAAGATCCAGAAAGAGCTATGATGTTCATGAATTTGTTATACTCTGATCCAAAGCTTCTAAATCTACTTATTAATGGTATCGAAGGTACACATTATGTGGTAAAAGAAGGAAATATTATCGATTTTGCGCCAGGACTTGATGCCGCTACATCTGGATACCCAGTAACAATGAATTGGATGATTGGGAATTTGCCGATGACTCATGTATGGGCAAGCGAGGATCCTAACAAATGGCAATCTTATATCGATTACAACAATAGCGCAGAAAAATCAAGAGCACTAGGGTTTGCTTTTAATACGGAGCCAGTGAAGAATGAGATTGCTGCAGCTAGTAACGTCGAGAAAGAATTTAAATTCGTCATTGTAACGGGGTCGGTAGATCCCGAGGAATATATTCCTAAGTACCTTGAAAAGCTCAAAGCAGCAGGTATGGATAAGATCATTGCTGAGAAACAGAAGCAATTGGATGAATGGGCGAAGACTAGATAAGAGTTAACCTTATCCGTTTAACACCTCCCTTTACCTTTTCCTACAAGGGTAGAGGGAGATTTTTATATCAAAGACTAGAGGGTGAATGAGAGATGACAGAAATTAGGATAGGGATTATTGGTTTAGGTGGAATGTCGTATTCGCATATGGAGCATATTGATAAATTAAAAGACGTACGAATTATAGCCGTTTCCGATACTAATGCGGAAGCAATAGAACGAGCGGCCAATAGGTATAACATTCCAAAGGTAAAGCAATATTCAGATTATACTGATCTGATTAAAGACCCTGAGGTGGATGCGGTATTATCTATTACTCCGAATGACGTCCATTATGAGATCGTGAAATGCTGTTTGCTTCACAAAAAACCATTTATGACAGAGAAGCCATTTACCCGGACCTTTCAAGAAGCGTATGAGCTCAATCAATTATTCGATGCTGAGGCTAATCAAATGCCTTCAATGGTTGGATATTCCTATCGTTATATTGCATCCTTCCGTTATGCGCGTGATTTAATTCGTCAAGGAAAGCTTGGACCCATTCGTCATGTATTTGTGCAATATCTACAATCCTGGGGTCTGCCCATGTATGAGACACCGATGAACTGGCGTTACAGCCACGAAATTAGCGGCACAGGTGTGCTGGCGGATCTGGGAACTCATATGGTAGATGCTGCTCGATATCTAATTGGTGAGTTTGAGGAAGTATCAGCCATGCTGAAAAATTTAGTGCCGCAACGTCGCGACCCAAATTCGAATAATATGATTCCTGTAGATATCGATGACTTTAGCGGATTTCTAGCCCTATTAGAAAACGATGTCGCAGGGGTATTCCAAACCTCTCGGAACGCTTATGGATCGGGTAATCAGCTGGAGGTTACGATCTATGGCGAGAAGGGTACCCTATCGGTCAGTTGTGAGAATCCGGAGCAATTAACCTGGATACATCCGAATCCAGAACAAGACAATCCCTCGAATAGTGTGAAAGAGCTACAGAAGGTACCTTATGAATACGTAATCGGTCAGATGCAAGATTTCTTCGATATGCTTCGCGGTAATGGACGTGATGGCCTTCCAACCTTGAAGGATGGATATGCCAATCAGGAAGTATTAGAAGCGATCTTCCAGGCTGCGCAAGCGAAGCGAACGATAGAGCTTGCAGATTTTCGCAACAAACATTTATACGCACAAGGAGCCAACTAACATGACTCAAGTGACCGTATGGAATGAGAACCGTCATGAAAAGACGAACCCGAAAGCAGCGGAAATTTACCCAAATGGGATACATCAAGCCATAGCCAGCAATCTAGGGGAATATGAATTTTCTATCCGCACCGCAACCTTGGATGAATCAGAGCATGGTCTTACTCCGGATGTGTTGGCGAATACGGATGTCCTTATTTGGTGGGGGCATATGGCACACGATGAAGTAGCAGATAAGATTGTTGAACGCGTTCATGCGAGAGTTCTAGAAGGTATGGGTTTAATCGTATTACATTCAGCTCACTATTCGAAGATATTCAGGAAGCTGATGGGCACAACGTGTGGCTTAAAGTGGAGAGAAGCTGATGAGAAGGAGCGTCTGTGGGTTGTTAATCCAGCTCATCCAATCACAGCGGGAATTGGCGAATACATTGAACTTCCAGAAGAAGAAATGTACGGCGAGCACTTTGATATTCCTGCTCCTGAAGAGCTGATATTCCTTAGCTGGTTCGCAGGTGGCGAAGCATTCCGCAGCGGATGTACATTCACACGAGGTCAAGGTAAAATCTTCTACTTCCGTCCTGGACATGAAACCTATCCAACCTATCATAATAAGGAAATCATCCGAGTCATCGCCAATGCGGTTAAATGGGCATCACAACCCAAAGGCACTAAGCCGACACACGTTAATGTCCCAGTTCCATTAGAAAAGCTATAAACGGAAAGAACTGCAACATGCTGCAAGCTTACTGGTACATTGCAAAAATGCGAATATAGAAATGTGAGATTGTCATATTAAGACTCAAGAATGTCATATAACAAGTAGTCGATATCTAGGATTTCAAATATAGTTTACGTATTATCTTATCCAGATGGGGGGCGTAATCATATCTAGCAAAGGTTAAACGTTTTAATATCAAGGGGGAAGAATATGATGTCAATAAGAAAGACTGGTCTAAAATCCAGGCTAATTTTGTTGTCTACAATCATGCTTTTTGTTCTTGTTTTAAGTAGTTGCTCTGAGGGAGAAATGACGGTCACGCCTCAAACGAACACGTCGACACCCGTGCATAAATCAGACCCTGAGGTTGTGGCAACTTACAATGACGGGGAAGTAACTACTAGTGAGTTGCAGAAATTTATCGATACATTGGTTTTTATGAACACAAGTCAAGCGCCTAACAAAGATGTGCCAGAATTCAGAGAATTTATTCTGAAGCAATTAGTCATGACCAAAATTATAAACGAACGCGCATCGGATCAGAGCAAGAGCGGTGCAGAAGTGAAAGTGAAGCAGCAAATGGATCCGATTATGCTGATGGATGAGCAAGACAGGGAGGAAATGACCAAACGTTTAAAAGCTATCAATTTGGACCTTACAGATATTGAACAGTACTTTCGACTGACATTTACAACCGTAGAAGAGATGTCTAGCAAGGTGACGGACCAGCAGGTTAGAGACGAATATGACACAATGATAGAGGCTGACGCTAGTATTTTTGCAACCGCTTCCATTTCTCATATCTTAATAGGATTGAAGGATCCTAGTGATCCGACTGGACAAAAGGCTTTACGCACAGAAGAGGAGGCTTTGCAAAGAGTGCAGGAGGTTCAGGAGAAGCTAGACAATGGTGATGACTTTGCCTTGCTGGCCAAGGAATATTCGGATGATTCGGGTTCTAAGGATCGAGGGGGAACGTATGAAGATGTGGACGTTGCCCAATTTGTCCCAGAGTTTGCGAAGGCAGCATTGGAGCTCCCGCTCAATACGATCAGCGATCCTATTGCCACCGAGTATGGGTATCATATTATGAAGGTTGCATCGAGATCAGAGAAAACGTTTGACGATGTAAAATCAAGCATTCGCAGTAAGCTGGCCAATGATTTAATTAATGAATTTATGCTCAAGGAGTACCCTTCCTATAATTACAAATCTAATTTGCCAACGTAGGAGGTGATTTCAATGTGAAAAATGTGAAATAGAACACATCATACTGAAGGGAAGATGATTGAAAAAAGTTGAAAATATTCGAAAATTTGAAGGGGGAAGATGTCATGTTAAGGAGAATTTTTAATAAGAAGTTTTTTAACAGTTTTGTAGTCGTTCTCTTATTATCGAGTATGGTCATGACAAATGCATTTGCTATTGATGGTACCCATCATAAACCTTATGGTGATTACGATCTCTATTCCATACAGAGTACCGAAAGGTTCCCAAGGGACCCAATTGCGGGGGATACGGTCTATCTTAATGTGACTACATGGCCTGTTGAATCTGGACAAGCTACCTGGATTACCTGGACGAAGAACGGGGTTGCTCAGAGCGATATTGGCGGCTCGTGGTCATATAACAGCGGTAACAACACCTATTGGTCGATCAATATGGGGAGCTTCGCCAAGGGTGATGTCATCACTTATACGGTCCATGCCAATAAGGATGGTACGAATGAAAAGACGAGCGGACCGTTTACATTTACTGCAACTGGGTGGGAATCGATTAGCAGCATAAGCAGTTATACAGATTCGTCCAATCATGTTGTGTTAACAGCTGCGGCTAATACGGGTACGTTCACACCCAAGATCAATCTTGCCTTTACGGCAGATGACGTGCTCAGGGTTCAACTTTCACCCAAAGGCACCTCTACAATGGCAACGGGATTAAGCAATTATTCTTTCACAGATCACACCACTTATTACACGTTAGTTACCTCTAAACTAAGTGTGAGAGTTGACAAAAATCCTTATAAGATGAGTGTTTATAAGGCAGATGGAACGACGCTGATTGCAGAAGAGTATGACTCAACTGTCAATCGGAATATGGCCTGGTTAACAGATGGCAACAATCTGATTACCAAGGTGGAGGATCATTTCGACACACCAACCACAGAGGAGTTCTATGGTTTTGGAGAGCATTACAATGACATGTCCAAGCGGGGACAGATTGTAGACACCTATGTTTACAATCAATACAAAGATCAGAATGATAGAACCTATCTATCTATTCCCTTCTTCCTTAATACGAAGGGCTATGGAATTTTTCTGAATTCAACGTACTATTCACAATTCCGTTTGGCAACCGATTTAACAGATATGTACAGCTTTACAGCTGACACAGGCGGGGCTTCCACCTCTATGCTTGATTATTATTTCATCTATGGTGATGACCTCAAAGATGTTAATACAAACTATGCGGCAATTACGGGCTTGCCGACAATGCTGCCCAAGTGGGCTTTTGGATTGTGGATGTCAGCCAATGAATGGGATCGGGAGTCAGAGGTTACATCCAATGTCTCAAGTGCAGCCAGTAACAACATTCCAACGACTGCGATTGTTCTTGAACAATGGAGCGATGAGGAAACGTTCTATATATGGAATGACGCCAGTTATACACCGGTAACAGGAAGCGCGGCGTTAAATTATAGCGATTTCACGTTCCCTTCAACTGGCAAATGGCCTAATCCTGCCGGAATGGTAAGTGATTTGCATGCGGATGGGATTAAGGTTCTGCTGTGGCAAATTCCAGTTGAAAAGTATTTGTCCTATTCGCACACGCAGAAGGATAACGATGAATCTTATATGATCTCACAGGGGTACGCTGTGGGTGATGGAGCAGGCGGACAATATCGATTGCCTCCAGGGTGGTTTGGTGATGGCTTATTAGTCGATTTCACCAGTTCGGCCGCAACCAATTGGTGGATGTCCAAGCGAGCCTATCTATTCGATAGCGTTGGCATTGACGGCTTTAAAACGGATGGGGGAGAAATGGTTTTCGGAAAAGAGCTTACCTTCTCCAATGGTAAAAAAGGCGACGAAATGCGAAATCAGTATCCGAATGATTATGTGCAAGCCTATAATGACTATTCGCATACTAAAAAAGCAGATTCGGTATCCTTTAGCAGATCCGGAACTACAGGTGCACAACGCAATCAAATTTACTGGGCAGGCGATCAAGCCTCCACCTTCTCTGCATTCCGGGATGCGGTAAGAGCTGGACTCACTTCGAACATGTCTGGCGTTCCATTCTGGAGCTGGGATTTGGCTGGCTTCTCAGGTAACTTCCCGACTGCAGAGCTGTATAAGAGGTCAACAGAAATGGCCGCCTTCTCTCCGATCATGCAATTTCATTCGGAGGCTAACAACCCGTCAACTAGTGAAGAAAGAACCCCTTGGAATGTCCAGACTAGAACGGGCGACAATACGATCATCAGTCATTTTGCCAAATACACGAATACCAGGATGAACTTATTGCCCTATCTGTTTAGTGAAGCCAAGAAAACTAGCGATACGGGTATACCGATGATGCGATCAATGGTGTTGGAATATCCTAACGATACGAACACCTATCATCTGGACGCTCAATATATGTTCGGTGATAATCTATTAGTAGCCCCGATTGTTAATGAAGGCGAGACAAATAAGAGCATTTATTTGCCTGAAGGGGATTGGATTGACTTCTGGTGGGGGGTTGTGAAACCTGGAAGTCAGACGATATCTTATTATGCAGGCGTAGATGATCTTCCCGTCTATGTGAAATCGGGAAGTATTATACCGATGAACTTGAACGCCGATTATGCTCTGGGCGGAACGATTGGTAACAGCATGACCAGTTATAACAACCTGACATTCCGAGTATATCCGTCAGGAACAACCTCGTATGCCTGGAATGATGATATTGGCGGCAGCGTAAAAACAATCACATCAACAGAGGAATATAATTTAAGTAAAGAAACAGTCTCTTTACCGGCAACGACTACTACTGCTACATTACAGGTGTTTACAACAGAACCTTCCTCTGTAACAGCGGATGGGGTAACTTTAACCAAGTACAATAGCCTTGCTAATTTAATAAGTAATGCAACAGGCTGGTATTACGATCCTTCACAGAAATTCGCATATGTGAAGGTAGGATCTAGTGCATCTGCAAGGTCAATTGTATTAAATGGGGTTCATAAAGTTGCCTATGAGGATGCCCTTGGTGATGTGATAGGTACTTCCGTTTCGGGTGATACACTTACTTTAACGGTTGATAACGGTACAGCAACGGGTGACGACACCCTTATCGTAACAGCGCTTGAGAGCGGTTTGCTTAAAGTGGATTACCGTCCAAGCGGTATAGCTGCCAGCGCACAAACGCCGATGATTGATCCGAATAAGACCTGGAGCGCAGCAGGTTCGACGATCAATACTGCTAGTGACCCAATTACCATTACAACAGCAGATATGAAAGTTGAAATTTCTAAAGTGCCCGCACGGTTAACCATTAAAAAGGCAGACAATACGACTTTGTTCTGGGAACCTAATTCGGGTGGTACGTTTAGTGATGGCGTTAAATTCAAACATGACACGGGACATAATATGTACGGAATCCGAAGCTTTGATGCCAATGAAAGCGGCGGGGATATTCTTCGCAATAATTCTACCCATCCCGCCCACGCCGGACAACAAGGAGATGCTGGAGGTCCATTTATATGGTCGACTTCCGGTTATGGTCTGCTCGTTGACAGTGATGGCGGATATCCAGTAACAGATGATGCCGCAGGTAATATGGAGTTTTACTATGGGGCTACACCTACGGAAGGACGCCGCTTTACGAAAGACAATGTGGAATACTATATTATGGTAGGGGATCCCGAAGAGATTATGACTGCCGCATCCAATGTGACAGGCAAGGCTCCATTGATGCCCAAATGGTCACTTGGATTCATGAATTTCGAATGGGGTATTAATGAGACAGAAATGACCAATATGGTGGACACATATCGTGCCAAGAATATACCTATTGATGCGTATGCAATTGACTACGATTGGAAGAAATACGGTGAAACCAATTATGGTGAATTCGCCTGGAATACGACGAATTTCCCGGGCGCATCCTCGACGTCACTAAAAACAACAATGGATGGCAAGGGAATCAAAATGATTGGTATCACCAAACCGAGAATCGTGACCTTGGATGCTAACAACAACAGAACCAGCCAATATTATGATGCCGAAGCAGGCGGATATTGGTATCCGGGTCATAACGAATACACCGATTACTTTATTCCGGTAAAGGTTCGAAGCATCGATCCTTACAATGCTAGTCAGCGATCCTGGTTCTGGAGTCATTCGGAAGATGCCTTTGATAAAGGCATAGTCGGCTGGTGGAATGATGAAACAGACAAGGTTACAACAGATACGGCCTCTTACTGGTTTGGCAATTTTTCAACAACCTATGCATCGCAGGCCATGTATGATGGACAAAGAACCTATACGAATGACAGCACTCGGGTATGGCAGGCCTCTAGAACATTCTACCCAGGTGCGCAGAGATATGCCACAACTCTGTGGTCGGGAGATATCGGTATTCAGTTCGTTCAAGGCGAGGAAATCGACTGGGCTACCGGAATGCAGGAACAACGCGCCAACATGCTCTCGGCAATTAATATGGGTCAGAACAAATGGGGGATGGATGCAGGCGGATTTAACGGGTATTATGGCACCATCAAAAACCCAAGCCCGGAATTGTATGCCCGCTGGTTGCAATTCAGTGCTTTAACTCCTGTATTCAGAGTTCACGGTAACCTCAATCAACAACGTCAACCGTGGTATTATGGATCATCAGCGGAAGAAGCTACGAAAGCTGCGATTCAATTCAGATATTCATTACTGCCTTATATGTATTCCTATGAAAGGACTGCCAGTGAGAATGGTCTCGGTCTTGTAAAACCGCTTATATTTGACAATCCAACCGATGCTAATGTTGCGAACTCTATCGACTCTTGGATGTTTGGAGATTGGATGTTAGCATCGCCTGTCGTAGAGAGAGGACAAACTTCCAAGAGCATCTACCTGCCTGCTGGAACATGGACAGATTATTTCAGAGGCAATACGTATACAGGCGGTCAAACCATTAATTACCCGTTGAATTCGGAATCATGGACCGATATGCCAGTATTCATTAAGAAAGGGGCGATTATCCCATCGCAAAAAGTGGTCGATTATATCGGACAAAGCTCGATCACTTCGGTTAATGTGGATGTATTCCCTGATACAACGGAGTCCAGCTTCACCTACTATGATGATGATGGCTCTTCGTACAATTATGAGAGTGGCACGTATTTCAAACAGGTGATGACAGCACAGGATAATGGAGTCAGTGGTATAAGCTTCGACATTGCCGCTAAATCAGGAACGTATACCCCAGCGGTTACGAGCTATCTTGTAGAAATTCACGGCAAGGCCGGCACAGCCGCAACCATGAATGGAGTAGCGCTTACCTCCTATGCTGACCTGAACGCTTTGAAGGCAGCTACTGGAGAAGGCTGGACCACGGGTAAAGATCTTTATGGCGATGTAACTTATGTAAAAGCTGCTGCTGCAAGTGCAAGTGCCAAGAGTATAGTCGTTACAGGCACTGCAACGCCTTCGGCAACAGCGGCGGCTTTTGAAGCCGAGGATGGATCGCTTTCTGGAGCAACAACAGCAACTAAGGCTACTATTAACACGAACCATACAGGCTATACGGGTACTGGTTTTGTCGATGGAATGAATAACGCGGATGCTGCAGCTACCATTTATGCGGATGTGAGGACAGACGGCGACTACAGCGTTGGCTTACGTTATGCTAATGCGACTGGTTCGACCAAAACCATGAGCATATTCGTAAATGGAGCTCGCGTGAAGCAAACGAGTCTGGCAACACTGGCAAATTGGGACACATGGGCTACACAAAGTGAAACCTTGCCGCTTAAAGCAGGGCGAAATACGATTACGTACAAATACTATAGCGGTGCCGGGGATTCAGGGAATGTGAATCTGGATAATATCACCGTGGCATTGAGCCCTACAATTGCTAAGTATGAAGCGGAAAGCGAAAAGCTGTCAGGCGGGGCTGCCACTGACAAAGACCACTGGTATTACACCGGAGCGGCTTTTGTAGATGGAATGACCGCTGTCGGGGCACAGACTAAATTCACGGTTTATGCACCATCTGCCGGAACTTACTCGGTTGCTCTGAGATATGCGAATGGAAATTCGGCAACCAAGGTATTGAGCACTTATGTGAATGGCTCCAAAATAGGCACTGTAAACTACACAAGCCCTGGCGCCAATTGGAATGTATGGCAGGATAACGTACAGACCTTAACATTAACGGCCGGGTTAAATACAATTGCCTATCATTATGACTCGGGAGATAGCGGGAATATTAATCTGGATCGTATTCTGGTAGCTGCAACGACACCAGGAACGCCAACATCAGAAATGAATTTGCTTGACAATGCCGGATTTGATCGAGATACCAGCTTCAATTCCAATTGGGCGGAGTGGCATCCAACCGGGCAAAGCTTGGCATATGGTATTGATAGTGGTTCAAAGACCTACCCTCCAGAATCTCCATGGACAGAAGAAAGGAGAGCATACTTCTATCTCTCAGGAGCATATCAACAAAGCATTCACCAAGTTGTCAGCGTTCCTACGAACAATGCCAACTACAAATTTGAGGCTTGGGTTAGATATGCGAATACGACAGCAACTACAGCTAGAGCGGAAATTTCCAACTACGGCGGCACAACACAGTACTATAATATTTCCAAGGATGGAGTTTGGAAATATATTAGTATTAGTAATATCTTTGTTTCTAACGGACAGATTGATGTTGGCTTCTACGTGGATTCTCCTGGAGGAACAACGCTTCATATCGATGATGTTAGAATAACAAAAGAATAAACAAGCTTTCATTAATGAATAGAACAGGAGATATCCAAGTTACTTTTGGATATCTCCTGTTCCGTTTGAGTCACTGAACCAAAAAGTCGATCCCCTGAGAGGTAGCCTGTTCATTCGGTGACTACACCACCATCTACGACAAATCACTCTCTCTTACTCGATTATTACCAACTATAAGGGTAATATAGAGCTTACAAGAACAGTGCGAGTTGGAGGTAATGTTAGCATGTCTTTTATCGGATGGATGGTTGGCGGTGTCGGTGCGGTGACCGGAAGCGCAGCTGCGGCTTTGTACGGATTAACGATCAAAGCACAGCGGCCCCGATTGCTTCCGAATGAAACCGAACCTCCAGTTCCCTTCGAGACTGTCGATTGGAAGAGCGACGGACAAACAGTAAGAGGTTGGTTTCTAACGCAGCCCTCAGGCAGTGACGCCTCGTCTATTGTTCCAGTTATAATTATCGCTCATGGTTGGGGGTCTAATCGTTCACGCGTGCTCCGGTATGCATTGCCTTTGTATGATGAGGGATATTCGATTTTAATGTACGACGCCCGCAGCCATGGGGACAGCGAATATTACAAGACCCCTAATGGCCTGCAATTCCGTAACGATTTGCTTGCAGCCTTCGAATGGCTCCGCAAACGTCCGGATGTTGATATGGCACGCATCGGTGTGCTGGGCCACTCGCTAGGTGCATTCGGGGCAGTGCTCGCCATGGAAGAGAAGGCTCCAATTGCCGCGCTAGTCACGGATTCGATGCCGGTGCAGTTCGCGACCATGATCGGGGCCGAGCTGAAACGAAGGAAGCTTCCGCAGTTTCCGCTTGCTCAATTGCTTCCGCGCATGATGGTTTGGCGCAGTCGAATTCCCAGCTCGATGATAAAACGAGCGAATCCCGTCAAGATATTGGAGACCAACTCTCGGAATCTTCGAGTTCCTGTCCTGCTTGTCCACTCCCGCAGAGACGGATACATCCCGCCAACTGAGCTTAACCATGTATTATCCCGAACTCCAGATTTGCCTCATCTATTCGTAGATTCCGAAGGTCACAGTGCATCTGATCGCGATCCAGCCTTCTGGCCTGCAGTGAAATCCTTTTTCCGAGCTCAACTATTGAAGTGAAAAAAAAAGGGGGCTTGCGGCAACGAGCCGCAAGCCTCAAAGTATATATTATTGAAAAGGGGGGTCATGTATGTATTGTAACCCCTTTACATGAAGGGAAGATGAAAGCTATATTACGGTTTCATTACAAAGAGTAGATGAATAGGAGACACAAGAATGTCATACAAAATTGTTTTTTTTGATATCGACGGAACGCTGATAAATGAAGATAAGGAGGTTCCGCCAAATACGATAGAGGCTATTCACGCTTTGAAATCAAACGGCATTGAGCCCGTTATCGCAACAGGCAGAGCCCCCTATTTCATAAAGCCGCTGGCCGAGAAACTGGAAATTGAATCATTCGTCTGCTTGAATGGAGCATATGCCGTTTATCGCGGAGAACCATTGTACAGACGGGTGTTATCAAAGAAAAGGTTAGAATCTTTGGTTGCAGTAGCGAAAAGACACAAACACTCGCTAGTTTTTGAGGGCGAGCATTCCTATTTTTCAGATACAATCGAGCATCCTTTCGTACATTCGTCCGTTGCATCTTTGAAAGTAGAACTTCCGGGATATGATCCCGAGTTTTGGAAAACTAACGATGTGTTTCAAGTGTTCCTTCATTGTGAGAGCCATGAGGAGCATTTATATCAAGAGCTTGTTTCCGAATTGAAATTAATCCGATGGCATCCATACGCTATGGATGTGCTGCCGGCAGGGGGCTCAAAGGCTCAAGGAATCGAAGCGATGCTTGATCTGCTTGGAATATTGCCCGCCGAATCGGTGGCTTTCGGTGATGGGTTGAACGATAAAGAGATGTTGGCATTTGTCGGTCTAGGAATCGCTATGGGCAATTCTCATAAGGATTTGCTTCCGTATGCCGATTACGTAACCAGTCACGTAGACGAGGGCGGTATTCGAAACGGGTTGGTGAAAGCAGGGCTGATATCGTAAATTATGATCAAAAAAAGGAGGCTTGCGGCAACGAGCCGCAAGCCTCAAAGTATATAAAAAAGGGGGGTCATGTATGTATTGTAACCCCCTAACATGAAGAGAAGATGAAAGCTATATTACGGTTGCGTTACAACTGAGCAATCCGCTAGATAGCCTTTTATTTTGCTCTTTTTTTAATTCTCTTGCTCCCGCATGCGGGTCATCTGCTGCCAGACGGATCCAGCAGCCTCTTCACCGCGTTCAATGCGGGCAACGGCCATCTCCGCTTGAAGCTTTACCTCGAATTCAGGCTCGCTGCCCGCTATCGTCCGCAGAGCCTCTAATGCAGAGTCATCTCCAGCCTCATAGAGAAATCTAGCGGCACGCCAACGAACAAGCTTGTTGGAATCCGTTAACGCGTCGATCATTGGCCCAATTGCCGCTGGATCACCGAGATCGGATAACGTGTCGCCCGCAGTCCGGCGTACCGATCCGGAAGAATCCTTAAGCGCTTTGAATAGATAAGGCAACGATGCTGGCGTTCTCAGATCCCCAAGATAGACTACGGCCAGCCTTCTCACGGACATCTGGCTGTCACTCAACGCCTTCGCAATTACGAACAAATCGTCCGCTCCTGGCTTCAACCTCTGCAGTGCCGCATATCGCTCCTGCCAAACGTCGGATTCCAGAGCCTGCATGACCACTTCTCCAGTTAATGGAGCGGGAGGCGCGGGAGGAGCAGCTTCAGGACCTGCCGCCTGAGCCTGAGCGATCAAGTCTTGCAGCCGCGATTCGGGATATGCGGCTTCCAGCTCTCGCTGAATCTCGTCCAACACCTCTTGAGGCTCGCCATAACGCACCCCTAACTCCTCAAGCTTGCGTTCTCTTATCATCGTAGAACCCGCCGCTTCGGAAACGGCATGCGTAAATCGCGCAGGCAAGGCAGCCCGATGTTCCTGCCCGCCGCTTCGCACG
The DNA here is from genome assembly GCF_041640265.1 of Cohnella sp. Taxonomy (GTDB): domain Bacteria; phylum Bacillota; class Bacilli; order Paenibacillales; family Paenibacillaceae; genus Cohnella. The sequence goes on from NZ_JBEQAP010000036.1 coordinate 55,064, forward strand.
CGAATTTGCATCGGGATGCCACGGAATACCTGCACCCGGACATGCGCTTCACCGAAACCGTCCGCTTCCGGACCGGAAGATGAGGCTGCCCCCTCGCCGGCTTGCCCGAAGGCTTCTCTCACACCGTCTAGAATGGCGGCCCAGTCTGCGTTTCCTTTGCGATCGATTGCCAGGAAATCGGATGTATGAAATACCCCTTTAACTCCCGGAACCTCGAGTAGTTTGGCGATAAGCGGAGGTGTTGCAGCTTCAGCCCCTCTGCCGTAATTAAGGCGAACTCCGGGATCTAAGCGAACATCGACGTTCAGCTTCATTGTATTAGGACTTGGGGTAGGCTCAATGGATAATAACTTCATAGAAAACCCCTCACTTTCTGTTCTTTATTCCACAATACCGCAATCGTCCTCTTTTTGCCAAAAATCATGGTGAAGTTGTGTAAAATAGTTCTATATGATGGGGATATCGTCAAGAGAGCGGATTATGATGCTGCTAAGGGGGGTAACTTTAAGTAATAACTCACTTATAAATGAGCACTTTTTCTTAATGACCTTGGTACATCTCGGCGTTTCCTGCTATAGTATACATAAGTACATCATCGGAGGGATTTCATGCTAAGAAGACGCTTCGGCAACTTGGATTCCGTCGGTGCGGGCAAAGCATCGAAGGATCAATTCGACCGGTGGCGCGAGGATCGGTTACGTAAGCTGCGCAAAGAGGGTTACAATGATTGCGTACCTAATGTGGCTCCTGATCTTCGATTTCTGCAGCATAACCGTAGCGAGCCATCAATCACGTGGATCGGACATTCCACTTTTCTCATTCAGATGGCAGGCCTCAACATTGTCACAGACCCGGTATGGGCACGAAGGATGGCATTCCAGAAACGGCTGGCACCGCCCGGACTAGAATTATCGGACATGCCGTCGGTTGATGTTGTACTTATTTCCCATTCCCACTATGATCACTTGCACGTCGCATCTCTGCGTAAGCTAAGAGGACCTAAGAAGATGATCGTACCGGCTGGATTACGGAAAAAACTGATCACGCGCGGCTTTCTGCAATCGAAAGAGCTGCATTGGTGGGAGGATACTTCGTTCCACGGCGTTAAGTTTACCTTCGTTCCTGCCCAGCATTGGACACGTCGTAATCCCTGGGATATGAATACTTCCCATTGGGGCGGCTGGGTGCTGCAGATCGATCACGGTCCGACGATCTATTTCGCAGGAGATAGCGGCTATTTCCGCGGTTTTAGCGAGATCGGGCGCAAATTTGATATCGATATTGCCCTGCTGCCGATTGGAGCCTATGATCCTGAATGGTTCATGGCTTCTCAGCATGTCAGTCCGGAAGAAGCACTGCAAGCATTCTTGGACGTGAAAGCGAAATATTTCGTTCCCATGCATTACGGTGCATTCAAGCTTTCGGACGATACTCCGGCTGAAGCTTTGGCACGCCTTGAGGCGGCTCGAATTAAGCAAGGCATTACTCATGAGAAGCTTATTTTGCTGCAGCATGGAGAAACTATGCGTTTTGAAAAAAATAATTTAGAAAATCCCAAGTAAAGGATGGATCAGACTCATGATTACCGTATCAGGCGTAAGCCTGCGTTTTGGCAAACGCCCCCTGTTCGAAGATGTTAATATTAAGTTTACACCCGGCAACTGTTATGGCTTAATTGGTGCCAACGGAGCTGGGAAATCTACTTTCCTGAAGATCATGTCGGGGGAAGTAGAATCTAGCTCGGGCGACGTATTCATTACCCCTGGTGAGCGTCTTGCGGTTCTTAAGCAGAACCATTTCGAATACGATGAATTCAATGTGCTGGAAACCGTTATCATGGGTCATGATCGGCTTTATAAGGTCATGAAGGAGAAGGATGCCATCTATATGAAAGCAGACTTCTCAGATGAGGACGGCATGCGTGCGGGAGAGCTGGAAGCAGAATTCGCTGAGATGAACGGCTGGGAAGCCGAGAGTGAAGCTGCTGGCATGCTTAACGGCCTAGGTATCACGACTGAGCTGCATGAAAAGAAGATGGCTGAGCTCGACGGGAACGAGAAGGTTCGCGTATTGCTCGCACAAGCATTGTTCGGTAACCCGAATATTTTACTGCTCGATGAGCCTACCAACCACTTGGATCTTGTGTCCATTAACTGGCTGGAGAATTTCTTGGCAGGTTATCAAGGTACCGTTGTCGTCGTATCCCATGACCGTCACTTCTTGAACCAAGTATGTACGCATATCGCGGATATCGATTTCGGAAAGATTCAAATGTACGTCGGTAACTATGATTTCTGGTATGAATCTAGCCAATTGGCTATGAAGCTTATGCGGGATCAGAACAAGAAGAAGGAAGACAAGATTAAGGAATTGCAGGAGTTCGTTCAGCGGTTTTCCGCGAATAAATCTAAAGCTAAGCAGGCAACAAGCCGTAAGAAATCACTCGACAAAATTACGCTTGATGATATCCGGCCTTCTAACCGTAAATATCCTTTCATCAACTTTAAGCCGGAGCGTGAAGTCGGTAAGCAGGTTGTTACCGTTGATAACCTTACAGCCTCTGTTGATGGAGAGAAGGTTTTGAATGGCGTCAATTTTGTGGTAAACAAAGGTGATAAAATAGCATTAGTCGGGCCTTACAGCCACGCGAAGACGTTGCTATTCCAAATTCTCGTCGGAGAACGTGAGCCTGATGCGGGTTCAGTTAATTGGGGCGTAACGGCTGTTAAAGCCTATTTCCCTAAGGAAAATGCTTCTTACTTCGCTAACGATGATTTGAACCTAGTCGATTGGTTACGCCAATATACCAAGGATCCGGATGAGTCCTTCATCCGTGGCTTCCTTGGACGCATGCTTTTCTCGGGAGACGAAGCATTGAAGAAGGGGTCAGTCTTGTCCGGAGGCGAGAAGGTTCGCTGCATGCTCTCCCGAATGATGCTTACGAACGGTAACGTGCTGTTGCTGGACGAACCGACGAATCACCTAGACTTGGAATCTATCACCGCGCTCAATAACGGATTAATTGACTTTGACGGCCCAATTATTTTCACTTCTCATGACCATCAGTTCATGCAGACGATTGCGAATAGGATCATTGAGATTACACCAAACGGAATCATTGATCGGATGATGACGTTCGACGAATACCTGGAGCATCCTGAGGTACAGGAGCTTCGTGCTCGCTTGATTCCTGAAGGAGTTTAATAAGACAGAAGGGCTGGCCCATAAGTAGTGACCGGCGAAAAATGCCTTATCCAATGAATAGGAGCGAATAAACTTCATTTGCTGTTCTCACGGTGGCGAGGGAGGAACTTTGCTGAATTTGGTGAAGGATGATTAAATTTGATGTAAATGTGCTACTAAAACTCTCGGGTTCTGCTTTATAGAGGGATATAGCAGCATTCATACCACTATTTCGCCATCAGAACACTGATTCGAAGTAAATGTAGATTATTTAGAAGCACATTTACCACTAGATGCTCCATACTGGGATTTTGAATTGGAATTAGTGGTAGTTTTGCACCTAGTTGCTTCGTAGTGAGTATTCAGAGGCATAGACCTGTACAAAAAGAGATCGCTTTTTGGTAAATGGAAGTACCACCAACCATGCCAAAGGAGCGATCTCTTTGTATATTCAATGTCTACAACATAGTCGTTTCTCCTTAAAAATTAGGAACGCGACTAGGTCTGGAGGAACAGTGCAATTAATGGTTGCGCAGGAATAATTAGCATTTACCCAACAAAAGGTGATTATAAACGGCAATTAGTGATAAGTTTTGTGGTAAATAATCCCTATTTACACCGTGCTTTCCACGCGAATGGCGGGGCTTCCCGTACTTTATTCCTATATATATCTGGAACTCTTTTCCCATAGAGGAAATAGCGTCTGGGATTGGCGGCCGATGGAAATAAAGCGTTGTCCCCCTATAATGGACAAGAAGGAGAAAACTAGCTCCTATACTTGAGTCCAGGGAGGACGTAAAGCTTGAGAAAAGAACTGATTGCTGGAATTGCATCGTTAATGTTATTCGTCTCCGTTCCGGCTATTACGAATGCTTCCACGGCAGGTAGTGCCAATATCGTATCATCGGTCAGCTTTCGCAGTGCTCCAAGTACATCCTCGGATGTTCTGAAATATTTGAAGGCAGGGCAATCGGTGTCTGTGCTGGAAGTAGTGAATAATTATTGGATTAAGGTGAGAGATAAGGATGGCAATGTCGGTTACATATCCTCAAATGATAAATACGTTGACTTAATAGCATCGCCTGTCTTAACGAGTGCTAATGCCGTTGTTGTCAGCTCGGTATCATTTCGTACTGAGCCGTCTATAAGCGGCGACCGTATCCGCTACTTGCAAAGGGATGAGCAGATTGTCATCACTAAGACGGTCAATAGCTATTGGTACGCAGCTACAGATTCGAAAGGCGTTTCCGGATATGTTAGTTCGCAAGACCAATATGTGAGGGTGACAGGAGCGCTTCCGCAGGAGGCAAAGCCAGTTGAACCCGTTGTGCCGGCTGCAAGTCAGCAAGTGGAGATGGTAATCACAGCAGGTATGAAGTATCTGGGGACTCCTTATGAGTTTAGGTCAGACCGCAATACGACCACAACGTTCGATTGCTCGGATTTCGTGCGTCAAGCCTTTAAGGATGCCTTAAATATTATTCTTCCAGCGGATTCGAGACAGCAAGGGACTTACGTCAAGGAAAAGAACCCAGTAACGACGAACTGGAATTCTCTCAAACGTGGAGATTTGATGTTCTTCATGTCTTACAAAGGGACGAGAGAATCAAGTTATAGCAATAAAAGCCCATTCTCTGAAAGGATCACCCATGTAGGTATCTATTTGGGAGATGGACAAATTCTGCAGACATACTCCAAAACCTCCGGCGGCGTTCGTGTTGATAGCATTGCCGGCAAGCATTGGGAATATCGTTTCTTATATGGCGGGAGTGCGCTTTAAGGAATTGCGGCCATCCTCCATGAAAACAAAACAAAACAAAACAAGCACCTTGCCACAATCGTGGCTGGGTGCTTGTTTTTGTTTAATTGCGTGAATGATGATGGGATCAGGATGTTATCCTAATCCCCCTTTTCCATTAAAGCGAGTACAGCCTCTGAGCACTTCGCAGGGTGATACTCTGCATTGCGTAAAGCAAGCAAAGTATCCCGATGACGGTAAGCCGCATATGGCTCTTGAATTAATCGGAACCAGCGGTCGATCGTTTCGGTATTCGTCATTAATTCGCCAAAGCCTTGGTTGACGAAATATTCGGCGTTCTCTTCCTCTTGGCCGGGGATTGGCTCATAGAAGAGCATCGGAATCCCCTTCGACATTCCCTCGGTGCAAGTCATGCCGCCAGGTTTCGTGACAAGAAGGTCAGAGACATCCATGAGCTTGCTAATTTCCTTCGTAAAACCTAGCACATGGACATTCTGGTGCTGGAATCTCGGATCGGACAGGAGCTTTTCCTTAGCCTTCTCGTTATTACCCATACAGAGAATAAGCTGTATCCGGTCGGTATAGGCGGCCATATGCTCCACAAGCTCTTCCCCGTAAAGAAGACCCCAGCCTCCACCCATGATTAGAACAGTAGGCATATCCCGCAGCTGGAACTGAGCAAGAATCTCTGCTCTGTCATGAGGATGCCAGAAATTAGGGTGAACAGGAATACCCGTTACTTCTATAGAAGTTGGAGGCACACCGCGTGCGATGAGCTTGTTCCGAACGGCAGGCGTGCTGACCAGATAGGTATTAACCTCCGGATTGGTCCATGTCGCATGGGCATCATAATCCGTTATAAGGGTATACAAAGGAACATCCAGCCCGAGGCGTTTCAAGCGGCTTACGACCGCGTTGGGAAATGGATGGGTGCAGACAATAGAGTCTGGTTTCAATTGGCGTACGACATCAGCTACTTGATTGTAGAATAATCTATGTAATGCGAACTGAGTCATTCGATTTAATGATTTATGATAACCGCTTCTATACATCTTTCCGACCAGCTTAGGCTGCTTACTGACGGTTTTGCGATAAGCGGACAAAATAAGCGGGCCGATAACGGGATTTAGAAAGGTGCCCAACTCAATTACACGCGTCTGGATCCGCGGTGAAAGCTGGCGTAATCCGACCGCTAGCGCATATGCGGCTTGCGTATGTCCGGTACCGAATCCTTCGGAAAGCAGCAGAACTCTTTTTTTACGCATAAGAAATGATCCTCCACTTTACCTACTTCCATATTACGCTGAAGCAGAGCGCGTAACAAGTGGTACAATAATAAGAAACAATGCAAAGGAGGAAAAGATTACGATGGATGAAACTCAGAAAATATCTGATATTGTAAAAATGACCTATAAGACTGGAGATTATGTCGGAGAAACAGTGGATCGGGATGATCGACGGTTATTGGTTAAGGTGCTTGCAGTGCTGCAGCATCCCACGCAGGGGGATCTGCATAATCCTTATGATCCTGATGCAGCCATGTTTCATGAACGCAGAGCTTTATCCTACACTGAGAAGGTATGGGTACCGACTCAAACTGCTCATCCTTACACAGGAGCGATTCCGGAGTACCGTGAATCCCTTCAAACGGCTTTAGGAGTAGAGATGGAGCGATTAGATCGCTTAAAGCGTTGGTCTGAGCGTTGTTTAGAGCAGCTGGCAACCTTGCGCAAAGACTATGGGATGTAAGCAAGGAATGACATTCGATGCCGAATGGCAAGAATCAAAGGGCTCCTCGAGGGGCAATGTCATTTAGTTTAGCTCAAAGACAAGAACAGGAATAAAAATGAAATCCGAAACGGCATGGGTAAAGTCCTGTGCCGTTTGTTTTTTTGGTGAAAGCAAAAAAAAGTGCACAGCAAACAA
>NZ_JBEQAP010000037.1:0-60779 GCF_041640265.1 Cohnella sp.
TCTCTAACAGTATGTAAATAAGCTTTACTGAAGCGCTTCGAAGTCTCCTAATTGGGGATCGGAGCGCTTTTTTATTTGAGTTGGTTTATTGGAATGGACAAGTACATATACTTTGAAAGAGCCTATTGGCATGGTACGGAAATATGGGAGGTGGAATTGTGGGGCGGTTTGCCCAAAGCCGGTTGTTTACTGTGCTTGTCTACGCCATACTCTGCTTGTTGATCTTGTTTCTTTTAGTGCTGGTGCGACCTATGCTGTTATCGGTCTATGAGTTCCTCAAAGCGGTGTTGGCGCCCTTCCTCGTAGCGATGATTATTTCTTATATGCTGAATCCGATCGTAAACCTTCTGCATGGCCGCAAGGTTCCGCGAACGGCAGCTGTTCTCCTTATCTATGCGGTTTTCATATCGGTGTGCGTCGTTATTCTGATGAATGTGATTCCGATGTTTATGAACCAGGTCGAGGAGCTTAGTGAGCATATGCCGGAGCTAACCGTTCGCGCGCAAAGTATGGTAGATCATTTTAACAATAACAACGTGTTGCCGAGCAGTGTAAGGGATGGGATAAACAAATCGTTAAGCGGCCTGGAGAAGCAAATCGAGCAGAGGATCGCCGACATTCTGAACAATCTCGGAGCGCTGGTAAACGTCTTGTTTATCGCGATGATTGTTCCGTTCCTAGCCTTCTACATGATGAAGGATCTAGATGTATTCGAACGGGCAGCATTGCAATACGTCCCTCGATCGCACAGGAAACATACAGTAAGGCTATTGAAAGATATCGATGAAGCTTTGGGCAGCTACATACGCGGTCAGCTTATTGTTTCCCTTTGCATTGGTGTACTCGCATATATCGGGTATCTGATCATAGGTATGCCTTATCCGCTACTAATGGCTGGATTTGTTTCCTTGTTTGACATTATCCCTTATTTGGGACCATTCTTTGGAGCGCTGCCTGCTCTTCTTATGGCTACAACAATTTCTTGGAAAATGGTACTAATGGTTATCATCGTCAACATGATCTGCCAAAATCTTGAGAGTAATGTAATCAGTCCCCAGGTCGTTGGAAAATCGATGAAAATGCATCCTCTAACGATTATTCTGGTGCTGCTGATAGGCGGTCATTTAGCGGGAGTTATTGGGATGATTCTCGCTGTCCCGTTCTATGCTGCAATGAAAGTTATCATCCAGCATGTGTCCGCATATTACATTCACAGAAAAACCGTTTGACAGCGTTGAAAAACGTTGTCTATAATTCAATATGATGATTATAAAGGAAAACGTTGACGAGACATAAGTACCTTACAGACCGCAATGCCAGAGAGGAGATTCCGCGAATGCTTCCTATCCGAATGGACAGGAAACACCGTGGCTGGGAGAATCTTCATTGTGAAGGGTTCGGGAAGCTGGTTTCGGAGTGCGGTGTAAATCCGCCGGTTAGGGCCGTTATCCCTGTTAAGAGGAGATTGCATTTTTAGGAATGTAATAACCAGGGTGGTACCGCGAAAATTTTCGTCCCTGATTTAAGGGGCGTTTTTTTTATTTTTTGGAGCATTTAAGAGGAGGAGTTAAGTAATGAAACCAATGAAAGCCGCTGAAATTCGCAGCAAATGGCTGAAGTTTTTCGCAAGTAAAGGTCACAATATCGAACCGAGTTCACCGCTTGTGCCCCATAACGATCCTTCCCTATTATGGATTAACGCAGGGATGGCTCCCTTGAAGGCTTATTTCGATGGAAGAGTCATTCCGGAAAATCCGAGAATCGCGAACTCGCAAAAGTGCATCCGCACGAACGATATCGAGAATGTCGGTAAAACCCGTCGTCACCACACTTTCTTCGAAATGCTCGGCAACTTCTCGATTGGGGATTATTTTAAGGAAGAAGCGATTACGTGGGCATGGGAGTTCTTGACGGATCCTGAGTGGATTGGCTTCGATCCCGAGAAGCTTTCCGTTACCGTTTATCCTGAGGACGAAGAAGCCTATCAGTTCTGGAGGGAGAAAATCGGTCTGCCGCCGGAGCGGATTGTTAAGCTGCAGGATAATTTCTGGGATATCGGCGAGGGCCCATGCGGACCTTGCACGGAGATTTTCTATGATCGCGGGGACAAATACGGCGATCTCTCTGATCCTGATTGTACGACTGGCGGGGAGAATGAACGTTTCCTTGAGGTGTGGAACCTTGTGTTTTCACAATTTAATCATAACAAGGACGGCAGCTATACTCCGCTTCCGAACAAGAACATCGATACGGGTGCTGGACTTGAGCGTTTCGCTTCCATATTGCAGGACGTAGACTCCAACTTCGATACAGATTTGTTCATGCCGATGATCGAACGCACTTGCGAAATTGCAAATGTGAAATACAAAGAGATCGAGGAGCAGGATATCGCATTAAAGGTTATCGCCGATCATATTCGGACAGTAGCCTTCTCCGTTGGAGACGGGGTTCTGCCATCGAATGAAGGTCGCGGCTATGTTATTCGCCGTTTGCTTCGCCGCGCGGTTCGTTACGGTAAAGTGCTCGGCGTGGATCGTCCGTTCTTGTGGGAGCTTGTTCCTATAGTCGGCGATGTAATGGGCGTATATTACCCTGAAGTTGCAGAAAAACGTGAATTCATCGTGAAGGTGATTCGCACAGAGGAAGAGCGTTTCCATGAAACCCTATCCGACGGGCTAGCTATCTTGGCCGATTTGAGTCAGAAGGCGCGTGCCGATGGTAAGAAAGAAATTTCCGGACCGGATGCGTTTAAGTTATATGATACCTATGGCTTTCCTTTTGATTTGACCGAGGATTATGCATCCGAGCAAGGGATGACAGTCGATCGCTCAGGCTTCGATGCTTCTATGCAGGAGCAACGCGTACGTGCTCGTTCCGCCCGTCAAGAGACAGAAAGCATGAAGGTTCAGGGCGGTCCATTGGCAGAATATACCGAGAAAACGGAATTTGTCGGGTATGACGGATTGACTGAAGAAGCACGTGTAACGGCTATTGTCGCGGACAATCGGTTCGTCGATGCTGCTGGAGTAGACGAGAAGGTGCTGGTAATGCTTGATCGTACTCCGTTCTACGCGGAGAGCGGCGGTCAGGTCAGCGATCGCGGAGTACTTAGCGGTAATGGAGTTACAGCTGAAGTGATCGGCTTAAGCAAAGCTCCGCATGGCCAGTCCGTTCATCAGGTTATTGTTTCGGCTGGTGCGCTCAAGGTCGGCGATAGGGTGACGGCTTCCGTCAATGCTTCAGAGCGGAGTGATATCGTTCGCAACCATACCGCAACTCACTTGCTTCACCAAGCGCTTAAGGACGTACTTGGCCATCACGTTAATCAAGCAGGCTCCCTTGTAGAACCTGAACGTTTACGGTTCGACTTTTCTCACTTTGGTGCTATTACTGCAGAAGAGTTAGCAGAGGTAGAGCGCCGTGTGAACGAGCAAATCTGGATCGGAACTGAGCTCGATATCGGGTTCAAGCCGATAGCCGAAGCGAAAGCGATGGGCGCGATGGCTCTGTTCGGCGAGAAATACGGCGATATCGTCCGCGTAGTTCGCGTAGGCGACTACAGCTTGGAGCTGTGCGGAGGCTGTCACGTTCGTAATACATCGCAAATCGGATTGTTCAAGCTTGTCAGTGAGAGCGGAATCGGATCTGGAGTTCGCCGCATAGAAGCGGTGACTGGACGCAATGCGTATAACTTCTTGGATGAGCAGCTTAGCGTATTAAAAAGTGCTGCCGCACAATTGAAATGCGGGGTGACGGATGTCACTAAACGGATTGAAGCCGTACAAGGCGAGGTACGCCAGCTGCAACGCGATAATGAATCGCTTCAAGGCAAGCTAAGCCGCTTGGAGGCTGCTGAGCTTGTTGGACAGGCGAGGACTGTAGGCGGTGTAACTTTGCTAGCCGCTCAAGTGAATGCGGGCAGCATGGACACTCTGCGCGGCGTTGCCGACGAATTAAAGGCGAAACTTGGATCAGCTGTACTCGTGCTTGGCGCGGTTGCAGATGACAAGGTTAACCTCGTAGTTGCAGTAACACCGAATTTAATTGCAGAAGGGCTTCATGCCGGCAAGCTTATTAAAGAAATCGCGGCAATCTGCGGCGGCGGCGGCGGCGGCAAACCAGAGTTAGCCCAAGCCGGCGGGAAAGATCCTTCCAAATTGGCCGAAGCGCTTCAAGCGGCAGAGCAGCTCGTTCTGGCTCAAGCTTCTAGGAAATAACTATGCATTTAAAGGGAGTTGTCCAACAGCACTCCCTTTATTCACTTGTAATTTTGTGTCACAAATTTCCTGTCCCATGAAGAATATGTTATTATGACTATAAGTTATTTTGAGTTGGTCAGTGAAAGCGAGGTGCTGGAGATGAGCTCGTCAGACAAGAACCATCTAGACCAGACGGTCAAGTTTGACGTTGTGGCGGATCCCCACGAAGTATCTGCCCGTGACATTTTATTTACGGTGCATGATGCCCTATTGGACAAAGAGTACCATCCCATCAATCAGATCGTTGGCTACCTGCTTTCGGGCGATCCTGCGTATATCCCGCGTCATAATAATGCCCGCAGTCTGATCCGCAAGAAGGAGCGCGACGAATTAATCGAAGAACTCGTTCGTTTCTATCTTCAGCAGAACCGTTAGTCTATGCGTATCATGGGATTGGATTACGGGGAAAGACGAATTGGAGTTGCCATGAGCGATTTGTTCGGATGGACCGCTCAAGGTGTGGAGGTTATCGACCAGAAGCTGGTCAAGGATGCAATGGGACGGATAGCGGAATTGATAAAGGAATATGAAGTCGAATCCATAGTCGTCGGACTGCCGAAGAACATGAATGGAACAGTCGGCCCCAGTGGAGAATATTGCATAGCATTTGCAGAGCGGCTGAGGCAGACAATAAGTTTACCTGTAAAGCTATGGGATGAAAGACTTACAACTGTAGCCGCAGAGCGTACTTTAATTGAAGCTGATGTTAGCCGGCGCAAGCGTAAACAAGTTATCGATAAAATGGCAGCGGCGATTTTATTGCAAAATTATCTTGACTCACGACCGAAATGAGGGATTGTCATGACAGATGAAATCATCAACCATGAAGAAGAAGAAGCAGAGATTATTTACATCCCAGACGACGAAGGTAATGAAGAGGCATTCGAGGTCATTATGCGTTTTGAGCTGGATGATGGTACAGACCGCAAGTATTTAATGGTTGTACCGGCTGAAGAAGACGGTGACGAAGAGCAGGAAGTATTCGCATTCCGTTATCAGGAAGAGAACGAAGACATTCAATTGTTCCCTATTGAGGACCAAGCAGAATGGGATATGGTGGAAGAAACCTTCAATACCTTGATCGGTGAATTCGACGAAGCCGAAGAAAACAAAGGCTAACCTAATCGCTGCGCCTGGTTCAGGAGGATATTTAAATGACAGATAAAAGCGAAGGTCGGAGCAATACTCCAACTCTCAAAGAAATATACGGTGACTATGTAGACCTGCAAGGGGAAGATGGTGTGTCTCAGCCCTTTCGAATATTAACTGAGCTGACCCTTAATTCTAAGCGTTACGCAGTGCTGCAATCAGAAGCTATGCTTCAAGACGATGAAATTGAAGTATTTCGTATCGTGATGGAGCCTGATGGAGAAATCGGGCTTGAATCGATCGCGGATGAGGACGAGTGGGAGCTAGTTGCCGAAGCTTACGATGATATTCAATTTGGCAGTGATGACCAGCCTTAAGGTATTCGAAGAACAGAGAGCGGGCAACCGCTCTTTTTTACGAATACTGGGCTTGCTGGAGGGGGATAGGCGTGGAAAAAGATAATAAGTCATCAAGCGAAGGCTGGAAGTCCGTGTACGGCAATACAGTGAACGGCGAAGAAAAGAAGTTATCAGGTGAAACCGAAGCGGCCGCCGCGACGGAAGCGGCTAATCGATCCTATATGAATCCGAATGAAGCCCCTATGCGCTCTACAGCTGCTGCTCAGCCAGGAGCAACGAAATTGGCATCTGCACCTGCTCGCCGCAAGCCGCGCGTCTTACTATGGTCCTTTTTAATTGCACTTGCATTAGTGCTGTCCTTAGCTGCAAGTGCATTATTTTATTTATGGAACGGTCTTCGTCCTGCTGCTTCCTCAAGTACGCCAATCGAGGTAACTATTACCTCGGGGATGCGCGCTCAGAAGGTGGCGGAGTTGCTGGAACAAAATGGACTCATACGCAGTGCTTTTCTATTCAGCGGTTGGTTGAAAATCGAAGGCGAAGGCTCGCGTTTCCAAGCAGGGGTATATGAGTTGACCCCGGGAATGACTCGCGAGCAGATCGTTGCAAAGCTGAATAACGGTGATATTATTGCCCAGGCAACGACCCGATTCACCATTCCGGAAGGGTTTACCGTTCAGCAAATCGCTTCAAGGCTCGCAGAATCAGGTGACGTGAACAAGGATAAATTCACTGAAACCGCAAGCCAAACTTCACAATTTACGGGTTCATCATGGACGAAATCGATTCCAACGACCAACAATTTAAGATTCCCTCTCGAGGGTTATTTATTCCCTGATACGTATGAGATGAAGCGAGGCAGCACGGAGACAGATATTATTAATCGGATGCTTTCCGAGCTTGATCATAAAATAGACCAGCTTCCTGAGGATTGGCAGATTACGCTCGAGGAGCGGGGCTTAACTGTTCATGAGCTTCTTACGATCGCATCATTGGTTGAACGTGAAGTCGTGTTGGATGAAGAGCGTGCGATTGTATCCAGTGTCATCCAGAATCGTCTGAAGATAAAGATGCCGCTGCAAATCGATGCCACGATCCAATACTTGTTAGATAAGCAGAAGGAACGGTTGCTGGAGGTGGACTTGAAGGTTGAAAGTCCATACAACACGTATTTACAAGCAGGTCTGCCGCCGGGGCCTATCGCAAGCCCAAGCTACAAATCCATCGAGGCTGCGCTTTATCCAGATGAGACGGATTACCTGTACTACGTAACGAAAAAAGACGGAACAAACTCCCATTTGTTCGCAGTAACCTATAGTCAGCATCAAAAAAATATTCGGCTTAGTGAAAAGAACGTCAAAAAATAATCACGACGCGTTAATTGAACGCGCCCCGACCCGGCGAACTTCTGGAGACACCTGCATGGTGCTCTTGAAAGTTCACCGGGTCGAAGATTTCTAGGGAGGTGTGTCACCATATCAGCTTCAATTCCTGAATTGCTTATAAGCGTCGGTTCTCATGAACAAATGGAACGATTAATCCAAGCTGGCGCGACTGCTGTGCTCATCGGTGAATCCCGATTCGGCATGCGACAGCCAGCGGACATTCCGCAATCCGAGCTGAAACAAGTCATTGCAAAAGCTCATCGTCTTGGGGCTAAGGCATATGTAAATATGAACAAGCTATTTCGCAACGATGAGGTTGAATGGCTGCCGGAATACCTAAAAGCTGTGCAAGAAGCTGAGGCCGATGCGGTCGTATTCGGTGATCCAGCTGTTCTGATGAATGTCCGTCAGTTTGCTCCCGGCCTGACCCTGCATTGGAATGCGGAGATGACCGGAACGAACTCGCATGCAGCTTCCTATTGGGGGCGACGAGGAGCAGCGCGTGCCGTAGTCGCAAGAGAATTAAATGAGGAAGAAATTATAGCGCTGAAAAATGAAGCAGCCATGGAAATACAGATTCAGGTTCATGGGATGACGAATATTTATCATTCCCACCGTAATCTCGTTCAGAGTTATCTTGAGCATCTAGGACGCGAAGCCTCCCTTGTTCGTAAAGGGGCAGACGAAGGTCTTTTCCTGGTTGAGGCGGAACGGCCAGATGAGAAATTCCCGGTATACGAGGATAATAACGGAACTCATGTGATGAGTCCCGATGATATATGCTTGTTAGAGGTTCTTCCGGAGTTGATTCAAGCGAATGTCGATAGCTTATATATCGAAGCTCTGCTTAAATCAGATGATTATAATGAAACGGTACTGAGGAGCTACCGCCAGGTATTAGATATTTATGCAGCTGATCCAAACGAATACCGCTTTAACCCGCTATGGCTAACTCCTATTCAGCAGCTGCAAAACCCTGATCGAGAGCTCGGATTCGGATTTTTGTACAAGGAACAGGTTTATTAATAACAATCGCAAGGAGGGTATAGTGATGAGTCAATCTCTTACGCAAGAGCTGCCGCGCGTGAAGGGGCAAAGGCAGCGCTTAGCCAAGCCAGAGCTTCTTGCGCCAGCCGGAAGTCTAGAAAAGCTGAAATTTGCTGTACACTATGGCGCGGATGCGGTATATATCGGCGGCCAAAAATACGGCTTGCGCTCTAATGCGGACAATTTCAGCTTTGAGGAAATGCGTGAAGGCGTTGAATTCGCTGCCAAATATGGCGCTAAAGTATTTGTCGCAACGAATATTTATGCCCATCAGGAGGATTTAGCCGGTGTTTCCGATTATCTTAAGCAGTTAGAGGATGCGGGCATAGCGGCAATTATTGCGGCGGACCCTGCTATTGTAGAAACCGCTCAGAAGGTCGCCCCTAAGCTGGAAGTGCATCTGAGCACACAGCAGTCGACGATGAATTGGCAGGCTGTTCAGTTCTGGAAAGAAGAGGGTTTACCTCGGGTCGTGCTAGCCCGCGAGACGACGATGGAGGAAATTCAGGAAATGAAAGCTCGTGTTGACGTGGAGCTTGAGGTATTCATTCACGGAGCTATGTGCTCCTCCGTGTCGGGACGCTGTGTTTTATCCAACCATTTTACCGATAGGGATTCCAATCGAGGAGGCTGCTGCCAATCCTGCCGTTGGAAGTACGACCTGCATGCGGATGAGCAATCCATTGCCGCACCGGGTCAAAACGCTTTTTCAATGAGCTCCAAAGACTTATGCATGATACAGCATATCCCGGATCTTATTGAAGCAGGGGTAGATAGCTTCAAAATCGAAGGGCGAATGAAAAGCATTCATTACGTAGCCTCCGTTGTTAACGTATATCGTCAAGCTATTGATGCGTATATGGCCAATCCGGAAGGATATGAATTGAGACCGGAGTGGGTCCAGGATATTGGGAAAGCAGCCAACCGGCCGCTAAATACAGGGTTTTTCTATGCGGTTCCAGGGGCAGAGGAGCATATCTACGAAGCTGAAGAGAAGCCAGCCCCATATGATTTCGCGGCAGTTGTGACCGATTATGATGATGCGACGGGTGTTGCCACGATTCAGCAACGGAGTCCTTTCCGTCCCGGTATGGAAGTGGAGTTCTTCGGACCTGGAGGAAGACAGTTTGTCCAGCAGGTTACAGAGATTACAGATGAAGAGGGGAACTCGCTGACCGTCGCGCGCCATCCGCTGCAGAAAATCAAGATCGCTACCATACAGCCTGTTGCCCCGCTTGATCTCATGAGAAAACGATTAATATAAATTATTTTTAATAAACAAAAGGGATTTTGTCCGGACTTGTCGAATCTACTCGTAGTAAGTAGTTCGACAAGTCTATTAATTGCCGTCAGTCAGCTGTCACTACATAGTCGGAGGGTTACATCGAATGAAAAAATCGTTACGTGAGCGTTTGGGGTCGGTTGAATGGAAGAAAGCAACACAGGGTGTAAGCGGTTTATCAAAACGTATGGGAGGACAGCTTAAGGATACAAAGTTTGAGAATCCTATTCGTTCCGTTGGAATGAAGCTATTTCTACTCATTTTTTGCAGTATCCTTGCGTGCGTCCTTTCGTTGGGTTGGTTTTCTTACTCGAAATCAAGCTCTATTATCCAAAGTAAGGTCTCCGACGCTAGCAGCCAAACTGCTCAGCAGACGGCTGATAAATTCTCGTTATTATTAGATGGATATGAGAGGCAATCGCTGCAATTTATTACCGACAACAATTTCATGAATCTGCTGAACGCTATGGGAATTACTAAAGACGATTACGAGCTCTTCGATACCTCGCGTCAGCTGACAGAGAAGCTGAGCAGTATTGCAATGGCGGATTCCAGCTATGAATCCATATCGTTAATTCCTATGGATGCGAATGATCAGCTCATGACTACTGGAAGCTCGATCAACAGAGAGAATCTTAATGGATCAACGATACTAGAAAGCATCAAAGAAGGTAACGGTAAAGCGGTATGGATTCCAACGATGGCAAAAGGAATAGATGGCAGCCGGAGTGCTCCAACGCTAGCCATAGGTCGCGCATTGAACCAAGGCAAGGCTTATTATCTCATTCTTGAGATCAAGACCAAGGTTCTGGCTGAGCATATGACAAGCGTTCAATTCGGTGAAGGAAGCGGCTCCTACATTGTCGCAACGGACAACACCATTGTATACGGCCCGAATGCTACGAAGTGGGGAAGTAAATATGAATATGAATTACCTGGAGAAGACGGTTCTTCAACTATTGATATCAATGGAACGAAGGTCTTGTCATCATCGGGTACTCTAGACAATAATAAATGGAAGCTGATTGGTAATATTCCAGTATCCGCGTTAGTTAAGGATGCCAAAGCCATTAGCAATCTTACGTTGTTGATGTCGTTGATCGCTGCTCTCATCGCAGGCGGAATTGGGCTAATCGTCATGTTAACGGTAGGTCGCCCGCTTGCTCAACTTCGTACGCTTATGAACGAAGGCGAAAGAGGCAACTTGACCGTTCGCTCGACTATTCGTAAGAAAGACGAGATTGGGCAGGTTTCGGATAGCTTTAATCGTATGATGGAAGAAATTACCGCTCTCGTACGCCAAACGAATTTGTCGGCCCAAGAGGTGCTGGATACGGCTGCCTCCCTGACTGAATCTTCCCGTAAGACCGCAATTGCCGCGAAGGAAATTGCCGTGGCAACGGAAGAGATCGCTAATGGCGCAACAAACTTAGCGATTGAATCGGAGAAGGGTACAGATTTAACTGTACATATCGGTTCGCAAGTACAATCCGTTATCCATTCAAATGTCGAAATGGGTCAGTCAGCTAATGAAGTTGAAGAAGCCGGACGTAAAGGCTCGGATTATATGGGAACTCTTATCCAGAAAACCGGACAGACGGAAGAAATGACCCGGTCGATGGTAGAGAAAGTCGACAAGCTTAAGGAAAGTACATATTCGATTCGCAAAATTCTTGATGTGCTGGGTAACGTCTCGAAGCAAACGAATATATTGTCATTAAACGCTACGATAGAGGCAGCAAGAGCGGGTGCAGCAGGTAAAGGCTTTATGGTAGTTGCGGATGAAATTCGCAAATTGGCGGATCAATCGCGCCAGTCCATCGGAGTTGTTGGCGGAATCGTAGAAAATATCTCTCGTGAAATCGACGAAACGGTATCCGTCTTATCGAAAGCTTACCCGATCTTCCAAGAACAAATCGAATCCGTTCGCGAAGCTAACACGATTTTTATCACAGTTCAAGACAATATGAGCGGGTTTGTTAGCCGCTTAGAATCGGCTACCGATTCTGTACGTAATCTGGAGGATGCGCAATCTACTTTATCGATGGCAATGACTAACGTCAGCGCCGTTGCGCAGGAAGCCTCTGCGACATCGGAGCAAGTAGCTTCACTGAGTAACGAACAACTGAACATTAGCGATGGTTTGGTGCAATTGTCCAACCGGCTGGAAGCTGTATCGAATCAACTGCGTGAGTCGTTAAGCAGGTTTACAGTCTCATAATAAAAGGGTGCCATATGAAGGCAGATGAGGAGAAATCCTTGTCTGCTTTTTTTATTATATGGGAATAATAGAGAGAAAGAGAGGGAGCGGGAGGGTAAGTGATGTCACGAGTATGGGCGATTAGAGGGCTGCATGTGCTGTTATTCTTTGCCATTCTGTTCGGTGTCGAGGGTGCGCGTTTAGCTTGGCTTCAGCTTGGGTTTGGCGGTGCTCATACCATGAGCGGCTCTCTTATTCAAAGTGCCGTTCTACAAAGGTCGGATGGGCTGCTGCTTGATACAGGACGCGGACAAATCCGAGACCGTAATGGGCGGCTGATAACAGGTGTCTCCGTACAGAGCTTAGCGGCGTTTCCTGACGATGGCATGATGCGCGGGAGAAAAGAGGATGTAGAACGGCTAGCATCCTCACTTGGGGTAAAAGCGGAGGAGCTAGATAGCTGGTTAACTGAATTGCGAGAGCCTGAAGTATGGAAGGAAGCTCATTCCACCCGGGCGTTGCATCTGTCAGATGAGCAGATCGGAATTGCTGAATCGGCGAAATTGCTTGGTGTAGCTGTGCTGCCTTTTCGTAACCGGTACCCAGCAGACTTCACTCCGATTCATGCAATCGGTTATGTCTCTCAACACCCTGAGAGAGTGAGAAAAATTTACGAGAAACAGATTTCCAGCCATCATATGGATGTGACGAATACAATAGGCGGATCTGGTTTAGAGAAATCGATGGATCGACTTATACAAGGAATCGCACCTACAACGGTAATTCAGATTACAGACGCAACAAGGCGACCTTTGGAAGGTCTCGGATTAAGAATGGCGGCTCCTGTAAATCCACACTTCCCTTTGCAGGTGACGACAACATTAGATTTGGATTTTCAACACGTCGTAGAGAAGGCGATGAATAAATACGGGATAAGTAAAGGAGCGGCTGTAGTTCTAGATACGCAGAATGCAGATATAATGGCCATGGTGTCTCTTCCTCGTCTCAATCCCTATCATATTGGAGCGGAGAACACAGATGAGAGGAATCGTGCGTTAATTGCAGCTCCTCCGGGCTCTATTTTTAAGACCGTTACATTAGCCGCAGCGCTGGAATCAGGTGTTACGACATGGGATGAGGTATTTCACTGTGATGGGCATTATGGTAAATATGGGCTGAAATGCTGGAGAGAAGAAGGACACGGCGCATTAACCCTTGAAGAAGCTTTTGCCGAGTCGTGTAACGTCGTTTTTGCGGAATTAGCCGAGAGAATGGACCCTGCATGGATACAAATCACTGGCGAGCGCTTGGGTTTAGGGAGGCTGGTCGGTTGGAGCACCGAGAGGTTTACCGATGGCAAGCCATTGCGATTGTTGGGGGAGGAACAAGCAGGCAGCATTTTTCTGGACCGCACATCCGCGCAGGATGGGGGAGTGAGGACAGGAACAGGCATTGGCCAGCGAGATGTTAGAGTGACTCCGCTGCAAGCGGCGAATATGATTGTTTCCATCTTGCATAACGGTAAGGTATATGCCCCCAGACTTGTAAAAAATATTCGTTATGCGGACGGTGGATTGATGACCTCGTTGTCTGTTCAAGGCGCTGAGTCAAACTATGGTCAGATTAAGCCGCGCACGGCTGCGCTTCTTCGAAAAGGGATGCAGGCAGTTGTTCATAAAGGAACGGCTAGCAAGGCATTAGAGGGGACCGCGTGGCCGCTCGCGGGGAAATCGGGAACAGCAGAGTTGGCTGGAAAGCAAAAAGCCCGCAACGATCAGTGGTTCATCGGTTACGGGCCTGCTAAAGGACAACCGCGGTATGCGATTGCTGTATTGATTGAAGATCAGCCTGCAGGACTTCGTAATCGTGCAGCTTCTGTATTCGGCGAGATTATGGACGGTCTTTATCAGCTGGAACAACAAGCTCTGACTGCTGCGGCGCGAGCGGGGGAACGATGAATTCCTCCCTGGGATAACGAATCCATTTGTTGAAATACCCTTGGTCGTATAGAGCTTTAAGCAAGATCATGAGAATTGGAGCGAGTATGAGTCCGGCCACGCCGAACAGCGACAAGGACACCATCATGAAGGCGAGCATCGTAAAGGCGGAGACTCCGACCGTTTGTCCCGTGATGCGCGGCTCGAGAATTTGTCTCGTAAGTGTGACAACTAGCAGAAGTCCCGTTAGCCAAATCGCAAGATTAGTTTCGCCGGTAATAAATAAATAAGCGATCCAAGGGATAAACAAAGTATTTACGCCTAATAGCGGAAGAACATCGAAAAATCCTGCAAGCAGCGCAATGGAGAAGGCGTTATTGACGCCGAGCGCGAGAAGGGCGACAAAGATAACCCCGAACGTTATGCTGATTAGCTTGCCTTGGGCTTTAAGATAGGCGCCGATCCCTTTGAAAACGTTGTTGCGCAGAAACTCAAAGGCAATTTTGAGTGTTTTGGGCGATCTTTCTTTGCTGAGTTGTTTCCAGGTCTCAATCTCCAAGCTTAAGAAATAGGCGAGTATGATCGCGATTGAGAAATTAAGGACAAATGAAGAGAAAGAAGTTAGAAACCCAGCCAACCAGGTTAGGAACACGCCTGCCCAAGTTGCGCCCTGATTCGTAACAAAGGTAATTGCATCGTTAAGCTTATCTTCGATTCCTGGTGGTAAGGCTTCTATTCGTCCTTGCAAATTGCCAGTAATATTCGATATTTGCTCCTGTAACTGAGCCGTATACTTCGGAAGATCCTCGCTTAGTTGAATAATCTGCTGTGTGAAAACGAATCCGAGCCCGACGAAAATAGCTAGTATAACTAAGGTGAACAGCAAGACACTAATACCGGAGGCTATTGACTTGCGCAAGCCCCAGCGGTTCAGCAGCCTCGCAAGCGGCTCGATGATCCAAAAAACGAGAAAGGATAAGAATACGGGTGTAGCAAGGTTATACAAATAGCTGAATATGTACATCGTAAGCCAGACGGTTAAAGCGATGATGCCAATGTCAAATACGGTGCGCCAATACTTCTGATATAGCGATAACATCCTGCAATCCACCTTTTCCATTAAGAGTACCAAAAGCTCGCAAATGTCTATTTAACGTTTATTGTACACGATTACAAAAAAGATGCCTACAAGGATGCCTATTTTGAAGTCCCTTATGATAAAATAGAAGACAGGCACAGAACCGCACGCTCTTCTAAATATGACTTCAAGTTGGTGGGGAAGGCATGGAATTCATTCTTTGGATAGGTTTTTATTTTTTGACTTTTTATGCTTTTTTGCCGGCTTTGGTGAGCCGGATTTTTGGCTTCAGAGTATTTATGCGCGGCAAGACGGACAAGGAAATCGCGCTAACCTTTGATGATGGCCCAGACCCGGTATATACGCCTAAGCTGCTCGATTTACTTAAGCGACAGGGAGCAAGGGCGACTTTTTTCGTAGTTGGAGAAAATGCGGAACAAAACCCTCATATTATTGCGCGAATACATGAAGAAGGTCACATCATCGGCATACATAATTTTGTCCATCATACGAACTGGCTCATGCGTCCGCGATCCGTCAAGCGTCAGATTGACCGCACCTCGGACGTTATCAAGAAGATTACGGGCACGAGACCGATGTATTACCGTCCTCCTTGGGGAATTGTGAATGTATTTGATTATGCGAACCTGGGATACTTGCAGATTGTATTGTGGACCTCGTTATTTGGGGATTGGCGCAAAAGGGTTAATGCAGACAAATTGTACAGGCGAATGAGAAGGAAGCTCAAGCCAGGCCAAGTGTTCCTCTTGCATGATTGCGGTATTACCTTTGGTGCTGATAAGGATGCGCCTGCCAACACGATATCGGCTTTAGAACGAATCTTGGACGATGGACGTAAGCTGGACTACCGCTTTGTTGGGATCGATGAAATGATCGAGCTAACGGAGAGGAAGCGAGCCAAAAGGAGAAGCAATCAAACGCCCGTGAGGAGAGCTGTTATGAAGAGCGATGATTCCGCAGGCGATAAAAAGAAGGGCCATTCCATTGGTCCGATTAAGAAGGTCATTGTAACGGGATGGTTGTTATGGGAAAAGGTATTTCATATTTTGTTCCGTTTGAGCCCCGTGGGGGATGGTAAGTTCTTTAATTACCGGATTCGCCGATATGCAGGGCCACCATTGGATTTGCGGGCAGAAACGACGCTGCATTCAGGGGATTACATTATGGAAATCCATTTCGAGAATCAAATGCTGTTCGATCTTGGAATGAATTCTCGATCGGCTCTGCAGACAGGGATTAAGATCATTCGCGAAATGGAGAAGGCTCTTCCGGATATGGCGAGAGAATTGGCGGTTATCCCAAGCGGAGACAAAGTAAAGGCGCTTTATGGCGTGTCGATGGTACACCGCGGCGCAGAATCACTCGGATATGGCACATATGACTTGCCGCGCGGTTTGTTCTCCTGGATAACGAATATATATTTGCGAATATTGATGCGCGTCATCCATCCTGAAGGAAGCGAGAGAGTTCGAGCTAAAGGTGAATCCATGACCCCGCGTATGCTTATTATGCCTCGGGAAATATTGTTGACCTGGGCAGATGAGACTAGGGTCCGGCGCCGTCCGGAGCGTGAGGGGTCCGTGAAGACAGACAATCCGATTCAGAAGCTTAACCTTGAGACGAAGCCGGCTTCAGTTGAATTTGAAGAGGAAACGTTAGGGAAGCTTATATAATGAATAATGGGACTGTCCCAACATTAGATATGTACTTGAATGAAGTTAATATGCAAAAAAATGGTTGAGCAGAGGTTGCTCAACCATTTTTATTAGTTTATTACTACTTTTTTAATTGCAATTTGGCATAAGGGAAATTACATCTTCATTACGCCGCCAGTGCTTGCGGAGGTAACCATTGCGGAATAACGTGCAAGGTAACCGCGTTTGATCTTTGGCTCAAAGCCCTTCCATTCGGAGCGGCGGCGAGTCATTTCTTCGTCGGAAATTTGCAGAGTGATCGAACGATTGTTAAGATCCAGCTCAATGGTGTCGCCATCGTAAACGAATGCAATCGGACCTCCGTCTGCAGCTTCCGGAGAAATATGACCGATGGAGATACCGCGAGATGCGCCTGAGAAACGACCGTCTGTGATGAGGCCAACTTTTGCGCCAAGGCCCATTCCCATTATTTGCGATGTAGGAGCTAGCATTTCCGGCATTCCAGGTCCGCCTTTCGGTCCTTCATAACGGATGACGACAACATGTCCCTCTTTGACCTTGCCGTTAGCGATACCGGCTAAAGCTTCATCCTGGGAGTCGAAACAAATCGCTGGTCCTTTGTGGTAGCCGCCGACGGATTTGTCGACTGCACCGACTTTAACGATAGAGCCGTCTGGCGCTAAGTTACCGAACAGGACAGCTAGTCCGCCGCGCGCTGTATGTGGGTTATCAATTGTATGAATGACCTCGGTATTCAAGATCTCGCAGCCCGCGACATTTTCGCGAAGTGTTTTGGCGGTTACAGTGATGCAGTCTCCGTGGAGCGCACCTTCTTTTTTCAGAAGCTCATTGATTACTGCACTTACGCCACCAGCATTATGAACATCTTCGATGTGCCAATCGGAGGCTGGAGCAATCTTAGCCAAATGAGGTACCCGCTCCGCGATTTCATTGATACGTTCAATCGGATAATCGATACCAGCTTCAATCGCAAGTGCCAGCGTGTGAAGAACGGTATTGGTTGAACCGCCCATAGCCATATCTAACGCGAACGCATTATCGATCGCTTCTTTGGTTACGATATCACGAGGTTTGATGTCTAGCTTGATCAGCTCCATCAGTTGTTTAGCGGATTGTTTAACGAATTCTCTACGCTCAGGAGCAATGGCAAGTATTGTGCCGTTCCCTGGCATAGCCAGTCCGAGCACTTCGGCAAGACAGTTCATGGAGTTGGCGGTGAACATACCAGAGCAAGAGCCGCAAGTCGGGCAGCCGTATTGCTCGAGCTCCAGTAAGCTTTGTTCGTTGATTTTACCGGCTTGGAAAGCGCCAACGCCTTCAAAAACGTTGGAAAGGGAAATGGATTTACCTGTGGAGTCTTTACCCGCTTTCATGGGTCCGCCGCTGACGAACAACGTCGGGATGTTAACGCGCAGAGCACCCATCATCATACCTGGGGTGATTTTGTCACAGTTGGGGATACATACCATACCGTCGAACCAGTGAGCATTAACCATAATTTCAACGGAGTCTGCAATGACCTCGCGGCTTGCAAGAGAGTAGCGCATGCCGATGTGGCCCATCGCAATTCCATCATCTACGCCAATGGTATTGAATTCGAATGGAACGCCGCCTGCTTCGCGAATAGCTTCCTTAACGATTTTACCGAACTCCTGTAAGTGGATATGCCCGGGAACGATATCGATATAAGAATTGCAGACTGCTATAAGAGGCTTGCCGAAATCCTCTTCCTTAACGCCAGCAGCACGTAATAAGCTGCGATGTGGAGCGCGGTCAAAGCCTTTGGTGATCATATCTGAACGTAATTTTTTATTAGCCAACGATAGCCCCTCGCTTTCTGATCATCGAATTTGTCATATCCTTGATTTTATCACAAAAGCGGAGGGATTGACCAGATAAGTCTTATTGGTTAATCGCATGTTATATTCGCGTTATAAATTGACTATCAATAGTAAATATCTACAAATTATTAATTTATAATGTAATAAAATATGACATGAGTTATTTACTTATCCGTATCTGTTTCCTATAATGGGAGGAAAGCTGGAGGAAGGGGATGTGGCATGAATCTTACCGAACGGGAAAAAGAAAAGCTGCTTATTACGGTAGCGGCGGACTTGGCGCATCGAAGGCTTGCTCGCGGAGTAAAGCTCAACTATCCGGAATGCATCGCACTTATCACGTCCGCCATTCTAGAAGGAGCAAGGGACGGCAGATCTGTCTCTGAGATGATGGCGTACGGAACAACGCTGCTTTCCCGGGATCAAGTGATGGAGGGTGTACCGGAGATGATCCATGAGGTACAGGTTGAGGCGACTTTTCCAGATGGAACCAAGCTGGTGACGGTACATCAGCCGATACCTTAATGATATGTCCATATCCGAGCTGATTTGATCATACCAAGGGGGATTGCGGCAGATGAATCCGGGAGAAATAAGGGTGAAGGCTGGAGAGCTGGAGCTAAACGCAGGAAGACGCACATTAGAAATGATGGTCAATAATCTAGGAGATCGACCTGTGCAGGTAGGCTCACATTTTCATTTTTTTGAAGTAAACCGTTCGCTGGATTTTCCTCGGGAGCTAGCCTTTGGAATGAGATTAAATATTCCTGCGGGCACTGCTGTTCGCTTTGAGCCTGGTGAGGAGAAGCCGATTATACTAACGGAGCTTGGCGGTGCAAAGCTCTCCTACGGCTTAAACGCCCTCTCTAACGGTATTGCTTCAGGCGAAATGCCTCAGGAGGTTGCTGACCGTTTGAAAGAATGGAAGTCCTTAAAGTAAACGAATAGGCGGATTTACATACACATCGTAACGGATACCGAGGAGGAAAGCGGTTATGCGCATGGATCGGCAGAACTACGCGGGAATGTTCGGTCCGACGGCCGGCGATGCTATAAGGCTGGCAGATACGGAGCTTTGGGCAGTAGTGGAACGTGATTATACGGTATATGGCGACGAGTGCAAGTTCGGTGGGGGCAAGGTTATTCGCGATGGGATGGGCCAATCCAGCCGTGCAGTAAGAAGCGAGGGTGTTCTGGATACGCTGATAACCAACGCCGTCATCATAGACCATTCAGGCATTGTGAAAGCGGACATCGGAATTAAGGATGGCCTCATTGTCGGAATCGGCAAGGCAGGAAATCCTGATATTATGGATAGTGTTGATCCAAATATGGTTGTCGGCGCGAGTACGGAAGTCATTGCCGGAGAGGGGAAAATCGTAACGGCTGGTGGAATAGACTCCCACATTCATTTCATTTGTCCGCAGCAGATTGAGACGGCGTTATCCTCTGGCGTTACAACAATGATCGGAGGAGGAACCGGCCCAGCTACAGGGACGAACGCTACGACATGTACGCCAGGTGCCTGGCATCTGAGAAGGATGTTAGAGGCTGCAGAAGCTTTCCCGATGAATCTTGGATTTCTGGGTAAAGGGAATGCCTCGACACTGCCTCCGTTAATTGAGCAGATTGAGGCTGGAGCGATCGGTCTCAAGCTGCATGAGGATTGGGGAACGACTCCTGCTGCGATCGATGCTTGTCTATCTGCGGCTGATCAATATGACGTGCAGGTGGCGATTCATACCGATACGCTCAATGAGGCGGGGTTTGTAGAAGACACCTTGCGTGCGATTGGGGGCCGAACGATTCACACATACCACACTGAAGGAGCAGGAGGCGGCCATGCTCCCGATATTATTAAAGCGGCAGGCGAGTCGAATATCATTCCGTCCTCGACTAACCCTACCAGACCTTTTACGGTAAACACGATCGAGGAGCATCTGGATATGCTGATGGTCTGCCATCACTTGGATAGCAGGATTCCTGAAGATGTCGCGTTCGCGGATTCCCGTATTCGCCCTGAGACCATTGCTGCAGAAGATATTCTGCATGACCTTGGCGCATTCAGTATTATCAGCTCTGATTCGCAAGCGATGGGCCGAGTAGGAGAAGTCATTATTCGGACATGGCAAACAGCGGATAAGATGAAAATGCAAAGAGGTCCTTTGGATGGAGACGATGAGCAGGGAGACAATGAACGGATAAAAAGGTATATAGCCAAATACACGATTAATCCCGCTATCGCACATGGGATATCTCACCTAGTGGGGTCGCTCGAGATTGGCAAGCTTGCGGATATCGTCATCTGGAGCCGTGCCTTTTTCGGGGTTAAACCCGATATGATTCTCAAGGGCGGAAGCATCGCGCACGCCCAGATGGGCGATCCTAACGCTTCCATCCCAACGCCTCAGCCGGTGTTCGGGAGACCGATGTTCGCATCCTATGGCAGATCTCTGACGCAAAGCTCGATTACCTTCGTTTCCCAAGTGGCATTCGATAAAGGGATTCCTCAGCAGCTTGGCCTGCAGAAAAGAATTGAACCGGTTAAGAATTGCAGGAATATCGGGAAGAAGGACATGATCCGGAACAGCGCAACTCCTCATATCGAAGTGGATCCGGATACGTACAAGGTTATGGTTGATGGTGAGCTGGCGATTTGCGAGCCTGTCTCGGTTGTTCCCATGGCCCAAAGGTACTTCTTATTCTGATGAAGAATTGAATAGGGGAGGGAGGCGGATCGTAGTGTTAGAGAGTAACGGCGGCGAGCAAAGGCCAGACACTTGGCTAAGCTTACAGCTGCTGCTGGATTCCGCGCTGCCTATCGGCAGCTTCGCTCATTCTTTCGGATTGGAATCGCTCGTGCAAGACGGCAGGGTAAGTGATGGAGCAAGCTTGCGCTCCTACTTAGAGGGCATGCTGCGGCACAGCTGGGCGACTAGTGATTTGATGATTGTTAAAGCAGTCTATGCCGATGGCGATCACGGTAATGAGGGAAACTATTTATACGCTTATGAAATTGAGAAGCTCGTCCATTTCCAAAGATTAGCTCCGGAATCCCGGGATGGGATGGAGAAGATTGGCCGAAGATTAATTCGGCTCGCTCCTGAGCTGTATCCAGGGGTGAACTTCCGTCCTCTGCAAGAAACGATTCGAGCAGGGGGCAGCTTTGGCAGCTTTCCGCTTGTATACGGAATCATCTGTCACACGCTAAGGGTTCCGCTGCGGCAAGCGGCAGAAGGGTACCTTTATACCTCGGTCGCTACCAGCGTGAACGCGGCTCTGCGGCTTATCTCAATGGGACAGACGGAAGCGCAGCGGTTGACGGCGGCTTTATTCCCGGCAATAGCGGAAGCATGGGGAGCTGTCAGCGGTATGGATCCTTCGGAGGCGTATAGCGGGATGCCGCTGTCAGAGCTAGCCATGATTCGCCATGAAACCTTATATTCCCGCTTGTTTATGTCTTGATCTAGAAAAATGAAAAATTGCGGAGGGATCGCTAATGTGCCAAGGAAAAGAAGGACATCATCATCACGAATGGGAAACGCCGGCGGCTCAGAGCGGTCGCCCGATGAGAATCGGCATCGGAGGTCCGGTTGGATCCGGGAAGACTAAGCTAGTTGAACAATTGGCGTTTCAATTGAAGGATAAGATTAATCTGGCCGTCATAACGAACGACATCTATACCAAGGAAGACGCGCGTATTTTGTCCGACTCAGGCTGTTTGCCTAACGATAGAATCATCGGGGTTGAGACAGGAGGCTGCCCGCATACGGCTATTCGCGAGGATGCTTCCATGAATTTCGAAGCGGTAGAAGAGCTGGAGCATCGCTTTCCCGATTTGGACTTGATCCTGATTGAAAGCGGTGGAGATAATCTGGCGGCTGCCTTTAGTCCGGAGCTTGTTGACCGATTTATCTATATTATCGACGTTGCCCAAGGGGAGAAAATTCCGCGCAAAGGCGGTCCCGGCATCATGAGATCCGATCTGCTTATTATTAACAAGATCGATCTTGCACCTTATGTAGGCGCTAGCTTAGAGGTGATGGAGCATGATTCCCGCCATATGCGCGGAGAGAGACCATTCGTGTTCACGAATCTATTCGGCGGCCAGGGGCTCGATGTCGTTACAAGATGGGTGGAGCAGGAGACGGGTCGCCATGCGGCCGTAGTTTAACGCTATGGTATCAGTCGCGGCAGTCCAGAATACGAGCGGTAAGCTCCCTATAGTTGAGAGATTGTCGGAGCTGCGCGCGGTTGCGGGGCTGAGGGGTGGAAGAACGGAGCTCAAATCCCGATACCATACCTCTCCGCTTAAGATTGCCAAGACTTTTCCCTTAAATGTTGGCGGCAATCTGCAGCTTGCGGTTGTTCAGATGGACGGCTCGCCAGGCCTGCTGGAAGGAGACAGCTATCTGTTCGATTGGCATGTTGAGGAGGATTCCAAGCTCTATGTAACCAATCAGGCCTATACGCGAGTGCATCCATGCGAGGCTGGCCACTCTAAAATTGTACAGCGGCTTTCGTTAGAGAAAGGCGCTGTGCTGGAGTGGATTCCTGAGCCAATTATGCTGTTCCGCGATGCAAGGTTCGTGTCCGAGACGGTTATTGAATTGGAGGAGCGCTCGGTATGCGTATTAAGCGATATCTTCTGTCCGGGCAGGTTATCGCGAGGAGAGGCTTTCCGCTTCCAAACCTATGATGCCAAGGTTTCGGTGAAATACAAAGATGAGCTTATTCATTATCAGCGTCAAAAATGGGAGCCTGCGTTACTGCCGATCGATAGTGCCGGATGCTTCGGAAGCTTTACTCACATGGGTGCTTTGTCTGTTTTCTCTGATCTTATTACACCAGAGGTCGTCACAAAGGTTCGGGAAAGGATAGAAGGGCTGACGGGAATTCCGGATGGGGTTTCCTGGGGGGTTGCACGCACGGCAAAGTATGGTCTAGTCGTGCAAGTTGCAGGTCATGCGGCTTGGAAGCTGCAGCGCCTGCTGCTTAAAGCGTGGGACAGTGTGCGCTTTGAGCTGTTAGCCCAGCCTCCTCTAAGACTGCTGAAGGAAGCTTGGATGTCGAGCAGCAATGAATAAACATACTCAAAAGTAGCCTCGTTGCTTTGCTTCGGGGCTACTTTTGCTGTTCGGGAAACAAATTGGCTAGTCCTGCGAATGGCAGGTTTTCGTAATGGTCTGTTTTGTACACAACCTCGCTATCCACTCGCGGTTCCTCGCTAAGCTTGTTATGGCGGAACTGGAACTGATCATATAGCTTCACAAGGATTTGCGCGGTGTTGAATGCATCATCCAGTGCCCTGTGGTGAGAGCCCGCGAAGGGGATTTCAAGCATTTCGAGGGCTGGCTTTAAGCCCATTTGCTGATGCTTCTCAAGCTTGTATACCTTGGATAACATCTTCTGCAGATTATTGTGATTAACAATCCACTCCGTCTGGATTTGATGCTGCCGGCATTCTTGGACAAGCTGTCGCAGGTCGTCGGGTCCCCATGCGCACAGGAAATATTCTTCCGAGCCAATCCATTCCGAATAGTCGCGGATCACTTGGGGTAAAGTGCCGGCGCCGTTAACATCCTCTTGTGTTATTCCGGTAAAGGTAGTTGTATCGGCGGTTAATTGCGGGACGATAACAGGCTTTACGAAGGATTGGAACGTCCCGATAATTTGGGGAACACCATCAACCATGCCAACCTTTGCAGCCCCGATCTCAATGATCTCGGCAATTTGACCTTTTTTACGTCTTACGGTCATCTCTAAATCATATACGATAATGGTCAATTCAAGCACCTCAGGAGCATCTCTAGATATATTTCGTACCTCTGTTATTATAGTCCTCCGAGAAGCATTTGTCAGGGCATAAAAAATAACCAACAAAAAAACAGTCCGCCTCATAGGTAATGATTGATTACCATGGAGCAAGAAAGAAATTTTTGGACATCCTTAATTAAAAAAGTAATTAAGGTGATAACTTGATGACTTACATGGAATTTGAGTGGCGGTACATCGATGGAACCCGGATGTTCGGGTGCGAATGGAAACCGGCCGGCGAACGATATATAAAAGCGACAATCGTAATTGTGCATGGGATGGGAGAACATACAGGGCTCTACGCCCATGTAGCGGAAACGTTAACAGCTGATGGTTACGCCGTGTTTGCTTTCGACCAACGCGGGCATGGACGTACGGAAGGAAAACGCGGGGACATCCGTTATTACGAAGCGCTTCTTGATGGTGTGGATTTTCTGCTCGCCGAAGTGGATCGACGGTACCCGGACTTGCCAAGATTCCTCTATGGACACAGCATGGGAGGGAACGTAACGATCAATTATTTGCTGAAGCGAAAGTCGAAGTTGACCGGAGCGATCGTAACGGGGCCATGGCTTAAGATTGTACCTAAAGGGGTTTCGCGGCATTTGGCCGAGCGGATCCTGAAGCGAATTTACCCTCGAAATAGAAATACCCGTCCCTTGACAACAGATCAAGTAACATCCGATTCCGAAATGATCAGGAATAACATAGAGAAGGATACGTTGTGTCACGGGAAGGTTACTGCCAGATTTTTTATCAACGTACAACGGGCCGGTTTGTGGGCACTTGCCCAAGCCAAGGAACTGTCCGTTCCGTTGCTCCTTCTTCACGGAGGTGATGATAGAATCACCTGCATCAAAGCGAGCAGGCAATTTGCCGAACGTGCATGCTCTCTCTGTACATTCCAGGAGTGGCCCGGCCTCCGGCATGAACTTCATAACGAGCTTGGACGGGAGGATGTGTTCGCTGCCGTTATCCAATGGTTGAACGAACTTCTAACATCATAGAGATGACAATAATCGACATCAAATTTGAATAGAATAGTCCAGTACTCTATAACAAATATACTCCCATGGTAACTGTAATATCCTATTTAGAATTGATAAAATAATAGCAACATCATGGGTTGGCTTCAATTTATTAATCTTATAGGGAGGAATAAAAATGGAGCGAACAATTCATGTGATTCCGTTTCAAGTGATTGATCATGCAGATAAGGTCAATGAAGTTCCTAAAGGTGTGGAAATGATTCAAGCCCCAAAGATCTGGGATCAAACCAAAGGGGAGGGCATAACGATTGCCATATTGGATACAGGCTGTGATATTACTCACCCTGACTTAAAGGAACGGATTGTCGGCGGAAGAAACTTCACGAACGATGACGGAGGGGACACTGGTGTATACAAGGATTACAATGGGCATGGTACCCATGTTGCTGGGACGATCGCTGCAACAGAAAACAATAGTGGTGTAATAGGTGTAGCCCCTGAGGCTAATCTGCTCATAATCAAGGTTCTTGATAAAAATGGTTCTGGTCAATACAAATGGATAATTGATGGTATTCATTATGCAATAGAACAAAAAGTTGATATCATCTCTATGTCTCTTGGCGGTCCAGAAGATCTTCCTGAACTCCATGAAGCCATTCAAAAAGCGGTCACCAACAACATTCTTGTGATTTGTGCCGCAGGCAATCAAGGGGATGGCGTTGATTCTACAGATGAATTTGATTATCCAGGTTGTTATAACGAAGTGATAAGCGTAGGCGCAATTGATTTGGAGAGACGCTCTTCCAATTTTTCAAATTCAAACAATGAATTAGACTTAGTGGCGCCTGGCGAGAAAATTTTATCAACCTATTTAGACGGAAAATATGCTACATTGAGCGGAACTTCCATGGCTACGCCACATGTTGCCGGTGCAATGGCTCTGATAAAAGTGCTTGTCAATATAAGCTTCGAACGGAATCTCACAGAGCGTGAGCTGTATTCACAATTAATAAAAAGAACGGTGCCATTAGGAAATTCTCCAAAACTTGAAGGCAATGGACTTGTCTACTTAGATGTAATGGACGAATTATCAGAAGTATTTAATAAACAATTTGTCGCTAAGTTGCTGAGTGTATGACGACGACTCCGAAAGGGTATGACCCGCAGTTTCTTGGAACCGAATATACCGTTGCTTTCCCAACATTGATGGGAAGGACGAAGAAGAATGCGTTAAATAATGGAGAAATCTTTCATTATACTCACTTCTCCCTCGTGATGAACAAGGAAACCAAATTCGCTATTTATTCCGCAGCTATTATCGACCAATCTAGACATCGTGATATTCAGCGTGATAATAATGACTGGCATTACGATACTCGGATAGGCGTGCAAAATCAGGTTGGAAACGAATTGTACGAGCAGAACGATTGGGATCGAGGTCATTTGACCCGCCGTAATGATGTATGCTGGGGAGAACAAGCGGAGCAAGCGAATTACGATTCTTTCTGTTGGGCTAACATTATACTGCAGCACCATGAGTTCAACTCAGGCGTGTGGAATAAGTTGGAGAAGTGGGTATTGGATTATGTGAGACATGACCAAAAATTGATTGTTACCACAGGCCCCGTTCATAAGGATACGGATAGTGAGTATTGCGGTATACATCGATATTCAGGGTGTGAAATTAAAGTGCCTTATGGTTTTTGGAAATCGATCACGTTCATCGATCAAGATCGGAAGACGCGCTCGCTGGCTTTTATCATTCGGCAGTACGATAACACACCGCAAAATGTGAACAGCGGGCTCAAGCCGTTAAAAACGTATCAGGTTCCGCTCACGACTGTTACAAGAGAGACGGAAATCGAATTCGACCAAAAGCTATACGAATCGAATCCATTGTTCTTCTTCAGAAATTCGATAACGGAGGCTAGAAATATTCAAACCCCTGAAGCTTATCTCATTGAAGAGCAGTCGGATTTGATCGTAGATCGTAATCTTTAGGACAAACATTGTGCCCTCATACCGTTATAAATTAACGACTTTATCAAGCGTGCCGCCCTTTTTAGGGGGTACGTTTTTGTTATGTGAAGAGATTAATATAAATTTGTACGATTTTCGATCAATAAAAAAACCAACAATAAGGTTGCTGGTTCTTAAGGAATCAAGTTTTTATACTTTTCCACCCAAGTTTCTTGCTCAATTGATCGAAGAACCAATTTTTCCAGCAATCGCTCGTGCCTTTCTTGACTTTCTTGAATAGCTGTAACTTGCCCAACAATCTTGTGAATATCCAATGAGATGGCGTTTATTTTCGCATCTGACTCGTCAATACGATTAACTACTGCTGAAGTTATTAGTTTGAGTTCTTTTAATTGTTCAAGGATTAAATCTAATTTATCCAATGTTTACCCGCCGTTCTATGAGAAAGGAACATCTTTTAACGATTATACCATATGAAATGGATCGGTAGGAACAAATCAAATAGATCATCTAGACGTTGGGAATTAATTCGAAAAGTTACAGCGATACGCAATTCAATTCAAGTCTAGGTCAAGTAAATTGTCCTAAATCATTCTCTTTTACATAAATATGGTGTAGAGGAGAGTGAATAAAATGGACATTAAGTTAGAGCGTTACTATCAATTGAAACAATTACAAAAAAAGATAGAGCAAGAATTATCTGAGTTGCGAACTGAAATAACGAAATACTGTGAGCAAGAAGGAGTCTCCGAGGCTGAAATCGGAAGTTATAAAGTAAAGATCGTGTTTCAGGACAGGAAGGAATTTGACGAGCAAAAGCTCTATGAAGCGCTGCCCGACCTTGAACTATGGCGCATGCTTTCCAAACCTGATCACGGCAAAATTTCGGGTTTGCTCAAACTGAATGTTATTACAGAGGAAAAAATCAAGGATACGTTTATGGTAAAGACAGTTCCAGTGCTTCAGGTTTTTAAGATCTGACAACACAGTGACTTCAGATTAACTGTTATAAACCATCGGAAGATAAAAGTCGACTCCCCTAATAGAGGAATTCGACTTTTTTCCTATACCGCTCTTGTTCCCGCTATCAGATATTTGACTACCTTGGAAACTTTGTTTAATAGAAGAGTACCTCGCGCTAACCGTAATCGGGTCGATCGCCGATACCCTTCGGGCTTATACGGAAGCTGACGCGGCGTTGATTAATGGCGGAGGCATTCGCGCGGATCGGGTGTTCCCGGTCGGCAACCTGATCAAGCAGGATATCATGGATGCGATGCCGTTTACCAACTATGTGGTGAAAATCGAAGTGAGCGGTGAAGCGTTGCTGAAAGCCCTTGAGAACGGAGTCAGCGAGATTGAGAAAAGCGCCGGACGTTTCGCGCAGGTGAGCGGGATGACGTACAGCTTTAATCCCGATTTGCCGGCGGGAAGCCGTATCGTCAAATCTTCAATTGGCGGCCAGCAGATAGATCCCAACAAAACGTACACGCTTGCGACCGTGGATTTTATTGCGAATGGCGGTGACGGATATGAGATGTTCAAGGGTACTAAGGTGCTTCTTGACGCCAATGCAGGTCCGCTGTTGTCCGGTTTGATCATTGATACGATCCAGAAGGCAGGAACGATCGCGCCGAAAGCCGACGGCCGTATCATGGTGAGCAAGGAAGAACCGACAGCCGAACCAGTCGTACCTTCCGAACCTACCGAACCTACCGTATCTACCGTATCTGAGATCATCTACACAGTACGCAAAAACGACTGGTTGTCTAAGATCGCGCCGAAATATGGACTGACCTGGCAGGAGCTGGCCGCGTACAACAGCTTGTCCAACCCGGATCATATCGTTGTTGGCCAAAAACTCCGTATTCCGGTTAAGGGATAGAATCTTGGGGTAAATTATGGAGTCCCCTATTAAAGCGGATTATTTATTTTTAATTCCTAACGTGTTATATTAGAGTTAGCAAATGCGCAAAATGCAAAGGAGCCGTGCTGATAACACGACCCCCGAGCACACAGCCGCTTCAAAGGCAGTCGGCTTCGGATATGAGATCAGGAAATGACCGTTATCCTAGACGAGGGGCGGTCATTTCCTTTTGTGGAATGAAAGTATAAGTACAACCAATGTCGCGAATGAAATCATTAGCGTCAATGCTTGGAATACCTCCATGCATCACCTCCCTTCCGGGAGATTAGCCGACCGCCCTCGCAAGCCGTTCTCTGTGCTGGAATTATTATATCATAGAACATACGAACGTTTATTCTGTTTAGTAGCTGGTGAGCTGCTATTAGAATACTCGTTTTTTTTGTTTGAGATAACATGTTATAGGAAAAAGCAGGATTCACTCATCACTTTGTCGAAAAGGGACATATTCCCTTTTTCATCAAAGGAGTGCAGAGGGATGGCGAGGATGATTGTCCGTGAGTCATATGCAGGGGGATTTTCATGGATCAATTAACTGTTTCATTAGTCTTCGTGTACGGCAGTTTAAGAAAACACGAAGGTAATCATCGACTTCTAGAGTCAGCTCAACTGATTAGCAGTCAGTGCTCTACGGAAGGTTATCTCTATGACACCGGACATGGCTATCCGGCGTTGGTCCAGAATCATAAAGGTCGGGTTTACGGAGAGCTGTATCAGGTTTCACCCGGAATTTTACGACGGCTCGATGCTCTAGAAGGCTTTTATGGAGAAGGCAAAAACAATGATTATGAACGGGTAGTTCAATCGATTCAAACGGATACGGGTGTGAAGGAAGCGTTCGTATATGTTTATCAGCAGTCCAAAGTTATTGGTTTGGAGCCTATACAGCTCGGGGATTGGAAGTTCAACCGGGTACAGAAACAAAACAAGGATATTTATTACTTTGCCTATGGATCATGCATGGATGATGAAAGGTTCAAGTCCAAGAATAAGGAGCACTTTTTTCAACATGTACTAGGAAGAGGGCGACTCGAAGGATTTTCCTTAAAATTTACATATAAAGCATACGACGGAGGAAGAGCGGACCTGGTAGAGACCGGGGGTACGGTTGAAGGAAAGGCTTATCTCATCTGCATGGAAGCCTTGGAGTATCTCCTCGAGCGAGAAGGAGTATATAGAAATAGATATAGACCGGCCTTTGTCGATATCTATATAGGAAACAAAATGGAAAAGGATGTACTGACTTTCCTTGTGATCGATAAAGCAGAAGAAGAGATACCCCCTCCTGAGTACTATCTTGAAGAGATTCTGCGAGGCGGAAAAACGATTTGGTCGGCAGAATATGCCAAACGATTTGAGGTTGAATTACTAGAAAAGGGAATGAGGAAAGAATAAGATGAAGTACTTAGGAGTGCCATCTATGACCCTTATCGATCAAGCAATCGAATTCGCTGCCAAAGCTCACCGAGGTCAGAAACGCAAAGGAACGAAGATACCCTATATCAGCCATCCGTATGCTGTTGGGATGATCCTGCAACAAGCAGGCTGTGAAGAAGAAATCATAATATCAGGAATCTTACATGATACCCTGGAGGATACCAAAACTACCGAGGAAGAGCTGCTTACGTTATTCGGTCCTGCTGTGCTTGAGATTGTGAAAGGATGCTCGGAGCCGGATAAGGGAGCATCATGGGAAGAAAGAAAGCAGCATACGTTGGACGATCTTAAAGATGCTCCTATGTCTGTCCGGCAGGTAGCTTGTGCTGACAAACTGCATAACATCCGTTCGATTAAGAGTGATTTGGCCAAAATTGGGGAAGAAGCGTGGACGAGGTTCAAACGTGGAAGTGAAAGCCAACGTTGGTACTATACTGGGCTAGTAGAAAGTCTGGGATATACGGAGCGATTTGCGTTGTTAGATCAGCTTCAGGATGAAGTTGATGTTGTATTCGGTACCCCACTAGAAAATCCGGAATGGCAGAAGCTGCGCAGGAATAAGAAGTTCTTCGACCTCGCGTTTAGAACGGCATATCTAGACCCTGCAAAACTCGAGAAGTTAGAGCCGCAGCTTAACCAGCTTGGGGCATTGGAAATCACTCAACTCGTCCATACCCGATCCTATCCGATTCATCCAAGCTACGAACAGAGCTTCGATGAAATGGCTGAATACTTACAGGAGCGAGGAATTGAGTTCCAGTCCAATAGCGATAGTTCAAAATTTCTGATCGGGTTTAGTACTGCTTTGAAGCATTTGTTAAACCTGTATCCTCACGAAGTGTTTCATCATTTCAAACGGAATATGAAACGCAGGAGATTGTAGGAGGAAATAAGAAGCCGTGCTCCAACCTGATTCAAAACAAAAAAATACGTTTAATAATGGGTGTTTCCAATAAGTATAAGCTTTTATTATTCGGGAGGGTTGATCGACATGCCGAAAGCCGTGGATGTTAACCTGGATGCCAGCGAGATGGTGTTGAAAGTAGCTAAGGAAAGTGACCATCAAACGATTGAATACAGTAAACTCGACCGGCTGGTGATGGTGAATGAACCGGTGAGAAAGCTGTTTCGAACCGTTGGGATCAAAGGAATTGAAGTACAAGTAAGAGGAATGGAAGAACCTTTCTTAATTACCAGCAACGAGGTTGGAGACTATGATCATATCGAAGGGTACCTGCTGAAGGTCGCCGAGAAATACGATGTAGCGGTCGAGCATTAAGAAATCCGAAAACACATTAACAGAATAAGTGTTATTTAATACTTAACGACCATCCCCAGATGGTCGTTATTTCGTTTTTTTTCGCAGGGGTTTAGTAAAAAACTGTCGAATGAAGTACAATCACTGTAGAACAGAAGCAATATGTTTAACCGCGGAGGAATGATTGTGACTAATATAACAATACAAAAAAAGCTGGAGAAAGCCCGTCAAGAATTACTTGATTTAGGGCTGCGGAATCCACTTCTTAACTATCGTACCTTAAAGGCCAGAGGGTTGGATATTACTCAAGAGAAACCAGAGCACGTATATAGAATATTGGTTTCTGACAAGAAGAAAATGTCATTCTTAGAGGTGTCCAATGTGGCCAGTCGACCAGATTCGGAACAGATAAACC
The DNA here is from genome assembly GCF_041640265.1 of Cohnella sp. Taxonomy (GTDB): domain Bacteria; phylum Bacillota; class Bacilli; order Paenibacillales; family Paenibacillaceae; genus Cohnella. The sequence goes on from NZ_JBEQAP010000037.1 coordinate 31,995, forward strand.
TTACTAAAGCAGAAGCGGGTTCACCTACTGAGGACAGCGAAGCACTGCAAGCACTGCAAGCATCCTATGTGGATCGGAAGCTTCAAACGAACTATACCGACAAGCAATTGGAGCATAGACTTCTAAATACATATCACTTGGCCCGAACTTATATTGAAGAACAAGGGGTTAATATACTTTATATAGCGCTTGGAATGCTTCATTGGTATGAGGCAGATAACAGCCAGGAGCCTAAGAAAGCTCCCTTGATCTTGGTGCCTGTTCAGTTGGAGCGGGTAAGTGCCAGAGAGCGATTCACGCTGTCTTATACGGAGGATGAGATCGGTCATAACATCTCCTTGGCAGCCAAGGTGAAAGCGGATTTTGGTCTGGTGATCCCTGAGCTGACAGATTTGGATGAGGTGAGTATTCCCGCTTATTTTGATTCCGTAGAGAAATCTCTCGAAGCCCAAAGAAGATGGACGATCGATCGCGATTCCATTGTGATCGGCTTTTTTTCATTCGGCAAATTTCTTATGTATAGGGACCTGGATATTAACAATTGGCCAGAGCATTCTCGGCCGGAGGAGCACCCGGTCATTACGGCATTGCTGGAGGACGGCTTTCGTGAACCGCCTTCAAGCATAGGTGAGAATGATCATATCGATCAACACTTCAAGCTCAAGGATGCCCATCACATCATGGATGCGGACAGCTCGCAAATCATGGCCATTCTTGATGCGAATCAAGGCCGGAATATGGTCATCCAAGGCCCGCCGGGGACAGGTAAGTCCCAGACGATTACTAATCTTATTGCCGAGGCGATTGCTGCTGGTAAGAAGGTGCTGTTCGTCTCTGAGAAGATGGCGGCGCTTGAAGTGGTTAAACGCAGACTAGATTCAGTGGGACTTGGTGTTGCTTGCCTGGAGCTCCACAGTCACAAGACGAATAAGAAATCATTATTGAATGATCTGGCAGCTACTCTGGATCTTGGCAGACCTAAAAATCTTAACGATGGCAATGTGGAGCTTCTAGAGCAAATGCAAAATCGTCTGAATCAATATTCCGTTGCTGTGAATACAGAAGTAAGCCAAACGGGGGTTACTCCATATCAAGCGTTAGGTAAATTGGTTGCTGATCAAGTCAAGTTCAAGAATGTCACGTTCCCGAAAGTAACCATTGACTCTATTGGGAGCTGGACTCCCGCACAATTTACTAAGAAAGATGCTCTGATCGACGAGCTGCAGAATGTTCTTAAATCACTGGGGATTCCTGCTATACACCCATTCTGGGGAAGTAGGAAGAAGGTATTGCTGCCCTATGAATCGGATTCCATCACACAGTCCTGTATGGAAACCCTCGATAACACGACAAAGCTGACAGAGAAGCTGTCTGAATATGCACATGAAGTGAAGCTTCCTCCGGTTGAAGATATGAAGAGCACCCAAACCTTTATTCAAATTCTCCAGAGAGGCATCAGTTCTCCGGATTTAAGAGGAGTGCAAATCAAGTCCGAATTATGGCTTAAGAAGTATACCGATCTAGAGCAAATGGTCACAGCCGGTCAAGTATTCACTAAGCTGTATGAGAAGTATGCTGGGTTGTTAATTCCCGAAGCGTGGGACCAAGATTTATTCATGACAAGAAAGTCAATCGTGACGTACCAAGACAAATGGTGGAAATTTCTTTCAGGGGATTATCGGAAAGCCAAAAATAACATTGTAGCGTTGTTCAAAAATCCCAAGGATAAAACTATTCGCTTATTGGATGTTGTTGATTCCATTATGGAATCTCGCCGCTTAAAGGAAGCAATCGATCAGTTTAGTGCAACCGCCAATGAGCTTTTCCCTTCTGCTTGGAGGGGGACTTATTCGGGGTGGGATCACATTGCAGCATTAATTAAATGGGTTCCGTCGCTGCTCACGGATATCAAGAATGGTGTATTGCCAGAAGGGGTGTTGGATTTCCTTACCCTTGACACCGATAAGAAGAGACTTGCTGAAATCGTGTCTGATTCGGAAAATCTTATAGCGGCAGCCCAAAAATCAATGAAAAAGCTTGAACAGCAACTGGAGTGGGATAGCGAGCTGAGATTTGGAAGTAATAAGAGTCTTAAGGATCAGCCCTTTGATTCTATCGTTCACATCGCAAGGGTATGGCAGGAGCGAATTTCCGAATTGCACGAGATGATCTCTTACAATAATTTGTCGCAAATTTGCAATGACGAAGAGCTGCAGCCTTACGTATTGTTATCACGGGAATGGGAACAAGCTGCGGAATTTCTGTTGAGCTGTTACCAATGGAATTGGTACAACTCCATTATCTCGACAGCTTTTCAAGAGCGGCCGGCACTTTCCGGCTTCGATGGGAGCAGACATAGCCATTCCGTCCAGAAATTCCGTGAATTGGACCGCGCCTACAAAGAATTCAACCGATTGAAGATTGCCGAAGATCACTGGAAGAAGCTCCCCCACCATGAGGCTGGCGGTCAACTAGGCGTGTTGCGTCGTGAGTTTGAGAAAAAAACAAGACATCTGCCGATTAGGCAGCTGATGTCTAAGGCTGGAAATGCCATTCAAGCTATTAAACCTGTCTTTATGATGGGACCCCTATCTATCTCCACCTATATAGAACCGGGAAGTCTGGAATTCGATTTGGTCGTATTTGACGAAGCAAGCCAAGTAAAACCGGTTGATGCTTTCGGGGCTATTATTCGTGCGAAGCAAGCCATAGTCGTTGGAGACAGTAAACAAATGCCGCCGAGTAACTTTTTCGATTCCATCGCCAAAGATGATAACGATGATGATGAGGATAACTTCGTCGCGGATATGGAAAGTATTCTGGGACTGTTCGTTGGACAAAATGCTCCTCAACGTATGCTCAGATGGCATTACCGCAGCCGTCATGAATCGTTGATCACCGTATCTAACCACGTATTTTACGATAACAAATTGGTAGTGTTCCCGAGCCCAGATTCTGACAAAAGTCACTCTGGCCTAAAGTATAACCATTTGTCCGAGAGCCATTATGATCGGGGTCGTACCCGAACGAACAAGCTCGAAGCTAAGGGTGTTGCCCAGGCTGTTATGGAGCATGCAAGATCGCATCCTCATCTCACATTGGGTGTGGCGGCCTTCAGCATGGCTCAAATGCAGGCGATTATTGATGAGTTAGAGGTTCTTCGGCGGTCTGAATCAACCTGTGAGGCTTTCTTTTCCAAACATGCTCACGAACCATTTTTCGTAAAAAATCTCGAAAATGTTCAAGGCGACGAGCGGGACGTCATCTTCATTAGTGTTGGTTACGGAAAAACTGCGGAAGGTTATCTAGCCATGGAATTTGGTCCCCTCAATCGTGAAGGGGGAGAACGCAGATTAAACGTATTGATTACTCGGGCGAGGGTGCGCTGCGAGGTATTTACGAACTTAAGCTCGAATGATATTGATCTCAACCGATCGGAAGCCCGCGGAGTAAAAGCATTAAAGACTTTCCTCAAATATGCAGAGAGCGGAAGCTTGGATATCCCCGTTGTAACAGGGAAGGATTTTGATTCGGATTTTGAGGAAGCGGTTTGCAAGTCGCTGCAGGAGCTTGGTTATGAGGTTATACAACAAGTAGGCTCGGCCGGCTTCTATATCGATCTTGCCGTTATGGATCCGTATTCGCCGGGAAGATTCATGCTTGGGATTGAGTGCGATGGCGCGACTTACCATAGTGCCCGTTCCGCAAGGGATCGTGATCGGTTGAGACAAGAAGTGTTGGAGGGACTCGGTTGGACCATTCACCGAATTTGGAGTACAGACTGGTTCAAACAACCTGAACGTGAGTTGAAGAAAGCTGTGGAAGCGATAGAAAGAGCAAAAATTTTATCCAAGACGCAGCCTGCTAAAATAGACACTAAAGCTGTTCAGGACATTCAGAGAGATGAGTCGCTGGAGAAGCATCAAGTAGCCGACGTAGTTCCCTATCAAACAGCAGAAGTGACGATCGAACTTGGTGAGAGAGAATTTCATTCACTTTCAGCTTCAATAGTAGCGTCGTGGGTGTCTCGAATTGTCAGAGTTGAAAGCCCGGTGCACGTAAGTGAAGTAATAAAGCGTATTTGCGATGCAGCCGGTATCAAGAGAGTTGGAAGTAGAATTCAAGAAACGATTGAGAGGTCATTTACGATTCTAAGTGAAGTTAGAAGGAAAGGAGACTTTCTCTGGTTAAAGGACATGGAAGTACCTATTATACGGGACCGAAGTGATCCTAATTTGAATAAAAAGGTACAATTCATAGCTGCTGAAGAGATTGCTCAAGCTATAGTAAAAGTTGTTAAAGACTCCTATGGGGTGGAAGTTGATCATGTTGCAACAGCAGTGTTTCAAGCCTTAGGTTTCGCGCGGATAACCGATGAAATGAAAGAACGGATCAAACCCATTATCAGCGATTTGATACAGAGTGGGGTTTTGATCTATAAAGGAACTGTTTTAGTTAGGGGTTGAAATGGCTAAGCGAGGCGCTTGCTGTTAAATCATTGGAGCACGATACGGATATACGAGAATTAAGACGAGCGAGATAACGAATTTACTCATAGATCCTGAAATCGCATTGTCGATTCAGGATCTTTTATTCATTTTCAAAGCTCATCAAAAAAAGTGTTTGATTTCTCTCCTTATCTGATAATATACAGTTTATCCACACTTAGGAGGTTATCTCAACCATGTGGGCTTTACTTATCCTAATGCTGGAAAGGCTTGGCATTATTGTGACCGTGGCTTTCGTCGTTACAAGATTCGGATTTATGCGAAAGCTGCTTGAACGCAGACAAGTGACCCTTAGACAGCAGCTTCTAGTGATCATACTATTCGGTGTATTCGGCATCATAGGTACATTCACGGGATTTATCATTACTGAGGATGGGATCAGCACTGACAGATGGGCAAGAGCCTTAGGAGAAGAGGAAGCGATAGCGAATTCTCGGGTGATCGGTGTCGTCGCAGCCGGATTGCTCGGCGGGATGAAGGTTGGCATAGGCACAGGACTCATCGCTGGCCTTCATCGCTTTTCTCTAGGAGGTTTTACGGCATTTGCTTGTGGATTCGCAGCCGTTATTGCAGGATTAATAGCTGGATGGATCCATCGCAAGCTTCATGGAAGACTGGTGTCAGTACCCGGAGCATTATGGATCGGAATGTTGGCTGAAGCTATCCAGATGATATTGATCTTAATTCTATCTCGTCCTTGGTCAATGTCTTATGAGTTAGTGGAGAGAATTGGACTTCCGATGATCTTAGCCAATGGGATCGGCAGCGCGTTATTCATCTTGATTATTCGTAACGTAATCAGCGAGGAAGAGAAAAGCGGTGCCGTTCAAGCACAAAAGGCGCTGCGTATTGCTGGAGTTACACTTGAGCACTTGTCCAAAGGTTTGACGCCGACTACGGCACAATCCGCCTGCGAGATACTGATCCATGAAGCGAATGCCAAAGCTGTTGCCATAACGGATCGTCAACATATATTGGCGCATATCGGCTTAGGCTCCGATCATCACCGATCAATGGTATCTATACGAACAGAGGCGACCCAGAAAGTGTTGGATTCCGGTGAATTGCTTGTTGCTTCGAATCCTTTGATCGGCTGCAGTGATGCATCGTGCCCTTTGCGCGCCGTTATCATTTCCCCATTGAAAAAAAGCGATGAAACAATCGGAACGCTAAAGTTTTATTTCTCCTCCGAGAAAGAAATTAGAAATGTCGACCTTGAGCTCATCAAGGGACTTTCCACCTTGTTCGGACAGCAGCTGGAGCTGGCGGAAATTCAGCACTTCCGACAATTAGCAAATGCAGCGGAAATTAAAGCTCTACAAACCCAAATTCAACCGCACTTTTTGTTTAATGCGATGAATACGATCGTCTACATGATTCGGGTGGATCCTGCGAAAGCCAGAGCACTGCTTATCTCACTTTCGCGATATTTTCGGCAAAATTTATCGGGTACCATTCATTCCGCGATTTTCCTAAGGAAGGAATTGGAGCATGTGAAAGCTTATTTGCAAATCGAAGAAGCTCGGTTTAATGATACTTTACAAGTGAATTATCAAATTGATGATCGTTTGTTGGATGTGAAGCTGCCTTCATTAACACTACAGCCGCTTGTGGAGAATGCAATAAAACATGGACTTCGAAATCTTGAGCAGGGAGGTACACTAACTATCAGCGTAGAACCTAGTGACCGTGGTGTACTGATTAAAGTAACTGATAACGGGATCGGCATGGAGAAAGATATTCTGGAAAACTTATTAACTTCTGTCTCCTCTGTAACGGAGGAGAGTACAGGGGTGGGTTTGTACAATGTGAACCGCCGATTAGTTATGACGCTTGGGGAAGAAGCTGGAATCAAGATAATTAGCGAGTCAAGAAGAGGCACTGTAATTTCATTCATAATTCCTGATCAGGAAAGGAGGGAAATCTAACGTGAACAAGTCTGTAAGTGTGATCATCATTGATGACGAACCATACAGCCGTCATGAGCTTGAACATTTATTACAAGAGTATGAAGAAGTAGAAATCGTCGCTGAGGCCGGTTCAGGGGAAGAAGGCTTGGAGAAAATATTGTTGTTAGAGCCAGACTTGGTGTTTGTTGACATGGAAATGCCACGAATGACGGGAATGGAGCTGGTTGAAGCGATCCAGAATCTCAAGAAAGTTCCGCTAATCGTATTCGCCACGGCCTATCCCGATTATGCGATTCAAGCTTTTCGATTTCAAGCGCTGGATTATTTGTTGAAGCCTTTCTCCCCAGATGAGCTGGCAGAGACGATGAAGCGAGTATACAAAGCATTGGAAATATCCAAGAAAATAACAACCGGCGATAAAATCAGCAGGCTCGCAGTCGAGCATCAAGAGAAGATCATTTATGTATCGCCTGAGAGTATCCTGTATGCGTCAGCAGAAGAGGGCGATACCGTTATCGTTACGAAGGACAACCGTTACCAATTGAAGACTAGCTTAAAGGATCTTGAACGAAAGCTGCTGCCCCATTATTTCTTCCGCACTCATAAGAGCTATCTAGTCAATTTACAGGCTGTGCAACAACTGATTCCTTGGTTTAACGGTGCTTATCAGATTAAGCTGGTCGGTATTAAGGAAGAAATTCCAGTTAGCCGCAACTACATTAAGGCACTCCGCAAACAATTGGAATTGTAAACGCTGTATTTCATCCCCATAATTATGTATCCTACTGTGAAATTTAGACACGTTGGACCGATTTTCAACCTTGTCGTGCTATATCCTTTTACAATGATGTCAAGAAGTAAGCGCATTCATTAAAAGGAGGCACGAACCATGATTACATTTATTGTAGCCATTGTATTGCTAATAGTCGGTTATTACACGTATGGAAAGTTTGTTGAGAAGACGTTTGGCATCAATACAGAGAGAAAGACACCAGCTTATACGATGAAAGATGGCGTGGACTATTTGCCGATGGGGAAATCAAAAAATTCATTAATTCAGCTCTTAAACATTGCTGGAGTTGGACCCATCTTCGGACCGATATTAGGCGCTTTGTATGGACCTGTAGCTTTTATCTGGATTGTTCTGGGAGCGATCTTCGCCGGGGCAGTGCACGACTACTTAACCGGTATGATTTCCATCCGCAACCGGGGTGCGCATTTGCCAGAATTAGCGGGTAAATTTCTGGGAAAATCCTTCAAGCATGTCGTTAATGCATTTGCGTTGCTGCTGCTCCTCCTTGTAGGTACGGTCTTCGTCTCTGCTCCAGCTGCGCTGATTCATTCGCTTATGGGAGGATGGGTTGGAATTGGTGTAATTCTGAGCTTGATTTTCGTTTATTACTTTCTAGCCACCTTACTTCCGATCGATAAAATCATTGGAAGACTGTATCCTTACTTCGGCGCCTTTCTGTTGCTCAGCGCTTTCGGAATAGGCGGAATGCTTGTCTTCACAGGTGCTCCCATTCCTGAAATCAACTTACAGAACATGCATCCTGGTGGATTAGCGATCTTTCCGCTGCTGTTCTTGACGATCTCCTGCGGAGCTTTGTCAGGATTCCATGCCACGCAATCTCCTATTATCTCCAGAACAGTTCAGAATGAACATAATGGACGATCGGTATTCTACGGCATGATGATCGTTGAAGCGGTTATTGCGATGATATGGGCCGCTGCAGCGATGAGTTTGTTCCACGGAACCGACTTAAACGCTCTGATCCAAGCTGGTGGACCTGCTGCTGTGGTTAGCGAAGTCTCCATCACTTTGCTGGGTGCAATCGGTGGTACATTGGCAATCATCGGGGTCATCGTCCTGCCCATTACTTCAGGTGATACCGCATTCCGCAGTGCTAGAATGATCGTCGCTGATTATTTAAAGATCGGGCAAGTAAAAATCGCAAACCGTCTTTGGATCGCACTGCCGATGTTCGCCATTTCATTCATACTTACAAAGATGGACTTTTCATTGCTATGGCGGTACTTTTCTTGGGCCAATCAGTCTACAGCCGCAATTGCACTATGGATAGGTGCAATGTATCTAGCCCAATCCGGCAAAAAACACTGGATGGCTAGTATCCCTGCTTCATTCATGACGATGGTGGTGTTCACCTACATCTTAAATGCTCCAATCGGCTTCGGCCTTTCTATTCAAACTTCTTATATCGTGGCTGCACTTGGAACGATAGCTGTTATCGTAGCATTCACTCGGGCAGTTTACTTCACCCAAGCAGGAATAACGATCTCAGTCGATGACGAAACCTATAATGCAGCCTAATTATGTATTCTATAATTTCATGTCTGTCAGAAGAGGACACCGCTGCGGTGTCCTTTTATGCAGACACTTGATAGCCTTTAAATCTTCCGTCTCTTATACAACCATAAACCTGTTATCGCAGCTATCACGATGGCGAATATCCCTTCAGGACTAGGCGTTACCAGATAGTCAAATCCCTCTTGTATATCCAGGTATTTTTTTAATATAAGGGTGTCTACGAAGGCATTACCAACAGTGTGCATAATTACAGCCGGCCATACGCTATTAGTCATAAGCCTAATTTCTCCATACACAATGGATAGAACAATAAGTCCAATTATCATACGCGGAATAAAAGTTGCCATACTTTCTGTGGTGTCTATTAAAACTAATAAATAGGGAATATGCCACGCGGCCCAAATAATTCCGACGTATACATGGATTAATAGTCTGTTGTAACCAAGTGAAAACAATTTCGGAGCAAGATAACCTCTCCACGCAAATTCTTCAAAAATATTTTTTACAAAACTAGTTAGGAAGGCCGCACCGAGTGCAGTCAGATATAACGAAGACATATTGGATAGATCAATCAACTTCAAGCTATGTCCAAGCAATAAAATAATCAAAGTGGAAATCGGGAAAAATAGTATACTCACAAAATAAAGAAAAATATTTTTTCTGATCTTAGGTTTAATACCCAAATCCCTCCAACCATCTCCTGCAAAAGTACGAAGAGCAATCATCGCTAGAAGAGGGGAGACAAGCCATATAAGCTGTCCAAGACTGCCGCTAGCATCCGATATGCCAGCTTTCATATCCACAAGTCGGCCGACCCATCCGCAGCTTAAAACAATAAGTGAAAAAATAAGAATATTCCTCAGTGTTTTTTTATCAATTTCCTTCATCTTCTATTCCCCTTTCTTCTTTTAATTGTTTCAAGTATTTCTTGTACCACTCATTCAGGAAAATATAATAATCCAGTCCGAATTGTAATGTAGCCAATCTGCTATTCACTTTTCCGGTATCCAAAGGCTGATTACTTTTTTTAATTTGTTCTGCTGAAATATGTTTCATCATCTTTAATGTAGATACCACGTTTTCAATTTCCAGCAAATACTCTTCTATCAATTCAAGTTTCCGATCGAGTTCAACATAATTAAAGAAAAAAATTTTAGCAAGAGCTGGATCTCTAGGTTTTTCTAAGGATATCGGCTGACCCGCCCACTCTAGAAATTCTTTCTCTCCTTTATTAGTAATTGTATATACTTTCTTTACTCTCGCGCCCTGATGTTCCTCAGAAAAGGTAACATGCCCGGCCTGAATCAGCTTCTTCAAAGCTGGTTGAATGCTTCCTTGACTCGTATTGTAGAAATAACCTGTGCTCTTCTCCATGTTTTTCTTAATGTCGTAGGACGATTTGTCTCCGTCTAGGAGCAGTCCTAGGATTATTTTGTCCTGCATCATTGCCACCGTCCTTATATATCTTATCGATATGTCTAGTAGATATATTTATTACTCTTAAAATAACCTCATTCCCTGTTTATGTCAATCAAAAAAAGTCTCCCGAATTTAGGGAGACCTAAGTAAAAAACAAGTTCATTATTGACTTTTTTCCTAACTGTTCTTGTATTAGGGCTATCTGCGTAGAGGTGTCTTCATATTTTCGAATAACTTCATTGTATTGATAAAGAGAAACCCCAGTCATTAATTCAAGTTGGCAGTAGGATATAAAGAGATTGTAAGTTCCATTGATTATAGATCGACCATTATTTTTAATAGAATATATACTCCCGAGCCTGCCATTCCCATCGCTCAACCTCAAGAATTCCTTGTATTCATGGGACAAGCCAACCTCCGTGTTAGAAGTGAAAACTTTCGTATAATCCACTCCAACTAACATTCCATTCCATTCTAATGATAACTTCATTTCCTCGATTTGCATCCATGAAAGCTTTTCTTGAAGAATGCGCTTCTGTTCTCTGGCTTTTAAGAACTTATTCCATATAGGTATTGGCCACATATTTTGTCCTCGTTTATTTTATAGTATATCGCCAACATGTCAGATTAATTATACACCTTATCGCACCGATATATCTTTACAAAAACGACTTCCCCATTTAACTTGCCGTATACAACAAATGAAACAGCCACATTCAGAATGAAGTGGCTGTTATTTTAATGAGATTAACTTGAAGAGTTTGAACGAACGAATCTTGGATAAGCGCATTATATGTTAATAAAATATGCTCATCGCTTCGCCTTATAAAACTCATGGTAAAGCTTCATCAGCGCTCTTTTCTCTATTCTCGACACATACGACCTCGAAATCCCCAGCTCGCGCGCAATCTCACGCTGTGTCCGCTCATCCCCGCCTCCATCTAACCCAAACCTGCCCCGAATGACCTCTTGCTCCCGAGCGTCGAGGATATCCAGATTGCGGTATATTTTGCTCTTTTCAATTTTGAGCTGTACTTGTTCGACAACATCGTCGGGTTCCGATCCAAGTATGTCCTGAAGAGTAATTTCGTTACCTTCTTTATCTGTCCCTATAGGATCGTGCAGGGAAACGTCTTTTCGAGTTTTCTTCAATGAACGCAAATGCATAAGTATTTCATTCTCGATACATCGCGCCGCGAATGTAGCGAGCTTCGTTCCTTTATTCGGCTGGAAGCTTTCGATTGCTTTGATAAGCCCAATCGTGCCGATGGAAATAAGATCCTCAAGATCTTCTCCGGTGTTGTCGAATTTCTTGACGATATGGGCAACTAAACGTAAATTGTGTTCGATGAGCAGATTACGGGATACAGGATTACCCTCCGCAAGACGACGTAAATGCAGCGCCTCTTCATCGTCAGTAAGCGGTTGGGGGAACGCGTTGTTTTTCACATAGGAGACGAGTAAAGATAATTGCTTCAGGAACAGGGCAATCGATGTGATCAAACCAGGCACGAGAAGGCCACCTCCGTCAGTAGGTTCGTTTGAAGAAAGAAGCATTACCATTCTATGTAGGTATTCGCCCAACCGTGCCTGTTTTGAAGCATTTTCACGAATGGTAATGATGACCTTTGGGAAATAATGAACGCAATAAGTTAGTTGTTATTTCTCTTGGAGGTGAATGTATGTCAATGAAAGGTTCCGGACATGGAAAACCAGCTTACAAGCCGGTTTCGATGTCTTCCAAAGAGTACCAAGCGTTTGCCAAGAACCGAGAACCTTCCCGTTCTATTTGGACCAATTGTCTAAAGGCATTCTTGGTAGGGGGCTTTATTTGTTTCATTGGCCAAGGCGTTCAGCAGTTTTTTATGACGGCTTTCGATATGTCGGCGAAGGATGCGGGGAATCCAACGGTTGCGATTATGATTTTGTTGTCGGTCATTCTGACAAGCATGGGGGTATATGACAAAATTTCTCAATGGGCGGGTGCGGGAAGCGCCGTACCGGTTACTGGATTCGCTAACTCCATGTGCTCCGCCGCGATTGAGCATCGGAGCGAAGGTTTAGTACTCGGTGTTGGCGCAAATATGTTTAAGCTTGCTGGATCCGTCATTGTGTTCGGTGTTGTTGCCGCATTTGTTGTCGGCATTATCTACTGGGTGTTCGGAATTGGAGCATGGCATGATATTACAGGGTAAGCGTACGTGGGTATTTCCCAAGCCGCCAGTCATTATTGCAACAGGAACGGTAGTTGGTCCGGATGAAGGCGAAGGGCCGCTTGCATCCGAATTTGATTTGGTTCATCCTGATTTGGAAATCGGGCAGCCTAGCTGGGAAAAGTCAGAGAGAGCACTGCTGGAGCATGCGTCGGATATTGCCTTGCAGCATGCGAAGCTAACGAAGGATAAGCTAAGCTTTTTTGTTGGCGGAGATTTATTGAATCAGATTATTAGCAATTCCTTTGCCGCTCGCACACTGGGAGCTCCGTATCTTGGAGTGTTTGGTGCTTGCTCTACCTCCATGGAATCCTTGGCAATAGCCTCTCTAATTGTATCCTCAGGGGCGGGAGAATACGTTATGGCGGGTACTTGCAGCCACAACTGTACGGTTGAGAAGCAATTTCGGTATCCGACTGAGTATGGCTCTCAGAAGCCCCCTACAGCCCAATATACCGTCACGGGTGCTGGCGCCGCCATTGTTTGCCTCGAAGGAAATGGACCTGTCATCACAGCGGCTACAATCGGCAAAATCATGGATTTAGGAATTAAAGACCCCTTTAATATGGGTGCGGCTATGGCTCCTGCGGCCGTTGATACCATTCAAGGACATCTACAGGATACAGGAAGAGATCCTGGGTATTATGACATAATCGTAACCGGTGATTTGGCAAGCGTTGGGCATCCTATAGCCAATGAGCTGCTGCGAAGAAATGGTGTGCCGATGGATCAGACGCAATTTCTTGATTGCGGATTGATGATATACGATATGGAGAAGCAGAAGGTACAAGCGGGAGGCAGCGGATGCGCGTGTTCGGCTGTAGTGACCTACGGCCATCTGTTGAAACGGATCCGCAATGATGAACTTCGGAGGATTCTTGTAGTCGCTACGGGAGCGTTACTCAGTCCGATCTCTTATCAGCAAGGGGAGAGCATTCCTTGTGTAGCGCATGCCATAGCTATAGAAGCACAGAACTTGAACGGGCAAGGAGGTGCGGGTTTATGATGACTTACTTATGGGCGTTTCTGGTTGGCGGCACCATATGTGTCTTTGGTCAGCTGTTGTTCGACGTCGTTAAGCTCACCCCTGCGCATACGATGGCTCTGCTCGTCGTTATAGGAGCTGCAATGGACGCGGTGGGCTTGTATGATCCGCTGGTCGATTTTGCAGGAGCCGGGGCAACCGTTCCGATTACGAGCTTCGGTAATGCATTGGTTCATGGCTCACTAACCGCGTTGCAGGAGAAAGGCTGGATTGGAGTCATTACGGGCATATTCCAGGTGACTAGCGCAGGGGTATCCGCGGCGATTGTTTTCTCCTTTTTTGCTGCACTGGTGGTGCGTCCGAAAGGCTAAACCTATGCTGTTCAGATGAGAATATAGAGAAACGGCCATCCTGATGTTTGGTTTGGCTGTTTCTCTATTGTTTTTTGTAAGAAACTAAAATTTACGGCTGCATCCAAATTCTTGTATAATAAGGAAGTGTATATATAAAAAAAACAAAGTAGATTCCATAGGAGGAACGGGAATGGATCATCAAGCTGCCATGCTGTTACTGGATCAAATTCGGCGTAATATGGAATCTTGTATTTATGGAAAAAAAGAGGAAATAGCCTCAATGCTTACCGCGATGCTGGCGGGAGGGCATGTTCTCATCGAAGATGTACCTGGAACGGGTAAAACTCAAATGGTAAAAGCACTAGCCTTATCTGTCGGCGGAGTGTTCCATCGTATTCAATGTAATCCTGACTTATTGCCTACAGATATAACAGGGGTTTCCATTTATCATCCTAAATTGGAGCAGTTTGTGTTCCGGCCAGGACCGGTAATGGCTAATTTACTGTTAGCAGACGAAATTAATCGTGCTACAACAAAGACGCAATCTGCTTTATTAGAAGCAATGGAGGAAAGAAGAGTTTCCGTAGACGGAGAGACGCACTTGCTCCCACAACCTTTTATGCTGTTCGCTACGCAAAATCCGATTGAATTCGAGGGAACCTATAATTTGCCGGAAGCGCAGCTAGATCGTTTTCTCATGAAAATCAAGCTAGGATACCCGGACGAAGCATCTGAGAGACGACTCATATTAGAGCCAGGGGCCAGCAGGGCTGCTGAATCTTTGAAAGCGGTCGCAACCGTAGAGGATGTCGCTCAAATGCAGCGTTTATCCGAAGGGATTCATCTTGACGGGAGTGTAGCCGATTATTTGATTGCCCTTATCCGAGGTACCCGTCAGCATTCTGGCGTCTTGTTGGGAGCAAGCCCAAGGGCAGCCGTAGCACTTTCTTCTGCAGCCAAATCTTATGCTTTTCTCCACCACAGATCGTTTGTATTGCCAGATGACGTTAAAGCCATGGCTCCTCTCGTGCTTAGCCACAGACTGCATCTTCGTTCGGAAGCACGCATGCAAGGGATAACAACCCCTCAGGTGCTGCAGGATGTTCTGCATCAATTGCCAGTACCCGTTGGGATGGAACGTTAATCATGACGCGGCTGCTATTTCCGCGCGCTTGGTGGTTAAGCGTTGTATTGTATGTCACCGTCACCTGTTATTTGTTATTCCAAGGCGGTAAAACCTCGTTAATGCTCTTCATGATTATCAATGCCCTGGCAGTCTATCTTATGTTAGGAAGATGGAGTGGAATCGGCGGTGTTCAAGGCTCTCGTTTACTGGATACAGGCACAGGGAGCTCAGCGGTTCTGACGGCGGGTATGCGTCTTCATGTTAAGCTTAGGATGCAGATCCCCGGTTTGTGGCCTCTTCCTTATATTATCGTTAGAGAGAAGCTCGTTCGATCAACGGGCGGAGAATCTCAGCTTTACGAAATGTCCTTTGTTCCGGATTACCGTCGCAGAGGCGAAGTGCATTTCGAGACGGCCCCTCTTAGGAGAGGGAGATATCAATTCCAAACGACGGATTGCTCTACTAGAGATATATTCGGGTTGTTCGAGCATCGGGGCTCTTTCTTCCAGCCGCTTCATATTCAAGTGCTTCCTCGTATTATCGAGCTGAGGGATTGGCGGTTGTTCCGGCGTTCGCAGAGGGGTGTGTTCCAGCATACCTTAACCTCTCTATGGGCAAGGGAAACCACTCAGATCGATGGAGTAAGGGAATACATTCATGGGGATCGCTTATCGCGCATCCACTGGAATGCAACCGCCAAAACCGGACAATGGAAATCCAAAGAGTTCGAGAGGGAAGCACTTCCTCGGGTTGTGTTCGTATTAGACCGAAACGAGAGCTCGTACCTTGTCATGGATCAATTCGAGCTGGCAGTTTCTGTTGCCGCATCCCTTTTGGAATTGACAATCTCTAGAGGAATGCCAATTGGATTTGTTTCTTCGGGGGAAAGCGCCTACTGGTTTGGTGAAGGGCGGACTCCCGTATCGCGAGATGAGGTTCTGCAGCACTTGGTGGATGTAGAATCCGACGGCAAGCTCATTTTAAGCGAGGTTCTCGGTCAAGTGGCGGAGCGTTATGAACCCGGTATTCATATCGTCGTTATTAGCTCATCTACGGATGGACAGTCAATAAAAGCGATGAGTGCACTTGAAGGTAAAAGAATGGTTCCAAGCGTTATTCATATATCTAACAAGCATGTCGTGGCGGACGAGGAAGCTAAGCTTCATCAATGGCAAAGATTATGCCAATCCAAGCAATGGGAGTTCTGCTCCTTATCGCAGCTGGATCATTTGCCTCAGGTATTGGGGGTCGTATCGGCATGAAAATCCGGTTCCCCCGCGATTTCTGGAGACAGCTTGTATTAGAGCGCCTGCATAGACTTCTGGCGATAGTTATCATACTGCAGCTTATACAATGCTTCTCGAATTACTGGTGGGAAGAAACGTATGATATCGTTTATGCTGCATTAACTGTAACCGCAGTAACGGAGCTGTTGTTTACTCGAGGCTTCCTTGCTCGTTTTGCTTTTCAATGCTTGACGATCGTTGGTTTCATTATCTGGAAGACTCCATACACCTGGGGAGGATGGCCGGAAAGCTGGCGGGTCTGGGACAACATTCGTTCGTTTTTCATATTTCATATAGAGCAGCTGCATCCGTTCTTTGAGCTGGCAGTCGGAGTGGTATTAGCCGGGCATGTGCTCGCTTGGATGGGCGGGAGACGTGCGGGAGCTATTGTTATCGTCATAATGTCCATTCTCGTGATGGCAACGATAGACTCTTTTTTTCCGTTAGAGCTTTGGCATAACATCGCATGGACTGTAACGGCAGGTTTGGCCTGGCTCGTTATTCTACATCTGCGACAGCTTCAAGCCCGGCATCCCGACAGCTGGGAGGCATTGGCCGAGAGACCGCTGGATATCGCTTTTCCAGCTGTCATTATTATTACGGTTGTACTTCTTACCGGTATATTCATGCCGCGCGCACCGGTTCTATTAGAGGATCCCTACACGATTTGGACCGAAGCGCAAGGACGCGAGGTTCCCAGCTTCGCAGGCGAAGGCGGCGTTCAGAATGCAAGCGTTGGGAGCTCTGGCTCCTCGCTGTCCGGTTATAGCAGAGATGATCGGACAATCGGCGGGGGCTTCGAGTTTGACTATTCTCCCGTGATGACGATTACGACCTCTCAGCGCAGCTATTGGCGGGGGGAGACAAAAGCTCTTTACACAGGCAAAGGTTGGGGAGACCGCAGAAATCCGGAGTTAATCCCTTCAGAAATCGGGAATGAAGCGAATTTGGTGTTATCGCCCCCTCGCAATGAAGAGGTCAAAACCATAGAGGTTGTTCAAACGGTAACCGTTCTGCGCAAGGATAAGATTCCTGTGTTATTCGCAGCAAGCCCAGTCTCCAATGTGTCGGAGCTGAAGAGCGACAATAACGTCGGACTCAGATGGAATCCGGAGGAATGGGAACTGCGCTGGAGTAAGCCAGCCCGCGTTGAATCTTATTCGGTGGTATCTCAAGTAGCCGTTCTGGATGAAGAATTGCTAAGGAGATCTCCTCCAGCTGCAGAAGCCTCTCTGGAGCTTTCTCCCTATTTGCAGCTTCCAGAAGGTCTGCCGGCACGGGTCAGACAATTGGCTGAGGAGCAAACGAGCGGATTAACTAACGACTATGATAGGGCAAAAAAGCTGGAGCAATACTTGAAAAAGACATTTCCCTATACGAATACACCGGATCTTACTAAACAAAGTGACCGAGCAAATGGCGACATCGTTGATGCGTTTCTATTTGAAATTATGGAAGGCTACTGTGATTATTTCTCGACTTCATTCGTCGTAATGGCACGATCGATTGGTCTGCCAACCAGATGGGTCAAAGGGTATTCTACAGGCTTCGATCCTGCTGTGCTGGAGCGCGAGAGATTTGGAGGTCCTTCCGAAATTCCGGATCCTACGGGTGCCGGGACCTATACGGTTCGTAATGCCGATGCGCATTCATGGGCTGAGGTATATTTTGAAGGAGTAGGCTGGATTCCATTCGAACCGACATCAGGCTTCTCCGTTCCGCAGCCATTACCGGAGGGAGAAGAATTCATCCCTGAAATGAATGCTGTCGTTGATGCCAATCCGACAGACACGGGCCTAACTGAAACGGAGAAAAACTGGCTTGTCCCTGCTGGCGCCCTGGGCGTAGTTGTGATTATTGGGGCCTTAATCCTTATTGCTTATCGGAACAGACGTTTAGGTCATTTATGGAGCCGAATCAAATATCGCGGCAACACACCTAATCAACGTGTCGTGCGTGAGATGGAGAAGCTGCTATCCTTCCTTCAACGTAAAGGATTCCGAAGGGAATCACACGAAACCCTTCGAGAAACCTTTGCGAAATGGAGCGGTAAGTTCTCTTCCCTGAGAACGGAGTTTGACGGAGTTTTGGCGAATTTCGAGCAAGCTCGATATGGATTAGACAATGGGAATGATCAGGTTTTGAATGAATTTACCGATGCAGCAGATCGAATCCGTAAAGCACTATAAAAGGAAAAACGGGAAAGCTCGGGTGTGCCGTGCTTTCCTGTTTTTTTGCAAGGCAGGGTGGGGTATGGTATATTTTGAGGAAGTATAGCTGGTTACAGACAGGGGTTATTATTGAAGATGTTTAAGCGTTTGCTTCCTGATCAAATCGTGAATACCGTTTTTGATATTGATTTGGATGAGCTCAAAGCCCGAGGCGTTAAAGGGATCATTACGGATTTAGACAATACGCTGGTTAGCGCCCGAACTCCGCTTGCGACGCCTGAACTGGTGGGCTGGCTCGATATTGTAAAGGATTTGGGGTTTAAGGTGGTCATTCTTTCGAATAACAATAATTCCCGAGTGTCCAAGTTCGCCGAGCCGCTCGGAATTCCATTCATTCCTGCAGCTCGCAAGCCTGCAGGCGCTTCGTTTCGCCGTGCGCTCAGACTGATGAATCTCGCTCCGGAGCATGCCGTTGTTGTAGGGGATCAGATGCTGACTGATGTATTAGGAGGACGGAGAGCCGGTCTTCATACGTTACTCGTCACCCCTATTGCCCCACGCGAGGAAGGCTGGGCGACGCAAATTAATCGCCGCATCGAGAAAATCGCGTTAGCTCGTCTGCGCAAGAAAGGCCTATGGCCGGAAAAAGGAGGTAACTAACTTGTCAGAGCAACAGATTGTACCTCCTCGTTGCGCAGGCTGCGGAATTCCACTGCATAGCGTAGATCAAAATCAACCGGGCTTCGTACCCGAAGCTTCATTAGAGAAGGAAGAGACCATCTGTCAACGCTGCTTCCGGATTAAGCATTATAATGAGGCTTCTTCCGTAACTGTGGATCAGGATGAGTTTTTGCGTCTGCTTGGAGGTATCGCCTCCACGAATAGTCTAGTTGTCCATATCGTGGATTTGTTCGACTTCCAAGGAAGCTTAATTTCAGGCTTGCAGCGTTTTGTAGGGAACAATCCGATTCTGTTAGTCGTTAATAAGATAGATCTGCTTCCACGGATAACGAATTGGAATCGGCTGCGCAACTGGGTTCAGAAGCAAGCACGCGAGGAAGGTCTCAAGACCGTTGATGTCGTCCTATGCAGCGCGCGCCGTAATATCGGCTTTGATCGTGTTATAGAAGCCGTGAATACTTACAGGCAGAACAAAGATGTTTATGTTGTGGGTGCGACCAATGTAGGCAAGAGCACGTTAATCAATCGTTTAATATCGGATTATAGCGATTTGAAACGCGAGCTCACCGTATCCCGTTATCCTGGAACAACGCTTGATGCGGTACATATCCCGTTGGACGATGGGAAGAGCATCATAGATACGCCTGGAATCGTGTATTCCTGGCGGATGTCGGAGATCGTTCCTCGCAAGGATTTGGCTGCATTGCTTCCGGACAAGCCGCTTAAGCCGCTGACTTATCAGCTGAACGAGAAACAAACTTTGTTTTTCGGAGGGCTTGCGCGATTTGATTTCGTAGAAGGACAGCGACAGTCTTTCACTGCATATCTATCCAGCGGTTTACCTGTTCATCGAACAAAGCTGGAGCGAGCGGATGAGTTGTATGCCGAGCATCGAGGGGTTATGCTTAGTCCGCCGAGCTTAGAGGATCTGGAAAGCATGCCGCCTTGGACAAGGCATCGACTGCGGGTTCCGCCGAATTCGAAGCAGGATGTGTTTATTTCGGGGATTGGTTGGATTCAGACCAATGGAACCACAGGCTCGACCTTGGATGTGCACGTACCGCGAGGGGTTAAAGTGATGCTGCGGGAAAGCATCCTCTAAGGAGCACCCTCTGCGGGAGAGGAGTAAGACATTTAATGGATAGCCATACCGTGTTATATGGGGTCATTGGTGACCCCATACGTCATTCGAAATCACCGATTATGTTAAACCGGGCGTTTCGTGAGAAGGGTATCAACGGTGCATATGCCGCTTTTCATGTAAGCCCCGACGAATTGAAGCAAGCAATTGCTGGTGTTCGCGGCTTAGGCTTTCGAGGGCTAAACGTTACCATACCGCACAAGATTGAGGTAATGGCGTTCCTTGATGAAGTACACGAAGGCGCAAGGGCGGCAGGTGCGGTTAATACGATCGTTAACAATGATGGTCGGTTAATTGGCTACAATACAGATGGTATCGGTTATGTTCGATCCTTGAAGGAAGAAGCCGAGCCAGACTTAAAGGATAAAACGATTGTTGTGCTCGGTGCGGGCGGCGCATCTAGAGGTATACTATGGGCGTTAGCTCAAGAGAAACCGAAGGCAATTCTGCTAGCAAACCGTACCGAGGAGAAAGCCAACGAGCTTGCTGCCTTTTTCTCGCAGGAATCTGGAATTTCGGCCATCCCTTGGAGCTCGCTTCAGGACGTATGCTCATATGCGGATGTAGTTATAAACACTACATCCGTCGGCATGTCTCCCAACATAGACGCAGTACCACTCGACCCTTCTTGGCTTAAACCCGGCTCGGTAGCCAGCGACTTGATCTATAACCCGCTCAAAACTGCTTTCCTTCAGCAGGCGGAGCGTAATGGTTGCCGCATACACGGCGGCTTGGGTATGTTCATCTACCAAGGCGCATACGCTTTCGAATACTGGACCGGCGAACCCGCCCCAGTCGAGGTTATGCGGGCAACCGTATTGGAGTCCTTTGGAAAATAAAAAACAAGGGTTTACCTTTTTGAACGATTATCTGGATTTTCACAAAGAGAGCAGGAAAAACAAATGTTAACAGGAAAACAAAAGCGTCACCTAAGATCGCTTGCCCACCACCTCACCCCGATCTTCCAAGTCGGCAAGGGTGGCATCAACGACAACCTTATTCGCCATATCGAAGAAGCCATCGAGGTGCGCGAGCTGATCAAAATCTCCGTGCTGACCAACAACTCCGACGACCCGCGTGAAATCGGCGCTGAGCTCTCAGAAAAGTCCGGAGCCGAGCTGGCGCAAGTCATCGGTAAAACCATCGTTCTATACAAGGAATCCAAAGATCACAAACAGATCGTGCTTCCTCGTGGCAAATGATTGACGGAAGGGCGTGAGCCTATGCGTAGAGTAGGTTTGCTTGGAGGGACTTTCGACCCGATTCATAACGGTCACATGATCGCTGCGCAAGCAGCCAAAGAAGCCGCAAAGCTCGACGAGGTTTGGTTCATCCCGACTTCTTCACCTCCGCATAAACCGCAGCCTGAAGCACTAGCCGGCAAGAGACGCCAGATGGTCGAAGCAGCGATTAACGACAACCCGCATTTTCATCTGGAAGAGATTGAACTGAATCGGGATGGAACTTCGTATACAATTGATACCGTTAGTGCCATCCAACAACAGCACCCCAAAGTGACGTTCTTCTGGATCGTCGGTTCCGACATGGTGAAGGACCTGCCGAATTGGCGTATGATTGATGAGCTTGCGGAGCGGATTTCGTTCATTGGGCTTGAACGTCCAGATCAGCTCAGCGATGATTCCACATTGCCTTCTTTTATTCGTCGTCGGCTGCTAAGAGCGAATATGCCTCTCATTGGCATCTCTTCTTCCGATATACGGCGAAGGTGTAAGGAAGGACTTTCGGTTCGCTATATGCTGCCGGACTCCGTTCTCGAAATCATTCAAAGGGATGGCTTATATGAATCTTGAGAAGCTCCGGGAAGCGACCCGCATGCAAATGCCAGAGAAACGCTGGAAGCATACACTTGGGGTTATGTCGACAGCAATAGAGCTGGCCGAACGATTCGGCGGGGACCCTGTTAAGTCAGAGATCGCGGCTTTATTGCACGATTACTCTAAAGCATGGCCGATTGACCGGATGGAAGCCATCATTCGTGAGCAGCAATTGCCGAGTGACCTCCTGCACTTTGATAAGGAGCTATGGCACGCGCATGTCGGTGCTTGGGCGGTACAGGATGAGCATCAAATTACGGATGAAGAAGTTCTCGATGCGATCCGTTATCATACCTCTGGGCGTGAAAAGATGACACAACTGGACAAAATTGTTTGTTTGGCGGACTATATGGAGCCCGGCAGAGATTTCCCAGGGGTGAGTAAGATTCGCAAACTCGCTAAACATAGTATGGAAGAAGCACTTGTTGCTGGATTTGATTCAACTATGCAGTTGCTGATCGAACGTGGAAAAAGAATTTTTCCATTAACGATGCTTGCGCGTAACGATTTAATAGGACAACTGAACGAAAATAAAAGCAAGATGGAAAGTGGAGGCTGAGACATGACAGAAATCTCTGAACAATTATTGAAGTCCGTATTAAATGCAGCTGAAGAGAAAAAAGCAAATGATGTCGTAGCTCTTAACCTGCAAGGAATATCACTAATCGCGGATTACTTCGTCATTTGTCACGGTAATTCAGATACACAAGTGATGTCTATTGCCAACGAAATTAAAAAGAATGCCGAGTTAATCGGCAAAAGAGTTCGTTTGGAAGGAATGGATACAGCGCGCTGGGTACTCGTGGATATGGGAGATGTCGTTGCGCACGTATTCCATCGCGATGAGCGGGAGTATTATCACTTGGAGCGCCTTTGGTCTGATGCGAAGGCAGTTGAAATCGTATGAACCTGACAGCAGGAACCTTAGCGGAATTATGGGTTCGCAGGGAGGTTTCTCCTCATGGCTGGTTCCTGGGCTTTGGGGCAGAGGAAGGACCAGAGGTGTTGCTTCCATACGGCGAAGTATCAGCGGATAGACCTAAAGTGGATACAGAAATCGAGGTATTCCTGTTCCATGACGATAAAGGACGGATCTCCGCCACATTGCGCAAGCCGCTGATCGTTTTAGGTGAGATGGCTAAGCTTACTGTCGCGGATTTCCATCCTCATTTTGGTTTTTTTCTAGAGATGGGCATTGGCCGACAGCTGCTGCTCCCTCTGAAGAGTTTTCCTATCGAACGCAGAGAGGTATGGCCCCAAAAAGGGGATGAGCTATTTGTTGTGATGAAACACGACAAAGAGGGGCGAATGCTTGCCCGACTTGCCAAAATCGATGATTACGCTCCGCATATTTTCCGCGCGCCTACCTCCTGGCTTAACGAATGGAAAGATGGTTGGGTAACTGACGTTTACCGCGATGGCGTATTTACGTTGGTTGATGGCGGAGTTCTTGGGTTCGGTGTTCTCGGTTATATCCATGAGGGTTCCATGATTCACCCTCTGCGGATAGGACAAAAGTTCAGTGCTCGTGTCACGCAGGTGAGGGAAGATGGCCGAGTAACTTTAAGCGTTCGAGCCGTTAAGGAAGTCGGTCGATTAGAGGATGCCGATCGTATTCTTGCTTTTATTAAAGAGCGCCCAGGTGAGGCGATGCCTTATTCAGATCAGACAAGCGCGGAAGATATCCAACGCCGATTCGGTCTTAGCAAATCTGCGTTTAAGAGAGCGCTTGGCAAGCTGATGAAGGAAGGTCTTGTTATACAGAAGGGCAGCTGGACGCACCTGGTTAAAGAGCAATCCGATAATCAACCCAACGATCAGCAAGGCGACTAACACCGATTGGGGTGACAGCTATGCGTTCTTACCGGCAATTCGCTGCCGTATACGATCGTTTGATGGAAGATATGCCTTATTCCGAATGGATGAGCTTTGCCCGCCGATGCTGGGACAAGTATGGAGTACCGAAGACTGTCGTTGATCTTGGCTGTGGAACGGGAAATTTATCTATTCCGCTAGCTCGATCAGGGTTCAGCGTGTTCGGGATAGACTTATCCTCAGAGATGCTGTCGGTTGCCCTTAGTAAATGGGATGAGCCGTATACTCACGGCTTAAGGGAGAATGTAGGCACCGTTCGCTGGCTGCAGCAGGATATGAGGGATTGGGATCTTCCTATGCCTGTGGATGCTGTCATAAGCTTCTGTGACAGCCTGAACTACTTGACAGAACAGCAGGACATCCTATCTACCTTTCGGCAAACCTTTGCGGGGCTTGTGGAGGGCGGACTATTTTTGTTTGATGTTCATGCCCCTAGACAGCTTGAGCGTTATGCGGAAGAACAACCCTTCGTCAACGATGATAAGGATGTTGCTTACTTGTGGACATGTGAGTATGACTCTAATCGGATGGAAATCGAGCATTCGCTCACCTTTTTTATCCAGGAGGAGACAGCTCCGAAGAGTGGGAGCGGCGGTGCGCTTTACAGCCGTTTCGAGGAAAACCATGTTCAAAGAGCCTACGACCCGCAATGGATAGCTGATCAATTGGTTAGCGCCGGCTTCGAGCTGCTTCACCGCTGTGCGGATTTCAAGTGGGACAAGCCGAATGAAGATTCGGAACGCTTGTTCTTCGTGGCGCGTAAGCCGTAAAGGTATGGAGATAGGGCTGGGCTTTCAAGCAAATGGTTCGATTGCTTGAGGGGGCAGCTTTTTCACGTATTAGGATCTCGCTTGACAGCATTTGCGTCTTTTGGCTATAATCATGGCATACTTTGGCTGTGATAAGGAGCAGTAATCGTTAGACGTTACGCAGAGAGTCGGCGGATGGTGCAAGCCGATTAACGTAGACGACGAACTCGCCTTGGAGCCTCCGAGCTGAGCGGATCCGATGATATCGGGTGATTCGACAAGCAAGGCGTTTCCTCTCGTTACGAGGCATAAGTGGGCGGTATTCCAAGCAGGAAGTCCGTCAACTAGGGTGGTACCACGGGAAATAACTCTCTCGTCCCTAGCGACAACGCTAGAGACGGGAGTTTTTTGTTTACGAACTGACTAAAGGAGAGCTTAACGACATGTCACAAGAAAACGAACAAGGCTATAAACCGCTGAATATCGAACCGAAATGGCAAAAGTATTGGGATGAGAACCAGACGTTTCGCACAACGGAAGACGCTGGCAAACCTAAATTTTACGCGCTGGATATGTTCCCCTACCCATCCGGAGCAGGTCTTCACGTCGGCCATCCGGAAGGCTACACGGCTACCGATATTGTTAGTCGCTATAAACGGATGAAAGGCTTTAACGTTCTGCACCCGATGGGCTGGGATGCGTTCGGGCTGCCTGCGGAGCAATATGCGCTTCAGACAGGACGGCATCCGCGCGATATCACGGTGGAGAACATTAACAACTTCCGTCGTCAGATTAAAGCACTGGGATTCTCCTACGACTGGGATCGCGAATTTAGTACGACGGATCCGGATTATTACAAATGGACTCAGTGGATATTCATCCAGCTGTATAAGAAAGGCCTTGCGTATGTGGCTGAAGTGCCGGTCAACTGGTGTCCCGCGCTGGGCACAGTGCTTGCGAATGAGGAAGTCATCGACGGCCTAAGTGAGCGCGGCGGACATCCCGTCGTGCGCAAGCCGATGCGTCAATGGATGCTTAAGATTACGGAGTATGCTGAACGGCTTCTGGAGGACTTGGAGGAGCTGGATTGGTCCGAGAGCATCAAGGATATGCAGCGGAACTGGATCGGCAAATCGACAGGTGCTGAAGTCACCTTCGCTATCGATGGACATGAGGCTGCTTTAACGGTGTTTACGACGCGGCCTGATACATTGTTCGGCGCAACTTACTGTGTGTTGGCGCCTGAACATGAGCTGGTAAGTGTTATCTCTTCGGCGGATCAGAAAACGACTGTGGAAGCTTATGTGGATCAAGCAGCGCGTAAGAGTGATCTTGAGCGTACCGATCTAGCAAAGGATAAGAGCGGCGTGTTCACGGGAGCATATGCGATTAATCCTGTGAATGGCGCTCAAGTGCCGATTTGGATTGCGGATTATGTACTCGGCGGTTACGGTACGGGTGCAATTATGGCCGTACCCGGACATGACGAGCGAGATTGGGAGTTTGCCCAGAAGTTCGGGCTGCCGATCGTTGAAGTGGTGGAAGGCGGAAATGTAGTCGAAGCGGCATATACGGGAGACGGAAAACTCGTAAATTCTGATTTCCTGAACGGCTTGTCGACGGTTGATGCTATAGCTGCGATGATTTCGCACTTAGAGTCTTCAGGGAAAGGAAAGGGTAAAGTCACTTACCGTTTGCGCGACTGGTTGTTTAGCCGTCAGCGTTATTGGGGCGAGCCGATTCCGGTGCTGCACTATGAGGACGGAACGATGGACACCGTGCCTGAGGAAGATCTTCCGCTATTGCTTCCTGACGTTGAAGCCATTCAGCCTTCAGGAACAGGCGAATCTCCACTCGCAAACGTAACGGATTGGGTCAATGTCATTGATCCTCGCAACGGGCGCAAAGCACGTCGTGAGACGAATACGATGCCGCAATGGGCTGGAAGCTGCTGGTATTACCTGCGTTTTATCGATCCGCACAACGAGAAGGAAATATGCTCGCCGGATAAGCAGCGCGAGTGGTTGCCTGTTGATTTGTACATTGGAGGCGCGGAGCACGCGGTATTGCATTTGCTGTATGCTCGTTTTTGGCACAAGGTGTTATATGATATCGGAGTTGTCAATACGAAAGAACCTTTCTATAAGCTGGTTAATCAAGGTATGATTCTCGGAATGAACGGGGAGAAAATGTCCAAATCCCGCGGCAACGTTATTAACCCGGATGACATCGTTAACGAGCATGGCGCAGATACTTTGCGTGTATACGAAATGTTCATGGGCCCGCTGGAGGCGACGAAGCCTTGGAATACAAACGGAGTAGAGGGCGTTTATCGCTTCCTTTCCCGAGTATGGCGTCTGTTCGTTGACGACAGCGGTAAGCTGAACGGCAAAATCCAAGACGTACCTGGCGAAGACGCTTTCCGCCGTACTTGGCATAGAAGCTTGAAGAAGGTGTCGGAGGATTATGAAGCTTTACGGTTTAATACGGCAATAAGCCAAATGATGATTTTCGTGAATGAAGCCTATAAAACAGAGACTTTGCCAAAGCAAGCGATGGTAAACTTCGTACAAATGCTGTCTCCAATAGCTCCGCACATCGCGGAGGAGCTTTGGGAGAAGCTGGGCTACGAGGGATCGGTGTCTTACGTTGCCTGGCCGGAGTACGATGTTTCGTTTACGGTTGATGCCGAAGTCGAAATCGTTGTCCAAGTGAGCGGCAAAATCGCCGACCGAATTAGTATTGCCGCTAATCTAGACGAAGCGGGTATGCAAACTCTCGCGCTTGAGTCTGAGAAAGTAAAAGCTCTGATCGAAGGCAAAACTATTCGCAAAATCGTCGTGGTCAAAGGCAAGCTAGTCAATATTGTCGCGAACTAACTGAGCCCAACTAACTGAGCCCAACTAACTGAGCCCAACTAACTGAGCCGAACTAACTGAGCCCAACTAACTGAGCCCAACTAACTGAGCCCAACTAACTGAGCCCAACTAACTGAGCCGAACTAACTGAGCCCAACTAACTGAGCCCAACTAACTGAGCCCAATTGTCTAGCGGCTCACTTTTTTAACACTGCGTGAAGCACACGCCGTTTGTCTCCTTTGTGGAGGCACGCGGCGTTTTTGTTTTCTGATAGGAGTATGGTTCTGCAGAATGTACAAATTTCGAGGAGGTTTTTCTATGTTTGAGCAAGAGTATGTGAAGTTTCTTATGCGTCAACGAGCTGGTGCGAGCGGTCAAAGGCTAGAGCGTCTTAACAAGGACTTAGTAGGGGAGAAGAAGCTGCTAGAGGTAGTTGTGTGGCCTATTATGAAGTCATTCGATGGGTGGACAATGGAGCATGAGGTTATGAGCTCATCAGGAGTAAAGATTTATATCGACACTTTTTTCGATCCGCTAGGCTTCGGATTAGAAAGCGAGGGGTTTGTTGTCCATGCCGAGAGTATAACCAGAGACCGCTTTTCATTCGAGAAAATGCGTGTAAGAACAATGGCCATATATGGGTATCGCTATATCCCTTTCAGTAGAGATGAATTAGACAAACAACCAGACGCTTGCCGACGTTCTTTCTACGAGCTGCTAGGCAGATATTCCAGCAGAGCAGGCAGCAAAGCAGTTGAAGAGCTCTCTGTCTTTGAACGGGAAGTCATTCGATATGGATTGAGGTTGAATCGGAATTTACGTTTGGAGGATGTGAAGTATGTATTGAAATCTGGATATAGAAGATCGAGTAATGTAATTAATGAGCTGATAAAAAAGAATCTGATTAAACCGATAGGCAGTGGTAATCAACGTTTTCATGAATATGAACTTTTGCCTCTTGCAAGCGAGTACATGCTCTGATGTTCTGCCACTTTCGATAGCTGTAGTTTCCAAAAGTGAAACTGCACGACAGTCTCGGTGGCTTTCGAGGGCTGTAGTTTGCAAAAGTGAAACTGCACGGCAGTCTCAGTGGCTTTCGCGGGCTGTAGTTTGCAGAAGTGAAACTGCGCGGCAGTCTCAGCGACTGTCGGGGGTTGTAGTTTGCAAAAGTGAAACTGCACGGCAGTCTCAGTGGCTTTCGCGGGCTGTAGTTTGCAGAAGCGAAACTGTGCGGCAGTCACAGCGACTGTCGAGGGCTGTAGTTTGCAGAAGCGAAACTGCGCGGCAGTCTCAGCGACTGTCGAGGGCTGTAGTTTGCAGAAGCGAAACTGCGCGGCAGTCTCAG
>NZ_JBEQAP010000038.1:0-54019 GCF_041640265.1 Cohnella sp.
AGAAACTTCCAGGTCAACAAGAACTGCGGGAACCGCAGGGATCGCTTGCTCAACTTCACTTCGGATGAGGTGATTACGCAAGAATCCCCCACTTCAACGCAAATGCGTAAGTGGGGGAGTGTTCAACGGTACGGATTGCAGAATCCACTTTAGGCTCACCTTCAGCCATCACATCATTTGTAATGATGATCTGATACTCCCGATCTGTAACATTAGACGTAATCGCCGCAACGATCACATCTTGGTATCGCCGATTATAATCATTGTTTGACATTACAAGAACGGGTCTAAATGGAATAGGAATGAGCACGATGTCGCCTTAGCTAAGCATCATTCCATACCTCATCGTCAATATCGTTATGCCAAAAATCCAAACTGCTTTCAGCTGATTGACTAAGCTCTTTCAACATGCTGTTTTCACGCTTCATTTTCAAGTACCCGATAAAGTCCGCCACTTCCTCAATATCTTGCGGCGGAATCTCTGCGATCAGTTTATATATCGTCTCCTTGGATACGCTCATCTCTTCACGCTCCCAGCTTCATTACTTAATCACAACCAGTAGCTTACTTTGATGATAACATATGCGGGGCTACGCATTAAATGGCACCCTTCGAGAACAAGGCCGTTTTCCCCCCGCGTCCCCAAATACCTTCAACTATCACTCAACCCCCTTATAAATCAAGGAACAAACGACTTCCACATGTGTTGTGCTGGGAATAGGAACATGGATCACCCCCCTCATTTAATGAAGGCTTTTTTTGATTCTGGCTCTTCATCTGGGCTTGGACACTGCTTTTAAAGCCTGTTTTGTATATAAAAGTTAGTTTGTACGGATTAGTGCTGCTATCATCACAATTTTCTCCAACCACGATTTTATCGACAACACTTTCAAGTACACTTCGATCAAACGTAGGCAGAACCGCATTCGACCGAAGCACTTGACGAAAATGGGTTATCCTTTTCTCAACATCGACTTCATTTTGTGCAGATTCCTCTAATTTCGCTCTTTCGTCAAGCAGTTCGTTCAAGAGCGATTCAAGTTCTGCATACTTACGCTCATATGTTGGTCGATCTATCTTATCGTCCAGATGCAAGTCGATCAAATTGCAACGCTTATTCTCAAGAGCCTGAATTTCGTTAATGATTTTAGTCAACTGTTTTTGGCTGTCCTGCTCGGTCAGGACAGATTCCGCTCTTACTAAAAGCTCGTCCAACACATCTTTATGGTTGTCACAAACCAAATTGTACGTTTCAACAAAAGCACCTTCAACTATCTTTTCTTCAATCCCCTTGCTATGAGGACAATATTTCTTTCCCTTCTTCGTATTAGTAGAACATTGCCATATGGTCTTTTCATGCGTTGTCCCGCTATTCCAGCTCCGCCGCGAAAAATGACCGCCACAGAAAGCACATTCCAGCATGCTGCTGAAAGCAAACTTTCTGCTGTATTTTTCCCGTTTACCGCCTGCTTCCAGCTTGTTACGAATTTCCCCACGACGATGAAGTATATCTTGAGCCTTTTCAAAAATTTCCTCGCTGATAATCGGCTCGTGATGATTTTTTATATAATACTGATCTTCTTCTCCACGGTTATCAAGTCTTCGTTTAGTGATAGGGTCGAGCGTAAAGGTCTTTCCTTGAAGAACGTCGCCCTTATACTTCTCATTCTTAATGATACCTAAAACGCTTGTATCACACCATTCGATATTTCCGCGTTTTGTTTTATGTTCCAGCTCCGTCAATTCTTTCGCAAGCATATACGCGCCAATGCCCGAAATATAACGATCAAAAATGTAACGTACAATTTCAGCCTCATCTTCATTAATCGTTATCCGCTTCGTAACCGGGTCGTAGTCATATCCAAGACAGCTTTGAAAGCCTACCAGTTCGCCGCGGCTCATCTTCATCTTTAGTCCTCTTTTGACATTCGATGAGATATTCTCAACTTCTTGCTGAGCGACAGAACTCAAAATGGTGAGCAGCAATTCGCCGTCCATTGTAAGGGTATTAATATTTTCTTTTTCAAAAAATACGGCAACATTTTTTTCTTTAAGCATCCGAACGTACCTTAACGTATCTACCGTATTTCTTGCGAACCGCGATATGGATTTGGTTATGACCATATCAATCTTTCCATTCAAGCAATCGGTAATTAATCGTTGAAAGTCATCCCGTTTCTTTACCTGTGTACCCGTAATGGCTTCATCCGCATAGATGTCAACCAACATCCAATCGCTGCGTTGATTAATCATTTCCGTATAATATGAAACTTGCGATTTATAGCTGCTTAACTGTTCTTCGGTGTCTGTACTCACTCTGGCATACGGAGCAACACGAAGAATTTCCGATTTTCCTCCAGTGCGATCTGACAGTTTTCGGTTTGCCTTAATGACTTCAACTGCAATAGACATGATGAGCTCCTCCTTTGATTCGCATTTATGACGCTTACAGCGTAATAAATTTTCGTTTGATTAACAAAGGTGCGAATCAAGAGGTAAGGTCAGATTGGATACCATAGTCTCTCATGGTTTTGTTTTTTAATACATGAAACTCATGCTCGTTTATCAGCGACAAAGCTAACAATTGTCTCAGCATCGCGATTTGCATGCTATATCGAATTACCTTATGCTGCATAAACTAACCTCCCATACGGTTCACCTACGTTTCAAGAAACAGCGAAAAGCAGAGATGTGCTACAGCATCATGCACATCCCTGCACTCCGCCTCTGTTTTGGTTTCTCGCTTAAATATCCAATCCGATGAACGGTGGTGTCGCCGCTCTCATAGGATTCTCACCTCTCCCAGGATCGCTGGAAGCCGCCCCCATTGCGATAAGCTGTGGCTGGACGGAAGTATCATTATCCCTCCGCATGATCGTCGCCATAAATGGAACCACCATTTACAATTGCATGGAGAAATCGCTCGCTCTCCGCCATCATCTCCACCAGCGTATACTGGAAAAAGAACAGGCAAAGTGGTCATGGCGCACCTGCAAATTGGCTTACCTATATATAGGTGTGCGGGGAATGTACCGGATTAGAACGTATGAAATTTTCAAGGTGCAAGGAGGGCAACGAAACTTTTCCCTCTACTATTCATTTCATTTTTCATGCAAAATCGGACCCGATTGCTAATTTTCCTATCAGTAAGGGAAAGATTTCAAATGGAATGAGTGAAGTACGCGAGATGGATCGTGTTTAAACACTTCAATCTCAACTCCCATTTCGCAAAAAATTGAGAATATCAATTTTTTATTGATTATCCATCGATTTAACGTATAATTATACATAATGTTTTGTGAGGTGATTTGAGTGGATGTCAGCTATAAGAGGCTCTGGAAACTATTGATTGATCGTGGAATGAAAAAGAAAGATCTCAGAGCTTCATCTGGTATAAGCACAAACGCACTGGCAAAACTCGGGAAAAATGAGAGCGTTACAACGGATGTTCTTGTAAAGGTATGCAAAGCTTTAGATTGCGACATACCCGATATCATGGAGATAACCAAAGATAACAATCGTGACTAAATGAACACATTTGGCGATTCTAAAGAACAAAAATTAGAAGATCGTTACATCCAACCGGATGTAACGATCAGGACAGAGGTGCAAGGTGGAGCAGATGCAAATGCATTGGAGTTTAGAAGGTCTCGAAAACTCTTTTATTCGTGGCAATTGTGAAGATATTTTGAAAGAGTTTCCGAAAGGAAGTATTGACTTGGTACTTACATCACCGCCGTATGCAGACCAACGAGACTACGGTTCTGACGATTCGTTAATATCACCGGATCAATATGTTCAATGGTTTGCTCCAAAAGCGCAAGAAATACATCGTGTACTTAAAGATAATGGAAGTTTTGTATTAAATATTAGTGATAAAGTAGTGAATGGGTATCAGCATTTATTTGTTTTTGAATTGGTTTTATATTTGTGCAAAGAAATTGGATTTCATCTTGTTCGCGACTACATCTGGTACAATCCAGCTACTCCGCCAAACGTATTTTCTCGGGGGGGGTTTGGAAGAACTAAAAAATCACATGAACATTGTTTTTGGTTCAGTAAAGGGTCGGAGTGGACATTCAATCTTGACCCGATCCGCAAACCTTATGGAAAGGACATGCTGAAATATTTGCAAGGGAAAGGAAAAGGTGACCGGAACCAAAATACACGCCCAAGTACACACAATTTTGATTGCGAAAAAGTGTGGAACGATAACGGTGGTTCCGACCCCGGTTCGGTCATTGAAATAGGAAATACCAATAGTAACGATGTTTTCGCTAAGCTTTGTAAAGAACGGGGAATATCCCATCCGGCCAGATTCCCGGAGAAATTGGCTGAATTTTTCATTCTATCTGGTACAAATGAGGGCGATATTGTACTTGATCCTTTTTCTGGATCAGGTACAACTGCTATTTCTGCAGCTCGAAATAATAGACGATGGATCGGGCTTGATGCAAATCCTGATTATTGTGAACTAGCTTCTGCGAGAATGAATATAGAGTTTGAAGGAGCGAGCAGAGGTGATTGAACGCCTGGAGCATTCGGAATATGCTGTATCTTGCTGCGATGGCGCTAAAGGTCTGCTGCAACTACCGGATAAATCAATAAAGCTTGTATATGGTTCGCCTCCATATCCAAATGCAGAACGCGATTATGGTGTCTGGAAATCGAGCGAATACATTGAGAAAATATCGCCTTTTATTGAAGCTGCTATAAAAAAGCTTAGAGATGATGGTTTTCTCGTGATAAACATTAAAGCTAACCGTGAAAAAGCAACTTCAAAAACGGCAACTAAAAGATCATTAGTGGTTGAAAAGTTAGCTATTATGCTTGAAGAACACTGGGGTCTTCACTGCGTAGACATTGAAATTTGGGTGAAGGAAAACCCTGTCCCTACCGGATTGCGGGTAGCCTGCCAAGATGCTTATGAACAAAATCTATGGTTCTCCATATCTCCCAAATGGACGATTAACCTTGATGATATACGTCGGCCTTACGAGTCCCATAGTGTCAAAACGTACGAAGGCTACGAGTATAAGCCACGTTCTAACGGTCTTTCGTATGTTCGGAAGAATAAGCGCATTCAGCCCCATCCTCTTGGAGCGCTTCCAACAAATATTATACAAGGCGGGGTTTCATCGCGTATCTTAGGTCATCAAGCTGCGCAACCTCTTTATTTACCTGAAAAGTATATTAAGGCGACAACAAGACCGGGAGACTTGGTTGTTGATCCGTGGATGGGGAGTGGGACTACTGGCGTAGCAGCGCTCGCTCTTAAACGAAAGTTTGTAGGGTTTGATCTAGTAGAGTTACATGTTGCGGACGCTGAGAAACGATTTAGAGAAATGATTTAAAAGGCGGAGGACAATGAGCGCAAAATCTCAAAAATTGGGAAGAACCCAACTTAACCGCTTATTCGTGGATAGCCTCGGTGATGCCGTGCTCAATACAGAAGATCTTGATGCAAAGCCGCTAATAATTGATCTTCGGAAACCATATCCATTGAGGTTGCGTGTGTACTTATATAATTGCACTAATCCTCCCGGCGGCCGCGCTCTTGATGAGTATAAGATACAAGTTATTGTTCCTGATCAACAACGTGGAACACGCGGGAGTTTTGATTATTCCGGTGGACGTATGGCTCTTTTGGCAGCATATGTTTGCCTGTCAGATGAAATTACGAACGGTGTTTTTGTTCTGTGGGATGCCACAAAACATGCAGACTTTTCGTACAGTGCTAACTTTCAAATTAAAGCTGAAACGATAATTGAAGCTCTGTGCATACCAGTATCCGCCAGCACTCGTGGAAATAATGAAATCGTTTTGGGTGCACGGCCACGATATCTGTTATCTGCGATTGAAATGCGAATGGACATTATGAGCCGAGACATTTTGGAGGCATCCCATGACACTTGATGCATATGATTTCAAAACTGCGTATAACAAAGTAGAAAATGATATCGCAGAAGAATTTTATTTGCCCTGCATGCGTGTTGCCTCTCATTATGATCGGATATCTGGATATTTTGGAAGCACAATCTATATTATCGCTTGGGATGCCTTAAGAGAGTTTATCCTCAATCAGGGGAAAATACGGATTATTTGTTCGCCGTATATTTCGGATGAGGATCACGAGGCAATGGATAAAGGATATTCAGCCCGTAACAATGAAATTCTCGCTACTTCTATCAAAGAAGAGGTTCAATCACTATTTTCAAGTCCCTCACTGTCTGCACCGGCCCAACTGTTAGCCTACTTAGTCTCGACTAATGTTGTTGATGTGAAGATTGCTGTGGTAGGAGACACTTCAAATGCGAGCGTCAAGCGCCTCTTTCATGATAAAGTAGGTGTTTTTTATGACAGGAAGGGTAATTCGGTAGGATTTCGTGGTTCCATGAACGAAACATATAAAGGACTTTCGTCTGATGGAAACATCGAGTCAATCGATGTGTTTCCGAATTGGGTTGGTGACCGTGACAAGAGTAGAGTTGAAGATGCTCAATCGATGTTTGAACGTCTCTGGGCGAACCTTGTCGATGATGTAACTGTGTATGATTTTCCTTCGGCTGTAAAAGACATACTGCGTGAAAAAGCAAAAGATTGTAATTGGCAAAAACTTTTAGATGAAATAAAGGTCACCGAAAGTGCCTCTCAAAAATGGAAGCCAGATAAAAGACCCGGTACTAAAACACCACGTCCTCATCAAATTAATGCACTTGAGGCATGGTTGAAGAATGGTCGCAGGGGTATTTTTGAACATGCTACTGGTAGTGGAAAAACATTTACAGCTATATGTGCGATACGAGATGCATTAGAGCGGCATGAGACTATTTTAGTCCTTGTCCCCTCCCGTGATTTATTAAAACAATGGTATTCAGAAATTAGAGAAACCATCGTAGGCCTTGATATCTTCTATTTATTATGTGGTGACGGTAATAACGAGTGGAAACAACCAGGTTCCCTTTTTTCATGGACGTCTTCGCGAAAAAATCAATATAAGATAATACTAGCAACTATGGATACGGCCTGTTCTAGTCTTTTTCTTCAGAACATTGCTCAGGGAGAGCATCTATTCCTTGTAGCTGATGAAATGCACAGGCTCGGCAGTCCTAAACGCCGTCAGGCGCTTACTTTGACTACGGGAGCCCGATTAGGATTATCGGCGACACCATATAGATACGGCGATCCCGCTGGAACAGCAGCGCTGTTTGAATACTTTGGAGGAATAATCCCCCCTCCCTTTACTCTTGAAGATGCTATAAACAGTGGCGTGTTGACACGTTATTTTTACCATCCACAAAAGTTATCGCTCACTGTAATCGAACAGCAAGCTTGGAATGAGATTTCAACTGAAATAAGC
This sequence comes from Cohnella sp., assembly GCF_041640265.1. Classification (GTDB taxonomy): domain Bacteria; phylum Bacillota; class Bacilli; order Paenibacillales; family Paenibacillaceae; genus Cohnella. The sequence continues at coordinate 7,361 of NZ_JBEQAP010000038.1, forward strand.
AAGCTTATCGCGCGTAGTGGAGTAAAAGAAGGTAAAGACTCAGATATCTTCAGCAATTCACAGCTTCAGCGACTTCTAATAAAACGTGCTCGTATAGTAAAAAATGCTTCTGGTAAAGTTCCACTCGCTATTGATATTCTCAGAAAAAACTACAGCTACGGACAGAAATGGATCATTTATTGTGACAATATCACTCAATTAAAGTCTGTTCTAACTGGTGCTACGCACGCTGGATTTGATACATATGAATATTATGCGGAGATGCTGGGGGATCGCGAGACAACTTTATCCTACTTTGAAAACAACGGCGGCGTACTGGTCTCAATAAAATGCCTGGATGAAGGAGTAGATATCCCTTCCACAACCCATGCTTTAATTTTGGCCTCTTCGCAGAATCCGAGGGAGTTCATCCAACGTCGAGGTCGTATTCTCAGAAAAGCACCGAACAAGTACTTTGCTCATCTGTACGATGCCATTACAATCCCAGAAATATCCGATTCTGATACTGATAAAAGTCTTTCAATCATTACGGCAGAATTATCACGAGCTATCCAATTCGGCCAGAGCGCTGAAAATCCTGCTTGCATAACTGATCTTAAAAATATAGCGATAGATTTTCAAATCGACTACAATAGTCTAAAAGACGGAGGAATTGAGGATGATGAGGAATGAAATTGAGGTAGAAGAACTACTCCGAGTGTTGGAGACGATTCGATCAGAACAATACCCTGACATACCTGCTGAAATCATTCGGGAAGTAGTCATTGCACAATTTGAAAACCAAGACGATCGTACACTAGGCAGGAGAGATACCAAAAAGATAATAGATGATTACTTGAGAGAAGTTACCACGACAGACTGAGGTGATTATTTAATGCTTCGTTTTTTAAGTTTGACGATAGAAAATTTCGGACCGTTTAAGGGTAGTCAAACCATTGATTTCACAGACAAGAATGGCGTTTCTATTGTCTGGGGCAACAATGGTCGCGGAAAAACCACCCTTCTAAATGTTTTTCGCTATGCTTTATTTGGGAAAATTCAGAACCGTCGTGGGATCATTAAAGGTCTGACCAATATCTCTAATATTGAGAGCCGCTCTGAGGGGAACTATGGATTTAAGGTAGTTCTGCGGATGTCAAACAACGGGAAAAGCTATGAGTTGACTCGGCAATATAAGCTGAGACCCGGCACGGTTAAGCCAGCAAACGATGACGACTATGAGCAAGCGGTTTATCTTAAGCAGGATGGCTCCTTTCTCTCTGGAGAAGAGCGCGATCATGTGCTAAATAGCATCATGCCGGAACAAGTTTCAAGGTTTTTCTTGTTTGACGGAGAGTTACTACAAGAGTACGAAGAACTTCTTTTGGATGAAACCGATGCAGGTGCAAAAATCAAAGAATCTATCGAAAAAATTCTGGGTGTCCCTGTACTAACGAACGGAGCAATCGATGTAGAAAGCGTCCTTGATGAATACAAAGCTTCCAAAAACAGAGCAGCTCAAAACGACAACAAAACTAAGCAAATCGCATCACAAATTGCAGTACTTGAAGAGAAACTTAAAGAACACCGCTCCGAGTATGACCGTTTGTGTGACATTCTAACAGAAGAGATTAGTAATCGCAATATCCTAGCAGATAAACTGTCTCAGACGGAACGTATACGAGGGCTTTTAGCTAATGAAGAAGATCTCGAGATTTCCATTGAAAAAAACAAGGAATTAAGAAACAGTCTTTTAACTTCAATTTGTGCTATTACAAAAGATGCATGGAAGGGCTTGATTGGTGCGCGTGTTTCGACGGTACTATCCATGTTGGATGAGGAAGCTAAGAATTTGGAGGACAAAGAAAAATCCCAAAGTACTGCGGAAAATTTCCTCGAAGAGATGCGACGAGCAGTATCTGAGAAACACTGCCAACTTTGCGATCAAGACATCAACGAGGAACTGCTTGCGAGAATGCAAAACCTAATAAAGCGTAAAGAGTCTGAATATGGTGGGTTAACCCCTGAGGAAGCAACAAATTTACATGCTCTTCGCGCTCGTAAGGCAACTCTGAAGAGTATGCTTTATCCAAGCCTCCGAGAAAAACTTGAAGTTTATGAAGAACAGCTTAGCCGTGTTAACGTTGAAATCAGCCGGGATGACCGTCAGCTTAAAACTGTACGTGAAGATATCGAACGCTATGGCGATATTGAAGGTTTGTCTGAATTAGCTCAGCAACATGCACAATGCCATGCGAAGATAGAAAATCTTGAAGCTGGGAAACGTAATGAAAGAGACAAAATTGCAGAAGCCCAAAGCTCACTGGCAACACTTGAAGGGCAACTTAATCGACATGCAACTGGTACCGCTATGTTGGCCGCAAAACGTAGAGTGGAAATCTGTGAACAAATACACAGTATTTTCGAAAAAGGGATAGATGCTTATCGAGATAAACTGAAATCGGATGTTGAACGAGATGCAACCGAACTGTTCCTGAAGATTAGCAATGATCCCGATTATGTAAAATTAGAAATAAATGAGAACTATGGTCTATCCATAATTCATCAAACGGGAGAAAAGCCACCTTTCAGATCGGCAGGTTTTGAACACATCGTAGCATTGGCACTTATTGGAGCGTTGCACAAAAACGCTCCTCTTCGCGGCCCAATTATTATGGATTCTCCTTTCGGCAGACTTGACCCTATTCATAAAGAAAACATCACTAAAGTGCTGCCATCAATGTCGGATCAGATTGTGCTATTAGCATATACCCATGAAATTGATGAACAAACAGCACGACTCACTCTCGGGAACGCATTAAATAAAGAGTATCGATTGACTCGTCAGACATCCTTTTTCACACGGGTTGAATAATACATGAATCAAAATGAGGTGAGTTAATTTGGCTGAAGATCTCGTGAACATTCGTTTATCGCGTTATGCTAATGAAGTAGCTGAACAGTTAGTTGCTTCAAAATACTTTGACTATACGTCTACAGTTGCAAAATTCGCTTTGGCTTACGCACTGAAAAATCATTTTGACGAAATCAACCCAGCTACATTTCAAGTTCCTGATGCTGGTGGATCAAATTATAATATCGGCAGCTTTGATAGTGATGGACAACTGGCTCTTCTTCTAAAGACGTTATATCCTGAGACCACCACGCCTTATACATACGCTCGCTCACTCATGGTTTTTGGTCTTAATAAACTCGGGGAGCGTATTAGTCGAGAGGGACTTCATTCAATTAGTTCATTTCTTTAAGAGACTGGGGGTAACCGAAAGAGAGTGACCGTGTGACAAGTCTTGTTGCACAAGATGGCGCCTAGCGCGGATACGGCCAACGCACCGATCCAGCATCCATCGTTCAATGGCCTTGAAGAAGCGCGTGCGCGGCTTCGCCCGGTTTAAGGATTCTACAAACCATATCTCCTCAGTGGCAGCAAGCAAAGCCGCGCTCGGAATGAGCGCGGCAGATTGTCCCTCTAATCAAATTTGCACATCTTCGTGCATTTTCGTGATTGCCTCTATAAGAGCTTCTTTAATATATAGTAGAAATCGGCAGATTGTCTCCCAAAGGATTTTACTTACCGTTCGCAATATGTGGCCTTCCAAACAACACTTGCTTGTCCGAATCAAACAAATTGCGATACACTACCTGCCCCTGACTAGAGGAAGCATCCACCACCTTGCCATCCCCCGCATAAATTCCAACGTGGGTAATATCCATAAACCTACCATTATTCTCGTAGCTCCAAAATACAAGATCGCCAGGAACCAGGTCCGCCGCGCTTACTGTCATACCATTCTCTACGCAAAATTTTGCTTGTTCTGCTGCGGTTCTTGGCAGGTTAATGCTTAGCTGTCGATAAACCCACTGAACGAGATAGCTACAATCTGTAAAGTTATCCTGTCCGGCCTTCGGTTGACTGTACGGATCGCCTAAACGAGTTAGCGCCAATTTGACGACTTCGCTGCCTATTTCTCCCTCGGGCAAATGCTGCCCAATATCCGCAAGCTGCCCCGGCGTCAAGCCAATATCCGTTTCTTTACCCAGCATCGCAAACATGAGTGGCCGAAACTCTCCAGACATCATTTCCTTCATGATGTCCATCTGTTCATTTGTAAAGTGATAAGATTCAGCTTGTTGCTCCGCAGTTTTGCTCGAAACGGTAATATGCAAAATGTGTTCATAGCTGGTAGTCGTCTCTTCGCTGGTAGTCCCATCTTCATGCTCTACCGTAACGCTTTCCGTATGTTCGATCGTTTCGATACGGGATTCCAGTTGATTCATGTCCCAAAACACCGATTGGATGATCCCAATCCTTGTTGCATCAAGTGTTGCTACATCCATTCCGTTTTCTGAATCCATGACAGTCTTCACGGCAAAAACGGCTATAATATCCATCCAATTATCTATTCGCGTGTTGTCCGCGCTGCCGGGGTAATGAAACTCCACCCGGTCTACACGGCCAGAGGACTGCTGTATTTCTGCCAGTCGGTCGGCATACTCAATGTCCAGCTCTTGAACGATTCGGGAAAGCGGCTTTACATCGGCATCCGTGTTTTCACCGGAAACAAAGATGCTGAACGGAGAGGAAATGACAGAAGCTATAGCCATAACAATGCACAGCAATACAATAACGGTGCTACTAATCCCCAAAAGCGCGGCTACCCCTTTGACAAGCAAAGCGGCCGCTTTCACTACCATTTTAATAATCCGAAGATTTAATCGCGCTGCAGCTTGCGCCCTTTGAATGGAGCGGCGGGCAGTCATCGTCATCTGTGCAGTCCGCTGTGCTGTCCTGGCGCTATTCATTTTTCCTTCCGCTTGATTATCAGAATGGCTTTTAGCCTGCCCTAGCCGTTGTCCCGTTTTAATAAATGGCGATAATGTCTTGAACTTCCGTTCTTTACGTTTTATCGTATAGCCTGCTTGCTTGGATAAAGCGAAGGGGATTCTGGATGACGGTGGCCTGAAATGCCGCTTCCTCAAGCTTTCGGACGTTAGCGCTTTTGGACGATTCACGCGTACATTTGCTGAATGAGATGCCGCGGCGGCAAATGCTCCTTTTTTCCCGGCCGGTTCTTGATCCCTACTTTCCCGATTTAGAATTCGGTTAGTAAAGCTATTTTTGCGAAGAGGATGCAAAAGCCGGGCATTGACCCGGCTCCGTATAAAGCGTTGTTTTTTTGATTGGTGGTTAGTTGACAAGAGATATTTCCCATCTACCGGCTTTCGGAGATGCAACCTACGGGCAAGTCGCAATTGATGTGTACCCGAAGGCTTAGTCATTATAGCAGCGGGGTTCTGCATCGATACCGTATCCGCCTCTGACTTTGTCCGCCTTTTTTGAATGAGCCTTATCAATCTTTTGCTAGCAACCACGCTCGTTCCAATTTGAAAACGTACCGTTTTATCTATGGCCGATGTTGAATGGTGCTGTGCATATTCATTTGGAGATTGTGAAGTCGTCTTGTCATCGTCTTTATGCTGTTTTGTGCGGGTGCTCGAATGTTTTACATGATCCATCAAGTTTGGCAGTCTGTCCAAACGTTTAATGTCTTTCACAATAGTCCTTGTTTTAATATCCTTCATCTATTCCACCCCCTTAGCTGGTTGCCGTTCAGCGAACTTGTTCGTTTAGCCGCTTGAAAACCTTCTCCTGGCTTCGGCAATAATCCGGATAACGAAGTTGAATCGCTTCAAAAAAATAGGGAGCGTAGCTGCAATCGAATAATTCGTGGGGAGTAGAGTAGCGTTCCCCACCTTTTTCCGTCCAGCCATTCCACAGATTAAAAGCAAGCCTGCACACGCGGATAGAACTACCAGTTTGCCACGAGGCTGCGAGACCTCCGGGTTTAATGCCCCCATTAGAAAAATCAAACAAATCGCGGATATGACTCCGAGTATCGCGGGAAATACCTAATGTGTAGAAAAGTGCCCGATGATAGCCGTCGCTGCATTTCCTTTCATCCAGCATCCGATAGTAGAAACTTTCGTGTTCAGCATCTCGAAATCGAATCGGAATCATTGTTACCTGCCCCTCTCATGGAAAATGAGCGGCTGGTTATAACCAGCCGCCGCCTACATAAAGCTCTCTAATTATCTGTTCATTTTGGCAAGCAAATCGGACCCTTTGACCTACCGCAATCACATTTTTTTGAGAAACTGCGCCATTTGTTTTAAGCCGCGTTCAATAGATTTTCGTACTGCCCGTTCATCAACTTGTTCAGCTTGGGCAATCGCTACTTTGCTCATGCCTAAGAAGAAGTGAGCATAAATTCGTCTGAACGATTTTTCCGGCAATCGACACATAGCCGCATAAAGCTGCTCATTGGAAAGCTTACGCTCGTAATATTCCTCCGGGGAAATCGAAAGGAAAAGAACATCTTGTTCTATACCGTCGTTCCGATCAAGCGAATAATAAGCGCGATGACGATAGGTGCGCAATTTGTATGCGCTTTCGTTTAAGTCGAAACGGCGGATTTCTTGTGCCACTTCATCATCTAAGTCGATCCATACATCCGTTTTGATAAAGGGATACATGTCCCGCAAATTAATCCTTTTCATATTCGTCCCTCCATTTTGGTTTGTGGACAAACCAAAATGGAGGGGGAGAGCGACAGCCAACGCTCCCTTTAAAACGATTGTTGATTTTGTTACAAAAATAAAAAAGACCTTGCCGCTCAGCAATCCAATGCTGAATTGCAGCCAAGTCTGATAGTAATATCCATCGTTGAGGCGTTATGAGCAATACGAATAATAAAAATAAATAAAAAAATCGTGGTTTGACATTGCATGCAACGTGGGGCACATAATATCAATTTCCCTCCTCACATGGCAACACCATTGCGAGAGGAATAGCCAGTCTGTTTTATGATGGTGTTGTCCTACGTTTTAGTTCAAACGCTCCTTTTTGACTGTCCCGAATCACATGCCTTGAGCACTCGTCACTGTAATAGCTACCTTCTTTTGGGTTTCAATCAGAAAATAAAAAGAGCGCTTCGCTTCTTTTTGCTGGTCGCAGCAAAAAATGAAGCGGCGCTCAATGGCTGGAATGCAAAGTAATGCGCATAGAATGAATACAGATGTATCCAGTTCAGGATGGCATGTCAACCTATTTCTAAATTACAGATTAATAGGAACCGCATCATCGCCCTCCTTTCATCGGTATGATTGTACGACTTAATGCGGAAACATGACGAAACCATGGAACAAGTTATGCCCGTTTCGTCAATCCTCGCTTCACAAACATAAAGGACAGCCGATGATCTTGTAGGCTGCCCTTAAGCTTGCTATACTATCATCGTATCAGGAAAATCGTGCATATCGGGTGCACAATTCGTGCAAAACAAGAGCAAATCTAGTGCAGTGTTCGGTGCATGTTCGGTGCAAGAAAGATTCACGGCATCTCATCTCTTGGTGAGGAGTTAATCGTACTCGGAGAGATTGAACTGACTGCTAAAAATGGGGGTAGACCCTAGAGCCTGTTTGAAAAGATGGGGGATTGAGGTGATATTCTTCAATTCACGAACCATAAAAATAGAAGATGCGTATGTGCATCTTCTGAAGTAATGATATGATCAGTCTTCTCCAAAGGAATCCAGTTCCAACAGGACTGCCCGATCTTTGATTTTTCGATATACTTTATGCAGAATTCGCTTCCGATGATAAAAGAACGCGCGGCGGGAAAGTGCAATGCGATCCATAATGACCGAAAGCGCCAGTTTATCCAAATATCGTAGACGAACGAACAAAATTTCCTCTGTGGTGAGAGCCGAGAAAGCGTAATCGATCAATCCGATTCTCGATAATAGCAACGGGATTTCATGTTCAGTGATCTCAATCCGATGAATGACCGTACGCAACAATGGTTCTTGTTTTCTTCCATTGCCATGATTCACCCACTCATGCAAAGCCCTCGTTAATCCCGGAATATGCTTAAGCTCTGCCTGCGCATATTCCAACCTTGCTTTCCAATCACTATAGGACATAAGCCATGCTTCCACTTTTTCATAGGGGATGGACTGTTGAGTAAGATTCATCAAACACCCTCCCCAATTCCAAGAAATACTACAACTCTCCTTCCGCAAAACTGCTGAATGAAGTGCAAATCAATCCATGTTAATAAACATAATTCACGCTCCGTTTCTAATTGATACATGACGATCATCCCTTCATTGTTATATTGGGGACAGCCGCATAATTTCGTAAGTTAAAGGCACCATCCTCTTCATTTTACGAGAGCCTGTCCCATTTTGATTTACTTCAGACTCCGATTCACGACAACAATCTCCAGCATTCATCTTTTTTCTCTTCACCTCCTTTGGTACGGGATAATATTCCTATTTTTCCTCAGATTCCCCTTTCATTTTACCTATTATTAGTTCGAATGGGGAGGGTGATCTTTTTGTCACCCTCTGCCATGATATTTTTGTCGAAAATCCTCGAATTTTCCCAAAGCTTGTTTCAATTTCAGTCCCATTAAATCAAGTAGCATAGTGCTGATCATACAGACCTCTTCGTTTCGCCTTCTCAGCAGCTTCTCGAATGGATCGGGTGTCGAATTTACGAGTGATATGCCGAACGTGCGATTTTAGGGTGTTCGAAGTAATGCCAAGTAATTCTCTGATAATTGTCTGTCGATAGCCCAAGCCTATGAGTTGCAAAATTTCTTTTTCCGTAGGTGTGAGCATGCAATGCAATTCTTTTCGCTTTATAAGCTCGATCTCACTACGGATTATCTTCGCGACATCCGCATGGAGAGAGGACTGACGTCGGTGCGCTTCTCTGATCGCAACCGGTATGTCCATATAGTTGGACTTTGTAATATAATTGACCGCTCCGGCAACAACTGCATCGACCATGACTTCCGGATCATGTATCGAAGAAAGGACAATAATCGGTAACTCTTTATTTCTGAGAATCTCCGCTGCGGCGTCCAGCCCGTCTCGTTTGGGCGAATTCAAAATCATTTCCAAGATCATGACGTCAACGTCTAATTGTACACTCGCTCGAATCGCTTCCTCTTTTGTCGAAACGATGTTAGATAAATAAATATCTGGCTCGGATTCAAGCAACATAGCGAGTCGCTGTTGCCAAGCTAGGTCACCATCCGCCAGTAATACTTTGATACTCCCGTTCCTACGGATCATATCTTTTATCTCTACAGAAAAGCTTGTTTGTTTGTTCATAATCGATCACCTCTTTTAATTTCAAATGACAAAAAGACACGCCCCCTCACTGGCGTGCCTGCTTGTCATCTTGGTGTGTTTGAGAGGGTAACCCGGCGATCATTGCACTAGTGCAGAAGACCCGTGGCTTTGCGTCCCTGTCTTTCGATCAGGTTTGCCTTTTTTCCTAGTCTATTCGACATATTTGTATTGATTTATTTTACCATATTTCAATAGATGCCAAAAAGTTTGCTTGGTGTCACACCTTATTAACGTATGTTCGAACATAGCGCAACCCTCTTCTTTTGGGGGTCTCGCCACATTTTAACGAAAATATACGCTAAGCAAAGGCGAAGGCGCTGCCAGCTAACCGGCAGCGCCTTATTATTTAATGCCGTAACATGTTCGGCTCAATACGAGCTGTAACAGCTCGGCCCGTCATGGCTCAAGGCTTGATGGCACGTATTGCGGCGGACACCAGGTATTGTTCGACATTTGCGCCTGGAATCCAATCCTTGATGAACGTCCGGGATTCATCTTTAGGTTCGATTTCAATTTGGGTAAAACCGCTTTGCGTAAGCATGGCCTCCAGTTCGCCGATGGAGGAAGCTCCTGAAACACACCCTGAATAGATACGGTCGATATCCTGCTTGATTTCTTCCGGAAAATCGGCTGTTGCCACGACATCCGATATGGCCAGTCTGCCGCCGTCACGCAGCACACGGAACGCCTCGTCAAAAACCTGCTGCTTCGATGGGGACAGATTAATGACACAGTTTGAAATAATCACGTCAACCGAGTGGTCCTGAACCGGCAGATGCTCGATCTCGCCTAGCCGAAATTCTGTATTGGTAAATCCGCTTTTGCTGGCATTTTCGCGGGCGCGGCTGACCATTTCCGGTGTCATATCTACACCAATGACGCGGCCGGAAGCGCCCACCTGACGGGAGGCAAGAAAGCAATCAAACCCGCCGCCGCTGCCCAGGTCCAGCACGACTTCTCCCGGTTGCAAAGCGGCAATGGCTTGCGGATTGCCACAGCCGAGGCCCAGATTCGCCCCATCCGGAACGGCTGTTAATTCTTCTGACGAGTAGCCCATTTTAGCGGAAACATCCGCGGCTGAACCACAGCAATCATTGGCTGGCGCTGGCGTACAACAAGACCCCGCCCCTACGTCCTGTAAGGCGATTTCTTTATACCGATTCCGAACGTTTTGACGAATTTGATCATTACTCACTTGATTCATGAAAGATCACTCCTTAGTTTTTTTATACAATCAACAGCAGCTCGCAGCGCAGCAAGCCGTTGGTGTTGCACGAATGATTGGCCGCCTACTAAAGAATCGGACCGATTGCTTTTGCATAGCGTCTGGCCATTTCCACGCTTCTCTAGCCGATCGTTCGATTTCCCTTTGGCGTTGTTTCATGAGCATTTCCGCAGCAAACCAATTGAGGTTCAAGTCGGTCCCATCCTTTTATCAAAAAATATAAGTATTCAGTGTTTAAGATGATGCAAAAGCTTTTTAACAACAAACTGTGCGTCCGGCCCCACCCCCCTTAAGGTAGCAGAAGCAAAGGAACGCTGCCCTTCCAACCCCACATAATAAAGCCCCGGAACGTCGCTTATGCCTGCTTGATGTAACGGCCTTCCTTCCGCATCCAGCGCGCCAATCGCTTGAAGGTAGGGAAGATGTGGCCGGTAGCCTGTCGCAAAGATCACCGTATCCACCGGCTCTTTTGTCCCGTTCGGCCAAATGACGCCATCCTCATAAAAGGATGTGAACATCGGTTGTTGATCCGGATTTCCTGCCGCTACTTTTTCTTTGTACCCGCCCGAATCGTTCACCGCACTTGAACTCGGCGCGGTTTTCCCGAACCGCCAAAATGGAAAGGTGTCAAACCCAATCAGTTTGATCCAAAAATGAACATCCTGACCCAACAGCCTCGATTTCATGAATTGGACCGGCCGGAGTACCGCTAAAGACGTCTTGCTCACCTCGGCCAGTTCAACACCGATCTGTACGGCAGAATTGCCGCGCCCGACCACCACTACGCGTTGATTGCGAAATGGCTCCGGATTCCGATATTCGGAGGAATGAAGTGTGCGGCCTTGAAACGCCTCCTGCCCCGGCACAACTGGCGTATAGGGATTGTGAAAGGAGCCGGTCGCATTAATGATGGTGCGCGCCCGAAACGTATCCCCTACCATCGTACGGACCGTAAACCCTTCTCCATCCCTTTCGACCGATGCTACGCGCTGATTGGTTCGGACCGGCAATTGAAAACTTGCCCGGTAATCCTGTAAATAACGAATGACTTCATCACGCTTGGGGTAACCATTCGGATCGCCGGGGAACTTCATGCCTGGCATCGACGAAAAGCGTGCCGGGGAGAACAGTTTGAGACTATCGTAATAACGCGGCCACGAACCGCCCGCCTCGTCACTCGCGTCCAAAATCAGAAATCGAAGTCCTTTCTTCTGAAGATGATAGCCGGATGCAAGACCCGCCTGCCCCCCTCCAATGACAATCGTATCCAATACCTCATTCATACCCAACATCCTCCGATTTATTTGCAAATTACAAGTATAAGAGAAAGGAAATCACCCGATGGGGGTGGAACAGCATAGGCTGGATTTTGACATCGCTTCATTCAAAAGCTTAATGGAGCGAATGACCGTTTCTTTTTCAAAATCGTTCATGTGAGAGAAAATCTCTGCTAAATAAGCGTTACATTGCTGGTCAATCGTTGTGGCTACATATTTGCCTTCTGTCGTGAGCGAAAGCACATACACCCTGCGGTCGTCCGGATCGGGCGTTTTTTTCACCAAATTCATTTTGATTAACGATTGGATTTGTCGGCTAAAGGTCGTAATATCGGTCCCTAACGCCTCGGCTACCTGCTGAATGGACGGTTGATGCTGACGATCGATCTCGTAAAGAATATGGCTTTGCACTAAGGAAATATCGCAGCCACCGGCGGAGCAGCAATTTTTATTGAGAAACCCAAAACGGCGTGTCATGATCTGAAATAGTTCGCGAACATTTTCCACTGTGATTCACCTCATGTTTTAGTTATACAACGTTTATTTGCAAATTGCAAATGTTTTTAATCACAAAAAGAAAACCACTCGGCTGAGTGGTCTCCTGCTTGCTTATTTACCGGGATATAACTTATGCAATGATTCTCTCTGTGATGGCTTAATATCAATGATGTTGCGAATGCTCTTCGCCTTGGCTTCGGCTTCGTCAAGCGTATCGCTTAATCCCAAGGCAAGCAAGGTGCCAGCGGCTACCGTACCGGTCCGTCCCTTTCCTCCGCCACAATGAAAAGCAACTTTCTTGTTTTGGCGATAAGCTTCGGTGACGGCCTGGATCGCTTGCTCGAAGGCTTTTTCTTGCGGCATAACGGCATGATCTGCTAACGGAATTTGAATCCATTTCGCACTCGCCGCTGGATAGGCGCATTCCGTCGCTTCGCCGCGAAGATCCACGATCACGTCGATCCCTTCATTTTTCACCATCGATTCCACGTCACTTGCCGCACCCATGAATATTTTATCCGGAATCAAAGCATGGTAGGTTTTTTCAGACGCCATGGACTATACTCCTTTTTTAAACGATCCAAACTCAATCAGAACCGGGGCTGCTGGCGGGGCGCAGCACAAAGACAAATCCCTGGCTTCTCCGGCGGATTCGAATTCGGAATCTTCTTTTGTGTAGAAAATCTCCCAAGCGTTGCCGTCCGGATCATACACCCAAACTTTATCCTGTACCGCATAGCAGCATGTGGTATTCATCTCGTCAATCAGCAGCAGTCCGCTTTGACGAAGCCTCTCCCCCATGGCCAGCACTTCTTCCGTATTATTCACTTGAAACCCTAAGTGATTCAGTACACCCTTTTGTTCAAAGGGGCGTACATTGAGCGAAAAATGAAGCGCCGGTTCTTCTAACTCGAATTTGGCGTAGTTCTCTTTAATCTTACTCGGTTCTGCCCCAAAAAAAGCGCGATAGAAGTCCAGAGACTTGTTCAGCTCCGTACAGTTTAAAGCAACATGCATTCGTTTGATCATCGTCGCCACCTTATTTCCCTTCTTTGACGAATTGTTCAATCCGGCTCTTAATCGAATCGCGAACATTGCGGAACTGGTTCATGATTTCGTCTTCCGTTCCGGTTGCTTTTGCCGGATCATCAAAACCCCAATGCCATTTCGTTACGTTCTTGTTGGAGATCACTGGGCAATGCTCGTCGGCGTGGCCACACAGGGTAATGACATAATCGGCACGATTCAAAATGTCCGGATCGATCACATCAGAGGTGTTTTTGCTAATATCCACGCCAGCTTCTTGCATGACTTGCACCGCGCGCGGATTTAATCCATGTGCTTCAAGACCTGCGCTTTTGACTTCATATTTGTTGCCGCCTAGTGCGTTTAAAAACCCGTCCGCGATTTGGCTTCTGCAAGAATTTCCGGTGCACAAAAAATAAATGAGCGGTTTTTTCTCCATGGTGAACAATCTCCTTTTGATTTCAATTTGTTAATCGCCGTGATGAACTCTTTTCGCTTGTTTACTTCCCAAAAAAGACTTCACGATCATTGTAACGATCACAAGGACGACCACAATCGCCGCAATACATAGCCATACATTCACCTGTAACGTCTGAAGAACATAAAGCCATACATAAAGGCCGGTGAGCGTAATGAACAATGTGGGAATGGTTAGCAGGATGCCGACTTTAAAATAATAGCCCCATCTGATTTTCACGTTTTTCGTGGATAGGACATGCAGCCAAAGCAGCGTAGCCAGTGAGCCGATTGGCGTAATTTTCGGTCCTAAGTCCGAACCGATCACATTCGCATAGATCAGCGCCTCTCGAATGAATCCTTCGGTTTGCGTGCCTTGGATGGCCAGCGCATCGATCATGACCGTGGGCATGTTGTTCATAATGGACGACAGGATAGCTGCAATAAAGCCCATTCCTACGGTAGCCACAAATAACCCTTGGTCTGCGACCGCTTGAATGACGCTGCCCAGCGCATCCGTAAGTCCGGCATTGCGCAAGCCATAAACGACCACATACATGCCGATAGAGAAGATCACGACAGCCCAGGGAGCCCCTTTTACCAGTTTCCAGGTATGAATCGCAGGGCTTTTTCTTGCCGCAAACAAAAAGGCAATCGCGGCAGCCCCGGCAATAATGGATACAGGGATCGAGAAAAATTCGCTGATGAAATACGCAACGAGCAGCGCGGCTAAAATGACCCAAGATAACTTAAACAGCCGCATATCCTTGATGGCTTCCTTCGGCCTTTTCAGTTGCGTAAGATTGTAAGTGTTCGGGATGCTTTTCCGGAAATACAGATACAGCACAATGAGGCTCGCAATGACGGAAAAGAAATTCGGAACAATCATGCGGCTCGCGTATTCGGCAAAACCGATGTTGAAATAATCCGCGGATACAATATTCACCAAGTTGCTGACAACAAGCGGTAAAGATGCCGTATCCGCAATAAACCCACTGGCAATAATAAACGGCAGGATCATCTTTTCATCAAACTTAAGTGCCCGGACCATGGCGAGCACAATCGGGGTAATAATCAAGGCCCCACCATCATTGGCAAACAGGGCGGCAACCGCCGATCCCAGCAGGATGATAAATACAAACATGAGCAGGCCGTTTCCGCGTGCCAGCCGCGCCATATGCAATGCAGCCCACTCAAAAAATCCGATTTCATCCAGCACCAGTGAGATTAAAATAATAGCCACAAACGCCAAGGTGGCGTTCCACACGATGCCGGTTACGGTGCCGACGTCCGCGAAGCTGACCACACCAAAGAGCAAAGCAAGGATCGCTCCGGCACTTGCCGACCAGCCGATATTTAATCCTTTCGGTTGCCAAATGACAAAAAGCAACGTTACCAAGAAAATGAAAATCGCCACATAAACCATTTATGCTTCCTCCTGAACTACGTACAGCAATCGTTGGTTTCGCAAACGGCAGGCTCAATCAGCGTGGCTTGCGAAGGGATTACTTTTAGAATATCCAAAATATAAGGCTTGTCTTCCAGGCAGAGCGAATAATAAACCCACTGTCCCCTGCGCGACTCTTTGACCAGGCCCCCGTCCCGCAGCTTGCGTATATGCTGACTGATATTGGGCTGGCTCGTTTTCAAAATGTCCACGATCTCGCACACGCACAGTTCCTTCACCTGCAACAAGGCTACGATAGTGAGTCTGTTCCGGTCCCCCAATAGCTTCAAGGCATCCGCTACTTCTTCTAGTTTGCTCAACTGCTTCACTCCTTTTAAGCGACGGGAATGTCCATCCCTTTTAACAACCCGATCACTTTCTCTCGAATCTCGTCACGCGCTCTCCTCACGTCTTCCAGGCTGCCGCCGTCTACGGCCAACGGGTCAGGGATGTTCCACTCGACGTTCATGATCTTGAACGGTACGATAGGACAGCGCTCCACAATTTGTTCGCATAGCTTAACGATGGCATTCGATGCTAGAAAAAATTTCATATCAATTTTTTTGCAAACATGCTGGGAAAGATCGATGCCTACCTCACGCATAGCTTCAATGGTGTAAGGATGCACTTCTTTGGAAGGATCTAATCCAGCACTCTCCACCACTACATGATCCCCGCCATAAAACTTGGCAAAGGCTTCGGCCATCTGACTTCGGCACCGATTTTGCCCGCAAAGGAAATAAATCCGTGTAACATCCCGTTTCATTCTCCCACACTCCCCTGACCGTTGTAAATAGTAATATAATTATTTGCTTATTTATAGTTTGATCTTAAATGACGAATGTTATCGCAGTATCAACGTTGGAAAAGAAAATAGCAGCCACCGGGGAAGGAGCTGCGATCATTGTTTTGATTAATCAGGGGCAGTACCATTTCGTCTTTATCAAAGGCACTTTCCAAATAAATGTTGCTAAACGGAATTAACCCTTGTTAAGACCTCCTAAAAAAACATTCACGTTTCCTAGGCAGCAAGCCCCTTGGGGGTTGTTTAACTCGCAACCACAGCGACCCGCCTGAACATGAACTTTGATTTGTTTAGCAGGTTGTTGGTGGGTGCCTGCCGCTTGAAGAAGTCGATCTCTCGTCCAATCGAAGCAGTAACACACAGGCACATTCATGCTCGGGTTCTTTTGGTACACAGGCACCTTAAGGTCGCTCTCAGCGAATGTTTGCAAATGGTTCATGCTGAAGTAGACGGTAGAGCAAACAGAGTTCGAGCAGAAACCGTAAGAGTTCTCTGGCTCGATTTTTTCTAATGCCGAAGCCTTGAGCAATGATTTTAGCGTAATGAGCTGTATGTTCTTGCCCTTTTCACCGCAGGAAGGGCAGTCAGTTCTTGCGGCTCCTGTATTGTTGGATGGTGCACAGCAATCCATTTAGAAATCACTCCTTATGCTGATTTGAATGAGCGCACGGACGAGAACATGACTATTTTGCATGCTTTCTTCCATCCCGTTCTCGTAAAAGGACCTTTGGAACAAAACGAATATAAATTAGTTCCCCGATAAGTTCTACGATTGTTTGCGTTACGATTACAGCAGACACTATCCCGTTCAGAGGCTCGGGTAGAGCCAGAGCAAAAGGAAGAACGACAAGAGAATTACGAGTTCCTGCACTAAAGATAAGAGCCCGTCCTGCTCCGGTATCTAAACGGAATATATGAGCAACTATACGCGCAATAACCGGTGTAATGGCCATATATGCTATATAGACAGGAATCACTTGGCTAATAAAATCAAAAGAGGTATATAGTTTGGTGATTTGCGATGCAACGACAACAAAAAGGGTTAGTGCCATAAAAGGCACAGGAAGCCATGCTGTAGCATCAAGAAAACGTTCTCCGTGTAGTCGTCGCCTTGACCACCACTGGGTAAGTAGAGCAAGTACTAGTGGAACAACAATAAGACCTAAAAATGCTTCGAGAAACGGCTCGACACTCACAATTTCTGCCGCTTTCTTGCCCATAAATAGCCATAAATAAATAGGCAATAAAAGCATTTGGGTAACAAAGAGTAAAGGTGTTGAAACCAAAACAAGCTTCTCGTTCCCGCGGCCAAGATGTGTAAAGACAATGACATAGTCAATGCACGGAGTAAGCAAAACAAGAAATACACCTAATAGTAAGGATGGATCGGTTGGAAGAAACCGAGTTAACCCCCAAACTATGATAGGTACAGCTATGTAATTCATAATAAGTAGCGCGTAAATAAACTTTCGATTCGTTAGTGCCTCTTTTAAACGAAAAAACGGTATTTGGGCAAACATTCCATACATTAAGATGGCAAGTACGAATGAAATCATACGATCTAATCTTGCGCTGGATTCTGGCCATAACAAGCCTAATCCAGCGGCAATAATTAGTGCTAAAGCATAGAGCCATACTTGATTCTTTTCTAATTGTTCTCTTGAAACCACTTCTCGCCTCTGCCCCTTCCTAACACGAACCGTTATTTTCTATCTTCTCTAGACATTCGGACCAAGTAAGACACTTACAGCTTAAACCGTTTTCTAGAATTTGTATCATGGAATTGATTTGTTTCTTTTTTTCCTCAAGTTCAGAGCGTTTTTGCTTCGCCATCTGTTCCCATCGCTCGGTAAGCGAATCATCTGTTTCAAAGCCCTCTAATAAAACAGCGATTTCCTGGATGCTAAATCCGGTTTGTTGAGCGACTTTAATGAAATTAATGCGGTCAAGCAGCCTTTCATCATACCGGCGCTGGCCGTTTTTACGCTCCGGAGCAGGAATTAACCCAACGGTCTCATAGTAACGCAGTGTCGATGCGTTTACTTCTGCCCTTGCCGCGAGCTGCCCAATGCTAAGTCCAGCCATAACAACACCTCTTGACTTAAAGTTAACTTTAAGTTTTATGATTAAAATATATTATAACTTCAATTGAAAGGTGATGTAAATGAAAAAAGGGGATTGGCTCGCCGGGCTTGGATTATTAGGTGCATGCGCATTGTGCTGCGCGTTGCCGCTGCTTGGGGGTGCCGCTGTCTTATGGGTATCATCTTTCTTTTTGAATCCGTTTGTTGTGGCAGGTATGGCTCTTACGTTTGTGATAGCAGGAGTCTTTATTTATCAGAGGCGCAAGGCAAACGGATCAGCTTGCATAAAAACAGGATGCAACTGCAAGTCCTGCGCAAAGTGAAAGGAGATAAAGAACATGAACAAAGAAATACCGGTCGCTTGCTGCCACACGGTCTTTACAAAAGAACAGCGGGTAGAGTACAAAAGCATTTGGGGAGAGCTCGAAACAAGAAGGCTTGGCATTACGGAGCTTGAAGACGGGAACCAATATCACTTCCCAGGAGACCCGGAAACGCTTCGGCTCATCAATGAATGGGTAAGCATGGAACGGAAATGCTGTCCGTTTTTAACATTTTCGGTTATCGCTAGGGATGAAGAGGAACCGGTTTTGCTACAGCTGATAGGAAACGAAGAAGCAAAAGCATTCTTGCAAACGGACATTCAATCAAATATAAACATGATAACCGGACAATCATAGGAGATCAGCAAATGATAGACGGAAAAATGAAAACAACCGCATATTGGATAACCACCATATTAGGTGCGGGGCTTTTATTCATCGGTGGCTTACTCTTTATCACCCATGGAGAGCATCAAGTGGCGGAAATGAACCATCTCGGTTATCCGGTCTACTTCTTAATTTTTTTGGGAATTGGAAGAATCTTGGGGTCAATCGCTATCGTAATACCGCGCTTTCCACGCCTAAAAGAATGGGCTTACGCGGGCTTTGTCTTCGATCTTGTTGGTGCGTCGGCATCACACGCCTTCGTAGGAGACAGCCTATTTCAAATTGCTTCACCATTAATCTTTCTTGTACTTATTGTAGTATCTTGGGTACTACGTCCACCGAGCCGTAAATTCAAGGTTCAGTAGCGTTTCATCATTGGATGGAGATCGGCACTTTATTATTATTTTCAGTATAGGTTAGCACCAAAAGCTACACAATAAAAAGCTGAGAATTAGCGATGTTCCGTTTCCAAAAATTAATTCGAAACTTCGATAGAGGCAAAAAAAATGGTGTTGCTCCTTTTAGAAGCAACACCATCAGATGAATCATTATATTGAATGCTTTCGTTTTGTCTTAAGATACATCTTCCATGCGGAGACGATTAAAATAGTCCCCAAAAACAATTTTAAGATTCCACCGGATACATATATAATCAGGGTCCCACCAATGAATGAGCCTATAATTGAACCAATACCCATCGGAAGGACAAGCGCTCTTATTTCCTGTTTATCCGTAAATGCTCCGTTGGAACGATGCCGAAGCAACCCGATTAAGACTGTAGGCAAACTAATTATGATGCTGGCCGTTCCGGCAACTTTAATATCCAACCCAAAAATAAGAATCAATGTGGGTATGATTAGTTCTCCACCAGCAACGCCAAGTAGACTGCTGACGACTCCAATGCCTAAACCGAAAGCGACTCCTACCACAATAGAGAGCAGGGCTGGCATGGGTAAACCGCCTGTAACAACTGGATAGAACGATTCTGTAATTAGTAGTAAGCCAATACCTATGAGCAAATACAGAATAACTTTTTCCAGTGCCCGTTCTGACAAATTTTTGGAGTATTGCGCCCCTTTATGAGCCCCTATCATACCACCAGCAATGAGCGAGAGAATGACAGGTATGTGTGTAACAAGTTGATTTAAGGGTGCGTTCGGCAGCCGAAAAACTAATGATGATAACAGTGTGATAAGGCTAACTGCCAAGTTCAGAGCAACGGCTTGTCGTGCTGAATACTTAAATAATCCCATCAACACGGGAAGGCGGAATTCCGCACCTCCTAGTCCGATCAGGCCGCCTAAACAACCGATAGGGGCTCCCGTAAACAAAGCAAGCACCGATTTTTTACCTTTCATCTTCATTTCTCATTTCCTTCTGTTCAGGATAGATCCTCTTCATCGACAAGGAAGATGTCTTCTATCGGAATATGAATATAAACCTCATAAAATTGATGAATGTTTAGTAGTTTCCATTCCTCAAGTGGAACTTCTACTTGAATCCGGTTCCCCAAGCACTCTACCCAAACCGCTGCACTAGATATACCCTCTATAACATCTGCAATACGACAAGGAAAACTATTGACTGCGTAGATTGGTTCAGTACTTAGCCGGACATGATGGGACCTAAAACCTGCTATTTTTTTCGAAGTAATCGTTTCGAATACTTTAATTTTGAGTTGCATCCCTTTAGAGCGGAAAATCCAATGATTACCGTCTTTACCTTCACTGACAACTGGCAATAAATTTTTGCATCCCGTGATTTGGGCTGCGGTCAAATTGGCAGGCCGATGAACAATCTCCTCTTTCGTTCCGATCTGTACAATACGACCATTCGCGTACATCATAATCCGATTGCAAAGTCGGTATGCCTCGTCAATGTTATGAGTGACTAAGAGAACGGTTCCGGAGTAGTTGTTTCGGATTACCTCAAGGAGTTCTTGTTCCAGAAAATGCTTTACATGATTATCGACTGCTGAAAAGGGTTCGTCCAAAAGTAACAGCTCAGGCTTCGTAATAAGAGTCCGAGCAAGGGCGACGCGCTGCTGCTGTCCTCCCGATAGCTGGCTTGGATAGCGATCGTGCAGATCGGTTAAATGCATTCTTTTGATCATCTCACCAACATCTTTTGTCCGTTCTTTACGCGCCACATGGTGAATGCCGTATGCGATGTTTTGCGCTACTGTAAGATGAGGGAACAGAGCATATTGCTGAAACACATATCCAATCTTACGGAACCTGGGGGCAACATGAATGCCTCGACTGGAATCAAAAAGAACTCTCTCGTTTAAGAGTATCTTGCCTTCATCCGGAGAAGTTAACCCAGCAATACATTGCAAGGTCAAGCTTTTTCCGCATCCAGACGGTCCAAGGACCCCCAGTATTTCTTGACCGGCTGAAAAAGTGGAGGAGAGAAAGAAACCTTTCATTTTTTTGGAAAAGGTTACATCTAACATGTCAACCTGATCTCCTTCCCCATCTTTTCTCCAATCGATTTAATAAAAATAAGGACACGACTGCGACACTCGTCATAATCATGACTAGCATATTGGTCATCTCTTTATCTCCCGATTGCATAGAATCGTAAATCGCAATCGGCATCGTTAGTGTCTTATTGGGTATGCTTCCGGAAACCATCAAGGTCGTACCGAAGTCACCAAGCGCCCGGGCAAAAGCCAGTATAACGCCCGAAACGATTCCACGCCATCCAAGCGGCACGGTGATACTGAAAAAAATGCTCCATTCGCTTCTTCCGAGCAGTTTTGCGGCATGAATCAGATCCCTGTTGATTTCGGAGAAGGCTGTTCTTACCGATTTAATCAGAAAAGGAATGGAAACGACAGATGCCGCTATCACGGCACCAGTTGGTGTAAACACAATCATAAGCTGAAACCGTTCCTCCAAGAATTGCCCGATCGGACTTTGTCTCCCAAGAAGAACAAGCAAATAATACCCTAATACGGTTGGGGGTAAGACGACCGGAAGCGTGATTAGGGTATCGATTAAATCCGACAACTTGGTTTTTGATTTGCTTAAGTAAAGGGCAATGGGCAGACCCAAAATCAAACCAACAATTACAGCCATGAAAGCTACCTTGAGCGATAGGAGCAGGGGGAACAGATTCAACTCATTCATTTTTAGACTCTGGCGGAGGAGCGAATCCATATTTCTGCATGATTTTTCTACTCTCGGGTTCATTGACATAGGCTACAAATTGCCTGGCCAGTTCTTCCTCACGCGTATCTTTAATAACGGCAATGGATTGATTCAACGGTTCATATAGTGATGTGTCGATAAGTCGAAAGCGTGTTTCGTCTTCCTTAACTATAGACTGTGCGATGATTCCCGCTTCCGCATTACCCGTTGTAATAAAGGTTAGAGTTTCGGAGATATTTTTACCAAATACCAGTTTATCCTGCAGCTGATCCCATAGTCCTGCTTTTTGGAGAGCCTGCTTGGCCGCCAAACCATAGGGTGCATGGTCAGGGTTAGCTATAGCAATTTTTTTTATTTGAGGATCAAGAAAGTCTTTCAACTCCTTAACCTGCAGTGTACTTTTCATGGTAGTTGCCAAGCCAATCCTACCCTGAGCGTAAAGCTGCTGGGTATCTGCAATAATCTTCCCTTTCGCCTTTAGGTCATTAACAAAGCTAATGTCAGCCGCGGCAAATATATCAAAGGGAGCACCATTTTCGATTTGTTGTGCCAATGTCCCTGTGGAACTGAAAGTAAATTCAATTTTGCTATTTGTTTTCTTTTCGAATGCTTGTCCAATCTCTTTGAACGCCAAACTTAAATCTGAGGCTGCTGCGACCGTCAATTTATGTTCAACCTTCGTTGACGGTAAGGATGCTTGGGGACTTGGTGCCTGTTCCCTTCCCCCGAAACTACATCCGATGATCGTAAACAACAGTATGCCTACCAAAGCCAATTGCAAAGCTATTCTTCTCATTCCTATCCACACCCCTTTCTACAACCTGTATTTAGCTAGTCCATGTGCACCATCGAACAAATACTTTATAATAAAACATGATGCTATCGAAGGGCAATACATAACAAAACGGTACGAAACAGAACTATACCGTACTTATGGATAGTTTACGATATGTTAGAATAGTTGACAAGACGAAATAAATACTTTGTGATGGGGTGCCGAAATGACGGATTCATTATCATACTCTCCTGAAGAAATTGCCAAGACGCTGAAAATCTCTAAAGGAACGGTATATGAACTCATAAAACGCGGGGAACTTCCTTCCTATCGTGTCGGAAAAAAATAAGGATCAGCCCCTCAGATCTTGAGGCGTATACGCGTTCATCTCAATCACCTGTGAAGGTAAACAGTACTAACATGCAGGTGTCTGTTGAGAAATTAATTTTAGAAAACCAAGGCTTAATCATGTGCGGACAAGATATTGTTCTAGATGTATTAGCCCGTCATCTAGAAAAAATGAACCCTATGTTGCGTTCTTTACGCTCTTACGTGGGAAGTATAGACGGACTCCTCTCGTTATACAGGGGAACAGCCAATATAACAGCCACTCATCTTTGGGACGGTGAAACTGAGGAATACAATATTCCCTATGTTAGACGTTTTTTGCCTGGTCAACATGCAGTCATTGTGAACTTGGTGTACCGTACTCAAGGTTTTTATGTTGCTCCCGGTAATCCGAAAGTCATTAGAGATTGGAAGGACCTGATGAATGAAAATATTACGTTTGTAAACCGGGAGAAAGGTTCCGGTACCAGGGTGCTCTTAGACGAACAATTCCGAAACTTAAATTTGGATTCTAGGTTAATTGTGGGGCACAGGAATGAGGAAATGAGTCATATCGCTGTCGCAAGCGCTATAGCCAGGGGAATTGCTGATGTCGGATTGGGAACAGAAAAGGCGGCGTTGCAGGTTCCAGGAGTGGAGTTTGTTCCTTTAAAAAAAGAACGGTATGATCTCGTTTTTTATAGAGATGATTTGAAGAAATCAAACTTTCAAACATTGCTGTCCGTCATCCAATCGGTCGAGTTTCGGGAAGAAGTGAAGGGCTTGGGTGGATATGACATATCCAAGACAGGGGAGATCGTTGGAGAAATATGAGTCTTTAACGTGATCGATCCATGTGCATCGTCATATTTTGTCTTAATATACCAATTAACGTATAATACCATATGTTTACGTATGGTAACAGCTAAGCCGGTACTACCCCGAGATGGATGTGTTGGAATATCGATTTAAAAAATATGAAATGGAACTATGTCCAACCTATGACTTAATGTTTTTTGAACACGAATATAGGCTGTCATTACTGTTGGGGAGTTGTTCTTTCTTCATCACGAGGAGAATGGACTTGGTGAAAAAAACGTCATTTGTCGTTACTTTCTTAGTATTAGCATGGCCAGCAATCGTTGAAAACTTTCTACAGAGCATGGTCGGGTTCGTCGATAGCTTATTCATTTCCAAGCTTGGTCTAATAGAGGTGGCAGCTGTAGGCGTTACCAATGCGATATTACAAATCTATTTTGCCGTCTTTATGTCCGTGGCCACCGCTACCGCTGTATTTATATCAAGATCCATTGGAGAACAGGATAAGGAAAAATCGAAGGTGATCGTAAGTCATGCCCTTATATTAACCTCATGTATTGGAATCATCTTTGGCTTCCTCTCTTTTTTCTTTGCCTCTGATCTCCTGTCTTTAATGGGGGCGAGTGCTGCTGTTGTCGATGTTGGTAGTTCTTACTTCCGCATCATATCCATACCTTCCATTTTCATTGCTCTTGTTTTCACCATGGGTGCCATTCTAAGAGGAACCGGGGATACCAAAA
Organism: Cohnella sp.; assembly: GCF_041640265.1. GTDB lineage: Bacteria > Bacillota > Bacilli > Paenibacillales > Paenibacillaceae > Cohnella. The sequence continues at coordinate 31,905 of NZ_JBEQAP010000038.1, forward strand.
CACCGTTGCATGCAGGACTTTGGATGAATCTCATTCATATTGTCCTAGATTACATACTCATTTTCGGTTTGTTTTTCGAGGGCTTCGGCCTAACAGGTGCGGCGATCGCAACCGTCTTATCACGTATGATTGGAGTAGGTTTGTTATTGAGAGGAATGAATCGAAAAAATCTTCTTCCCCCATTAGACCTCCGGCTTTGGTCTATCCAAACCGATCTGTTCTTACGTATAGTTCGTATCGGTATACCCGCTATGTTGGAACGTTTGTTCATGCGGTCTGGCCAAATATTATATTTTGGCATGATTATTCGTATGGGTACAGACATTTATGCAGCACATACGTTGACAGGGAACTTCACCTTGTTTTCTACAATCGTAGGTAGCGGTCTTGCTGTTGCAACGACTACATTGATTGGACAAAATACCGGTTCTGGGAAGTTAGACCATGTGAAGAGGTATGGAAATATTGCTATCAGCCTTACATCAATCATCATGACCGGTGTACTCTTAATCGTTTGGTTATGTTCTTTTGGTGCAGCGGAATGGTTTACTACCAATTCAGAGGTTATTCATTTAATGATCGCAGTATTGTTGATCGATCTTATAGCTCAGCCTGCCACAGGGATTGTTACGTCATTGACAGCAATTCTACAAGCAGGGGGAGACACAAAGTACCCTATGTACGTCACTTGGATCGGTATTTGGGCAATAAGGACTCTGGGTGTTTACCTATTTGGGGTTTATTGGGGATGGGGGCTTATTGGGGCTTGGAGTGCAATTGCACTAGATAATTATATCCGTGCAGGAATATTATATTGGAGATACCGCTCCTTTAAATGGATTAAACCCATATAGTCCATTAATTACGAAAATGATTGACCAAGAATGGAAACCCGGCTATTATATTATCAAGTTCATAAGGCGATGGAGTTCGCCATAACCGCCGGAAACGGCTAATGACTCCTACCAGTGATTTTTCATGCTGGTAGGAGTCTGTTTGTTTTTCGGCATAAAACATAAAAGGGGTGCAGAGTAAACGTATGAAAAAATTACGATTGAGATGGGCTAGTTATTCTGAAAAATTTGTGCATTTGGCACTCCTCAGGGGATTCATTAAATGGATTATTCTAGGCAGTGGGGTTGGAGTATTGACAGGTACAGCCTCAGCTGTATTCCTTATCAGTTTGGATCATGTAACGAATCTTAGGATGCAATACCCATGGTTGTTGTATTTATTGCCCTTAGGAGGTGCTTTGGTCAGTTATCTTTATCTCAAATTCGGAAAAAACAGCGCTAAGGGTAATAATTTAATTTTGGAGCAAATCAATGAAGGCAATGAAACGATACCTCTTCGTATGGCACCACTTGTCTTGTTTGGCACTTTAATTACTCATCTATTTGGTGGTTCTGCCGGTCGAGAGGGCACGGCTGTACAAATGGGTGGTAGTTTGTCCGAATGGTTCGGAAGACTGTTGCGAATCAATGCCGTGGATCGAAAAATATTGTTAATCTGTGGGATCAGTGGCGGTTTTGGATCGATATTCGGAACCCCATTAGCCGGTACAGTCTTTGGTCTAGAGGTTCTTGCTATTGGAATCATTCGATATGAAGCTCTAATCCCCGCATTTGTTGCGAGCTTTGTAGGAAATTTGATTACAACCTCATTTTGGGGCGTTTCCCATATTCATTATCAGGTCGGAGAAATACCGGCTTTATCGTTCATCGTGATCATTAAAGTTGTATTTGCTTCTATTCTGTTTGGATTAACGAGTATTTTCTTTAGTGAATTAACCCATTTTCTAAAAAAATGGTACAGCCAAATTTTTAAAAACCCGATGATTAAAAGCGCTGTTGGTGGATTCATCGTTATTGGTTTGGTTTACTTACTCGGAACACGAGATTATTTAGGTCTGGGTATTCCCCTCATTCAAGACTCATTCGAAGAAGACGTTTCTCCTTTTGCATTCCTTTGGAAATTAGTCTTTACTTCGCTAACATTGGGATCTGGTTTTCAAGGTGGAGAGGTTACTCCATTATTTGCAATCGGGGCAACATTAGGTAACGCTCTGGCCGACATCTCACATTTGTACGGTCCTTTTTTAGCCGCATTAGGTTTTATTGCCGTGTTTTGTGGTGCAACCAACACCCCCATTGCTTGTTTTTTTATGGGAATTGAATTATTTGGCGCGAACGGTGGGGTCTATATGTTTATTGCTTGTATAGTAAGTTACTTGTTCGCTGGCCATACCGGAATCTACACATCCCAGCGAATAGGCATATCCAAATCACATTTTATTACGGTGCGAGAAGGGACAACCCTTGCATCAATCAGAGCTCAAGAGAAAAAGAACCTTCAAAAATTATAAAGAGGAGAGTTATTTTGAACGAAACGTAACCTTCCGGTTTGATTCGTTTGCTTGCTTGGATTCTTCCCGAAACATTTAAAACATGATATAATAAAGGAAATTGCATACGGGAACACTAGGAGGAGTCTGTTCAATGAACAGGCTCTTTCTGTGTTTTTTAGAGAAAGGATGGCCTCATGGAATTATTTTTTCAGTTAATGCTTATCATAATTGAGCACCAAAATTGCAGGAGATATTGCCGTAAGACTAGGACAACCATCGGTGTTAGGCAAACTCATTATTGGTGTTGTTATCGGACCCGCCGTACTCGGTTGGGTTCAAGATTCGGACGTCATCCAAGCGTTCAGTCATATTGGAGTTCTACTGCTTATGTTCATGGCCGGACTGGAAACGGATCTTAAAGAGCTTAATAACTCAACTTTCGCAGCTTGAAATCGGCAGATAAGCCTTGATGTAGTTGGGCAAAGCAACAATCCATTGCTGGAGTTGACGCTGAATTAAAGTGGTGATCTTCTTTCCAGCTTTTGTGGCGACTTCGTTGATCAAATCGACCAGTTGTTGCAATGCAACAGCCCAGTCAAGCGTACCGACTTCATCGCAAAGCAAATAAAACAGTCCTCCAAAAGACCGCTGGTCCGTACTCTGTCTATGTTGCCAAGCGAGCAGAATGTAGCGGGAGAAGACAATTGTCGTGTGACTGACAAGCAGGTCGTAGGATCGCCCCTGAAACTCTTTTTGCAAACGTAGGAGAGACTTGGCGCACTTGAAAAATACTTCGATCTCCCAGCGCATCCCGTAAATCCGGATGATCTCCTGGGCGGTCAAGGTTAGATCGGTCGAAAGGATCGCGAGCCACTCGTTCTTCTTGGAACGATGACGGACAAACACAACCGTCACCGGGATGCCGGGGGCAAGCTCCGCCCGAATCTGGCGAAGGATGTGGCGGTTCTTGCCTTCGAGACGCGGCGCAGTTGTGTACAGCGCCTTCAGGCAAAGTCTTTCGTCGCCCATGATGTAACGTTTGTTATCGTTCTTCACCATCCCGATCACATGCAGTCCCTGGCGTAGGACTTCCTTAATAAGCGGTGCATGTGTAAACCAACTGTCCATGAGCACAAATGAGGCTGAAACGCCTGACTGAATGGCACGGTCCAGCATGGCACCAATCACTTGAGGGGCAGAAAACAACGCTTCTTGACGGCGTTTGTAGCCGGAGCTGCGCTTGTCGATTCCTTCCATCATGCCGTTAATGCCGGACTTCGCGGAACTCAGCAAAGCAAAGTCTATAGGGATAAAGGAATGCCCGTCCGACCACCCCATTGTCAGCATGCGAAATCCTTTATAGAACGCGCCGGTCGCATGATCCTTGAATCGCGCCAGCATTTCGACAGCTTTGCTCCGGTTACGCTCGAACATGGAATCGTCAAAGATGAACGCCGTCTGTCGGCAGTCAGAGGTCAGTTTCTCGACTCGCTGAACGGTTTCGGTGCTCAGCGACAATAAAAATCGTCGCCACGCGTACCCGCTGTGATTCAAAAACCGGTAGATGGTATCTTTGCCGGGAAACGTCTCGCCTTTGTTGCTTTCCAGCAGACGAAACCAGTTCTTCTGGTGGAACAACAAGACAAATACAATACGAAACAAATAAGCACAGGTAAATCCAAATTTCTTTTTGAATCCCGCAGCATTCAAGTGTTTGAGGACTTTTAGTTCCTGAAAAGCCGGTTTGATTTCTTTTGGCAGTTGATCCAGTGGTTGCTTTTGCTCTATCATGTAGGAGACACCTCTTCTGTGTGGTAGTGGAAGCTCGACACTCTCACTTTACCAAACGAAGTGGTGTTTTTCTATTTCCGTCAAGCACTCTATTCAATCGATCTCAAACCCACGCTGTACCTGCCATTAATCCGATTTTGGCTCTGCGAAAGTTGAGTTAATAATAACCGTAATTCGTCCATTGCCGTTGCTGTAGGCGGTATTGTTCTGCCACTATTAGGTGGCTATATCACTGGAATCGTAATCGGTCTCGAGAATGGCTATGCTATATTTCTTGGCTTGTTGCTCTCGGCTACGTCCGTCAGCATTTCCGTTCAGACCTTCCGAGAACTGGGGCAGCTCAAAAGCCGCGAGAGTACGACCGTTTTAGGCGCCGCACTTGTCGATGACATTCTAGTCGTCATAACGCTTGCCGTCATGATGAGCTTTTTAACCACCGAGCACATCAGCATCAGCACGGTAATTTTAAAGAAAATTATACTTTTCGCTCTGGTGATTCTCTTGAGCTGGAAAATCGTTCCGTTTATCATGAACAAGTTCTCGCATCTCAAAATAACTGAGCCGGTTGTCAGCACCGCGCTGGTTATCTGTCTATTCTTCTCTTATGGCGGAGAATACTTGGGCATCGCTGGAATTATCGGGGCGTTCGCTGCTGGCATTGCCGTTTCAAGAACGGAATTTAAGCACGAGGTAGAGAATAAAATAGAGCCCCTCGCCTATGTCGTTTTTGTACCCGTTTTTTTCGTAAGCATCGGACTTTCCGTCTCCTTTGATGGATTTTTCAACCAACTCGGTCTCATAGTTGCGCTGACGCTTGTTGCTATTCTGACCAAGCTTATCGGCTCTGGACTTGGTGCTAGGCTAACCGGCTTTAACATGCATTCATCGCTTATCATAGGTTCCGGTATGGTTTCACGCGGCGAAGTCGCTCTGATTTTAGCCACAACCGGTTTAGGTGCAAATCTCCTTGACCAAAAATATTTTACAGCCCTAGTTATCGTCGTTATCCTCACAACCATAGCCACACCACCGTTACTCAAAGGCTTGTATAGTAAGCAATCAAAAAAGCAGCCAACGGTTAATTCATCAGTTAATAGAAATTAACATATATTTCCATTTGTTTGCGAGTGGTGACAACTACGTTGGTACTACCCCTAATAGCAGTCCTTATTGGACTGCTATTAGATCAGCTCTCCAAATAGCGATATAGCGTAGTTTTACTAATTCCTGTCTCTTCCTTTATTTGTGCAAGACTATATTTTTGACTTTGATACATATGAATGGCTCGTTTCACATTCTCATCGGGCTTTCGCGGACGGCCAGCCCTAATTCCTTTTTGTTTCGCCTCATATAATCCCTTTTTAGTATTCTCACTAATGACATCGCTTTGAAAATTCAATAAATGGTTTACGCTATCATGAAATGAATAGCCAGATGAATGGTTAGTATCTATGCCTTCGCCAACGGAATAAAGATAAGCTTGTTTTTGCCTTAATTGATTTAATAACTCGGCAAGGTGCCGTGTAGAATCGGCAAATGAGAACAACTTTGCAACCACAATTGTATCTCCTGATTGCAGTTCGTTTATCATTTTTTTTAACATTACTCTTTTTTTAGCAGACGAATGCTCCTCAGTGAAAAAACGATCACAGCCGAGTTCCATCAAAATCTCTAACTGGATTTTACAATTTACATCATCTTGATAAGGTCTCAAATAACCAATTAACATAACCATGCCCCCTTACAGCCAAAGACTTTATGAAAGCATAACACGAAAGAAAGGTCCAAAAAGGTTCCATTTTGGTCCTTTTGATGATAAAATGGCTTTGCCTACTACGGAACCTGACTTTTATGAGAGTTAAAAGTCACACTAAATTAAATAAGGAGTGGAAGTAAACGTGGTTGAAAAAATTAAAAGGGAATGGTTTTCCAACATCAGGGGGGACATACTTGCCGGTATTGTCGTCGCCCTGGCTCTCATTCCAGAAGCGATTGCCTTTTCCATTATTGCTGGTGTCGATCCCATGGTTGGTTTATATGCATCATTTTGTATCGCAGTTATTATCGCATTTGTTGGCGGTCGTCCAGGGATGATTTCCGCCGCTACCGGCGCAATGGCTCTATTGATGGTTCCTCTAGTAAAAGAATATGGATTACAATATTTGTTGGCCGCCACTATACTCACTGGGATCATACAGCTTATTTTCGGCGTACTCAAGATTGCAAAATTAATGAAGTTTATTCCTAGAGCAGTTATGATCGGATTTGTTAACGCGCTGGCCATTCTGATATTTATGGCACAGGTCCCTCATTTTGTGGGGATATCGACTATGACTTATGCTTTTGTAGCTATAACCCTAGTTATTGTATATGTATTGCCTAGATTTTTCAAAGCAATACCTGCCCCTTTGATTGCCATTATTATCCTTACAGCAGTAGCCATCTGGGGACATTTAGATTTAGGAACGGTTGGAGATTTGGGGAGAATCACTCAATCCCTGCCTTCTTTCTTTATTCCAGACATTCCGTTTAACTTTGAAACGTTACAAATCATCTTTCCTTACTCAATAGCTTTAGCCATCGTCGGATTATTAGAATCGTTGCTGACATCCTCTATTGTCGATGATATGACAGGCACCGAAAGCAATAAGAACAGAGAATCCAGAGGACAAGGAATTGCGAATATAGTTACTGGTTTTTTTGGTGGAATGGCAGGTTGTGCTATGATCGGACAGTCCGTAATCAATGTAAAATCAGGAGGACGCGGTCGATTATCTACTTTGGTTGCTGGTCTATTCCTCATATTCCTAATACTTGTATTAGGTGGGTTAGTTGTACAAATTCCAATGCCTGTACTAGTAGGAATTATGATCATGGTTTCGATTGGTACGTTTGATTGGTCCTCATTCTCATATTTGCGAAAAGCTCCAAAAACGGATGCCATTGTCATGTTGACTACCGTAATTATTGTTGTTGCAACGCATGATCTTTCCAAAGGCGTTATAGCCGGTGTTATTCTTAGCGCTATCTTCTTTGTGGCCAAGATTTCAAAACTAGAGGTTAGAAGACGACAGACCAGCAAAGAAATCGTATTTGAGGTAACGGGTCAATTGTTCTTTGCCTCTGTGGAAGGCTTCATAAAAGCCTTTGACTTTAATATCGCTGAGGATATAAATATTGTTATTGATTTCTCTCATGCACACATTTGGGACGACTCTGGCGTAGGCGCAGTAGATAAAGTAGTCATCAAATATCGTGAAAACAATTATCATGTCACGATTAAAGGACTAAATGCATCTAGTAAAAAAATTATAGATAAGTTAGCCGTATACCAAGATGCAAATGCTCAACTAAAAGCACACTAATGAAGGGAAGATGAATATGTATCAACGCATTTTACTCGCTGCTGATGGATCAAAAAACTCTATTCGAGCAGCCCAGGAGGCTGCGAAAATTGCATCCTTGATTCCAGATTCCACCGTTGAAATCCTATTTGTGGCGGACTTATCCAAAATTAAAAGTGAAGTCTTACATTCTCAAAATCATGAGGAAATAGAGTTGAAACGACATCAAAAGTTGCTCCCTATTGTAGAGCAACTTTCTTCTAAAAATGTCAAACATGAAACAAAGATTATTACCGGCGATCCTGGTCCAGCTATTGTAGAATATGCAAACAATGAAAAAGTGGACTTGGTCATTATAGGAAGCCGCGGGCTAAATGCCTTACAGGAATTTGTTTTGGGTAGCGTAAGTCATAAAGTGGTTAAGAGAGTACAGTGTCCAGTTATTGTTGTAAAATAATTGGTCCCATTATGTTGGGAGGGAGTTCGATTGAAGAGTAGAACAACAATATTGATAAGTTTTGAGATAGCTTTTACAAAAAGATGACTGGCATATCAAGTGGAGACATTAATATAAATTATGTTTTATTCAGATACGCTTAGCGTAAGGCTGTCAAGATTAAGAAGTATTTACTTCAGCCTTGACAGCCTCTTGTTTCAAGTCGCTATTCCCCAGGCTTCGTCGTCATCAGGCGATAAAGTTTCGTGTGTCGCGGAAACTTATCGTTAAACGGTACGAGGGAACTGCCGACCTTCATCAGACCATTCCCGGCGTCAACATTCGTAATATAGGACAGTTGCAGGTCCGAAATGTTGAGCAACTCGGCAAGCTCCATCCGGTCGGTACTGGCCTGATTCAGCATGACGATGAATTCACTGTTTGCAAGCATGGTGCGGGCTGTATGACTTTGTAGCAGATCGTCCACATTTTGCGTAATACCTGTGCAAAAAGCGCCATACTTTCGGACACGCTTCCAGAGCGTGAACAGAAAGTTGGCGCTGTATTCGTGCTGGAACAGAAGGTAGATTTCATCAATAAAGATAAACGTATTCTTGCCTCTAGCGCGATTTTGCGTAATCCGATTCAAGATGTTGTCGAGTACGACCAGCATGCCGATGGGAAGAAGCTGCTTGCCCAAGTCGAGAATATCATAGCAAATCAGCCGATTGTGGACGTTGACATTGGTCGATTGGGCGAACGTATTCAGACTGCCGGAAGTAAATAATTCAATGGCCAGCGCGATATCCTGCGCCTCCGGTTCTGCTTGCTTGAGCAGCTCCGCACGAAAATCCTGCAATGTCGGCGGCTGTCCCTTATAGTTGCTCCGCAAATACTTGCGGTACACAGCGGCGGTACAGCGATCGATGAGCGACTTCTCCTTGGCTCCAAGCTGATGTCCTCCGATTAACTGCTCGCACAACGACAGGACGAATTCCGATTTAAGAATGATCGGATTGGCTCCATCGCCATAATCCCGGTTCATATCCATCGCATTGATATGGTTCGACGAAGTAGCAGAAATATGAATCGTCTCGCCACCCAGCGCATTTACCAGAGCGGAATACTCCCGCTCCGGGTCAATCAGGATAATGTCGTCATCGCTCGCCAATATCTGATTGACGATTTCCCGTTTCGCGGCGAAGCTTTTACCGGAACCGGATACGCCAAGGATAAAGCTGTTTCCATTCAGCAGTTGCTTTCGATTGGCGACGATCATATTTTTGCTGATGACGTTTTGCCCGTAATAAATGCCGTCTGGATGCATGATCTCCTGCGCTCGAAACGGGATAAAGACAGCCGTACTTTCAGTCGTGAGCGTCCGCAAAGCATGAACCTTTCGCAGCCCATACGGCAGCACCGTGTTCAAACCATCCATTTGCTGATAGGAGAGCGTGGAAAACTGGCACAGATGCTTGCGGGCCGTCGTGAGCAATGTTTCCGTATCGCTATCAAGTTGTTCTTTGCTGTTCGCGACATGTACCATTGTAAGTAGTCCGAACATCATCCGCTGGTCGCGCGTGGTCAGGTCGCTAAGAAATTCCTTACTCTCCTTGCGCTGCTGCTCCATATCGTAGGGGACGACGGCGGAAAAGTTGTTGTTGCGATTTTGCCGTCGCTGCCAATTCGTAATGTTCGTTTCCACGCCGAGCAGTCGCTTCTCCACTTCGCGGACAGCTTCGTCGGTCGGAATCGGGATCACATCGAGCGACAGAAGCAAGTTGCGGTTCAAGTCGCACAGTTCGGCTACCATGCTGTCCTTGATGTAGCTGGCGTAATCACGCAGAAAGATGACCCGACCGTAGTATTCGCCCATCCGAAAATGATCTTTGGCAAACTCGAAGGTGTCCGGGCTAATGTAATCTTTGAAATCGTGTCCCTTCCGCATCATCTCCTGCATGTCGAAGCGAAAATCGGCTTCCTCTCCAATCCGGAAGAAGTCATGCAGAATACGCAGGCGGTCAGTCGCATCAAGCTCGGTACATTTCGAGCCGAGACGAGAGAAATGCGCCGTCAACTCCGTGCCGACCCGCGCGAAGTAATGGCGAGCTTCATCCACGTTCTTTTTAACCACGGAGATGGTGATGTATTTCTCTTGAATCGTCCCGTTGGTGTTGCCATCCGTTGCTTTTCCTAGCAACATGTCGTTGTACTCCTGCCGATACACATCCAGCTCATCGTGCTGGAGCGGAATAAGAATGGAACTTTCCACATCTGCCTGATTCAGCCGCCGATTGTGAATCGTAATTTTCGTCGTCGCGCCGCTATCAAACGAATTAAGCAATTCGGAGTAGGAAAGGAACATCGTCTCCTTGTCCTCTCTCGATGCGACAGCGTAATTTATGTCCGCGAAACGGAACGACTTCGAGAACTTGTTGCCGACAGCAAAAATCCCGTCCGGCCAGATGGCGCGGATCGGGATCGCTTGTTGTACGCTTTTGGGAATGACAGACCGCTCCTTGTCCTGCTTCATGGTGCGCCTGAGCGTCTTAATCATTGCGCTTCATCCTTTCTTGCTCACGCTTGTGCAGGCTTCCTTTTAGCGCTTCGTAGTATATGTTGGTCGAGCGGAAGACAAGCCGTCTTGGCATCAGAAACTCCGACTTCACATACGCCCACAATAGTTGCTCCGCCGTCATACCGTGATAGCGGATAAACCCGAGCGCGGCGCAGGGAGCTGCCCCCAATATGCACATCCAACTGAGCGTTTCCAGTCCGAAATGACTACGCAGCCCGAAATACAGTCCAATCGCCGCAGCGACCGCCAGAACAGAAAAAAAGAACTGCCGCAAGGACAGTCCGAAGAACAAGCTTTCCGTATAATCCCGGATTTCCCGGTTGATTTTCACTTCCACTTTTATCCCTCCCGGATGAGCAGTCTACGCCTCAGGCTCGTTGCGTTCAGGTTTGATCAGTGTGTCGTCATCAAATGGCACAGGATTGCTCAATAGTTCCACAGCAAGCTGAAAACCATCCTTCATCCCTTGTAAATATAACCACTCATTCATAATCGCTTGCTTAAAATGGTGTTTGTCCTCCCAAACATCAAATTCAGGCATGCGCTCCATATCCATACCAGCAAACAAGGATTGAAATGCTTTCTTTTCTTCAGCACGAACACGCTTTAGATCGGAATGATGTTCAATTCGTGCAGAAACGTAGTCCAATCGACCTTGAATAGCTGTTCGAAACCACGGTGGAATTTCCATTGCCTGCTTCCCCCCACAATTCTTATACCTTACCTGCTGCTTCCGCTTGGCTTTCATGTGATGATAGCGGGCTACTAGCTGATCGACCTTCTGACTTTGCTCTTGAAATGCTTGATGGCCGGATAAAGAAATGGATTGCTTTATTAACTGTTCACCAAGCGTATTCAGCTTTCGCCGCTCCTCTTCCATCTCTCTTAACAATTCGTCCATTTATCCATCCTCCCGTTTTTATTGTGAGAGCCGACATTTTTGAATGAAACATGGTGTATGTTAGAAGACTACATCGATAGTAAGTTTTAATCTCATTTATGTCAATTGTGTGCTTCTCCATAATGGGAGTTATAAACTCATCCCCTTTAAAGAGGTGACGCTTGATGATTGTTTACGATAAAAAGAAGGTGGGGCAACGCATTCGGAAGCAACGAGAGGCTTTGGAAATTTCTCGTGAACAACTGGCTGAACGAATTGGACGGGTCCCAAGATTTTGCGCCGATATTGAACGAGGTAAAGCCGGGATGTCCATTGAAACGATGTTCAGCATTTGCAATTTGCTCAAGCTTTCTCCTAATGAATTGCTTCTGGGTCAAGAGGAGAACGCCACACCTTACGATGAAACAGCATTGATTATGGCTGCGCTCAATCAATGCACAGAGAAGCAGCGTAAGGATGCTTTGGCGCTATTGAAGCTTTTTCTGACCGCAATCCGATAACACCCATCATTCACAAGGTGGTTACAGTCCCATCATTTCGCGCACGATGCGATCTGCCATCTTCACTGTACCTACGAGAACGAGCATATTGAAAATGAGTTCCCCGATATATGTCCATACCATCGTAACCGCGCCCGCATTAGCATCGACGGCTGGAGGAGCGGTAGCAAAGGCGGAGTAAATGATACACGCCAGTAAAATAATCGCGCCTTCCAGACAAGCTGCCGCGTATCCTTTCAGGAACGACTTGCCGATATTTTGGCTTGGCTCCCCCGCAAATGCGGACAGCGGAACGGGGGCTATTGCCGTATACAAATAGATACGGAAAAAGCGTCCGTACACCGAAAGGATCATCACAAAGGATAGCACCGTAATGAACAAACTGCCGAGAATGGTGACGATCCACAGCGGAATGCTATGCCAGAAGCCAACGTCTTCAATCGCTTGCGCTACCGTATCCGGCAAGGCCATAGCCTCTGTCGCTCCAAACCCGGAGCGTCCCATCATCGTTGAGATGATCCCCTGTACAATCGTAAAGAGAGCCATCATCAACTCCAGACCATAGGTTACGACCGCCTTGGCGAGCACAAAGCGGATAAACAGCTTGACGGCCATCTCCGGCCTTTTCACTTCCGCAAAGTTGCCGGTCGTCTTCACAACGCCAATCACAAAAAATAAGACCAGGAGTGCCAATCCCGTAGCTTGCAACGCACCGTGAATATCAATAATCACTCGCCATACGCCGCCGCCCTTAAAATCCGCTGGTGATTGGGTAACAAGATGCCAAATTTCATTCATCTTTTCGTTCCAGGTATCCAAGGCATTTTCGAGGTTGTCGATCACCCAACTGTTTTTTGACACATGCTCACCCCTTCCGTAAACGGGGAACAGACGAAACGTCCGCCCCCCTTCATGCAAAGCTTCAGGCTCATCCGGCAATCAGGGTAAGAATTTCCTTCGTAAACGTAATAATGACCCCTCCGGCGAGCGTCAGAAACCCGTTTGCGCGCTGAGAAGGGTCATGGGATTTTAGCGACAATCCAATTTGAACAATGCCGAAACCGAGAATAATCATGCCAATCGCACGGATTAAACCGAAGATAAAAGTAGACAGGTTGTTGACTGTCGTCATCGGATCGCCCTCTGCATAAGCAGTGGAGACGAATACAGTTCCCGTTAAGATCAGCACGATGTACAGGGCCAGCAGCCGTTTCGGTTTAATTTTAAAGTTAATAAATACCTTCGTAAAAATAACGACTCTACTTCTTCTTCCGAAAGAAGTTCATAATCCCCGTCTGCATGAAGGAACACGGATTGCCAGTCCAAAGCGTGTTCCGTGCCGCCATGCTGATAGGGAAGACCGTTACCATCCGTCGTGAGCGAGACATGAGGATGCCTGAGCAAATCATATTTGTCGTCTTGGACTGGATGTTCGCCACGGATAAAGAGCAGGCAAAAGCGGTTATCCAGCAACCTCACCTCGTCTGGTGTGAGCAATTCGCGGCCTGATTGCTGGTAGTTGATCGAGTAGCTGCCGTTTCTCCCCTTGCTCTGGCCGTAGGTATTGGTATCAATCGTTTCCTTGCCAAGCAGCTCCGAGACGTATTTGTGGGTAGACTGTTCGTTGCCGCCCAAGTACAAAAATTCGTCGCAGTTGCCCACAATCGATTCCCATGCATCCTTGTACAGCGCCTTGAGTTGCGCTAAATTTTGCAAAATGATAGAAACGGAAATTTCCCGGCTGCGCATCGTGGAGAGCAGCTTGTCAAATTCGTCGGGAAGCGCTACATTGGCGAACTCGTCCATGACAAAGTGAACATGAACCGGCAGGCGTCCGCCATGCCGATAGTCCGCCTCGTACATCAAGCATTGAAAAAGCTGCGTGTAGAGCATGCCGACAATGAAGTTGAAGATGCTGTCGTTATCGGGAATGACGGCAAACATCGCCGTCTTCTTCTCCCCCATAACGGGCAATTCCATTTCGTCGACCATGCTCATCCCCGCAATCGTATGCAAATTGAACTTCTCCAATCGAACGCCGAGGCCAATTAAAATGGACTTGGCCGTCTTGCCCGCCGCCAGCTTGAAAATGTTGTACTGCTTGACGGCAAGGTGTTCCGGATCGCGCATGGCCAGCCGCTCGAATAGTTCATCGAGCGGGCTTTGGTACGTTTCGTCCTCCTCCCGCACCTCCGCAGCCGCGATCATTTCCATGACCATTGGGAAGTTTTGCTCCTCGGGCGGTGCTTCATATAGGAGGTATAGCACGAGCGCTTCCAGCAAGGCGGTCTCGGATCGCTCCCAAAAGGGATCGTTGGTATTGCTGCCCTTCGGTGTCGTATTGCGGATCAGATTGGTGACCAGTTTGAGAACATCCTTGTCGTCTTGCAAATAGGCGAATGGATTGTAGCCATGCGAACGTCGTGGATTGATGAGATCCAGCACCTTGATGTCATAGCCTTCGGACTTGAGTAGATGCCCGGTATCGCGCAAAATTTCGCCCTTGGGGTCGAGCACGACAAAGGACGTATGCGCCTGCATAACGTTCGGCTTGGCGTAAAACCGCGTTTTGCCGGACCCGGAACCGCCGACGACAAGAACATTCAGGTTCCGGCGATGCTTGCGGCCATCCAAGCCGATGCGTACCTGCTGCGTCAGAATCTTGTTTTGTTCCGGTTGCTTGTCGCGATACTTGGCATTTATCCGTCCGGCCTTGCCCCATCGTGCGCTGCCATGCTCTTCGCGCCGCCGATAGTTGCGCGGGGACGCCAAGTAGATGCCGACCGAAATCCCATAAATCAACGTGAACAGCAACAAGCTTCGCGGCGTATCCTCGACCCATTGAATCTGGAAGGGATTGTTAATCGCCTCGCTGAGATACAGCAGAAGTGCCGGTAATCCCTTTGACAAAGCGGGGGCGGCAAGCAGCGCCGCCCACACGACCGGAATAAAAAAAACCGCAAAGAGTAAAAGATTACTCCTTGCGGTTTCAGCGCGCCGCATGATGACTCCGGCGCTTTATTTTTTGATAGGGAGCGTCAATCGCTTTGAGCAGTAAATCGTCAACAGGATCGGTCGGCCGCTGCTGGCCGATCAAGTCGTTGCGGAGCGCATTCAAGGCGTTGATGACAATGCCATGCTCGTAATGATCCATTCTCAGGATGCGTTCTTCCTCTTTCATCGCCACTCCTCCCAACAGAAAAATGAAAAGCATGCCACGACTAGCGGGTGGAATCGCTGAGATTCGGTTGCTGCTGTCGTTGCTGGGCCAGCATACGGTGCATACGACGGGAAATGTCGTGTGCCGCATCCTTCATCACCGTCAGCTCGGCGCGAATATGCTGTGGCTCCAACTCCTTGAGCCGTTCGTGAACCCGGCCGAAGCGGAAAGAAGCCGTCTCGACGCCGAACTTTTTGCATAGCATATACGCAGCGCAATAAGCTTGGAAATTGTAATGGGAGCGGCTGTAGTCGTTATGGCCGCGATCAATCTCCGCATGCGCCAACTCCTGTGCGAGCGCCCGAAAAATGTCACTGGCCCCAAGCCCGCGACGTATCACGATGTTTCGCGTATCCGGCTGATAGAGCGCATGAACCTCCGCAGGCAAGGCATCTCCAATCGTAATCGCAACAGGTGAGCGGTCCATCAATGCCTTGATGCGCGTGCGGTCATCCGGGTAGATCGGCGATTCCTTTTTCGGTGCGGTTGTTTGCGCAACATCGAACATCTTCTTGGGGTTGTAGCTGATTGCGGTACTCCCATCTTCTCGCTTGTATTCCTCGCCTGGCTCCAAGAAGTAAAATCCGGATTCCTTGCGACGGATATAGACGCCTTGTTCTTTCCAGCTATCAAAATCAGCAATGCGAGTGGCATCCGGGCGCTGCGCGAAAATAAGCAGCGCATTCGCGACGCTGTAGAGATCAAAACGGCTTTGTACGTCCAGATAATGCTGAAATTGTTCGCCGTTTTGCGCAATGGCGGCTGTGGCAGTATCAATCGTCTCATACGTCCACTGCCGCAGTTCTTGCTTTTTTTGCGCCCACGCTTCTTTGTCGAACGGCTGCTCACGCTGACCGGAGGCCGTCGTGACTTGGGGCTGGAATAACTCGTCCAGTTCGCTCATTTCGATTTCCCTCGCTTTCGACTCCCGGCCATCGGAACGGATGCTTTACTGCCGGACGCCGAATTCCCGCGATCTCTGCGCTTAGGCAACGACGGTTCCTGCACCTGCTGCCGCCGTCTGCTCTCTGCCGCCCGGTTTTCCTCCCGAATTTCACGCAGCAATTGGCGGACGGACACTTTTTCCTTCGGCTTTTCAGGGTCAATCGTAACCCTTTCGTATGCCGCGCTGCGCTCGGAGGTAGGCGCGGACGGAGAGGATGGTTCCGTTGTCCTCTCCTCCTGTGTCGGCGGGAGGGGAAGCGGACGCTCCGGTTCCGTTCGCTCGACCTCCCACGCCTCGGCCGCCGGTTGATCGGTTCCCTGCTGCTCGTTTACCGGCTGCACCTCCGCCGCCGGCTCGGGCTTTCCCAACAGATCGTCCAAAAAATCTTCGCTCACTACCGCTCCCTCATTTGAAGCTGGCGACTCGTTGGCTCCTTCTTCGGGTGTCCCGGCATGTTGCTCCGGTGGTTGCGCCGCCCCTTCACGCTCGACCGACTGCTTCTCGCTGCGGGATTTCACAATCTCCTGCTTGATGCTGGCCGTATCTACGGTCGCCAGCTTGAAGCGTTCAACGATTCGGTTGATCTTGGACGCATCCTCGGCCCGTACCATGACGTCGCAAAGCCCGTCCACATTTTTCTTGTCACGCAGCGCGCAATAGAGGACACCATACCGCTTCGCTTCTTTGCAAAAAGTCGGCAAGTCTTCATTTCGCACCGCAAATACCTTCAGTTCCTTGCCACTGCGCAGCAAGCTTTCCAGACGAATGCGGCCTCTTGTTCGCTTTTGCCCTTGCAGGGCGGCGAACAAATAAACAGCCAGATGCTTCGCGCCTTCACCGGAAATTTTCGCCATGACCTCAATGCCACGGAGACTCATACTGACGACCTGATCGGCCGCCTCGGTTCCACTGCTCATGGACATTGGCCTCCCTTCGTGTCGATTGGTCTTCCTCGTTACGTTGCAGCTTGTTTGCCAGTTCGTCGGATCGGGCAAGGATGCCCGTACAAAGCCTCACCTCCTTTCGGAGCTTCGCGAGCCGTCGGGAAAGTTCAGCAATTTGCGATTTGTACAGCTCTATTTGCTCGGGATGCTGGCAACGGCGAAGGCGGTTGTACAGCATTTTGCGGGAGCCGTATCCTTGTTTCAACTCCGTTTGCAGTCCTTCAAGATAACCCGTCAATTGATCCGTAGTGGAAATACGATGCCGACATAGCAGCTTGGTCTGCTCCGTGATGGCCTTCAGGTGTCGCAAGTCTTCACGCAATAAAAAAGACGTCCGTTTACGGGACGCGCGGGAACGGGGCAGAATACCCATCTTGAATAAGTAACGTAGATACAAGGCTTGCAGACCGCTAAATCTGCGTCCGATGTGTACGGTGCTGCGAACGATGACTGCTCGCCTGCGCCGCGGCATCGGCATGGGTGGCTGACGCTGCGGTAACTGGTTTTGCAGAATGCGTTGCTTAATCGCATGCTCCGTGTATTCGTCGCCAAGACTACGCAATCGAACAAACCGCTCTTTGCCCGGCGGACGTACCGCCAAATGCTTTACGTTCGACTTTATTTCATAACCCTGCTTTTGAAGGATCGTGAAGAATTGCGTCATCGTCATGCCAGCGGCGATAGCGGCGTCGATGTCCTCGCGAATCAAACCACGCCAGGTCGGCTTGTTTTCCTGCTCCGCTCGCCACTCTCCGTAATGCTTGGCCTTACCCGGCTCCGGCTGCTCAATGACCGATAAGGCATGCTCCCTGCACAGTCGATCGGATGTTTGCCGCATCAGCGTGTAAGAGGCTTTGTTATCGTAATAGCGGTTACCATCCAGAAACGACACCGAGTTTAAGACGAAGTGATTGTGCAGATGCTCCTTGTCCAAATGGGTTGATACCACGATTTCAAAGCGTTCCCCCCATAATTCCTGCGCCAGTTTGACGCCAATGGCATGTGCCATTTCCGGCGTCGTTTCGCCCGGTGCAAACGCCTGATACCCGTGAAAAGCCACAATGCCATCGGTCTTTTGAAATTGTCGTTTGGTTCGCTGCATTTGCTCGTAAGCGGTAAGAGGATCGCAATTGATCCCGCTCACGTAAAGCTGTTTTTCTGTTTTGGCATCCGCACTGGTATAGGCGAGCACCTTCTGCAAGTCATCATGCTCTTCACGTGCTTGATCGGTCTTATCAGGATTGGTGGCGTAATCCAGCACGCGCTTGAGACGGTCGGTAACGTCCCATATTGCGGTTGTCGCCATATGTGCTGTCCCCTTTACGGCGGATGTACGTTAGGATTTCCTTGTGGTACGTTTCTCGGTTCCGGTGCTGTCACGGCCTGTTGAATCTGCTGGACAGCGCGGCGTAAGTGATCAGCCTCCTGCTGAAAAGCTCCCCGATCCAGATGACCGGTCGCATGCGCCTTCGCGGCCAATTGGTTAAGGTTATTGCCGATAGCGTGCAACTCACGCATCATCGCGAAATAGTCCGGTGGCGGCATCGCCTTCGGAACATAGCCATTAATCAGAGATCGAATGTAACCCTCCTGTGAAAGTCCCGATTTTTTCGCACTCGCCTGAAGTCTTGCGTTTTCATCATTGTTCACCCATACCTGAATGCGGATCGCTCGTCTTCTCATATTTTCACTTCCTTCTTCAAAGGAAATAGCCCGAATGAAACGCTAAATGGTTTCTGGCGTTCCTGAAAAATACCGATCCTTGTTGAAACCTATATTCTCGATAAAACAGCGTGCTGTTGAGATAGGGGTATTAGGGGCTTGCCCCTAACAAGCGAATTTGGGAGACCAAATTCAGTGCTTGCTGCAACACGAGACATTCGTCTCGCGTCGCCCTGAAAGGCACCTGCCGGGAAAAAGGGGAAGGGCATCGAAAAGACGAAAGACGCTGATCGCTCAGCGTCTTCGTGTAAAACGTTATGGTGGTTGGCTTCCATCAACGTTCCTTGTTTATTGCCCGGCGTAGATTGGTCATCACCGTTTGATGGTCTAAACGTGTCGGATCGTTTCTTTGCGCTTCTTCCTCTGCCTCCAAAAGTGCTTTTTCAATCTCCTCAGCAAGCTCATTATTGTCCTGTTCGCTCATGCCCTACCTCCTTGGAATCAGAATTTTGAAGCCACCTCTATTTTCACCCGACACTGCGCTGAATACCATTGTACCGAGCGATGCTAACGAGTTGGCTGCTCGCGCACTTTACGATAAATCATCAGGTCATCGTTAACGTCTTTCCTGATTGGCGGTTCATCTGAAATCTCGTAAGATTGGCTGAGTATTTGCTGAATCATTACTGTCGCAGAACGGCCAGGTTCGTCGTTGTCCAAATGAAGCACCATGCGCTCCACTTCCGGATAGCTTTGCAAATAGTTGGTGAGTGCAGCCGGTGCAGTGCCTTTATCCTTTTTTTCTTTTGGGCTGTATATCCCGGCCAACGATAATTGATGCGATTGTCGCCAGTCCTTCCCGGAGATTGCAGCAAGGGTGCAGTACGATAATAGGTCAATTGCGCTTTCAAACAAATGCAACTCGGAGCCGTTGTCATCGGCTGGTATAGCGAACGAATACCGTTTATCGCTGCCTGGCGCTTCACCCATGTAGCGAGCTTTGGTTGTCCCGCGAATCGCCGCATAACGCGGAGCGCCTGTCAAATCAAATCCCACAAAGACCGCGTTATGGTACATTCTGCTTTCGTACAGGCGTCCCGAGTCGAGACAAAAATCGATTACGTCGCGGGAAATGCCGCGTTTGCAAAGATAAGCAATAACACGATTTGAAGTCTCATACGGTTCGGGAAGCTCCAGCCGCGCAATTGAAGAAACGATTGGCGCAGCCGAAGATATATAGACGGGTGAATTATCGTCAATTTGCAATACCGCATCGGGAAACGATAGGCCACGTACCTTAATGAGATAATCTAGCGCCGAGCGCCCGCCAATCCCTCGCGACCACCAGAACCATTTGCCGTTAGAGATTTTAAGGCTGTCGTGAGTTCGAGTTGAATAGACATTGCGCGAGCACCGTACAAGTTCGTAAGGTTCGAAGCATTGCAGGTAAGTGAGCAGGTCCAATTGCTTTGCACGTTCGATTTGTTCTTTGGTGACGTAGCTCATAGCCTCACTCCTTTCGAAAAAATAAAAAGCCTGTTTGCGCTCCATCAACAACAGGCTTTCATTGTCGTATAGATTACCTCAACAAATAACAGGGAAACGATCAGCCATTTCATCGAACCGGGCTCTCCGCCTGTAGTTTAAACGATGATTCCATCGTTGCCAGGAGGACACGAACGTATCAGCCGGTTAGCGTTCACGATTGACAGCCTTTCGCTCCGGCAGCTCAGGTTCTTCATCCGACACGCTGTCCACGGCTTCGTTTTCCCTTTTGTCCATGTTCAGCAGCACATTTAACTCCGCGAGCCGCGCGGACTTCGTTTGCAATTCCTGCTCCTGCTTGAACGGTGCCTCGATCTGCTCCTTCGCCGTTACCATCTGTTGCTTGAGTGTTGCGAGCTGGTCACGGCAATAGGCGAGCTTATTCGGCAAATCCGACAAGGTGTTGTTTATTCGACTCATATTGCCGCCTGCATCCGGTCCTAACGTAATCGTATGGCCCAAAGCGCCGCGCAGCGTCACCTTGTATTCCTTTGCAAAGCTATCAAACGATAGCCATAAGGAAAAGCCCATGTAACTGCCTGCATCCTGCGGATCGGGAGAGGTCATGCCCTTGTAGGCTTCCAGCAGGGCAGCGCCCGCCGTAGCACGTTCCGAGTAGGTGTAATCTTTGATGGTCATACCGGGAAAACGGGAATCGTCGCTGCTAGCCTTTTCCGACGCTTGGGCGCGCATGAACAAGGCCACGTCCTGCTCATACCCAGCAATGCGTTCCTCCGTTGACTTGAACTGTTGCGGCAGCATTTTGAGCAGCCGATCCTCCAGCGCATAACGCTGGCTTAAATGATTCGCCTTGAGCAGCTTGAGCTTGGATACCTGGATGTCGAGGTCCATCTTCTCCTTGATGTACGGATTTCCGGTCGCCAGCGCTTTAACTTCAGCATAGGACAAAGCCGTCTCATCAATGTCCTCGGCAGAACGAACCGGCGATTTGCTGGTCATGATCTGCGAGATAAACCGCTGCTTGTTCTCCAGCGTTTGATAGAGGTAAGCGTCAAACGTGTTCTCTGTGACATAACGGAAGATGTGAACCTCGCTGTTCTGGTTGCCTTGCCGAATAATCCGCCCGCTGCGCTGCTCCAGGTCGCGTGGTCGCCACGGACAATCGAGGTCATGAAGCGCGATCAACTTGGTCTGAACGTTCGTTCCCGCACCCATCTTAAACGTCGATCCGAGCAATATGCGAATCTGTCCCGTTCGCACCTTGGCAAACAGTTCCTTCTTCTTCACTTCTGTATTGGCGTCGTGAATGAAGGCGATCTCCTCAACCGGAACGCCTTTCTCCGTCAGTTTTCGCCGCAGCTCGTCGTACACATTAAAGGTTCCGTCCTGCTTAGGAATGGAAAGGTCGCAAAAGACCAGCTGCGCGAGCCGCTGATCCCGACTGTCGGCCCATTGCCGAAAGACGTTATCCGCGCAGGCGCTTACTTTACTGCCTTCGTCATCGGGTAGCATGGCGTTTGCCAGCCGCTGATCGAGGGCCAGCTTGCGTCCGTCGTTGGTGATCTTGAGCATGTTGTCTTCATGCGGCTCTACTCGCTTCGCTCGCACCAGTTCGGCGCGGCTGGCGAGATCCGCGACCATCTCACGCTGAAAATCGCTCGGCGGAACAGCGACGTTGTGGAAGTGGGCTTTGGGAACCGGAAGCTGGAGCATATCCGCTGTCTGAATGTCCGCCACTTCCTTAAAGACGTTCATCAGCTCCGGCAAATTATAAAAACGGGCAAACCGCGTTTTCGCGCGATAGCCCGTTCCTTCCGGTGCAGTTTGTCAAGGAGGTTATAACTCAAATGAAACGGGCACCGGTCGCCCAATGCCCCATATAGGGGCAGTACCAGCGAAGCTGACACCACCCGCAAAGTAAATCACAACCAAATATCAAG
>NZ_JBEQAP010000039.1:0-52779 GCF_041640265.1 Cohnella sp.
GTTGTTTAAACTTCATAGTAGAGCATCTCCTAGGATAGAATGTAGTGCCTTCGTGGGGCCTACCTCTATCCTATAGGGGTGCTTCATTATTTACAAAGTGGAAATTTAACGCTCTACAGGAATGCTGGGCGAAAGCAATCCGCAGCCGGTCGATCTGACCGGACCGGTCATGAAGGGTGTCGAGTATAAAGAAATGAGCATCTCGGACGGAATGGCTGTCTGGCTCGAAGCATCCGGCGGTTCGGCGGTCATGAAGGGTGCGGATTTGACCGGCGGCTCTCCTTACACGCTCGGCGCAGCAGAGCCTTCGCAATTTATCGGATTTAACGGGGACGGGCTTGCCCTTGTGAATAATGGAAAGCTGGTGAACCGAACCATCGTCCAAACAGAAGCAGGCCTTTCAGGCAGCCCGGCCGGCGTTCAACCTGCGGGAGGCGCCGTCATCGGCTCAGGCGGCGGTATTGTGTCGGCCGATCAAGCGGCGTCGTTGGCGTTTGAACAAGGTACATTTGACGGAGAAACACGGATCGTACTGGAGAAAAGCACGGATACCGCCCTGTTCGGCAGTAAGCTGGCGCAAGGCATGACCTGGGCGGGCATGGCATGGAAATGGACCGCGGAAGCGGAGCTGAAGAAGCCGGCCATGCTGACCTTCGAATTGGAACGCGCCTTAGAGACAGCCGATTTGGCAAACCGGACGGGCATTTACCGGTACGTCGAATCGGACGGCAAATGGGTTTATGCGGGGGGAACGGCAGATTCGGCATGGCGCACGATCCGCTCGCGGGTTGTTATGCCGGGCTTGTACGCGCTCTTTATCTACGCGCCTTCCTTCCCGGATATGAACGGCCATTGGGCGCAATCGGAAGTGGAAGTGCTGGCGTCCAGATGGATCGTGAACGGGATGCAGATGGGGAATTTTGAGCCCAAGCAATCCGTGACGCGCGCCCAGTTCGCCAAGATGCTGGTCGAGGCGGCGGGGCTCGAGACCGTACAAGCAGGCGGGGGATCGTTCCGTGATGTGCCGGACGGCCACTGGGCTGCCCGGTGGATCGGGCAGGCGGTCGCAGCGGGATGGATCAAGGGCTATGAAGGCAGTCTTTTCAAGCCGAATGCCGCTGTCACCCGCGAAGAAATGATGGTCATGCTGGCCAATGCCGCTCGTTTGCCGAAGGAAGATACAAGCGGTATGCTCTCGGGCTACGCCGATGGAGACCGTGTGCGTGCGTGGGCCAAGCCGTCTGTCGAAGCGGCCATCAAGAGCGGGATCATCCAAGGCAGCGGAAGCTGGTTGAATCCCGGCGGAACGAGTACGCGTTCGGAAGCGGCAGTAGTCATTTACAGGTGGCTAGCCATGAAGGGAGAGGTATTCAATGGGTAAAGAGACAAAGCGCAGACGTCGTCGATCGGTGTGGGGTCAAATCGGAAAAGGCATGCTTGCGTTTATCGTGCTTTTGACCGGGCTTCCGCTGCTGCCGAATGCAAATCTGCCGAGAGCGTATGCGGATACTTCGCTGCAGATCAATCCCCAATCGCTTAGCTCGGTATATAACGGACGGACGGAGGTGAACTTCAGCTTCGATGATCCGGACCCGGATGATACTACACAAGCATCCCATAGCACGGAGATCAGTCTGGAGCGTAACGGCTCCACGGTTGCCATGCTGGAAACCGGTTCGTACCGGACCGAAACGAACAATAGCTATACATGGGATGGCAAGGTGAACGGAGAGCCTGTCGAAGAAGGCAGCTACCAGATTCGGGTCACGCCGACCCGGTTTCCGGATAACGGCAATTCAGGCAGCGTGCAAATCATAAACCCGAAGCCTCCGCAGCCGAAAGGGCTGGAGATCGTGTCCGATACGGGAAGCGAGGAGCACACGATCAGGGGCATTGCGGAGATAGGCACCAAGGTTGAGCTGAAGATGAAGCGAATTCGCAGAGTCGGCAATGATACGGCCGTCGATGACGGAAGCGTTGAAACGCTTGCAACGAACATTGAGGTCAAACCCAGGGAATCGTTATGGGCGCTGGACATACCGGTTAACGCTGCCTACTTTATGGACTTCCCCGAACGTTCGGATAACCTGCCCGAGGATTATGTTGGCGAATGGGAAGTGAAGGTGCGGCTGCCCGCTTATGAAATCGCAGAAATCCAGGCTGTCGCGACGAGAGATTTCGACGAGAAGCAATCAGACAGCTCGAAAACGCTGCGGGTGCTGAGATATAAAACGCCTGCATGGAATATCAACTGGTCGGTCATCGCCAGCTATTATTACAATGTGATCGAGAAAGAAGCCATTGTCGAGAAAATCGGTAAGGTAGCCAGCGACAACGGCTTTCCCGTGGAGGATTGCAATAGGCAGACCTGCTACGGCAACCTCGAAGAGGGCGTAAACCTGCTGGTCATGGAGCCGCTGCAAGCCGGAGAAATTGGCATGGAAGATGACGAGCGAATCCACGAGGAATATGCGAACCGCAACGACCATCCGATTGCGGAAGCGTTCGACCCGGTCAACCTGGCGACGGGGGACTTCGTGTTCCGGCATACGAATCTCAGCGCGCAGGCGGTTATACCGCTTGACTTGACGCTGACGTACCACAGCCGGGACCGCTATAACGGCGATTTTGGCGTCGGCTGGCATCATACGTATGAGCGGAGATTGGAGTTCCGGGAGAACGGCGTTGTCTATGCGGTATCCCCCGAAGGCGCAAGCCACCGCTTCGAGCCGACCGGCAACGGGCAGTATACAGGACAGGACGGCATATACGACACACTGGTGAAAAATCAAGACGGTACCTATAAGCAGCAAACGACGCAGAGATGGTCCTACATCTATCGCAGAGACGGTTTGATTTACCAGATCATAGATCCGAACGGCAATCACATTCAGCTTGCTTATTTGGGAAGCCTGCTTACCGAAGTGGCGACGAGCGGCGCGAAGCTGACGCTCACCTATGGAGCCGGGGGCAAGGTCGCGCGGGTAACCGACCATTCGGGACGGTATGCCGCCTATGAGTATGATGCCGTTAATCATGATTTGATGGCCATGATCCTCCCCGACGGGGCAAGGATTGCTTATAAATATGACGATAAGCACCGCATAACCGAAATTCTCAATCCGAATGAAACGGCCGCGCTCATTAATGAATACGATGAGCAGGACAGGGTCGTGCGCCAGCGGGATTTTGCAGGGGTATGGGGCAGCATCGAATATGCTCCCGAAGAGATGCGGACGGTGACAACCGATGCGCTTGGAAGGCAGACCGTTTATCAATACGACGAGCGTTACCGTAAAACGGCCGTGACCTACGCGGACGGGACAGCCGAACGTTACCTGTATGATAAGCACGACAATCTGATTGAAATGACAGACCGCGGCGGCGGGGTCTGGGGATATATGTACGACCATGCAGGCAACCTGATCCGTGCCAAGGACCCGGAAGGCTATCAGACGGAAATCCGGTATAACGTCTTCAATCTGCCGGAGGAGATCCTCGATCCGCTTGGACACAAGACGGCGCTCGGTTATGACGGCAACGGCAACCTGACCGCTATTACTGACGCTGAAGGCGGTGTTTCGCGCATTGCGGTGGATGGACGGGGCATCCCGGTATCCGTTACGAACGCGAACGGCGAAACCGTCAGCATCGAGAATGACGAGTACGGTTTTGCGAAATGGATTACGGACCCGCTTGGCAACCGTCAAGAAATGCTCCGTGATCCGCTGCACCGCGTCACCAGCTTGTTGGACGCGCTGGGACAGCGGACGCAGATGGAATACGACCCGCGGGATCGGGTCACCGCGCGAATCGATGCGCTTGGGAATACCGAGCGGTATGAATATGACAAGGACAGCAATCTGACTAGCTACACCGATGCGGCGGGATCGCGCACCGTCTATGCGTATGACAGCTACGCGAGAGTGAGTGCGGTGACCGACGCTCTGGGAAATACAACCCATAACGAGTACGATGCCGTAGGGAACCTGACGAAACGGATCGACCCGAACGGGGCCGAAACGGCTTATAGCTACAACGATATTAACCGTTTGGAGGCAGTAACCGATCCGGAGGGCGGCGTGAGCCGCTACGAATACGACCCTAACGGCAATCTGAAGCGTTTCGTCGATCCGAACGGCGGCGAAACCCGAATCGAATACGATGGGCGCAATCTGCCGCTGAAGGTGACCGACGCTGAGGGCGGCGTATCGCTGATGAGCTATGACGCGGCCGGACGATTGACGCAGGAAATCGATCCGCTGGGCCACTCTGTCTTATACGCCTACGATCCGCTGGGCAGATTGATCGAACAGACGGATGCCCTGGGACAGAAGACCGTCTATGCGTATGACAGCGCCGATCGCCTGATTCAGACCGTTAACCCGAACGGCGGGGTATGGCAGCTCGATTATGACCCGCGCGGCATGCTCGTCAAGATCACCGATCCGCTCGGACAAGTATCCGAGATGACCCGGGACGCGCTTGGCCGGGTCGTCGACTCGATCGACGAAGCCGGGAAAGCGACAATCTACCGCTACGATGCGGCCGGACAGGTGACCGCGCTGATCAATCCGCTCGGTCACATGACGGAAATGTCCTACGATGCCCGCGGCCTGCTTACCGCCTTGAAGGACGCCAAGGGACAGACGACGCAATACGGCTACGATCCGCTCGGCCGGCTGCATAAGGTGACCAATGCGCTTGGGGCTGCGACGGCTTACAGCTATGACGCCATGGGCCATATCACGTCGAAGACGGATGCCCTTGGACGCATGACTTCCTATGAATATAACCTGAACAGCCAGTTGATACGGGAAATCGGTCCGGAGCAGCGCGTGACGGAGCTGATGTACGACAGTCTCGGCAATCGGACAGGCGTGAAGCTGCCGGATGGCGAAACGACCAGCTACGGCTATGACCTTATGAGCCGATTGACGGACATTCTCTATCCGGACGGCAAGCAGGTCGGTTACGAATACGACGCGGCTGGACGCAGGACGCGAATGACCGATGAGCTCGGGGAGACGAGCTATATCTACGATGCGCTGAACCGTCTGACTAAGGTAACCGATCCTTACGAGAAGACCATTCAATACGAGTGGACGCCTAGCGGACAGCGCAGCAAAGTCGTGTATCCGGATGCCGCCGTCGTCCACTATCAGTACGATCTGCTGGACCGGATGACAGCCGTAACGGATGCAGAGGGCAGAGTCACGACCTATGCTTACGATGCGCGGGGCATGCTCATCTCCAAGAATCTCCCGACAATGGGACAAAGCAGCTACCGCTATGACGATGCCGGACAGCTGCTGGAGCTGAGCCACCGGAATCAATTCGGCAAAGTGATGGAGCAAATGACATATGCCTACGACCCGCTCGGCAACCGGATCCGCAGCGAGCGTCTGTCGGACGGGGACGACGAGGACGGGGGCGACAGCCAGGAGTTGATCGTGACCGACTATGCGTATGACGCGCTGAATCAGCTGGTGAGCGTTCAGACGCAGAACGGCTTGGAAGCGGACCTGCCGGTATCCACAGGCTACCTTTATGACGCTGTGGGGAATCGTTTGAAGAAAACAAGCGTGTGGGGGGATGTGCAAGGTGCCGAATCGTATACGTACGATGCGGCGGATCGTCTCCTTCAATGGACGAACGGCAGCGAGATCAAAGACTACACCTACGACCCTCGGGGCAACTTGCTGCAGGTGATGCAGAAGAATTTGTTGCTTCCGGAGACTGAGCTGGAGACGGACGCGGCGGTGACCTCATCCGTGTATGATCCTTCGGTAACGGCCAATGTCTATGAGTCCGGTGATCCGATTACGGAAGTCGATGCGGTTATCGAGTCTTTAATGGCATTAAATGAACCGCAATGGTCCGAGCCGGAAACAATCGAGCGCTATGCCTGGAACGGAGCAAGCCGGTTGATTGAGCAAATCAATAGCAAAGGCGACATTACGCGTTATGCTTACGACGGTGATGGCAACCGGATGAAGATGATCGTCGACCTGGCCTACATCCCGGAGGATGGCCGCGGCATTGGAAACGGCAACGGCGGCAATGGCAACAGCAACGGCACAGGAGACGGCAACGGCGGTTCGGACTGCCTTGAAGTGCCGCCTGGCTTCGTGCCGCCAGGACTAGCGGACAAATGCGGCAATGCTGATGGTGGCAGCGAACCTGGAAACGGAAACGGCGATGGCTCCGGAGCCCAGAATTGCTTTACCGTTCCGCCGGGCTTCGTTCCGCCGGGACTGGCAGGCAAGTGCGGCGGGGAAACGACGTATCCGGAAGATCATCCGGGCGGAACACGCGACGGCTGGGAGAAGCAGTACAAGAAGAAGCATTGGGAGTTCCATTACACGAACGACGTTAGTCTGGCGCTGCCCGAACCGATCCAGGTGACCGAATCGGACCCGACGAAATGGAAGGAAACGTATGTTTACGGAGCAGGCGGGGAACGGGTCAGCATGACCTACTTGCCGGCGTACGACCATGATAACGGCTGGGAGCCTTCGCCGGGGGCAGGCGGGGCGGAACCGGGCGCTTCGCCGAAGACGCTGTACTATATGGCTGACGGGCTGGGAAGTGCGCTGGGAGTCATGACCGAGGACGGGCGCATGTCGGCGCGCTACCATTACGACGAGTTCGGCATCCCGCTGCCCGCGAAGAAATTCGACCCGAACTGGCCGGGACCGGACAACCTTTTCGGTTACACCGGATTGGGGTATGATTATACCAGCGGGCTTACGTACGCGAGAGCGCGGTATTACCAGCCGGAGTTGGGGCGGTTTATAAGTGAGGATACGTATAAGGGGCAGATTGATAATCCTTTGACTTTGAATCTTTATACGTATGTTGCGAATAATCCATTGATGTATATTGATCCATCTGGTCACAGTATGGAAATCGACAAAAATATTCATTATGGATATGGTGATCAACAATCTATTAAACAAGCTGAAGTTGCTTATAAAGCTGCAAAGAGTAGCGGTAATTTGATTGGAATGCAAGCAGCTCATGATTCTGCAAACCTAATACGTCTAAAATACGCAGATTCGGTTAAAAGAATTGATTTTGTAAATGGTGGATCTTACAATGTTTCTAAATCTAATAATACTATTACTTCAGTTGGTGATAGTGGATTAGTCACACAATCTTATATAAAAGGTGCGGTATCTCTTTCAGTTATTGCAACTGGAGGCGCTCAAGCAAAAATACAAAATGGTGAACTAACTTTGAGCTTACTCTATGGAGTAAATGGTAAGGTTGGATTATCAGGTACTTTTACAGGTGGGGGTTCGGTAGGCAATGGCGGAAGTATAGATAGAGGTGCGAGTGGAGGACACACACAACAACTTCCATACTTTACTGTTGTTGAAGGTAAATTCACTTATGATATTGAAGATGCAGATTGGGAATCTATTGTTGGTGGTGGTGTTGGAATTTCTTTAGAACTTCCAATGTATATCGGTGAGGGTAATTTATCAAGAGAAAAAGTTCTTATACGAATTAATTTAGTCGCTCCTTCTTATCCCATGCACTATATGGAGTGGCACTATCACTTAGGAGGGAAATAGATGGAAGATAGAATTACTGTATCCTTATTTTTCTTAATATTTATAATTTGGGGGATAGCAGGCATTTTATTTCCTGAATTCATGTACAAAACGACAGCTACAAACACATTGAAGAAAACACCTTCAAGATCAGCAATCAAGAGATACAAGATAAGTGGTTATGTAATGTTGATAATAGGCGTCTCTTTGATAATAGTTACTTTACTTGGCGGCTTAAAGGGAATTTAATCAATAAGTATATTAATAACCACATGTGAGTGTAACAACTCCATGTGGTTTCTTTTTGTCTTATAGATTTTATCCCCACCCCTTGCCGATCGAATCGGTTTAACCTATTTAGCCCGACTTAACCCTCGTTAGCCCACTATGGAATATTCTAAAATTGGATGTACGCACATTTGCAGTGCGTGTGCTCGACTATTATTACCCTTTCCAATATTTTCTCTTCTATTACCTATGGTCGAAATCCTCAGATACCACCTTGTTTCACACCTAATATCTTACCTTCGCTTTCTCGCGGTATTTCCCATATATATTGGTTCTGTAAATAATCGAAACGAATAATTTTTCTCTCGATAGAGAAGGTGGAGTAGTTGCCGCAACTCCAAATAAACATAGAGCGACCATTATAGTGAGGGCGGTTATCTAACAAGCTAATTTTGATCCGCAACTAACTAGTCATATATAGCGATAGTTATCGTGAGAAAACGATCTGGTAACGTACCAGTTAACATAGAACAGGTAAGGTAACGTGCAGGCTAGCCACCTTCCTAACCTGAAAGCCGCCGCACAGCGGCAAACGCTGAATAAGAGGGAAGGTATATTGAAATGAAAAACAACTGGCTGAATAAGAATTACAAAGCCGCCAATGAGTACATGAATGCTGTATGCCAAGAGAGTACGCTCACTTCTAAACACAAGGGATTTACCATAGTGCCGCACAAAATCCATCGTTGTTATGGGTTGAGTGAGTATGAGAAGTTAATTCTCATTGACCTTGTCGCTTATATGAGCGATAAGAACTTATGCTACCCGACAATCGAGATGTTGGCTAGAAATGTTGGTTGCAGTTCAAAGTCGATAGAGCGTCATATTGCAGGACTGTCGGAGAAGAAGATGATTCTCGTCAGTCAGGACAGGAAGAACAATACGTACTACCTGCCGAGTTATTTCCACACCCACCCGTACCTACTGATGTCCGAAAAGGCGCATGAGTTCGTCGGCAATGTGCGTAAGAACGTAAACGAGCGAGAGTTGACTCTTTGGGTTCAAGGCATTGTGAAGAGTAAAGAGTACAAGGCGTTTACTGTGAGACTTCATAAGCTTTATGAGGGGAGATTTATACCCAAGTTCGCAGAACAAGAAATCCTCGACAGCTTTACTCAACATCTCTATTCGGAGTTGGCTAAACGCTTTCCCCCTGATGTAAACGGGCAATAATATCGAGTCTGTCATTTCATCAGACTCTCTGGTCAGGTAACCGTCAAATAGTATGTTGAAAGTGACAAAACAGGCTTCGTAGACTATGTGTCCGCGAAGTAGACATAGAGACGGTGATGTTGGACAGAGTGTCTGATAGATAGACATAAAGTCTGCTGCTTACCGTCCTAGAGTCTCACTAATAAGATATATAACTAATACTCAGTTACATGAATCAACTAAAGAATCACTTGAAAAAGAAACAGCAGACGCGCCGATGGCGGTCTGCGATTTCGGGGGAGTTTGTTGATTCCTGGTTGGTAATGCGGGCGGAGAAGACTTTACGTAAAGCACAAGGATTCTGCCGTTGTCGCCGAAGGCGGTACTGCTCAATCAATCTCTATGAGTTCCTCAATACGGATGTCTAACTTCTTGCAGACGAGTTCAAGTGTCTCTAAGTAAACCCTGTCTACGTTATCAGAACAAAGATGATTAATGGTACTTGCGCGGAGTCCTGTTATTCGCCCAAGTTCCCGTTGGGAAATCCCCTTCTGTTCTAATATCTGACGTAGCCTTACACGAATCGCCATGTTTACCCTCCAAGAGTAACGCTTAACCGTACTAAAACTTTGAGACGATTATATCATCGTTCTATGTAAAAGTCATTGTGTGTTTCGGTTAAGCGGTATATAATCGAGTTATGATTCGGTTAAGCGTTACGTTAATCTCAATTATCGTAACGGAGGGGGAGGAAACAGCATGAATGTCATCGGTTATGTTAGAGTTTCGACAAGTGGACAAGCCAAGGATGGTTACAGTCTAACCTATCAGCAGGATGAAATTCGTTCCTATTGTCAGGGGCAAGGATGGAACTTACTGAATGTCTACAGCGATGAAGGAATCAGCGGGGCGAAGGTAGACGAGGATGCGCTTGAGGTGGATAGAATTGGCTTTCAGAGCATGTTAGCCGCCCTGTCTATGCAATCAATAGACATAGTTGTCGTGCTCAATACGAGCCGATTATGGCGGTCTGACATCGTAAAGGTATTGGTGCATCGGGAGTTCAAGAAGTACGTCGTGGATGTCAAAAGCATCGAGCAGCCGACATACTCCATCTTTAAAATAGACCCATCCGACTTTCTAATCAATGGGCTAATGGAATTGCTCGATGCATTCCAACGCTTAGAAATCAGCATGAAATTAAGCCGAGGACGCAATAAGAAAGCAGAACAAGGCGGCTACGCCGGAGGACGGGCGGCGTTCGGTTACAAAGCCCGTAAAGGTCACAAGGCAATCGAAGTGAACGAGAAGCAAGCACAGGCAGTTATACGGCTCTTTGACATACGGGAACAGTACCCGACATGGACGCTTGAGAGGATAGCGTCAGCATTGAATGAGGAAGGCTTTACAACGCAACAAGGCAAGATGTTCACGAAAGTGCAAGTGAAGCGGATATTAGACCGCAGGGGCTTCTATCAAGGTCTTTACCGCTACGGCGGCATTGAAGCCGAGGGGCAGCACCAAGCAATCATTTAATCGGAGCATTGAAGGAAATGAGGATTCGCTAACGTGTCTTTGCGGCTCGTCCGCTCGAACTGAGGATGCGACCTGATTATCCGACAATATCCGTAACCATCCGATTGGGTGGTTACTCATGGGCAGGAATATCGTTTCCTGCTCGTTAGTAACCATTCAATTCTAACAACAGGGAGTGAACAGGAATGATTCAGCCTGATAAATTAGTCTACGTGGGGGTAGACCTTCACAAACAACATCACACAGCCGTTATCATTGACTGTTGGAATCAGAAGCTAGGGGAAATCAAGTTCGATAACAAGCCCACAGCGTTCCCGCTTCTAGAGAAGGAAGTCAAGAAGTACACGAAAAAGGGAATTTCCGTTGTGTATGGTTTGGAGGATGTGGGCGGCTACGGCAGAGCATTAGCGGTTTACCTGACGGAGAAAAACTGTTGCGTGAAAGAAGTCAATGCCAAGCTAGCCAATGCAAGACGCAAAAGCCATGTGACCATTCAGAAGTCAGATGCTTGGGATGCTGAATGTGTGGCGAAGGTTCTAAGAGATGAACTGCCCAACCTGCCGGATGCCAAGCCAATTGACTTGTATTGGGCGATTAGTCAGTTAGTCACGATGCGGAAATGGCAAGCGAAAAGCCTAACAGGAGCGGTAAAGCGGCTGCATCAGCAGCTAGGTTATCATTATCCAAGTTACAAGAAGTTCTTCTCCGAGATAGACGGGAAAACAGCGTTAGCCTTTTGGCATAAGTATCCGTCACCTTCCCGATTATCAGGCGTGGGAGTAGAGGAACTGGCTATGTATCTCCGAAAGCTAAGCAATAACGGACTATCCACCAAGAAAGCCGAACAGATTCTAACTCTAATAGCCGAGGATGGAGATACTAGCCGCGATTTCCAAGACAAGAGAGACTTTATCGTCATAGGGCTTGTTAAAAGTATCCGCTTCTACGGGCGGGAAATAAGCCGTATCGAGAATGAAATCGAAAGCCTTATAAAGCAGCTTGGATTCCAACTAGAGACGATGACAGGCATAGAACTTGTTACGGCGGCTGAACTGGTATCAGAGATTGGTGACATTCACCGTTTCGCAAGCTCTGATAAGCTAGCACGATTCGCCGGAATTGCTCCAATCGCGGTTGGTTCGGGGAACAAGCATAGGAATTACAAGAGCAAGCAGGGCAATCGAGAACTGCATGACATCATTAAAGCACTTGCGATTCGTCAGATTGCCGTTACCCGTACCAAGAAAGAGCCTCGCAATCCATACTTCCATTTGTACTACGAGCAGAAGATGGTGGCGGGGAAAACCAAGCAGCAAGCCATTGTCTGCATTATGAGAAAACTCGTCAACGTCATCTACTACCTGATGAAAACCAAGTCAGCATATGTAATTCCAGTAGTATCCAGTGGCGAAGCGGCATGATAAAATCATAGTATCGGGCGGCGATTGTAGCAAAAACAGTCAGCCGCCCATTTTATTAGTAGAGTACGCTTTATTAACTAGGATACGTATAAGGGGGATTTGTGGAATCCGCAGAGTCAGAATCTTTATACGTATGTGCATAATAATCCGTTAAGGTATATTGATCCAAGCGGACATAAGGTTGAGATGTACGTCGGAGCTCATGAAGTGGCTGCGGGGCGGTATCATTTAAGTATAATTATATTTATTGATGAAGAAAGTGAGTATTGGAATTCTACAGATTTTATAAAAAAATTTGATGAGGAAAGGGGGATGCAATATATGACTATAGGAGCAGGGCAATCGAGGGTGCTAAATCCGAAACTAAAAGCTGGTATTAATAGACCAAAGGATAAGGATCTTAGTATTAAAACAGATATGATAAAACTGGGTGAACAGGAAGATGACCAAGAATTAATAAATTTCTTGGAACTTTTCGACAACTTCATCGAAAATTCAGAACGGAAACCAATTGACTATGATTTGTTCCCTAGAAGCGGAGGTAGTGGTTACAATTCAAATTCATTTGTAACTGGTTTCTTGCAAGCGGCAGGATACAAAATCGAAAAACCAGATAGGATTCTCCCTGGATTTGGAAAGCCTGTTCCGGTCGACTATTTCATGGAACCAAAAGAAACAACAGAAAAAAAGAAACCTTGGTGGCGTCTATGGTAAAGAAAATGATTTTTGCAATCGTTCTGATTCTAATTGCTGCCCTACTTATTGCAGGTATACGACTTGTATTCAATCCTTTAACACGATCTGAGGACACAATACGACAAAAAATGTTGTCTCAATTCCCAGTGGGAACACAGATGGACGATATTATTCAATTCGCAAATCTTAAGGAAGGTTGGTCAGATGTTGGAATAAGTTATATAAATGGTTATAGAATCGATCGCGGAGAGGAAGTAGGTAAAAAGCATATATCGGTTCATATTGGAGAATATCAGATTATTTTTGTCACAGATGTAGAAGTCTATTTTGGATTTAATGAGAACTCTGAATTAATTGATATTAGAGTTAGAAAAACAATAGATTCTTTCTAAACAGACGTGAGGCTGTCGTAATCATTACAAAACAGTATAGCTATTGATACTATTTGCCACATGCGAGTGTAACAACTCAATGTGGTTTTCTTTTTTGCTTAAAAGTATTTACTCAACCCCTATTGACGTATCGAGGCGGGCAGAACGTGAATGCTGTATTCTTGGCGGCCAAGGCGAAGGTTGAATCCGGAGGTGGCACATCAGATCTCGCTATTGGTGAAGTTGAAGGCTACACGGGCTGGTATAATATGTATGGATTAGGGGCAAACGATGGTGCGCAGTCACATAAAAATGGAGCCAAGTTTGCAAAAGATCACGGGTGGAATACGGTTGATAAAGCTATTATTGGCGGTGCACAAATCATCTATGACAGATATGTAAACAATGGAAAGGACACTTTGTACACGATGAAATGGGCAGTTGCTAAATATATGTTACGAATGCACAATATGCCACCAACATCATGGATGCTTACAATAAAGCGAGCACTTTTTCAAAAGGGCTCGTAGAGTTGGACGTTCTTTTTACCTTTTCGATTCCTGTTTATTCGGGACTGCCACAAAATAAAACTCCAACTAACGGATGGGTGTGAGGACGATGAGTTGCAAAAAAACAGGGTTATCTATATTTCTCCTGATAGTTTTTATTCTAAGCGGTTGTACACATGCGAAGTTTTCTGTATCCAAACCAGATGTTGCTTCGGCCAGCTCCAGTTCTCCTAGCCATTTTCAGGAAGGAAGTGTTTCTACAAGCAATGACCAGGTTGAGCCTAAAACACCAGCGAAAATAATCGCGGTTTCGGTCAGTGCATTTGGAGATATTACGGTCGCATTAAAAGAGGACGGTACGGTATGGTCATGGGGAGATAACGAGTATGGTCAGCTTGGGGATGGAACAAACGTAAGTAG
Organism: Cohnella sp.; assembly: GCF_041640265.1. Taxonomy (GTDB): domain Bacteria; phylum Bacillota; class Bacilli; order Paenibacillales; family Paenibacillaceae; genus Cohnella. Next base: position 13,956 of record NZ_JBEQAP010000039.1, read on the forward strand.
AAACACGCCTATGCAAGTAAAAGGGATATCAAATGTACTGGCAATTGCCAATGGTGCTGGACATGCGATTGCGTTAAAAGAGGATGGAACCGTATGGGCTTGGGGAAGGAATTTGGAAGGTGAGTTTGGGGATGGCTCCAGTCAAAGCTCCGGGATCCCTAAACAGGTAATAGGATTGTCTGAAGTTACCGCGATTGCTGCTGGCGACAACCATTCATTAGCCATCCGTGAAGACGGTACAGTTTGGGCGTGGGGAGACAATTCATATACTCAACTTGGAAGACCGATTGAAGACGATGATAACGGACAACCGAAACAAGTTGAAGGTATCCACGATGCAAAACAAATATCTGGGGGCTTAGCATTTAGTTTAACTGTTCTGAAAGATGGTGAGCTATTGGCATGGGGATGGAATGAATCAATAGATTTGGGACATGAGGATTACCTCAGTCCGGTAGACTTAGGATTCGATCAAATTGTACAGGCAAGTGGGACAACAGCTGTAAGAGTTCTAAAATCCGATGGTACGGTATGGGAATGGGGTTATGAAGATGAAGAACGCCCAAGACAGGTGAAGGGATTAAACGATGTGATTGCAATTGACCTTGGTCGTTCTTTTAATATGGCAATCAAAAACGACGGTACGGTTTTGACATGGGGTCATAACGATCATGGCGAGCTTGGAGACGGGACAACGGTTGATAAAGATACCCCTGAGCAAGTACAAGGATTAAAAGACATCATTGCTGTGGATGGGGGTCAATATCATGCGGTTGCTCTGCAAAAAGATGGAACGATCTGGGCATGGGGAGATAATTCTCATGGACAACTCGGTGATGGCACATATATAAGTAGGAGCTTACCGGCAAAGGTACAATTCGAATAGTTCTTTGTGGCTGCTCTAATGGAGCAGCCACTTTTTTAAAGATACCCTATTCAGAACCGGAGAAAAACGATCAGTTCCTCGAAGCCATTGATAACATAGTTAACGGCGAAGTCAATCTGCCGCCAGGTGAACACACGAAGCTATTCGAACGCATCCGCGTTAAAAATGGAGTATTATAGTACGAGCGATGAAGTACAATTTAGACAAGCTAATAGAGCTCTTGCAGTAATCATTGAAAAGAACCCGAAATTGGCAGCAAAATTTTCTGATGAGCAAATAAAACAAATAAATCGAGGTAAAACACCAAAAGGCTATGCATGGCATCATCATCAAGAATTAGGAAAACTGCAATTAGTTGACGCCAAGATTCATAGACTTACAGGTCATACTGGAGGGAAAGCCATGTGGGGTGGCGGAAGGTTTGGTAGAAGAGGAAATAGAATAATAATGGAAGGGGTTGCAGTCTATGGAGATAATCGGTTGGGAATTCCAAGACCAACAAGTTGGTAGAGAAGTTATTTCACTTGTCGAAAAAAAACTTGATATAGAATTCCCTAGTGATTATGTTGATGTAGCTTTAAAGTATCATGGCGGTAGTCCTTCTCTGGAGATTTTTCAAATTTCGGGACATGGCAAAGCTGTGTTTGGCTATTTGCTTAGTTATGATCCAGATAGTTCAAATTACATTTTAGAAGTTTATAATGATATTATAGATAGATTACCTGATAAAAAAGTTATCCCTTTTGCTAACGATCCTTTTGGCAATTTTATATGTTTCGATTATCGTAAGGATGCTGATAATCCTTCTATTGTATTTTGGGAGCATGAGATTGCTTTTGATTCTTCAGATTTGAGTCTTCTGTACGTTGCTTCAAGCTTTTCAGAGTTACTAGAAATGTTGTGTTTTCCTGATGAAAACAGTTCAGATTAAGCGTTGAAGTTAATGGGTTCGCAAGAATGATGAAGAGCCTGTGGTGATTTATTGTGAATTAATCAAGATGAGGTTATATCGCAATTAAAAGAGTAAATTGATTTTGAGTTTGGTGAAGTTTCGGAGTTGAAGAATCTGGGATTGCTTCAAAGGCAAACTCACTGTCAGCGTTTAAATCTCTAAAGGTTATAAAGGACTTTAATAATGAACCCCCCTTGACCTCGATTGGCTACATGCTTATCGAGGTTTCTTTTGGCTGGGCTAACCAGAGAGCCAAAAGAAGACATCCGACCGACCTGCTAAAATCCGCTATGCGGGATACTATTTTGATAGGAAGACGCAATACTACTACCTGCAAGCTCGGTACTATGATCCGCGTCCTGCTCGCTTTATTAGTGAGGATAGCTATGAGGGGGAGATTGGTAATCCGTTAAGTTTGAATCTTTACATTTATGCTATCAATAACCCCTTGAGTTATGTGGATCCGACCGGCCATTGGCCTGAGTGGGTGGACGTTGCGTGGGACGCAACTAAAAAATTTACTGAAGATGAGTGGAATGTCGTTAAGCAATCTGTTAATAACACGCCAGAGGCCTTGAAGTGGGCTGGTAATAGATTGGGGACTGTTACACCTAATATCGGGGGAGCTACTATTTATCAAACCTTCTATAATGATGCGTTTGCGTTAATTGATTATAATAAGCAACTGACGTTAGAGAAAGAACGTTATCAAAAGATGAATAAAGGAAGCCCCGATTCACTGATATGGAAAAAAAAGCATTTCTATATAGAGGGCTATTTGTTATAATTATGCGTGAAAACCTAGATCTTTTTTCATATGTTTATAGGACTAACAACCGAAAAAAGGCATACCCATCGCAAGATGGGGACGCAAAGTCATGGGTCCCAAGTTGGATCGCCAGACCGCTGAACGTTGGATTGCACGCGATTTCGCCCTGCAACCGTAACACTTCGACGTTGCGGTTTTTTGCTTTTTCGGGAAGATTCGAGGTGAGAGAAATCAGGTTCAACTCGTAAAATTCGAATCGCACGCTGCCACTCACACTACATATCAGGAGGCCCTTATGAAAAAGATCAGACAATTCTATTTGTTGCTTATGGTTTCCTTGCTTATGTTCGGTAGCTTAACCGTTCCTGCGTATGCGGAAGAGGTTCAAGGAAAGGAATTGAATGTGAACGGGGAAGGATCCGGCTACAAAATCGTGATTCCGAACTTTGTGGAAAACAAGAAGGTGCAAACGAAAGATTCGAATGGGAAAACGGTTCAGGTTGACGTTATCGTTATTGAACGGCCTACGCCAAACAAACGTGACGACTACCTGATTTTCAACGTTGTGAAGACCGGCAGCGACAAGTCCTATGCGGTGGATGCTTTATCCAAAACGTTCTCGGGTGATGAATTGGACTCCTTCCATGGTGGATTCGTAAATAATCAAGTGTCGTTTGAAATCGGGTTGAATAAAACGACGAAGGAAATGAAGGACTTCCCCAAGGACACTGTATTTGATTTTAATTTTAGCACCAGCGATCCTGACTGGAATACGGTATTCACTTCCAAGGGCTTATATTTCATGCTCGTCGAGCCCGGGACAAAGCCTTCAAATGGTGATGCAGCAGATTCTGCAAACCAAGGCGGCGGTACGACTACCCGGAATGAAGGCACATCGGCTGCGGTCACCGCAAATCCGGCCTCCTCTAAGGTTGTCGTAGACGGCAAAGTGGTTGCTTTCCAAGCTTATAACATCGGAGGAAGTAATTATTTCAAGCTCCGGGATTTGGCTATGGCCGTAAACGGATCCGGGAAGCAGTTCCAAATCGGCTGGGACGATGTCCACAAGGCCATTCAACTCAGCAATAATAAAGCCTATACTTCAGATGGTACGGAACTCGCCGTATCGGGCATTTCGAAACCGCAATCCGCAAAATCGGGCTCTTCCAAAATTTTTATCGATGGCAAGGAGGTTCAGTTGACGGCCTACAGCATCGGAGGCTACAATTACTTCAAACTGCGGGACATTGCCAAAGAGATCGACTTTAACGTCACCTGGGATGTAAAGAACAACTCCATCGGCATTGATACAACGAGTGCGTATAGTGAGCCTAATTAAGTTGCTAAATGATCAAAAGTAACTATGAGGGCGATTCATCTTGACTCTCTCCCGTTTCAGCTACCTTACCTTTAATAATGAATATAACCTTTTGTGGCCACATAAGAGTGTAACAACTCCATGTGGTTTTCTTTTTTTAGCCCCCACCCAGTACCGAATGAAGCGGGCGGCTAAGCTCATTTTAGACTTAAACTCATGATACGAGATGATACCGTATTTCAACCCGAAAATGTTCGGGAAAAGGTACTTATTTCAGTGCTAGAAATGAGGCGTTAAGGGCTGCGATGCTTGAGCTTACTATAGATGAATCCACTTTTACTCAATTAGTAAACATAGATCCGCAATATGACAGCTTGAAAATCAGCAATCAGTCGGATATACAAGTTGATGCTGACGCTTTGATTGAGCATCTGAGACAGATTAGAGGCATTGATAAAGTTATAAAACTAACGATCGACTATAATTCTTCTTTAAAAAATCTTGGCGTATTATGTGCGTTTAATAATCTGAAGATTTTGTATGTCTGTGGACAACACATCCAATCATTTGATGGGATTGGGTGGTTTGATAAAGATGATTACATCAAAATTCAAACCCACCGTAATCGACGCAGAGATATATCTCAGCTATCTCAAGCAACTGTAAAAAACATTGATCTTTTTGTTGAGCGAGCCGAGGATTTATCCGCTGTTGCAGGATTTAAATTTCTTAACACCGTAGATATTTATCGCTCAATGGAACCGAATTTAGCAGAATGGAAAGATTCCTTTTCGAAAATCTTTCATTTAAAAGCTGCAAATTTAAGGAGTTATGAAACACAGTAGCTGTATCAGGCTTAAATGATATCAATGTACTAGGATGTCGAAATCTAGAACGGTTTACAGGAGATAACGGCAACATTAAGAGGCTAGTTGTAGATAGCTGCAAAAAGTTGGATTTAAGTACGCTAAAAACTTTCGAGGAAATTGAAGTGTTAATTGTAAATAGCTGTACCAAGGAAATGAATTTAACAGAGATCAGACTGAAATACGTCAAGCATATTGATTTCATTTTATGCAATGTGGAGGTCGATTTAATCAACCTGAAGGAGTACTTTCCGAATATAGAGTCATTGCATATTTCGGGGATGAAAAAAGAGTATGGTTTGCAATTAAAGCAGTTGAACCCTGATGTTCAGATCACAAGCAGATCATTTGAACTTTAGTGGAACTGAAAGTCCGTAGACGAAGGCATGGCTGGAGAGCCAGTTGCAGAAGCAAATTCCTCGCCTACCGCCGTAAGAGGGATTAAGGAAAATCCAATTGTTGATTTTTACATGGCAAAATAATGTCAGAACCACATGCGAGTGTAAATTCTAAGGAGTGCACTTCATACCATGTGGTTCTTTTTAAGGGGTTGTTTAAATGAACAGGAAAGGTTCCATCATTAAGCACGTTATCTTAGGTTTGGTACTGTACGTTGTATCTATTTACGGTAGCCCCTTTTTACTTGCCGTTTTATTGGATTTATTGAAGGATGTTATCGATCCCTTAACTGTTCTTCGCTATGAAGAAGTCATTTCGATCACGATTTCACTCGCTACTCTTTTTATTATCGGATTCGTGATTTCAAGTAAAGATACTGCAAAAGTAAAGAGTGTCATATGGTTTGCAGTTGCGATTTTAACGTTCAGTTTGCTTGGTTTGTTTGCATCATTCACAGTCGGGGACCTCATTCATGACATGTTGATTGCACCTGTCACGCTCTCAGGACATTTTTTAAACAGAGTGATAACGAACAGAAAGAACAAAAATAGATACGGTAATATGAGGTGACACGGTAAAAAGTCGCTTTCTAAGCTGAAACGACAATCATCCGAAGGCGAGCCTTCTGAGGGAATTATCATGTTGAAGAATGCAGAAACAGGAAAGTTGGCCTGGGAACAAGTTTGACTTTCTCTAAATATAGGAACAGAAGGCTAGTACCGGCAACGGAACTAGCTTTCTTTTTTTGTCGATATTGTGGTTCGCAAGGAGGGGGACAGGTAAGCCTAAAGTGTCGATTGAGTGCATGTTCCTTTTATAGTCGTGTTTCACCTAATTGTGGTAAATATAGGTTTGACAGACAGTGTATCGGGCAGATATCCTCATGAATAATCTCCAAAAGACCTATTATGAAAAACATCCTCTATCATTTGAACTATGTAAAAGGGTGTCAAATTACATGTCATAATATTCAGAAAATTGAGGACTGAGACGGATTTAAGGAATATTATGCAACGGCTTATGATGAAATCACATCGAATCGGCGAACGAAACGCTCAGCTGAATCTCGATAAAGGCAAAGCCGGTGAAAGCCGGTGACGCAAAGCTATAGGGGCTAAGACGCACTAGCGTTATTGCCAGCCAGCTGCCGAAAGATGAAGGGGAGCTTCTTAATTGGAACCCTCCTTTCGGGAAAAGGTGGGTTATTTGGCATATCTAGGGGGTGAAAATGTCGAGTGAAGCTGATCATTCAAGAAAGCGGGCATCAAGTGGGTCACCAGATCGCCGAAGCATATTCGTTTCTCAGGCGATTACGAGGACTGATGCTAACGAAATCGCTATCTGATGGATACGGCTTGCATATTCGACCTTGCCGATCAGTGCATTCATTCTTCATGAGGTATTCGATTGACGTGCTTCATCTGAACGAAGCAGGCCGAATCGTCGGCATCCAGCAACGATTGAAGCCCGGAACTATCGGGAAGGCGATTAAGGGAACCCGATCAGTCGTTGAGCTTCCTGCGGGGACGCTTGAGCAAGCAGATGTTCGGATTGGACAAACGGCAGTATTCGAAAAAAACCACTAAACCCATTCTAGGAGGAATTTACAATGATGAACAAATTCAAAAGCCTGTTGAAAGAAGAGCAAGGACAAGGGATGACGGAGTACGGCCTAGTACTAGGCTTGATCGCGGTTGCAGTTGTGGCTGCCTTGATCGCTCTTCGCGGACATATTATTGCTCTGTTCGACAATGCGGAAGATACAATCAATACAGGCGTTACCGAAATGGGCGCCACACCTACGCCTTAATCGGCTGGACTCTCATGAAGGCCGTACGTTCACTTTGGCGTACGGCCTTCTTTTATCCAAGTCTACGAAACGGAGGAGCCAGCTTGTGGACCCATATCGTTCTATTAATCGTCCTATCGATTTGTGTCATAACGGATTTGAAGAATAGAAAGATTTATAATATCGTGATTTTTCCGGCGATGGTATTCGCATTCTTGTTCCATGTTCTTTCTGACGGTTGGGCAGGATTAGGATTCTCTCTATTAGGCTTTACCCTCGGCTTAGCCATTCTAATCATCCCTTTTTTAATGGGCGGTATGGGGGCTGGCGACGTTAAGCTTCTCGCTCTTGTCGGAGCGCTTCAAGGTGCAGAGTTTGTTTTCTCGGCGGCCGTCTATATGGCGCTGATCGGTTCTGTTATGGCCTTAGCGATTGTATTGTTCAAGGATGGCATTCGAGAGCGCTTACAATTTGCTGGTTTTATACTGATTTGCTTACGATTTAGGATAAGGCCCAATCTGCAGGGGTACTGGACAACGGGCGCTTATCCATATGGTGTCGCAATTGCAGGTGGTGCGGCAGTTTGTTTATGGCTGAAAGGATGGGGAGCGGGATGATCAAGGAACAGAAGGGGCAATCGCTTGTCGAATTTGCTCTGCTGCTTCCGTTGTTGCTGCTGCTAATATGCGGCATCGTTGATCTGGGGCGGCTGTTATTTGCTTTTGTCAGTCTCAATATGACGTCGCAGGAGGCAGTTAGGCTAGGAGGGCTTGGCAAGGATGATGCGGAGATCGTCTCCTATGCCAGAAATCATGTCCGTGTCGGGGATGCATCTGAGTTGCAGGTTACTATATCGCCAGGGCAATCAACGAGAAAATCCGGCGAGAACATTACCGTAACCTTAACCTACTCCCTCCCCCTAGTGACGCCGCTGATGACGGAGATCATGCCGGACCCGGTTCTTTCAGCGAATTCTACCATTCGGGTGGAGTAGGAGGCAATTGAACGGATGCTGATACGTTTAGGTAGGAAGCTAATTAAGGAGCAACGCGGAAGCACAATCGTACTGATGGGATTATCCATGCTTCTGCTGCTCACTGTTGTCGGTTTGGTCGTGGATGGCGGCACGATGTATGCTTCCAAAAGCCATCTTCAGAAGGTTGCTAATGCTGCGGCGTTATCCGGTGCGCAGGAGCTGACGGGACAGGAAGCCCGAGTGGAGGAAATTATTGAAGACATTTTGCTCCAGCATCATGAGGAGGAAAGCTTGGTTGGAACGGAAGTGCAAATGAAGTCGAGTGTGCGCGTGCAGCTGAAGAAGGAAGTTCAGCTCGGATTCAGTCGGTTATTCGGCAATGACAGCGTCTCGGTCATAGTCGAAGCGGCGGCTCAGGTCATGCCGATGGCGGTTGCTTCCGGCGCGGCCCCGCTGGGCATTGACGAATCGATTCCTCTTATTTACAACACGACCTATAAGCTCAAGGTGGACAGCTCCGACGTTGATACAGGCTATTTCGGCATACTGGCGCTTGGCGGTCCCGGTGCCAATACCTATGAAAGCAACTTGAAATACGGGTATCAGAATGAAATCAAAATCGGAGATATCATCGATACGCAGACAGGGAACATAGCCGGTAAAACAAGAGAAGGGGTGAAGCTGCGGATTGATTCCGACCCTTATCCGCCGGGAGACTATTCTCATCGGGATTCCCCGCGCGTCATCCTGATTCCCGTCTATCGGCCATATGACCAAAAGTCAAACCAACTCAAGCACATTGAGGTAACGGGCTTTGCCTACTTTTACATACTGGAGCCGATGTCTAGCAAGGATACTTCGATTACCGGTATGTTCATCGAAAGAACGGGTACGGGTTTTACTAAGCCGGGTACAGTAGACAAAGGCGCATATGCGATCAAGCTAGTTGAATAGCAACAACATTTATGTCTAGGACAGGTGACAACAATGAGATCAAAGCTCATATTGATAGCAGCGCTGCTGATGGGAATCGTAACGACGGTACTATTTTTTAATTATATGAAGCAATACAAAGAGGCCCCTGCCTTGAGCAGGAATCTGATTAGCGTAGTGGCGGTCAAGCAGGAGGTTCGGATGAACACGAAACTGTCCGCTGGTATGCTGGAGGTCGTGCAGATTCCTATGGAAAGCGTTCATCCCTCCGCTTTGAAAAATCCGAGCGAGGCGGCCGGAAAGGTAACGGCGTCGAATTTGGCGGCGGGTGAAATTCTCCTCTCGAACCATCTGAAGGACCAGCAGGAGGAAGCGCAATTCGTCTCCAAGAAAGTAAAGGACGGATATCGCGCAGTCTCGATCGGAGTCAATATCGTCCAGTCCGTCTCTAATCTAATCGAACCAGGCGATTTCGTTGACATTGTATTCACGAAGGCCGAAAAACTGACGGAGGAGCGAATCTCTACAGTTCTTCTGGAGAATGTCCACGTTCTCTCAATCGGTCGGAGGATGGTGGAGGCCGAGGTGGATACGCCTCACGTGGAATACTCTCAGGTCACGCTTGAGCTTAAGCCCGCAGATGGAATTAAGGCCATTCATGCCGACGAGGATCCGGACGGAATCGTCAGCTTGATGCTTCACAGTCGGATCGTCAAAGACGCAGCAAAGGAGCAGCCTCAAGCTAAGCAATAACGCGTTAAACGGAAGAGGTAATCGGGTACGGGAGGTACAAGCAATGAACCATGGGGACAAGCTTAACGGAGATCAACCAGTCGGCAAAAGAGGTGAGATGATCGTCGTCTGCAGCGCGAAAGGCGGCATCGGGCGAACGGTCCTGGCCGTTAATCTGGCGGTGGCGTTGACGAAGAAGAACATTCAGATCAGCATGCTGGATGGGAATTTCCAGTTCGGGGACATCGCGCTTGCGCTCGATCTGCATCCGACCTTTACAATAAAGGATGTAGCCGAAGGTATCGAGGCGATGGACCGTTATACGTTGGCTAGCCTCCTTATCCATCATAATAGCGGGGTTAAGGTCCTTGCCGCGCCGGAGAGGCCCGAATTCGCGGATTTGATCACGTCGGCCGTGATCGACCGCGTGTGCGATTTAATGCTGTCGCATCATGACTATCTTATCGTAGATACAGGCGTCGGCTTGCAAGATAAGACCTTGCAGTTCATTGAGAAAGCGGACCAAATCTTCGTGCTGACGACGCTGGAGATGACGGCCATCAAGAACACCAAGCTAATGCTGGAGACGCTCGAGGTGCTTGGGTATAGGGACAAGGTGCAATTGGTGATCAACCGGTCGACGATGGATAGCGTGATCAAGGCGTCGGATGTACCGGATATTCTAGGTGTCGAGACAGCGATTTATATTCCCAATGAATTCCAAATTGCGTCCCAATCGCTTAACATCGGTATCCCCTTCGTTTTGAATCAAGCCAAAACCGATATCGCGAAAGCCGTATTCAAGATGGCGGAGCAGCTTATTTCCCGTAGGGAAATTTCTTTGTTTAAGCCCAAGCAAGGCTCGTTCATTCAGCAGCTGTTCCACAAAACATCGAAAAACATTACCTCGATCTTCTGAGGAGGCCCCCATAATGAGTTTATTGGATAAAGTAAATGCCAAAACGGTTCAGAACGAACCGGATTTTACGCAGCAAGACGATTTGAGCGATATTGAGCAACAGCAGCAGCCGAAAGCGGTGAAAAAGGATCTACTGACCACCTTCCGTCAAATTCGCGGTACGGATACGCGTCCGAAAGAGAATTCCGCGCAAATCTCGAAGCATCAGGAGCTCAAAAACAAGCTGCACAAACAGATTCTTAATGACCTTAAAGACGACGATGTGGAGGCCATTCTCCCGAAAATAGATGCGATGGCCGTTCAGTTCATCATGGAGGACGAGTCTTTCCGGGGGAAGGTCGACCGCAAGAAGGTCGTCGATGAGCTCATACATGATCTCACAGGCTTCGGTCCGATCAACCCGCTGCTTCTCGACCCCGATATCAGCGAGGTCATGGTGAACGGGCCTAATCAAGTGTACGTAGAGCGAAACGGCAAGATTGAGCTATCTTATGTACAATTTCGCGATGATGAGCACGTCATGCATATTATCGAGAAGATTGTCTCCCCTATCGGACGCCGGGTAGACGAGAGCAGTCCGATGGTTGATGCAAGGCTGCCCGACGGATCCCGTGTTAATGTAATCATCCCGCCGCTGTCTTTGACCGGGCCGACGATTACGATCCGGAAGTTCTCCAAGGAACCGTTCACGATTGATAATCTGGTGCAATTCGGCACGCTTACCCGGGACATGGCGATATTCCTGGAGGCATGTGTCAAAGCAAGGCTTAACATCTTCGTCAGCGGCGGCACTGGGTCGGGGAAGACGACAACCTTGAACGTACTGTCTTCCTTCATCCCGAGCGATGAACGGATCGTGACGATCGAGGATGCCGCGGAGCTTCAGTTAGGACAGGAGCATGTCGTATCGTTGGAATCGCGACCGCCCAATATTGAAGGTAAAGGCGCTATCACGATCCGCGACCTCGTACGGAACTCACTTCGGATGCGTCCCGAGCGTATTGTCATCGGGGAGGTTCGCGGCGGTGAAGCGCTCGACATGCTGCAGGCGATGAATACGGGACATGACGGCTCGCTGGCAACGGGTCACTCCAATAGTCCGCGAGACATGATATCGCGTCTAGAAACGATGGTTCTGATGGGAGGCATCGAGCTGCCCGTGAAGGCGATCCGCGAGCAGATTTCAGGTGCAGTCGATGTAATTATCCAGCAATCGAGGCTGAAGGATGGTTCACGCAAAATTACAAACATAACCGAGGTTCTGGGCATGGAAGGCGACGTAATTGTGCTGCAGGATATTTTCTCCTTCCGGCAGATGGGCATTGATGAACAAGGTAAAGTCGTCGGCAAGCTATTGCCTACCGGCGTACGTCCTAAATTCTACGAGCGGCTGGAAACCTCGGGCATTCATATTCCGGTATCGGTATTCATCGAAGAGGAGTGAGACCATGATCTGGATCGTCGTAGTCATGTTCGCGATGAGCAGCTTTCTCTTGTTCTCTGCGATGCTGCAGATCCTGTTCCTATCCAACAAGCGGATGGAGAAACGGATGAAGCGATTCTTGGAGCTGAACGACAAGAAGCAGCTGGGCCGCAAGAAATTCAACCTGCTCGTCCAACTGCAGCTATATAAAAATGCTGTAAGAGATCGCGTGCTTACCAAGAAGAAAGGGAAGCGTCTCGAAACGATGCTCAGTCTTTCCGGAGTCCCGCTAAAGCCGGAAGAATACGTTATGTTTCAATGGCTCAGCACGGCGTTGTGCTCAGGTTTATTGTATTTGATGTTCGATCAGGCACTCTTCCTTGCCGTAGGGGCCGTTATGGGATTTGGGCTTCCGCGCTGGTGGATCGGACGGAAGCGCAAGGCGCGCATGACCGCATTTAATGATGGCCTGCTCGACATGCTCACGACGATAATCGGATCGCTGCGCGCGGGCTTCAGCTTCACCCAGGCGCTAAAAACCGTTGTCGACGAATCGGAGGGGCCGGTGCGGGATGAAGCCGAAGTTGTGCTGAAGGAAATGCAATACGGCAGCAGCATGGAAGACGTGCTGACAGAGTGGAAGGAACGGATGCCCAGCGAGGATCTGGATCTGATGATTCAAGCGATTCTTATTCAACGCCAGATCGGCGGGAATCTTGCCGTCATACTCGAAACGATCGTGCAGACGATACGCGACCGCAGCCGAATTCAACGTCAAGTGACGACCTTAACCGCGCAAGGCAGGCTTTCCGGTCTCGTCATTGGCCTGCTGCCGTTCGTGCTCGGCCTCATTCTTTACCTAATAGAGCCCTCCTACATCGGTTCGCTATTCGATCATACGATCGGAATCATCATGGTGTCCGCGGGACTGTTCTCTGGCATTATCGGGTTTCTCTTTATTCGCAAAATTACGACAATCGAGGTGTGACGTATGCTATATGCAGCCTTTTGCATGACGGTCACTCTAACGATCTATTCGTTTTTCGTGCTCCGGGAAGAAAGGAAGAAGCTTCTTAAGCGGCGGCTCTCCCATATTACGGGAATAACAAGCGAGAGCTTGCCAGTGCCGGCTCAATCTGACGCGCGGGAAGCAACGCTGCTCAGCCGGCTATTGCAGCCGGTCTGGAAGGAGTTTCGGCGCGGCTTCGGCCGTAAGCTGGAGGAGCGCAAGGAAGCGAGGATAGAGCTCAAATTAATGCAGGCTGGACGGCCCTTCGATATGTCGCCGGTAGATTACAGAATCGCGCAGCTGACGGTCCTTGTCGTTTTTCCGGGACTCTCCGCCTTTTATGCTTACATCTTGGACATCGGGTTTGCATCATCGGTTCTGTTCGTATTCGTCGGATTGATATTGGCCGTCCTGCTTCCGGGTTACTACTTGCGCCTAAAGTCGCGGTCAAGGGCTAAGCTTGCGCTCCGGGAGCTCCCGGATGTGCTGGATCTGTTAACCGTAAGCCTTGAGGCGGGACTTGGTTTCGATGCTGCGCTCAGCAAGCTCATTTCCAAGAAAGAGGGAGTTCTCGCGGGGGAATTCAGACGTTGTCTCGAGGAAATCCGGCTTGGAAAAACAAGGCGAGAGGCGCTCACCGGCGTTAAAGAACGGCTTGAGCTTGAAGAGCTTAAGGTGCTGATCAGCAGCATTCTCCAAGCGGAGAAGCTTGGGATCGGGATGGTGCAGGTGCTTCGCATCCAATCGCAGGAAGTGCGAGAGCAGCGTAAACAACGAGCGGAAGAGGAAGCGATGAAGGCTCCAATCAAGATGCTGTTTCCGCTGGTGCTGTTTATTTTTCCGAGTCTGTTCATTGTCCTGCTTGGTCCTGCGGTCATTCAATTCATACAGGTGTTCGCGAAATAGAATGCCGGGGAGACCCGTAACATCCACCTTGTTATTTATTTACTAGCGTTCGAAGGAGGACCTTATGCGTATCGGCGAACTTCTGGTCATGAACGGTTTGATTACAGCCGAGCAGCTCGAGCAGGTTTTGGAGGAGCAGCAGCGCAGCCCCGTTAAGCTTGGGGAAATCATGATCGGCAAAGGTTATATAAACGAACGCCAACTTACGGAAGCGCTGGAATTCCAACTCGGCGTGCCCGTCGTGAAGATGTCCGAGACAACTCCTGATCCCGCCTCCATCCATTTGATTCCTGAATCCCTTGCTCGCAAGCATCACGTACTCCCGGTCGGCCGGGATGGCGAAAAGCTTCGTGTGGCGATGGTTGATCCCCTTAACCATGAGGCCATCAAACAAATTCAGATGGTGTCCGGGCTCCGCGTGATGCCGATGATCACGACCCGTTCGGAGATGGATGAGGCGATCGTCCGTTACTACGGATCGGACGAATCGTCGGAAGAACTGGAACGCATTCTGCAAGCCGGTATCGAACATAAGGTGTCAGGCATCCATCTCGAGGCGGCGGAACAAGGATTGACAGTTCGGTTCCGGATCGGCGATACGCTGCAGGAACACGGGATGGTGGCAAAGCCGAAGCAGCCGTCCCTCGTCGAGCGGATCAAACGGATGGCGGGCTTGACGGTGGAAAACCGATCGGTTCCGCAATTCGGACGCTATCGGACCGATGTCGATCATAAGCCAGTCGAGATTCGAGTGTCCACGCTGCCCACTTTGCATGGAGAGAATCTTTACCTGCTGCTTTCGGATCCATATTCCCCTTTACTGAAGCTGTCCGAGCTGGATTTCGGCGAAAATCATCTCCGGGAAATCGAGCAATCTCTTAGTCATCCCGGAGGACTTCTGATCGTATCCGGACCTCCAGGCGCCGGCAAAACGTCAACTGCCTATTCCCTGTTGGAACACAAACGGCTGGATGACCGGAAAATCATATGCCTGGAAGACCCGATCGGGAGGGTGATGCCCGGAATGACGCAGGTGGAAGTGAACGAGCAGTCGGGTCTGACGATGGCCCGGGCACTGCGTGCCGCGCTGCGGCACAAGCCCGATCTCATCCTGGTAGATGGCATGTCTGATGCCGACACCGCCGATACGGCGCTGCTGGCTTCCCGCTTCGGACCTTTAATCGTTGGGACGATGACGGCCCGCCATGTTTTTGATTCTCTGGGGAGATTGATGGCCATAGCGCGCGATACGGAACTGCTAGCATCCTCGCTCTCTTGCATCGTATCCCAGCGGCTTGCGCGGCGGGTTTGCCGGAAGTGCGCACAGTCCATACCTGCGACCGACGAGGAAATCCGCCGGTTCGAAGCAGCCAACCTTATGTCGCGAGAGGATTCGAAGAACGCCGCAAAAGGAACCTTCGGGAACTTCAGGTCCTTCGTCTTCACCCAGACCAGCGGGAAACCTGCTGTGAGCCGGGGTGCCGGCTGCAGAGCGTGTGGTGAAACCGGATATCAGGGGTATGTCGCCTTACAGGAAGTATTGACCATAGACGACCCGCTCCGTGAGCGGATCGCAAAGCGCAGTCCGATTCTCGAGATCGAGAAGCAAGCACTGCACAACGGCCACAAAAACTTGTTGTACGACGGTTTGGTTAAAGCCCGGGAAGGTCTCACTACAGTGGAAGAAACGCTGAAAGCAACGACATGACATGACAAAGGTGGACGTGATGATGGCTTACCGGTTCCTGGTAGTTGATGATACGAGTTTTATGCGGAAAATGGCGGCCGATTTCCTGCTGCAATTCGGCTATGAGGTAGCAGGAGAAGCTTCGAACGGTAAGGAAGCCGTTCAGTTATACGAGGAACTGAGGCCGGATGTCGTGATGATGGATTTGACGATGCCGGAAATGAGCGGTTACGATGCTATTAAAGCCATCTTGGCGATCGACCCGGATGCCGTGGTGCTTATTTGCTCGGCGAGCAACCAGAAGGATTTAATCGTCGAAGCGATGGATGCCGGAGCCAAAGGGTACCTGATGAAGCCTTTCAATTCGAATCGATTGCAAGAGGTCATCCGCAAATATGTGGAGCCTTTTTTGACGCCGCAAGCTTTACCGGAGACGGCTTCCCAATTCGAAGCTCCGCATGAATCACCGACACCGGAGGATGAAGACGGATTGGCAGTTGAGATAGCTGAGACGGAAGGTGAGGCATTAGGCGGATTTGCGTCCGAGATGGACAACATCGCGAAGGAGCAGGAACCGACGACCGATTATGTAAAATCAAGGGCCTCAACCCACAATAAAAAGCCCGCCGCTGACTTGAACAAGGGGAATGGGAAATTAAAAAGCTTCGTCAGCAGTCTCATGTGCCATTGGCAGGAAGAACGGAACGGAGTAATAGCGGATTACTCCGTCGTCTACACGGAAAGCGACAATGAGCTGTTTATCGAATGGAGAGACCAAGGGGATCAGAAGCAGGTCATCCCGCTCACCCTTGATGGCTTCCGCCAACTGGCCGAATGGCTGGAGGATCACCTAAGTGCTCGGCAGGGTTAAGGAATGCCCCCACCTAAAAAAACAACGTGCCGGAGAGAATTCCGACACGTTGTTTTTTTAGGTGAGGTGACAAACCGCCAGCGGTCTAACGATGTCACGCATCGCTTTATGTACCAGATCGCCATTGTGTGATCACCTATTGTGCTATAATTGGCGAGATACTCTAGACAATAACTATGGTAGTTCCGATTCGGTCTGATTGAAAGTGGAGGCTGTATCTTATGATTCTAAACGATAAAATAAAAGCAACAGAGGTTCTCTTAACGGGAGTGAATGGAGAAAGCTTGGGGATTGTCGCGACAAGTGAAGCTTTGGCGATGGCGCGTAAGCTAAAGGTAGATCTCGTATGCACCTCTCTCTTCAGCAGTCCACCGCCCTGCAAGCTTGTCTCGCGGGGAGCGGCAAAGCAGGAGGCCGCGAAGGAAAAGCAGGACATCAGGAAGAAGGAACAACCGCTTAAGCTGAAAGAAATCAGGCTGACGGCGAATATTGAAGATCATGACTATGAGACGAAGCAGCGGCAAGCGGAGAAGCTGCTTTCCTCGGGCATCGCGGTTCAATTGGTCGTGAAGCTTCAGAACAGCAAAGAAGGAGCTAAGGCGAAGGAGTTGTTAGAACGTCTTCTGAAAGAGTTAGCTGCCAGCGGTAAGAAGGAATCTGGTATTCAGGTTAGCGGCAAACAAGCGGCTATACGAGTTAATCCGTTATGAGCATTCCAGATAAAATCGTCTGCGAGGTTAGAGAGAACGCCAATAACAAGGATAATGCAGGTACTCTTACCCCGCAAATTCTAGCGTATATGTACGAGGCTAAGCTGTTTAAGTTATTCGTGCCGAAGGATTTGGAAGGCTTAATGCTTCCCTTGCCAGAGGCATTACGAGTCTTCGAGAGGGCAGCTTGGATCGATGGAAGCTTTGGCTGGCTGGTCACGATCGGTTCGGGCGGGGGGTTCTTCTCTGCAACACTCCCCCCAGAAGTGTCTCCCCTATTGTTTGGTCATGCGAAAGCCGTAGTTGCCGGAAGCGGCCATCCGAACGGGATTGCTCGGCGGGTAGAAGGCGGATATGAAGTAAGCGGTCAGTGGAAATATTGCAGCGGCTCGACTTATGCCAGCTTGTTCACGGCAAACGGTCGTATCGAAGGGGAACCGGGAACAGAGCCTGAAATCCGTTCCTTTGCCTTCCTGCCCGAACAGGTAACGGTAATCCCGGATTGGAATTCATTTGGCCTGAAAGCGACCGAAAGTCATTCTATCTCTGTTAAAAAAGCCTTCGTACCGACGGAACGTACCTTCAATATAATGAGCGTTCCCCATTATGACGATCCGATCTTCCGCTATCCATTCCTTCCTTTTGCCCAAACCTCATTCACTGCGGTATGTCTGGGCATTTGCCGGCATTTCTTGGAGGAAGCCCGTTCCTTTGCAGCGCTGCGGCAAGAAGAATGGACGCAAACTCGACCGTTACGAATAGCGGCGCTGCTACATATACTCGAAGAGCAAGAAGCCTATTTCGAAGCGGCTGCCTCAAGGTTTTATGAGACGGTTGAAAGGACTTGGGCGGACTTCGTAAGTAGCGGCCAGCTCCCAGAGCAGGATGAGCGTGAGGTCGGACGCTGCAGTCAGGAGGCTGCTTCCGTTTCCTTGTCCTGCGCGCATGCGATTTTTCCGCAGTTGGGTATGGCCGCCCTTATGGAAGATAGCCTCATAAACCGAATATGGCGCGATTTGCATACGGTAACTCAGCATTCGGTACTCGTTCCTGAAGCTTACTTCATCCGCGAATAACGGATAAAGTACTGCTGTTGTTATTTGTAACATAGACGTGATTTGTCGTTTCGTTCACGCATAAATCTTGTGGGCCGGCATCAACCTGAAGGGTCTCAATGACTTTGTGGCCCTCTCCGCTAATGACTGAGACGGTACCTCTCTTTAGGTTAACGGATGAATTAACGGTATAAATTCGGTTTAATCGTGCGTTGATCCCAAGGGCTGATGGCTGGTTGCCAACCTGAATGGTTGCAAGGATCATGTGATTACTTCCATTAATGACAGTTACATCATCGCTGTTCAAGTTCGCTGTATAGATTCGGTTAGTTGCTGAATTGATCTTCAAATCAACGGGGAAGGTACCTACGCGGATGGTCTTGATTACCTTATTCGTCTTACCGCTAATCACCGAGACTGAATTGCTGTTGGTGTTTGCGACATAGATTCGATTCGAAGCGGTGTTAATGGCAATGCTGTCAGGTTCTGTTCCGACGGGGATGGTCGATACGACTTCGTTAGTTGCGCCATCGATGACAGTAACGGTTCCCGCTGCGAAGTTAGATACATAAATCCTGTTGGTAACTGAATTGACAGCCGCGTTGAAGGGGGTATCCCCGACACTTACTGTTTTGAGAACTGAAACTGTACGTCCTGAGATTACCGTTAATGTACCGCTTTCTGCATTGGTTACATAAACTCGGTTTGTGACGGGGTTAATCGCAATACTGGAGGAGTCGATCCCGACAGTTGCAGAGGAAATGACTTGATTGGTATGTCCGTCAACGGCCGTAACGGTACCCCGAAAACCCTGGGGAGTAGAGGTGGTTGCTGTGTTTAAAGTAAAAATTTGATTGGTTCGGTTGTTAACGACGAGGTAATTCGGAGTATTCTCGATGGAAATGTCTTCTATCAGCGTGCTTGTTTGACCGTTAATGACAGCTAAGGAATCATTTAATAGGGTGAGGTAAACTCGGTTCGTTCGGAAATTGACGGCCACATGCTGTGGTGAGTTGAGTGCGATTGTCGATATGACTTTCGGCGTGGAGGAGGGTGGGGCAGAGCTTTTTACGGTCGTCATCGGTATTGTCCTCATCCTTCCGCTAGGCATTTAGGACATTGTATTCACTCTTTAAGGGGTTGCTTGTGCAAGAACCTATGTGCCGCCTAGCATTCTTTACGACGATATCCCCTCCACTCAGGAGCCGTATGGGCATACTGAGCGAAGGGGATATCGTCGTAAAGGTTTAAGTTATAGCTTCTCGATATCCACGCGAGTCGAGAAGAAGGTCGCTCCGCCGCCCATGTCGGATAGGCGCTGGGAGGTTAGGGCATTGACGGATTGAACGCCGTCATTCCCATGCTCCCACCATAAGCCTTGGCTGACAAGGACGCCGGGCAGAACATTGCTTGCGGTTTTAACGGTAATCTTGCATTCCCCGCGTTCATTCCATATTCGCACCCGATCACCGTGCTGCAAGCCCAAGGCTGCGGCATCTTCGGCGTGCATGTCGAGCATGGGCTGCTTCTCTAAACGCTTCAACCGTTCCTGATTGCCGAAGGTTGAATTAATGAAGCTATGATTAGGCCCGGTAACAAGTAAGAAAGGCAGGCCCTCAGGCTCCGCAATTGGAACATATTCGGGAACGGGCGAAAGCCCGGCCTGAAGCATGGCATGCGAATAAAACTCTATTTTGCCGGAAGGCGTGGGGATTCGATCTGGATACAAAGAGGGACGGTCCAGCTTCATCTTCGTCCACCCTTGCTCTTGAAGCCTCTCGTAAGTGACGCCATCCAAGTGAGGATTGTCATGCTCGAGCGCTTCCCGAATCATCTGCTCCTCCGTTATATTGAATATCTCCGGTTCAAAACCCATCTGCACGCCGAGCTCCTTGAACAATGTGAAGTTGGATTTGCACTCCCCCATGGCCTCGATGATCGGCTCGTGCAGTTGCAGGTATAAATGCCAATAAGAAGCGAACAGATCCCGATTCTCAAAGTGGCTTGTGGCCGGCAGTATCAAGTCTGCATAACGGCAGGTGTCCGTCATAAACAAGTCGTGTGCAACGGTGAAGAGATCCTCTCTCATCAAGCCTTGCCGTACCTGATTCTGATCAGGAGCAACGACCGCCGGATTGCTGTTGTATACGAATAGCATCTTAACGGGCGGAGTCGTCTCTACCAATGCTTCTCCTAAACGATTCATATTAATAGAACGAACATCCGGATCCGGATGCAGATCAGGACGTTCAAGCTGCACGCTGTTTAGTGCGGAATACCATCCGTTCCCTTTAAGAGCACCGCCGCCTTGAATACCCCATTGTCCAGTCAGAGCCGGCAAGCAGACGATCGTACGAATGGCCATGCCTCCATTATCGTGGTGCTGCAAGCCATTGCCGATTCGGATGAAAGAAGGAGATGTCGTGCCATATTCACGCGCTAGAGAGATAATATCCTCCGCTGGAATCCCTGTAATTCCGGATACCTTCTCAGGAGGATACATTTTAGCTTGGACGGCAAGCTCCTCGTAACCTGTCGTATATGCAGCGATGAAGTCGGAGTTCGTCAAGTTTTCCTTGATCAGCACATGCATGAGCCCCAGCGCCAAAGCGGTATCTGTACCCGGAAGTATCGATATGAACTGATCTGCCCATACGGAGGTACGATTGCGGTGGACGTCGATGTGAATAATTTTGGCGCCTCGCTTGCGTGCTTCGTTCAAATACATGACCTGATGCATGTTGGTCGAGACGAGATTACAGCCCCAGACGAGAATTAGCTTGGAGTGTACGGTATCCTCCGGGTCAATGCCGGCCGTTGCCCCCATTGTGTATCGAAAGCCCTCTGCTCCCGCGGAGTTGCATATTGTTCTGTCTAACTTGCTTGCGCCGATGCGGTGAAAGAAACGACGATCCATCCCCTCGGCATTAAGGATCCCCATATTTCCATAAAAGCTGTAAGGAAGAATGGCATCGGCGCCATGCTCTTCTATTGTAGATTTAAATCTAGAGATAATTTCTCCATAGGCATCTTCCCAACTTATTCGTTCGAATTCGAGGGAGCCCTTCGGGCCGGTTCTGCGCATCGGATATAGGAGTCGATCTTTATGGTAAACCCGTTCGTTCAGGTGACGGACTTTGTTACAGATTGCACCTCGGGTGACAGGGTGCTCTGGATTTCCATCTATGGATACGATTCGTTTATTTTCTAATTTGACGTTTAAGCTGCAGGTATCGGGGCAATCAAAAGGGCAGACGGAACGGACGATTTTTATTTCAGTCGCTGACATGCTTTTTTTTTCACGCTCCACTAGAGGATAGGTTAATTATACAGGAAATCGGTTAGCAGAACTATTTTCTGAGAGAGGATAATCCGATCTTTTAACGAATTTATGTAAGAAGATGTAAACATGTCTGGAGGGAATTTCGTGGCTAAACAAGTGAAGCTGCTAGTAGGTACGAATAAAGGTATTTTTGTGTACTCTTCGAATGAAGATCGCCGAGATTGGAAGTTGAGCGGTCCCTACTTGAGTGGCTGGGAAGTGTATAGCGTGCTTGGCGATAGCCGGAACGGGCACACCTTGTTCGCTGGCACCTCTCATGCGGCTTACGGGGCATCTATTCGCGCCAGCTATGATTTCGGAGAAACGTGGACGCAGATCGAACAAGGACCAAGTTATTCCCCGGAAAGCGGATTTGCATTAAATCGAATTTGGCAACTTGTGCAGGGGGCTCCCTCGCAGCCGGATACTTTGTATGCGGGGGTTGAAGAAGCCGGAATATTCGTAAGCCAGGATCGGGGTTTGTCTTGGCGAGAGTTAAGCGGATTGACAAGCCACCCTACGCGTCCGAGCTGGTTTCCCGGTGCGGGAGGCATGTGCTTGCACACCATTATCATAGACCCAAATCGACCGGAAAAAATGTGGGTGGCTATGTCGGCTGTTGGCGTGTTCCGTTCTGATGATGGAGGAGAGACGTGGCAGGCGAAGAATGCGGGTCTAGCGCGTGTGCCCACTGGACAGCCCTATGAAGAGGTAGGTTATTGCATTCATAAGATGGTTGCAGACCCAAAGAACCCGGATCATCTTTATATGCAGGAGCATTGCGGCGTGTTCAAGTCCGTAGACGGGGGAGACAATTGGACACCGATGGAGGAAGGCTTGACCATGCGGCAAGGCGACGAGCCGTTCGGATTTCCTTTCTGTGTTTCCCCTACGGGAGATTTATTCATCATCCCGCTGGAAAGCTCGGAGCAGCGTTCGATGAAGGACGGCAAAATGCTCGTATACCGCAGACGCCAGGGCGAGACAGAGTGGCTTCCGATCGGGAACGTCCTTCCCGAGGAGCAAAGACATGTCAGCGTGCTGCGGGATGCGATGTCAGTTGACTCGCTTGATCCGTATGGTCTCTACTTCGGTACGACTTCCGGTGAAGTATTCTGCTCCGTGGATTGCGGAGTAAGCTGGCAACGTCTGCCGGGTCAATTATCGCGTATTCTATCGGTGAAGCCGTGGATTGTGGAGGGCGAGGATGGAGATTGAGGTAAGCGTCCCCGCTTTGCTTGCGGATTGTACGGGAGGCAAAGCGCGTTTTCCGCTTGCAGCACATACGCTGCAGGAGGCGCTGGATCGCTTGTTCTATGATTATCCGCTGCTGAAGCACCATGTATTCACTGAACCGGGAAAGGTTAGACAGCACGTGCTCATTTGCTACAACAAAGACAATATAGCTTGGCTGGATACCCTGGATATCCCCCTTCGTCATGGTGACAAAGTGTTTATCATGCAGCTTGTGTCCGGAGGGTGAAGAAGAATTAGCATAAGATTTTATTTAATGGCTATCCTAAAAGCTCGACGCTTACATTTCAAGCGTTGAGGGCAAATGTTCGATGTAAAGGGAGTGTTAAAAATTAAGACGTAAGGAGAATGAGTTTGCATTTTATATGGGAACCTGTTAAGATAAGAACTATCGAAATCGTGACCTGGATTCACAAAATGGAAGGGTTATTATTTTGTTAGACATAACCTATTTCATTTTGTGGATTTTTTATTCGTATGAATAAAAAAGTTCATGAGGCAATAGAAGTTGGAGGTGAATTACATGCAAACAGGTACAGTTAAATGGTTTAATGCAGACAAAGGCTTCGGTTTCATCGAGGTTGAAGGCGGAAACGATGTATTCGTGCATTTCAGCGCGATCACTGGTGACGGCTTCAAAACTTTGGACGAAGGACAACGCGTTCAATTCAATGTGGTACAAGGCAACCGCGGACCACAAGCGGAGAACGTTGTTAAACTGTAATTCTAACAACAAAGGTGTCCTTAACTGATCGTTAAGGGCATCTTTTTGGTTACGCTATAGCAAAAGGAGGTTCGTCCATGTACTCGCGGAAGAAATCGTTAGAGGAAATCCCTGAAGAGATGACGGCGATCTGGTCCTGTACGAGTGAAGGCTGCAAAGGTTGGATGAGAGATAATTTTGCATTCGAGACCGTCCCAACCTGCGGGATTTGTCACACACCTATGGAGAGCGGAACAAGAATGCTGCCCGCGCTTATCAATACGAATAGGGATCAGAAGACCCTTCGTAAAGGTGTCTCAATCGGATAATCATGCATGCGAGAGAGCACCGCAAGAGGTGTTCTCTTTCTTTTTGTTGATTATATGTTATGTATTATAACATGGAAAAAATAAAGAAAACACTCTTTTCTCCTTAAAGGATGTTTATCAGCAATTGTGTGTGATGATTATTGACATATGCAGGTTAGCCATCTATACTGTTAATATAATTTAATTCATAAACGAAGTGATCCAGACACAATGACGTGTTATCACTCTGGCAATGAAGCCTGTCCTTCTGTTTAACAGAAGGATGGGCTTTTTATGGTTAAAGCAAGGAAGGGGAGACCGAGATGAAAAAGAAGTTAGTGCTGGTTGGCAACGGTATGGCGGGGGTTAGCTGTGTGGAACAGCTGTTGAAATTGGCTCCGAATCGCTATGAGATTACGATTTTTGGTAAAGAACCTCATCCTAACTATAACCGCATCTTGCTGTCCTCTGTGCTTGCTGGTGACGCAGATATGAAGGAAATCGTAATTAACGATTGGTCTTGGTACGAAGAAAATCATATTACGCTTCATACCGGTCACACGGTAAGCCACATCGACAAAGAACGGAAGCTCGTTAGCACCGATGGCGGAATAAGCGTTCCTTATGATGAATTGATTATTGCAACGGGTTCTCTGCCGTTCATGCTCCCGCTTCCAGGCGCGGATAAGGAAGGGGTCATCGCCTTCCGCGATATTAAAGATTGCGAGACGATGATCGAGACGTCCCGTAAATATAAGAAAGCGATTGTGATCGGCGGTGGATTGCTTGGTTTGGAAGCGGCACGCGGATTGCTTAATCTGAATATGGAAGTATCCGTCGTTCACATCCATCCTTTTCTAATGGAAAGGCAATTGGATCAGCCTGCTTCGATAATGCTGCGACGGGAGCTAGAGGGCCAGGGAATGAAATTCCTGCTCTCCAAAAATACGGAATCGATTATTGGCAAGAAACGGGTTACAGGCGTGAGGTTCACGGATGGGTCAGAGGAAGCGGCGGACTTAGTCGTCATGGCCGTTGGTATTCGCCCTAACATTTCGTTAGCGAAGAGCAGTGGAATAGAGACCAATCGTGGAATTGTTATCAACGATTATATGGAGACGGATGCGCCCCATGTATATTCCGTTGGTGAATGCGCGGAGCATCGAGGTATTGCATATGGATTAGTTGCCCCGTTGTATGAACAGGGAGCGGTACTTGCTAAGCGGCTTGCGGGCTTGGATACGCAGGGTTATGAGGGCTCTGTTGTCTCTACTAAGCTGAAGGTATCCGGAGTGCAGGTGTTCTCCGCTGGGCAATTCAAAGATGAAGCGGATACTCGTGCCGTTCGCTTGCAGGATGAGCTGGAAGGCGTTTATAAGAAAATCGTGCTTCGCGAAGGCAAAGTGATTGGAGCCGTTCTCTTCGGAGACACCGCAGATGGATCTCGCTTGTTCGCGATGATTCGAAGCGGGGAAGATGTGACGGGCAAGGAAAAGGAAGTTCTTCTGGGTGCATCCGCGGGTGGAGGCTCAGCGAAGTCCGGCGTCGAGCTGGTTGCGGCGATGAGCGAGGATGAAATCGTATGCGGCTGTAATGGAGTGAGCAAGGGTGCGATCGTACAAGCGATTCAAGACAAAGGCTGCTCCAGCTTGAGCGAGATCAAGGCTTGTACGAAAGCGTCAGGGTCCTGTGGAGGCTGCAAGCCATTGGTTGAGGATGTGCTGACCTATGTGCTCGGGGCTGATGGCGTCAAAACCGTCAAGGAGGGCATATGCGGATGTACGACTCTAGGCCGGGATGAGGTAGTCGAGGCCATCATGTCCATGCATTTAACGACCTCTAAAGAGGTAATGAATGTTTTGGAATGGAGTAATCCGGAGGGCTGCTCCAAGTGTCGTCCTGCCCTTAACTACTACCTAGGCATGGCATGGCCGGAGGAGCATGAGGATGAGAAGGAATCCCGCTTCGTTAATGAACGCAATCATGCCAACATCCAGAAGGACGGCACCTATTCCGTTGTGCCGCGGATGTATGGCGGTGTAACGACACCTAAGGATTTAATAAAGATCGCCCAAATCGCTGAGAAGTACGAGGTTCCCCTTGTTAAGGTAACAGGCGGACAGCGAATCGATCTGTTGGGGGTTAAGAAAGCAGATCTGCCGGCAATGTGGGCAGAATTAGATATGCCGTCAGGGTATGCGTACGGTAAATCGCTGCGGACTGTCAAAACATGTGTGGGATCAACCTTTTGCCGATTCGGTACCCAAGATGCCATCGGAATGGGTATCAAGCTTGAGAAGAAATTCGAACGTTTATACACTCCTGCTAAGGTAAAGATGGCTGTCTCCGGTTGCCCTCGGAATTGCGCGGAGGCAACGATTAAGGATTTCGGTGTCGTCGCGATTGACGGCGGCTGGGAGCTGCATGTTGGAGGCAATGGCGGGACGAAGCTTCGCGGCTCCGATCTGCTCTGCAAGGTAAAGACAGAAGAAGAGGTTATCGAGTGGGCGGGTGCTTATTTGCAGTATTACCGGGAGACCGGCAAATACAATGAACGTACATCGGAATGGCTGGAGCGTGTGGGGCTAGATACCATTAAGGCAGCTTTGGATAAACAGGAAGACCGGTTTGCGCTGGTTGAACGAATTGAGAAAACACTTAGTTTAATGAAGGATCCGTGGAAAGAAATCATCGAGCAGAAGCGATTGAATGAAACCTTCGTCCCGCTGGCTTCCGAAACACCCGTTTCCTTGTTGAAATAGATAGCTGGAGGTCGTCTGCATATGGGAAAACAGAAGCTGGTGTTGATAGGCAACGGGATGGCGGGCGTCCGATGCATAGAGGAAATTCTTAAGCTCGCGCCGAATGCTTACGAGATTACGATTTTTGGCAGTGAGCCGCATCCCAACTATAACCGCATTATGCTATCCAAGGTGCTGCAGGGCGATACTCAGATCAAGGACATTACGATCAACGACTGGCAGTGGTACAAGGACCATGGCATCACCTTATACGCGGGGAACCCCGTTGCTCATATTGATATCAAGGGGCGCAAAGTAATTAGCGCTAGCGGTATTACGGTCGATTATGATCGTCTTATTCTGGCGACGGGCTCCTTGCCGTTTATGCTGCCGCTGCCCGGCGCGGATCTGCCAGGAGTAACTGCGTTCCGTGACATAAAGGATTGTAATACGATGATGGAAGCATCGCGCCGATACAAGAAAGCCGTAGTAATCGGCGGTGGGCTGCTCGGTCTCGAAGCAGCGCGAGGGCTGTTGAACCTCGGGATGGAGGTTGACGTTGTCCATATTTTTCATCATCTCATGGATCGTCAATTAGACCTGGAATCGGCTCAGATGCTGAAGAAAGAACTCGAGAAGCAAGGCATGCGTTTCTTGCTGGAGAAGCATACGGAAAAAATATTGGGCAAGAAACGGGTAGAGGGCTTGCAGTTTAAGGACGGCACCAAGGTGGCGGCTGATCTCATCGTGGTTGCCGTCGGTGTAAGACCGAATATCAAGCTGGCTGCAGAAAGCGGTATTCAGGTGGATCGGGCTATTGTTGTTAATGATCAGATGGAGACGAATATTCCGGGTGTTTATGCTGTTGGTGAATGTGCCGAGCATCGCGGAGTGACGTACGGATTAGTTGCCCCTCTCTATGAGCAAGGGAAGGTGCTTGCCAAGTCGATCTGCGGGATAGCTGCGGAAGGCTACCAAGGTTCGATCCTTTATTCTCAGCTCAAGGTTTCGGGAGTCGAGGTTTTCTCGGCAGGTGAAATCCGGGATTCCGAGGTTGCGGCAACTATGAAGGTTGTAGATGGTATTCGGGGCACCTACAAGAAAATAACCGTCCAGGACAATCGTATTGTCGGCGCCGTTCTGTTCGGGGATAGCAGCGAAGGCAACAAGCTGCTTAGTTACATCAAGCAAGGAGCAAGCGTATCTGTACTCGATCAACAAGCTGGCAGTACGTCGGCGGATTCGGATGAGGATTACGTGTGCGCCATGTCGGATAAGGAGACGGTGTGCTCTTGTAATGGGGTGACCAAAGGGGCGATCGTATCCGCAATCCGATTAGATAAGCTGGATACCTTCGAGCAGGTAAGGGAATGTACGAAAGCATCCAGCTCCTGCGGGGGCTGTAAGCCGATCGTATCTGCGATTCTGCGGGTGACCTTGTCCAGTGATGAGGACATCGAGCAGGTCAAGGAGACGGTTTGCGCATGTACGGAGCTAAGTCATGATGAGCTGAGGGCAGCTGTAAGTAAGCGCGGCTATAAGACGGCTATGGAAGTCAGAGAGCAATTAGGCTGGAAAAAAGCGGAAGGCTGCTCTATCTGCCGACCTGCCATAAGTTACTATATGGGTTACTTAAATGGCGACTCGTTAGATGCGGTCATTCCACTAGCAGATGGAACATACTCGATTGCTCCCCGGATGCACGGAGGTCTTGCCGGCTCTGAGCAATTACGGCGAATTGCGAATGTTATCGACAAATACGGCGTTCCCCATGCCAAGATCGGGGCTTCTGGATTTGAATTGCTTGGTATTGAGAACGAGAAATTTAAGGATGTCGTTAAAGAACTGGAAATGCCTATCGCGAGTGCAGGCTATGGTCATCCAGTAACGGTTGCTGCTTGTGAGGGCTTGCGGTATGACCGATATGCGCTGCAGGATTCAATAGGTATGGCCGTCGCTTTGGAGAGGCGGCTCGAGAGCGTGCAAATGCCTGCACCCTTATCGGTTGCGGTGTCGGGCAGTCCCTTCCATCGAGCGGGAACGTTAGCCAAAGATGTAGGTATTGTTGGAGCCCCGGGGGGCTGGGAAATTCATGTCGGAGGCAATTCTATTGGGTCGCTCCGACAAGGACAGCTGCTTTGCACGGAGGCGGTTGACCGGGAAGCGCTCGAGATGGCGGCGTCTTTCCTGCAGGCTTATCGGGAGCAGGCGTACTTTGGTGAAACGACCTGGGAGTGGATAGAACGAATCGGACTTATCGGAATCAGGGAGTATTTGTTTAACACGCTTCATCGTGCGGGCTTGCTGGAACGTTTGGACTCCGAAAGGAATATAGGGTTAGCAATGAGTACAGAACTGCAGCCATTGGCTGCCTTGGAGCAGGTGAAGTAAATGAGCCAAAGCGCAGAGATACATGAATCAGTGACAACCTCAGTATTCGATACGCAATGCCCCTTCTGCAGCGTACAATGCAAAATGCAGGTGGTAGAGCAGAGGGTTGGTGCGAAACAAGCGACGTATACTGTAGCTCCGAAGCCGAACGCCGCTTCGGAAGGACGACTATGCATTAAAGGGATGAATGCTTATCAGCATGCCTTAACGGCTGAACGGGTTTTGTATCCGATGGCTCGCATAGATGGCGAGCTAGTGCGTGTATCCTGGGAAGAAGCTTATAAGCTTATCCACCACAAATTCGCAGAGCTTCGCAGCCGCTATAGCTATGATGCTATCGGTGTTTACGGCGGAGGATCGCTGACTAATGAAGCGGCTTATCTGCTTGGGAAGTTCGCTCGAGTGGCCCTGCAAACCAAATATATCGATTATAATGGGCGATTCTGCATGTCCGCGGCTGCTTCCGCAGGGAACAAAACCTTTGGCATGGACCGTGGTTTAACGAATCCTCTATCGGATATCCCGCTTGCGAAGTGTATCATTCTCGCTGGGACGAACATTGCCGAATGCCAGCCTACCTTAATGCCGTATTTCACAAGAGCGAAGGAGAACGGCGCCTTTATTATCGTAATTGATCCTCGGGAAACTGGAACGACTGCGATTGCGGACCTGCATTTGAAAGTAAAGCCGGGAATGGATGCTGCGCTGGCTAATGGTTTGCAGAAGGTTCTTCTGGAAGAGGATTTGCTGAATCGAGAATTCCTATCGGATCGTACGTCGGGATATGCGGAGCTGAAAGCTCATCTGCAGCAATTGGATTTAGAGGAAATTGCCGAGCTAACAGGTGTGTCTGTTGAAGATATTCGCAAGGCTGCCTTGGCCTACGGTAAAGCAGCTACAGGAATGGTGTTTACTGCACGCGGGGTGGAGCAACAAACCGATGGATATATGGCGGTAAGGAGCTTCTTGAATCTCGTATTAATGACAGGCAAGATTGGCAAGCCGGGATCGGGCTATGGAGCAATTACTGGACAAGGAAACGGACAAGGCGGTCGGGAGCATGGGCAGAAAGCCGATCAGCTTCCAGGCTATCGACTAATAGAGAATCCGGAGGACCGGGCTCATGTCGCGGGGGTTTGGGGAATTGATCCTCGCGAGCTGCCTGGCAAAGGGGTTTCTGCCTACGAGATGATGGAAAAGGTTCATCAACAGGAAATACGCGCTTTGTTCGTGATGGGCTCCAATCCGCTTGTGTCGAATCCGAATGCCAATTTCGTAGAAGAGGGCTTGAAGAAGCTCGACTATCTCGTTGTGGCGGATATGTTCCTCTCTGAGACGGCTCGTTTGGCCGACTTAATCCTCCCTGTATCTGCTTATATAGAAAATGAAGGAACGTTGACTAATATGGAAGGGCGCGTTCTGCTCCGTGAAGCGAATCGTCCAGTACCGGGAGAGGCTAAGCATGATTGGGAGATTCTATGCGACATCGCGGCTGGGTTGGGAAAAGAGGAGTATTTCGGCTTTCAATCCGCGGAATCGATCTTTAATGAACTGCGCTTAACCACTCGAGGCGCGATAGCTGATTATTACGGTATTACGTACAATAGGCTTCGTGAGGAGGAGGGCGTCTATTGGCCTTGTCCATCCGTTGATTACAAGAGTACGGGAAGGCTATTCGAACACTCATTCGCGCACTTAAGCGGCAAGGCAGAGCTAACTGGTGTGCCGAATCACATGCCGGATGAGCCTACAGACGAAGAGTATCCTTTAACCCTTACCACTGGGAGGGTGCTTACGCACTATTTAACGGGTGTTCAGACTCGCCGAAGTCATTCGTTAGCTGCGAGGGATATTGAATCCTTTGTGGAGATTCATCCTCGTACGGCTCGCAAGCATGGAATTGCGGATGCATCTTTGGTGCGATTGGAATCCAGAAGGGGAGAAATCGTCGTCCGAAGCCGCCATACGAGGGAAATTCGGGAGGATACCTTGTTCGTGCCTATGCATTGGGGAGATATCCAAAATGTAAATAAGCTTACGAATCCGACGTTGGA
The DNA here is from genome assembly GCF_041640265.1 of Cohnella sp. Lineage (GTDB taxonomy): Bacteria > Bacillota > Bacilli > Paenibacillales > Paenibacillaceae > Cohnella. The sequence goes on from NZ_JBEQAP010000039.1 coordinate 44,929, forward strand.
TCCAACCTGTCGAATGCCTGGCTTCAAGGCATGTGCGGTCAAGGTTTCATCCATGTATACGAATTGAACTAAACAATAAAGGGTTATTCCAAAAGTCGGTGACTTCTGGAATAACCCTTTTGTTGTTCGCGGCACTTATGATTTATTGACGAGAATAGGCTTTCCTCTTGAATTGGTAAGCCGAAGCTCTGCATGGCGTTCCGGTCGAGTGGGCATTAATAGGTTACTTTTTCAGCCATTTTGCCGATATAAGAAGTAGGATCTAAGTTTAGGGGGGGTAACATGGCTAATTCAATGATCTTCGTGTTAACCGGAACGAGCGGCTCGGGACGTAAATCCGTAGCCCGTCGAACCGGAGAGAAGCTAGGATGGTTGCCTGTTCGCTCCTGTACGACTCGCCCGCCCCGCAATCCGGATAAGCCGGACGAAGATTATCACTATATAAGTGTTGAGCATTTCGAGGAATGGGAGCAGAGCGGCAAGTTTATTCAAACCGTCCAGATCGATAAATATAAATACGGCGTTCTGCACAAAGAGCTTGAAACCGTCCTGGCTAGCAATCATAACGTCTATCTAATCCTGAATCGCGAAGGGGCTTCATCCCTAAAGCAATTATACGGAGACCGCGTCGTTCGGATATTCATTTATGTTGACAAGCAATCCGTACGAGAGAGGCTTGAGAGCAATGGAACGGGATATGAGGTTATTGATAGTTACTTGGAACACTACATGGAAGAAGTGACTTACCGTAAAATGTGCGAATATGTATTCGAGAATGTGGAGTTAGGGCGGACGGTGGACCATATTTGCGAAGCGATGAAGAATTATAAGTCCTAACCAAAAAAAGAGATTGGCAGTAAATCTGCTCAATCTCTTTTTTTTCTACGATGGCATAATCATCTAACATTATATCCCTATTGGTAGCCGATCCTTAAGGGAGAAAACCCATTTGCTATCAGAATTCTGAAAGATCTATTGAGGTTCGCTGAGAGACAACGGACTGCGGACTATATTTCAAGCAGCCTCGTACGAGGACGAAACTAATAGTCGTCTCATCATTGTCGTAAAAAGAGGCTGTCGATTAACAGTTCCTAACTTCGGAAATCTGCGGGAAACCACAAAATGTATGCGAACAATCATACAAAATGAGCGTCATACACATCGAATCAGTCGATTCTATACGAAATTTCATACAAAAAATTTGATTTGAGCCCGGATTCTGTAAATGTATGCGAAAAATCATATATATTCTCTGCATCTGTATGTTCACGTTAAAAATGTCCACAATTAATCGACAGCCTCGAAAAGCAAACAATGAGAGCGCCTCGGTGTACTTCGTAAAGCACGCTATAGCTCACCTACGAACAGCGAGAAAGTTATGTTCGATGATTGTGCCGTCGTAGTTTTTTTGGTTATGCGCTCTGCCCTTGCCGGTCAGCTTCAATCTTCAGCTTCATCTCTGCGCGCTCTTCATCCTTAAGTAATGGACAGTTGTAACATTTTACACCGTTCTCCCGTCGGTAATACATGCAGCATGAAGAGCGTATCATGATCTGGTTACCCGGCTGATAAGGGCTGTCAATATAACACGGGGTATGATCGAATGGGTTTTTCCTTCTTAGATTAAAGGTTTCTGCAGGTAAGCTGCTAAGAAGCAGGAAGTCTTCTTCGAGGAGCTGCCTAGCGGAACCTTCAGCTGCATGGGATCTTAGATAGTCCATTGTGTAAGACATTCGAGCGCCATATTGGTTCCAAATCATGGCGGGCTTGAATCCAGCGCTGCCCGCGGTAGCTTCTATTAAGGGGTTCATCGTTTCTTCGAAATAATGCTTCCATTCCGCGAGGAGGGCTGTTTCACGATCATTCGCGGGGAGTTCTGTCCATTTCAATTCTTTCAGCTTAAATACGGCCTGCGCATAATCGCCGCTGGATTGTAGTTGGATCGTGAGATTCTCAAGGGAGAGGTCCAGCACCCGGTTGTACCGGGACATGACGAATTGCTTCGTCGCCGCCAAGCCGAAGTATGCCAGACCTAGAAAGGAAACGGCCAGCTCAAGACCAATGCCTTTGACCAGCACGGATCCTCTTTGAAGGAGTTCTAACATCTTCTCATGCTGAAGGATATCGGTGGCTGCTATGGAGTAAAGAGGAGCTTCGCTTCCCTTTGTTGAAATATGGAAGTGCTCCTCTGCGATTCTCAAGTCCAATATAATCCCATCCATCCATTACTAATTGGAGTCTTAGAAGATCCAGGCGAGCTACTCGCGCAAACAGATAACATGAACAAGCTGTGCGTTCGCTGTCACTTTGATGACGGCATGGGCAGAATCATACTCGGCGGAGCCGAGACCTACTTCTGCATTGGTTTCGGATCCAAGCATATAGAACAAATCATCCGCCAGAGTGCGAATACAAATTTCACGCTCTTCTTTCCCAAGTTCTTTCCAATCATCAGCTTCCATTTCGAAAGCCTCATAGAAATTTGGGATTGTTTCTATAGCGTGAGACAGGTCATTCAAAATATGATCATATTCTCTTGTGTAGGATATAGCCATGAGGGTACCCCTTTCGCATTCGATTAGATTGCTTCATTATAAGCGACAGAGAATTCTTTAGCCAACCTTTAGGTTATCTTCATTGAAGTAGTACTTTAACAGTGAGTTTACATTCGTTATAATAAATGAGGTTCCGGAGGTGATCGGCTTGCAATTGTTTCGTCGGCTGGGAGTGGTATTATCCAAGCCATTTATCTTTTTTTCCTTAATGATGATTCTAAAAACTTATCTGGTTACTATCGTTATATTCGACGGAGGTTCATTGTGGCTGCCGCTCGCAACTGGAATTCCGTCAGTCTGGGTGCTGTTCTGCCTCATTGAGTGGCTGGCAACTCGCAGGAAGCTGGGCGCATATGTCACTGTTAATTTGTTGCTGACTACTATTTTCTTTGCGGTCATTATGTACTACAAATATTTTGGGGTCATCGTGACTTATCATGCCTTGCAGCAAGTTAATCAAGTGACGGAGGTCAGAGGAAGCGTCTTCTCCTTGCTTCATCCTTATTTCTTGTTCATTTATACAGACATTGCCGCTCTGCTTCTGTTCTTATTGAACCGTCGGTTCCGAAAGTGGGGAAAGACACTTGCCGTTAGGGAATCCAATGTCTTGATTTCGGTTATATTCTTTCTTTCCTTGACAGCCAGTGTGTTAAACGTATGGATACATCGCGATAGCATTAACGAGCTGAAGCAGGCTGAAAGCATGGGTATTCTGAATTATGAGGCCTATGCGGTGTTTGCCAGCGCCAACAAATATGTGGTGGACCTAAGCCATATATCGACGGAAGCTATTTCGAAGCTAAAAGGCATCAAAGAAGCAGCTGCACCGATGTATTGGGGTAAAGCGCAAGGTAAGAATGTGATTATCCTTCAGCTTGAGGCGACTCAAAACTTCCTGCTAAATCTTAAAATCGACGGTCAAGAAGTTACGCCGGTGATGAACCAGCTTGCTAAGGAGCACTTCTATTTTCCGCATTTCTACCAACAGGTCGGTCAAGGAAACACCTCGGATGCTGAGTTTGTCGTCAATACTTCTTTCTATATCCCTCAGCATGGAGCTGCAGCACAGGACTATGGGAACTTAGCGCTGCCGAGCTTGCCGAAAGTACTGGGACAGCATGGATATCAGTCTGCAACGTTCCATACGAATGATGTGCAATTCTGGAATCGCAAGGAGCTGTATAAGGGTCTTGGCTTCGATCATTATTATGACTCGGAGTTTTTCGGTGAAGACGATATGGTTTTCTTCGGAGCATCTGATGAAGTGCTTTATGACAAAACGGCAGACGAGTTACTGAGGATGAGTCAAAGCGGCAAGCCTTTTTATGCGCAAATCATTTCGATGTCTTCCCATCATCCTTTTAATCTTCCAGAGCGCAAAATTCGCCTTCAGCTTCCGGAGCGTTACAAGGATACCCTTGTAGGGGACTACATTAAGGCACAGAACTATACGGATTATACGGTTGGCCTTTTTATAGAGAAATTAAAGAAGAATGGCTTGTGGGATCAATCAATCCTCCTGATCTATGGAGACCACCTGGGTTTGCCGTTATATTCGTTAGTCGACCGGGAGAAAGACCTCATGGAAGAAATTTACGGCCGACCCTATCATTTCTCGGAAATGCTTAATATTCCCTTGCTGCTCATCGCGCCTGGAACACAAGGCAGCTTACAGCCCCAGACTGGGGGTCAGGTTGATCTATTCCCAACCATAGCTAATCTGCTGGGGATCTCATTAAAGGATCACATCCACTTCGGTCAGGATATTCTGAATGCGAAGAGCAACTTGCTTCCGCAGCGTTACTATTTGCCTTCGGGGTCCTTCATTAACGATAATGGTATTTTCGTTCCGGGTAATGATTATAAGGATGGTACGAGCTATCCTCGGGACGGATTAAGTCCAAGTGAAACCGATTTGACGGCGGATGAATATAATCGCGCATTGGAATTGTTGAAGCTGTCGGATAGCTATGTCAGCAGCTTGCCAGTGCATGAATAAAGAGTTAATGCTACAGATATAAATAGGGGGTTAAGTATTGAAACTTAAATATATAGATTGGAAAAAGTATGCGCCGCTGTTGCTTATGCTTGTGTTTCCTTTTCTTGGAATGCTATATGCATGGACCAACAATGCAAACAATCAGGAAGTTTATCGTTTGATAACTGCTGCCGATGAAGCGATCCCTTTCCTTAAGGTGTTCTCAATTCCATATTCCATATGGATATTCTACATTTATGCTTGCTTGTTATATTTCTTTAAGAAGGACATCAACGTTTACTATCGGTCTTTATTGATTTATATCGTTAGTGCACTCGTCTGTTACTTGATCTACTCCGTGTTCCAAACGACGGTTCCTCGTCCGATGGTTATCGGAAGCGATCCTTTCTCCGAACTTATGCGCTACATTTACAACCGGGATCAGCCCTTTAACTGCTTCCCGAGCATCCATTGCTTCTCAAGCTACATGGTAATGAGACTGGTTTGGTCCAGTTCCTTCCGCAATAAGTGGAATGTAACTCTGATTACGGGAATGTCCAGCCTTATTATTTTATCCACTTTATTCGTGAAACAACACGTTATCATGGATGCGATCGGTGCAATTTTCTTAGTTGAGGTTGTTATCTCAGTTATTGTCCTTGCGGAGCGGATGTTCAAGTTGTCTCGCGAGCGTCAGAAGAGCACTTTCGGAGCTTAATGGCCAAAGGGAAAGGCTGTCCGGTTCTGCAGAAGGTAAGCTCTGCTAATCGGACAGCCTTTGTTATATGGGGTTGAAGTTTATTATTTATACGGGGGATGCCAAACGGCACATCTGACGAAAGCCTTGCTTCATCTGTTCCCGCGAATATCCCTTTTCCTGTTTGATATAGAAATAGCCAACGGGAGACAAGGAGCAGATAATGGCATGTGCGGTAAGGTCAGGGTCAATCGGTAATTGGGGATTCGCTCCCACAATCTCTACGATAAGCCCCGACATTTTTTCTCTGATAAACCGATACATTGGGGAATGAAAGAAATTACCTCGGTTATCCTGGCAGTTCATTTTGGATTCCATCTCGATGATTAAATCGGACCTTTCTTCCACGGCATCAATCCATAAATCTAGAATGCCTCCTAATCGATCTGCGGCAGGAGCATGCTGATTAATTTGCAAATAAGAATTCATCTCCTCCAAAATCTCTCGTCCGTAATCCTGAAGAATATCGAAACATAGATCGCCTTTATGGGCATACCTACGATATAAAGTCGCTTGTCCTATTCCTGCTTTCTTAGCAATTTGGTGCATGCTAACGGGATGAACACCATGTTCTTTAAAGAGACACTTGGCGGTTTGCAGGATTAATTTGCGGTGCTCTGCAGCGTCTTTTCGTTCGCGGCGAATGGACACGGTCATCACCTCATTTTACATAAATTTAACATTTTAGCCGTTGACAACCGGACAATTGTCCGGTAACATCGAAATTAAACGGACAATTGTCCGGTAAGTTGCGAGTTTACCTTTGTAGGGTCCATATGTCTTTATTGTAGCGTCAAAGCATAAGACGGTCAATGGACGAGAGAGACTGCGCAGAGGAAGCTCTATAATCTGGATAGGAGGGTAATGCATGTCTTCAAAAGCATCACCAACGGGAACGGAAGGTTCGGCATCTATTCGCAGCATTCTCGGGCCATTGATTGCCATCGTCGTCGGGATTTTCATGGTCATATTGGATGGTACCGCAGTTAATGTCGCACTGCCTAAGCTGCAGGAAGAGTTCGAGTTACTTAATTTGTCACTAGTGCAATGGACAGTTATCGGTTATGCGCTGGCGCAGGCTGCCGTTATACCTTTGGCTGGTTGGTTGTCGGATCGATTCGGAGCCAAGAAGGTATTCTTGATTTCGATTGGAATGTTCACAATCGGTTCAGCGCTCTGCGCGATGGCCAATACCGTGGAAATGCTCATTGCTTTCCGGATCATTCAAGGGGTTGGCGGGGGCGTGGTTATACCGATTGCCATGGCTTTTATTTACCGCTTGTCGCCTCCCGGCAAAGTCGGAGCCGTAATGGGTATGCTCGGTATTCCGATCTTGCTCGGTCCTGCGCTTGGTCCGGTCGTTGCCGGATGGTTGGTTGAATATCACAGCTGGCAATGGATATTCCTGATTAACCTGCCTATCGGAGTTATCGGTATTATACTCGGCATCCGCACTTTGCCGAATATTCAACGTCAAGCTGTCGCGTCATTGGATATACTTGGAATGATACTTGGACCTTTAGCGTTCGCTGCATTGGTTTACGGCGTTTCTCAAGGCGGTATAGATCCAGTAACGGGTGAATCCACTTGGGCAGATGCGACAACGCTCATTGGGATAGGCGTAGGCGTTATCGCGTTGATTCTGTTTATTCTCGTGGAAACAAATCGCCAAAGCCCTTTGCTGGAGCTTCGCGTCTTCCGTTCCGGAAACTTTACCAAAGGAATAATCGTGCAATGGATATCGCAGATCGCAATGTTCGGCACGATGTTCATGGTTCCGCTGTTTCTGCAGCAAGCCAAAGGGTATTCTCCTTTTGAAACGGGCTTGATTATGCTTCCTCAAGCACTGGCTTCCGGTGTGTTCATGCCAATCGGCGGAAAGTTATCCGATCGCTTTGGCGCCCGCCCGCTTGTATTGGCAGGGATGGCTTTGACAACGATTTCGGCATTGCTCCTGTCGGGTATAACTGCGGAATCCGGCATAGGTACGGTTATGTTGCCGCTGGCTTTATTGGGGGCAGGAATGGGGCTGTTCATGATGCCTCTGAATAACCATCTTATCCAATCCGCTCCGCAGAACCTGGTAGGTCGTGTGACTTCGCTTACGAATGCGGCGCAACAAGTCATGATGTCCTTCGCGATTGCCGTATTGACGACTCTTTCATCGACCAAGATGAAGGATCTGATGATCGAAACTGGCAAGCAGAGGCCTGATCTGGAGCTATATGCTTCCTCATTTGGTTATACGTTCTTGATCTTGGTTGGTATTGCGTTAGTCGGAGGATTGTTAGGTCTCATGATTCAGAAGCCTAAGAAGTCTGAAGACGGCTCCGAAGGCAATGCCGAAGCTCATATGGCGATTAGCCATTAATGGCAAAGTTGTAACGTGTTAATAAAATAGGAGAAGCTGCCCTCGAATGGGGCAGCTTCTCGTTTAGTGTCGCCCAGCATGGGCGTTATCTATAGGGTGCAAGTCCCGAATGGCGAAGGCAGTAGTAGTCATTAGCTTAAGACAAGGGTGTCCTCCGTGAGGTGGAATCTGAAGGAAGTCGGCGGCAAAT
>NZ_JBEQAP010000040.1:0-51894 GCF_041640265.1 Cohnella sp.
GGCCCCCGTTGCGAGAGGAGCGGGAGAGCGAATCGTCCAGTATGAGTTGACGAGAGGGGGATTGGAGTCGATGTGGAGAAAATAACTGTAAAACAAACAGTAATTATCAATCAATCGCATGCCATTTCCAGTTTTACTGCAAAAGGTACAGGTAAAATGGCTTATTTCCCGGTATGAGGACAGAAACAGTTAAATTGGATGTAGGTTGTGCAGGTAGATGATTTTGTTCAACATATATAACTGAATTAACGGTATGTTTTACAGTTCACGGTTCTGAAGAGAGTTTGTTAGGACAAATGGGGAACGATAGAGAGGTTCGGCGTTTGGCCACCAGTAACCAAATAAGAAACGGGACGGAGAAGAATGCAGATCTGCTCCGTACCGTTTTCGTCAATTCCATTTAACTAAAAGCGATCTGTCCCTGAAGTGAGCTTACTTACTTTCGAGACAGCTCCTTTTCACCTTTGATCCGGGTAAGTTTCTCCGGGTTGGAGACAAGATAAACGGCGCGAATCGAGTCGAAATTATCGTCCGGCTCGAGTGCGAAAGCAACTGGGGGCTTATCTTTGCGTAGAAGGAGCAGTCCTCGCTGTCCGCTGATCCATACATGATGCAACTGTCCCGTGAGCGAGCCTTTGCCGGCAATTCCTTCGAAGAAAGCGGCGATCCGATCGCGGCCTTCGATTGGATTAAGCGCCGCGCGCACGATGCCGCCGCCATCGCTGAGCATCACCGCGTCTTCGGTGAGCAGCTGGATGAATGTCTCGAAGCGACCAGTGTCGATCGCTTGAGCGAACGATTGCACGAAGCGGTCGATCGAAGCGTCGAGCGCGGCTTCGTTCTCGGAGCGCGGACGTTGGCCGATCTTCGCGGCGGCGCGGCTATAGATTTTACGGCAGGCGGCTTCGGACTTATCCAGCATCACGGCGATGTCGGCGTAATCGTACCCGAGCGACTCACGCAGCACGAACACGGCGCGCTCCGGGGGCGTGCATGTTTGCAGTAATACGAGCAGGGCATAGCCGAGCCGTTCGCGGCGAAGCACACGTCCTTGCGGTTCGTCCTCCGAATCGAACTCGATGACAGGCTCCGGAAGCCATTGTCCGGGATAATTTTCCCGTTTACGCGGCGCGGCTTTCATCATATTGAGTATGCGGTTAGTGACCATTTTGACGAGGTAGGCTTTCGGATGCTTGATGTCGATCCCACCGAGATTGCTGACGGCGACGAACACGTCCTGTACCGCATCCTCGGCTTCGCTCATCGAACCGAGCATCCGATAGGCGATGGAAGCAAGAAGCGGCTTGTATTCACGGTATAATTGTTCAACTTCTAACGTCGTTCGGTTCGACGTCATGGCGTATCGACCTCCTATCCGTACATAAGTTTATCTTATTGATGTGTCATCAACAACAAAGCCACTCCATATAGAGTGGCTTTGTTGCGTGGTTAATCAGGTTTAGAAGCAGCCTGGGAACATGCCAGTCGCGATCGCGATGCGATTCCAGCAGTTGATGGCGTTGATCGCCATGATCAGCGCGACGAACTCACTTTCGCTGAAATGCATGCGTACCTCGTCATAGATGTCTTGCGGCACGCCCGCCTCGGAAATGAGCGTGACCGCTTCGGTCAGCGCGAGCACAGCGCGTTCCTTCTCAGTGAACATAGGCGCTTCGCGCCAAACGATGATCAGGTTCAACCGTTGCTCGGTTTCGCCCATGTTGCGCAAGTCGCTTGAGTGCATATCGAGGCAATAAGAGCATCCGTTGATTTGCGAAGCCCTGATTTTGATTAACTCATATAGCACGGGATCGAGGCCCATTTTTTTCACCGCATCTTCTAACTTAAGCAACGCCTGAAAGCCTGCGGGATTGGCTGCGCGGTGGTTCATTCGCAATTTCATATTCATTCCTCCATTAATTTCACGTTCTCCTATATAGACAATTGAAACATCCGATTTGTGACAGGCGGTAAGCCCTGATTTATGATAAAAGGGAAAACTTATAAGGGCTTGGTGACGTCTAATGTTTTGTAAGGAGGGAGGATACAATAATCGTGAAAATAGGAGAATTGATAATGAAAAATTTTGTGATAATTATGTTCATTTGTGTAGGTATTGTTTGCGGAACCCTATCTGCTTATGCGGCGGGAGAATCGGATAAAAAACCATTAAACGAAGTTTTCGACCACATGGTGATTGTTCCTTACGATTATCAAGGTAAAGCCTTTATCAATGGGCAAAAAACCGACGTTTTTGAAGATTATCAAATGGTTCAGAGAAATGGACGCGTATTGGTCCCGATTCGATTGATGGGTTATCTCGCCGATCAATCTAATCCGCATAATAATAGTATGTGGGCAACGATCTGGCAGCCTCAAAAGCCCGATGAAGTGCTCTTAACTAACTCCAAATTAAATAAGACCATTAAGTTTACGGTAAACAGTAAAACGATGATGGTAAATAACAAACCGCAAACCTTGGATATCGCACCGCAAAGAATAAATGGCCGAATCGTACTGCCCTTAAGGAGTGCATCCGAGGCTTTGGACAAAAAAATCGAATGGCTGGACGGACTGATCCTAATCAGTGACGAATACGTAGATTTGCAGCATCCGCAGACGCTAGCGATAAAGGATCAAATTAAAGCTGAACTGAGCGATACTCGCAAACGGGTGGATTACCAAAAAACCGCATTCCCTATTACGAAATACGGTAATATCATGTACTATTTCAAGCGCGATTATAATCATAACGGTACGATAGACAAAATGTACAAAAAAGCAGACGGACAGAAGGAGGTCCAAGTTCAATTACCGGGAACCCTAGATTTAGAAAATAGGAGATTCATTAATGACGAGCTCTATTACGTTTCTATGGTGAATAACAAATGGGAGTTAGATGTGTTCAATTTCGCCAATAATAAGTCTAGAAAAATGGTTGAACTTGATCAATGGGTCCCAAGAGACGGATGGCTGGAAGATATCAAGTATATCGATAACGAATTGTATATCATCCTGCATTATGGGGATGGGACTATGGGTGGTGAAACTTTATACAAGGTTGTTAATGGTACATTGAAAAACGTTGTATATGCAAAAAACTTCATTAATTATATAAAAGCAGGAGAATATATATATCATACGGACATTCATCACATGTCCGTCGGGGATGATAATTTAAATCGGGTCGACATGAAAACGGGAGAAGTTACCTCAATAGGTCAACCAGGATATGCCTATGGAATCTACCGGACTATAGAGGACCAGGGAGGGATTAGATTTTCAGGCAACGGTGCATTATATATCAAGGACGACTACCTGTATACATTAGGATATAAGGATAGCGATCCTAAAGACGAAGGCTCCGTTTACAAAATCAATCTGGCAGATCAAACACAGGTCAAGCTTACCTCAGCGGCTAAACAATTCTGGATAGAAGACAACAAAATTTATTATATCGACTCAAAGACAGGGTATCTGGGGAGAGTTGATCTAGATGGAAACAACAATCAGATTCTAGTCGAAAGAAAAGCAGGGCATGTGCAGTTCTTTAATGGAAGCATCTACTATAATGATAACTTGAGTGGCGGCTTTTTCGATCCAGGAGAGTTATATCGCTATGATATAGAGGATGAGAAGGAAGTAAAGTTAAGTGATAAACCGGTCAGTTCATTTTTTGTGGGTAAAGCTGGTGTTTATTATGTGTCTAATGGCTATGATTTAGGATTATATAAGATCGATGCAGGCGGTCACAATGTTCGCTTTGTTAAAGACAGCATAGATCGGGGAATATTAACCGATGCCGGGATGGTCTATACGATGACGTATAAGGAAGGGATATACTCAGTGAAGTAACAGAGTATTTACAGAAAAAGGGAACAGCCATTATGCTGTTCCCTTTTTTTAATGGTGCATAAAACTCTTTCCATATAGGCTCAATGTTCATAGTGAAATTCCTCCAAACCGTGTCGTTGAACTATAAGACGTAATTATTTAGAAAAAGATGCAGATGTGTGCATTATCGGCATGATTAATTCCCGCGATTATGTTTAATATACTTATATAACCATTTCTGGCATCAGAATATATTACATATTATAGAAAATTTATCATATCTTTCAGCAAAATCTTTTTCAGAATGTTACAAAATCTATCGGAGGAATAAAGAATAGTTTACTAGAAATATTTAGTATACATTTTTAACCATTTGAGGAGGAATTATATTGAATATTAGTAGGAGCATTAAGAGCATTGCCGGGGCTTTATTAACCCTATTCTTGCTATTTACCGCAGCCATGCCAATTCAGGCGAGGGTATACAACGATGATCGGACAACAATAGTTGATCAGAATAACGATTACGCGTTTGTTCAATTTGGTGATGCAGCGATTGCTTCTTATGAGGGATCGATTGCAGGGTTTGAATCTACGAAACCATCTAAGGGGCAAAAATTAAATTTGAACTCCCAAGAGTCTGCGAAGTATGGGAAAAGACTTGAAGCCCAACGGGAAAACTACAAAAAATGGTTAGCGAAACAGCTTCCTCATGTCACGGTAATAACTGAATACGCCGTAACGTTTAACGGTCTTGGTCTGAAGCTTAACGGAGCTTCGTTGAAAGAAATAAGCCATGGACCAGGTGCGGTGAATACGGGTAATAGTGCAACCTATCGTAAAGCAATGAGCGAGAGTACGTCTTTAATCCATGCTAACCAAGCATGGACTGCGATTGGCGGTCAAGGTAATGCGGGTGCTGACATTAGAGTCGGGGTAATCGATTCCGGAGTGGATCAGTCCCATCCTTTCCTTCAACCCAATGATAATATGGCATATCCCGAAGGCTTCCCTAAAGGAGATACAAACTTCACCAGTCCGAAGGTAATCGTAGCGAAAGTATTCCATCAGCAGCCATGGCAAACTGCACAAGCGGTAGAGAGCCACGGCACACATGTTGCGGGTACGATTGCGGGAAAAGCGGGAACAATGCCTGCCATGGGGAGCAAACCTCTTAGTGGAGTGGCACCCGGTGCCTATTTAGGAAATTATAATGTATTCCCAGGTACAGTGGAGGATGCAAAAAGTCTATTTATTGCGAAGGCGGTGGAAGAGGCTGTTATCGATGGCATGGATGTATTAAATCTTAGCCTTGGAGGAACGCCTCATAAAGGTGCAGATTTGTTGGACATGACCGTAAACTCTGCCGTTGATGCTGGAGTAGTTGTCGCCATTGCAGCTGGCAATGAGGGACCGGGAGACTATACTGTAGGGTCACCAGGAACTGCGGACAAGGTCATTACGGTAGCCGCGACTACCAATAGTCATTCGTTTGCTATGTACTTAAAATCCGTGGCTTTATCAGATGGAAAAACGGCTGCCGCTACCGGCACTCAAGGAGGAGAGGTAAAAGAAGAGTTGTCAGGTGAGTATGCGCTATGGGCGGATTCTGCCGGAGGAGATAAGCTGGCTTGTTCACCAATCAGCGGAACGCCATTGCAAGGAAAGCTTGCAGTCATCCAGCGAGGGGCGTGTACTTTTGCAACAAAAATAAACAACGCGGCTGCCGCGGGTGCCACAGGTGTCATTATCTATCAGCTTGATGGTGTATCTGAACCTATCCCCATGTCTTCTGACGGGGCCTTAATTCCTGCGGTAATGATCGGGAATGAGGCAGGAATCGAGCTAGCCAATTGGGGAGGGGATCGGAATGTTACCATTACCTATCCTCCAACTGAGATTGGGTCAACCCCAAATCTACTTGCGAACTTTAGTTCTTGGGGACCAACGCCAAACTACGTATTAAAACCTGACATAGCTGCTCCTGGAGTGAACATCTACTCCTCTGTTGTAGGCGGCGGCTATGAGCTTTATCAAGGCACTTCGATGGCTGCTCCTCATGTGGCAGGTGCATCAGCCGTTCTTCTGGCTTACAGTAGAGCTAACCAACTAGGATGGGGACCGGCTGAAGTCAAGTCTGCCTTGATGGGGACAGCATTTGGATTGGATGGCAGTGTTATACCGAATACGGATGTATTAGATCCTCTTAAGGTAGGTGCGGGTATTATTGATCTTGGCCGAGCGATGAACTCTCCGGGTATGGCATTCCCTTCCTCCTTAAGCTTCGGACTCGTTCGTCCTGTCGGGAACCAAAACTATCAGATGACATTTACTCTAGTAAACCCATCTGATAGTGAGCTGAGTTATACAATAAGTAGCGACAATGACTTAAGTCTAAGTGAAACTGAGGTAACCGTGCCTTCGAAAGGAAGCACAGAAATTACCGTTGCCGTGCTTAACCGGGGCGTCCATTCAGGCGGCCAACAGGGTACTCCTGAATTCGAGCGCGGGTACATTACCATAAGCTCTGCTAAAGGAAATATTCGAATCCCTTACCTATATGTAATAGATTATAACCGCTAAAGTTGAGGATTTTTATAGAAGGCTGAAATTGTCGATGCGATTAATTTGGTCAAAATGATTGACCGAGACTGGACCCGGGCGTCCCCAAGTAATGTGGGGACGTCGGTTCCGGTACCGGAAGAAAAAGGGAATATGCTCATCGTGTCGAAATAGAGAAGAAGCTAGCAATATATAGGTTGCGAGGAGCCCGTCGCAATGAAAGATATGCTAAAGTTTCTTTTTGTTCAATTCGCACGATATCCTTGGCAGTCGGCGACGTTATTCTTGCTCATGATCATCACGCTTGCCTATCAGGTAACGTTCTCCTATAGCTTCAAAACCCTCATTGACGATATTCTCATTCCTCGACAATTCGACAAGCTTATTTTATTCCTATCTTATTTAGTCGCAGGGGCCATCCTCTCATCTGGTGCGGATCTAGCTGCAGACACCATCTTGCTGAAGACAGGTTTGCGAATGCAGGATGAGCTGCGGTACCGCATTTTCAGACACATGCAGATGCTGCCGGAATCTTACTACAGACGGCAAAGTCCCAGCTCGGTCGTAGCCAGGCTGTCCACGGATTTGAATACGATGCATGCGACATTCCTGGCGCTTATATCGGTTATAAATGCTGGACTTGGACTTCTTTTCTCCCTAACCCTGTTGTATGTGATGAACAAATGGTTTTTCCTCTTGCTGATTGTCGGCCTTCCCATATGCTTTATTATTCCGAAGTTAATGAACCGAAGTGTTATGGACGCAAGCGATTTGTATAAGACAAGAGAAAATTTCAACGAGATTATCTTGGACCGCTTGACCTTTCACCAAATCATACGCGGCTTTGGGCTGCAAGCTTGGGAACATAAGCGATTGGTCGAAATGACGGACGAAGTGGCTCCAATGGGCTTTAAAGCGCAGTTGTTAAGAACGATGATGGGTAAATCAGTAGCCATTGCGCTGCTAATGCTCAACGTAACCCTCATAGCTGTCGGAGCTTATCTGAGCAGGTACGACTTAATGACCATCGGCATACTGGTATCCTTTCAGAGCTTTTATCTGCGCATCAGCAGCTACGCCTCCTCCCTGACCCGGTATTTTCCGCAGTTTGTGCAGGCGACTCTTAGTTGGGGACGGCTTAGCAGAGTGATATTAAGCCAGCAGACTAATCCCGCGGAGCTAACGGAAACGATAAGTCCGATACCGATGCTATCTAGTGAGCTGGAGTTGTCCCATGTCTCCTTCGGATATACGGAGTTTTCCAAATCATTAAATAATATTAACCTGACCTTCCCCCATGGAATGCATTGTTCGGTTGTCGGCTCCAGTGGCTCGGGCAAAACCTCGATCGTCAACCTGTTGATGAGATACTATGAACCGAATGAAGGCTCTATCCTCATGGACGGAATCGATGTGCGAGACCTGCCTCTAGATGCTTATCGCAGGATGATCGCCTACGTTCCTCAGGAAATCGTGTTGTTTAATAGCAGCTTACGCGAAAATATTCGGGTCGGCAGACTTACGGCTACGGATGAGGAAGTCGAGGCAGCTGCGAAATCGGCGGACATTCATGAATGGATCGCCTCACAGCCAGGAGGTTATGAGGCTATGGTAGGCGAGCGGGGACGGTTTCTCTCGGGAGGTCAGAAGCAGCGGATTGCTCTAGCCCGAGCGTTCGTACGAAATTCGTCCATCCTCCTGCTGGACGAAGCCTCGTCTGCGCTTGACCCCGGAACGGAACAAGCGATTAACGATTCACTAGGCAGGATCAGCGATTCAGCAACGATCATCTCCGTTACCCACCGCTTACAGACGATAGAGCATACGAATCGTATTTTTGTCATGCATAAGGGTGAGCTGGCAGGAGTCGGTACCCACTCTGAATTGTTAAAGAACTGCAGCGTATATCAGAATTTATGGTCCAAGCAAAGCGGGTTTGTCATTAGCGATGACGGGACAAGCGCCGACATTTTGCCGGAGCGGCTGAAGCTAATTCCATTGTTCCAAAGCCTTGATGAAATAGAGCTTGCGGAAATCCAAAAGAGACTTGTAACGGAAAAAGTGGAAGCCGGTGTCACGATCATGAAGCAAGGGGAAGAAGGTAACCGATTCTACATCATTGTCAGAGGGCAGGTTGAGGTGCTGCAGCATAGCGGATTTGAAGAAGATCGTTCGCTTGCCGTGTTGGAGGACGGGGATCATTTCGGAGAAATGGCTCTGTTGAAGCAAATTCCGAGGACGGCGACGATCCGAACCTTGACTCCTTGCGTGTTATTGACGATGCATCGAGAATGGTTCCAGGAGGCCATTGAACATTCTCCACAGTTAAAACTGCGGCTAGAGAACAGCTATGCGGAACGGATCTTAATTCATCGATAATTGAACATAAAACGTCGTAGCCTCGTTCAGCACGCTTTTTGCGTAAATTTTCCCTTTATGCTGCTCAACAATGGATTTAGCTATCGCTAGACCGAGGCCATACCCGCCATGCTTACGTGATCGGGATTGATCAACGCGGTAGAAGCGATCGAAGATTCTTTCCAGATGCTCGGGCGGGATACCTTCGCCGGAATTGGTCACCGATAGCAGAATATCGTTATGTCGCTTTCTGAGCGCGACAGCTATAGAACCCTTAGGGCTGGTGTACTTGATGCTATTATCCAATAGGATCATGACCACCTGCTTGATTTGCTCGCTGTTGCCGCGTACGGTTAAGTCAGGTTCAATCTCATAGCTGAGTGAAATACTTTTTTCGAAAATAACGGCTTCCATAGTCAGAACGACGCTTTCGACGGCTTCGCTCACATTAAAGTTAGTAAAGATCATGCGGGCTCTGGAATCGTCCATTTCGGTCAGGTACAGGAGATCGTTAGTCAGCGTCTTCATTCTATCTGTTTCCGATTTAATCCGATGCAGCCATTTCGATTGATTGTGTATCGTGTCTTCGCTGTTGGACAAGAGGACGTCTGCATTGGTGTTAATGACGGCTAACGGCGTTTTCAATTCATGGGAAGCATCGGCGATAAACTGCTTCTGCTTATTGAATGCTTCCTTCACTGGAGCAATGGAGCGGTTGGCGAAAAATCGGCTCGTAAAGTAGATGACGATAAGCATAACCAATCCGACAACAAGGAACGTATACACGAGATTCGTAACGATTTTCTGCTGGGCGGTGACGTCAAGGAATGTGATGAAATACCCTGCTTCATTCTTTTGTGTGAGATAAGCCCATCTATTTCCGTCCAGGTTAAATTGGCCATTATCCGAATGATTGGAGGAGGCTTTATTAATTGCAAGTTCATAGAAATCGCTGTCCATATTGAATCGGGAGTTTGTGACCGTAATATTCCACTCCTCGTCTGTTTGCAAGGAGAAGGAGATCGAGCGTTCTTGCTGCGGGTTCGTACTACCCGTCGACTCCTGCGGGGGATGGCCTCCTCCCTGTCGCTGCTCTCCGAAATTCCCGTCAGACTTGCGGGAGAAATCCGATACCTTGTGCAGCTCCATATCGATATCTCTGCGAACGTTCTGATAGGTAATCGTGTAAATAGAAGCGAAAGACAAGAGCATCATGAATGAGATGATAACCAAGTTAACGATAAGAAACCGATTCCGGAGTTTATTGAACATTACGAGGCCACCTCCAATACATAACCTACGCCTCTGATAGTATTTATTCGGACCGATGAATTCAGGAAGGTGAGTTTTTTTCTTATGAAAGAGATATAAACCTCTACGTTATTATGTTCAACCTCTGAATCGAAGCCCCATAGCTTCTCGATAATCTGCTCCTTGGAGGTCACCGCATTTTTCCTCGACATCAGCAGCTCAAGCAGCTCGCTTTCCTTTAAGATCAGCTTGAGCTCCTTTCCTTTGCATGTGAGCTTAAGATTCCCCGTGTTTAAATCAATATCTCCAAGCTTTAACGCATCCTCCGGTACTACCTCGCCCCTGCGCCTTAAAGCCGCCCTTATTCTTGCCAATAGTTCCTCTGTCGAGAACGGTTTGGCTATATAATCGTCCGCGCCGTAATCGAGCCCGGAGATTTTGTCGGAAATTTCCCCTTTGGCGGTAAGCAGAATAACGGGCGTTGAGATCCCTTTGCCCCGAATCGTCTTCAATAGTGTGATGCCATCCATTTCAGGCAGCATGATATCGAGCAGTAGACAATCATATATGCCGCTTAGCGCGTTATCCAGCCCCGATTGTCCATCATGAACGGCATCGACGGAGTAATTATGCTTCTTTAAGATTTGGGTTAACGCCTCCGCTAGATGAACCTCATCTTCTACAATTAATATTCTCATGGTCGCTTCCCCTTCGCGTAATCATGGTAAAGCCTCTTTCAAGACCATTATATTAATCGAACCTTTAATCAACCTTAATATTAGCATGAGTTCGCGCCATGAAGAAAAAACGAATTGTTTTCAGAAAGTTATCGGATTGTTATCGGATATTTAAGATTCATTAAAGGTTCCGGCTCTAAGATACAGTCATGGAACGGCGAACATTCGCCCACATGAAAGGAGCGCGAGAACGATGGCGATCGAGGTGTTCAACCGATATGAAAGCAAGTATCTAATGGACAGCAAGACATTTTACATCATTTATAACGGATTGCTCGAATATATGGAGCTGGATGAATATAACAAGCACGATAAGTTCTATTCCATCAGCAACATTTATTACGATACCGAGCATGATTCCTTGATCCGAAATAGCCTGGCGAAGCCGAAGTACAGGGAGAAGCTCCGAATAAGAGCTTACAGTATTCCGGAGAAAGACGCAAAGGTGTACTTGGAGCTTAAGAAGAAGGTGTTCGGCTTAGTGAACAAAAGAAGGACGGCACTGAAGCTTAGCGAGGCTTATGATTTCGTCCGAACGGGAGCGGAGCCGGAATTCAGGGAGGGTATGAACAAGCAAGTAATCCAGGAAATCCAGTACTTCCTGCAGCGGTACGACTTACAGCCGAAATTGTATCTGGCTTATGACCGAATCGCGCTGTTCTGCAAGAATAACCGGGATTTACGGATTACGTTCGATACGAATATCAGATCCAGACGGTATGACGTTAAGCTTGAAAGCGGCGACTACGGGGAAGAGTTGCTGAGCCGCGGTCAGTGGCTGATGGAAGTGAAGGCGGAGAAAACGATACCGATCTGGCTTTCCAGGATGCTGTCGGAGCTCGGAATATTTAGGACGAGCTTCTCCAAGTACGGCAACGAATACAAAAAAATGCTTGCGAACGGAAAAATAGAGAGGGAGAGAATTCTTTTATGATTGAATCCATTTTCGCTTCGACGACAACAGGTTCGGAATTAACATTAACCCATGCTTTGTTAACCATCTTCATTTCTATCGCTTTAGGCGCGATCATTAGCTTTACTTATATGAAAACGCAGGTCGGGTATACACAGAATTTCGTTTTGACGATGATCGTGCTGCCCATGATTGTGGCCATCATTATCCTGCTGATCGGCAACAACATTGCAAGAGCCTTTAGTCTTGCAGGAGCCTTTTCCATTATTCGGTTCAGAAGCGCGCCGGGAGATCCGAAGGATATCGCGTTCGTATTGTTTACAATGGCAGCCGGACTCGCATGCGGCGTCGGATCGTTCGGTTACGCCGTATTGTTCACAGTATCCCTCTGCATGCTGATGTTCTTCCTGAAAGTTATTAACTTCGGGGCCAAAAAAGCGGCACAGAAATTACTTAAAATCACGATCCCGGAAAATCTGGGGTACGAGGAAGCCTTCGACGAGATCTTCAAGCTATTCAAGATCGATTACGAGTTGAGAAAAGTTAGAACGACCGAGCTGGGCAGTCTGTATGAGCTGGTATATGCGGTTACGATCGACCATCTCACGAACCAGAAAGAATTTCTCGATGCCATCAGGTGCAGGAACGGGAATCTGGATATCACCTTAACGATGAGTCCCACCGCTTCAGAATACTAAAATGAGAGAGGAAAGATGAACAATGAAAAAGCTATGGATGAGTAAAAAATTAGGGGTTATTCTTTTATGCGCCGCTCTGATATCGGCATGCAGCGATAATTTCACAACTACTACTACGTCAAGTGCAGAGGCTTCATCCGAAGTAACAGAGGTTCAGATGAATGAATCCACCTCTGGTGAGCAGGTAGCCAGCATCGATCTGAACGATAAGGTCGAGTTTGCTGCCGATGATGCTTACACGGACTGGACTTCGGCGAATCCGACCGAAATCAAGCTGAATGGTACCGGTGCAAGCATAGATGGTTCAGGGGCAGAGGCGAAAGACAGTACGATTACGATTACGTCGGCTGGAACCTATGTGTTGAGCGGAAAGCTTGATGACGGTCAAATCGTTGTAGATGTGCAGGATAAGGGGACCGTTCGCTTGGTGTTAAACGGAACGGAGCTTCATAATAGCAGCACCTCGCCGATCTACGTGAAGGAAGCGGGCAAGACGATCATTACTTTGCAGGAGGGAACAGAAAACCTGGTCTCGGATGGAGCAACCTACGTATACCCGGATGCAACCACGGATGAACCGAATGCAGCAATATTCAGCCATGACGGTCTGACATTCAACGGCACTGGAAGGCTGATCGTTCAAGGTAATTATAATAACGGGATCGTGAGTAAGGATGAGCTGAGAATAACGGGAGGAGCCATTGAGATCCACGCTGTTGACGATGGGCTGTTGGGACGTGATCTGGTCGCAGTCCAAGAAGGTAATGTTACGATTGAAGCGGGAGGACACGGCATCAAAACATCAAACGATGAGGTAGATTCCCTGGGCATCATAGCCATAGAGGGCGGTTCGTTTAACATTCGTTCAGTTGAAGATGCCATGCACAGCAGCGGCGGCATTCAAATCTTTGGCGGCGATATCGAAATCGCTGCGGACGATGATGGGATTCATGCGGATGTCTCAATCGCTATCGCGGGAGGAACGATCGATATTACCAAGAGCAATGAAGGGATCGAAGCTTCTACGATCGTTATTTCGGAGGGTAAGATCAGTCTTGTTGCCAGCGATGATGGGGTGAATGTAGCAGGTGGAGTTGATGGTTCCGCATCAAGCAACAAGCTTACGATTAGCGGAGGATATTTAACCGTTAATTCGCAAGGCGACGGATTGGATGCGAACGGTTCGATTGAGATGACTGGCGGTACAGCTATTGTTAATGGTCCGACTAATAGTGGCAATGGCGCCTTAGATTACGATGGCACCTTTGTAATGACGGGCGGATTCCTCGTTGCCGCTGGAAGCTCCGGTATGGCTCAAGCTATGTCCGAGCAATCGACGCAATATGGTATTCTGATGACTTATCCTCAGAACCAGCAAGCAGGCACGATTGCTCATTTG
Organism: Cohnella sp.; assembly: GCF_041640265.1. Taxonomy (GTDB): domain Bacteria; phylum Bacillota; class Bacilli; order Paenibacillales; family Paenibacillaceae; genus Cohnella. The sequence continues at coordinate 13,752 of NZ_JBEQAP010000040.1, forward strand.
GAAGATAGCGAAGGAAATGACATCATCACCTTCGCGCCATCGAAAAATTATCAGTCCGTGTTTATCAGCTCGCCGAGCTTGAAGAAGGATGCTTCTTACATCCTTTACTCGGGAGGAACGTCGACTGGCAGTGAAGCGAACGGTCTTTACGACGGCGGCGAATATAAGGACGGGACGAAGGTAGTCGAGTTTGAGGCATCAACCATTGTTACCTGGTTGAACGAGTCGGGAGTGACCGAAGCCAGAAGCGGGATGGGAGGACCCGGCGGCAATGCCGGAATGGGCGGTCCAAGGCAGGGTGGAGGCGGAGGGAGAATGCCGCCTAACGGGGAACAGCCGAATATGGCGCAGTAATTAACAATCCATAAAGAACCTCCGGCTCCATTTTAAATAATGGATTCGGAGGTTTTTTCTAGCCATATAGGTTTCAGAGATTAGTTATATTTCTACCGCTAATTGATTCAAAAAACGATTGAAAGCACGAGCTGTGATCACGTATAATTCGGTGCTTAATGACGATATCCCTTCGACTCAGGGAGGGGATGACTTGTTCGATTATTATTCAGCTTCTGAGCAAAGGGGGATATTTCCATATAGGGGTTCGAGAAGATCGGGCGAACGGGATATCGTCATAAAGAAGTGAGAAAACACCGAAAAGAATCCTCCATCAAAATGGCACAATTGAATGAAACACTAACTGAATGAAACACTCACTTGAACATAAAAAAACTTTGTTCTATAATGCGCATTTACGGAAGCACATTACCTGCCGCACGATATATACCGTACCACTCTTCGCGCGTCAGTTGAACTTCGCTTGCCTTACAGCAATCTTTTAACCGGTCGATATTCATTGTGCCAATGACTGGTTGCATGTGTGCGGGATGGCGTAAAAGCCATGCGATGGCAATCGTCGTGTTGCTAACTTCGTATTTATTTGCGATTTCATCGATCTTTTGATTCAATTCCGGGAACTTGTCGTTATCGAGGAATACGCCCTCAAAGAATCCATACTGGAAAGGCGACCAAGGCTGTATAGTGATATCGTTCAGTCTGCAATAATCCAGTATGAGGCCATCACGGTTAACGGCGGCATCATTCTCCATATTCACATTAAAGCCTTGAGTGATCATCGTGGCGTTCGTGATACTTAATTGCAGTTGGTTGGCAACAAGCGGCTGCTTCACCGACTTCTTCAGCAGCTGGATCTGCATTGGAGTCTGATTGGATACACCGAAATGGCGTACTTTGCCCGAGCTTTCAAGAAGATTAAAAGCCTCCGCCACTTCTTCCGGTTCTACCAGCGTATCCGGACGGTGCAGAAGCAGAATGTCCAGATAATCGGTTTTTAGCCGCTTCAAAATCCCGTCCACCGATTCTAAAATATGTTCTTTGGAAAAGTCGAACATTCCCTTACGAATGCCGCACTTGGATTGCAGGATGATCTTCTCGCGAATATTCGCATTCATATGAATGGCATCCGCGAATATTTCCTCACAGGTTCCACCGCCGTATATATCCGCATGGTCGAAGAAATTCGCTCCTTCTTCCAGCGCAGTTTGGACAAAACGTTCGGATTCGGTTTTCCCAAGGGAATTAATACGCATGCAGCCGACTGCAACGACCGGCACCTCTAATGTGCTGTTTCCTAGTTTCATTGTCCTCATGATTTATGTCCTCCTTAGTGATTGGGTAATGTGATTGATTGGCTTGTCGCAGGAAAAGTATAACCGAAGGAATAGTCTTTCATAAGAGCTGAAATTTTATATAGTAAGTAAATGCAAAGTAACCTCTTACACTTCTCCCTCATAATCAACAACTAACTCAGCTCGTTGAGAAGCAATCTATGCGCACACGAGTTGGAACGCCCAACTCAGTCATAAGTAGCAAGCCACCCTCTACAGTAATAGACCACGTAAACCAACTAATTTTCGTACTTCTGGTAGTGAAATTGTGTTTTTCAATAACCAACATTCTACTAAATTGTGTATGAAATTTCATACACAATAATCCCTGCTACGACATTCTGCTTAATTCTATTTGAAAAATCATACACATTAGACTCGGCAACGATATTCTGCTTAATTCTGTATGAAAATTCATATACAATAAGAACAGATTGGTAACCTATCAGTGAAGAATATAAATTAGAGAGGCGGTTCTGAGGGATGTCGCATGAACCCGATGGTACAATAGAAAGCCCAACATCCAATTTACGAGCATACATCGATTCCTTAGAAATGCAGGAGCGGTTATATAAACGGACTTTGCTTATTGTTGTCATGTCGCAAATTTTCGGCGGTGCAGGGCTTGCGGCAGGAGTAACTGTCGGAGCACTCCTAGCTCAGGATATGTTGGGTGCCGACAGTTTTGCAGGTATTCCTTCGGCGTTGATTACTCTTGGTTCTGCTGCGGCCGCACTGATTGTTGGGCGACTTTCTCAACGTTTAGGACGCCGCATTGGACTCGCGACAGGATTCTTGGCTGGAGGCATTGGTGCGATCGGGGTAGTCATTGCAGCTGTAGGTGACAATATTCCACTTCTTTTTGCTTCGTTACTTCTCTATGGGGCAGGCACTTCTACAAACTTACAAGCACGCTATGCGGGTACAGACTTAGCAAAGCCTAAACAACGTGGAACTGCAGTCAGTATTGCATTGGTTTCAACTACATTCGGTGCTGTTGGGGGTCCGAACTTGGTTGATGTAATGGGCAGGTTCGCCGCTTCGCTTGATGTCCCAGCCCTAGCCGGTCCTTTCATACTGGCTGGAGCAGCCTTTATCCTTGCTGGTCTGGTACTACTGGCTTTTCTCCGCCCAGACCCATTCATCGTTGCCAAAGCAATCGCCGAAGCGCAGGAAAAGGATCAAGGGCACGTCTCAGACACGAAATCGAATATACAAGCGACAAACAACCGAGGGATCATTGTTGGGGTCACAGTAATGATATTAACCCAGATCGTTATGGTCGCCATTATGACAATGACGCCAATTCACATGATTCACCATGGATATGGCTTGGCTGAGGTAGGGCTAGTCATCAGTATTCATATCGGCGCGATGTTCCTTCCCTCCCTTGTGTCGGGTGTACTCGTTGATAAGGTCGGACGTACTGCAATGTCGTTTGCTTCAGGAATTATTCTATTAACTGCTTGCATTCTTGCTGCTCTTGTACCTGCCGATTCCATGTTATTACTCATTACTGTTCTGGCGCTGCTAGGTCTTGGTTGGAACTTTGGCTTAATTAGCGGCACAGCGCTTATCGTGGATGCGACTCATCCAGCCACTCGTGCCAGAACTCAAGGAAATGTTGATGTCTTGATTGCTTTAGCGGGGGCATCGGGCGGCGGACTTTCTGGCATGGTTGTAGCCCATTCCAGTTATGCTACACTCTCACTTGCCGGGGGCATCCTTTCACTGTTACTGATACCAGTCGTTATCTGGTCTCGCAGCAGTCGAAAAATGGAGATACCCAAAAATATGATAAACTAACTCCTTGCCGATCTTGCAAATAATCCATAAAGGGTGTAGTTCATATGCTTTTGCGAACGGAGCATGCGGTGTTTGCTCAACTTCTGATTTCTGGTGCGCTCGTGCACGAGGGAACATTCGAGGCGATGTGTGAGATGCTTGAGGTACAAATTAACCCTAACCTGGTATTCATCGTCTCGATCGATCGTTATCCGGAATTGGCTGCAGGGATGACGGTGGATTGGAGAATCGACATTGGTCAAAAATTAGTAGAGGCGGTACACAAAGCGATTTCGGAGCCGTTTCTTTGGATATGGACGGAGCAAGGGATACTAGCGGTATTGATCGAACTGCCGAACAGCGGCAGCCATGAACCGCAATTGTATAAACGTCCGTTATCGATTGTGAAGAAAATACAAGAACTGACCGACGCGCAAGGCTTCTCCGTTTCTGCAGGAATTGGCCCTGGTTACGAAAGTCCTTACTTGCTATACCGTTCCTATGAGGAAGCCAAGCAATCAATGGAGGACCGTTTCTTTCAAGGCAACCGTATCATCTATCAATACGAACAAGAAAAAAGGCAGGTAAGGGAATTGAAAAAGCCGGTTGCTGCGGAAGAAAAGATAGAGTTGCTTGCGCGTGTACGAATCGGCGATGTGGAAGGTTCCGTCAGCTACTTGAAGGTAATATTGGAACGAATCGCAACAACGTATAAGTTTCACGTCGATATGTTTAAGTCGGAAGTGATTGACTTGATCATGTCCTTGTCTCGAATGGTTCTCGATATGGGCGGCGATGGAGCGGTGATTTTATCGGAAAATGCGCGGATGATCCAATCTCTCATCGGCACGGTTAGATATGATAACTTTGTTAACAAACTGTGTGACTATTGGAGAAATATTGCACGTCATGCCGGTCAAGTGAATCAGTTTGAGGGATCCCCTATCATCGGAACTGCGATTAAATACATGAAAAACCATCATCAGGAAAAAGTTTCCTTAAAGGGAATTGCAGAATATTGTCATGTCAACCCGTACTATCTTGCGCATCTATTTAAAAGAGAAACTGGGATGAGCTGCTTTGAATTCCTCACCAAGCTGCGAATAGAAAAGTCATTGTATTTGTTGGATAATACGGATATGACTGTACAAAACATTGCTGTTCAGGTTGGGTTTCCCGATGCAAATTACTTTTCCCGAAAATTCAAAATCATCATGGATTGCAGTCCAAGCGGCTATAGAGAAGCAAAATTGTGCTAGATCTGAACAATTTTGCCCCATTGTATGTAAGCGCTTTCTACATTATGATTAATGTAATGCCGAACACGTAAGGAAACGTGACATAAAAAGTTAGGGGGAGGGTGATAATGGACTACTTATTTAAAAATGCAGATAAGGTGCTGGAGCTGCTTGTGGAACATGTTTCGTTAGTTGTCCTTTCGTTGGCGATTTCGTTATGCATTGCATTTCCGATTGCTATGCTCATATCGAAATTCACGAGAGCACAAGTCCCGGTAATCGGTACGTTCAGCATTATATATACGATTCCGAGTCTTGCGTTATTAGCTTTTCTGGTTCCTTTCTTCGGGTTAGGCATGAAAACAGCAATGGTTTCCCTTATTTTATATTCGCAAATGATTCTGGTACGCAATATGGTCGCGGGCATTAAGGGGATCGACCCATCAATTAATGAAGCGGCCAAAGGGATGGGAATGAATAAATGGCGCATTTTCCTGAAAATTACCGTTCCGCTTGCTCTTCCGGTCTTTATAGCCGGCATACGCATTGCTGCGATTTCCATGATCGGCATTGCCACGATCGCTGCATTTGTCAATGCGGGGGGATTAGGGAAGCTGATATTCGAAGGGATTTATCAGGATCACCCCGGCAAAATTATCGCGGGCTCTATCGCTGTTGTGGTCCTGGCCATTGGTACGGAAACGGCTCTCCGCCTGTTAGAAAGGAAAACTGCACTGAAATAAAGGAGGTGTGGGCATGAGCCTTTTCACCGATACGCTTAGGGTCATTCAGGACAAGCCAGATCAGTTCTGGGAAGCCGTAGGTATCCACTTGCAGCTCTGTTTTGTAGCTTTATTCATCAGTTTTTTAGTCAGCTATCCACTAGGTGTTTATTTGTCGAAGCGAAACCGGCTCTCCATGGCCGTCTTAAATGTGCTGTACCTTGGAAAAATCATTCCCGGTTTGGCGGTCCTTGCATTCCTGATGCCGTATGTGGGTGTCGGATTTACGCCCGCGCTAATAGCACTTATCATATTTGCCATTCCGACCATGCTGATTAATACCGTGATTGCGTTTAAAGGAGTGGACAAAAGCGTACTCGAAGCGGCAAGGGGAATGGGAATGGATCCGCTGAGAATTTTACTTAAAATCGAAACGCCTCTCGCGTTGCCAGTCGTACTGACCGGGGTAAGAACGGCTGTTGTGGAAGTCATCGCGGCTGCGGCTTTAGCCTCTTTCATCGGGGGAGGCGGTTTGGGAGATTTCATTATTAACGGAATCGCGCTTGCCCAAACGCCAATGCTGCTTGCAGGCGCCATACCCATCAGTATGATCGCCTTTGGCGGGGATATCGTTTTTGGCATAGTTGAAAAAGCGGCTAGAAAAAGAACAGGTTATTAATCAATATAATCCGACAAAGGGAATGGTGATTCGAGATGAAAACGACGATTAGAAAATTGGCGCTGCCCGTGATTGTTTTATGCTTGATGGTTTTTACAGCGGCATGCGGAAGTTCCGGAAGCACTTCGGACGGAAGCAAGCCGAAGGTGAAGATCGGCTCCAAAAACTTCACAGAACAATTCATCCTGGGAGAGCTTTACGCTCAAGCTTTGGAGGCGAATAAATATCCCGTTGAAAGAAAATTAAATCTTGGCGGCACCAATGTCGCTTTCGAAGCATTAAAGAATGGTGATATTGACCTTTACCCGGAATATACGGGAACGGCGCTATACGACGTGTTAAAGGAAGAAGCGGCGAATGATGCTCAGGCCGTTTATGATGCGGTGAAAACGGGCTACAAGAAAAACTGGAATATTGAGCTTCTGAATCAAACGCCGTTTAACAATACCTACGTGCTCGTCACGACGAAAGAAATTGCCGACAAGCACGGACTCAAAACCCTTTCCGATCTGTCAACGAAAGCGCCGGAATTGGAATTTGCGCTCATTCCGGAGTTTGAAGATCGTCCCGACGGATTGCCCGGGCTGCGAAGGGTGTATGGCGGCTTTGAGTTCAAATCCGCTAAACTGTTCGATATCGGTTTGAAATATAAAGCGTTAACCGACAAACAGGTAGATGTGACGATCGGCTTTGGCACGGACGGACAAATTGCAGGCTTCGAACTTGTCTCCTTGCAGGATGACAAAGGATTGTGGCCGCCGTATCATGCAGTTCCTCAAATTCGCGGAGAGCTGCTCGAAAGCCACCCCGAAATCGGTGAGATTATAAACAAAGTGAATACCCTTCTGACGGATGAAATGATGGCTTCCTTGAACTGGAAGGTAGACGGTCCCGACAAGGAAGAGCCGGCGGATGTCGCGAAGGATTTTCTTAAGGAACAAGGATTGATCGACTAACGCGAGGTATGAAGGGAGAGGAAGCATGAGCGCTATCGAGTTCCGGAATGTGTCGAAAAGTTATCCGGGTACAAGCGAGCCCGCGATACGCAACGTGAGCTTCAAGGTAGAGTCTGGGGAATTCATTGTGCTGCTCGGGAGCTCCGGCTGCGGGAAGACGACCTTGTTAAAGATGGTGAATCGACTCTATGAGCAATCTGAAGGCCATATATTGATCGACGGCAAAGATACGATGGCGGTTCCCGTTAACGAGCTAAGAAGAACGATCGGTTATGTCATTCAGCAAAGCGGTTTATTCCCCCATATGTCGGTCGAGCAAAATATCGCTGTGGTACCGGATATGCTCGGTTGGGACAAAGAAAGAACAAGTGCCAGAATTGATAAGCTGCTCGAGCTTGTCCATCTGGATCCTAAAGTATACCGCAAGCGGTATCCGCGGGAAATGTCGGGCGGTCAACAGCAGCGAGTAGGTTTGGCGCGGGCATTGGCCGCTGATCCTCCCTTCATGCTCATGGACGAACCGTTCGGAGCGATTGATGCGATCACCCGGACTAAATTGCAAGATGAGTTAACCAGCATTCAGAAGCAGCTTCATAAGACCATTCTGTTCGTTACGCATGATGTGGAGGAAGCCATTCGGCTCGCGGATAAAATCATTATTTTAAGGGATGGCGAGATCGTTCAGTATGATACGCCGCTGGAAATCATTCTCCATCCCAAAGCTGACTTTGTCAGGCAGTTGATAGGAGGCGATGATATATTCCGTCAAATTAGCCTTATCAACGTTACGGCCGTCATGGATAAGCTGAGCGCGCCTTACCGGAAGCCGCCTAACGCCTCCGTTTCCGATAAAAGTGACTTGAAAACGGTATTGACAATGATGCTGCGTGGTGAAGAAACGCTTCATGTGGTGAATGAAGAAGGATATGCGACTGGTATAGTTTCCCTGCCCCATATTCAAAAGCTTTGGTCACCGATAGCAGCGAAGGAAGAGGTTAAGCAGGGGGCGATCGATTGACGACAATGATCATCGACGGTGGTGTGCTGCATATCCATACCGTGGTAGATGTTGCGAGAAAACGGTGCAAGGTGGAGCTGTCGGACAATGTTAAAAATAAGATTCGCCGTAGCCGGGAATGGGTGGACGGATTAGTTGCGGAGCAGAAGGTTGTTTATGGGATTACGACCGGCTTGGGGGAGCTATGCAAGGTTCGCCTGACGCCGGGGGAAGCGGAGAAGCTTTCTAGAAACGTTATTATGAGTCACGCTTGCGGCGTAGGTGAACCGTTACAGGCCGATCAAGTGAGAGCTATCCTGTTCGCGGCGATCGTGAACTTCTCGCATGGTCATTCCGGCATTCGGTTAGAAACGGTGGAAACATTGGTACGTATGCTGAACGAAGACGTCGTTCCTGTGGTCTTCTCCCAAGGCTCGGTCGGTTATCTTACCCATATGGCTCATATCGCGCTGGTCTTAATCGGTATGGGAGAGGCCCGTTACAAGGGCAGTTTGATGTCCGGGGCCGACGCGATGCGGGCTGCCGGTATTGCTCCGATGACGCTGAAGGAAAAAGAAGGCCTCAGCCTGGTCAACGGTACGGTTTGCATGACCGGCATCAGCGCTCTCGCGATCTATGACAGCATCCAGCTGTCGAAATGGGCCGATATTGCAGGCGCTATGAGTTTCGAGGCTCTGCAAGGAACCTATTACGCGTTCGATGAGAGGGTACATCGGATGCGTCCGCACAAAGGACAGCTGCAGGTGGCCGATAACCTGCGCCGACTTATCGCGGGGAGCGAAATCAGCGAGAAATCCAAGGATCTGCGCGTTCAGGACGCGCTTAGCATACGCGCCATGCCTCAGGTACACGGTGCGTGCAGAGACAAAATCACACATGCCTTGGAGACGTTGGAAATCGAATTAAACTCGGCTACGGATAATCCTCTCATCTTCGACGATGGAGGCATCGGCACGCCGATCTCCGCATGCAATGCCCATGGGGAGCCGCTTGCGTTAACGATGGATATGGTTACGATGGCCGTCGCGGAGCTGGCGAATATTGCGGAACGGCGCATTGATCGGCTGGTAAATCCCCATACAAGCGGATTGCCCGCTTTCCTGGTTAACAACGGAGGCTTGAACTCCGGATTTATGATTGCTCAGTATGTAGCAGCATCGTTAGTGGCGGAGAACAAAGTGTTGTCTCATCCGATCTCCGTCGATTCCATTCCTACCTCCGCCTATCAGGAGGATCATGTGAGCATGGGGACGCCCGCGGCGCTGAAAACGGTGCAGGCGATCAGAAATGCATTTAAGGTGATCGCGATCGAGCTGCTCGCAGCCGCCCAGGCATTGGAGTTTCATAAGCCGACCACGTTCGGTCACGGCACATCGGCGGCCTATGATTTGATCCGGAGCAAAGTTCCCGAATGGACCGAGGATCGCGTTTTTTATCCGGATCTGCAGCTCATGGCTGCTTTGGTGGAGAGGAACGAGGGGTTGGAGACGATTGAAAAAAAGATCGGAGCTCTATGAGCTCCGTTATATAGGTGGAGGCGTTGGATGATGAACACAACAGATCGTGCACAAATAAAAGCCCCAAGAGGCACGGAATTGCATACGAAGGGCTGGGTACAGGAAGCCGTGCTTCGCATGCTGATGAACAATCTGGACCCTGAAGTGGCAGAGCATCCCGAGAAACTGGTTGTATACGGGGGCATTGGTAAAGCGGCAAGAAATTGGGACGCTTATGAACGTATCGTTTCTTCTCTAAAGGAGCTTAACGAGGACGAGACGCTGCTCGTTCAGTCCGGAAAGCCGGTTGCCATCTTCAGAACGCATAAAGACGCGCCCAGGGTGCTTCTTGCGAATTCGAATCTCGTTCCGGCTTGGGCGAATTGGGACACTTTCCATGAGCTGGATCAAAAAGGGCTGATGATGTACGGTCAAATGACGGCGGGCAGCTGGATTTATATCGGAAGCCAAGGGATCGTGCAAGGCACCTACGAAACGTTCGCGGAGTGTGCGAGGCAGCATTTCAACGGGTCGTTGAAGGGAACGATCACAGTGACAGCCGGTCTCGGCGGCATGGGCGGCGCGCAGACGCTCGCCGTTACGATGAACGAGGGGGTTGTCATCGCCATCGACGTTGACCGGTCCAGAATTGAGAAGCGCATAGATACTCGTTATTGCGACCAGATTGTCGAGTCGCTGGATGAAGCGATTTACTTGGCCGTGGAGGCGAAGAAAGCCGGTAAACCGCTGTCGATCGGTCTGCTGGGAAATGCTGCGGAAGTTTTACCCCGAATGATCGAACGAAATTTCATCCCGGATATTATTACCGATCAAACCTCGGCGCACGATCCGCTAAACGGCTACCTCCCGATGAGGCTTACGTTGGAGGAGGGCGAGCGGCTGCGGAAGCAGGACCCGCAAGCATACGTTGCCAAATCGAAGGCCAGCATGGCCGTACATGTACAGGCGATGCTTATGATGCAAAGCAAAGGCGCCATCGCGTTCGACTACGGCAATAACATCCGTCAAGTGGCGCTTGACCAAGGGGTTCAAGACGCATTTCATTTTCCAGGCTTTGTTCCGGCTTATATTCGTCCGCAGTTTTGCGAAGGCAAAGGGCCTTTCCGATGGGTAGCCCTCTCCGGAGATCCGGAGGATATTTATAAGACAGATGAAGTCATTCTTAGAGAATTCGCGCACAATGAGCATCTGTGTAAGTGGATTAAGATGGCACGGGAGAAGATTGCCTTCCAAGGCTTACCCGCCCGAATCTGCTGGCTCGGTTACGGGGAACGCGCCAAATTCGGCAAAATGATTAACGATATGGTCGCTTCCGGTGAGCTGAAAGCCCCTATCGTCATCGGACGTGATCATCTGGACGCCGGCTCGGTCGCTTCTCCGAATCGGGAGACGGAAGCGATGAAGGACGGGAGCGATGCTGTGGCGGACTGGCCGATATTAAATGCGCTGGTGAATACGGCTGCGGGAGCGAGCTGGGTATCGGTTCACCATGGCGGAGGCGTAGGCATGGGGTACTCCCTTCATGCCGGGATGGTTGTCGTTGCGGACGGAACGGAGGATGCAGCCAAACGGCTTGAACGCGTGTTGACGACCGATCCGGGAATGGGTGTCGTGCGTCACGTTGACGCCGGCTATGACCTGGCAATCCAGACGGCGAAGGCTAAAGGCATTCGAGTTCCCAGCTTGGATTTGAAGAAATGAGTACGATGACAATTATTACCCATGTGAAATCGGCTGCGCAGATCGTGACGATGAAAGGGGCAAGCTATGCGCCCAAAAAGGGTAAGGCAATGTCCGAAATCGGCCTGATTGAAAACGGAAGTGTGGTTCTTATTGGCGATCGGATCGCTTTTGTCGGTTCCGACGACGATGCCGCGGCATTTCTAGAGTCCGTGGAGGGTGATGTTCGTATCATCGACGCCTCGGGTAAAGTGGTCACGCCGGGGCTCGTCGATCCGCATACTCATTTGGTGTACGCAGGAAGCCGTGAGAAAGAGTTCGAAATGAGACTTCAAGGCATCAAGTACATTGATATATTGAAGCAAGGCGGCGGAATACTGAGCTCCACCCGGAGCACCAGGGAAGCCACATTGGAGCAACTGGTGGAACAAGGGTACGCAAGGTTAGATCGTTTCCTGCAGCACGGCGTAACCACCGTTGAGGCAAAAAGCGGATACGGCTTAACGGTTCAAGATGAGATCAAACAGCTTGAAGCGTCCCGCAAGCTGCAGGAGATTCATCCGATCGACGTGGTTTCCACCTTTATGGGGGCCCATGCCATTCCCGTCGAATACAAAGGTAATCCGGACGCCTTCGTGAATGTCATCATAGAGCAGATGATCCCGCTTGTAGCGGAAAAAAAGCTGGCAGAGTTCTGCGACGTGTTTTGCGAGGAAGGCGTGTTTACGGTGGAGCAGTCCAGAAAAATTCTAGAAGCGGGCAAAGCATTCGGATTAAAGGCGAAGATCCATGCCGATGAAATTGTTCAAACCGGCGGTGCTGAGCTTGCGGTAGAGGTTGACGCCGCTTCCGCCGAGCATTTGCTTCAGACGTCCGATGCCGGTATTCAAGCGTTGGCCAATAGCCATACGATTGCAGTCCTGTTGCCGGCAACCGCCTTATTCCTTATGGAGAAACCGGCTCGGGCCAGAAGGATGATTGAGGAGGGAGTGGCAATTGCACTCTCTACAGACTGCAATCCGGGGTCTTCCCCAACGCAATCCATGCCTTTCGTCATGAATATCGCCTGCTTATCGATGCTAATGACGCCTGCCGAAGTACTGACGGCGGCCACGATCAATGCGGCGCATGCCATTGATAGAGCGGATCAAATCGGAAGTATAGAGGTCGGTAAAAAAGCGGATTTGGTTCTGTTTCACGCTCCAAATTACCAGACGCTTCAATATCACTTTGCCGTTAATCTTGTCGATACGGTCATTAAAAACGGAAAAATCGTGGTTGAGGGCGGTGTATTCATTGCAAACAGAAAAAAAGCTTCGAATTAACGCGGCACGGCTGGAAACCAGCATTCATGCATTAGCCGAATACGGTCAGAATGAGCAGGGCGGCATGGATCGCACCACGTTTACTCCGCCTGAGCTAGAAGCAAGAGATTGGCTGAAAGACCGGCTTAATGAGCTGATCTTGGAGGTCCGTGTTGATCAGGCTGCTAATATTTGGGGTAAGCGTCCCGGTACGGAGCCGTCGTTGCCGGCCATAGCTTTCGGTTCGCACATCGACACGGTTCCGAATGGAGGAAAGTATGACGGTGCGCTGGGTGTGTTGATCGCCCTTGAAGTGATGACCTTGCTCAATGAACAGGGCATACAGACAAGGCATCCGTTAGAGCTCGTCTCGTTCAGTGCGGAGGAGCCGAATCCATTCGGATTATCCACGTTTGGCAGCAGAATTATTTCCGGCAAGCTTAAGAGAGAGCATATCGCCGGTGTGGCGAATCCGGAAGGGCAGCTGCTTGCGGAAGCGTTGAGCAATGCGGGAGGAGATCCTGATCGAGTGGAGGATGCCGTCCGCAGCGCACAGCAAATCGGCGCTTTTCTCGAAGTCCATATCGAACAAGGCAAACGGTTGTTGGACCGTAATATTCCGGTCGGCATCGTTACCGCGATTACGGGTATTTACCGAGAGGAAGTTGTTGTTTGCGGAGAAGCCAATCATGCGGGTACGACGCTAATGGAAGATCGTAACGACGCATTGACGGCAACCTCCGAAATCATTCTTGCGTTAGAGGACGTATGTCGAAGTCATCCGGCGAGCGAGGTAGTCGGCACAGTCGGACGAATTAACGTAAAGCCGAATGCCGCTAATATTATTCCCGAGGAAGCCGCGTTTGTTGTGGAGATTCGCGGGAAAAGCCCGGATGAAATCCGCGAGGTCCTTACGTCGTGGGAGCCTCGGATACACGATATCGAGCGGGAGCGTTCTGCAAAAGTGAAACGGAAAGTGATGCTCGATCAAGATCCTGCTCCGATGGACGATGTGATCGTTCAAGTCAGCCAAGAACAATCCAAAGCGCTTGGATATCCGTTTTATAGGCTTGGAAGCATGGCGGGCCACGACGCGACGCACATGGCGTCCATTACGAGAAGCGGGATGTTGTTTGTTCCAAGCATCGGCGGCAAAAGTCATTGCCCGGAAGAGTTTAGCCGGATGGATGACATCGAGAAGGTATCGAACGTACTGCTTCATACTATCTTGGAGCTTGATCGACTCATAGACCGTTAAGGGAGGAGACCCTATGGCAATACTATACAAGGCTGATTCCATTTATTATAAAGAAACATTCCAGAAGGGCTTGGCTATTCTGGTGGATAACGGAGTTATTCAAGAGGTAGGGGACGCAAAGGCGTTAGAGGCGAAATATGCCGGTGTTGAACAGAAGGACTGGAGCGGGAAAGCGATTGTTCCGGGAACCGTTAACGCCCACAATCATTCGTTTCAAAGCCTGCTCAGAGGAATCGCAGTGGATCGGCCTTTTCTAGAATGGCGCGATCAGGCTCTCTATAAATTTAGTCCCCTCTTAGATGAAGACGCCATATACACCGGGGCGCTGTTCGCATTCGGTGAAATGCTGAAATACGGCGTTACGACGGTGAGCGACTTCTTCTACGTCCATAACGGCGGCAACGATACCGACGAGGCCGTCATCCAGGCTGCGAAAGACTTGGGAATTCGCCTCGTGCTTGCCCGTACGATGTACGATTGGAACGGCGCGCCGATCGGTTTCCAAGAGACGGTACAGGACGCGGTGCAAAGAACGCGAAGTCTTGCGATCAAATACCAAGGCGATCCGATGGTTGACATCCATCCTGCGCCGCACAGCCCGCACGCCGCCTCTCCGGAAATGATCAAGGCCGGTCACCGCTTGGCCCAGGAGCTGAATACTCCTTTCCACATCCATGTCGCCGAGGAAATGTTTGAGGTAGAAGAGACGCTGGAAAAGTATCGCTTAAGGCCTGTTCATTATTTGGACCAACTCGGCGTGATCGACGAGAGAATGATCGCGATTCATCTGGTCTGGTTGGAAGACTCGGAAATTAGGCTGCTTGGTGAGCGGAAGGCCGCATTGGCTTATTGCCCTTCAAGCAATATGTTCTTGTCGGACGGCGTAACGCGGATTCCCGACTTGCTTCAATCGGGCGTGCGAATCTCTCTAGGTTCGGACGGCGCCTGCAGCAATAACCGAATTAGTATTTTTGAAGAGATGAGAATGTGCTCTTTATTGCAAAAGGTGACCCGTCTGGACGGTACGTGTATCAATGCCAAGCAAGTTTTCGATATGGGCACGAAGGTCGGCGGGGAGCTTCTTCGTCTGCCTGTGGGCGTCATCCAAGAGGGCTATAAAGCAGATTTTGTTACGCTTGATTTGAACGATCTCTCCTTGTCCCCGAAGCAGGAGCTCTTCGCGAACGTTGTCTACTCACTTCAGCCTAATGCCATTCAGGATGTCGTGGTGAATGGGAAAACAATTGTTGAAGAGGGAACGCTTCAGTCGGTATCGCAAAAATCGATTGTCGATAAAGTCGATCGGCTTTTTG
Organism: Cohnella sp.; assembly: GCF_041640265.1. Classification (GTDB taxonomy): domain Bacteria; phylum Bacillota; class Bacilli; order Paenibacillales; family Paenibacillaceae; genus Cohnella. The sequence continues at coordinate 28,907 of NZ_JBEQAP010000040.1, forward strand.
ATAAATGGAGGTAATGCTCGTAGAAAGACACCGCTTCGGTGTCTTTTTTGACTATATCGAGCCGCTTCCCCAGGGACGGCGAAACCGTTTTACTTAATGAACAGAAACGGGGGACTTTTCCAATGAGCGCATATTACAAAATTATCCGTAAAGAGGACTTTCAAACGACAGCATGGTTGGGAGGGACGACGACGCAAATGGCCATATTCCCGGAAAGCGCGGAGTATGCCAAGCGGAATTTTAGCTGGAGAATCAGTACGGCCGTGATAAATGTAGAGGAGACCGAGTTTACAAGGCTACCCGGCTACTGGAGATTGCTGATGGCCACAGGAGGACAATTTACTCTACAGCACGAAAACCGGCATCGGGCTATACTGAGGCCTTTCGACCAGGACAGCTTTGACGGAGGGTGGACAACGCGTTGTTACGGAAGGGGTGACGATTTGAACGTCATGCTTGCTTCAGGTTGGACAGCGGAAATAGAATGTATTTCCCTCCTCGATTCCGCCAGTGATAGATTACAAGATGCCGTAGACCGGAAGCATTGCACGAGTTTTGAGTGCATTCACCCGATCGATGGTGATATTCTTGTAAAAGTTAGTGAAGATGTACCCGTTCTGCTTCCTCAAGGAGAGTTGCTTATTTATAAAAAAGAAGGGCATGAGCCTAACGTGCACTTTCAATATGTTAATCCGAACACGGATAGAAATGAACCAGTCCTATTGATTCGGATCACTATTCATTAGATGATATGCGAAATGAGAAGGATTACAGAATCTATAATTATTCGAAGACGTCTTAGCTGATATAGACACCCTCCGTAAGTACCATTTGATTGGTATCCTTCATGAGTGTGCTCTCCGTCATTTCGATTTCAAGCAGCTCCGGATCGATCCCCGTCTCAACTATAATTTCTCTTAGCTTGTTCACGAAATGGGGTTGCTGGAGCTGCTTTACAGATACGTTAACCGCAACTCGAATCGATGGTAAGCCCAGATCTTGCCAGGCTTTGTTCTGACGGCACGCTTCTTTAAGAATCCATTCGCCAAGCAGAATAATAAAACCGCTCTCTTCCGCGATGCCAATAAACTCCCCTGGCATCAGGAGCCCTCGCTCCGGATGATTCCACCGGACGAGAGCCTCCACGCTTTCGAGCCGACCCGGTGCGACTGAAAATAATTGTTAACCCCTTTCTCCATAGCGGGATTATAAATTTGGAAGCCGTTTCCTCCCTTTACTTTGGCATTATACATGGCCATGTCCGCTCTTTTCATTAACGACTGAATATCGGTATCGTATTCGGAAGAGATGCAAATACCGATGCTCGGGCGTAATCCGGTCCATGAAATAACGTCTGTTAGGAAGTCCTACAATTCTAAATCGAATTTGTAAACTTGGTGTATGATCTTATTAATTTCCGAGCTGCTGATCCCTTTTTAGTAAGTTTCCATAAGATTGTTACTCATTAACAATTAAACCCCCCAATTATAAAATATATTTTTAGAGTGACATAGAATCAAATGGTTTTCCCATCAGTAAACTCCTGCGCAAACACCACAGCATTGTTCTTTTTCTTATTCCCCCTGATAAATTGTTTCGATCGAAATAGGGCAATTTGGTCCATTTCAGTAAATAACATGATTATGTTTTAATAATTAATAAAGAAAAGAACTCTTTTTACTCACCTACATTGATTGAGAAGTATACCGTCAATCTGGAGGTTGAAGAATTGGAGGTTGATTAATAATGTCCCGTTGGCACTTGATAAGTAGGGTATGGATGGTTACGGCTTGGGGTGGCACAGTGATCTTCACGTTGCTCCTGATAGCTGTTGATTGGCCAGAATATTGGATTCATATATCATCGGAAAAATCGGTTATGGGGTGGCTGGAAAGCGTCCTGTTGTTTGCTTGCGCTTTCACGGCTGCGTTATTGGCTTCGATTACTTACAGCGATGAAGTTAAAGGGCTTCGCTTGTGGATATGGCTAGTAACGTCAGCTGGATTTGCATTCCTGATGTTGGATGAAAGGTTGATGCTGCACGAACAGATCCGCGAGCGATTTCTGGAGCAGACGGGCATCAAGCTTCTTCCCTGGATGGTGGAGGGTGACCTGCTGATGCCGGTTTATGCGCTGTGCGGATTAGCCGTGACATTTTATTTATACCGTGAGCTATCCTCTTATCGATGGTCGCGAAGCTTTTTATTGGTCGGCATCGGTGTGGGAATAGTTGCTGTTGGAATCGACACGATTCCGGGCGGAGATGGGCTTGCGGCAGCAGAAGAACTATTGGAAGCAGGGGCCATTCTATCGATTTGGTCTTCGATGATGATGGCTGTATTCAGCGAATTGGAAAACAGGAGCAGGATCACAAATACGTGATGGAGTGAATATCGCAGGGGGCACTGATGAGTCCGCCGCTGCTTCAATCAACAAGCTTACGATTTTATGGTGGATATTTAACCGTCAATGCGCAAGGCGACGGAGTGAAGAAGGATGCGTAAGAACCTCCGGCTCCATTTAAATAATGGTTCGGAGGTTTTTGTCGCCATATAGGAAAGGTCCGAGGGGTGGGGCTGCTCTAATGATCTATATGTCCCGAAACAGGCTGGTGGCATCGAATTAGAAAACTCCAAAATCTGTTTTGCATGAGCTGTTATCACGATAATTCGGCCTTAATGTCGATATCCCTTCGACCGAATTGTCGACTTATTCTTCAGCTGAGCAAAGGGGATATCGTCATAAAGGGTTTGGGCAGATCAGGTCTGAGCAAAGGGGATATCGTCATAAAGAAGTGAGGAGGAAGGGTCGCACTCGATAGATTAACGGAAACCGAATGATATGTGCTTACATAGTTGCTGTTAAAAGTTCTTCGACTGTGGAAAAAAGATAAAATTATTAGAACATGTTAATTGAGAAATTGATATGTTTATAGTATTGTTAATGTAGTAACAAATATATTAACAATATGTTTTTGTAAGCGCTTAATTAGAATTAAACACCCTAAAAACAGGAGGTGAAAGAGAATCCGAATGTTTATGAAAGATATTCTTAGCTAGAAGAAGAGAGGAGAGCATTAAATGAACAAACGTTTGATACGAGTACTTACACTTTTATTCCTAATGCTTATGTTACTGATCCCTAATATGGTTATGGGTATGGAAAACAATCCAGATAGTCAGCCTTCCGATAATAGTAATAAACCTCAACTTGATTACCAAGGAGCAGCCCCCATATTTCAAGATGTTTCTGTTCACGACCCTTCGATTATAAAAGACGGTGATACGTATTATGTGTTCGGTTCTCATATTGAAGCCGCCAAGTCAACAGATTTGATGAATTGGACTAGATTCACAAACGGATATACGACGCCTGGTAATGTTTTATATGGAAATTTGTCAGAAAATCTGGCAGGATCCTTCGCATGGGCTGGAGAGAATGATTCCGACAGCAAAGGCGGGTATGCCGTATGGGCTCCTGATGTATTCTGGAATGATAACTACAAGAACGATGATGGAACAACCGGTGCTTATATGATGTATTACAGCGCATCCTCTACTTATATACGTTCTGCGATAGGTTATGCGGTATCTAAAAATATAGAGGGACCGTATACGTATAAAGATACTGTCGTTTATTCCGGTTTTACCCAAGATGATGCGCGCGATAACAATAGCGTGATTAATAAGAAATGGACGAACACAAATATACAAGCGCTCATTGATAACGGCACATTAACCGGTCCAAGCTCCCGCTGGTTTAATAGTAACGGATCGTATGCCAATGGTATGTTCCCCAATGCCATTGATGCTAATTTGTTTTATGACGCAGATGGGAAACTGTGGATGAGCTATGGTTCATGGTCCGGCGGGATATTCCTCCTTGAAGTCGATGCGACCACAGGAGAAGCAATCTATCCGGGTGAGGATGGAATGACTGCTGACGGCAGGCATGTGGATCGATATTTCGGAACAAAAATTGCCGGCGGATATACCAAATCCGGAGAAGGTCCCTACATTGTCTATGACAATAATACGGGCTATTACTACTTGTATGTAACTTATGCGTGGTTAGGTGCAGACGGCGGCTACAACATGAGAACATTCAGATCGACAAGCCCCGATGGTCCTTATGTAGATGCCCAAGGGCTGAATGCAGTTTTGCCAGGCAATACAGACAATTCTGCCTTCGGTAACAAACTTATGGCCAACTTCTTATTTGAAAGAAAAGTGGGGGACCCTGGAACAGGAATTGGTGTCGGCTATGTTTCTCCAGGACATAATTCTGTGTATTATGATGCTGAGACAGGCAAGCAGTTCTTGGTATTCCATACTCGTTTCCCGCAAACAGGCGAGATGCACGAGGTTCGGGTTCACCAGATGTTTATGAATAAAGATAGCTGGCCAGTGGCAGCTCCCTACCGCTACACGGGGGAAACGCTTGGCAAAGTGAACCTGACTAATTTGGTTGGGGAATATAAATTCATAAACCATGGAAAGGACAATTCCGCAACGATCAGAAACTCTGTATTCATTCGTTTAAATCAAGACCTAACTCTGTCAGGCGATGTTAATGGCAGCTGGAAAAAAACGGGCCATAACCAAGCGGAAATCACGGTGGATGGGGTTACTTATGATGGAGTGTTCGTACGTCTATGGGACCCAACATCGAAACGATATGTTATGACATTCACAGCGATGTCTGGAGAAGGTGTATCCATCTGGGGAAGTAAGCTGCTCGATAAAACAGATGAGGAAATTGTTGCGGATGTTAAGAATGATCTGAATCTTGGCGATACAGCGAACGTTATTTTCAATTTAACACTTCCTACAGAAGGGACTAGACATTCGGAGATTACGTGGCTCACTTCGGATTCCAACGTTGTGACGGAAACAGGAGTAATCAATCGGCCAGAGGCTGGTTCCGACCCTGTTACGGCTACACTAACTGCAAAGATTACAAAAGGTGAAACAGCTGCAACAAAAAGCTTTACAATTACCGTACTGCCACACAAAGGAGCCGGTTTAGCGGCACACTATGCATTTGAAGATAACCTGATTGATAGTACGGACAATTTCGGCACAGGTACTTTAACCGGTAATCGAATCGATAATACCGGCGGTACCATTAGTTATGCTGACGGTATTAACGGTAAAGCTGCAGCGTTCGATGGAGCATCTGGCGTACGCTTGCCGAACGGGCTGATTTCAAGCAACACATACTCCGTGTCGCTGTGGTTAAAGCCTGAGGAGTTAACGATGTATACAACAACTTTCTTCGGTGCTAGAACCAGTAGTAACTGGGTAAGCCTCGTTCCGAAAGGTCCAGTAGGCGAAAACACAATGGTCTGGTCTGCCGGTGCTAGATGGTATGATGCTATCACGGGTATGACTATCCCTACTGGGGAATGGGCTCATTTGGCTTTCTCCGTTGATAACGGTAATATTCGTGTTTATGTAAATGGTGTAGAGAAGTTTATAGGAACGAACTTCAACAATATATTTACGACTGCCGATGCCAGCTTCAGCTTAGGCGTTAACTGGTGGGATACTCCATACAAGGGCTTTATCGATGAATTGCGCATTTACGAAGGAGCGCTTTCACCCATAGAAATTTCAAATTTAGCAAAGGCAAACGAGTAACAACTTATAGAAGCGAAAAAAATCGTACGGGCATCCGTACGATTTTTTTCTGTTTAATACATTTTGAGCATTTCCAATCGTATTCCTTATTCCTCTTCAGAAGCACGATTTAAGGATTGGTTTTGCTCAAATACTTCTGCCGCTTCCTCTGCGGAAAATTCCGTTTCGTCCTCGCCCGGGATAGGTAATTTGTTTGCAGAAGACCTCTGCACTTCCGCTTTAGTTGCTTGATTCCGATTGTTGGCCATGTGGGGGGCTCCTTCCATATAAAGTCACACAAGTTAGGTTTCCTCTTGAGGGTTATCTTATCCCTTTGAGATTAAGATTTATCTATCCGACGATCTTGAGGTTCTTTGTTCCGCAGTATGCTCTATGGATTATCCTCTATTGAAACCACAACTGAGAGAAATCACATGAACAGAAAGATATCATACTTATGAAAATACAAGGGCCGTTATCGCTATCCTTTATCCGTTTATATATGCTTGCCTTCTTTTTCTTCTGCGCTAACTCTATTCTTACGGTCATTATTCCGTTACAAAGTGATGCACATGGCGTCGGTAAAACGGAAATAGGGTTTATGATGGGAGCTTATATGCTTACCTGCATGCTGCTTCGTCCGTGGGCTGGACAGGCTGTCGCCAAATACGGGGCGCTGCAAACGATGTGAGTGCTCCTAATTATCCATGCTGCTGTACTTGTCTTATATGCCATAACGAGTGTTGAAGGCTATTTACCGCTTCGTGCGCTTCAGGGAGCCGTTACCGCGTTTTTCTCGATGGCGATGCAAATGGGGGTCGTTGAATCACTTCCAGAGAAAGACCGGGCGCAGGGGGTAACGCTCTATACATTATCCACGATGCTGCCCCAGCTATTTGGCCCTTTGGCGGCTTTGTATATGTGGGATCATGCCCAGTTTCCAATCTTCGGTGCTGTAATGGTTGCCCTTGGACTTCTCGTATGGTCATGCGGGCTTTCTGTTCCGCTTCCTTCTTCAGCTTCGAAAGGAATTCCGCTCTCTTTCACGGATATGGTGAAGTCGACAAGTCAATTATGGACCAATCCCGTTCTGAGGGTTTGTTCATCAGTCATGCTGCTCGCATCCGCCGTTTTCGCTTCGGTTATGATCTTCCTGCCTCTTTATTTGGAAACGGAAGGTAAAGGCAACGCCGGGCTTTACTTTATGATCCAGACTGCGGTTGTCGTATGCTGCCGTTTCACTTTCCGCAAGAAAATCCCGTCTGACGGGCGTTGGAATACGACGCTTATTGCAGGGCTGCTTCTGCTCTGCGCCGTAGGTTCGCTATTCCTGGCTATGCTTCATATTTCAAACTTCGTCCTTTTTCTATCCGCTATTTGTAACGGAATTGCCATCGCCTTGCTGTACCCGACGTTAGTGACCTATTTGACATTTGTTTTGCCAACGGGCTCTCGTCATATGTTGATCGGTCTTTTCATCTCGGCATACGATCTTGGCAGCTCTCTTGGCGGGCTTCTGATGGGAGCCTTGGCAGACCGTTTCTCCTATTCGACACTATATGAAGTCTGTGCCATTCTCAGCATCATTGCTCTCGTTATCGTAATTTGCAATAGGAACCGGATGATGACCATGGAACAAGCGCAAAACGGAAGGTGAAATATTCCTTTAAGCGATCCATCGATTTTTATTGACAGGTCAGAAACGATGAGGTACCATTCAAATGGTATTGATAATCATTATCACTTTAATTGTCCGAGAGGGGATACATATTTAGATGTTTGCATTAAAAAGTAAGATACCATTCCTTATGTTGCTTATCCTATCCATTGCTGTTATAGGTTGTTCCAATCAAAATTCAGCACATAACTCCGAAGCAGGCGCGGGGAACACGGAAAAAACCATTACTCTATCATGGCCGAGAGATATTGGGACGATGAACCCGCATGTATATAATCCTTCGCAATTGATTGCGCAATCCATGATTTACGAACCATTAGTCAGTTACAACGACGGGGGCAAGCTGGAGCCGCATTTGGCGGAATCGTGGACGATTTCGCCGGACGGCAAAGAATACACGTTCAAGCTCCGCCAAAACATCAAATTTTCAGACGGGTCAGCTTTCAACGCCGCCATCGTCAAGAAGAACTTCGACGCGATCATGTTGCATGCCGACAATCACAGCTGGCTTGGCGTTATCGGTGTTCTCGATAAGACAGAAGCCGTGGACGAGTATACGTTCAAAATAACATTGAAAGAGCCTTACTACCCGACTATTCAGGAGCTGGCCGTCGTCCGTCCGGTTCGTTTTCTCGGCGAAGCCGGTTTCCCGGATGACGGCGATACGGGCAATGGCGTGAAGGAGCCTGTCGGCACCGGACCGTGGATGCTGACGGATTACAAAACCGACGAATACGCGGAGTTCACCCGTAATCCGAATTACTGGGGAGAACAACCGAAGGCCGATAAAATTGTCATCAAGATCATTCCGGACGGCGAAACGCGTGTCCTCGCTTTTGAGAAAGGCGAGCTGGACCTGATCTACGGTGAAGGCGTCATCAGTATGGATGCCTTCAAGCAGTTGGAAGCGTCCGACGAATACGAAACAAGCCTTTCCGAGCCTGTTGGAACAAGGCTGATGGTCATGAATACGGCAAACAAAACGCTATCGGACTTGCGCGTTCGTCTGGCACTGCAGCACGGCTTTAACAAACAGGCGATGGTGGATGGCGTTACCTCAGGTTTGGAAGAGAAAGCGGACAATATTTTGTCTACAAACTTCCCTTATACCGATATTAGCATCACGCCAATCGGCTATGACGTGGAGAAAGCGAATGCTTATCTGGATGAAGCCGGCTGGAAGCTGCCGGACGGAAAGACGGTACGCGAGAAAGACGGCAAACCGTTGGAGCTGGAATTGAACTTCGAGAAATCGGACCAAATTCTAAAACCTATGGCGGAAACGCTGCAAGCCGAATGGGCGGCAATCGGAGTCAAATTAAACATTAACGGCCTAGAGCTGACGGAGCAAATTAAACGGTTCCGCGCTAAACAATTCGATTTGAACTTCGCGAGCAACTACGGCGCGCCATACGATCCGCACTCGTTCATTCATGTTGTAGCAGAGGAAGACTTCGGCTTCTCGGCGGCGCTGTCGAACTTACCGGAAAAACAAGAGCTCATTAAGCAAATCAAGGACGCTCTTGCCTCGACGGATGAGAATAAGCGTCAAGAGCTGTACAGCTCCATCTTGTCAACGCTGCAAGATCAAGCGTCATTAATGCCGATTTCTTATATTAAGAAAACAGCTGTTTATAATAAAAACGTAAGCGGCTTTGCATTTCCGGCGAATAGAGAAGATAGTCCATTCGCCAGTCTCGACATCCAACCGTAATCTGCAGGGAGGCACGATATGGGCAGCTTTATCGGGAAACGGCTTTTAGCCATTATCCCCCTTTTTCTCTTTGCCACGCTGCTCACTTTTCTACTGATCAAGCTCTCGCCGGTCGACCCCGCCGAAGCGTATCTGGTCGCGGCCCACATCCAACCGACCGACGAGCTGCTTGCCCAGAAAAGACATGAATTCGGTTTGGACCAGCCGTTGCCCGCTCAATATGCCCAGTTCCTTATGAAGATGTGCCGGCTCGATTTCGGCACATCTTATGTTTCGAATGAATCGGTTTGGCAGGAAGTCTCAATCCGGATGCCGGCAACGCTCCAGCTCGCCTTCAGCAGCATTTGTTTAGCTGTACTTATCAGCGTACCGATCGGCTTCTTATCGGCGCTATACAAAAACAAGGGAATCGATCATTTAAGCCGGCTGCTCGCTTATTTCGGAGCATCCATTCCGCAATTCTGGCTGGGGTACTTATTAATCTTTTTCTTCTCCGTTAAGCTTGATCTGTTTCCCGTGCAGGGCAGAGGCGGTTGGATGCATCTTGTCCTGCCGTCTTTAACGCTTGCTTTGGGATTGATCGCCATCTATACCCGTCTGCTTCGCGCGAGCGTTCTGGAGCAAATGCAGGAGCCTTACGTGTTATATGCCAGAACTAGGGGCATCAAAGAGAAGGTTATCATGGGCAAGCACGTGCTGAAAATCGCCCTATCGCCAATGATTACCGGTCTCGGAATGAATTTGGGCAAACTTCTCTCGGGAACGATTATCGTGGAGGTCGTTTTCTCGTGGCCGGGATTCGGGCGGTATTTTATCGAAGCGATCTTTAATCGGGATATACCGGTCATCCAAGCCTATGTATTGCTGACAGCCGGTCTATTCATTGTGTGTAATCTGATCGTGGATCTTCTTCAAATGTATATGGATCCCCGTATCTCGTGGAAAGGAAAATCCGAAGCATGATCTTGCGTATACGGAACGGACTCCGAAATCAGAAGACTGTGCTGGTATGCTCGGTCATTTTGTCGCTCTTCTTCTTGGTTACATTATTGGCTCCATGGATCTCTCCGCACGATCCGATACAAGTGAACTTGGCGCTTAAGCTGCAGCCGCCGTCGTGGGACTATCCGCTCGGCACTGATCAATTGGGACGCTGCAACTTGTCCCGTCTGCTCCACGGCGCTCGAATATCGTTAGGCTTCGCGTCTTTGATTTTTGTCTCTTCCCTGGGAATCGGTCTGCTCGTTGGAACGTTCTCCGGCTTAAAAGGCGGCTTAGTAGATGCCGTACTAATGCGGTTCTGCGAAGGGGTCATGGCATTTCCGAATCTAGTGCTCATTATCGGAATCGTCGGCATTCTAGGGCCCGGATTGATGCAGGTTGTACTGGCGTTGATGCTGGTGCAGTGGGTTTATTACGCTCATATGTTTCGGGGAATGGTGCTTAGCTTGAAAGAGCGGAATTTTATTGCCGCCGCCCGCATCAGCGGGTCTTCGCAATGGCAAATCATCAGACGGCATATCATTCCTAACGTTCTTCCGCCGATTATCGTGATGGGAACACTGGAGATAGGATGGGCGATTATGGACATCTCCGCGCTTTCGTTCCTGGGACTCGGTATTCAGCCGCCTGCTCCGGAGTGGGGTGCGATGATTCACGACGGGAAAGCGTATATACGCAGCAATCCGGAGCTTATGATTTATCCGGGTATGTTGATTTTGATTGTCGTTGTTTCCTTTAATTTGTTAGGAGAAGCTTTGTCCGACCGATTAAACGTAAAAAGACGTTATTGATAAGGGGTGAAACCATTGATAGAAACGCTGAGAAATGTTCTGCAGGTAAAAGGTCTGTGCGTTAAGGTGAAGACGGATCAAGGAATGGTACCCCTCGTTCACGACGTCGATCTCACGATTAAATCCGGTACCGTGCATGGGCTTGTCGGCGAGAGCGGAAGCGGCAAGACCGTTACATCCATGTCGTTGCTTCAGCTGCTAAATCCGAAAGCAACTTCAATAGAAGGCAGCATCCGATTGAATGGCCGCGAGCTGAACGGACTTTGTCACAAAGAGATGCGCTCCATTCGCGGGAAAGAGATTGCCCTTATTATGCAAAATCCGATGAGCGCTTTCTCTGCTGTATTCACGATCGGCCATCAATTCGTCGAAACGATCCGTACGCATACCGCTCTCACCAGAAAACAAGCGATAGAGCTGGCAATCACCTCTATGCAAGATGTGAATTTACCCGAACCGGCCGAGCTAATGAAGCGATATCCGTTTCAGCTAAGCGGCGGCATGCTGCAGCGGGTCATGATTGCGATTACGATCAGTCTGCGGCCTTCGCTAATTATTGCGGATGAGCCGACCACGGCGCTGGACATGACGAATCAACTGCAGGTGCTGCGCCAATTGAACCGTATCCGTTCGGAATACGGCACATCGATTCTGTTGATTTCCCACGATCTGAGTGTTATAGCGGAGATGGCCAACGAGGTTTCCGTCCTACAGCATGGACGTATTGTCGAGCACTCGGATGTCTACCGGCTGTTTGATGAACCGAAGCATGATTATTCTAAGCAGCTCCTCGCTACGAGACCGGCTTTGATGATGGATAAACAGGTCAAGGAGCTAATAGTGTCATGAGGAGGATGCGCCCATGAGTTTGCTCCAAGTGAATGATGTCACCCATGCCTACGCCACATCCAACTCGTTGTGGCGACCAAAGCGTCGAACGACGGTGCTGTCCAATGTTTCCTTGTCTATCGGGCCAGGCATATGCCTCGGTCTTCTCGGCTCGAGCGGCGCGGGGAAGAGCACGTTGGGTAAAGTTATTCTTGGATTGGAGAAGCCATTGAAAGGCCAGATTCTATTCCAAGGACACGACCTTTACGATGCGGATGCAAGCACACGAAAGCTGCTTCGCCGAGATCTCCAGGTCGTATTTCAAGATTGCTACTCTTCAGTCAATCCACGAATGACGGCGGAGCAAATTATCGGCGAGCCGCTGCGAAACTACGAGCGCCTATCTCAGTTCGAGCTTCGGCGTAAAGTTGAGAAGCTGCTTACGCAAGTCGGCCTGAGCCCGGAAGATAGGGGCAAGTATCCTCATCAATTCAGCGGAGGACAATTACAAAGAATCAATATCGCGAGAGCGATTGCACTTAATCCGAAGCTGATCGTACTCGATGAAGCGGTGAGCAGTTTAGACATGGTGAATCAGACGCACATCTTGCGCCTGTTAGAGGAGTTAAAGCTGACACTCGGCTTGTCCTATTTGTTCATAACCCATGATATTAAGGCTGCTCATTCGATATCCGATGCTCTTGCTGTCATGGATAGAGGGGAAGTCATTGAACGTTGCGATGATGCTGCTCAGCTGTTATCATCACAACATCCTTCTGTGAAAGCATTAATGGAATCGATGCTTTCGGATCACCCGCGCAACCGTTCCGTCGATAGAATAGGCTCTAAACCTAAATCTTCTTTCTAAAGTTCATCGGAGTAGTCCCGTTGAACTTCTTGAACATGGTAATAAAGTGAGATAGGTTCATATAGCCTAACGCTTCGGCGATTTGAGTAATTTGCATCTCGGTCTGAGCCAATAGCCGCTTCGCTTCTGTCATTTTCTCTTTCAATATATAATCCGATAGAGATACCCCGGTTTCTTTCTTAAACAGTCTCGATAAGTAGGATGGATTTAGAAAAACATTCGCTGCAATGTCCTCCCGAGGAATTTCCTGGTGAAGATTTTCCGAAATATATATTTTTGTTCTTGTGACGACTTCGGAGTCTTCCTTCGCATATTGCTTATAATGCTCGAAACTTTGTGATATCACTTTATCCATCCAAGTCCTAAATTGCGTGAGAGTGCGTAGGGTAACCGATCCGTCGACAAGCTGCTTCGACGGAAAAGCATCATAGACAGACAAGCCCTTCTTATGAAACACGCTGAATAGAAGGAAGAGAACGCTGGTACGCAAGGATTCCAATTCCTCTTTGTATAGGCCGTCTTTTTGCTCCATATATGCACAGCGCTCCATTATTTGTTCGAGCAATTCCCCTATTCGGCCTAACTCAAACTGCATAATCCAGTCCATGATCGGGTAACTCTCGGCAGAGAAATCAGTGAATGGCATCGAATATTCGTCAGCTGATAGGACTTTATTGGACGCTGTTACATTGTTTCGTTCCATTGCAAGTAAATCTCTATACATTTGGGGGATTCCTGCTATCTTCGTGCTTTCGCCAATATAACAAGAAAGGCTGCACTTGAAATAATGATTGCAATACCGAATATACTCACCGCAGATATCTCTGACGTCGCTTGATTTCAATGGATTATTTGCATTCAAGTAGATGAGTACCAAATTGATCCCGTTTCGATCTTGAACGACTATTCCCGGCCAAGAAGCCAGCATGAGCTCCGATGCGGCTTTGCGAAGCGCGTATTCCATAATCTGTTCGTCCCTGGCTGTGAACTCTTCCTTCCACATCTCTATGCTGATCAGAATAGGGAGAATCTGGCCATCCGGAGTGAGCGGGATACCCAGCTGCTGCAGAGTCGAAGCGAGATGCTGCGGCTTGGGCAGGGTACGCTCGCTAAGCAGCTCCTGCCAGAATCGTTCTATTATATGAGGAATTTGTTCTTCCCATTGTTTCGCATATTGCTTATACAGCATGCTAGAAACTTTATTCTCTTCATTTTGCTTCCGTTGGATCAAAGCCTGCTCGGTAATCTTCTTGATATAATCATGCTTTACCGGTTTTAATATATAATCGAAGCTCCCGAGCTGAAGCGCCTTCTGAACATAATCAAAGTCGGCATGTCCGGTTAGAAACAGCGTGACGGTATCGGAATAATGCTCCTTGACCCACTCCAGCAGCTCGATCCCGTTCTTGCCCGGCATTTCAATATCGCATATCATGATATCGATCTGTTGACTGGCAAAGTGCAGTTTGGCTTGCTTTACATTGTAAGCCTCAACAATTTCAGTAATCGCGAGATCAGACCACACAACTCCTTGCTTCAATCCTCTCACGGCAATCCTCTCGTCATCTACGATTAACAAGGTATACATCCTGATCCCCATTTCGTTCGATATTATAAAGGAATTTTCATTCTGACGGCAGCACCTTGCGGCTCTTCATTGTGAAAATGAATCGATGCGCGGTTGCTGAATATCATCTGTAAACGGTGGTACACGTTCCACAAGCCGATATGGGAATGGGTTGAGTCGGTGAAATAGCTGATTTGATTTAAGGACTCCAACTGATCTTCAGAGAAGCCCGCCCCATTATCCGTCACGATGATTTCGAAATAGTGCATCGGATCGCTCTCTAACGGTTTCGCTTGAATATGGATATGGAGCTGTTCGATGTCCCCTTTAAACCCGTGAATAATACAGTTCTCGACAAAAGGCTGTAAGGTTAGTGGCGGAATAAGGAAATCCGTTAACGCGGAATCGATCTCAATGGAATAACTCAGCATTTCCATGAATCTTAACTTTTGAATAGTCAGATATCCTTCGACAAATGCGATTTCTTCGTGCAAGCTCACTGCTTCCCGATTGGTGCGAATACGGAATCGAAAATAGTCGGCTAAGTGCAAAGAAATCGTTTTGACCGTTTCCGTATCGTTAAGAACGGCAGAATTATAAATAATATTTAAGGTATTGAGATAAAAGTGCGGGTTAATCTGGGCTTGCAAATGCTTGAATTCCGCTTCTTGAACCTTGATGTGCTCCTCATACATATTAATTTTCAAATCTCGTATTTCCTCGACCATGTAATTAAATGTCCGGATTAGAAATGAAAACTCGCTGGAATGGTTTTCTTTCAATTGAACCTGAAGATCGCCGCGAACCATTTTCCTCATCCCGGATAACAAATGATTCATCGGCACGAGCAGCATTTTTCTCATAATGACGATAAACAGGCCAAGAATAATGAGACACACGAGCGGAATGATGTAGATCGCTTTCTGATAGAACGGAAGCTGGAGAAGAATCTCTTTCTCCGGGATGGAGATGACGAGCTGCAGATCGCTTTTCTCGAGCTTCTTCCACATGGTCAGACGGCCGCCGCCATCGCCGGTATCTTCCACGATTTTGTAGGGCTGAACGTTTCCCGGAAGCGCCTGCCGCAATCGTGTCAATTCAGCTTCGGACAACGAGTGGGGGGTCAGCGTCGTTCCATCGCTTGAGACGAGGAAGATGTCACCTTCCATTCCGAAGCGGAATGGCTGAATCACTTCCGTTAAGCTGCGCAGAGGGATCCATGCGCCAATGAAAACCTTGGAATCAAAGGATACTATCTTCGTTAACGCGAAATCCGCATCATGCGCGGTCACGATCCACGGGGTGGAGAACTCATTGAAATCGATGTACTTCTTTAATCGATCTAAGGATTCAAAAACTGCTCTATCCCGATAGCTGACAAGAAATTTATCCGAATCCTTGTGATAGGCAAATAATGCACCCGCTACTGGATGATTTGCCAGCTCCAGATTCATTTTCTTGATTGTGGCCACTTGCGAAAGATCATAGGACTCGCTTCCGAATTCGTATGTGCCAAGTGTTTTAAGATCGGTGTCATTCAATATTTGTTTATACAGATAACTTGTTATATTGGAGATCGATTGGTCCATTTGCTTCGTATAGGTGAACAGAAGATTTTGATTGGACTGCGCAACCTGAACCCGAACGACATCCATGGAATACAGCGTGATGTAATATAAAAAAACGATAAGAGGTGCAATAATGAGCGAGAAAGCGGTGACCATCTTCATTTGCAAGGAATATTTTCTTCTCATCGCTGCACATCCTGCCGTCAATGTAAACAAATCTGTCCGGTGAATTCATCCGGACAGATTTGTTGTTCAACCGTTGAACTTACGGATTCTTCTCTTTATACATGGCCGTCCAGGCATCCTCAATCGAATTAAGCCCTTGCTTTTCTAACCTTTTGATGAGGTCGTTGTACTTGGACTCTACTTCGCTCTCATTAGCGGACATAATAATTTTCGTCAACTCATTTTCCATGCTTGCATTGATGTTCGCATAAGCGATTCCTTCTTTCGATTCGCCGTCCAGCGTCAATATACTTAATTGCGTGCCGTCGAAATTAACCGAATCGATGATCGCCCGGTCCGCTTTGCGATCCTCGGACTCAACATCGCGCTCCCAATTGTATTTCTGGTATTGGTTCAAATCCAGGTAGCGTACGCCTGTTTTCTTGCCGTAGCCTTCCGCATCCTTCCTAATTTCATCGTAAACGCCGGGCTTCAGCATCGGATTGCCGTCTACCATCTCCCACGTTTCTCCCTCGATACCATAGAAGGATAGGATTTGCCCTTCGGGGCTCAAATAATAGTTGAAGAATCTCATGATTTTCTCAGGATCTTTCGCATTTTTGGTAATGACGGCAACGTTCCAACCCGCCGTATTGTATCCGTCTCCGTTAGGCTCTACGCCGCTTGTACCTGCTGGATGAGGAATGGCCTTATAATAGGCGTCCGGGTTAGACAACTTCAGAGTCTCGCTTGCTTTCCACAAATCCCAGAAGTTGGCCAATATAATGGCAAACTTGCCTTTAGCTGCCGCTTCATCGAATTGCTCGGATTTATAAGTAAAGTTCTCCGGATCGAGCAGTTTCTCCTTGTACAACGTATTTAACCATTTCAATGCGCTTAGCGCCGTTTCATTCCTCAGGTAGAACTTCACTTTACCTTCTTTTTCATCGTAATAACGGCCGCTCATATTTTGGCTTCCCCATAGATTGGCAAGCCGCTCTACGTTTCCTGTAATGCCTTGGAATCCGATGGGGTACATCGCTTTCCCATCATACGTCAGCTTGCTTTCTTTCACTTTTCTCAAGAAATCCGTGAATTCGTCAATCGTCTTGATCTCGGGAGAGCCGAGTTGGCTGTAAATGTCGTTGCGGATGTTAAATGCGCCGCCGACTGCGAATTCACCCTTCTCATTAAACCAGTTAGGTATGCCATACAGATGGCCGTCAGGCTTCTTCAAAGCGTTGATCGCGCTCTGAGGGATATAACTGTTCAGTATTTCAGTGAATCCATACTTCTCTGCGAGCTCATCGATCGAATATAATGCGCCGGCGGCAATGTACTTGTCCAGAATAGGCCCTCTATCCATCCACATGACTTCGGGATAATCCTTTGCTAGCAGCATTACGCTTGCCTTTTCGTTCCCGTCACCGGAAATGCCGTTAAATTGGAATTGAACACCCGTTTTCTCCGTTAATTTCTTCGTTACCGGCTCAATGCCCCACTCTTTCGGTTTCCACCACTCGTACATCCAGGAAGCCTGAACCGTTACGACTTCGTTCCCGCTCTCAGATGGAGCCGAATTCTCGGACGAGTTGCTTGCCGCCCCGCTTGGCGAACTTGAATTCGAGCCAGAGCATGCCGACACCGCCATTGCGAGTGAAAGAATAATTAAAAACTTTGGACTTTTTTTGACCCAACTCATGATAATAGCACCTCGCCTATCGTTATTATACTAATGTTTGCAATCTCTCTGATATCACCAAAGATTTACAAACAATAATATTGCTTCTTAGCCTTTGACGGCACCTACCATCAGGCCTTTCGTAAAGTACTTCTGAAACATAAGGTAGATAAGTGAAATCGGAACTGCGGTAATCATGACCGCCGCGGACTTTATTGTCATTTGGTTAACCTTTAAGCGGTTCATTAATTGCGATTGAATCGCACTCGTTTCAGGCGTCTGCGATAAAGCGATAATTTTGAAAAGATAGGTTTGAATCGGCTGCAGACTTTGCTTATTGTTGAATATATAAGCGTCGAACCAGGAGTTCCATTGATCCACGCCCACGAATATGCAAATCGTCGCTATGATCGGCATCGATACAGGAATAATAATGCGGTAAAACGTGCTGAAGTATCCGCTTCCATCAATGATCGCCGACTCTTCCAGCTCCTTGGGCAATTGCTCGAAGAATGTCTTCATAAGGATCATGTACCAGACGTTGATCATTCCGGGGATGATGTATACCAAGAAATGGCTAATGAGCCCAAGCTCCTTATAGAGCAAATAAGTCGGTATTAACCCGCCATAGAAGATCATAGAAAAGACGCAAATGAGCAAATAACCGTTTCGTCCAATCAGGTTTTTCTTCGACAATCCGTATGCAAATATTCCGGAACAAAAAACCGTCGCTATTAGTCCAAGGCCCGTTCTGGCCAGAGTTATCATATAAGCTTGAATGATTGTCTCATCATTGAACACAACCTCGTAGCTGCTTAGGGAAAATACTCTGGGCCAAAGGAAAATACCCCCGCGCTGCGCGTCCAATCCATCGCTGAAAGATATAGCAGCCGTATTGATGAAAGGATATAACGTTGTCAGGCTTAGCAAGATCATCAGGGTTATATTGAATACATCAAACGATCGTTCGCCAAATGACTTTTTCAACCTAAGCCCTCCTACCAAATTCCCATATTGAATTTCCGGGCGATCCGATTGCATCCCCAAACCATCGCGAATCCGATTACGCTTTTGAACAGTCCAATTGCCGTTGCATATCCGTATCTTCCTTCTTGCAGTCCAGTCTCCAGGACGTGGATATCGATAATATTGGATACCTCTTGAATAACGGGGTTTCGAAGCACAAGAATTTGGTCAAATCCGGCATCAAGCACGTAACCAACCCGAAGGATCAACAGAATGATGATTGTCGTCATGATGGAAGGCAGAGTAATATAGATGATTTGCTTGAATCGGCTTGCTCCATCGATCTTGGAAGCCTCATAGATTTCCGGGTCGATCCCCGCAATGGCCGCCAAATAAATGATTGCCCCCCAGCCCATCTCTTTCCAATTTTCCGTAATCAGCAGGATCGGCCAGAAATATTCATTTGTTCCCATAAAGAAGACCGGTTCCTCTATTAACCCTGACCTCATTAAAAATTGGTTCAAGGTTCCGTCGTCTTTTCCCAGAATCGTTAATACTAATCCGCCGACGATGACCCAGGAAAGAAAATGAGGGAGATAGGAGATGCCCTGAAACACCGTTTTCAATCGGGCAGATCGAATTTCATTCATCAGCAGGGCAAATAGAATCGGAAGCGGCGTCAACAGTACGATCTTCATGAAGCTGATCATAATCGTGTTGTACATAACATTCGTGAACGTAGGTGAGTCGAGGAAATCTCGGAAATGCTGAAGGCCTACCCAGGGACTTTGCCATATTCCGCTCGTGACCGACAGTTCCTTGAAGGCAAGCTGCAATCCGTATATCGGAACAATCTTAAATAGAATCAGAAGGGCAATTCCCGGAAGGACCATCAGCTGAAGTTCTTTCTGACGGAGCAGCCTGGTCCATAGATTCCGATTATTTCTGAGTTGTATTGACGGCTCTGATTTCATCGAGGGCGAGCCTCCTTCCGATTTGTTTGTACAACAAGTATTCCATATCCCGGTTGCTGCCGTCTTTTGCTCTGATTACATGAAGTATGGGTTTTGTGACTTTTTTGGAATAACAAATCCCGTTACAGGGACGGAATCAGATCTAGCTCGATTAGATAGCAAACGAAAATGACTCCCCATCACGGGGAGCCATTTTATAGCCCTTGATAGGAGGGGTGCAAATCACTCTTAAATACCCAAATTTGTTGTTGAGGTTTGATTGCAGGCATTGAGGCAATGAAACACAGCAATAGATGTCCATTAGTGAGAGATAGCGTAACAAATATTGTTGTAGTAAGAGAAGGTGATATAAAATATAGAGTGGATGAGTTTAATATTTCAAAAATAAAAAATATTGATCTTCGGACGATGCACAGGCAGGAGGCCAAAATGAATGAGACTGCAGTAGAGCTTCAGTTATTCGAGAACATCAAGCCGGAGTTAACTTCCTTTTGTTATAGAATGCTAGGGTCCATCGACGACGCAGACGATGCCGTTCAAGAAACTTATATTCGTGTGTGGCGGAGTTTGAAAGCATTCAGGCAGGATTCCTCCTTCAGAACATGGGTCTATCGGATCGCATCCAACCTATGCCTGGATAAGCTAAGACAAGCCAAACGCCGCATACGTCCCGTTGATCACTTCGACCCGGCGGCATCCATCGTCGAACCCCGCGAAATGCTGCCGGACTCTTCTTGGGTCTGGCCAGCCCCGGATTTCTCGGAGAATCCGGAGGATATTATTGTCCGCAGGGATACGCTTCAGATCTGTTTCATTACGCTTCTGCAATCCTTGCCTCCCCGTCAACGTGCGGTGCTTATTCTGAAGGATGTATTTGAATGGCCTTCCAAGCAGATTGCAGAGACGTTAGACATGTCGCCAGCAGCAGTGAATAGCGCCCTGCAGAGGGCAAGAGAAACACTGGATCGTGAGAAGCTTCGTTCTGACGAATTCTCGATGATCGGTGTTGAACCGGACCGGGAGCTGTTAGCACGGTATGTGGAAGCTTTCGAACAATTCGATCTCGACGCACTGGTCGCGTTGTTCCATGAGGAAGGACGTATGTCGATGCCGCCATTCGCTATGTGGATACGCGGCAAGGAGAATCTGTCCAAGTTCTTCTCGCTTACGCGTTGGCATTGTGAGGGGTCCCGTTTCGTGCCGGTAACGGCTAATGGCGGGTATCCTGCATTCGCGCAGTACGTGCCAAGCGGTGAGGATGATACTTTAATTCCTTGGGGCATCCACATGATCGAAGTACGAGATGGACAGATCTACCACGTCCAAAATTACATCAACACAAAATTATTTTCCCGATTCGGGCTTCCTGCGCGATTACACCGATGAATTTCTCATGTGTCTTTCGTCTTAATAAGTGAGAAACAAAAAAAAGACGAAAATCATGAGAGAGGTGTCCATCAACATGGAAACAAATCAAACAACGAAAGTAACCGTAGAGGCAATCGTTCAAGCCCCAATCGAGAAGGTATGGAAATGTTGGACCGAGCCGGTTCACATTATGAATTGGAATCAAGCTTCGGAGGAGTGGCACGCACCAAAAGCGGAGAATGATCTGCGGGTGGGCGGCAAATTCCTTACCAGGATGGAAGCGAAGGACGGCAGTATGGGGTTTGATTTTGGCGGCGTTTACGACACGGTGAAACTGCATGAGGAGATTTCGTACACCATGGAGGACGGGAGGAAGGTCAAAATCATCTTCGTGAGTCAGGGCAACGAGACCAAGGTCGTGGAAACTTTCGACGCCGAAAGCATCCACCCCGTTGACTTCCAACAGGCGGGCTGGCAAGCCATTATGGACAATTTCAAGCGCTATACGGAACAAGCCTGAGCCAAAGGCGCCCGCTCGGGCGTCTTTTACTTAAAACGGATAGCGCGCCAATCCTAATGCTGCGACAGACCGATGAATTTACGGCGGCTGGATCGTCTATATCTATGAGTCAAAAATAAATCGGTCCCAATTCGAGGAGGAACAATCAATGTCGGTTAAGCTTACCCCTTATATCACTTTAGAGGGACGCGCGAAGGAAGCCATTCAGTTCTACGTAGATGTTATCGGTGCAGAAATCCTCTCCATGATTACTTACGGTGAAATGCCAGACATGCCCAATACATTCACTGACGAATTGAAGCGTCATGTGGCGCACGCCAAGTTAAAAGTCGGTGACACGGAGCTCATGTTGTCGGATACGCCAATCGGTTCGCCGCTTGGGAACGGGAAACGGGTAACCATTTGTATCACAACGAATGATGTCGAGCATTCCAGAAAAATTTATGAAGCCTTGCGGCAAGACGGCCAAGTCAATATGCCGTTTAAAGAAGAACCATTCAGCCCTGGATTCGGCGATGTCACGGACAAATTCGGCGTGACGTTCCAAATTTATACGGAGATTGGACAAGAATAGAATGAATAAGGAGTCGTCCCTCTGAGGTGACGACTCCTTTTTTGATATTGACAGGGGTTCCCTAACGTTATCCAAGATCCAGCAGGTGCTTATATGGCACTGTACTCCTATGAATGAAAATACTTTAATAACAAGCCCGCTGCAATTTGGCGGGCTTACTTTTTTAGTAGCAGATAAATCTTGACTTAATTGCTTACCCCAAAATTCTCTGAACCGTATCACAATATCAATCAGCACTATACGGATTGCTATATACGTTTGGGTTTATGGACTTGCCCCTAGTGAACGTTGATGCTGAGGGTCATATTGTCGAGAGGAACATGGTCGCCAACCTTTGGCAAACGTATTTGCTCAACGGTGTATCCACGATTATTTTCGTTACGATGGCCTTTATGATTTCCTCTGCATTCCGCAGCAGTGCAATGGCTATTGGATTTTCCATCTTTGTTTTGTTTGCTGGTGCCATCTTCCTGGAGCTCTTGCAGCCTTATGCGTGGAGCAAATACATGTTGTTCGCCAACATCGATTTGTCGCAGCATCTTAGCGGCCGTCCGTACCAGGAAGGGATGACTTTTTCATTCTCCATTATGGTGCTTACCGTCCATTTTATCATTTTCAATCTGACTGCTTGGCTGGTGTTTACCCGAAGAGATGTGGCCTCATAAAAATTCGGTTCAATCGAATAATCATGTTATCGGAAGTGAGGGTGCTGTCCTTGAAGCCAATGGCTTCAAGGACAGCACCCTCTTTTATAACTGCTAATGCTGCTTTTCTACTTCTGTGGTTACCCGCTAGGTACAGATTCGAGGCTGTCGATTAACAGTTCATAACTTCGGTAATCTGCGGGAGACCACAAAATGTATGCGGAAAATCATAAAAAATGAGCGTCACACACATCGAATCAGTCGATTCTATACGAAATTTCATACAAAAAATACGATTTGTGCCCGGATTCTGTAAATGTATGCGAAAAATCAGATGACGTAAAATTGTTTGTGTACCAAGATTTGGAGCCTTTTCAGGTAACAAAAAAGTAGGGTATTCTCGGGATTGCGACACCACCAAGAAGGAGCCCTACTCAATGACTAATATACCCGATAACA
>NZ_JBEQAP010000041.1:0-49821 GCF_041640265.1 Cohnella sp.
AAGGTTTTACGAATCAAAGTTTCTTGCGCTGCTGTCGGATAGATGCGGAACCGGTAAGCCTTATTCATGCGATCACCCCCGTAAGCAGATTATACCACAAATAGGGGAATGAATGTTCGCATATTTACTTGCAAACAACAAATCCTAATACACCGATTCATCCCCCACCTACACGCTCACTACGTGAGTAAGGTAGTTTAGAGGCCGGGGACTTCTCGGCATTGCGTTAAAGTTCATTATATTGAACGCTTTTCTTCATGGCAATGACAGTGCTTGCCGGATGTATGATCCATATTTCGTAAATAAACAAAATCTCGTATATCAAGGGATTTCAGCTGGTTTAGTACGATTCCAATTATTGATTTGGTTTTGAATCATACAAACAGTACAAATGACACCCCAAATGGACCATGATTCCTAAAATGCTGGTAATATCCGCTACATCATCTTATCTAGATAGTGCGTCAATATTACTAAAGGCGGTCAGCAACGAGCGACATTAACGCCGCTCTATCAACAAAATATGGTACAATTAGACTTACAACAGTATAGGCTTTGAGGGTGGTCGGCTAATCTCCCAGAAAGGGAGGTGATGCCATGGAGGTTAAGGACGCTTTGACGTTGATGATCGGTTTCAGTATGCTAATTATCGCACTTCTGACACTGGTTGTTGCAATCGTCGTAGCGCTTAACCAAAAGAAATAGACCGCCCTCGCCCAAAGGTTAACGGTCTATTTCTTTAACCCAACTATTAAGCCTACCGCCCTTAAAAGCGGCTGTTGTGGGGAGTCGTGTTGACGCACGGCTCCTCTACTTTTAAATGATCTTTTGAATTCATTATAGCACATTTTGAATTCAGCAATCTAATTCAAAACATCAAGAAGTAAATAATTTTTATCATGTAGTTGATACTACAACTCCAACCCTTGTCTCATAGTCTTCAGCCGCCAGTTCACTGGCTGCATCCTTCGCATACGACACTAAAGGTCTGTATTGGAATACCCTCTTTGACAAACGCCATTCCCTTGATCGGATTGTTTTTAGGTTCAATGATCTCACTTTCCTCAATCGCAAATTTAAGCAACAAAAAAACCACTCCCCATTCAGAATTGTGTTCTGAGTAGAAAGTGGTTCCGTTTCTTTAACGTATCCGAATTGCATTTTTTCCTGTTATGGTGCGGTCGAGAGGACTCGAACCTCCACGGTATTGCTACCGCCAGCCCCTCAAGCTGGGTTAGCGTGTCTATTTAATTAGGTTTGAGTCCGGAGAATGTTGATACAGCGGGCTTTTTCTTTGAGCCTGTCCGATCAATTCGGGTTAATCTGGATTCATTCCGTCCCTGTTTGTCCCCAAAATGTCCCCAGCAATTATAAATTCAAATGATTCGTATGCGGGAACATATCGACCGGCTGCACCTCGACAGGTAGCCTCCGTCCACGAGCTTACGCAGGTCGTACGCCAGCGTGGAGGGGTTGCACGAGACGTAGACGATGCGCGCAGGCCGCAGTTCCAGCATCGTGGCGATCATCGCGGGATCGCAGCTCGGGGGGGTCGACCACGATGACGTCGGGGACGATACTTGCGGATTGCAAGCGAGGCAAAATGTCGGAGGCGTCGCCGACCCAACCACCTAAGGAAACACCCAAGAAGGCCTCAACCTAATCCCTGCGAACCAGAGACTGGAACATCGCTCTCGTTTTTTTCTTCGTTCGCTCCGTCTGTACGTTCCAATGCCCTGGATACAAATCAAGCAGAAAATTGGCGCCATGGTCGACGTCACTCCCGGGCAAATCCAGCTCTTCCGCGAGCGACCGCAAAGGCGCTTTCTTGCGGACCACAAACGGCGCGATCTCGCCCTCATCCAGCCCCAATCTCGCCGCGAAGCTCACCGCTTCTTCAACGTCGAATGCCGCCGCCTTGACCAGCGAAAGATAATGCTCCTTAATTTCCTCACGGTAGGAGACCAAAAATTGCCCGAATACCTCCGGAACATACTGCTCCCAAAGGAGAAAATCCTCAAACTGCCCTTGATAAAGCGAATGGTAGAAAGCGCCCCGAATGATCTCCACTATGCCAACATCCCCGAATTCATCGAGCCGGACATCTTGCCCGCGTCCTTCCGCCAGCTCGTGCTGGATGTACACTCCGACTAGGTCCTCCCGGTATTCGCGCGTTGGAATGCCTAACCTGCGCTCAATCCGTCTCAAATCCCCTTCAGTGTTAGGTAGTGACTTCACGACAGGTTCATATAGCTCATTCGCCACATCTTGATCGATCAACTTTTGCAGAAACTCCCGATGCGACTCGGTCATCCCCTTCGCAAACCGCTCGAACTCGGGCGGAACGGCCCTTTCCAGCTCAAGGAACAATATAATATCCGGAATGTCCGCAATCCCTTGAAACACGTGACGCAGCACCCGATCTGCATCGACATCCGCTCTCCCAACTAGGTCGTGAGCCACTTGAACGTATCCATGTCCCTTAATGGAATACTCCGCCGGGTAACGCTGAATTTGCTGAGCCAGCACCTCGCACAGCTCCGCATTGTCGCGATGCTCGAGCATAAAGTACGCAGTCCCGATCACATTGGTGCTGTTCAGTCGGCTATTCTTCAACAGGCGAAGGCGGTCGAATTCGCTAATCAGCTTGTCCGCCAACAAGCTGCGAAGCTCGGCATCTGCTTTGAACGGCCCTTCGGCAAACAGCTGATTGTCGAAATAGAACAGTGACTCGAAGTAAACTGCGCTTCGGACGAGCAAGCGAATCATTCTTCGGTCGCTTAACAGCCTGTGGATCAGAAAATCCTGAACCGATGGATTATCGAACCGGATCATGAGCGGAGCTTCCGATTCGTACCACTGTCTGACCTGAATGAAGGTGTCGGTAAGCTCGATTAACGCTTTGCGATAACGAACGCTGAACTCCGCCTCTTTCAATTCTCCGGATGCGGCCAGCAAGCTTTCCAATGCAAGCTCCATCTCATCGAGCGTCACCGGATGATCGGCGATCAGCAGCAAATAAAGCACATATTTCCCGTAAGACGAGATTTCAACGTCGAAAGCGTGCTCCCACACCGTCTGCGGATTTTTTAACGCCGCAACGAAATGCTCCATGTACCGCTCAGCCGCGATATGCTTGATTTTCCTAAAGTCCGTGTTCAGTCGGATCGTCCGCGGGTTGAAATTGTCATGCTCGATCACCTCCAGGTAGCTTTCCCCATCCACCAGACGAACGAGATATTCGCTGGGAAGCGCGGAGAAAAACAGATGGTTGTACAGCAACTGCGACTTATATTCGAAGCTGACCCGCTCCATATTCATGAGACATTTCGAGATATTCAGATCGGCCAGCTTGATCGCCTCCGAGCTGTTCTCAGCCTGCCTGAACACGTATTCGCGCGTCGTCATGATCAGCTTCTTGTCCGGATTTCCCGTTATTTTATCGATAAAACGCACGAGTCTTTCCTCTTCATTTTTCGTCAGCAGGCGCTTGTAGAAGTTGGAGCCCAGGAAGTCGTCGAAAAGGATGACCTGCCGCTTTCCTTCCATGTACTCGTCATACCCCTCCTCAACATCTTTAAGAATGGAGATCGGCTCGAACCCTTGAAGAATATAGTGGCTGCACAGCAGCCTGGCCAACGTGCTTTTGCCAATGCCCGGAGCGCCGGACAGCACGACTAGATTTTCGAATTCGAGCTTGCGAACCGCTTCCTCGTAATAGGGGCTCACGACGAGCAACTGCTGCTCTTGCCGGATCTGGTCAAGCAGGAATGCCGTCTTGTTATGTTGACCGCGGTTCATGATGGACTCCAGCACCGCAGCGCTTGTAAACCACAGCTTGGGATGCGCCTTCTCCACTGCCGGATATTTCCGCAGCAGCGCGTTGAGCTCGTCTCTGCCGTAAATATCGCCGACCGTTCGAAGATAAGGAGCGAACAAGGCTCGGATCTTCTCCTTCCGCTGCACGGTTATCGGGACGGCAGTCGCGACCAAATAGCGGTTCACGCCCAGCCGGTTCACCTTGCCTGTTTCTTTCCGGAGAGATGCAATCAGCTTGTCGAAATCCGCATAACGCTTGCACTGAACGACAGTCAACTGGCCGTTCTCTTCCCGTCTCAAGTCGATCCCGCCGTCCGCCCCGTCGGAAAACAGCTCCAGCGGAAAGCCCAGCTCCGGCTCCAAAAGATCATGGCACAGCCGTTCGAACTCGATCGACGATAAATTCAAAAAGTCGTAATTCATTGTGGGCCCTTCCTGTTCGCGCGGTTTTGAAGTAGTAATGCATCAACAGAAAAATTCGCTGCATCCGCTCCAAACTCCTTTTCATGATCAAGAAGCCAATGCGAATCAAACCGTCAACGTACCAACAGGCACCCGGATTCCCCCCAATGTTGTCAGGTTAAGAGCCCAGCCAAACTCCTGTTGAGGGATTGATATATTTCGGTATAGTGGAGGTAAACGATAGAAACGGAAGATGGCGCATGAAAAAAACGGCAAAGTGATCTTACATCGTGTGTTCAATAGAATGAGAAGCGACGAATTGAATGAAAGGACGAAGAAAAATGAAAAAGATTACACGGAAGCGTAAAATCGGCTTCTTTCCGCTGCTGGCGCTCATCCTTCGCATAGTTCGAAAATCGATTTGGTAGGTTCAAATCCGAAATATGCTGATACAGCGGGCTTTTTCATAATGTCAATCTGATTTTTTCGGGCAACGTCGAGTCCCTTCCGTCCCCGTTTGTCCCCAGAATGTCCCCATTAATGAGTTCCGCTATACGATCAAAAATGTACCGAATGCGGGAGGTGACCCCGTTATTGCGCTTTCTGCTATAGTCGCTTTGTATCGTGTAGAATCAAGGTTTCAACAATCTCTTTCTGTTCTATTTGTTTGTTTTACTGTGCCTTATCACGATGTTTTCGGCAGTTTTACGGCAGTTTAGCACCGTGCACTGTTACACCAGTTCCCTTGAATCTGTATCACCCTGAAACCCCTTATATATCAAGGCATTTCAGCCCCTGTATCAATCCTAATCAACAAACAAACCACTTTTGTATGCACCGTATGCGGGGTACAGTGCGTTTTTATGGTCTGTTTTAGTGTTTTAATCGCGGCAGTTCCTTCTATTTGACTACGCCTTTAAGTATCTTAGATTAACAAAGAAGGAATCACAATACTGGTTTAGCACCAGATTAGCACCATTTAGCTGCTAGTTGCAAAGTAACATTTAAGAGAGTCTGCAGCTGGTTTTCAGTCTTTAGATAATGGCCCCAAGGTGAACGAACAAAAGATCATAGGTTCTTGTTCAAGATAAAGACAAGAACATATAGCACTAACGATTAAATCAAAGAAGTATGAAATCAACAAAAAAACCACTTCCCTGTGGTTTTTTTGACCAATTCTATTGGATTTATAGATATAATAAACCGAAAACTAATTTTATGTAACAAAATATCTCAAACTTCAGTTCCATATCTAATTACGGTCTTAGTGAACTTCAGCAGTCTATCTTCTTGAATATCACTTTCATCTAATAGCCATTCACGTCTTTTAGATTTTACCCACGAATCCCTTTCAGAATTATTTCCAAATTCTAAGCCTGATTGAAACATTTTATTCAATGCGTGTGCACAAACTCGCTGTCTAATAACATTTCTGTACCACGAAAGAACATCTAAATTATCGCACCCATTCCTTATACATAATGGTAACGCCTCTAGTCTTTCTGATATGTTATCTTCGCGAAATACTCCTAATTCATTGATTGCTAGAAAACATCCAGCATCAATAGCTAGAGGTTCTATAACTTCTTTAATTAACTTAAAAACTGCTGGTATTGGACTAGCCCCACTACTTCGACCGTTATTGATTGTTGTTTCAAGCGGTATTGATAAAAATGCCTTCGCAATCTCTGCATAACTGGCTCCTTCCATAAAAAGCACAACTAACTTTTTTAATTCTTGCCATAGGAAACTCCAGTTTTCAGGAATATCCCATTCCGAAGATTCTATCTCCACATAGGGCTTTATTACATCGCGCATTTTAGTAAGAATTGTTCCAGTTGCAAGTTCATCACTCGGTAAATACCGAGTAATATATTTAGGTGGTAAATACGACATGGTTTCAAAAAAAACAGAGAGCCAGTCAATAACATTCATTTGTGCTGAAATTTCTTCGGTAATAATCCCACGTCTTTGATATGCGTTCCAGATTTTCCAAGCGTAATAAAAGTCAGCCCCTGACTTCATTGCTGCTTTATTGATCCATACTGGAACATCTGGTTGTTCTAAAAATTCTTCTTTTATTTTTGTTATTTTTCTTCGAATCTTCTCGATATTTTGAGAATTAAAATCTATTCGTGATTTATATGCTGCGAATGTACGGCTCAATATATGTCCAGCATGATTATCCGATTCCTCAAATTCAGCTAATAATGAAGTTAAGGTTAATTCTATTGGAGTCGAAGTCAAAATAACATCGTCGCTAGCTAAATAATTATCTAAGAATTTTTCTATAGGACTTCGGACCTCAACTAATGCATCCGGTTCACCAAGCACCCCATACCTTGCTAATGCTCTAGAAGGATCTATATTAGAAATATTTGCACTATAAGGATCATCTGAAACAAGAATTGCAACTCCCTGGTTGGAGAATCCTGGACGACTCGCTCTACCAAAAGCATTAGCTATTAAAGCATTGACACGTGTTACCCCTTCAATATTATCACTTTCTCTTGGATCACCCATTGAAGTTCCCGCAATCACTACAGCAATGGCAGGCAAATTTAATCCCTGTGCTAGCGTGCCTGTTGCAAACATAATTTTAGTGAATTGGTTGACATACATCCACTCTGAAGCAGATTGTTCTAAGTGCAACATGGAACTAGTATGTACTGAAATACCGCGGCATAATAAATCCCTTAGAACTGACTCTACACCTAATTCATATTCTGCTATTCCTAACCATGCTTTAACAATGGCTGGCAACTCTTCCTTAGCAATAGTGTTTATGTCAGTTGTCACTTTATTCGCACTGCTGAACGCATGATGCCGACTTGTTAATATAAAGTTTATTGTTGGAATTCCTTTTTTCGCTAAAAACTCGGATATTAATCTGGAAGATGTATTTTTCCAACTTTCAAATTCTGGTCCTACATTCGTTCTCTTTACCGTCGCATTAAAGTTCACTGGTATTGATGAGACTCTGTAATCATCCGCCCCATCAAGAGTCCAAGGTCCTGATAAGCCTACAACTAGTGCTAGAGGTGTTTCAAAATTTAGTTTCACACGTCGTTTTGGTAGAGCATTTAGTTTTTGTTTTGCTGCTTGAGCGTTAGGTATTAACTTGTCTCTATCTACAAGTAAAAGACCTCTCATCGTCCTCGATGGGCGCCATTTTATAGGTTTAGGAATTGCTGAGCCTCCATTTGATTTCTCTAACCACTCAGCTAGTTCCTCTGGGTTACTAACCATCGCTGACATTAGCAGAAAACGAATATCCTCTGAGCAATTAAATAATTGTGCCAAAATTATATCAGAAGTTATCCCTCTACTAGAGTCATTTAACAGGTGACATTCATCGAATATGCACAGGGAACAATTTGCAAACATTTCTGGATATAATCTTAGTGCTAGTGCACACTTTTCTGGTGTCATTACCACTACAAAATTGCCTTCTTCAATTTCAGTATCTTCTAAAGTGGTGTACTCTGCTCCGCCAACAAATGCCCTTATCCTTACATCCTCAAAACTGCTAAGTGCAGACGAAAGATCCCTCCTTATTTGATAAGCAAGGGAATTCGTAGGCGCAATGTATAAAACCCATCCTCTACATAGAGAATGACTAATAGCTAACTCTGCAACAAAGCTTTTTCCGCTTCCTGTAGGCATTGAAATTACTGCATCCTTGTAGGGACCTGGAAGACAGTCTTTTATATATTCTATTGATGAAGGCCATAAAAAAGGACGCCCCTTCATCCGTGCTGTACCACCTGCACGGTTACGTAAATATTTTTTAAAACTATTTAAGTAAGAGGTACTTGCTCCAATTGGTTCTGGGGTAGCATGTACAACAGAACGTTCGAATGTACGATCAATCACTTTAAGTAGTAAGTTGCTCAAATGGTAAATATCAGAAAACTTAGTGAACCCAACACTATTCTCTTTTTTCTTCAGTATTGAAACATCTCTAATTTTATTGAGAATTTGCTTTGATTTTTGTAGGCCTTCATCATCAGAACCTCTGAGCCACTCCATATACGAAGTTAGTGCAATCTCCAAACGTTGATAAAACTGAATTCTAAGTTCATCGTACATCTCTCTTATATTACCAACCAACATTTCTTTATTATAAGAAGGTAAGGGTGGTATTGTAATAACCACTTCCTCTTCATATCTCAGGTCCCCTAAAGTTAGAGACTTAATTAAATAAAGTAATTTAGCTGAATATAAAGATTTTATCTGCTGAAAACCATCAAAATTCAAGTCAAAACTTATTGAAATTCTTTTAGCAATGGCTACAGAATTAATATCGTAACCACCGATCATATACAACAAGGCTGCTTCAATTAGTATATAATTCGAATCTATAAACAGTTGGTCATCTAGCTCTGGACTCCCTTCTTCTTCCTCTAAAGTTTGATCAACATAGTTATCGTCTGATGGTATTTCGTTTAATAGAGCTAGTGCCTCAGCAGCAACAAATGCGCAAGCATTCTCTACATCACGAGAAATATTTAACCCATTTAGACTATCAAATATCGCTACACTTTCTAGAGTATCAGCTAACCTTCGGAGATAATCTCTAATGAATAACTTGTCATCATTACTAGATTCATCGTTATTAGCATCTATATTGGACTTTAATATATGAAAATAAGCTCTAGAAAGGACTCTCCTACACTCATCTTTATTAAGTTCAGGAAAAGGAGGAATCATCTCGATTATTTGTCTTGCATAATTATCATACATTAATTGCAAACCCCCTTGCATAATCACGCATGTTATCCGAAATCTCATCAAAAAACTTGTCGAAATCACTTATTATGTGAGGCATTACTAATATGTTTTTTTTAGAGACAGTATTCAATTTTTCAAACGAGGGTCTCTTATTGGTCCAATCTATACTTTCAGCAATATCATAGTGAGGGTTTGGAACGTACGTTCTAACTGATTTCCAAAAACTCCCTGATACTAACCCTTGTAAATCACTACTTAATGCACTTCGCATCATAGATACACTATGTTTAATCCTTGCTGCATGTATATTTTCATCTATTTCCTTAAAAAACTTAACAGCTTTACTTATTGCTCTATTTGGGTCTAGTTTATAGGCTTTAGATTCAATAATAGTCAAGCCAAGTGTATCTTCACTTGCCATATATATTGCAAGACCGTCTAGGCCATGATCTTTTGCTCTTACATGAGCAGGTCCAACAGAAATAATAGTTCCCAGAGGGTGAATATCTTGTTTCCGACTTGCAGCCAGCATGCATAAATGCCATAATCCTTCAGCGATCCACGGATTTCTTTCATCTTCTTTTTGATCGGTAGTTAGTTCATTATTACCTTCTTTCACAATTCCACACACTCCAGCATAAATATCGAAGGCTCCTTCGGCACCATCATCTGTTAAAACAGCCCTAATATTTAATGCAGAATCAATCGCACTTTCACATAGTCCAACTAAATATACTGCAATTGCTCTTCTAGTATCGTTATCATTGTTCCAACCAGTGACAACAAGAGCATCGTGGGTTTCTGATTCATGAAGTTGAACATGTAGTACACTTACGAGAAAATTTACTGCATTTTCCACATCTTGTTCTAGTTTCATTGGTATTGACATTTGTGTATGTGACATACTCATATATCCCCCTAAAAAACCCTATAACATCAACTTACATTATCCTACATTTTTAGTCAGTATTTTTTTAGGAAAACAATGTTTAAATAAAATATTAATTGCAAATCCTGATTTAATTGTTATACTTTCCTCCCCCAAAAATGGAGTGAAGAAAGAATCACAGTTTAGAATGCCTATCTGCGGCTCTTTCATCTTATTACATCTCAAGTTTGCTTTTAAACTCTGCCAATCATCCTAATTTCATTCCTATCACGATCTTCGGGGTACTTTTATTTTACAATGGACACTGCTCGTCCGCTTTTGGGTCTCTCGATTTTCCGCATCTACTTCTTATTATTTCGGCGTGACAGAACCACACTTTGAATGAGTGAGAGCCACTTTGTTATTGAAATAGAGCCACTGTGATTAGTCGGAAGAACCACCGCATTCGACAATTCTATGATCCGTACATAGTAAGCCAGTCAAGCTATCGAAGCGTTCATTTCAGCCTTGTCTGATTTACTCTCGTCCTCACAACTCTGCTATGGCTTGCAAAGCCTTGCTGGATATATTTAATCACGATAAATTCCCCATTTTGATCAACTGCGATTCCCCAAAAATTCGTCAGTAGCTGGAAAATGACGACACGGTTGACATCAAGCCTCTGCGGGCATGATTCATTGCGAAGGGCGAAGCCACGGGCTTCGCAGAGGCTGTAGAGCCTATCATGCCCGCCACTCCACGTAAACCGTGTCTACTCTACTTGAAATTCTAACAACGAGGTCACCACAATTCTTTGGGGGGATTTTCTGATGATTAAAGACAGCTGGACTGGACCTGCCACTGCGAGTGACTGGGTGCAGGGGGCGTGCTCCCTGCGTTTCCCCCGAGAGGGGACGGAAGGGGGACTTGCTTTTCTTGGCATTAAAACAACGTGGCTCTCAATGATTAACGAAGTGGCCCTCACTTCTAACTCTATGGCTCTTTGGCACCGATATATTCACTTTCAGTCAGCCCTAGCCCCCTCACGGTTGCCGCCCTGGATTAGGCTTGTATAATCGTATCCGCACTGTAGGGCGGATCTTTCACTTTCACCCGTGAAATAGCATCCTTCCGGCTCACCTCGTCTTTACCTCGGTAACGCCACCGCTTCCTTTCGTGATCTGTTACGTAGCGATTTCTCGATAAAGTTGCGACTGCCCGCCGCACACAAAAAAACGACACTCTGTAGAAGTGTCGTTAGCTTAAGATTTATCTATAAGTGTGCTTGAACATGGCCTACCATTGCTTTAATCAATAACTCAATTGTAAGGTCACGATTTGGTTGCCTATATGCGCCTATATTAAGTGGGTCTGCAATTAAGAAAGCACATTTGTCATATAGCTGCTCTTGTACCATATGCTTCATGAAAATCTCAGCTCGTTCTTCATAATTTGCAGGTAGTCCCGTCCGCTCAAACTTAACGAAAGCTTCTAGTGGGGGGAATAGAACCCCACTCCGAACCATTCCACCGACAAGTTCAGGGTCTTCTGACAGCACATAGATATACCCGAGGAATGGGCGAGTCACACCAAAGGCGCCATTTTCGAAAGCTTTCCAAAGATCAGTACCACTTCCGACAGCTTCTTCCACACGATTGTTAAGGTTCTTTCCGACAGATCCCTTCATGGACTTGAATTCCATCACACAAAGCAAACGTCTTGATCCGTCAGGTCGGTTCTGAATAACAATCATGTCCCAATCCTTTGATAACCTGTAGAAGCTTGGGAGCTTTGCATTTCTACCCATGATTATCTCCGAATCTGTAACACCACAGCGATTCAGAACATCTCTAATCATTTCGGCAAAACCATCCATTGTTTTACCGCCTCTTACTGCACTATCCCCTTGATGACGTAGACCCCAAAACGTTTCTAAGGCAACCTTTGTCATAGCTGTAATTTCGTCGTCTGTTGGCATCCACATTACTTCAAACTCGCCTCATTTCACTTACTGGACGAGTTCTTGAATTGTTCGAAGCTCGTCAGCAGACAAATTGTAAAGACGTGATACAATCTGATCAATTGCATCATAATCTTCCAATTCATACATTCGCTTTAACTCTGCACAATCCTCTTTTGTTATTCCCACAGGAAGTCGAATTTTACGCAAATATTGAGCTTGATATCGAAGATAGTCGCCGCGCATCTTTGTTGCATAAGACCAAATAAAAAACTTGATGATTGAGCTTAGCATTAATGCCTGTAATGCCTTGATATCCCAAGTCCCTGCAGTAATATAATACAAACTGTGTTCAGGGTAAAAGTTGCCTTCATCTAATACAATTAGATTTTTAAGCTTGATGTCGGGAATCAACAGCTTCGGTTCCTTAAGACGATCAGGGAAAATTCGATCAATTGTTTTATACCACTTGTTTGGATTGTTCTTAGCTGTACTCCGGGATCGAAGCAGTTCTTCGTGACGCATTAAGTATGCATTTAACTTCGGGAACTTTTCCAAATCAACAAGTGTTCCATCGTCATTATAAGGATTGATCACATAATGTCCACCCCAAGAAATATACCCCTGAGTGATATCATCCTTAGTCACAATTGGTAAAAGCACTTCAGGCTCGATATCTACATCTTCAGGTTTAATTACGTAAATAGCCGTGGCACCTGTAGCAACACCAATACCAATTGCTATATTATGCGGTGCATCAGATATTAATGGATGGTTTGCCTCCACCTTTTTAAGTAATGCTTGAGCTAGCTTCCCGTTAAGAACCCAAGGGTCACTTCCTTGGAACCAGTCCTTAATTGTGTGCGTTTCAACAGTATCATTTTGAATATCCTGACCATTAATAAGATAATTCCTAGCCAATTCCAGGTACTGCTCAGATACTTCATCCATTTTAAGTGTTCGAGCCTCTCCCCTTGGAGCATTACGGAATGTAAATATACAAGGGTAAGCGGAGACTTCATCAATAAATGGCTGTGAGTTATGAATATCAAGAAAGTGCAGGACGTGATACTTCTCACTGACTAATTTGCGAATATCCTTACCGTATCGATTCTTCGTAAATCGGTCGGTGCAGATGAAACTAAGACGTCCATCCTTATTTAACATCTCAAGGCTGTGTTCAATAAAGGCAACGTAGATATCTGCTCGATCAAATAATGTCTTATATGTAGATCTGTATTTTTTCGCGACCTTTTCATCTATGTTTTCGATACGAATGTACGGTGGGTTGCCAACAATAAAGTCGAAGTGCTTCTCAACAGGCTGATTCCAAAATAGAAAATCCGTTTGAACAAGCCATATGTCGAGCAAACGTTGACTTAATTGGGCAGATACCCCTCTCTGAAGGAGTACTGCGGTAATGGATTTATACAAATCCTCATGCTTGTCATTATTAACTTCAATTGAACGTATAGAATTTTGCAGTACGCTATACGACTTATCCTCATCATGAAAAAACTGATGCCCGAGGTGAGTAACTACTGAATCCAAAAGGCGCTCAATAGCCGGAATTAGAAATGCACCTTGCCCAGTTGAAGGCTCAAGTAAGGACTTCTCATACAAGGGAGAATTGGCAGTGTAACCAACCAAATCAAGTATTAAATCAACAATTTCAGGCTTCGTATAATAAGATCCCGATTTCTTCTTTACTACTTCATCAAGAACACCGACGGAAGTCGGTTGGTCGGAATCAAATAAGGTCATTTGAGTAGACAGTTCCTGCACTAACTCTAAACTGTTCATTATAAATGCACCTTTCCTCGACAAAATCTTAACTCCTATAATACCATACCTCCCAGAGCCTTAGCACTTTACCATAAGGTAGATTGGTGATATAGGGATTGTAAAAAGTGAACCCTTGAAAAGTAAATTTAGTCGATTTTCACGACTTATCTTGCTTTCATAACTTCACTGAACTTGAACCATTCCTACTCCCCAACCCGAAAACGACTCAACTACTGACCACTCCTTGTGACTATGCCTCGAATTTCTTAATGCTCAAAGGGATCAAATACCTCCAAGGAGGTCTCTACCTCCTGACGGTAAGATTCGACTTCGACTGAGGTGATCATTTGGATCTCCTCTTTGGCTAAGATTGGCCTCTAGTGGCGATACTGCTCTTTATAATTCTGAACGATTCGATTTTATGCTCAACAAGGCCATTCGTGATGACTCCATAGTCCGTTACCTTCAAGTTTATGTCCTAAGGCCCCCACGCAGAACATTTGTTCTTGTTAGAGTATATGTCATCGGATTGGTAACTGCAATAGTATGTTCAGAGCTTGTCCTTATGCCGCTGGCGATGCCATTGAAAATACAGAAGATACCTTTAGTCTCAGTTACAGCGGTGTCCTGAATGTTCATAAGTATTCTCGTTGTTGTCTCAAATGATGGATTGATCATTTCCTCACATGAATCCCTCAATAAGATCACCCTCTTATCGAACAGGAAATCATGTTTTGGACAGATCAGGAATCCATTATACGAATCACTCCGCTCGTCCGACAACTCACTCTTGCTTCAAGATTAGATATTGCTAGCAATAAGGGACCGTTCATCTGAAACACTGCACAGGTTGCACTTATCGCTTAACTTCTCCTACGGATAAGTGTTACAATCCTTATACTTAATCGGAATGATTTACATAAGTAATTGGAGATATGTGATTCACCTATTGTGATTGCTCTATCTGAGCGATGATTGAGATAAGAACGCGAACTCTCTTACTTTGTCAAAGAAATAAAAACCGTCAGATCGAACTACTTCTGACGGTTTATCCTCATTACAATTACTTCTCTTTACGAACACCCTTAAATGTACCACCGGATGTCTTTTGATCCATGATACGCCCTGTGTCAGCATCACGCTTTGCCCAATTCCCATTTGGAGTTTGGAATTGAGAACGATCATTAACTGCTCCCTTACGATAACCGTTTCCTGTATTCTTAGCCATTGTAACAACCTCCTTAATTTTATAATTAGCGACTCCCCTGCCACAGAACCGCTTCAATCGAAACTCTACAATTAACCCACTTAGTCAGCCTTCTCTTTTTTCTTTTTGTCGAGATAGGCTTGGTGCTGCTCGTCAGTTACTTCAAAACAAATTGCCTTCAAACCTAACTGTGCTGCAGTGACTACAGTGCCGTCTTTACGGCGAATAGATTTTCGACAGATAAGCATACTTTCATCAGTCCCTTGAAGTTATTTTTGTTCTTGTAAGGAACCAATCCTAGTGGTAGAATAAAAACCAGCTCAAGTTTTTCGGCAGGCACTAGGTTTGGCTTAGTGCTACACGCCTGTAGGTTCCCGACAAGGGAATTTGCGGGCTTCTTTTTTGTCTAACATCTTCCCATGACCTCCCTAACCGAATAATTTTCGCCACGTTGACTTGATGAAGTTTATATTGTACTTCTTAACTTCAACGGTGCGCAGCTCCTCGGCTATACTCTTTCTCAGTAATCCTGGCTCAGTGACCGCGACAGTGAACGTATCACCGATCTTTATATTTTTGTACTTGTTCAAATCGATTACCTGTTTTTGCGCCACGTATGTATCTCCTTGGGAAAGAACAACTATCTTATCCTCTTTCCATGCAATCGTAGCCTTGTCCCCGTCGATAGAAACTACTTTAGCCTTGTACTCAACAGTTACCTTATTGCCAAAGAATGAATTATACGCCGACTTCCCCAATGGAAGAATTAACAGCACTAAAATCATCAAAAACACCGCCGGCGGTACAGCAAATCTGTAGATCAACTTTGGTGCCATTCCCACACTAATCACCTCCCCATCGTTTTCAAATATTGAATTGAAGTCGTTGATATAAAATAAGATTGAATCCTTCGATTTCAATCCAACTTTTGAAGTCCCTTGTTATTAAAAGGAGATCACTCTCCTCAAAATAAACTACTATATACGAACTGTCTCCCGCCTTCTTCAAGTTGCTCCTCTTGGCGCTTCAGCAACCTTTGCTCATGAAGTTTGTTGAGCTGAGTGCTTACAAGATTAAGCTTCTTCCCCAGTGTGTCCGAAGCAAACCTAGCGGTGATTTGCTTATGTTTATACGTAAGTTCGAGAAGTTCTTTTGAAGCATCACCAAGATCGCCAATAATTTCAAGAGATACCCCATTCTGAGCAACTACTACAACATCTTCATCACGAAGGGTTTTCCTGAGGTTGTATAGATGGTCTTCCTCTTCGCTCAAGTTAATAAGATACAGATACTTGTCCTCTGTCTTAAACTCTTGTCGAAGCCATTTTAACGGTTTGACGATAACCTCATCGATTCCAGAACCATTCATACCTTCCACTTGCTCCATATCATAAACAAATACTACGCCGTATGGAGCATCGATGATCTGCTGCATTACCAACTGGTTCAGCGGAATCATTATTCGTCTACCGATTAAGCTTACCTTCTCTTCACCATCAGTAAGTAAGTTAATCTTAAACATAATGATCCACCATTTTCTATGTAGTTTGATGGGTTCGATTTCAAATCAACGTTTGAAATCAACCTCTTCTTAAATTTAGATGATCTTTTACGATCTGTCAAGCTTTGGACTACACATTTATAACGATATAGTAATAAGTTCCGTAAAAATAATTTCCTACATCCAGTAGTTCAAACTTATTCTTGTGAATCCTATATACGCTATCGTGAGTTCTGACGTAGAACTCAGCATCAGACGACCAATCAAATGTCGTTTGCTTTACATCCATCAGACCCTTGCCCCGATCCTGCTCAGGTTTACTAGTTGCTCGGGTAAAGATAGCTTGTTTTACGATATCGTGCCTGTCCTTATGACTTATATGCTTTCTCAGCGATTTAACGATTCCTTGACCAGTATCACATATAGCAATCTCGACACGTTCAGGACGTGTAGATGACTTCTTATAATACTGAACGCAGGAGTAGCTGTCTGTTTCGGCATGTTCTACAGCATTCTGACCCAACTCGGTGACAATACCGGCTATGTCAGTTACTCTGTTTCTGTGGAGTCCCTTTGCCCTCATGATCTTTTTGACTGACCTATCAAGATTAACGATATCACCATCGGATTTGGATACACGAAGCTCATCCAATTCGTTATCCTTCTTATTTCGGTTACGTTGATAGTAAGCCTCCATATTGTTGCTCTCGTCAAATGAGTCCTTCACGTCTGTTGGGCATAATTTCAGGAAATTCATTCGTTCCAGATACCCCAAGATATCAAAACGATCCGTTATTTCAAACGTTGGCGATTCAGCCTTTATGTAAAAATACTCATCCAAGTAGTTCAGGGTCGATAATAACACCGTTATTCCGGCAGGTGATACCCACTTCAACTTACCCAATTCAATATTGAGATTATCACCACTATCTAGCTCTTTATAAACCTCAGCACACCGATTGAGCCATTCATGGATTTCATAAATGGATTCCATTCTCATAGCGGATTGGAGCAATATCTGTTTCCCCTTATCTCTAATTCTGTGCCACTCTTCCATTTTACTCCACGAATTCGACTTAGGTCAAAGTGATTATTACTTCTGCCCTACTTGAGAAAAAAGTGCAAATTAGCAATGTTGTTACAGAGATATTAATTATACAAAAATAGGGATGACAAAGGCCGCCTTTTCGGGTAGTAGAGGTTCCAGAACACCCCACCGAAAAGAGGCGACCTGGTTAGCTTTCGAGATACCGCCACCAAAACGGCCGTTTCTACGTTGGTACAACACTGGACGATGGCAACTTTTGAGAAGTGGAAAAAGTTATTTCATCCGAACGGCACGCTAAAGCGTAGGGTCTGCTTTTCCGGCAGAGCGGCAGAGGTTCTATTCGAGATTTTTAAGCGAGCCTTTCACCTGTTGTTAGCAAATGCAACCGCGAAACCCATAGTAATTTGAACCCGCCTAAAGATTGCTGCTCATTGATTCGACGACCATTACAGCGGGAAAATCCTGTCTGCCTTGTGCTCCTTTAAAAAAATTAGATTCGGCACCTAGCTGCATGACGAACTGTCCCATAGCCATGTACAGCCTAGTCACTGAAACCATCGCGCCAAACGTATGGCGTGAAGCACTCGCCGATACGCGATAAATTCTCGTTGGAGAAGCATCCCAATTATTGGGAAATCCAATGATATTAGAGTGCATTAATTTTATCTATATATTCTCGAACCAAAAATAACTTCTCTTCTGGCAACTCCATGATTAACTCAATCAATCTCTCTCTGTCGATAGAGTTCGCTTTTGAAGCAGAGGTCTTTAAGTTTACTTCTGTTCCTATCCGATTAGCAAGTTCATCAATTTTCTGAATCTTTTCGGCAAACTCTTCAGCATTGGGTTCCATTCCCCAATGCTTATAAACAGGACGATAGTATTTTTCAAAAAGTTGTGTGGCCTGGAACTCATCCAAACCCTTATTTTGCAACTGCTTAATAACCGCTTTCATATATATTTCACTCATCGAACGTTGAGGTTCACTCTGAATCATTTATGTTAACTCCTCATATTAAGAACCATTCCGGGCAATGGATAAATTTACTTGTTCAAGTTATTAATAATAGGGTTCTTATTAGAATTTTAGCAACAATACCATTCGTCTCCTCAGTACCAAACATACCATACAGCACCAATAAGAGTTATCTGCCGAAATTAAAAATGGTCATTTTCCAGAACCTTAGAATAGAAGTCTTCGTCTCCATAAAAAAATGGTCCACACTAATTATTTGTCACTAAATGAATAGAACTTATTTACCACTTGTATCAAATATCAATCTTATTGTATTGTTAAAGCTAATCAACCACCACAAACAATTTCATCCAATTGGGATGGAGTTATTTGTGGTTTTTGTTTTTCTGTTGATCATTAAATCAAGCTAAAACGTTATTCAAGGATACGGAGGGGAGTGTTAATCCATGAATTAATTGATTCTCTGTAAAATAATATTCTTCTTCGAATTCTAACAAAAGGAATTTGTTTTTCACGCACCATTGTATAGATACAGTCAGCCGAGACGCCAAGATAATCGGACAACTCCGATACGGAAAATACAGCTTTCAATTGAAGTTTATCTTGTTGAAAAGTTAAATTCTCGTCTCTACTTTCAGTAGTAGTGTAATATTGAAACTTTTCCTTCTCTACACCGACTAGCAGTTTTTCTTCCATTTGTACTAGTGTTTTTAACAATTGAATTCGTAATAACTCATATTCTTTCATAACGATCACCTCATGATATTGTTCAATGCCACATTTCCATTTAAGAGGCATTGAGGCTAAGTGCAATCATACTTTAGATTTCCCCGATTAGTGTCGTTAACAAAAAGCATTGACTGGTAATTCAACTTTACTCATTTTTCTGTCCACATCGCAATCAACAACAGCTGTAAAGAGAAGCGAGGTGAGAACTCTTGGCCTTTCGAATGACCCTGGATTCATTAATTTCCCACTCATTGTTATTTAGTCGATTACTCACATATATGAGTAACCCAGCACTCGATTCACAGCGTGGTTATGATAGATGTGGTGAATGCTAATGAATGCAAGAGAAGAATTTTGGGATCAGCCGATACGCAAAGCACAGGAATTTTTAAATACAACGGATAACAAGAAAAGAGCGCAATGTCGTACTTATTTACTTGATGCCAACTATCGTTTATTATTTCGTATTCAAATCGAAAAAGCGCTTTGGGAACAACTGGTTCTGTATCCTGATGTTTTTTTTCGAAGACAACTCTGTGCGAAGTCATTCGGTTTAAGCCAGCAAATGATACGGGATGAAACGGATTTTGCTTCAGGGACAATTCATAACCTGTTAAATAAGAGTGAGGAACCCCCCCATCGTCTCGTCTATAGTTTTGCCGTCATGTGCAACGTGCCGTCGGATATGATTGTCGAGCAAAAACATGATGAGAAGTATATATATGATCTCCCGACAAAAAATTGGTTCCATAGGGCACTCGTTGAAAAACGAATCGATGAACTTAATAAAGAGAATGATCAAGTTCGAAGCATACGTGGTTACAGGGTAAGTGATCCCCACTCTCTTTTTGAAGGGGAGAACAGTCCCATCATTGCAAGATGGGTAAGGAGCTATCCAGAAATGGAGTATCTTGAATTCCATTTAAACCATGAGGTCGCACTTTATCCACAAAAAAGAAGTATTATTCGAAAAATGTTTCCATTCGCAACGCACCTTGTGGCAACTTACACCCCCCTGCAACCAAAACATAAACGGTCTTTCTGGATTGTAGGACCAAAATCTAATAAAGAGAATGCTTTTTTTGAATTATTACAAGTCATCGAAAAGCGTCAGCTCACCTCCATTTCCCCCCTATAAGAATAGCTTGTATTCTCTGCCATTGTGGTGGCTTTCTCACGTTGATGAGTGTTTAACTACAAATCATCAACATGGTTAGGCTAATGTTAACAAACCTAGTGGAGGACCAAGCTATGTCGAAAAAATCATCGGAAATCCAACCTCTTTTGGAAAGTCAAGGCAACCTCGAAACCCAAGAATCTTTTCGGCAGAATTTTTCTTTTGCCGAAAAGATTCTTGCCCTTCCGGGTATTTTTCCCCCGTCCAGTGACGATCATGATATTAGAAAAGTCACACGGAGGAAGGTGGAAGACATGCTTTTTGCGGAGCAGCATGTACCTAAATACGAAGATGCTCCAACTAAAGCGCATCTAGGTCCGCAAGCCATTAATCTGTGGATATGGGAGAACAAAGTGATGAGCGAAATTCCCGAAGGTTTATTACGGGAATTTCTAGGTCGTGGTATGAACAACACTCCCCATGTCTTTTTCAGAAAGTATCGGCTCGTTCATGCATTGCTTGCAGACGCGGCGAAATTCCACGCGATTGCACCTGCCCAGGTTCGAAATGAGCACTTGCTTGATCCGAAGACTCTTAGAACTGGAATCCATTCGGCAGCGGATAAGACCTGCCTATCTCCATTCCATTTTTTAATGAGAAAGTCGATTCAAGCTGGGATACTTGATAAACCTATTCCGTATACAAAGGCCACTGCGAAGCAGCCAAGCTTACATCCACGAATCCTTAGCTTCCAAACCCATATGGAGGAAAAAGGATTTGCTCGAAAACATATCCGAAACAATGTAAACCACATCCACCAACTCTTGATTTGGCTTTGTGCAAACATCCGCATCTTTGAGGGAAGCTCACCTGATATCCTCCCGATCTTTCAAATTCAAAATGAGCACTTGCTTGCGTATCGCACTTACAGATTGAAGCTGATTAAGGAGGGTTTTTGTAGCCGGATCACGTTCACGCATAGCATCTATGCTATTC
Organism: Cohnella sp.; assembly: GCF_041640265.1. Taxonomy (GTDB): domain Bacteria; phylum Bacillota; class Bacilli; order Paenibacillales; family Paenibacillaceae; genus Cohnella. The sequence continues at coordinate 21,143 of NZ_JBEQAP010000041.1, forward strand.
GAGCGTTCTACCGATTTTTGCGAGATCGCTATGGATATGCACCCCCGATTCAGCGTTTTCGTGCGATTAGTGCTCCTCGCTACAGTCCACGTGATATTCCTACAAATGACCAGATTAATGAGTTATTCCAGATCATCGCCCAGTACGCGAAAAATCCAACCCTCGATCTACTGGGATACCGATTTATGTTAGATCTGGGCTTACGATTATCTGAAGTGGCAAAAATCAAATGGAACGATTTAAATTTAGGAACTCGAACGATCGTCATCCATAGTAAGGGCAAGAAAAACCATGTTATGCCTCTTGCCGGGGAACTGTATACGCTTTTGAAGAAGGTTCCTTATCCCCCTGCGACAACGTACCTCTTTGGTGAAAAGCCATCCATGATTAAGTACGAGTTATATGAGAATTTTAAACTCTACACTTTGATTGCTGGATGGCCTTTTCCCGGCGGCGTTCATTTGTTCCGTCATATTTTTATCACTCGTCTAGCTTACAAAGGGAACCTCCCTCAAGCAATACAAAGCTTGTCTCGTGTAAAAATGCTAAATACTATCGGCTTGTACATACATTTAGCCAACCATGACGAGCACATGATTAGCCAAATCAATAAGCTGAATTACGAGTGAGGAGTAAGCATATGCCTATTTTCGATAATGCTGTTACAAATGAAGTGGCTCTGGAAGAAGCGCTTCTTCACCTAGCGGATCAATACGGATCTGATTCGTTCCTGCGAACGATTCAACAACTACTTCCAGATAATTCTGACACAGGAAATCATTACAAAGAGTTACTTCTTGACGATGCCGTTTGTCATTACTTTGCGAGTGATACATTTCAAAGCTTGGCTCACTCTTCACAACAAGCATATCGGTATGAGATGGATCTGTTTGTACGGCATTGTCGAGATACAAAAGGAGCCAATCCATTTATTGGGGAGGTAGCTTCTGCGGTCTTTCTTACCGAATACTTGGCACCTGTTCGAAAGCTGAACACACGCAGTAAAAAAGCCGCATTCCTAAGAAGTTTTCTAGGTGAAGTATTTGCCCATTTTTTCAACCAAGATATTCGAAAACTCAAACGGACCCTGTCAATAGAAATTGATCGAAACCGTGAGCCGCGAGCATTTACCAAAGAGCAATTAGATGAACTTCTTTGTCTAGTGCGGCTTGGCCGCGAGGCTCATCGCAACTTCACCGTCCTATGGACCTTTCTTGGTTCAGGCATTCGATTAAGCGAATTGCTGCATTTACAAATTGGCGATATTATTGCAACCCGGCAGGAGATTCTGGTGCGTGGAAAGGGCAAAAAGGGATATAAACAACCAAGTAAGATCACCAAATCATCCCTTGAGATCCTTCGGGCATATGTGAACTTTCGTTATCACTGCGTGCAGAAAGAACCCGATTATTCCAAACGGTATATCTTTTCCGACGACAAAGGAACATCGCCGCTGCATGAAAGCACAGTGCAAAAAATGTTCGCATCCTTGATCGATGAATCGAAATTAATCCCAGAGTCCGATAAAAAACCGTATCAATTATCCGTACATTCACTTCGGCATTCTTTTGCGCTCTATTTGCTTGAGTCCGGTGTCAACCTCTATACGATCAAGGAACTGATGCGTCATTCATGGCTCAGCTCAACAGAGGTATATCTAAAGTTGTTTGACAACATGCTGGTCTCGGCTATTGATCAGCATCCCTTAGCTCAACTCAAAACAAGTGATCTCTTTTGACAAGTTAGGTGATGTTTCATGGCAATTTTGCTTCAGTCCAGTTACTTTCGGTTTTGGAGCGATCATTTTAAACAACGTGTATCCACCAAGCAAAAATATATTGCGGTTTTCAAGCGGTTTGAGGCTTTTCTGATCAAAGCGGGTTTCGAAGGCACACTTGATTTCAATCAGTTTCACGCCAGCCGTGAACACCCAGGCAGATACCTGCCGATTCAACGGTCTTTCATTGACCGTTTCGTTTTTGACCTAAAGCAGCAATATGATTCCGACCGATTAATTGCGGATACCATTACCTCTTTAAAACGCTTCTTTGAGTTTCTACACGACATGGATATGATCGAGCACAACCCGATGATCGGATATCCCAGGCCAAAATTCGAGAGTCCGATTCAGAATACTTCATTGTCCAAGGAAGAATGCCTTGCCATTCTGAAAGCAGCTCTGTATAAAAACCCATTTTACCGGCAGGAATTCGTATTTATCTGGTTCATGCTCGTCACGGGACTACGCATTTCTGAGATCCGCTCTCTCCGGCGAAAGCGACTGAACTTGAAAACAAGGATCGCACACGTTTTTGAAGCACAAAAAACAGATTCACGACCTGTCGCGATTCCCAGTTATCTCGTAATAGAGCTTGAACGTTATGTACAGCACCCAGAATATCTAGCATATGCAAATCAGGGGGATGAATATTTGTTCCATCACCAAGGCAAAAAGATGACCGTTCACACAATAACCCGTATGTTACATGATTTAGCTCAAGATGCTGGCGTTTCAAGACATATTCGTCCACATGACCTTAGAAGAACAGCAGCGTACTTGATGCAAATGGGCGGTATGAACATCGTCGATATTCAACATCAGCTACGGCATAAAAATTTAGGGACTACTCTGCGCTATGTCCCCCCTCTAGCCGATTTGTCCAGGATACTTAATGAACCTGAAAACGGAATTTATTGAGCAGGACAGTCTCACACATACGAAATGTGGACATAATACTAGTAACTCGTTTTACAAGAAAAGGAGAGTGCTAGAGTTGGCCAGTATTGAAAAACGCGGTCCTAATTCATGGCGATTTACTGTTGAACTAGGTTTTGATGGCGAGGGAAAGCGGATCCGTCATCGAAAAACGGTTTCTGGATTTACGAAAAAGGAGGCCGAAGTGGAAATGGCAAAGTTTATCACTGAAGTCAAAACAGGTACTTATTTTGAACCGGAGAAATTGACATTGATGAATTTTGTCGAGGAATGGAAAGTTAAATATGCTCAAAAGCATTTGGAGACGCTCACATATCGCAACTACATGTTTCATATAAAAAACCACATCCTACCCTACTTCGGCCATTTGAGGCTGGATCAAGTAAAAACGCTGCACGTTGTTTCGTTTCTTACTGATCTCACCTCACCCTCAGCAAGAAAAGATGGCCAAGAAAAAACCTTATCCAGCAGCACGATTCAATACATCTACAGAGTATTACGTAATATTTTCAACATTGCTGTTGAATGGCGAATTATTAATTACAATCCCGTCGCTGATGTCAAGAAGCCAAAAGTTACTACAAAAGAAGTTTCCGTCTACAACGAAGAAGAAGTGGCAGCCGTCTTTAAAGCTTTGGATTCAGAGCTATTAGAGTGGCGACTGCTGATTACGTTGGCTCTTACAATGGGAATGCGCCGTGGGGAGCTGCTTGCACTGGAGTGGGCGCAGGTTGACCTACAGAATGCGTATTTGGACGTCAAACAGTCATTCTCACTTACTCAGAAAGGAAATCCACTCATCAAAGCCCCGAAAACAAAGAGCTCTATTCGTCGCATATCCATACCGAGCAGCCTTATTCCGGACCTAATCAAACTTCGTGAAAAAATGATTGCCGAGCGGGCTTTATTGGGCGACAAATGGCTTGGCGGTGACCACTCCTTCGTATTCTCCACAACCAATGGAAAGGCAGTTTATTATTCGTACGCATCGCAGTGGTGGAGAAACTTCACTGTCCGTCATAGCATTCGCTACATTCGGTTTCACGATTTACGGCACACCTCTGCCACGCTACTCATCAACCAAGGAGTCCACGCTAAAGTGATTAGTAGCCGTTTAGGTCACGCTAATATTTCTACAACGATGAATATTTACGGGCATGTGTTACAGAGCGCTGACCAATCAGCAGCAGATAAAATGAATACTCTTTTGCCGAACAGATGATATGGGCTGGTATAACATAAGATTCGAACCCAAACGTCTCTTTAGATGGCTATTTCGCACGAAATGTATAGACACGAGTAGATCCTCCCCTTTTCTCATCAAGCGTCTATAAACGCCATATAGAGCTTTCAGAACACCACAGTCAGACACAAGAAAATAATATACGATTCGCCCTTGCTATAAGAGGCGAATTTTTTTGTATTCAGAGTTTATTTTTCTGATGAATGTCCTTTCAATAAAAAATAGCAATTTCAAAATGTATAAATTCCCTTCTGAACATAGTAAGAGCATATAATAGAATTACTCAAACTCATAAGGAGATAGAAACATGATTAACAAACAAAAAGAAGATATGCGAATTATTGATCTGATTGTGACTTGGGTTGTGAAAATTAAAATAAATAATTATTCAGCATATTTTGATATAAATACGGCCTCCGAAGGACTAGCGCTAAAATTGTTGAATTTAGTTTATGATTATAAACTAGTAGATTTAAATAAAGAAGCTATGAATTATCCTGGTATTGATTTAGGAGATAGGACAAAAAGTGGTTTAGCTGTGCAAGTTACATCTAGGAGTGATAATTCGAAAATCAGAGACACTTTACAGATGTTCTACGAAAAGAAATATATTAATGATTTTCCGAATGGGTTAAAAATGTTTATATTAACTACTGATACAATAAATCTTAATAGGAAAACAAAAGCACCGTATAATCTCTTTTTTAACTATAAAGAAGGGATTATCACACCAAGTTCAATCATGAGAGATATTAGTAATTGTTCTGATAAAAAGAGAGCAGAAATTCTTACTCTTCTCGAACATGAGTTAGGACAGACTGATTATTTCGAAAAAAAGATGCACGAAGTCTTTGAAAGAGTAATTAAAAAATCGGATTCTGAAAATAACCTTAAAGTCCTTGGGCATTTACTTACAGAGAGGACAAAACGAAGGATTGATAAATTTATTGATTTAGAAGCAGGCAGCTGGCAATACGGATATATTGATTTAAATCAGGATTTGATTAGTAAGTTTGAATCGCTGCATAGCTTAGAGGATGATTATAAGTCTCGACTATATCAGGTTCTAGAAAAAATCGAGGATGGCTCAGTACTAAAATTATTGTTTGAAGAGTACATGGAGTTAGAGAAAAACCATTTCAGTATACTTTTGAATTTATTTTTTACAAACCAATTTGCAATACTAATTAGCACAGGAATGTCATTTCAATCATTACTTCGCTCCATGCTTGATTCGTTAATAGATAAGCATAATGAAAATATGAGCATCTTATCTACATATTTTGATATTAAGTTAGAAAAAATTGAAAACAATTATAAAGATATAAATGAAATAATTTGGTTTAAAGGTACTACGGATAAAAGATTGAAACTCGAAAGATTAGTTAATGAGTTAGAAAAGTCTACATCAAGAATGTATGTGTTTTTTGATAGCGGAGAGAATCTTGACGTATTAATAAATTCAATACCTGTAATTAAATTAAATGGTGACAAAATAAGTATGCCTGATACGGTGCGCATGTTGGCTTGGGATTTGGAAACAGTAAGTTATAAAGGAGAGGTATTTGGAGCTTCGATAAATCCAGATGATGTGATTTTTCTTACCCCTACAGATAATGAAACTAAAAGGGAAATAGCATTACTTCAAAAAAGAAGTTTCTTCAGAGTTTATTACTTTGAAGATCAGTCTTAATAAATAAAAGAAACGGTTTCCTGTTTTATTTAAGTAAAGACAAATTACCCAGTATCATTAAGCAAGGTTGTCATATTATCGAGAAACCCAGAACACATGACACATGACGGTTGGGTTTCTTTTTTTGTTTTAAGGTTAAAATATGGTTTCAATAGGGAGGTTACCCTTGAACCCTCCTTCCCAGATGTGGGTCATGAACATGTTCTGCAAGACTGCTGTCATCCAGTGCCTATTCCCTCACAATTTCTAAGCACCGTAAACGGCAATAGAGTTCGTTTTCATTACAACTTCTTGCCTAAACTACTTAGCCGGTTAAATCCTAATCGCCCCTCCCTTCCCCGATCGGTGGTCCTGTAGGCAGTTTTTGCTCTTTGTGGCAGAGGTACAGAGCTAACGCATCAATCTTGAAACCGAAACGTTGGACGTGGGTCCATACGATCCAGTTACGGAACAGAGTCATGCACTTAACCGACGGTGAACTTCGTATCAAACTGATTTCTATTGAGGGCCGTGTTCCCTCCGACCACATGTACGCAAATTCAAAAAAGCATCGACTTCTCAATTATCAGCAAAAATTGCGACCCTTATCCGGAAATGTCCCCAAATTGTCCCCATGCGCAAAACTAACTAATGTCATGAACCTTGATTCAAACTTAAACCAACGTAATAAAAATCAAAAATCCCTTGCAAGGCAAGGGATCTCATTGTTTTAGTTATGGTGCGGTCGAGAGGACTCGAACCTCCACGGTATTGCTACCGCCAGCCCCTCAAGCTGGTGCGTCTGCCATTCCGCCACGACCGCATATGATGAACGTCGTCTGAGTAAGGATACTGCCTTCCCAGAGAAATACTGGTGAGCCATGTAGGACTCGAACCTACGACACCCTGATTAAAAGTCAGGTGCTCTACCAACTGAGCTAATGGCTCTCATGGTGACCCCTAGGGGATTCGAACCCCTGTTACCTCCGTGAAAGGGAGGTGTCTTAACCACTTGACCAAGGGGCCATTATAGGCCATTTGCCCTTGCGCTTAGCGCTGTCCGTTTCAGACGACAAAAATGATTATATCTGAAACAATCGCCTAAGGCAAGTCCTTTTTCGGTCAAAACGCACTTTTTTTTATTTCTTTTTTCGAGCCCTTTCCTCGGTTCCATTTCTGCCTATTTTGCCCCAACGCCGCCTGAACAATCAAAAAGAGCCCTCCGGTACTAAGCCGCGGGCTCTCCTCAAGTCGTCTTTTATGAATTCCATGGGTGGCGGGGAGAGAGGGATTCGAACCCTCGCACGCATGACACGTCTACTCCCTTAGCAGAGGAGCCCCTTATAGCCACTTGGGTATCTCCCCATGGCTCCCCGAACAGGACTCGAACCTGTGACAACTCGATTAACAGTCGAGTGCTCTACCAACTGAGCTATCAGGGAAAGTTCAAAAGCGACAAGTAATAATTTATCATGACCGCGTTATTAAGTCAAGCCTTTCGCAGAAGTTTTTTTCACTGCCTCTCCACCGCTTTTTTCTGTAAAAAATTCGCCCCACATTTAGGGAATTTGTTGACTTCATGCTCGCCCTTATGATATTTATTGATTAATAAATCATTGCAACTGCAATCAAAGAAACGGAGTCGATGCCCGCCTTGAGCCCTAAAGAAGAAATCGCAGCAAGCCGTAAAGAGCAGATCATGCAGAGCGCAGCAGCCTTGTTCGCTTCCCAGGGCTTCTACAAAACCACGACCGCGCACGTCGCGGAAGCTGTAGGCGTAACCCAGCCGTACGTGTTCCATTTTTTCAAGTCGAAAGAACAGCTTTACTTGGCCGTCTTGGAGAAGGCGTTCGACCGGATGATGAACCAGTTTTTCACGGTCAACGCACCTCCCGATCAGCTCAGCACGGAGATGGGCCGCCAGTTCGAGCTCTTGCTCCAAACCCACCGCAACGAAATGCTGCTGCTCATGCAAAGCTTCACGACGCCGGAACCGGCTGTCAGAAATTTCGTGAAGGAAAAATACTCGTTCGCCTACGATCGGCTGGTGGAACGTTTTGCGAAAGCCGGCGTTCCCAATCCGCAATGGCAAGCGAGCATGTTTATTAGCTGCGGACTGATCGGCACGCTATCCGAAGTGCTGGAATTGCCGAAGTTGGCCCCGTGGTGCGACTCCGAGTAATCGGAGTTTTCTTTCGCCGCTCATTTATTTATCAATAAATAAAGTTATCAAAAGGAGAGATCACATGTTCACAGCTTCGCGAATCCGTCTGTTAGTCGTCACCTGTATCGCCCTGTTCATGGCCATGCTCGACAATCTGGTCATCGGCGTTGCACTGCCGTCTATTCAGAAAGATCTGAACGCCACCATGTCGGACCTCGAATGGTTCATGAACGCCTACACGCTTGCTTTCGCCGTACTGCTCATTCCGTTCAGCGTACTTGGAGAATCGATCGGGAGAAAAAAGGTGTTTCTTGCCGGCGTCGTCGTCTTTTCGCTCGGATCGCTGCTGTGCGGCCTCAGCGAAACGTCGCTGTCGCTGATTCTGTCCCGCGCGATCCAAGGCGTCGGAGGAGCGGCTATCGTCCCGCTGAGCCTGACGCTGGTCAACTCCGCCTTCCCTCCCGAGAAAAGGGCTGCCGCCATCGGCTTATGGTCGGGAATTTCCGGGCTCGGCCTCAGCGTAGGACCGCTCGTCGGCGGCCTTATTATGGAGGGAGCGCCTTGGCAAATGATTTTCTACGTGAATGTGCCGATCGGCATTCTCGCTGTCCTGTTCGGCTTTAAATGGCTCGCAGAGTCCCGCGGCGTCCGCAAGCCGCTCGATCCTGCCGGAGTGCTTCTGCTTGTCTCCGGGCTGTTCGGATTGATATTCGGATTGGAGAGAGGCAATTCGGAAGGGTGGGGAGCGCCGATCGTCGTCGGTTCGCTTGCTCTTGGAGCGCTGCTGCTCATTCTGTTCTACTTCTGGGAGAGAACGCGCAAAGTTCCGTTCGTGCGCTTCGATCTGTTCCGCAGCCGAGCATACTTCTTCTACACGTTCGCAGGCTTCTGGATGAACGCCGGGGTGTTCGGGGCAATCTTCTTGCTTACTTTGTTCCTGCAGCAGGCGCAGGGCTTTACGCCGCTGCAGGCGGGCGTACGGGAGATGGCTTGGACGACGATGACGATGATCGCCGCTCCGCTGGCCGGTCTCGCCATCAGCCGTCTGGGCAATCGCAACGTGCTGATAGCGGGTCTTCTGTTCCAGACCGCCGCTCTGGCCTGGTTCGCTCTGCTCATCCAGGCGCGCGGCGTAGACTTCCCGTTCCTCGCGATGCTCGGACCGATGATTCTTGCCGGCACCGGGATGGGGCTCAGCTTCACGCCGCTCTCGCATGGTCTGATCTCTTCCGCCCCCGAAGACGCGGCGGGGGAAGCAAGCGGCGTCGGCAACGCTACAAGGGAACTCGGAGGCGTATTCGGCATCGCGATCGGCGGACTGATCTTCCAATCCGGTTCGGCGATTCGCTCGCCGCAGGATTTCGCCGACCATATCGTGCCCAGCCTTGGCGCCGGGTCGCTGATGATGGCGCTCGCGCTGCTCGGCATCGCGATCTTCGTGCGCGGCCGATCGAAAGCGGCGCAATCCGCACCAAACTCCGCCAACGAATCGCCCTCCGCCGTTTAATCGCCTAGCCGCCGCGCTCCCTTGTCATCCGCGGGAGCCGCATGAAACAGCTTCAGCTTCCCCCTGCACTTGCCGCACGAGTATTTCCGAGGGTCCGTGCGGCGCTTGCGGGGGTATTGCATGCCGCAAGCCTGGCACACGAGCAAATACTTCACCGGAAGGCGTCTCGTCGCCCCGGGTAGGGCGCGACAATGTCTCGTTGCTCCAACCTTGACGAGCAGCTGCTTAAAGTCCGCGTCGCGATGCTGGAATCCTTTGCGCTGCAAATGCAAATGATAATGGCACAGCTCGTGCTTGATGATCGCTTCCGTCTCTTCCGCGCCATACGCTTCAAGCTGATGCGGGCTGATCTCGATATTGTGGCTTTGCGTAAAGTAGCGGCCGCCCGTCGAGCGAAGCCGCGAGTTAAAGGTAGCTTGGTGCAAAAACGGCCGGTCGAAATATTCCAAGGACACGCGCTCGACCCACCGCTGCAGTTCTTGATCCTTCATGCCGACAGTCCTCCCCGGCCCTGCAATTAACGTCTCGGAAACCGCCCGTCCGAGCTTGGCCTACTTGAATTGTAGCCCTCTGTTGGGCTACACTGTCAAGTAGAAATGGTTGAGGGGAGACTGCGTTACATGCCTGAAATGTCCTACGTTCTTCTGCAGCACGAGCAAGGAAATCTCGATTTCGTCGAGATGCCCGCTTCCCACGCTTACCAGCTAAGCGCCCTGAATCTGCGCCTTCATAAAGAGCTGTCCAAGCTGACCGCGGACAACGTGCCGAACCTGCCGAGAGCGATAGCCGAATTTCGCGCGCTCGATCTGCTCGACGAGCAGCAATCTCCGATCGGAGGATTGCAATACGTGAACGAGTTGGAGCGTACGTTCGCTTCCATCCGCGAAGGCTCCTATCCGCTGATCGCGCTGCTAACCGAGATCCGCGCTCTTCAAGCCCAACTGGAGCAGTGGTACGAGGAAGAGGATCTGCTCTAGCCCAGCACAAATCCGATTCGGACCTGCACGGTCATCCGCCCAATCCCATATGCTAGCAATACAGCATGAGATGGGAGGAGGACGATTTTCAATGCCTCAATGGCTTTGCAACCAGTTAATGTCCGCTTTTCAGAAGAAAGACCGCAGGCAGATCCGTCTGCTGAACGATTGCTGGTTTTATTATCGGGGCAAACCCGACAAATCCAAGGATACGAAAGATACCGCAGGCTCTACCCCTTGAACCAAGCAAAAACGCCTTCGGTGTCCGCAGGACGGAGAACGCGTTTTGTCGGAGACGATTCAGATAAGGATAGCGGATTTTATGCTTCTGAATCGTGGACGAAAAAAAAGGATCCTCCGCCGCCGACTACCGGCGAACGGAGGGATCCTTTTTTAGCGCTTAAAAATCGAATTCATTCCATCTGACGACTTCGTCCACCGTAAGCCGGACGGAAGGATGGCCTTCCTGGGCGGCTTTGCCGATGGCGATCAGCATGATCGGCACGTAACGCTCCCCGATCTTGAACTCTTCCACGAACTTCTGCGCGTTGTAACCGCCCATAGGAACGGTATCGTAGCCTCTTGCCTTGGCCGACAGCATAATCTGCATCGAGACGAGCCCTCCGTCGGTGTAGACGATTTTACGGGCGATTTCAGGCGGCAGGTTGCCATAGATTTTCGTGGAGTTGGCGATGAACATGTCCCTGGTCGCTTCCGGCATATAACCGGCTTCGTAAGCCCGATTGTAGATCGTTTCCCCCAGCTTGTAGCTTTCCACGTCTCCCAGCACGGCGATGACGGCCGAAGCGTCGACGACTTGCTGCTGGTTGTTCGCGATCGGCAGCAGCTTCTGCTTAAGCTCCGGAGAGTCGATTACGAGAAAACGCCAAGGCTGGAGGTTGGAAGAGGAGGGAGCTTTAAGCGCTTCGGCGAACAATTCGGTCAATTGCTCTCTGGAAATTTTAAAGGACGGGTCGTACTGGCGAACGGAACGGCGTGCTTGAACGACTTCGGCATAGCTCGGGGTTTCAGTTTGCACCGTTTGCGTGGTTGACATTGTAATTCCTCCGTTTTCATAAAAATGTTAATTGTGTGCATTATAGCACAGTTAATTTCAAACGAGTGAAATGGATGCCATCCCTAGCGTTTGAAAATAACCGGGCTCTTATTCCGACAAAGAAAATGCGTTGAAACTGTTCTGATTAATGCACAGTATATTCTTCTTCCATTCGATTGTCAATATGTCGGAGCTCCCGGAATGGTCGCCCGATGCGCACCAAGAAAAAGCCTCGCGATCCCGGTCGGGAAGACCGGTCGCGAGGCGCCTACCTTTACATCAAGAACCCCACAGAGCCAGACGTTCATTCAGAAGCTGCTGCCGAAGCTGTTCGGCTTTCTCGACGCCAGCCGCTTCGATTTCCTTCATATATTTGTCCCACAGCCCGTCAAATTGTTCAGGCTTGGCGAGAATCGCTTCTGGAATCCGCTTCCACGTAATGTTCTTAAGCTTCTCCTCCAGGACGGAGAGATCGTTGTCGCTTGGAACCGGAATGTTCCAGAGGGCGCCCCACGGCTTTGGCTTGAACTCGTCTTCTTGCGGGAACAGGTCCTTCCAGATGGTTGCGCCGTATGCGGCGAGAACTTCTTTCTCCACTGAGCTGTAATCGCTGACGAGCTGCTCCGGGAACCTCGTCGTGTAGTAGTTGCCGGTCGGGTCTTTGACTCCGTCGCCGTAGTGCGCGCTCAACAGGTTGTAGCTTCCGATGCCGGATTCCTTCTGGAAGTTGATTGCATCGTTAATTTTGCGATCGGCGACCTCAGGCGGAATGAAGCGTTTGCCGTTCTCGACATTGTAATGCTTGCCTTCGATACCCCAGTTCGCCAGCACTTGACCCTCGTCAGAAGCGAGGTAGTCCAGGAATTTGATCGTGCGCACCGGATCCGGGTTGTCAACCGAGATCGCGACGCCGAGACCGCCCGTAAAGCCAGTCGACCAGAACGCCGGGTTCTTATACTCTTCTGTCAGGGTGACCGGGTAATGGCCGTACGTTTGATCGAACTTGCCTTCCGCTTTCAGTGGTCTTTGACCTTCGTCGAAATCCCATTTTTGGTCAATCAGGCCGAGTACGCGGCCCGTGGCGATTTTCGCTTTGTACTGATCGTATTTCTGAACGAACGATTCTTTATCAAGCAGCCCTTCCGCATTCATGTGATTCAGCCAGCGGAAGTATTCCTTCTCGACTGGACGGCGGAAGTGGTAAGTCACCTCATGCGTGTCGATATCTACAAAGTATTCGCCGTCACCTGCGCCTCCGGTGGATGCCCACGCCGGGTCTGTGACGCCGATGTACATCCGCCAGTCATCAGCGATGAGCGACAGGCCGATATTCGGATTGCCGTTCTCGTCCTTCGGATGCTTCGCAAGATACGCTTTGATTGCGTTTTCAAAATCTTTAACCGTACGGATCTTAGGGTAGCCCAGTTCTTGGACGACGCGATGCTGCAGTTGCATCCCACCGTTTGCTTCGAAGTTTTGTTGGCCGACGCTGTCATACGACGGAATGACGTAGATCTTAGGGTCGTCTATACTGTACTTCAGGCGGTTCATCTGTCCTTCGAAAATCTTTTTGATGTTCGGAGCATGCTGCTCGATCAGATCCGTCAGATCAAGCACAGCGCCCGCTTCGACGAATTTGCTGATGCCCCCTTTCGCCGATATGAGATCCGGATATTGGCCGCTGGACGCGATGAGCGCCGTTTTCTGCGCGGCGTCGCCGGTAGCGAATTCCGCGCTGAGCGTGATGCCCGTTTTGGCCGTAAGCGCTTTGCCGATATCATCCATCATGTTGACCCAGTTCGGATTGATGTCCTCGCTGTAGTAGGTAAGCGTCAGGGGTTTAAGCACCTCCTCAGACGGTGAAGCGGACGCCGAACCGGAAGCGTTCGGGCTGGAAGATCCTTTATCGCTGTTGCTGCCGCATGCCGCCAACAAGCCGGCAATCAGTGCGGTGGACAGCACCAGGCTCGGCCATTTTCTCTTTGTTGCCATGTTGTACCCTCCTCAATAGTGTACGAATTGCGATATGCGTATAACGGGCATGCCCGTTGATACCGGTTTCATGGCTGGGCCGGACGAGGGCCGTCGCGCGAAGCGATCAACCTTTGACGGAGCCCAGCGTCAAGCCTTTGACGAAATAACGCTGCAGGAACGGATAAACAAGCAGAATCGGAACCGATACGAATATTGTGATCGCCATCTTGATGGAGTCCGGCGACACTTTCGAAACATTCTGGACAAAGTTCTGTGTACGATAGTCTCCGGAGTTGTTCGTCGTGCTCTGAAGCACTTTGACTAGTTCGTATTGCAGTGTCGTCAGATGCTCGGCCGAGCCGTTATACAAATACGTGTCGAACCAGGAGTTCCATTGGCCGACCGCCAGGAACAGGCCGATCGTCGCCAGAGCGGGTTTCGTCATTGGCAAAATAATTCGCCAGTAGATCGTAAAGTCGTTGGCGCCGTCAATCTTGGCCGACTCCTGCACCTCGTACGGAATGCCGTCTATGAACGACCGGACAACGAATACGTTAAACGCGCTGACGATACCTGGAAGCACGTATACGGCGAACGTGTTCATCATGTTCAGATCTTTGATCAGAATATAGAAAGGAATCAATCCGGCGGTAACGTACAAAGTGACGGCCAAGTACGTCGACACGAACTTTCGCCCTTGAAAATCGCGGCGCGCGAGCGTGTACGCAAGCATCGATGCGCTGATCAATCCGAGCGCCGATCCGATGAGCGTCCGCAGCAGAGAGATTTTGAAACCGGTGAACAACGTGTTGTACGCGAAAATCGCTTTATAGTTGTCCAGCGTGAATGATCGGGGAAAAACGGTAATTCCTCCGCGCACGCTGTCGGTCGAATCGTTCAGCGAAATGGCCAGCACGTTGAGAAAGGGATAAAGCGTAATGATTGACGTGACGATAAGTAACGCGTAGATGAGAAAGTCGACGGCCCGGTCGGTTCCGGGGACGCCTCTGCGAATGCTGCGAGCGTTCATGGTGTCCCCTCCTAGAATACGCTTTCTTTCGTGAAGCGCTTGAACAGTCCGTTCGCCGTGAAGAGCAGGAGTATCGCGACGACCGAGTTGAACATGTTGATCGCTGTCGCGAACGAGATCCGGTTGATCTTTATGCCATATTCCAGCGCATACAGATCAAGTACCTTCGAATAATCGACGACGAGGTTGTTGCCGAGCAGAAATTGCTTTTCGAAACCGATGTTAATCAGATTGCCGATCGATAAAATCATGAGAATAATGATCGTCGGACGGATGCCCGGAAGCGTAATATGCCACATTTGCCTCAGGCGGCTCGCGCCGTCGACTTTGGCCGCCTCATACAACTCAGGCGCGATGCCGGCCATTGCGGCCAAGTAGATAATCGCGTTCCAGCCCGTTTCTTTCCAGACGTCGGACAACGTGACGATGCCCCAGAAGTATTCGCCCTTCGCAAGCCACTGAACCGGCTCGTTCAGAATGCCGCTCCACACCAGAAAATCGTTGACCGCTCCGTTGTCCGTCGACAGCATCTTCGATACGATGCCGGCGACGACCGCCCAAGATACAAAGTGGGGCAAGTAAGATACCGTCTGAACCGTTTTCTTGAACGCCATGTTCTTCACTTCATTGAGAAGGAGCGCAAAAATAATCGGAATCGTAAATCCCGCGATCAGCGACATAAAGCTCATCGCCAGCGTATTGCGCATGACCAGATAAAACGTATCGTCCTGAAAAAGCATCCGGAAATTGTCGAACCCGACCCAGTCCCGCTCCCAGATCGAAAGCTTCGGATTGTACTTCTGGAACGCCATCAGCCATCCCCACAAAGGCAGGTAAGTAAAAACGAACGCCCAAGCGACGAAAGGCAGCGACATCAAGTACAAATACCGGTTTTGGAACGCGCGGCGGAGCGCTCCCCCTCTTCTGCCGGGTATCGCGATCGCTTGCGCGGCCGGACGATCTTCAGGCATCGCTTTCATGAGTTTCCCTCCTTGCTGTATGAATCAATCATAATGAAAACGCATTCTTTCGGCTACACGGCGGATTCGTCGAATAATCATATGAAAATTAGAGATAATCGTTAAACAGAAAGAGACCGACTCGTCGGTCCCTTTGGCGGCTTTCGAATCGGCCTGCGTCTCATGGGGGCGCAATCGCCGATCCTCAGCGGGAATCGGCCTCGTTTTTGCGGTAAGCGACAGGAGACAAGCCTACGTACTTCCGGAATTTGGCATGAAAATAATCGACGTTCGCATAGCCGACCTGCTCCGCGACTTGATACACTTTCAGACCTTTGCGGAGCAGTTCCTTGGCTTTCTCGATTCTTACTTTGTCCAGGTAGGTGTTGAAGTAGTCGCCCGTGGCGTTCTTGAACAGCTTGCCGAGATACGAGCTGTTATAGCCCAACGCCACGGCCAGCGATTCCAGCTTCAGGTTCTCCGAGCTGTTGCGGCGAATGAGCTCGATCATTCTCTGCACCTGCTTGTCCGGACCGGATCCGGCGGTTTGAAGCTTCTCCGCCACGCGGGCGCAGATCGAAGCCAGACGTGCGATCAGCCGGTCGTACCGATACTCCTCGTACAGTGAAGTCAGCTCGGCGTCGAGCAATTGGACGTATTCCCGAATTTCCGGACGGGATTGCGAGAGCTTGGACAAGACGGCCGACATTCGCGCGGCGAAGCCGGTCTTGATCTCCTCCTCAGGCGCGCCCGCGGCCAGCCAGAACCCGCCGATCCGGCGGAGCGCGGACTCGGCGGCTTCGGAATTGGCCGCGTCGAGCGCCAAAATCAGCTTCTCTTCCAGCTCGTTCGCCGCATTGGCGTCGTCGTGGATAACGCCTTCCGGAAAGTCGGGTTCCGAAGTGATGATATGTCCTTCCGGGAACAGGAAGCGGCGCTTCATCAGCTTGCGGGCCTTTTCAAGCGACCGTCCCAGATCCGCCAATTCCGCAACCGATCCTCCCGAAACCGCATCGAAATCCATTTCCCCGCAGGCTTCGGCGATCAGACGGTAGGCTTTGTCCAGAACGGCCGAACGGCCTCCCGAATCCTTAAGCGCAATTCCGAAATACGGTTCGGCGGAGAACACGACCCCCTCGTCCGTTCGGTCGAATTTTTCGGTTAGCCGCCGCTTGGCCGCGGCGACCGCCGAAGCGTCGGGCTCGCCGCGGCCGAGCAGCTTAATAAGCACGATCTCGGAGGACGACCAGTTCAATCCGGCCGTCCGAGAAGACGCTTCTCCTTCCCCGGACAGGAGCTTCTGAATGAAGCTTTCCCGGCTCCTTCCCTCCGCCTCCTCGCTTTCCTCCCGAAGCGTCTCCTTGATCCGCTCCAGTTGCTCGGACAATTCCTCTTCGTCGATCGGCTTAAGCAAGTAGCCGTCGACCTTCAGCTGCAGCGCCGCGCGCGCGTACTCGAAATCCGCGTGTCCGCTCAGGATTAGAAACCGCGGGCAGGGACGCTGCCGCTCCTGAACGGCGCGAAGCAGCTCAAGTCCGTCCATGCCGGGCATCCGAATGTCCACGATCATAAGGTGAGGCGATGCTTCCGGAATCTTGCGAAGCGCTTCCATGGCGTCGGCGGCCGAGGCCGCGACTTGAAAGCCGTACTCCTCCCATTCGATGATCGTCCGAAGTCCTTCGCGGATCAGCGGTTCGTCATCCACGATCATTACGCGATACATGTTCCGTCTCCCCCTCTATCGGAATGCTGAAGCTAATGCGCGTTCCCCTTTTCTCTTCGCTTTCGATCGTTAGACCCGAACGCTCGCCGTAAGTCATGAGCAGCCTTTGCTGGATGTTGTGCAGACCGATCCGGTCCGCTTCCTGGGCCGAAAGCGACCGAATCACGTCTTCGCGCTTCCGAGCCGTCATTCCGATCCCGTCGTCTTCCACGGCGACCCGCAGGCTCCCGCCTTCCCGGTGCGCCCTTACGACAACTGTCCCTCCGTCGACGGATTTCTCTAGTCCGTGCACGACCGAATTTTCGACGAGGGGCTGAATCAGCAGCGGCAGCACCTTTATTTTTGCAGCAGCGGGATCCAGATGAATCGCATAGGCAAGGCGGTCCTCATGACGGAACTTTTGGATTTCCAGATAGCAGCGGATGATTTCGAATTCTTCCTCGATCGCGATTTCCTTGCCGGTCAGCTCCAGATTTTTTCTCATGAGCTTGCCCAGCATTTTTACCGTGCGGGATATTTCCTTCTCGCCCTTCAAATGCGCCTTCATCCGGATCGATTCCAGCGCGTTGTACAAAAAATGGGGATTGATCTGGCTGGCCAGCATCTTCAGCTTGATCTCGTTCTGCTTACGCTCCATGTCGCGGGTTCGCTCGTGGGAAAAACCCACCTCGTCCATCAGCTCGCGGATGTTGCCGACCATCTGATTGAACTGGCGCTTGATCTGCCCAATCTCGTCGCTGCCGTCGACGGTCAGCTCCGTATTGAAATTGCCCATCGACACTTTGTTGATCTGCTTGCTGAATTTGAGCAGGCGATCTGTAAGCACGGTACAGATCGAATAAATCAGAATCAGCGCAACGACGAACACGACCACAATGATCTGGAACCCAATCGAGCTGATCCTGTTCGCCTCTTTCATAATGCTCTCCACGGGAAACACGGATACGATCTTAAGTCCGTTATAGCTGTTATCCAGCTTCAGCGAGTCTATGATAACTTTGGAGCCGATCCCCCCCGCGGCAAGCTCATACTTGCCCGGCTCCAACGCGGCGATCTGATTTCCCCAGTCCAGCTCGTCCAGCTTCCTGCCCGTCATGCCCGGACGGTTGGCGGCGACGACGACCCCGCGTTCGTCGGCCAGGGCGATCTCGGGCTCCTCCTGCTTCAGAATGCCGCTGAGCTCGTTCGTATTGACGTCGATCTGAAGCAATCCGATCGTTTTCGTCTCTTGGAAATAAACGCTCCGAACCAGGCTGAGCATGCTCGAGGTCGAGCGCGAATCGCTCGGGAAATAATACCAGCCCAACCTTCCGATTTGGGTGATGGCCGATCTGTACCAGAACGTTTCGCTCGTCTTGGCGTCCAGCGGCGTAAACTCCCAGTTATCAATTAGCGTCGGATTGTCCGCGTACACTTTGACCCGGGTGATTTCGGAATTGAAATCGAGAAACAATTTGAACTTTTTATAGCCCCAATAGGCGTCGACCACCTGAAAGACGTCTTTATAGCGAGTAGTCGCGACATCCTGCAGATCGGAATCCAGAGACAATTGGTTGGAAAGTTGCATCGGCACGCCCAACATTTCCTGTACGCGGCTCTTCACCCGCTCCACCGTGCTCTCGGACTGTTCGGTCGCCCTCGTCAAGGCGGTCTGCCTGAATTCGTGAACGACGAACAGACCGACGATCATAAAGGGCAGGATGAAAAACAGCATATACGACCATACCATTTTGTTGCGGAGCTTCATGTCGTTCAATCTTCTGGCGTACCGCTTCACAGCCCCTCCCCCCTTCATTACTAGTTATAGGCGAGCGTTCGGAACAATGCAAGCGGTTTCCTGATGTTCTCTGCGGAGCCGGCGAATGCGCCTGGCTGGCGCACCCTGTCATGCGCCGACTCCGTATCGCCCGGACAGTACAATATAACGCTCCATAGCGTTTAATCACAAAAAGGCATCCCGACGGGATGCCCTTCCTTCGCGCCATGCTTATTTATCCGCCGTCACACTTGCGTAGCTGCCCGCGCGTTCGGCGATCTGTCCGATCGTGTAGCGTTCCAGCACAAGCAGAATGGCGCGATCCATCTCGCCCGTCACCTCGGCGAAAATCGCGTTCATCTCCTTGCCGAAGGCGTGATCCCCCGCCGTCTCCCGAATGCCAGAGCATAGAGGATCGGCAACTTGAAGAACCGAGAACACCTCGGCAAGCGTGATCGAATTCGGATCTCTTCTTAATCGGTATCCGCCGTCCCTGCCTTCGCGGGTTTCCAGAATGCCGCCCTTCGCCAGAAGGGACAGAATCCGTCTGAGCAAAGTCGCTTCCGACTGCAGCATCTTGGCGAGCTCCGCGCTCGGACAGGTGCGTATGCAATCCTTCGAGAGGACCACGAGCGCCTGCAGCGCCAGCCCGAACCACTTGGGATGGTAGGAACCGACGCACTTCTCCGGATTCATGCAATCGCCTCCAATTGCTTGAATTGTACCGGATTGCTTCCCCTGGGGCAAGAGGCAATTCATGCATTTGTCGTTGCGCTGTGATAGACGGAGGCAATTCATGCACTCCGCCAAAGAGCCGGCGCCCGGGCGACCTGTAGCCTCAAGTTCTTTACGGCTGGCGCATCGTCAAGCTCACTCGACCTTTCTTCAGATCGACGCCGAGCACCCATACGGTTACCGTATCTCCGACGGCGACCGCTTCGGTCGGATGCTTGACGAATTTGTTGCTGATCTGAGAAATGTGCACGAGCCCGTCGTTCTTGATGCCGATATCGACGAACGCGCCGAAATCGACGACATTGCGCACCGTTCCTTGCAGCTCCATCCCCGGCTTTAAATCTTCGATATCGAGCACGTCCGTATGGAAGATCGGAGGCGGGAGCTCGTCGCGCGGATCCCGTCCCGGGCGCTGCAAGCTGTCCACGATGTCGCGCAGCGTCGGGATGCCGACGCCGAGCCGCTCCGACACGTCCTCCAGACGCACCTCGGCCAGCTTCGCCTTCAGCTCTTCCGTGCCGATATCCGTCAGCTTCAGTCCCAATTCCTTGAACAGCTTGCCGACCACGGCGTACGACTCGGGGTGAATCGGCGTCCGGTCGAGCGGATTCGCTCCGTCCGAGATCCGCAGGAAACCCGCGCACTGCTCGAACGTCTTCGCGCCAAGGCGCGGCACCTTCTGGATTTGCGAACGTTCCGTGAACTTGCCCTTCTCCTCGCGCAGCTTTACGATATTGCGCGCCATCGTCGCGTTAATGCCGGATACGTAGGACAATAGAGAAGGAGACGCCGTATTGACGTCGACTCCGACGTGGTTAACCGCCGATTCTACGACTCCGGTCAAGCTCTCGTCCAGTCTTTTCTGCGTCACGTCGTGCTGATATTGGCCGACGCCGATCGCTTTCGGCTCGATCTTCACCAGCTCGGCGAGCGGGTCCTGGAGACGGCGGGCGATGGAGACGGCGCTGCGCTCCGACACGTCCAGATCCGGGAACTCCTCCGCGGCCAGCTTGGACGCCGAGTAGACGCTCGCACCCGCCTCGTTCACGATCAAATATTGCAGGTCGCGCTCGGGCATCGCTTTGATGATTCCAACCGCGAACTGCTCGGTTTCCCTCGATCCCGTGCCGTTGCCGATGACGATCAGTCCGACTCCGTATTGGTTGATCAACCGCCGGAAGACGACTTCCGCCTCCGCTTTCTTGTTATGAGGAGGAGTCGGGTAGGTGACCGCCACTTCCAGCAGCTTGCCCGTATCGTCGACGACGGCCAGCTTGCACCCGGTCCGGTACGCCGGATCGACGCCGAGCACGACTCTCCCTTTGACGGGCGGCTGGAGCAGCAAATTGCGCAGATTTTCCGAGAAAATGCCGATGGCATGCTCCTCCGCTTTCTCCGTCAGTTCTCCCCGCAGCTCCCGTTCGATCGACGGAGCGATCAGCCGCTTGTACGCGTCTTCCGCCGCGGCGGCCAGCGTGTCCCGAGCGGGACCCGGCCCCTTGATCGTCCTGCGGTTGATCTCGTCCACGATCCGGTCGGCCGGCACGTCGATCGAGACGCTCAGAAACTCCTCGCGCTCGCCGCGATTGATCGCCAGCACCCGATGCGGCGGCAGACGCCGGACCGGCTCCGAATATTGATAGTACATTTCATAGACGGACTCCGCTTCCGCGTCCTTGGCTTTGCTGACCAGAACGCCCTGATCCCAGGTAAACTTGCGCACCCGGCTCCGGATGCCCGCATCGTCGGCCAGCCCCTCCGCCACAATGTCGGAGGCTCCCTGGAGCGCTTCTTCCGCGGTGCCTACGCCTTTTTCCGCATCTATGTATTTCGCCGCTTCGGCGCGCAGGTCTCCCTGTCTCGGCTGCGACAGCAGCCACAGCGCAAGCGGCTCCAGGCCGCGCTCCTTGGCGACGCTCGCCCTCGTCTTGCGCTTCTGCCGGTACGGCCGGTACAGATCCTCGACCTCCTGCAGCTTAACCGCCTTCTCGATGGCCGCTTGCAGCTCGGGCGACAGCTTGCCCTGCTCCTCGATCAGGCGAATGACTTCGCCCTTGCGGTCCTCCAGCCCTTTCAGATACGTGCGGCGGTCGTCGATCGCGCGAAGCTGCACCTCGTCGAGCTCGCCGGTCATTTCTTTACGGTATCTGGCGATAAAAGGAATCGTATTCCCGTCGTCCAGCAAAGCCGCGACCGTTCGCACCTGGCCCAAGCCAAGCCCAAGCTCGCCCGCGATCTGCTTGATCATTCTTTCTTGCGCATTCTGTACCGCATTCTGTATCGCGTTGTCGTTCCCTACGCTCATGCATCGTGCCCCCCGTAACTTATGTACATCCTTTTATTATGTCGCTCATCGCGAGCTTAGGCAAGCGCGAACGCGATATCGGTGACGATTAGCCGCATCTCATTTGCGAACGGATCGGACGGGTGTTATGATGGGCCTGACTTTTATTTCCGAAAGGAGCAAACAGACGGATGTATCAGAGCTTGCAGCAATTTCTGAACGATTGGAAGCACGAATCCTCGCTGACCTCGAACGTGCTCTCCGCCCTGACGGACGAATCTTTAAATCAAAAGGTGACGGAAACGAAAGGCAGAACTCTGGGAGAGCTGGCATGGCACGTGACGACGAGCGTCGGGGGAATGTTCGGCGCCGGCGGGCTGCAACTCGCAGATGTGCCGTTAAAAGAGGCTCCCCCGTCCTCCGCGCGGCAAATCGTCGAGGGTTACCGGCAGGCAGCCGCGGCGGTGGCGACGGCGCTGAAGGAGCAATGGAGCGACGGCAAGCTTTCGGATTCCCTCCTGCTGTTCGGCTCGATCGACACTACCTATGGCGGATTGCTGACGATTGTATTGCGTCACGAAATCCATCATCGCGGTCAGATGACGATTCTGATGCGGCAAGCCGGACTCGTGCCTCCCGGCGTCTACGGTCCGAACGAGGAAGAGTTCGCGGCCATGTTCGGCGGCCGTTAAATGGAAAAGCCAAGGTCCCAGACGACCTTGGCTTTTTAGATTAAGTTGCGTCGCGACTACTCAAAGCTGATCTGAACCTTCATGAGGTCCGCCGCTTTCCCGGCCTCGAAAAAGCCCGGAACGTCCTCCAGGCGAATGACCTTGGAGACGAGCGGAGCGGTATCGAAGCGTCCCGCGGCGATCCAGTCCATGGCAGGCTTGAACGTATGGTTGACGGCCATCGACCCGATCAGCTTCCAGTCGTTGTGATAAATATCGAATGGACGGATGCCGATGACGGCGTCGCGGGGAGCGACGCCGAACTGCAGGTGCGTTCCCCTCGGCGCCAAATACCGGAACTGCGACTCGATGACGGACGGAATGCCGGTGACGTCGACGACGACGTCGAAGCCCCCGTGCCGCCTACGGCGCGCCAGCGCCGTTTCGATCTCGCTGCTGAAGTAGGCGTGCGTCGCCCCGTTGCGCAGAGCCATGTCCAGCTTGCCCTGCGCGACGTCGACGACGGCAAGCTCCCCCGCCCCCGCATGGGACAGCGCCTGGATCAGCAGCTGTCCCATGCTTCCGGCCCCGAACAGCAGCACGCTCTGGCCGACCTTCGGCTCCAACTGGTTCATGCCGTGCACGACGCACGCGATCGGCTCGATAAACGCGCCCTCGGCGAACGTCATGCCGTCCGGCATCGCGAACGCCGTCTCCTCCGGAACGCGCACGAACTCCGCCATCGCTCCGTTCACCGTATCGCCCGTCGCCTGCCATTGGACGCAATGGTTGCCCCGGCCGCTAAGGCAGTAGTCGCATTTTCCGCAAAACAAGGAAGGATCTGCCGCTACCCGGTCGCCAGGCCGGAAACGGGTCACGCCCTCTCCGACCTCGTGCACGATGCCCGCGAACTCGTGTCCGGGGATCAGCGGGTAAGCAGGCAGGAACGTTCCCTGATAAATGTGCAGATCTGTGCCGCAAATGCCGCAGGCCATGACGCGGATCGTCAGCTCCCCGGGGCCGGGCGCCGGATAGGGGACCTCCTTGACGACGGCTTGGCGGGCCGCCTCCATGACAAGAGCCTTCATTCCGTTTCCTCCTCGCGATCGAAAATGACATGGGCCTTCGCTTTTTTACGCGGCCCCTGCTTCAGCACCCAATCCCTTGCCTCTTCGAGCGACAGCCGGTCGCCGAGCAGCAGCTCCGCATCGACCGTTCCGGCCCGCAGCAGAGACAGCGCCCGGTCGAGCGTCGACGGCCCGACGTAGCTGGCCACGATCCGCAGCTCCTTGCGAAACATCGCCTCCGGCCTGAGCGGCACCGTATCCTCCGGGTTCATGACGCCGTAGACGAGCAGCGTTCCTCCCGGAGCAAGCGCGTCGAAAGCCGGACCGAACGCGGACGGCGAACCGGACGCTTCCACCGCCAAATCCGCCTCGAGGCCGCTTCTCGCTTCCTCCTGCGTCATGACTGCGGTCGCTCCGGCCCGCAGCGCCAGCCGGCGATGGTCCTCGTGATGGCTGACGCCGACGATCCGCGATTGGCCAAGCGCCTTCAGGAGCTGGATCATCATGATGCCGGCGGTGCCGAGCCCCCATACGGCAGCCCGTCCGCCCGGCTTCGCCTCCGCCCGGTCGAGGGCATGCACCACGCACGAGAGCGGCTCTCCCAATATCGCGTGGACGGGAGACAGCCCCGCGGGAAGCGGCGAGAGCAGCTCCACCGGCACGCAGACGTACGGGGCGAGCCCGCCGTCGCGGGTGACGCCGACCGCTTGGGCGTTGGCGCACAGGTGGGGCTTGCCCGCGCGGCAGCGTTCGCAGGCGCGGCAAGCCAGATTCGGATCGACGCATACCGCCGTCCCGATGGTCAGCCCTTCGACTCCCGGCCCGATTCCGGCGACGACTCCGGCCAGCTCGTGCCCGAGCACGATATCGGACGCGCCAGGGTAGCTGCCGTCCGCGATATGCCGATCCGTGCCGCACAATCCTGCGGCGGCGACCCGGATCAGCGCTTCTCCCGCCTTTGGAACGGGAATCGGCCGTTCCTCGACGCGAACGTCCCCCGGCTGCTTGTAGACGAGCGCTTTCATTTTACTCTCCTCCTCGTGATCGTTCGTGAGGCAACCGCCCGAATACGCGTCCGTCCTTCGACATAGCAGCAGTCCGGGCGCGCCAGGCGCCCGGACTGTCTCTCCGCTATCCGTTCTGGCGGCCGCTCGGCGATCGCGAATTCGCTTATTCGTACAGCGCGGCTTTGATTTCTTCGTTGTCGAGATTGGTTTGATCGTACCAGAAGAAGCCGGTATCGATGATCGGTTCGACCTTCTCGCCCTTCACTGCGGCGACGGCCGCCTTGACGGTCTCGTAGCCGATGCCGACCGGATTCTGGGTAATCGCGCCGGCCATCTTGCCTGCCTTGATGGCCTCGATCTGCTGCTTGCCGGAATCGAAGCCGATCACCGTAATCTTGCCCTCGAGTCCCAGTTCCGTCACCGCGTTGAACACGCCGATGGCGGAGCCTTCGTTGGCGCCGAAAATGCCTTTCAGCTTCGGATGCGCCTGGATGATCGCCTTCGCAAGGTCTGTCGATTTCAGATGGTCGCCGCCGCCGTATTGAATATCGACGATCTTAATGTTCGGATGATTCGCTTCGATTTCTTTCTTGAAGCCGTCGCGGCGATCGACGCCGGTGCGGCTCGTCTGGTCGTGGACGATCATGGCGATCTCGCCTTCGTCGCCGATCAGCTGGGCCATCTTCTTGGCGGCCAGCGCGGACGCCGCGGCGTTGTTCGTTGCCGCCGTCGTTACCGGAATCTGGCTCTCGACGCCGGAGTCGAAGGCGACAACCGGAATGCCCGCGGCTTGCGCCTGCTCCAGATAAGGCACCGACGCCTGGCTGTCCAGCGCCGCGAACCCGATGGCGGCAGGCTTTTTGTCCAGTGCG
This sequence comes from Cohnella sp., assembly GCF_041640265.1. Lineage (GTDB taxonomy): Bacteria > Bacillota > Bacilli > Paenibacillales > Paenibacillaceae > Cohnella. The sequence goes on from NZ_JBEQAP010000041.1 coordinate 46,557, forward strand.
GCCTGCAGCATTTCGATCTGCTTGTCGACCTGAGCCTCGGTCTCCGGCCCTTCGAACGTAATTTCGACGCCCAGCTCGGCAGCCGCTTTCTCGGCTCCCGACTTGACCGCTTGCCAGAATTGGTGCTGGAAGCCTTTGGAGACGATCGGAATGTACAGCTTGCCTTCGCTTGCCGCAGGCGCGCTTCCGCCGGCATTGGAAGCCGCTGGCTGGCCGCCCGATTCCTTCTTGCCGCCGCAGGCGCTCAGCGTCAGAGCGACGAGCAGAGTCGTTACGAGAAGCATGGTCCATTTTTTCATAACCGAAGTTCTCCCCTTTGTCTTATGAAATGATTGTATGGAAACTCCGGGCCGAAGCCGCGGAGAACCTACCGAATGGAGATGAGGTTGCAGCTATTTCTTCCGTCTGCGCAGCATATCCGTATACACCGCCAGCAGAATGACCAAGCCGACGACGACGGTCTGCCACTCCTGCGGCACCGACAAAATTCTCAAGCCGTTCGTCAGTACGCTCATGATCAGCGCGCCGATGACAGTGCCTACGATCGTGCCTTTGCCCCCGCTCAGCGAGGTGCCGCCGATGACGACCGCCGCGATGGCCTCCAGCTCGTAGCCGCTGCCGAGCGCCGGCTGGGCGGAGTTGAGGCGGGACGCGATCAGCACGCCGGCCAGTCCGGTGAACAGCCCGGTAATCGTGTAAATGACGATCTTCCAGAAGTTCACGTTGACGCCGGACAGCCGCGTCGCTTCCTCGTTGCTGCCGAGCGCAAAGTTGTACCGGCCGATGATCGTGCGGGACAGAATGATGCCCGCGATAATCGCGGCTACGAAGAAGATCAGCACCGCGTTCGGAATGGTGAAGCCCGGAATAAGTTTGCCCAACACCGAGTCTTGCGCGATTTTGCGGAACGTCGGATCGTCGTTGAAGTAGATCGGCTTCGTGCCGGAAATGACGAGCGCGAGCCCCTTGGCGATCATCATGACCGCCAGCGTCGCGATAAAGGGCATGATCTTCAGCTTCGCCACAAGCGTTCCTGACAGGAAGCCGCACAGCGCCCCGGTCAATATGCCGCCCACAACGCCCAGCCAAACGGGAAAACCCCAGAAGGTAATGAACACCCCGGTCATGACGGCGCTAAGCGTCATCACCGTTCCGACGGACAGGTCGATGCCCCCGGTAATGATGACGAAGGTCGAACCGAGCGCCAGAACGCCGATGACCGCCGTGGAGAGCAGAATGCCGACAATGTTGGAAAACTGGAAGAAATTTTCCGATGCAAACGAAAACACCAGAATCAGAATGATCAGACTCGTAAACGCCAGCAGCTGCTGCAGCATTCCGGAGCCTAGCTTAAGCGTTTTTTTCGCTTCTGCGGTTTGCATGAAGCTCTCCCCTTTCGATTGCTTGAATCAGGCCATTCGCGCGGTGGCCAAGCTCATGATTTTCTCTTGCGTCGCTTCCTCGCGGGAAAGCTCCCCGGTGATCCGTCCCTCGCACATGACGACGATGCGGTGACTCATCCGCAAGATTTCCGGAAGCTCGGAAGAGATCATGACGATCGCCTTCCCTTGCTCGGCCAGCTCTTCGAGCAGCTTGTAGATTTCGCTCTTGGCGCCGACGTCGATGCCCCTCGTCGGTTCGTCGAAAATGAGGATGTCGCAATCGCGAGTCAGCCATTTGCCGATGACGACCTTCTGCTGGTTGCCGCCGGACAAAAATTTGACCTCCTGGTCGATGCTCGGCGTCTTGACCTTCAGCTTATCCACGACGGACTCGGCGACCTCTCCGATCGCTCCCGCCTTCATCCAACTCCCGAACCGCGCGAATCCGCGCAGGCTGGCGACGGCGACGTTCGTCTTGACGTCCATGTCGACGAGCAGGCCGAACCGCTTGCGGTCCTCGGACAGATAACCGATTCCGGCCCGAACCGCGTCATACGGGCTTTGGATGCGGACCTTGCGGCCGTGCACGTACACCTCGCCCGAATCGATCGGGTCCGCCCCGAAGATCGCCCTGGCGAGCTCCGTCCGCCCCGCGCCGATCAAGCCGGCGAATCCGAGAATCTCCCCTTTACGAAGTGCAAATCCGATATCCTTGAGCGCTCTGCCGCGATTCAACCCTTTGACCTCCAGAGCCGTCTCTCCGTACGACGACGTCTTGGCGCGGGATTCCTGATACACGGCGCGTCCGACCATCATCGAGATGATCCGGTCGATCGTCACCTCGTCCGTCCGGACCGTATCGATGTACGCGCCGTCGCGCATCACCGTCACGCGGTCGGTAATCCGCTTGATCTCGTCCATCCGGTGGGAGATGTAGACGATCCCGACGCCGTTCGCCTTCAGCTCGGCGATGATCCGGAACAGGTCGGCGATCTCGCTGTCGCTAAGCGCCGCCGTCGGTTCGTCCATGACGAGCACCTTGGCGTTGAAGGACAGCGCCTTGGCGATTTCCACCATTTGCTGCTTCGCCACGGTCAGCTCGGCAACCGGAGTTTCCGGTTCGATGAACAGGTTTATTTTCTTCAGCAGCTCGCGAACCTGCTCGTTCAGCTTCTTCTCGTCGATGAACAGCGGAAAGCTTTTCTTTCTCGGCTCTCGGCCGATATAAATATTTTGGGCCACGGTCAGATCGGGCGCCAAATTCAACTCCTGATGGATGATGCTGATGCCGGCGTCCTGCGCCGCCTTCGTATGGGGAAACTCCACGTCCTTCCCCAGATAGCGGACCGTCCCGGCATCTTTGGCGTACACGCCGGTCAGCACCTTCATCAGCGTCGACTTGCCCGCGCCGTTCTCTCCCATCAGCGCGTGCACTTCGCCGGCCAGCAGCTCGAATCGAGCCTGCTGCAGCGCCTGAACGCCCGGAAACGCTTTGTCGATGCCCTCCATTTGAATCAATGGTTCGCTCATCGTCTCACCCCTTTTGGCTTGCCTTGCGGTTTTCTGTCTATCCGCATTGTAATTTGAAACGCTTTCAGGCTGAATGGAATAATCTCTTCGCATAGTTGAAAAATCTCTGATGTTCAGAGAAGGGATTTTCCCCCCAATGTTGTCAGGTTAAAATATCTCGCCCAGGTCCTGGCGAATAGGTTGGGCCTTGACGGGACCGAGCCTGCGAGGCTAAGGCCAAAAAAGTGCCTCGGCGCTGCTCAAGCCGCGCGGCCAAGGCCAAAAAAGTGCCTCCGCGCTACCCAAGTCGCGCGGCTAAGGCCAAAAAAGTGCCTCGGCGCTGCCCAAGCTGCGAGGCTAAGGCCAAAAAAGTG
>NZ_JBEQAP010000042.1:0-49273 GCF_041640265.1 Cohnella sp.
TGTAGTTTGCAGTATGCAAACTGCACGGCGGGTTATGGCGGGTTGGGGGACTGTAGTTTGCAGTATGCAAACTGCACGGCGGGTTATGGCGGGTTTGGGGGCTGTAGTTTGCAGTATGCAAACTGCACGGCGGATTATGGCGGGTTGGAGGGCTGTAGTTTGCAGTATGCAAACTGCAAGCCGGGTTATGGCGGGGGACTTCGTCATCAAATACAAGTAGTTACTTTTGGTGCTCGATGTGAGGCTCTAGGTACACATGGACACATCTCATCTACAGACTGCGATAAATCATATCATCCTAAACAGAACAAAACCGGACCAAGGGTCCGGTTCCAAATACATGAAACACTTATATCTTACGAGCGACGTCCGCCACGACCGCCTCGTTTGGATTCGGTGCTCTTCTTAAGATTAGAAATGCGTTCTTCGCTATCCTTGAGGAAGCGAGATAATTTATCGTCAAAAGAGGGTGATCTACCAGCACCGCCGCCCTGTTTATTGAATGGACGACCGCCGCCACGCTCACGTGGTCCACGTTGTTGCGGTTGTTGTGCTTGTACTTGCTCCGGCGGTTTATCTACAGCTTGACGAATGGACAGACCAATCTTACCGTCTTTATCCACATTAATAACCTTGACCGTAACCATGTCATTAATTTTCAGATGTTCATGAACATCCTTTACGTAGCTGTCAGCAATCTCGGAAATGTGAACAAGTCCTGTAACTCCACCCGTAAGATCTACAAATGCTCCGAAATGTGTAATACCGGTAACTTTTCCCTCTAATTTCGTGCCCACTTCGATGGTCATAAAAACCGATGTTCCTCCCTGAACCTAAATGTGCCCGAACTACATAAGTTCGGCTATGCCGATTATACCGACAAATGAAAGCAAGGTCAACCGACGTTCAACTAGAAAACGGCTTATGGATCATTTTTTTCAATAGTAATCGGGATCTCCCCGGGAAAACCAAGTCCTTGTTCTTTACGCGCGATTTGGCTGATGTATTCTGGATCATTCAACCGGGCAATCTCCTGCTGGAGGATCTGGCTCTTCGTCTCGGCATCGGTAAGCTTCTTTTTGGATTCCTGCAATTGACCAGAACGATCGCTTATCTGCAAATGTTGAGTGAAAAGAATATATACTGCCCAGCACATGAATAGAACAATGACAACCAGTAATAGCTTCAATCTTCTGCGTGCTCCTGTAATTGCAGGGGTCGCAGATAATGTACCAGAAGACATTCCGATGCCTCCTTTCTTATGTAACTAGGTCGTTTCCCCTTGTTACAAACGAAGGGACGAAATTATTATAGCATAATATGGATTGTTGAAAATATCCTTCTTACGATGCAATTGTCATAAAAATGTTGTCGAACCATTATTAAGGCTTTTTTTTCAATAAATCCCGGATTTGTCGCCAACGCTCCTGAAGGTGTTTAAAGAAACGAGTAATCGGCTCAAAGGTGCGCCGAATGGGTAGAAGCTTAGGCCACAGCCACCTCCCAAACGCAGATAACGGTCTAAGCAACAGCTTCCCTAGCCAAAGCAATAGAGCCGCAGTAATGATAAACAAGATATCAATCAGCTTGGCCAACAATCTGACAATCCAAAAAAATGGAGTCAGTAACATTGTATTAACCATCTTCCAGAGAAATTGAAACAGAGATTTTATAATATCTATGATTATTCCCGAAAGCTTGACCACTAAGTTACTAAACAGACCGAAATAACCCGTAACACCGATTCCAAGTCCCAAAAAAACATACAGCCGTACCTCGCCCTGATTGCTTCCAAGCAAAATGCTGAATACCCCGAGCGTAGCTGCTGCCCAATAAACTACGTCCAATGCAGGAAGCAGCCATCTGGCAACATGGAATCGGTGAGAAGCGACACGATAGACGTCAAAGACGATCCCCATGGCTAGTCCACACATCAACATAGACGCGATCGTCATCCATTGTGCCGCTGCGTTCACTTGAACATCTTCCCGAACAAGCCTTTCGACTTGGCCCCGGTATTCCCATCCAGATAAACGAGAGAGTGAATTGTCCCTTCAATCGAAACAAGCCCCTGCTCTAAGCTCAGGTTTTTCATATGAAGGTTTTGGCCTCGCACAGTTAGAAATCCGCATTCTGTTTCCAGTAGAAATTCCTCATTATCGAAACTATCCACGTTGCTGACTCCGGAGATATCCAATGTTTTGCGATTAAGCATCCGGATTTCCTGGTGCTTAGCGCCCTTCACGTGTTCCATGGCACGTCCCCCCTTACCTTTAAGACTAGCCTATGGACTAGAGGGACGAAATAGAACTTTCAAAGCATGGCAGTCGGGGATTTGACTTGCGCAGCAGTGAAAACCTTGCCATTAGCGGATATGTACACACACAGGTTTACTGATCAATAATTCTACACTGGCATAAATCGGGAGACCCGACTTGGGCTCAATGCTGAACAGCACAACAGAGTCCGATTGCTGATTCGCAGCCACAAGCCACCCGCCATCGGGTGTAATCGAGAAATTCCTTGGACTTTTCCCTCTAGTGGATACGAAACCCGCACCTTCAAGCTCACCCGAGGCTTCATTCAGCTTCATGACGGCAAGGCTGTCGTGACCCCGATTTGAAGCATATAGATAACGACCATCTGGAGATATAACCAGCTCTGCGCATGTGTTCTCGCCAGTGAAGGTGTCAGGAAGTGTCGTTAGACTCTCTTGCTTCTCAAGTACACCCGGCTGCTCATAAGTGAATCGGGTAACCGTACAATCCAGCTCATTCACGACATAAGCGGTTCTGCCGGATGGATGAAACTTGAAATGCCGAGGCCCAGCGCCGGGCGGCAAGCTTACTGCATCGTGCCCAACCCATTGCTGTTCCGAATCGAGCGTATATACCATAATTTTATCTAAACCCAGATCAGGCACGAACAAAAATTGGCCGTCGAGACTGAATACCGCGGAGTGCGGATGAGCCATCTCTTGTCTGTCTGTGTTAGGACCGGATCCAGTGTGACGGAAGCGCACACTTGCCGGCCCGGGAATTCCATTCTCAGATACGGGATATAAAGTGACGGAAGGGCCCATGTAATTCGATACGGCTATGTACTTCTCGGCACCATCCAGCATGACATAACAAGGGGCACCGCCTAAGGTTTGATGCGAGGAAGCTTCACGCAAGGTTTCCGAGGAATCCCCAGGCAGCTCGAAGGTCACAAGTTCGCCCGTCGGGTTGCCATCGGTTTCTAGAACTTCGCTAACAACATGCATATAGCGGCCTTTGGAGTCCGTAGTCAGAAAGGAAGGATTATCGATTCCGCTATATTCGGACACTTTGGTGAGCTTGCCCGCTTGCGTATCAAGCTGCAGCTTCGTTATACCTACTTCATTTCGCTTCGCATATGCACCGATCCAGATGTCGAATAGATGAGTCATTCCTTGAACCTCCTTGAATCTAAAAAACCCCACTCTATGGCGGGGTTGAATTTCACTACCTTGAGCTTGCTCACAAGAACAAATCGTCCTCTTTCTTGCGGGCTTCTTCCTTCAAAATGGTGTAAAGCCCTTGGATGTCCTCTTTGCGATTGGAATCCGTCAACCGTTCAACCTGTACGGTTAATGTTCGCTGTCCGAATTGTATGTCCAGCACATCCCCAATCTTGATTTCGCTGCTGGGCTTTGCCTCTTTACCGTTGAGAAGGACGCGTCCTTGATCGGACACGTCCTTCGCGACGGTGCGGCGCTTAATGAGCCGCGACACCTTCAGAAATTTGTCCAGACGCATGAATTACTTTACAGCGTCTTTCAATTTGTTGCCGGCTTTGAAAGCAGGTACTTTGGAAGCCGGGATCGTGATGGCGTTACCTGTTTGCGGGTTGCGGCCTACGCGGCCCGAGCGGCTGCGAGTTTCGAATGTGCCAAAGCCGATTAGTTGTACTTTGTCTCCGCTAGCAAGAGCGTCAGTTACTTCGCCCAAGAAGCCATTCAATACGGATTCTACGTCTTTCTTCGTCAAGCCGCTTTTTTCTGCGATGTTGTTGATCAGATCGGTTTTGTTCATGGTACTAAATTCCTCCTAAGGGTCATAACCTAAATTTCGTTCCGCAAGGGTTGAAGCCGTTGGAAACGTTGGTTTTTTATACACGAAGTTTACTATTCTGCCCTTTGTTAAAAAAATCCTGCCAAATTAGAAAATATTTTCTCGAAATAGGTAGAAAGTTGGGGTTTTTCGGCGGAATATCGGTTTTTATGGCGCAATCGGCAGTTTTTTTGCTTCCTGCCACCAGAATTCCATCTCTGACAAGTCAGTTTGCTCAAAAGTACGGCCGTTTATACGCAGCTGCTCTTCAATGTAACGGAAGCGTTTTGCGAATTTGCGATTCGTTCCCGCGAGCGCCTCCTCAGGATCCGCCTTGAGGAACCTTGAGGCGTTAACGACGGCGAATAGCAGATCTCCGAGCTCATCCTGCTGGCGCTCCTGATCTTCATGGGCGACAGCATGGCGCAGCTCCTTAAGCTCTTCTTCGATTTTGTCGAATACTCCTTCCAAATCCGGCCAGTCAAAACCTACTCCCGCTGCTTTCTTCTGAACTTTATGGGCGCGAGGCAGCGAGGGAAGATCTTTGGGAATGCCATCGAGAATGGATTGACGCTCGGGGACGCCCTTGCGCTTCTTCTCTTCCGCTTTCATTTGCTCCCAATTCTTCAAAGCTTCTTCCGCATCCCGGGCATTCTCCCCGCCGAATACATGAGGATGCCGGAAAATCAGCTTATCGTTGAGCTCCGCCAGCACATCGTAGACGTCGAAGGCGCCCGTCTCCTCTTCCATCTGGCTATGCAGAAGTACCTGAAGGATCACATCGCCGAATTCTTCCTTCATGCTGTCAGGATCATCGAGATCAATCGCTTCGATCGCCTCGAACGTCTCCTCGATGAAGTTCTTGCGGATAGACTGATGGGTCTGCTCTTGGTCCCAAGGACAGCCATTCGGGCTGCGAAGAACAGAAACGATCTCGTGCAGCCTTTCGAAGGAGCGGCGCCGAAGCTGGTCATCCGTGCTTGCGGGTATGTAAACGAGCGTAAGGTTTCCGTAGGCATCTAAGCGGTCCAGTTCATGAAGCGGCACCTGTTGGATATTCTCAAGCCCTGGCACTCCCAACGCTTGGCCCACGGTAACCGGGTGATCGTCCGGATAGACGCTCATTAGCGTCAGCTTCACCTCGGATGCGGTAAAGGCATCGTAGACTTGTCCGATGACGGTATGTAACCGAGGACGCAGATGCTCTCGCATTAAATCCCCCGCATCCAGAAGCTGGAACCCTTCGATCGGATCAAAGCCTAGACGGGTGAAGGATTGATCCAGAAAGCTTTCTCCGCCAAGAAGAGTTACGGCTATTCCTTCCTCCGGAGTGCGCTGACGAAGTAATTGTACGGTTCTTTCCGCGACCATCGGATGTCCTGGCACGGCATAAACAATGTTCTCGTCCGGATTTTTCTTTGCTGCTAAGATGAGCGCGCCGGTGATTGCCTCATAAACCTGCTCGAAGGAGTCGGATTGCTCATATATCGCGTCAAAAGCTTCGAAAGTAATGCTCCGCCGCTGCAAATCAGCAACCGCCGGATGATAGGCAGTGCGTACATAGCGATGGATGGATCGCTCCAATACCTTAAGCGTGCCTAGCGTTAATTGATCTTCTCCTCCGGAACCTAGTCCGAGGATCGTGATTGAGGGTGGCATATGATTACATCATCCTTCCCGGGATTATGAGACTTTATGGTTTCGATGTGCTGCCGAATGCAAACGGGTTAGCCAGCGTTCGATGCGGCTGCCGGATAAACCCGGCAGCTCGCGCCACTCCTGCGGAGCGATGGCGCCCAAGGCGACAAGCGCCGCTGCAAAGACGATGGCACCGACCATGACGCCGGGCAGGGCGACAAGGAGGGCCTGCAGGCGCTCGGGCAGGGCGGCGGTCAGCGCGCCCAGACCTAGCGCCAGTAAAGCGACCGCTGCCGCCATGGCGGCCAGCGCAGCGGCAGAGCGCCACGCGATGGCTAGTCGCGGGGCTGGCAGTTGGACGCGCTGGCGCAAGGACAGCGCGTTAAGCACGGCCGCGGCGGCGAAGGCCGCGGCCATGGCGGCGGCGGCGCCGACTATGCCGTACGCGGGCACCAGCACCGCGTTGAGCGTGAGCTTTAGCAGCGCAGCGGCGGCGAGGTTGACGGCGGGCGACCTCAGGTCGCCCATGCCCTGCAGCAACGCCGCGCTCACGGCTTGCAGCGTGCCGCCTGCTGCGGCAAGGGCAATGATAGCCATGGCGGCGGTACCGCTCCCGTTGGCGAATAACGCTATGTTGATCGGCGAGGCAAGCAGCGCCAATCCTACCGCAGCCGCCCCGCCGATCCACCACGCAAGGCGCATGGCGAACCGTGCGCGCGAGGTGAAGGCCGCCTCATCGCCGCGAGCCCGGGCCGCCGTTAGCGCAGGCACAAGCACTGCTGCCGCACCCGCCGCACCCATGATAACGAGCTGAAGCAGGGCAACGCCCCGATTGTATATACCGAACTGGGACAGAGATAAAGCTGTATCCATATCGTCTTGCTGCAGGAGCCGAGGAATAGAGAAAGCGTCAATCAACCCGAGCAAGGGAGCAACTATCGAAGCGATGGCAATCGGAAAGGCAACGGTGATTATCCGTTTCAGCAATGACCTTCGACTTTCAGGAAGCTTAACTAGCCGAATAGGCGAAGTCGCAGCGCCGAAGGTTTTTCTTGTACCGGCGGCCCGAATGAGAAAGGGCTTGTTACGCTTTCTGCCAGTGTAGCATAACATCGTAATTAGCCCTGCTATTGCACCAACCGCTAATCCACCGTGAACGGCAGCTGCCGTAGCCGACGGTGACCAAGCTTCTTGAATCGCCCAGAAAATCGCAATAAGCATAAAGGCGACGCGGGCGGTTTGCTCAATCAGCTGGGACAAAGCCGGGGGCTGCATTTGCATCCCGCCTTGACGGTAACCTCTTAACACCGCAGTCGCAGGGGCAACGAGCAGTGCTAACGATGACATTCGAATCGCTGGAGCCGCGGACTCCAAGCCAAGCAAATTAGCAAACCACTCTGCCCCAACCCATAAGATCACGAACATAAGAAGTCCACTCCAGCATAGGAGTCCTAACGACCAACGAACCACTCTTTGTGCACCAGACTCGTCACCGTTTGCAATCCTTTCTGCAACCAACACGCTAACGGCAACCGGAATCCCCGCGGATGCAAGCGTCAGCCACATGACGGATAGTGCGTACACAGCGCTATAAAGACCGAACACTTCATCTCCAGCCAGATTTTGCAATGGGATCTTCTGCATGGTTCCAATCAGCTTAGACAATAACGCCGCTCCCCCAAGCAGTGCCGCCCCTTGCCATAAAACCTTTTTCCCGATTTGATTCGACTCTTGTTCCATTCCCTTAATGCTCCCCATTTCGCCAGCTAGCTGAAACCCGCTCCATCTCTTGATGTTCTGATTATACCCTTTCTAATGCACGCAAAAAAGCTTCCCATGCGAACAGTCGTCCTTCGCTCGGGAAACTTCTCTGAGAGGTCTGTTTCAGCTTACTGCTCCATTTGTTTACCCAGAAAACCAGCAGCCGTTTCCACCATCTTGCTTTCCATATCCGCCATGGTTACCTGCTCGTCCTTACTGATCAAAACCACTGTACCAATAGGGTCTCCGCCAGTCACGATCGGTGCGGCAACGAAGGAGCTAAAGGTCTCATGAATATCGCGGAAAATCTCGTAAGTCCCCGAACCTGACTCCATAATGATTTTGCGATTGTCCATGCACGATTCCAATAAATTTCCAATTGCTTTGTCCTGATAATCTTTCTTGGAAGCCCCGGCAACAGCGATGAAGATATCACGATCAGAGATCATCGCAATGTGACCAGTGCTTTCAGATAAAGACTCGGCATATTCCTTGGCAAACTCACCTAACTCACCGATTGGAGAATATTTTTTAAGAATGACCTCCCCATCCCGATCCACGAAAATTTCCAGCGGATCTCCTTCCCGGATGCGGAGCGTTCGGCGAATTTCTTTCGGAATGACGACCCGTCCGAGGTCATCAATTCGGCGTACAATACCGGTTGCTTTCATAGCTGTGTTGCCCCACTTTCATTGGTGTATTAACGCTGCAGCTACCGGCGCAAATGACCTGCCGGTCTTTATGACGCACGTTAGAACAATCGGAAAAAGGTGACATTGAATCGTAAATGTAGTATTCAACCTCTCCCATTTTCTTATGCGTTCACCCAGCTACTTGTGGGAATATCCATTTCAATAAACCTCAAACTCGCAACCCGCCGTTGTTGTTCTACAACCCGCATTAGGGCCGTTTGCGCAATTTGATTCCATTAATTTCCTTTTTTGGTCCCACTTCCTTCAACGAGCTAATCGGCTCCGCAGCTGGAGCCGCGCTCTTCACCATCAGTTTCCAAATTATTTGCGCCGCCTGCCTTACTGTCCGCGGACGCTGATCTTCTGCTTCCCTAAGCAAGCGGAATGGACGCGCAAGCCGTGGCAGATGAAGCGAAGCCTGCTCCAGGAGCTCATCTTCGAACAATAGCTCGGTGGTGCCCGAGGCCAGCAGCTTGCCATCCTTGAGCAGCAGCACCCTGTCGGCCCACTCCGCCGCGAAATCAACGTCATGTGTCGCAACCATAATGGTCATTCCCATCAGATGCATGCTTTCCAGCAGCGCTTGAAGCTCATCGCGGCCTTTAGGATCCAAGAACGACATCGGTTCATCGAGAATAATAAATTCAGGCCTCATCGCAAGTACGCCCGCTATGGCAACACGTCGCTTCTGTCCATAGCTGAGCTCGAATGGGGACCGCCTTCTCATCTCCCTCATCCCGACACTGCCAAGCGCCGTTTCGACACGCTCCATCACTTCCTCTTCGCTGAGTCCAAGATTGCGGGGGCCGAAAGCCACATCTTCTTCAACAGATGTCGAGAAAATTTGGTCGTCTGGATCCTGATAGACGACTCCCACCCTTCGGCGAAGTCGATCTCCATTATCACGCTTCACGGCGTCTCCGAACAATCGGACTTCACCTGACTGTGAAAGCTCTAATCCATTCAGTAATGAGATGAGCGTCGATTTCCCCGCGCCGTTCGGCCCCATAAGGGCAACTTTGCATCCGACGGGAATGTCGAAGGACACTCCATTTAAAGCTTTAATATTCCCATAAGAAAAGGTCACTTCTCGAACCTGGACGGCAAGCCGCGATAAACCCGATCCAGCCCCCGGAACGGGAATGCTCGCCTCTGCAGCTTTCGATCCATTGTCAGAAATCAACGGTATCTCCCCCTCCAAGCCGCCTCTTGCCGACATCGCGATATAAATCCTTTGACTGCGCTGATAGGCCCGCAGGAACAACACTCCCACGAGTTGACCGAAGCGCCGGTAGGTCCTTGCACTCCATGCCCAGCCGTTAAGCTTCATGCCCCGAGCACGCTGCGCCCTGGACATGCTGACCGCTTCGTCCTTGATCAGAAAGAAATATCTCATCATCAGCATCATCAATTCCAATAAAATGGCCGGTACCCCAATAGAACGTAAGCTTCGGAGAAGAACAAACAGGGGGGTAACGGACAACAAATAGGTAAGTAATAAGTTGGCATTCACCAGTTTGAGCAAGATAACGCTTGCCCGCTGCACTCCTTCTTCCGTCGCCATGAAGCCTAGTAGCTGGAAGGCAGGAATTCCAGGTGTATGAAAAGGGATAAAAACAACCGCTCCTGCACCAAAGGGCAAGAGCAGCAGCATTCTTCCCAGTATGTTCTGAATCGGAATGCCGCACCAAAGCAGCACGAACAAGAACAACCCGGCCGCTGCGGATAGGACGGCGGGCTGCCATAGGATAACAACTGTGCACAAAAGGGCCAGAACCGTCCACAAACGATGGGACGGCTTGGCGATTAGAGGATTAACGCCTTCCGTCTCATGAAGGGTGATGATCGCTTTCCCCGACATTGTTGTCCTCCTCGCGGCGCGTCAGCGTCTTTGTCAATCCATACAAAACCAAGAACATCAAGGCAACCCCAACAATTCCCGCCAATCCAACCTTCAGAATCGGCACCTGAATGCCGGGCAGCTCATAGCCTTGAATCCATGCAATCCAGGAAGGTTCCTTAGCCTTATCGATAAAACCGTTATTTTCTGCCACCCTCTCCAGCCCATCGGGATGCGGGGAAGCGAAATAAGAGATCACTCCTGCTACAATTACGGTAAGAATAGCCATAATAAGCCATTTACGTTTATTGCTCGTTACAATCGGCGGTTTACTCATGACAAGTGTACCTCCTGTTGCGACCTCAGCCCATCCACAACATTGCGTTCCGTCAAATAAGCAACCACTAATGCAGTAATTAAGCCTTCGCCAACGCCGATGAGGCTATGCCACCCCGTCATCGCCTTAATTGCGATTCCTAGGGGGAACGTATTCGACCAAGCGAGCAGTAAAGCCACCCCGCAGGAGGCCGAGACGATAGAGCACCAACCAGCTAGAAACGTGGTGACTTTCATCGCGCGTCCTCGCAACAGGCTTAGCCCCAGACGATATACGCCATAACCCGCATATGATCCAATAACTCCGGTGCAGATAATGTTCGCCCCAAGAACCGTCAACCCGCCATCCTGGAAAACTAAAGCTTGGATAATAAGCACAGCGGACATAATGACAACTGCAACCGCCGGTCCGAACAGGATAGACGCCATCGTACCGCCGAGGAAATGTCCCGATGTCGCACCGGCAATCGGGAAATTAACCATCTGAGCAGCAAAAATAAAAGCACCTGTCAACGCAATCATGGGCACCTGCTTCCGAGACAGCGAGATCTTTGTTTTCCTAAGACTGTAGGCAACCGCACCAATCCCAAGCAACCCCGTGGTCACGCATGATTTGACGTCGAGAAATCCGTCCGGAATATGCATATATTACTTACCTCCGATTTTTCCGTTATCCACCATCGTCGCCAATACATCCAGAACGGCACGTGTCGCTAACAATGCTGTCGTATCACTGATGTCGTATGCAGGCGCAACCTCGACCACTTCCATGGCGGCAAGCCCTTCTTTGGCTACAAGATGCATGAGCTTCAATGCTTCTCGCGGCAGGAACCCGCCCGGCTCCGGCCAGCCGGTTCCCGGTACAAAGCCGCAGTCGATAGAATCGATATCAAAGCTTAAGTATACAGCCTTTGCACCCTTCCAGGCTACTTCTAATGCCATTTCAGCCACTTTCTCGATGCCCAGCGTTTCCACGTCATTGATAGTCATAATAGTCGTTCCGCGCTCGCGGCCGACCGTTACGCCGGCGCGCGGCACCTGCCAGCCCCCAATTCCGATCTGCACTAGGTTAACCGGAGGGGCGTTCTTGATATTGGTTGCATGGAACCATGGAGTCGTATGCATCCGCTCGTCCATATCCTTCTCTTGAATATCGATATGACGGTCCAAATGAATGATTCCGATGTTTCCTTCCACGTTCTCCGCGACCCCCCTTACGCAAGGGAATCCGATGGAATGATCTCCGCCCAGTATAATCGGCATCGTTCCTTTGCCCATGACATGGGAAACGGCTTTCGTAATTTGGTCAAAGCTTTTCTCGATGTTGGCAATGGTGAACACATCGCCAAGATCGCAGATTTTAAGCTGCTCCCGCAAATCCACGCCCATCTCATAATTATAAGTTTGATACAACGCCGATATGCGGCGAATCGCTTGCGGGCCGAACCGGGTTCCGGAACGGTAAGTGGTCCCGATATCGAAGGGAACTCCCATGACTGCGACATCGTATTCATCAACCTTATTTACGTCTTCAAGATACGGCATTTTCAGAAAGGTGTTGATTCCGGCGTAATGCGGCAGCTCCCCGCGGCTGAAGGTTGAGATAGTACGGTCTCCAATGCTATCGGCCGCCTCAAGGCCAAGCTTGAGATTACGCTGAATTTCTTCTTGCGCTCTCGTCTGCGGCAGCGTGCCTTCCTTAACGGCGGCTTGAATGCCGTGCAAATCTTCTTTATTAAAGCTAGCCTCATTCTGAATGCGGCGATAGTTCTGTCCATGGTTATCAAAGAATCCCATAATCGATAGTCCTCCAATATGCGTTAATTGTTGTCACGATGTTTAAGCAGAGCGGCAAGCTCCCGCTTTAGCTTCAGAAACTCGGGGTGCTCGCGAACCTCCGGCGTCCTTTCCGCAGGCAGAGCGACAGAAAACTCCTTTAGAATGCGGCCTGGCCCTGCGGCCATGACGACAATTCGTTGGGACAGGAAAATCGCTTCGTCGATATCATGGGTAATGAACAGAACGGTCGTCTTCTCTTTCTCCATAACGTCTAGAAGGCATTCTTGCATTTCCAGCTTCGTCTGTGCGTCCAAAGCGCCGAAAGGCTCATCCATAAGCATCACTTTGGGCCCGTTAGCAAGGGCCCTTGCTATGGCTACCCGTTGTTTCATTCCTCCCGACAATTGTTTCGGAAACCGGTTCGCGAACGACTCCAATCTAGTGATGCGCAAATAATGATTGGAGATGGCCCGGCGTTCCAGAATCGATATCCCTTTGAGCTTCGGGCCATACTCGATATTCTGACGAACGGTCAACCATGGAAAAAGCGTATAGCCTTGAAACACCATGCCGCGATTGGCACCTGGACCCACGACATATTCGCCATCCAGCCCTATCTCTCCCTCATTGGCTTCTTCCAATCCGGCTACAATACGCAGCAACGTGGATTTCCCGCAGCCAGACGGACCTAGAATGGTGACAAATTCATTCGCGCCGATTTCCAGATCAATATCATCGAGCGCACGGAAGGTTGTTTTCCCTGACTGGTATGTTTTTCCGACACCTTGTATGGATATTGCGCCTAGACCGATATCTTTGACAGCTGCCGCCGCTTCCGCCGTTTCACTCATGATGTCGTCCTCCTTCAAATAATTTCACGCCCATGGGTACAGCCGGCGGTTCAGGAAGGCAAAGATACGGTCGCTTATTAATCCGAGCAATCCAATAACAATGATCCCGACAAAGATTTGTTCCGTATTCATAAACCGCTGGGCTTTCATGATGGCGTAACCGAGACCGGTGTTGGCAGCGACCAGCTCGGCGACAACCAGATAAGTCCATGCCCAGCCCAGAATCAGCCTTAACGTATTGAGCAATCTCGGCTGCACGGCCGGAATGATGACAGTTTCGATCGCTTGCCAACGGCTCGCCCCCAGAGTGAAAGAAGCTTGGACCAGATCCTTAGAGACGAGGCGCGTATCGGAGGCGACCATTAACACTAGCTGGAAAAAACATCCAATGAAGATAAGCAGGATTTTGGCCCATTCCCCGATTCCCGCCCATACCATGATGAGCGGGATGAAAGCCACCGCTGGCATATAACGGATGAACTCCATCGGCGGTTCAACTAGCGCTTCCCCATAACGATAAGTTCCTGCGAACAAACCGATCGGGATGGCAACCAAGCAGGCGAGTGTAAATCCGGCAGAGACCCGGAAGACGCTAATGCCGATATGATGCCAGTAGATACTTGATCCGAGCTGATTGAATAAGCTGACCAACACTTTGTCCGGCGTAGGCAGGAAAATCGGATTAACGAACTCCCCATAGCTGAGCACGGACCAGAAAGCTAGCAGAATGAGAAAGGAAAAAGCTGCGGTCATCCCGAAACCGCGCTTCGGGATGTCCTCAAAGATTTGCATGGCATGCCGTTTTCTTCTCTTCGAGCCGGACGATGGAGGAACCAGAAGGCCTGGGTCCTTGAGAGCGATACCCGGCTGTCCCCCTGACGATTCAATCGGCTTACTCATGAGCGATCACTCCCCGGCTGCTTTTTGTACGAACTTCGGCTCCAATAAAGCGTCGACATCGGGAATTTCGCTAATCATTTCAAGCTTCTTGAGGAACTCGGCTGTTTTCTTACCCGTAAAGGAAAGCGAGGTGTATTCATCCCGTTGGCCAAAAGCAACAACGTTGTCCTCGCGAGTGAAAAGCTTAATGCTATCCAACCCTAGCTTGAAGTCTTCCGGAGTCGTCTCGGCTTTCTTCGCCATCAATTCAATGGATTCCGTCTCATTCTCCTTGAAATAATCCAATGCATCGAACCAAGCATCTATGATTTTCTGTACATCTTCAGGACGGTCTTCTATGACGCTCTCTTTAAAAACGAGTAAATCCGGAATGAGTCCCGGCGTTTCTTTCGAGGAAAAAAGAATTTTGCCATTACCCTCTTTGACAGCCTTCGTCTGGAACGGCTCCCACAGGACGGAAGCATCCGTGTTGCCCGCAATGAACGCTGGACCAGCGTCATTAACCGTCATGTTCGTATAGTTGATATCGTCCTCAGACATACCGTTCTGCTCCAAAGCGGTCAGCAGAAGCAGATGATCGACCGTTCCTAGCTCCGTTGCGACTGTCTTGCCCTTCAAGTCCTTTACGGATGTGATGTCAGGCTTGCTGACAATCGCATCTCCGCCATCGGAATTGTCATTGACAAGAACAGCTTTTAATTTGATTCCTTTGGAAGCGGGAGGAAGCGAATCGGAGAGCGTCTGACTGTTGGCATCGACTTTACCCGTAGCCAGCGCTTGTAAGGAATCACTGTAAACCGGGAACCATTCCAGCTTGACGTTTACTCTGTGTTTCTCGAAGAACCCCTTTTCCTCGACCAGGAACCAGAAGAACCAGCCCGGCCATGGGCTAAGCGCAATGGTAATCGGCTCGTCCGAACTCCCGGAGCTTTCTTTTTTGCCGCAAGCGGACAAAACACAAACAAACAGCAGTACAACGGACAAAGCGATGAACAGCGCGTTACGCGAACGTCTCCAACCTTGCTTCATGACTCTCCCACTCCTTTGTTTTTAACTCTTTAACAAGTAAAACGGCTTCGCCGTCCTTGGGACGGCAGTAGACGTTTGTATCAGACGATTCAGAGAAGGATAAACCTTAACCTATCCTACCTGTATCGTTAAACAGAAAAAGCCTGAGAGAGGGTCTCCCAGGCTTTTATCCTTCCGTGTGATATGGCGGAGGTCGTCGATTTCCAACTCCCTGCCTGCCATACGCCGTCTCTCGGACCAGCTTGACCTTCGGCCAACGGAACCCTAGACGACTTTCGTTCCCCAAATGCAGAACGTCTATGCAATTGTCACCTTTGTTTACATTGTACCAACACAATTGTAAAATCGTCAATGTTTATGTTAGGTATTATTACATATTATTATATCGTTAAATGCTTCATTATCGCAGGATCATCCAAATCCTCTCGTCCACCTTGCCACACAATAGAGCCTTTCTCCATGATATAGAAGCGGTCCCCAACACTTCGAACAAAATCAAGACTCTGCTCTACCAAGAGAATTGCCGTCTTCCCTTCATTGCGTATTGAACGGATAACATCCTGTATGTCATCTACAATCGACGGCTGAATGCCTTCCGTTGGCTCGTCGAGCACCAGTAATTCCGGTTCGGAAATAAGTGCACGCGCAAACGCAAGCTGCTGCTGCTGCCCGCCGCTTAAGTCTCCTCCACGCCTCTTGTACATCGTCGGCAGCACAGGGAATTTTTCGATGGCTTCAGGAGGAATCTCCCGACTTTTTCGCTTGGCAGAATCACGAACAGCCTCTAGGCCTAATCGCAAATTCTCATATACTGACAGCTGAGAGAATATCTCACGCCCTTGCGGAACATAACCAATACCTTTCTTAGCTCTTTCTCCAGGCGCACGCTTCGTCACATCAGTCCCCTTAAAGGTTATTGAGCCGCTGCGCGCTTTAAGCAGCCCCATAATGCTTTTCACTAATGTCGTCTTCCCTACGCCGTTGCGCCCCATGAGACAGACAACCTGACCTGGCTCCACCGCCAAAGAAACATCACGCAATATGACACTCTCACCGTAACCCGCTTCAAGCTGGTGAACTGATAACATCGTAATCCCGCCTTTTCTTGCCTAGGTAGACTTCCGCCACGCGATCGTCTCTTTGCACTTCGTCCATGGAGCCTTCCTTCAGCAATCGACCCTCGTGCATGACGGTTACCTTGCTTGCGAAATTACGGACAAACTCCATATCATGCTCTACGACAACAACGGTCCGCTTTTGGACAATCTGCTGCAGCAGCTCGCCGGTTTTATCGGTTTCCTTATCAGTCATACCTGCCACAGGCTCATCAAGAAGCAAGATCTCAGGCTCCTGCAGCAGCATCATTCCGATTTCCAGCCACTGCTTTTCCCCATGGGACAGAAGTCCAGCACGAAGCATTCTTTTATCCCCAAGCCCGATAAGCTCAAGCTCAGCGTCGATTCTTTGAACATCTGTCTTGGTCATAGATGCGCGCAAGGTTGCCCATACGCCGCGGTTCTGCGACATGGCAATCTCCAAATTCTCCTCAACGCTGAGACCCGCGAAGATCGAGGGTGTCTGGAACTTGCGCCCGATACCGAGCTGTGCAATCTCATGCTCCTTACGTCGCGTAACGTCAATAGTGCCCTTCTGGCCATAGAACGAAACCGTACCCGCAGCAGGCTTAACCTTGCCGCAAATGGCATCAAGCATCGTTGTCTTCCCCGCTCCGTTAGGCCCGATCAGAAACCGCAGCTCACCCGCGGCCAACTCTAAGCTCATGTCCGAAACCGCCTTGAAGCCATCAAACGATACCGTTACCTTTTGGCATGACAGAATTGAGGTTGATGTCATCTGAACTCCTCCTTCTAGCTAATGCTTGGCGCAGCTGTCGGATTAGACCGACAATTCCGCCGGGTAAGAACACCGTGACCACAATGAACAACGCACCGAGAAAGAACAGCCAGAAATCAGGATACGAGGCGCTAAGCTCACTTTTGGCTTGAGTCATAATAACGGCTCCAATAACAGCTCCAATTAAGGTTCCCCGACCGCCAATGGCGACAAGCAGCACCATCTCAATTGACGGTACGATCGCCATCATCGTTGGCGAAATGATCCCAACGTGAAGCACGAACAGCATTCCCGCAAGTCCCGCAAGCCCTGCGGATATGGCAAATACGGCCATTTGATACATAGCGGGATCGTAACCGAGAAACCGAGTTCTGTTCTCTCCGTCTCGAATGGCTCTTAACACCTTGCCGAACCGGCTTTTGACCAGAAATCTGCACAAAAGAAAAGCCGCTATAAGCGCGATAACCGTAGCCAAGTAAACCATTGTCTTACCGGTGTCGGATTTTAAGCTATAGCCAAAAAGCTTTGTATAACCCGTCAGTCCATTCGTCCCCCCGGTGTATGCTTGCTGCCCTACGAACAAAGTCACCGTAATGATAACGAGAGCTTGAGTCAGAATAGTGAAGTAAACGCCTCGAATCCGATTACGGAAGGTAAAGAAACCTAGCAACAGAGCCAAACACGCAGGAATGGCAATCCCCATCACTGCTGCGAAGGCAAAGCTCTTGAAGGGCTCCCAAAACCATGGAAGCTTCGTTAAGCCCATCCAATCCATGAAATCCGGAAGCCGCGAGCCCCCAGCCTCCAGCTTGAGATGCATCGCCATCGCGTAAGCGCCTAATCCGAAGAATACGCCATGACCCAAGCTCAAGATCCCCGTATAACCCCAGAGCAGATCCAAACCCAATGCGACTATAGCAAACGCAAGACATTTCGCCAGTAAATTCAGGCGGAAATCACTCAAGTACAGAGGCGCGGAGAACAAAACAGCCGCAGCCGCAGCGTAGCCGATTAACAGCCAGATACGGCGCGGAATAACGATAGTGGATAGCACCGCGATCACCTTCTTCCTTACGATAATCTGATTAATCGAGAGACCGGGTCCTCACCGCGAACATCCCCATCGGCTTCCACTGCAGGAAGGCGACGATGCACAGGAACACCAGCACTTTGCCAAGAGAGGCATCCGTCCACCATTCGAACAAGGTATTGAAAACCCCAATACCAAGAGCCCCAACAACCGTACCCACCAGCTTGCCAACACCGCCGAGTACCACAACCATGAAAGCATCAACAATGTAATAGGTTCCGATAGAGGGCCCGATAGGCCCGATCAACGTAAGCGCACAACCCGCAATACCGGCGATGCCGGAGCCAATCGCAAAGGTAAAAGCATCCACGCGTCTCGTCGAGATGCCGAGGCAGGCCGCCATGTCCCGGTTCTGCATGACTGCCCGCATCCGCCGCCCGGCGTTGCTCCGATAAATGTACAAATACATTGCAGTAAGACAAACAGCTACAAGAGCAATGATAAACAAACGCTTATAAGGAAGCACCACTCCCGAGAACAGCGTCAATCCTCCTTCTAACCAAGAAGGACTTGCCACTGCTACATTAGGCGCTCCGAAGATGGATCGCGCTAACTGCTGAAGCATGAGCCCGACTCCCCAGGTGGCAAGCAAGCTATCCAGAGGGCGCCCGTAAAGAAAACGAATAAGCGTTACTTCAAGTAAGTAGCCAATGGCAAATGCGATGATAAAGCTAATCAATATCGCTATAGGGAAGTAGGCGTCAAAAAAACTCTTAGGAAAAGCCGACTTGAAAACCTGCTGCGTCATATACGCTCCATAAGCGCCGATCATAATGAATTCTCCATGCGCCATGTTAATGACTTTCATTAACCCGAAGGTAATCGCGAGCCCAAGAGCGATAAGGAGTAGAATCGAACTAACGCTGAGCCCATTAAATAATTGCGATAACCATATTTCCATTGCGCTACCTCCTGATCCTATTGCCATAAGGGTATAAGCGAGGGGAAGCCCCGGTTTTCACCGAACACTTCCCCCAGCTCATGCAATGACTAATCTGCTATTTGTCGCTCAGGCCTTTAGCCCAATCATAGGTGGTAAGATATGGATCCGGTTTTACAGGTCCGCCGGAATTCCATAATTCGATGATTTGGCCGTCTTCTTTGATTTCACCAATTCGAACGGTTTTGTAAATGTGCTGATTCTCGCCATCGATCGTAACTTTTCCTTCAGGAGCATTGAACTCAATGCCTTTGGCGGCTTCCTTCACCTTATCAACCTCAAAGGAGCCTGCTTTCTCAGCAGCGGCAGCCCATAAGTAAACTGCCACGTAACCCGCTTCCATCGGATCGCTTGTCACGCTGTCGGCGCCATACTCTTTCTTGAAGTTCTCAACAAACACTTTATTCTCCGGCGTATCTGTCGTTTGGTAATAATCCCAAGCTACCAGGTGACCGGTTAAGTACTCAGGTCCGATTCCTTTTACTTCCTCTTCCGCAACAGAGACGGATATCGTCATCAGGTCAGCAGCGGTAATGCCAGCGTCCTTCAATTGCTTGAAGAAGGCCACGTTGCTATCGCCGTTGAGCGTGTTATACACAACATCCGGCTTTGCTTCTTTGATTTTCGCAATAATCGTCGTGTAATCGGTGTGTCCAAGCGGAGTGTACTCTTCTGCTACCGTCTCTCCACCTTTGGCAGCTAATTGCGCCTTGATGATTTTATTGGCGGTACGCGGGAATACATAATCAGATCCGAGCAGGAACACCTTTTTCTTGCCCTTCTCGAGAAGGAAGTCTACAGAAGGAATAATTTGTTGGTTAGTAGTCGCGCCTGTGTAGAAAATGTTAGGGGATGATTCCAGTCCTTCATATTGAACCGGGTACCAAAGCAGTCCGTTCAATTCTTCGAATACAGGGAGCATCGCTTTTCGGCTCGAGGAAGTCCATCCTCCGAATACCGTTGCGACTTTATCTTCTGACAGAAGCTTACGAGCTTTCTCTGCGAATGTCGGCCAATCGGAGGCGCCATCCTCCACTACCGCTTCGATTTGTTTACCGAGCACGCCGCCCTTAGCATTAATTTCTTTAATAGCCATAAGTTCAGAGTTCTTGACCGTAACTTCACTGATTGACATTGTACCGCTAAGTGAATGAAGAATACCTACCTTGACTGTCTCTCCACTCGCAGCCATCGATGATGCAGGTGCTGATGAGGCCGCCTCTGAAGCTGGTGCGGATGAGGAAGCTGAGCTGCCACCTTCATTATTGTTGCTGCCGCATCCTGCCAACACCAAACTTGCAGTCATTGTGAGCACAAGTCCTTTTAACCAATTCCGCTTGCTCATTCTTCCACTCCCCAATCTTAGTATGTTTTTCTCTCTAAAAAACCGAACGTTAGGTTCTCTCCATAGCCAAACCGTTCGTAAACTCATTATATTGTTATGTAAGCTTTCGTGTCAATATAACTGACATAATAAACCTTTAATCTCTGTTTTTCATTAATTTTTTTGTTTACATCGACATTTTGATGTTATATTTTCTTACATAACAACCTCTTGAAACCATTTATTGATGCAAAAAAGACGTGTTTGGAGCCGATCGATTATCTCGATCGAAAATCCAATACACGTCTTTGCTTGTATGCTTGTCCGAATTATTTAGCTGCAGGGGATGCGTCAGGCACTGGAGACGGTAACGCACTCGGGGAGCCAGTCGCGGTTGGCGATGGTTCTTCCGGAAGTGTAACCTTGATCTCCAGCTTGTCCTGCTCAGCGGTTAAGAAATCGCTAATTTTAGTATTAATAACCGTCCCAATAAGTTTATCTTTACTTTCTTTACTAAGCTTCTCATACGTCATTACTTCGCGATTTTCGACCTTCATGACGTGATAGCCGAATTGTGTCTTAACAGGTTCGCCAACTTTGCCTATTTCTTGCGTGTTAGCAGCTTCCTTGAATTCAGCTACCCAGCCGCCGGCAGCTTGCTTCTCATATAGGCCTCCATTGTCCTTGGAGCCCGTATCCGTGGAATATTCCTTCGCCAAAGCAGTCCAATCGCCGCCATTATCTAACTTCGCTTTAACCTCTTTGGCTAACTTCAGGGCTTCCTCCTCGGTTTTCAACTCCGCTTGCGTCTGCGGATCAACCGTTCCGATTAGGATATGACGAACGGAGACGATATTGAAATCAACTGGCGCTTTATCAAACTCCGCCTTGATTTCAGCCTCTGTAACGGAAGGCTTTAGTTCTTCGCCTTTTGCTGTATAATAACTTTGGAAAGCGGAATCATTCTCGAAGAATGCAACCGCTTCATTAACGGAAAGGTTATTATCATCCATATGCTTTTTCAATTCAGCCTGAGTCTTCATGGCTTCCTCCAATTGCGTTTTGAAGGTTGCAGACGCAGTTTCAGCAGCTTTCTTATCCTCATCGGAAACATTCTTAACCATTTCTTTAGTTACAATGTATTGCTGAATGAATTGCTCCTTGAACTGAGGTATAGACATATACATTGCCTTCTCTGGACTCATCAATGCCGCGTAAGCCGCATACTTGTCGAATTCAGTATCCGTAACTTCTCCACCCTTATAAGTGGCAATTACAGTTCCTTTACCGGCACCTGACGTGCCCTCTTCTTTCTTGCCGCAAGCGGAAATAAGTGCGACGAGCATGACCGCTGCCAGCATCAGTGTAGCGAGCCGGCGGTACGGCATGCGATTATGGTGCAACATCTTGCAGTTCTCCCTTCGATTTTGTCGCTTCTTTGTATTGTATCAGAAAGTCCTCCACGAGTGCCAACAAAGCATTCTCATCGAGTCCTCTGACCTTAAAGCGAATGAGTAATTGCTGGGCTGTAACCGCAGTAACCATTCTTCCTTGGAATTTAGACTCGAGCGCTTTAAGCTTACTCAAATCCAACTCCTCTCGGCGTCGTTCCTCGAGCTTCAGCGTCATTTCATCGCCTCGGCGAATAACAGACTCGACCCCATATTGACGGCCGTATACCTTCAGCCTAGCAACCGCCATGAGATTCAGAACAGCTTTAGGCGGATCACCGAAACGGTCGGTGAGCTCTTCGTACAGGTCTGAAACATCCTCAAGCGAGGATGCTGTAGCGACTTTCTTGTAAATCTCGATCTTCTGGATGCTATCATAAATATAATCAGGGGGCAGGTAAGCATCTACGCCCAAATCCAATTGCGTATTAACCGGCTGCGGAGGCAGCGCAACTCCGCCCATCTCCAGCTTACGGCTTTGCACCTCTTCCGCGAGCATCTGTGAATACATGTCGAAACCGACGGAAGCAATGAACCCATGCTGCTCCGCGCCTAGCAAATTACCCGCTCCGCGGATGGACAAGTCGCGCATGGCGATCTTGAAGCCCGAGCCGAGCTCCGTGAATTCTTTGATTGACTGTAGTCGTTTCTCAGCAACCTCAGTCAATACCTTGTCTCTCTGATACGTAAAATAAGCATAGGCTATCCGATTGGAGCGTCCGACACGTCCACGAAGCTGATAAAGTTGGGAAAGCCCCATTTTATCCGCATCATGAATAAGGAGGGTGTTAACATTCGGAATATCGACGCCGGTCTCGATAATACTCGTACTAACTAGAACATCGTATTCTCCATCGAGGAAATCCAGAATCGTCCTCTCTAGCTCTTGTTCTGACATCTGGCCATGCGCGACTGCTACGCGCGCGTCCGCTACAAGAGCACTGATCTGCTCCGCCATCTGATAGATGCCTTGAACCCGATTAAATAAATAATAGACCTGTCCATCCCGTGCCAGCTCGCGCTCTACAGCCTCCCGTATAAGAGTGGGGCTATATTCCACGACATAGGTTTGGACAGGGAATCGATTCTCCGGGGGTGTTTCTATTACAGACAAATCCCGTACACCAAGCATGGACATATGAAGAGTGCGAGGAATAGGGGTTGCCGTTAGCGTCAGCACATCGACACTGGTCTTAATTCTCTTCAGCTTCTCCTTATGAGACACACCGAATCGCTGTTCTTCATCCACGATGAGGAGTCCGAGATCCTTAAATATAACATCCTGCGAGAGTAATCGATGCGTACCAATGACGATATCAACAGTTCCTGCCCTTACGGCTTTAATCGTTTCCATCTGTTCCTTGCGCGTCCTGAAACGGCTAAGTACTCTGATCTGGAAGGGATATCCTGCGAAGCGTTCCCTGAATGTCTCAAAGTGCTGTTGCGCCAATATCGTCGTCGGAACGAGTACGGCCACCTGCTTGCCTTCTATTGCTGCCTTGAATGCCGCACGGATGGCGACCTCCGTCTTTCCATAACCAACGTCGCCGCATAGCAACCGATCCATTGGTCTAGGTATTTGCATATCTTCCTTAATCTCTTGAATCGCTCTCAGTTGATCAACCGTCTCTTCATAAGGAAACAACTCTTCGAATTCCTGCTGGTAAGTCGTATCCTCCCCGAATCCGAAGCCTAACGTTGATTGTCTAGCTGCATATAGCTTAATTAAATCATCCGCAATATCCTGAACAGAAGAACGAACCTTGGATTTAATCCGATTCCAATCGGCACCGCCCAGCTTGCTAACCTTCGGCTCCTTTTCCTCAGAACCAATATATTTCTGTATGAGATCGAATTGCTCCACCGGAACGGAAAGCCTGTCTCCCGCGGCATAGACGATATGAAGATAATCCTTATGAATGCCTCCAACCTCTAGTGTTCCAATGCCCAGGTATTTGCCAATGCCATGGTTTTGATGCACGACAAAATCACCGACTTTGAGCTCGGTGTAGCTTTTAATGCGCTCCGCATTGTCAAGATGGCGATCGACTCGACGAGCTTTGCGTTGCTTCTGGGTGAACATCTCACCCTCGGTAATGACAACTAGCTTAATAGATGGGAGCTCGAAGCCGCTTTGTAGATTGCCTTGCAGGATGTCCGGAATATCAATCGAATAATCCTCCAGCACCCGCTTCATCCGTTCCGCACGTTCCGAATTGCCCGCCAGCATGAGAATTCTTGCCCCGCTTTTACGCCAGCGTTCCATTTCCGCTTTCAGTAGATTCATCTGTCCATGAAAGCTTTGCATAGAGCGACAAACGAAATTAACGATATTTTGCGGCTGCGTATGGGGAATCTGCCTAACGAACAGAGACATATAAACCGTCTGGAAGACTTTCGGATACAGCGCTTGCTCCGCAGATACTGCCAATACGAAACTAGGCAATGATTTGCCTTGCTGCAGCAGATGCGTTGTCCATTCCGACTCGTCACGCTCTAGCTGACGCGCGGTTTCACCGAGTCGATTCGGTTCATCCATAAGCATGACGGAATCCTTCGGAATGTAATCCAGTAAAGTCTGTCTTTCTGGGTAGAGCAAGGAAATGTATTTGTAAATTTCGGAAAAATAAACATATTGTCGTAAAAGCTCAATTTCCCGGGAAATTTCGGAGCTAAGACGTTCCTTCGCCTGCCGGTCAACCATTTTCTCTAACTGCTTCTCCAGTAAATCCTCAGCATGCTGAGACGCATTCTGGAATCTTCTCTCCGTCGCTATCCATTCCCGGCAAGGCCGAACCGTATACGCTTCCAGCTTATCGATAGAACGTTGATCATCCGGATCAAATGTGCGGATGGAGTCGAGCTCATCGTCGAACCATTCGACCCTATAAGCACATGCGGAAGCCAGCGGGAAGAAGTCGACGATCCCCCCGCGCACGCTCAGATGACCCTTCTGCTCGACGCGATCAACTCTCTCGTATCCCATCTCAATCATGCTGCGCAGGAACTGTTCCATAGGCAGTGTATGGCCAACATTTAAATCGATCCGAGCCCCAGCCATCGTCTGACGGTCAGGCTGGAACCTCCGAATGCCTGCAAACGGTACAACAACAACGCCACGAAAGCCTTCTGCAAGCTTTAACAGAACTTCTAACCGGCGTGCAGAAGTTTCGGGGCTCGAAATTGCGGTTTCAGCTGCAATTAGCTCGTTGGCTGGATAGAGAAGAACATCCTGAGGTGAAAGACACTCCTGCAGGTCGTCCGCCATCTTCTGCGCCGAGAACATATTGTGAGTAATGACAATAATGGGACGATTTATCTCCCTGTATAATGCGGCAATCGCTGCTTGACGTGCGGAGCCGGACAATCCGGCAACCAGCTGCTCACGCATTCCGCCCTTCAGCCCTTGTATGATACTAATTAAATCGGGATCCGTAACCAGCGATTGAATTAGCGGCTTCATGGCATTTCCCCTTCCCTTAAATCAACTATCATGAATCATAGCTAAATGGCATCGCCGTCAGTTAGACGGGACATAGGTATCTTTATATGATTCAGAAAAGTTTTGGTTAATATACGGCGTAATTCCGTTATTTCACCAAATCAGCCAGTTGACCTAAGCTGATCTCAGCCTTTCTAAATCATGAAAAAAGCCCCGGCACATGCCTAGGACTCCTTGAGGATGTCGGAACGTGAAGTTCAGCGACTATTGCAAGGGATTAGACAACAAAGCCAGCTCCGGATTGTTATCCAAAGTCTGGTTGCAATAATCGCATATCACCCGTACGGTCACGTCCCCGTTGGAATTATACGCTATTATACGCTTTCGCTCCTCAGGGGTCAAGAAATGTAAGCCTAGACGATACTCCGACACCTCAGCGTTCTCAAACCGGCCCAGAGTCGTGTTACAGTGTCGGCAAATATAGTTTACAGCCATATGTATGCCTCCTGAAGTTATGTTATGCGGCAGTTACCGCCACTCCCTTCAGTATTGCCGTAATCCTCCTATTTTAAGCATCGCTGCTCCGAGCGTTATACTTAGCCATCGTTTGCTCGAAAGAATGATTTAAGGAGAATTCGATCGCTTCACATGCGTCCTCCACCATACGACGCAAATCATCATACTCTGCTTTGGCAAAGGGCGAGAGCACATAATCCGAAATAACCATCCCAGGCTTAGGTCTGGAAATGCCTATCCGAACACGGTTAAAAACCTGGGTTCCAGTATGTTGGATAATAGACTTAATACCATTGTGCCCGCCCGGACTACCTTGATATCTGAGCCGAATCCGACCGACCTCTGTATCTAGATCATCATAAACAACAATAAGATCCTCCAGCTTTACTTTATAGTAGTCCATGAAAGCCCGGACGGACTCACCCGAGAGGTTCATGTAGGTCATGGGCTTAAGCAGCGCTACCTTCGCATCTCCCAAACGCGTTTCTCCGATGAGTGCTTTGCATTTATTCGTACTCACATCCATATTGAACCGTCGTGCTAATTCATCTATAACCAAAAAGCCCGCATTATGCCTTGTATTCGCGTAAGCAGTTCCGGGATTCCCCAGACCGACAATCCATTTCATGAATTCCTTCAGCCTCCATCTCATAATAAACAAAAAAAATTTGGATGATGCAACGATTTGAACTCGTCATGTGTCTTACTAGTACAAGACTTCAATAAAAAGGAGGGGACATTGAAGTGTACATGAACGGACAAATGATTTACGATGACCGGCATTTCTTGGATCATATGAGCTCAGAGGTACCTGTACAAATTTATTTCGGGCGGCGTCACAGCGATATTGGGTTCATCGAATATTATGGCAAAGAATTCGTTCAGGTCAACAACATTTTCTACAGCCGTAAGCAATTTACCTTTGTTTCTCGTCCCGGTTACTAATTGAAACTTATACTTTCTGATAGCGGGAAAAGGAGTCGCGCAGAAGCGCGACCCCTTGATGTTGTATAGATTCCTAATCCTTCTCCACTGCTTGTGCGGCATCCTCATGCTTTGCGTTTTCCTCGGCTTTATCATCCATAGCTTCCACTTCATCCTCCGCGATTGCTTTCTGAGGAGCCAGCACAGCAATGATCACCATACTCGGGTCTTGCGTGATTTCGATTCCTGATGGCACCTTCAGGTCGTTGATCGTTAGATTCTCACCCATCGCCAGATCGCTGACATCTACAGAAATGGAATCCGGAATGTCCTTCGGGTAACATTGAATCTCAACCTCATGCAGTACCATCTGAAGCATGCCGCCTTCTTTTTCTCCCGGTGAAGTTCCGGTTACTTCCAAGCGAGCAAGTGTTGTTATTTTTTCATTCATGTTAATCCGAAGGAAATCGATATGCGTGACCTGGTGGGAGATCGTGTCTCGTTGCAAATCTGTCATCATAACCGGATGCCTGCCCGCTCCAGGAATTTCTACCTCTACCACAGCGTGGGGATGGGTTCTAAGCATATTCATGAGTTCTTTATTATCTACGGATATATTGGCAGGTACATCTAAGCCCTTGCCGTAGATTACCCCTGGCACTTTACCCTCGGTACGGATTCGGCGCAATTCACTTCTAGTAGAAATATCGCGATGCTGAACCTGTAATGTCGTACTCATAAGAATACCTCCTCAAAATACGTATAGCCTATTGTTACCCTTATGGGGAATCGGCTAAACATGAGGCTCGAACAGTTTGCTAAGCGATTGCTGCTCGTGAATACGTATAATAGCTTCTCCCATTAGAGGAGCAACGGAAAGCACCTTTAGCTTGCTTATAGACGTGGCATCATGGATGGGTATCGTATCGGTCACAACAATTTCCATAATAGGTGAAGCTTCCAACCGTTCAATTGCCGGACCTGAAAGTACGGGATGCGTACAGCAAGCATAGATATCGAGCGCACCGGCTTCTTTCAACGCATTAGCGGCCAGCACAATTGTACCTGCCGTATCAATGATATCGTCGATTAGAATAGCGTTTCGCCCGGACACATCGCCGATGATATTCATGACTTCGACGACACCCGGTTCTGGTCGTCTCTTATCGATAATGGCAAGAGGCGCTTGCAATGTATCCGCTAATCTGCGAGCCCTCACTACGCCGCCATGATCAGGAGAAACAACGACCGGAGCAAGTAAGCCTTTTTCGTGAAAATAATCTCCTAAAATAGGCACGCCTAACAAATGGTCAACCGGAATATCAAAGAAGCCTTGGATCTGCATCGCGTGCAAGTCCATTGCGATAACACGATGGGCTCCTGCGGTTTCGATCAGATTAGCGACTAGCTTAGCCGTAATTGGATCTCTCGATCGAGCTTTACGATCCTGCCGGGCATAACCATAGTAGGGAATAACAACGTTAATCGTCTTAGCTGATGCACGCTTAAGGGCATCCACCATAACAAGAAGCTCGATTAAATGATCGTTAACGGGCGCAGAGGTAGATTGGATTAAGTAAACATCGCTTCCTCTAACGCTCTCGTCAAGCCGAATGTGAATTTCTCCATCACTGAACCGGCCCATGACGACATTACCCAGCTCCAGTCCGATGTAACGTGCAATAGCTTCCGATAGCTTCGGATTAGAGCTGCAGGAAAAAATTTTAAGTGTCGGGTCCGAATAGGACATCGTTTAACCGCCTTTGCTAATCGGTTTCTCTATCCTTCTTGGCTCGAGCACGAGCTCGAATTTTCTCAGCATAACCCGGTTTGTTGACTTGACGCTCACGAGCGATAGCCAAATCGTTATCAGCAACATTCTGAGTGATGGTTGAACCCGCGACGATATATGCTCCGCTGCCGATCTTAAGCGGTGCGATAAGATTGGCGTTGCTGCCCACAAATACGTTGTCGCCAATTTCGGTCTTTGATTTATTATACCCATCGTAGTTGGCTGTAATCGCACCACAGCCAATGTTGACGTTGGAGCCTACAACAGCATCCCCAACATAACTTAGATGCGGAACCTTGCTATTCTCGCCAATAACCGAATTCTTAATCTCGACGAAATCCCCAACCTTTACATGGTTTCCCAGCTTTGTTCCCGGTCGCAGGAAGGCGAACGGACCTATGTTACATCCTTCTCCAACCTCTGCGTCTTCTGTAACGGTCTGCCGAATGGTTGTTCCGTTACCGATAATTGTATTCGTTAACTCTGAAGCAGGACCAACTACGCAATCCTCGCCTATCGCTGTGTGTCCGCGTAGAATAGTGCCAGGATAGATGACCGTATCCGCCCCTATCGTTACCTCTGCGTCAATATACGTGTGCTCCGCATCAATCAACGTAACACCACTCGTCTGGTGCTGGGCGTTTATTCTCTGCCTCATATGGCGTTCCGCCTCGCCCAACGCTATACGATCATTAACTCCGATAGCCTCTGCCGGATCATCCACTAAACAAGCTGCAATAGCATTACCTTCTCGTTGCAGGATTCCGATTACATCCGTTAAATAATATTCCCCTTGATTGTTCTGGTTCGTAACCTGTTCCAATGCTTGGAATAGCTTGCGGTTATCGAAGCAATACGTACCCGTATTAATCTCACGAATAGCCGCTTCTTCCGGCGAGCAGTCCTTGTGTTCCACGATACGTAATACACCACTGTCCGAACCTCTTATGATCCGGCCATAACCAGTTGGATTATCTAACTTCGCTGTTAATATAGTCGCCGCTGCTCCCCGCCGTGCATGAAGGGTGATCATAGC
This sequence comes from Cohnella sp., assembly GCF_041640265.1. Taxonomy (GTDB): domain Bacteria; phylum Bacillota; class Bacilli; order Paenibacillales; family Paenibacillaceae; genus Cohnella. The sequence goes on from NZ_JBEQAP010000042.1 coordinate 29,269, forward strand.
CTCTACTGTTTCCGTACGAACAAGAGGAGTATCTCCGCAGATAACTACAGTTATGCCATCCTCCTCACCTAACATGGGTTTTGCTTGCATAACAGCATGCCCCGTGCCAAGCTGCTGAGCTTGTAATGCATATTCCACGGATTGTCCCAGTACGCTCTGCACGACATCCGCTCCGTGGCCAATAATCACAACAGAACGCTCACACGCAGCTCGATTTACCGTATCTAATACATGACTAACCATAGGCTTTCCGCATACGGGGTGAAGCACCTTGTATAATTTCGATTTCATGCGTTTACCCTGTCCCGCAGCAAGCACGATCGCCATCTTTTTCATCGGGTTAAATTGCCCCTTTCAAGTCCCTGTTCATCAAAATTCACAGCATAGAAAATGAATACTTTCCAAGTGTCTCAAGAAATCATAGCTTATTCTTATACAAATGAAAAGAGAGCCTGCAAGGGGCCCTCTTTTCAGAATTTCATTATTATGCCCCTTCGACCATTACTTCTTCATCCTGCGCAGCCCGCTCATATTCAGCCAATACCGCAGCTTGGATTTTCTCGCGAGTACCGGAGGAAATCGGGTGAGCAATATCCCGGAACTCTCCATCTGGAGTCCGTTTGCTTGGCATGGCCACGAACATCCCATTGTTGCCATCAATGACACGAATATCGTGTACTACGAATTCATTGTCAATTGTGATTGAAGCAATGGCTTTCATACGCCCCTCCGAATTGACGCGGCGGAGTCTCACATCTGTAATTTGCACTTGTGTTCACCACCTTTGCCTTCAGAAGACTTGGTGTAATATTCCACAAACCGATGCAAATTCCTTCTTAAATCTGGAAAAACTACTGTAAAATTTGAAATTATTTTTTAATAATTGTTGCTTTCGACATCAATCGCCGCGATCAATTCTATTTCGACAAAAACATCCCTTGGAAGCCTTGCCACCTCTACAGTCGAACGGGCTGGCGTATGCTCACCGAAGTAGGTTGCATATATCTTATTGAAATCGGCAAACTGGTTCATATCTTTCAGAAATACGGTCGCTTTAATGACATTCTGGAAGGTAACTCCCTCAGCCGCTAGAACTGCTTTCAGATTTGTTAACACTTGGTGAGTTTGCTGCTGAATTCCCCCGGTAACTAGCTCACCAGCAGGAGTCAGGGGAATCTGTCCGGATGTAAATAATAGTTGTCCAGCTCTTACAGCTTGCGCATAAGGTCCGATTGCTGCAGGTGCTTCTGAAGTTGAAACGATCTTAAGTGCCACTTAGCTAACCTCCCTGTGATATGTAGAGCTTATTGGATAGATCCTCAGTCATTTGTAAAAAAATTGCCCGGTTGCACCGTGATGTGGCGAGTTTTCAAATCAACCTCAGTTAAGCGTGCCAGTGACACATAATCATGTAACAAGCGCTCTTCAATATCCACCTCACCGGATTCAACGAATACACCGACTCCGGCGACAACTGCGCGGAATTCATGAAGTAAATCCACCATGCCCTGTATGGTCCCGCCAGCCTTCATGAAATCATCAATAATCAGAACTCGCGATTCTTCCTTCAGTGCGCGACGAGCAAGCGACATCGTCTGAATCCGTTTTGTTGAACCAGATACATAGTTGATGCTCACAGCCGAGCCTTCCGTTACTTTATGATCTCTACGTACGATGACTATCGGTAAATTCAAAAACAATGCAGTCGCATGAGCCAAAGGAATACCCTTAGTCTCAACTGTCATGATGACATCAATCTGCCGATCCGCGAATGCTGAAGCGAACATTCGTCCTACCTCTTGCATCATTGCAGGTTGACCTAATAAATCGGTCATATATAGATAACCGCCAGGTAGAAGTCGTTCTGGCTGCTCAAGCTCACGGCAAATCATAGTCATCTTCTCTAGAGCCTGATCCTTACGACATTTCGGAACGAATCTGACACCTCCGGCAGCCCCTGCCAAGGTGTTCAGTTCCCCGATGCCTTCATCCTCGAATACCTCTTTAATAATCGCCAAGTCTTCGCTAATCGAAGATTTGGCCGATTGATATCGTTCTGCGAAAGCTGTCAGGGAAATTAACGTATGAGGACGTGTTAATAAATATTGCGTCATTTCAACGAGCCTAGCGCTGCGTTTCAACTTTTTCACGATCCTCTCTCCCGTCCAAATCCGAATATTTTAGGAGTATCATAACATTTTTATACGGTTTTGAGCAAGATAGTCAAGAGGAACACGCAGCTCTATGTCAGCATTCTTACCACGTATACTTCTTTACAAAAACCTCTAAGCGCATTATATATCCTAGCAACTTTAATTTCCTTGGATACCAAACCAAATACAGTTGGGCCGCTGCCGGACATTAATACACCATCTGCACCTGCTTTTATCATACATTCTTTGATCTGTTTAACTTCAGAATACCGATTAAGCGTCACAGTTTCTAAAACGTTCCCTAGTGCTGAGCACATATCGGGAAAGGATTGCCGCGTTAAGGCAGCTCGCATGTCAGGAATAGAGGGATGCTCCTTTATATCATTCGCTCGCAGCTTTCCGTAGACATCCGCAGTCGATACGTTTATCGGCGGTTTTGCAAGAATAACCCAGCATTGCGGCGGCGGCGAGATGTTCTCCAGCTTCTCTCCCCGCCCTCGGGCGATAGCCGTGCCGCCGCGTACGCAGAATGGCACGTCGGAGCCAAGCTCAGCTCCCATATCTTCTAGCTCATCCGTAGAGAGCTCGAGCTTCCAAAGACGATTAAGCCCGCGCAATGTTGCAGCCGCGTCGCTGCTCCCGCCTGCCAATCCGGCTGCAACCGGAATTTGCTTATCCAGATGGATGTAGACACCCTTCTTGACCCCGTGCCGCTCCTTAATGAGCTTAGCCGCTTGGAACGCAAGGTTCTTCTCATCCAACGGAATAAAGCCCACTTGGCTGGACAGCACGATCTGATCACGCGGAAGCTCTTCCATCTCCAAGCGATCAGCTAAGTCCACCATTGTCATTATCATCTCTACTTCATGAAATCCGTCATCCCGCTTACGTAATACATCCAATAACAGATTGATCTTGGCAGGTGCTTTTTCATAGATCTTCGACAAACTCATCACCACTTCCTAGACGTCCTTCGGCCAAAAACCTTTACATATTATAACAAACCATGCCTCTAATTGCGAAAAAAAAGAGGTCGAATTCCTCGCGATAGGAACCCGCCCCTGTCTTACCTTATATTACTGCTTATTACGATTGCGGAGGTCGCGCTGCTGTCTGTTCAGCTATTTGAATCGCGCGCTTCACCATGTTCCCAGCATCCTTCGTACGGATTCCTCCCCAGCCTTCACGCTGGACAGTATCATAAAACCCAAGATCCTTAGCTAACTCGGCTTTGAATTGCTCGGACATGACACTTCTTCTGCGGCTCATTTTTCTGCCTCCTATGCGGTTAGTGACACCAAGCGGCGTTCACACATAGGATGCCTATTTTGGAGCCTGTACATGCAAAACGGGCAGCCGCGCGCTGTAAATGTGCGCGATGCTGCCCGTGCTATTAACCGTGTCAGTGCGAATAGTTGATACGAACCTGGCCCTCTTCATTGCACAGCATAACTTCCACGGATTCAGTCAAAATATCGGCGTAACTGTATGAAACCCGCTTAAACGCATGCTGTTCCTGGTCCAATTTAACGATGAACACCGATGGGTAGATCTCTTCTAATACTCCCGTGCGTTCGATGGTTTTGCGGCGTCCACCGTTGGCGCGGAGCATGATTTTGGAGCCGACGTGCGGTTCCAAGCTTCGTTTGATCTCTAGAAGCGCGTTTTTAGCCATGATCCACTACCACCTCTTTCCCTGTAAATTATAACTAAAAACAGGGGAGGTGTCAAATGAGTAGAATATTATATCAACGTTTCCGTTTTACTGTCAACGGTCATTTTCCTTATCGTTTAGGGCTTTTTCCAGATACCCCTTCTTTTTCGTCACACAACGTTCACATTTTGGTCAGATTTAGCGACTTTCATATTCGGGACACCTACGCGATATCGACCCATCGTTTCGATGCCTCCCACCCCTTGCCTTCCACTGATCGTATGAGCGATGACATCCGTTATATTGATCGTATCACGGAATGGTGTAAACGAGGCGCGTATGGCGACATAAACGGGATCGAGCGCATGGATCATAATCCGCCCAGGAGAGCTGGCGAAATTCGCCCCTGCCTGAAGTAGCGCTTCGAAATGGGATTGGCATGCGCCTGCGATGATCACGAGCGAATCGCGGTTGCGTTCATAATCTCTTGCAATATTTACCGCTTGAACGAAATTTAGAGAATTTTTGTAGCTGCTTAGCTGCTGAAGGTCCTCACGTTGCTTGAGAACTCCGTCATGACCGGTTATGACAACGATATCCGGATGAAACTGGGGAAGCATTCTGAGCAGCACCTGGGACATCTGAGACTCGTGACAATGAATACCCTCGGCTGGGACTCTCAGTTGGCCGTAAACCTGCATACTTTTTTTCAAATAGTTGGCATCCCCGTCTAAATGAAGAACCTTGCCAGGCAACTCAAAAAAGGGCTGCCGCCTATCATCAATAGCGGATATAAATCCCCCGCGCTCGGCCTGCCGCTTTCTTTCTTCATTCATCCTGCGCAGTGATTCATCCGCATGATCGCGCGCTTGGCGTGATACACCAAGCTCGTCCGGATTTCGCACCGTTTGTAGGTCCTCATAGGGTGAGTCGGCTAATAAGCGATAGTCCATCCCTCTAAGCACAGCTTGACGACCAGCGAATGCCGCAATTCGGAACAACACATCCCCGCCATAGGATTTGCGAACGACTAGATCCCCCTGCTTCATGGGCAAATCACCTCTTCGTCTATCCTATGGAATTAATGGACTCCGGGTGCGCGTCCGGGTGCGGGAGATATGGAGATTAAGGTTTTCTGTTAGTTCATCATTCCACTTTTCGTCAGCGCTTCGCTTACCCTTGCGAACTCATCCAAGGAGAGCGTCTCAGCTCGACGCTCTGGCTGAATACCGATTTGGAGCAGCAATTCAGATAGCTCTCCCTTACGTTCCTTGCCGGAGAATGCCGACAGGTTGTTAGCAAGAGTTTTGCGGCGCTGGGAGAATGCGGTTTGTACCACATGGAAAAACTTCGCTTCATCCGGAACGGATACAGCGGGTTCAAGGCGGCGCTTCAGCTTGATAACGGCCGAATCTACATTGGGAGCAGGAATAAACGCCTTTCCTGGAACGATGCATACTAGCTGAGGCTCACAGTAATACTGAACGGCAATGCTTAGGCTCCCGAAGTCTTTTCCGCCGGGGTTAGCTGCCATTCTCTGTGCGACCTCCTTCTGTACCATGACCACGATGTTCTCCAGAGGAAGTTTTTCCTCCAGCAGCTTCATGATAATAGGTGTAGTTACGTAATACGGAAGATTAGCGACTACACTTACGCCTTCACAGCTTGCGAATTGGTCCTGCCAAAGCTGCTTCAGATCCGTCTTGAGAATGTCTCCTTGTACAATACTTACGTTCTCGTAGGGGGACATTACTTCCTGCAAGATCGGAATAAGGCGTCTGTCGATTTCTACAGCCGTTACTTTGCCAGCAGCCTTAGCCAACTGCTCCGTAAGAGAGCCAATTCCAGGTCCAATCTCTAACGCTCCCCGAGATTCATCCAATCCAGCTGCTTCAATAATTTGGTCAAGTACATGACCATCGATTAGAAAGTTCTGTCCAAGACTCTTCTTGAAGGTAAACCTATGCTTGCGGATGATATCTCTCGTACGGCTGGAGGTGACGATTTCCTTCATGATATCCTTGGAAGGCTCCTGAGACGACGTGTTTTGTTTAGAAGACGACAATGGCTTGGCGGGTGGTGTGAATGGCTTGGATGGTCTGGCGGACTTAGACGTTTTGTCCGAGCTGGTCTTGCCTCCGAATCCATAGCTCTTTGCTCCTCCGCTTTTCCCTAACGATTTCTTCATGATCTATAATCCTTCCCGCTCCAGTTGCTCCAGCGCAGACAGAAACTCTTCCCGCGTAATCCGGAACATGAGACATCTTTTGTAGAATTGTTTACCGTTCGCATAACCTATTCCTAGAAGCTCTCCCATTCGCTCTCTGCGGCGTGCGGATGAAGCATGCACAATTAACCCCGTAGTCAGCAAATCGCTCCATTCGATCTCACTTAGGTCACCATCATCGCTATCCGGGCTGCGAACGCCCTCTAGCGCTCTACAGATCGCCTCATCAGAAGCATGCTCAACTCCGATTCCCCGTCTTCCTCTTGCTTCATCCTTTGTCAGAAAGGCATGCTTACAGCCTGGCACGCGTTCCGTCACGATCTTGCGGATACGTTCTCCCGGCGCGTCAGGATCGGTAAGAATGATAACGCCCCGCCTTGCTTGTGCGAGCTCAATGCGGCGCAGCACATCCTCGCCGATAGCCGAGCCGCCCGTTTCAATCGTATCGGCCCCTACAGCCCTCTGGACTGCTGTTGTATCATCTTTGCCTTCAACGACAATCATTTCTTTAATCATCTATTTTCATTCCGCCTTTTCAAGCCAATAATACAAGCGTATACGAGATTAAGGTAGACAGCAAGGAATGTGATGAATACAGCGGTGCAACGCAAAATCGGGAAGAAGCCCTTTTGGCCTCTTCCCGATCCTATCCTGCAACAGAATAAATCTTAACAATAGCGTCTGTTTAGTCCGCGGATGGCTTTACCGGACCGATTACGTAAACGGTATACCCGCTTTTTCTTCCAAACTTGTTAGCGCGTGACTCGCTATCGTAGTAGATATCGATTTTCTTGCCTTTAATCGCACTGCCTGTATCTTCCGCTCTTCTGAATCCGATACCTTCAATGTAAACCCACCAGCCAATAGGAATAACCTTAGGATCCACGGCGATTGTACGTCCTTCTTGAACGACAGATCCTGATGCGGTTATGCCATAACCGGCATCACCCTTGGATTTACCTGTCGAAGCAAAGCCCGCGGAGTAAGCAGTCATAGTAACATTGCTCAGCATTCGTTTAATCTTGACGGTTTTTCCGTTTAGTTGAACGGTTTTGGCTTCGGCAGCTGAAGGAGCCCCGTTATAAGAAAGCTTCACCACTTCCGCTTTCTTCTTGGTTCCAATCGCAACGATCTGCTGCACCGCTGGCTGTGCAACGGTTTTCTCGATCATTTCCTTGCTGACTAGCTTGCCATCCTCAAAGATTTTTTCTGTCTTGAATACGACAAGTCCGTTCTTGCCGGTCTTAACAACCTTTTGTTTACCGAACTCTAAATCTTTGTTTTTCTCCTCTACGACAGTGAATGCGATAGGGTACTCGGTCTCTACGACTTCTTTATGAACCCTTACGATAGATACGGTCATTCCCGCTTCCAAGGAACTGTTAAGCGCTGGACTTACCCGGTCATCGCTTCCTAGAGAAATATTCAGTTCCTTTATGACTCCCCCGACGGTGTCTTCTGTCGTATACGTTACATCCTGTTTGCCGTCCGCCTTAACTGTAACTCCTATTGCTCGATCGATGACGATCTGGCTTCCCTCATGGAGAGGATCCGTAGTCAATAAGGAGAGACGGTCATTCGGTCCAACGTGTATTTCCTGCTCTTCGAGAAAACCAAGTACATTCGAAGTACGGGTTTCGAGAACGGAAGCTACTCCGTTGTCAATGATCGTTATGTTTTTCATTGCTGCCTTCTCTAGCAACGACATAAACATGATCGTGATGGCAAAGACGAGAATTGCGCCTAAAAGTGCTGCGCGCAAATGCTCATGCTTCCATCGCAGTGCGAAAAGCTTGCCGGTCGGTCGTGGATCATGGGTTTCCTGGGCAGGAATAACTCCCATTTTCTCGCTCCTCCTTCATAGCCCCGCCGTCGACTGTGATGCATGACTGCTGTCTGACGCGACTAATCCAATTTTGGTTACGGCAACTTGCTTCAGCCCAAAAGTTAAGTTCTTCCGGCTTGAATTCAAGCGCCGCCTTATCCAGTTCGTGCAGTTGTTGCTCTATACACAAGCACCCAACACTCTTTTTTTCAACACAAAAAGCCATCGAGACAGAGGACCTGTTCGTGGCTTCCGCAGTAGAAGAATAAAAGAAAATAGCGCGGCACGAGGTTGACCTCTCTCTATAACGCTTGCGGGGTTAGCTGTCGGGTTCGGGCGAAGAGAGTTGCCCTATTCACTGCATGATATGACGAGTCACTCAGATAGAGCCGCGTCACTATCACTTGCGAAATTCACCCCAAGATTGCTCGGACCGCTTTGGACGTTAGTACTCGATCGTCGCCGCGTTGGGTCCCCCACTCTCCTGTTCAGGAGATTAAGCGTACTGGAAAAGGAATGTCATATTCGAACATCTGTTGTTGATGATAACCTCTACCTGCCCGTGGTGTAAAGAAGATGCATCGGACGAATTTCCCCATTTTTCCGGAAATTAACCAGTACTTTAGGATTACCCGCAACAAAAGCCAGTTTTTTCTACCTCAAAGTCTGTTTTCCTCTGTTGTTATCGGTTTATCTCGTTATGCTCAAACAGCGGCGTCCATTCTCACTCGTAATATTTGCCATTTCTTCCAATGTAACCCCTTTTATTTGAGCTGCCGTCTCTGCAACTATTCGAACATAAGCCGATTCATTTCTCTTCCCGCGATGAGGATGCGGTGTTAAATAAGGGGCATCCGTTTCAAGAAGGAGACGATCTAACGGAACACGTTCTAATACCTCTTTGGGTACTCTTGCGTTTTTGTAAGTTACGGGCCCGCCGAAGGAAATATAGAAGTTTAGATCCAGGCATTGCTGCGCGGATTCCCAGCTTCCTGAGAAGCAATGCATAATACCGCCTACTTCGGATGCTCTCTCTTCCTTCAGCAAACGCAGAATATCCTCATGCGCATCCCGATTGTGGATAATGATAGGTTTATTCAATCTCCGGGCTAATCGAATTTGTTCACGGAATACCGTATGTTGGATTTCTTTAGGTGATGTGTCCCAGTAATAGTCAAGTCCAATTTCGCCGATGGCCACAACCTTAGGGTGTCTGCTTAGCTTTTCAATCCAAGCAAGATCCTCTTCGAGCCTCATATGAATGGCATCTGTGGGGTGCCAGCCTACCGCAGCATATATAAATTCATATTGTTCTGCAAGTTCCATGGTTGAAGGAATCGTTTCGCGGTTAAAACCTATATTAACAATAGTGTCGATTCCCGCCTCTCGTGCACGAGAAATGACCTCTTCCCGATCGTTGTCGAACTTCGGAGAATCAAGGTGGGCATGGGTGTCGATTAGCATGTCGTTATTTGTCTCCTTCTATTATAGAGATAGTTTTTTACGTGTTTCAAAACTTAGGGAATGGGTATGTGGGAGTATGCGATCCTCTGGATAATAAAAGTAGTATTTTCCCCTTTGCAGCCCTGCAATAGATTGGATAATATCCGACTTCACGGATATCTCCGTTAATTGCTCCTGCTCATCCAGTAATAGGATCGGAGGCTTGTCATTCTCGTCCGGCAACGCTCCAGGCTTATAAACATCATAGGGTGAATCCATCGGGGTATCCACCTCCATGTGATAATCTGGATTTAAACCAATCCTTTGCCACTCCTGCCTGACTTTCTCGAGCCATGGCTGATCCTTCTGCTCCAAGGGAATATACTTATAAAGCATGCGGTTTAAGAACCGCTGGCATAAATCGGACAATAGCTCGTCCTTCTCTTCTGACCACTGTCCGAATGCAGTCTGCAGCATCGCTTCATCCAGCATTAAGTAATGGTGAAGGCCTATTGAGCCTTCCAATAATCCACGAATAGGCGGCAGCATAAATGAAAAGCTGTAGCCTTCCTGGCAAAGCTCGCTTGCTCTGCGCAGAATTTGTCGCAATACGATCTCCGAGCTGCGAGTCACTGGGTGAAAATAGACCTGCCAATACATCTGGTAACGCGACATTAAATAGTCTTCCACCGCATGCATTCCGCTTTCCTTCACCACAATTCGACCTTTAAAGGGTCGAAGCACGCGAAGAATGCGGTCTAAATCAAAGGTTCCATAATTTACACCCGTGAAATAAGCATCTCGCAGTAAATAATCCATACGATCTGCATCCATTTGACTCGATACAAGGCTGACTACAATCGGTTTCTCATATTTCTTATTGATGACGGAAGCTACTTTATCCGGGAACTGGGGATCGACCTCTCTCAATACCCGATTAACACCGGTATCACCTAATATGATGTCCTGTGTCCATTGCTCATGATGAGTATGAAAAATCTGCTCTAAGGAATGAGAGAATGGACCATGACCGACATCATGCAGAAGCGAAGCACAAAGGCTAAGCAATTTTTCTTCTTGCGGCCACCCAGCATATCTATTACGTTCAAATTGAGAAATGATTTTTCGAGTAATTTCATACACACCCAAGGAATGGGATAACCGACTGTGCTCTGCCCCATGGAAGGTTAGATAGGAGGTGCCTAATTGACGTATTCTTCTAAGCCGTTGAAACTCCGGCGTATTGATGAGTTTCCAGATGGTCAGATCCTGAACATAGATAGAATGATGTACAGGGTCCTTAAACACCTTTTCCTCTTGTAATTCGTCGTTAAGCATATTTATCACCTCGAATGGATTCAATATTCGACAAAATAACAGAATATGTGATGGTTTATGTCGAATTATGTCGTTAATCTATTTCCTTTAAGTCTAGCTGCACATTTCGGTCATGAAGTTCTCAATATCGCCTTGCATATTAGGGTTTCGAGGGATTATAAATCTTAAAGCTATCAAATATGGTTGACTTATTTGGGAATCGTTGGTACGATAGGAATCGGAAAACAGAGAACTTTGTCGAATACTGGCGAATACGGACAAGCTCTGGAAGTCGTGGTCCGTTTGATTTTATTTTAACCTTTTGAGAGGGGTAATACCAAATGATGAAATCCACAGGTATTGTAAGGAAAGTCGACGAGTTAGGTCGAGTGGTTATTCCCATCGAATTGCGCCGTACTTTAGGTATTGGAGAGAAAGATGCTCTAGAGATTTACGTAGACGGCGAGCGCATTATGCTCAAGAAATACGAGCCTGCATGTATCTTCTGCGGCAATGCAGAGAACGTAACTTATTTCAAAGGAAAAATTATTTGTCGAGAATGTTTGAAGGATTTGCCTTCACCTGTGACAAACTAAATAAAATAAGTTATAATAAAAAAGTATTCTGACAATTGTTAATTCTAACCTTTTCTATACTCCTTGAAAACCTCCCGACATTGCTATCGGGAGGCTTTTTTTTGCTCTAGTCCTCTTCCTGTTGATCAAGTAAGGACTGATAGACATCTCTGCGGGAAATCCCGCGATCTATTGCTGCAGACTTCATCGCTTCTTTGGGTTTAAGCTTAAGGGCTTCATAATGCTTTACATGCTGTTCAAGTGTTAGGGAAGACCACCAGGAGGAGGCTGCTTTTCCTTCTTCCCCCGATCCGCTCATCGTTTCATTATACCCTTCTAGGACAATACAGCATTCACCGAGCAACGAGAACTCTTCCACATGATTCAAGCAAGCCTGAACAGTTCCTCTTATCGCTTCCTCATGTCTTTTAGTAATCTCACGCACAATCGCCGCTCTACGTTCGCCCCAGCGCTCAGCGATCACTGCGAGTGTTTTTTTGATGCGGTGAGGAGATTCATAGAAGAGGATGGATCCACTTTCATTTTCTAACCCATCTAGAAGCTTATTTAATCCTTTGCGTTCTCGAGGCGGGAATCCAACAAACAGAAATCGTTCTGTCGGCAGACCCGAGATTATCAAGGCAGAAAGTGCTGCATTCGCTCCCGGAATAGGTACAACAGGAATACCCTGAGCCACCGCATCGCTTACCAAGTGTGCGCCAGGATCAGAAATCGCCGGCAGTCCTGCATCGCTGACTAGAGCAATACTCTGTCCTTCTGCAAGCAAACGAATAAGCTCGGGGCCGCTGGCTTCCCGGTTGTGCTCGTGATAGCTGACCAGCCGGTTCTGGATTTCGAAATGTGTCAGAAGCTTACGGGTTTGTCTGGTATCCTCTGCTGCAATCAGCTGAACTTCCTTTAATGTACGGATAGCGCGAAACGTCATATCCTCCAGGTTGCCAATCGGTGTCGCAACCAAGTATAAAGTTCCCGGCAGCTCACGGGGAGTGAAGCTGCGCTGTACCGTTGCGCTAGCTGCGTAAACTGATTCATCGATAGTCACCGTTTATTCTCCTCTCCGTGAGCTGGTTTGGATAAGTCGTGATCTCGTCCATTTTGACGCTTGAAATTCGGCAGCTCTGCGGCTTTTCCGTAGAATACAGCCAGCAATTCAGAAGTATAATCTCCGTCTTCCCCGTATACAAGAAGAGGCGGTAATAGTCGAACCTCCGGTCTGCCTTCTCGTGTTCCTTCTATTAATATCATATTCGCTTCCGCATCTTGGCGAGGATGGACAAACCGTATTCTCTTCGGCTCGATCCGGTACCTCCGCATTAAAACAATGATATCAACGAGTCGCGAGGGACGATGCACCATGGATATCCGTCCGCCCCGGCGAACCGCTCTCGAGCATGCCGCAATGACATCCTCAAGCTTGCAGCCAAGCTCATGACGCGCCATCGCTTGGTGATGGTTGTCTTTGTGATCGCCACTTTGCACCGGCAAGTAAGGGGGATTAACAGTTACAGCATCATATAGCTCGCCTTCGACGCTCCACTCGCGCAGGTCATTTTCTATAATATTGATTTTATGGTTTAGTCCATTTAGTTGTATGCTGCGGCGTGCCATATCCGCTAACCTCGGTTGAATCTCCACTCCGTCGATCGACGCCTCGGTTCGTGTGCTCAGCAGCAGCGGGATGACCCCGTTACCTGTACAGAGATCGAGCAACCGACCGCGCGGCGGTACTCCAGCAAACCTTGCAAGCAGCACCGCATCTAGTGAAAAGCTGAACACTTCAGGGCTTTGGATGATCTTCAACTCATGAGTGAGCAAGTCATCCAGTCGTTCCCCGGGCAGCAGAAGAGGTTCCTTTTCCTTCATTGAATGGGAATCCTTCAAGTAAAGCACTCCTCTATCTTTAATGAATGATACACGTTCCTAAGCTTACTTGATTCACCCTTCTATCGCAATGTTTAGTGTTCCGTGCAAACAAGAAAAAGCAGCAAGCCCGCTAAGGCTGCCGCTTCTATTTAAAAACCGTTATTTACTTAGAAAAGATAAACAGAACAAGCAATCGCCTTCCATACGTAAGTGACCATAATACACATTACAAATATGAAAACCCTCGTGGTATAGCCGGGCTAAGTTATCATAACCCTCTCCTACTCCCATAGCGGCAAGTGGTTTGTCTCCCTTGATGGCAGCCGGTTCTTCCGCCGTCTCTTGGGTCTGAGCGGGGTCTGTTTCCCGCTTCAGAACTTTTCTTAGCTGATGATTCTCGATCTGAAGCCTTTTATTCTCTTCCAATAGTTCTTTGATCATCAGCTTGAGAGCCCCGAAGTCGGCATGGATCGTGCCCATGTGCGATTCGAGTTCATTCACGCGAAGGAAAATGTCTTTCATAAACAACTATCCACCTCATGGCATCCGATTGTCTCGACTAATATGCAACTGTAGTCAGCGATGTCTCATCGAATACAGTCGTCATCAGTCATTTGAGGACTACATCGTCAAATGGCAACTCTTTCACTTTGCCAAGTTCGAACAACTGAACGTGTACGCTTCGGCTTCCTGCGTTTATTCCAACGACTTTGCCTTCGCCCATCGAAGTAACAACCAATCTGCCTACCGCAGGCAGCTCTTCCTTGGCGCTCTCGTAATTATCATGCTCATATTTCAAGCAGCACATCAGGCGGCCGCATAACCCTGAGATCTTCGTCGGATTTAGTGATAAGTTCTGGTCTTTAGCCATCTTAATGGAGACCGGTTCAAAGTCACCGAGCCACGAGGAGCAACACAGTACACGCCCGCACGGTCCTATTCCCCCGAGCATCTTAGCTTCGTCTCTCACGCCGATTTGCCGCAATTCAATGCGAGTCCGGAATACGCCAGCCAAATCCTTGACCAATTCCCGAAAATCGACGCGTCCTTCAGCCGTAAAATAAAAGATGATTTTATTTCGGTCAAACGTGTATTCCACGTCCACGAGCTTCATCTTAAGCGCATGGTCCTTGATTTTCTGCAGTCCAACGGTAAAAGCATTCTTCGCAGCTCCACGGTTCTCTTCCACTGCTTTGGCATCTATATCTCCCGCTACCCGTATAACCTTCTTGAGGGGCAGTACGACATCAGCTTCTCCTACCGTCTTCGGGCCAACAACGACTTTGCCGTATTCTACGCCACGCGCCGTCTCCACAATGACATGCTCATCCTTGGATACCGAATGCTCAGCGGGGTCGAAATAATAGATTTTACCCGCTTTCTTGAAGCGGACACCAACCACATCGTACAAATCTATCCCTCCCGCACGTTCACAAGAAATTGCTCTAGCGCCAATTGAGGCGGCACATGAGCCTTAATTCGCCTCGCTGCCGTCAACGCAGACTCCATCACCGATACCCATGAGCTTATGGACCTTGTCCAGGCCTGCTTAGAGATCCATTCTCCTTGATCCGGAAATACCATCTGGTTATGACGATCAGTCATGGCGTAAACCATATCTCTATACCACAAAGCTAACAGCCCCAACAATACGTCAACATGTTCAAGAAGATCCGTTTTGAATACTTGCTGCTGCGCTTGAAGCAGACTCGCGGTGAACTGGTTCGGATTTTCCCTACCTAATTGTATCACTACGTTTCGGATATCTGCAAACCAATTCTCTTCTACCAATAGTCTGCTTGCTTGAAGTCCGGATGCCAGATTGACGGCAGCTCGCGCTAGAAGCGCAGGTTTGCCTTCTTTAACGAGAACGGTTTCCAGTGCTTCCCGATCTCCCGAAGCAAACGCTATCAGCTGTGATCGCGATAATATCGTCGGAAGTACGGCTTGGGCGCTCGGTGCAAGCAGGATGGCGACTACAGGAGAGGGCGGCTCTTCCAGAAATTTAAGTAAGCTATTGCTAGCTTGTACGGTCATTGTCTCGGCGCCTTCTATAATATAAATCTTGTAGCCGGATTGGACGCTCCGATAAGATAACTCTCGCTGCAGCGTACGAATCTGATCAATCTTGACGTTTGCACCGTCCGGGGCAATCACATGCAGGTCCGGATGATTGCCGTGCAGCACCTTCCGGCACTCCAAGCATTCTCCGCAAGAATCATTACCCCCGCGCTCGCAGAATAGCGCTTGGGCAAAGGCTTGAGCCATCTCTCGCCGCCCGGATCCGCTTGGACCGGCGAACAGATAGGCATGTGCGATCTTTCCTGAGGCGATAGCGTTCTTCAGTAAGGCTTTCGCCCGATCTTGCCCCATTATTTGTTCAAAGCTCATCAAACGTACTCCTTTAGGAAACCCATCATGCTAAAAA
Source organism: Cohnella sp. (assembly GCF_041640265.1). Lineage (GTDB taxonomy): Bacteria > Bacillota > Bacilli > Paenibacillales > Paenibacillaceae > Cohnella. The sequence continues at coordinate 44,775 of NZ_JBEQAP010000042.1, forward strand.
ACCAAATTAATCAGAATCCCACGGATTTCCCCTACTTTATGAAGGAGATCGATCCGTCCTTCTTCGTTCTGCAGCAGCTCTTCTCCCATGCTTACGAGCAACGAGTCTACTTCTTCGAGAAGCTTGTACCGCTTGCCGCGACCTCGACGATCCCAGCCTTTTGTTTCCTTCAGGGCAATTCCTCTGCGTACAGTATCCTCTAGGAATCCTTTAACCAGCTGTCTATAAAGCACGAGCTCTCTTATGGTCATCGAACGAGATAACCGATCACCTTGCAGACGAATGTCCTCAAGCTTACGTCGCAGCTCCTCGTGCGTCCTCTGCTCATCCTGCTGCTGCATAAGGTCGCCGAAGTTCTGCGCCTGTGTTGGCCGATTAGCAGACTCTCCTCGCTGCAGCGTCTTGCCAACAGGGTAAAACCCCGGTTGGATCTTCATTTCCGGTCACCGCCCATTGCCATTTAGAAGTGCTCAAACCGCTCTACTGGAAGCACGAACACAGCCGCTCCGCCTACCTGCACCTCAACCGGGAATGGAATATAGGAATCTGCTGCACCGCTGACGGGAGATACTGGCGTTACAAGCTGATCGCGTACTTTACAGTTGGCACGAATAACATCTAAAGCACTTTGAATCCGATCATCCTCCATGCCTATTAGGAAAGTCGTATTCCCTGCACGCAGGAATCCTCCGGTACTCGCTAACTTAGTCGCCCTGAATCCTTCCTTGATCAAAGCATTGGACAATCTGTTGCTGTCCTTATCTTGAATAACCGCAATAAGTAATTTCATTGTTCAGGCCCTCCTTAATCTCATAAAATGGGGTCTGTCTCTTCTTATTTAAATTGGACACTGTACCGCCAAAATCCTCTTTTTTAATCTCTTATCATATTTCTAATATGATAAGTCAAGATAGTTTACCCATTGAGACAAGAAACCGATCAAATACTTGTTTCACATCTTCAAATACTTCATCCATCTTTTGGTTCGCATTAATCTTAACGATCCGAGCAGGAAATCTTCTCACAAGCTCCAGATAACCCTCTCTTACCTTCCGATGAAAGGCAAGCGATTCTAAGTCTAATCGATTTATTTCGCGATCTGCGTTCTCATTTATACGTCTTAGCCCTACTTCCGGGTCTATGTCCAGATAAATCGTTAAATCAGGAAAGACATCTTCTATTGCGAACTCATTAATGGACAATACCTTATCGATACCCAATCCCCTCGCGTGTCCCTGATAAGCAAGGCTGCTATCGATAAACCTATCGCAAATAATAGATTTACCTTCGTTCAGTGTTGGCACTATTTTTTCTACATAGTGCTGCCTTCTGGCCGCCGCGTACAGCAGAGCCTCCGTCCGTCCGTCCATCTCTGTATTTTCTTTATCTAAAATAACAGACCTGATTTGTTCGGCGATGGCTATTCCACCCGGCTCTCGGGAAGTAATGATTTCGAGCCCTCTTGAATCAAGATATTCACTGAGCCTTGAAACAATTGATGATTTCCCTGCACCCTCGCCGCCCTCTGCCGAAAAAAAATACCCTCTCTGCATACCTCTAATTCCCCGATCAATTGTTGGATTGAAGAAAACTTTTTCTCTTTAGAATAGCACAAAAATATTTTTTACTAAATGCAGAGGTTAGCAATGAGATGTATAACTAGATCTCAGCGCACTCCGCGAGCTTTACTATACCATATGCGACTCCAGTTATAATGCTAATTACCCAGGTAATAAGGCCGAATAAACATAGCGTTTACTTTTTCATTTGAACTTGAATGCTGGCTAACTCGCTATCCTGCGCCCCTTGAATCTGAACTCCCGCACGTCGCCAATATTGCAGCTGTTCTATAATCTCTAAAGTAATAATTTCCCCAGGATATAGAATGGGTATACCCGGAGGATAAGGAATTATCCATTCTGCGGACGTAAATCCGCTGCAATTCTCGAGTTTTATCGACTTCGTTCTGTGCTCTTCTCGGCTAAATGCCACAGCCTCAGGGATTTTGCTGTCTGGAACAGGGCTGTTATCTGTTAGGGGTATTGAAGTTAGTCTCTTCGGTTGGTTATTTATTTGCTTTGCAATTTCTTCTAATGCGTTAATTAACGCTATACCATCCGCTTGTCTCGAGCCAATCCCGAATGCCATAACCACATACCTGGAATCTGACATTTCCGCCACACAATTGTGCCGAAGCAGCTCATTCCGCAGCTCCAAGCCGCTAAGCTTGGCAGATTCATCGAACAGAACCATTTTTAACGGGTCATAAGCAAGCTCACTATTCGCATATTGGCCATAACCTAAAGCCCGAAACGGTGTTTCCTTTAGTTGGTTAATCACATACTCCACCGCTTCAAGCGCAGGTTGAAACGCTGCCGCCCCTGCCGTATGGATCTGCTGCCTTGCAAGATCCAGTGAAGCCATTAACGGAAAAGAAGGGCTCGAACTCTGAACCATTCTAAGCGCTTGTTTAACCGCTGCCTTGCGGATAAGGTTGCCTTGCATATGAAGCATGGCACCCATTGTCATTGCCGAGAGCATCTTATGCGTTGACTGAACAACAAGATCCGCCCCAGCCTGTAATGCAGGACCTGGAAATGACGGATGAAAACCGAAATGCGGACCGTGTGCCTCATCCACTAATACAGGAATTCCACGATTATGCACGAGCTCTATAAGAGTTTTCAAGTTATGCCCCATCCCATAATAATTGGGCGAGGTAACGATGACCGCCTTGGACTCCGGATAGCGGGAAATTGCTGCTTCTAGGAGTGCTTCGCTCGGGACGGTAGCCAAACCTGATATCGAATCGATATGCGGCGGTAATAGAACGGCTTTGGCCCCTGCAATCATCAAACCATGAATAATCGATTTGTGGACATTACGCTGGACGATGAATATCTCTCCGGGATTACATGTTCCCAGAATCATCGCTAAGTTGCCTGCCGTACTGCCTCCGACAAGGAAACTGGTGTCCTCGGCCTGATAACAGTCCGCTGCAAGCTTCTGGGCTTCGGCTAAAGGCCCTTGAGGATGATGCAGGTCATCAGTATCCGATAACTCAGTTACATCCAGTGCAAGCAGCGCATCGAAGTGAGCGATTGCTTCTTCATTATGCCATGCTGCTTGCTGCTTATGTCCCGGAACATGGAACGCGTTCCCTTGTAACCGCTTATGTGCGACTAGCGCTTCGAACAACGGTGCCTTAAACTTGTTAAGCGACATATCCACACACTCCTAACACTCTTAACATGGCACATACAGGTTCCTTTCATTATAACAAACTACTTCGACAAGAATGCAAAAGCACTAACGCCTAAACGTCAGTGCTTCGTAAGTAATCTATATAAAAGAAGCAAATATAAAAAAGAGAAGAGTTGGATAGGTTAATACCTGTTCCAACTCCTAACTTATGTATGAAATCGAAGCCATAATTGCTTCATCTGATGGACAAAAAAAGGATATCTATCATCTTCTACCTTAGTATGAACCATTTCTGATTCGCAGGATGTACATATAAATTCGGTCACAATCGTGATTCCGTCTTCTTTCGGTTCGCCACAAACGATACATATTTTTCGTTCGGTTTGGTCCATGTGTATCCCTGCCTTTCCCTATGATGTTTTTAATATGCCCTAATTCTATGAAAATATACGTATTCATAGCAACAGATATATACTAAACATAATAATATTCACGCTTTCGTCCGATAGTAATGAACAGAGCGTTTTTTTGGTAATGGAGGAGATGGAAGCTTGAATACCCCGACAGCGACTCGTGATGCGACTTTCTATCATTATACGCTCATACGTAAAGTCGCACTTCGCCCTGAAAGTAAATATAGTTATATGGCGACAGCCTTATTGGTTATTTCAGCCTTATATTTGATATATGGATGGATTGGATTAATCTATTCAGCGGCCGCGATTGTTCTTACATTGCTCGTTCATGCACTAGTTTTACGCTTAACCTTACGTCGAGTAGATGAGCAGTCCGAGAAGAGATGGACCTTCCGTCTGGACTGGCCATGGATTGGGCCTTTGCCTATTATGGATACGCAGCTCTCCCTTTTTCGTCGTCTTCACTTTCATCTATTCTTAATTGGCTGTTGCGTTGCCGGACTATTCTATCCTTGGGCACATTCCTCTCTCGTTATTGCAATGGTCTATTGGCATTTATGGTTATTGACACCACGCATACGATTATTGATAACCCTGCGCCGCGAGCGCAGTGATGGTGTCATCCGCCTAGAATCGAAGGAAGTCTCTTACTATCATCAGTAACCTCAGTCACATGGGTGCTTAATCTTAATCAAACAACTTACGGTCTAAATAGACGCAAAAAAGCACCCAGCGATGGGTGCTTCTCTCTGTTCTCCGGCCTGGCAACGTCCTACTCTCCCAGGACCCTGCGGTCCAAGTACCATTGGCGCTGGAGGGCTTAACGGTCGTGTTCGGGATGGGTACGCGTGGAACCCCTCCGCCATCATTACCAGACCA
>NZ_JBEQAP010000043.1:0-46676 GCF_041640265.1 Cohnella sp.
TTAACTGCACCAACCCCTTGTCACTTATGGTTACTATCCCTATACCCCATTCAAAGCTTATCCAAGTTATCTGAAATCCTGCGAATAAGCGAGCATACGTGAGATAAACTCATCATACTGAGGGAGTACAACACGCTCACAGCGTGCTAAATGCACCGAAATGCTGCGATTGGAGGCTTTAACACGCTCACAGCGTGCTAAATGCACCGAAATGCTGCGATTGGAGGATTTAACACGCTCACAGCGTGCTAAATGCACCGAAATGCTGCGATTGGAGGCTTTAACACGCTCACAGCGTGCTAAATGCACCGAAATGCTGCGATTGGAGGATATAACACGCTCACAGCGTGCTAAATGCACCGAAATGCTGCGATTGGAGGATTTAACACGCTCACAGCGTGCTAAATGCACCGATATTTTGGTCAATCAGTGCTTATTTTAAGAACGGCATAGAGTGATAGTATGTTAAAAGAGCAACAGGCTGGAGGTAACAAAAATGAGTTTTTTCAAGAGACTGAAGGAAAGTATCGCATCTAAGACCGAAGCGGTAACGAGTAAATTCCGCGATGGGTTGGCGAAGACACGCGACGCTTTCGTTGGCAAGGTAGAGGAGCTGTTCACAAGACGCAAGAAAATCGATGAAGAATTCTTCGAGGAGCTGGAAGAAATTCTGATCGGTGCAGATGTCGGCGTGAACACGGTTATGGGCTTGATCGATGATCTGCGTGCGGAAGTGAAGAAGCGTAAGATCGAACAGCCGTCTGAGCTGCAGCCTATTCTGTCAGAGAAGCTCGTTAATATGCTTAAAGGCACCGATGAGAGTCCTGACTTGAACAGCAACCCGAACGGGATAACGGTTATTTTGTTCGTTGGCGTAAATGGCGTGGGTAAGACAACTACGATCGGAAAGCTGGCATGGCGATATAAGCAACAGGGCAAGAAGGTTCTCTTGGCGGCAGGAGATACTTTCCGCGCGGGAGCGATTGAGCAGCTGCAGGTATGGGGCGAGCGTGTGGGAGTTGACGTAATCAAGCAGGAATCGGGCTCCGATCCTGCCGCGGTTATGTTCGACGCGGCAGTGGCGGCGAAGCAACGAAACGTTGATGTTCTGATATGCGATACGGCGGGTCGGCTGCAGAACAAGGTGAATTTAATGGAGGAGCTCTCTAAGATTCATCGTGTAATCCAAAGAGAAATTTCAGGTGCGCCGCACGAAACACTGCTGGTGCTTGACGCAACAACCGGTCAGAATGCCTTGCAGCAAGCGAAGTTGTTTGGAGAGAAGAGCGGTGTAACCGGATTAGTACTGACCAAGCTGGACGGTACAGCCAAGGGTGGAATCGTCATTGCCATCCGCAACGAGCTTTCGCTCCCTGTGAAGTTTGTCGGGTTAGGCGAGAAGATGGACGACCTGGAGCCATTCGATGCGGATCAATTCGTGCATGCTTTGTTTGCAGGAATGGCTGGGGATGAAAAGGCTGAGGATACGGAAACTAAATAATTGAAGATTTATTTATGCACCCTACTATGGCTTTATGTTCATAGGGGGTGTTTTTTTAACATACTTGAAATAATCATCTTTTCCAACAATCCGAATCAAGGCAGGACTCAAGTCGCATTATGTCGAAATTAAATCAAGGTCGACACGCGTGTGAAGGAGCTGCCATCGTGAAGATTTTGAAAGGCTTGACATATATTCCGTTTACTATGTTGTCGGTAGTATTAATCATACTTTGCATACTCTTGAACTCCCTGCATTTGACCATCCTCAAACCGTACTCCTTGGGAGAGTATTTATCGGAAGGCTTGATGTACGATGCAGCGTACACGTTATTTACTGAACAATTTTTGGACAAAATGCAGAATGCTCCGGAGTCGGGCCAAGTCACAGAAAACGAGTTCCTCGATATATTGAGCGAATCTGCACGGACTATTATTACCCCCGAGTGGATCGAAGAGAAAATACAGGAAGTGGAACGCTCGGTCTGGGATGTATTACTTAGAAATAGTGAGAACATACAGCCGCTTGAAATACCCACCTTACGGACAGAGGTATTGAACCGCGTCCAAGAACGTTTACAGGCCTCTGACCTGCCAAAAGAAGAACAAAATCGCCTATTCACAGAAATGGATAACCGGCTCCCCGTCGCTTTGCCGCTCGAAGGTGTCTACATCGAAGCCGAGCGAATTCAACAAATGAAGGCGCGTTATGATTTGATACGCCACACGCAGCAAACGCTCTGGTTCATAACGGCCATGGTTTTTGTTGCGGGACTTGCGATCACGTTCTATCCGAAAACGTTATTACGCTGGACCGGACTTGTGCTGGGCGCGGTTTCAGCAGTGCTGTTCGGTGTGGTTTTTGCTGTTGGCCGCATCAATCCGTCCGAACGTTTGGAATCCGTCATCAAGTTCGAAAAGTTCAAAGAAAACATCATAAACATGTACGGCAAATTCGAACAGGATGTCACTAGAATATGGACGGTTACCGGTGTTATTCTAATGGCAATCGCGTTGGCGTGTTTCCTGGCAAGCTTTTATCTGAATAGATTCATTCAAGTTCAACCTTTCTCTCGGCGAACAAAATCGTGGTTTTTAACCGGTCGCATCGCACTCATTCTCTTATTGCTCGGAACGGTATCTTACATTACCAAAGAGCAAGTCTCCGAATTTAAGGAGCACAATGGGTCTCCGATCTACGATCCTGGCAATGAGGGCGAGAGCAGCGAGCCGTTGAACAAACCGCTTAAAGGTGTCTCCTTGTCTCCGAAAAGCTTTCAGCCGGATGATATCTCCGATTTTTTTAATAAAATCGATAAGAAGGTCGACGCGGTAATGTGGGCGGGAGATTGGACGGAGCTCGGAGTGAAAGGTGCCGCACCTGAAGTGGTTGCAACTTTATCCGGTCAGTACGGTTACACGCCGATTATCGCGGCTCAGTTTTTCGATTCCAAGGGAAAAGTGCTTCGCAAATTAGATGAGAATACACGCAAAACTTACCGGGATCTAGCAACGGATTTTACCGGCAAACATAAACCGAAGTACTTGGGGCTTGGGATCGAAGTCAATACGCTCTATGAAAACTCGGAAGAAGATTTTGATATCTTTGTCCGGCTTTTTGATGACGTTTATGATGCAATAAAAGCGAAATCCCCGGACACGGTCGTTTTCACCGTATTTCAGCTTGAAAAAATGAAAGGGCTGCATGGCGGATTATTTGGTGGTATCAACAATCCTGACCAACCGGAGTGGGCGCTGCTGGACCGTTTCACCAAGGCGGATGCGGTCGCGTTTACGACTTATCCCGGCATCATTTATAAGGACCCGTCCGATATTCCAACCGATTACTATAGCAGTATCCGACAATTCACCGGAGATAAACCAATACTTTTCACCGAAATCGGCTGGCACAGCTCAACCTTGGTGAAAGGTTGGGAAAGCAGCGAGGCCGAACAGGAACAATTCATAAAAACATTTTTTGATCGGGCAAGAGACATGAACAAAGAGATGGCGGTATGGAGTTTCCTGTATGATCCTGAACACGATGAACCTTTCACAAGTATGGGTCTGTTCCGCCGCGATAATGGGCAAGCAAAATTAGGGTGGGAAGAATGGCTGAGTAATTAATGATAAGGAATATCGTGCTGCCTATGGGCATAAATTTGGGGGGAACCCATTTTTCTTATATTCGATTTGAAGTCTTATTTTCTGGCCCAATTGCAGGGTCTCTTTTTGTAATTTCCACATATCATATGGGGGGATTGATATGGCAGACATTACCACGATTCCAGGCTTTATGGAAGTGTTTCGTCTGCCTATTATTATGAGTCTTATCGGCGGATTAATTGGTCATTTTGTAAAAAACGGAACTATTGAATTACCGAAGGTAGTCATTGAATTTGAGGACGAAGAAGTTGATTTTCCTAAAAATCGTTTATTACTGCGGCTGCGAAGGTCTTATCATTATATATTCTTTATACTGGGCTATCGAAGGAAGAGCAATGCGTCAAGAAGAGTGTTCTTTGACTTAGGGTTTTTAGGGGATTTGTTGATTGCTATTGGAACCGGTATTTTAGCTAAAACGGCTTTAGCCTTAGCAGAAACGGATAACGACTTTGCTGTCATCAGCAGCGCATTATTGGCTGGATATGCCGGGCTTTCTTATTTGAAGGGCAAGGCAAATGAAGAATTATCCGCAACCGTTCTTGAAGAAGTTACAGATCAGGATGAAAGTGAAAATCAGAAGTGAATTGAAAGGAGAGTATATGGTGAAGCGTACAACCGTTAAAGTTACCCCAGAGGAAATGCAGGAGCTTAAAAAGCTTGCTGTGGTTGTGAAAAATCCACTTCTCCCGATGTCTCAGAGAAGGATCGCGAAGTCACAGTACGAGGCCATCATTAAGTTTGCTAAGCACCAGAATCGTGCGGCTGTGTCCTTTCTATAATTGCCTGATTGGCTCGACACTGACACTGGCGGCGGTTATTGACCCGGACTGGTGTCGTGTGCGTTTTGCTGCTGACGCGTAGTAGGCCATACTGCGCGTCTTTGTTGTGCGCCCAGCTATATCAAGGCATGTCTACCTGAGGATGATATAACTTTCTAAATTGGTTGGGACTGATCTGTTCAAACTTTCTAAAGACGGAACTGAAATAGTTAGCATCTTCAAAAACCGGCCATCGGAGCGATTTCTTTTATTTGTATTTAAAGGATGTTGCAACAGGAGTTCCTTGCTTTTTTTTAATTCTAACGGAATGGATTTATTGAAAAATTCTTATAGTCGTTGTCTTTTTAAAAAGCGTACATAAGTGCTGTGGTGTCCGCCGATGACATCAGCCATAGCCTCTAGCGTGAGAGGTTTATCAAAGTTTTTAAAGCATAGTCCGATTCGTCGGTTGCGTTCTCCCTTCCGTTAATACCATTAGTTGGAGAGTTGAAAGGCTTGTTTTTCATAAAGGGTACGAGCATAATTGTAGAAAAAAAGGACATGTCACATGAAACGATCAGTAAGTAAAATCAGAAAGCTGGCGGATAATTCCAAATACGCCGCGGTGGAAATTTACCGTTACACGCGGAGAAGATGCTTGATTTTATCGATGTGACAGTGGATAACTAGGAGCCCCCATCATCATTTCGGACGGGGGCTCCGTTTGTTTCGATTATGAAAAAGAAGAGGGAGGTTCAATATGCTTAAGGTTATGGTGGCAGAAGACGAGCCTTGGATCAGAGCGGCCATTGTAGAAATGGTAGAGAGTTTCGGCCATGATATTAAAGTCGTAGGCGACGCTACGAACGGCATGGAAGCATGGCACATGATTCAGCAATTGTGGCCGACTGTATTGATAACGGATATTATGATGCCGGTGATGGACGGTCTGGAACTGGTGCGGAACATTTCGGAGAATAAAATCCCAATGGCGATCATTATCATCAGCGGATATGAAAATTTTCAATATGCGCAAAAAGCAATCAGTTACGGCGTCAATAAATATCTGCTTAAGCCCGTAAAACGGGAAGAACTTCAGGACTCTCTGTTCGAAGTGATGGGGAAATTGACGGAAATCGAGAAAATGAACCATTATTTGATGAAAATCCAGACGTTTTTCGATACGATCAACGATATTGACCCGGCAGGGGGCATGAAATGCCTGTATCAACTTGTTGACAATATCCGCACGATCAAACATGTAAACTATGGCGCTTACCTGAGCTTGCTCCGGATTGTGGAATCAAAGATCAGCTTCTTGTTGACCAGCATCGAAGCGGAGCATTCCTTGATGGTTCACTTTAGCGGGGTTCCAGATCCGGAAATTCGACAGCATCTGGGCAAATTGGCGGAATTCTGGTTTCTTTATCCGGAACGCAATAAGAAGGAATTCAAACAAATCATTAAATCGGCATGTGATTTCATTCATGCCCATTACCAGGACGATCTTACCCTGACACAAATGGCGGAGTATACGAATGTAAGCATCTCCCATTTCGGTTCGCTGTTTAAGAGGTATACCGGAGAGTCGCTCATTACCTATATTAACCAGGTACGGGTTGAGAAAGCGAAGGAATGGCTTCGGAGCTCTGACGATAAAATTTACTTGATTGCCGAGAAGGTCGGCTTTTCAAGCCAGCATTATTTTATACGGGTGTTCAAAAATGTGACGGGGATGTCCCCGAATGAATATCGAAAGAGTATGGGGATATGAAAATGAATATGAAGCAGCTGTTCCAACGTCTATCCTTAAGGCAGAAAATCGTCGCCAGCTTTATCAGTATCGCATTGGTCGCTGTATTATCCATGAACTATATCTCTCATTTCTACTACAGCCGGGCGACGCAGCAGGATTTTTACAATATCGCCGAAACCACGACGGTAGGTCTGAATCATCAGTTGGAAACTTATATTGGGCAGATTGCCAGATCCACATACGCCATGAACGCGGGTGTGCTGCGTTATTCAAGCATACTGCAGCAGGACAATTCGAGCTTGATTCAGGATTGGCTCAGAGACGATTCGACGATGAGTCTGGAGAATCGTTACATGATCAGAGACACTCTCAACAAGTACATTGCGTTTAATTATCCCGAGATCGAGAACATCTATCTCATGTCGCAGGATCGGAGAGTTCTGCAGGCGTCGGGCTCTTTCACGGATGCCCAACTGGCAAGACTTCCGTGGTACGGGCGGCCCCTGAATACAAAACTGGAATTATTCCCGACGTTCTACGAGGACGGTCGAACCATTCCGCTCATTGCTGTTGCCATTCCAATCTTTGACGTGAAGGACACAACCCTATCGGGTCGGCTTGTATTGCATATGAGATTGACCGAAATCAAGAACATGATTGGAAATATGCGGATAGGCGATACCGGCTACATCCTTATGGTATCCTCGGACGGAAGAATCGTATACCACCCCGGCGAGGACATCCTCGCTTCCCCAATCGAGGAAACCGAGCTTTCATGGCTTGCGTTGGACAAGCCAAACAACCTTCAGACATGGCAGGGCAATCAGTATCTTGTTTCCTACAGCATTTCCGAACTGACCGGTTGGAAGACGATTGCGTTGGTGCCTCTGAAGGAGATGGCCACTGGTCTCCAAATCGCGCAGATATCCGCCGTCGTTGTGATGGTTTTGCTCATCCTGTTCATCATGCTTGCGGTGCCGATCGCTGCAAATCACATCACCCGACCGATGATCCAACTGAAAAAAGCGATGGAAAAGCTGCAGACCGGCGATTTAACCGTACGGGCGCCCGTCACTCAAGGGCACGACGAGATCCAGTTGCTGAGTTTAAGCTTCAATCGTATGGCCGGACGGCTGAGTGAGCTGGTAAATACGGTATACAAAATGGAGCTTAAAGAAGTCCAGACGCAGCTGCTTCAGAAGGAAGCGACGATTCAAGCGCTGCAAAATCAAATCAACCCGCACCTCTTATACAACACGCTCGATATCATCAAAAGCATCGCCTATCTGGAGGGGGTCCCCAAAATCGAAAAGATGGCGGAAAATTTGGCTTCGTTTTACAGGTTTACGGCAAAGCTGGAGCAGTCGGAGATTAGTCTTGCAGAGGAATTGGATCATCTGAAGCGATACCTCGAGATTATCCACATTCGGTTTACCCGGCATTTCGAAAGCAAGGTTTATGTGGACGATAAATATTTGCACGCGCGCATCATCAAGCTTTCTATACAGCCAATCGTCGAGAATGCCGTGAAATATGCGGTTGAGCCCCGTAATGGGAAGGCCGCTGTGATGGTTAGCGCGTATCCCGAAGGAAATGACTTAATTATTGAGATTGCGGACAATGGGTCCGGAATCGATGCCATAATTCTGCAAAATCTGAAAGAGCGGCTGATGAGGATCACCGAACAGCCAAATCATGGAGTGAAAGCGTCTGACTCACTCGGGCTTACGAACGTGCACAATCGGTTGGTGCTTTATTACGGCAAAGACTACGGAGTCAATATCCATTCCTTCCCGAATCAGGGAACGGTCATTTCGGTAAGGATCCCGTTCATAAGAAAGGATAACATTTCGTTAGATTGTACAATTTTAGAGGCTTGAAGAGGCTATAAAATAGAGTTGTAATAAAAAACACCATAAGGGGAGCGTTACTATGAAGCTTTTGAAAGCGGTCGCAATGTTGTTCCTGTCTCTCAGCCTGATCGTCGGTTGTTCAACTAGCAACAGCGGCGGAAATGCAACGAAGGAAAACACGTCGACGAATAACACGTCGACAAACACGGGGGAAGCCCCAGCGTCGGAACCGGCAAAAAATGAAAAGAAGATCCCGATTACGATCGCTACACAGTATTGGAGCGGCGGGAAATGGACGGATGATCATGCGACCATCAAGTATTTGAACGAGAAATTCAATGTCGACATCAAGCTGCAGCTCATTAACGGACCAGAATATAATGAAAAGTTTAAGGTTATGGCAGCCTCCGGCGATCTTCCGGACATTTACAGATCCTCCGGAGCCGAGTTTCTGAATTGGTCATCCGAAGGCGCATTCGCAGATTTGAGCGGAGTATGGGCGAAATACCCGAATCTGAATAAGGCATTCCCGCTCGACAGCGAAGCGATGAAGCTGCTGAATCCGGAAGGTAAGCTATACGGGATCCCGAGTATCTCCTGGATAGCGCGGGACACGGTACAAATTCGCAAGGATTGGTTGGATAACCTTGGCATATCGCTTCCCACTGAAGATGAGTTTACGGTCGACAAGCTTTATGAAATCGCTAAGGCGTTTGCGACGCAGGACCCCGACCAGAACGGCGTTAACGGTGACACGATCGGCATGAATATGAACCCGCTGGTCCGGAATGCGTTCGGCATTGCAAGTGATTGGATGGAGAAAGACGGAAAGCTGATCCCGCGTCATACGCAAGTAGAGGAGTATAAGGCTTATCTTGCCTTCTTGAAGAAGGCTTACGACGAAAAAGTACTGGATCAAGACTTTGTGCTTCGCAAAGGGAATGAAGTTCTTGAAATGCAGAAAGGCAACAAGATAGGGCTGTACCACTATCATAACGCCTACCATGTCCTCCAAGAGGATATCAAGAAGGCCAACCCGAGCCTGAATCCGGAGCTTGTGCCAATGGCTCCGCCTGTCGGACCGACGGGTGTCCGAGGAAGCACTGCCGAAAAGACGGGCACGCTAAAGGTGGTCATTAACGCGAAGGCGGATGATGAGAAGATAGATCGGATTTTGCAAATTTTCGATTGGTGGGTCACCGATGAAGGCAGTTCGATTATGAAGAATGGTATTGAAGGAGTCGACTACACGAAGAATGCCGACGGCACCTATCAAGTTACTGAGCAGTGGGAAAACAACCAACCGCGCTATTTGAACAGCAACCTGTTTAAACGCCCTGGCACTGATTTCATTGTCTACCTCTGGTCAAGCCAGGAAGAAATCGACCGTCATAATGCCTATGAGGAACTCGCAAAGAAATATGTCTGGAAGGATCCGGCGTTTGGATTCACATTCTACTCGGAAGCGTATAAGGATAAATGGGCTACGTTGGACGTCAAGTTCGAAGAAGCAGTTGTACGGATTATAGTTGGCAACCAGCCGATCGAATATATCGAACAGGCTTCCAAGGAATGGCTTGCAGGCGGCGGTGAACAAATTATAAAAGAAATCAACGAAGCAGCCAAGAAATAACCGATTTCACAAGCCAGGTTAGAACAGGCCGCATCCTCACTTGCGGCCTGTTCTCATCTTGGCGCTTGTGTTGCGACACAATAGAAGGGAGCTTGGAGACCATGAATCAACCCGCTACACTTGCGCAGTCCGTTGGATCCGAAAGATTACCCTCGGCGAATAAAAGAAATGATTATCTGAAGCGCGCTTTCCCGTTTTATTTGATGATCTTCCCGGGTTTGTTGGTTTTCCTCGTTTTTAAATACGTACCGATGTTCGGTGTGTTCATCGCATTTAAGAACTATTCGCCGTTCCGAGGCGTCTGGAAGAGCGAGTGGATCGGGCTCAAAAATTTTGTTCGCCTCTTTTCGGAGCACGACTTCTTGCTTTTATTAAAAAACACATTGTACCTGAACCTGCTGGATACGTTCATTGCATTCCCGATTACAATCATGGTTGCGCTTCTTCTCAATGAAGTGAGCAACAAATATTTTAAGAACTCGATTCAAACTATATTATATGCGCCTCATTTTTTATCCTGGGTCGTTATCGTCGGGATCACGATGTTGTTCCTTCGTACACAGGATGGCGGAGTGAACGTGCTCCTCAATACTTTAGGGATTGACAGCATCAATTTTTTGTCAAACTCGGGGAGTTTCCGCTTCATTTGGTTATTCCATAATATTTGGCAGGGGGCCGGCTGGGGCGCGATTATCTATTTGGCGGCGATTGCCTCGATCGATCCAGCATTGTATGAGGCCGCGAAGGTGGACGGCGCCAGCAGGCTGCGTCAGATTTGGCATATTACTTTGCCGTCGTTGAAAACAGTCATTGTGATTATGTTTATTTTGCGGCTCGGTAATTTTATCGATGTTGGCTTCGAGCATATTTTCTTGCTGCAAAATCCGTTGAACCTCCAAGTGTCGGACGTATTCGAAACGTTCGTATACCGCATAGGTCTCGTGCAGGGTGACTTTAGCTACTCGACCGCGGTCGGATTGTTTAAATCCGTCGTTGGACTCGTGATGATTGTCGCAGCCAATAAGATCGCCAAGCGGTTCGGAGAGGAGGGAGTCTACTAAAGATGAAACAAATGTCGAAGGGAGACCAGGTGTTTACGGTCTTAGTATACGCCTTCCTGATCGTCTTCACGCTGTTGATCCTGTTTCCACTGCTCTATATCGTGTCAACTTCGTTCGCACCGCAGGGGGACTACTACACGCGAGGCTTCTTCCTCATCCCAAGCTCCTGGACGCTCGAAGCCTATCAATATTTGCTGCACAACCCCGGTTTCGTCAGCGCGTTCAAGAGCTCAGTCATCATTACCGCCTTCGGAACCTTCATTAGTATGACGTTGACTGCTTTGATGGCATATGGATTGTCGGAACGCTGGCTCAGGGGTCGATCGGCGATTAATTTTTTGATCCTATTTACGATGCTATTCTCCGGCGGCCTCATCCCAACTTACCTGGTCGTATCCGGGCTTCATCTTGTCGATACGTATTGGGCGCTTTGGTTGCCGGGAGCCGTAAGTGCGTTTAGCGTAATCGTCATACGCGGCTTCTTCACATCGCTGCCTTATGAACTTAAGGAATCTGCAAGGATCGACGGATGCGGGGAGTGGAGATTGTTTGCAACTCTCATCCTCCCTTTGTCTAAGCCTGTGATTGCCACGTTTACCTTGTTTGGTATTGTAGGAAACTGGAATACCTATTTTTCGGCCGTGATCTATTTGAACGACAGTTCGAAATGGCCGCTGCAGGTATTTTTAAGACAGATGTTAATTCTGGAGGACGAAAAAATCGGTGAACTCATCGATCCGATATTTGAATACACCCCGGCGGCGCGAATGGCGGCGATCCTGATTACGGCATTGCCATTGCTGGTCATTTATCCGTTCCTGCAGAAGTATTTCAACAAAGGCATGTTCATCGGATCGCTTAAGGGATAATCCCGACGTCGGTCCTCTGGAAAATATGGTGGTTTTCGAAGAATTAGTTATAAAAAAGCAGCTCTAATTAATCTCCGGCGATAATTGTACCCAACCAAAACGCTTTTGAGCTAAATGGCTATGTTGAAGAGAACTTCCATGCACTGGCCAGAGGTTAACCCCATCTTACAATCAATAAAAAAAAGCACCTCAGTTATTAGTGAGGAGGAGATATAAGTTGGTGTTTATCATTGACAACAATACGATTTACCGCATTCCGCCCAATCCGGCTTCGCCTATCCGTCATGCTTGGGAGATGGTGAAGCGGGATCATGAACAGGTGCTGGGGGCAGTTCCGAGGTTCTCTTCGGCAGCGGCGGAGACTCCTGCAGACGTGGTGATCCGCTATGCGGTACCTGAAGACCGGTGCCCGGAACGGCCGGAGGCGTTTTGCTTCCGCTTCTTCCAAGATGGCGATAGAACGACACTTCATATTGCTGCGTCAGACGATCTTGGACTGGTTTTCGGCATGCTTGAGTATAGCGGGAAATATCTCGGCATCGATCCGTTCTGGTTTTGGGCGGACCTGCCTCCCGTACAGCGCAGCCGAATTGAAATGTCTGCCGACGATTACGATTCGCCGGAACCGTTCGTCCGGTTCCGCGGCTGGTTCGTCAATGACGAGGTGTGCCTGATCGGGTGGAAGGAGGAATACCCGCCGACCCGCGAGGTATGGCAGCCGGTCTTCGAGGCGCTGCTGCGCTGCGGAGGGAATATGGTCATACCCGGCACCGATCTGCCGAAGCACGGGATCCATGCCGATTTGGCGGCAGAGATGGGATTATGGATTACTCACCACCATGCAGAGCCATTAGGCGCCGAGATGTTTCTGAGAGCGTATGAAGGAAAGAAAGCGAGCTATCAAGAGAACCCGGAGCTGTTCGAGGCATTGTGGGAAGAAGCGATCGAGAAGCAGAAGGACCGCAACATTGTTCGGGTTCTATCTTTCCGCGGACAAGGAGACCAGCCTTTCTGGATAAACGATCCCGCATTCGACACGCCCGAGAAACGCGGAGAAATGATCAGCCGAGTCATACGCAAACAATACGATATGGTTCGCAGCAAGGTAGCCGATCCGCAGTATTGCGTGGCATTGTATGGGGAGATCTCGGAATTATATAAAGCAGGTCATGTCAATGTTCCGGACGACGTTATCAAGGTTTGGGCGGACAATGGATACGGCAAGATGGTGTCCCGGCGCCACGGCAACCTGAATCTGCGGGTACCGGCTTTGCCCGAGCCGCATGAAAAAGGGAAGCACGGCATTTACTACCATGTGACGTTTCACGATCTGCAGGCCTCCAATCATTTAACGTTGTTCCCGGCCGATGCCGAGTTGATAAGAAGAGAGATAGGGGAGGCATTTCGGGTCAGCGCTAAGGATTACGTGCTCGTCAACAGCGGCAACATCCGGCCGCACGTATATACGCTGGACTTGATACGGGAGTTGTGGACGCGTGGGAAGGCGGATACTGAAGAGCATCTTGGGTCGTTTGTCCGCCGAATGTTCCCCTCGGGTTCTCCGGAAATCGCCGAGATGTTCCGCGACTATGCGCGACGGACGATTTCATATGGTCCGAACGAAGACGACCGGGCGGGAGACGAATTCTATCACCATCCGGCCCGCCAAATCGTCGGACACTGGCTTCAAGGGAAGGCGGATCAACGGGACAGACGATTGTATTGGGTAACCGGAGAAGTCGATTTTCCGGAGCAGGTCGAGCGGCTGCGCCGGAAGTGCGTTGACGCTATTCCGGGTTGGATCGAGCTGATGGGCCGGATTGAAGAGCTGTTGCCGGAGCTGGTGGAGCCTGACCGCCTTCGGTTAAAGGATCATTTGCGGTTTCACGCTGAGCTGCATTTGTCTGGCTGCGAGGGCTTCGATAAGCTGGGTCAATCGTATAAGGCTTACCACGAGGGAAATTACTCGTTAGCCTTCGTTTATGCTTCACAGGCGATGTGGAAATACGAGAAGGGCCTTGCTGCGATGAAGGAAGCCGAGCATGGGAAATGGGCGAATTTCTTCCGGGCAGACTGGCTGACGAATATCAAGAGCACGGTGGAGAACATGGACACGCTCCGCCGCTGGCTTCGCATGCATGGCGACAGCCCCGATTTCTTCGCGTGGTACAAGAATTTTCTGATGCCGGAAACGGAGAAACACATTTATTTGGAGAACACGCACCGCAATCCTCTCTCAGACGATGAGCTAGCCCAAAGGCTGGCGGATAAGTTCGGCGTCTGAGTGTCTATAACGGAATAAATCAAGCAAAAAAAGCGCCGGGCTGGAATATGCAAACCGGTGCTTATTAATAATTGGTGGTGGATGCTTTGGGAAAACAAACGATTTACTTGGCTGGCGATTCGACAATGGCGGATTATCTGCCTCATTCGTACCCCATGCAAGGTTGGGGGAACAAGATCCATTTATTTATTCCTGATTCCGTTCGGGTTGTGAATAAGGCCGTGTGTGGGAGAAGCTCCAAAAGCTTTATCGAGGAAGGAAGACTTGAAGAAATTTTACAAATGATCAAGACGGGTGACTACTTGTTTATTCAATTTGGTCACAACGACAGTAAGGAAGATGCCGAAAGACATACAAGTCCTTGGAACACGTACCATTGGCATTTACGGCAATATATTGACGGGGCGAGAGAGAAGGGGGCTCATCCCGTACTCATCTCGCCTCTTTGCCGCAGACATTTTGACGTTGATGGCCTTCTGATCAACACGCACGGCGATTATCCTCGATCGATGGAAGCGCTGGCCGTTCAGGAAAAAGTCCCTTTCATCGATTTGTGCGGCCGAAGTGCTGTCGCTTTCAAGGAAATGGGGGACGCCAAATCAAAAGAATGGCTGACCTGGCTGCGCCCGGGCGAACATCCGAATTACCCCGAAGGAATCGAAGACAATACGCATTTGAATGAGCAAGGTGCAGAGGCAGTCGCACGAATGGTGGCCGATGCCATCAACAAGCTGAACCTGGAAATTGGTTAAGGAATCAACTCGGACACTTTGTTTTATATTAAGTCTTTCTATATAAGTCTGCTAGGCGAACTGTCGCGCAAACCAGGGCATGATGCGGAAGCGATCGATTACTCGCAGTGTCTATACGAGAATTGAGCAGGGACGAGGATAAAATCATGATGAATAAAGCTTATATTTTCAACGGGGTACCGTGGTTTGATAATAATGGGGAGACGGTCAATGCACACGGATGGACGGCGCTGGACACTGGATGGTTCTATTCCGAATTTATCTGCCCTTAGCCAAGCCTGTTATTGCGGTTATGGTTCTTTATTACGGCGTAGCCCATTGGAACAGCTGGTTCAATGCGATGATCTTCTTAAGAGATCGTGAGCTCTATCCACTACAGCTTGTGATGAGGCAAATACTGATTGATAACGAAACGGAAATTATGATGGGTCAGAATGTCACATTCCTGTCCAAGCAAGAGGTTGCCGCGACGATAAAGTACGCTGCCATCCTAGTTTCGACATTGCCGATTTTGGCTTTATATCCATTTTTGCAAAAGTATTTTATGAAGGGTGTCATGATCGGCGCGTTAAAAGGTTAATGGCAAGTAAAGCCGACACATTACTAGTAGGAGTGTGAATTGAATGGGTCTGACTATGGAAACAGGTAAGTATTATTTCAAAGCGGATCAGGCACGTATTGAAGTCCGGTCTGACTTTTTTACCTTCAACACCCACGATCGATGGATTGGTTTTCGACTTTGTCACGGACAATTCCCCTTCGATGAACGTCTTTCCTTTTCAAGTGGAGCAGGATCGTTCCGTGTTGGAGGCATGGATTTAATTGGTGCTTACGGGCATAAATTCGCACTCACCTCCGAACGTGGGGAGAAGTGGAAGCTTTGGTATGCCAAGTTATTCATACCTAACAAGCAGGAGCCGGATAACCCGATGTTTCGTTTGGTTTTTGAAGAAGAAGGGCTTAGCGGTTCAGTTTGCGTTGACTACGTGTTCTATGAGGATATGCCTTATTTTGACATTGCGATTCAAGCTATTGGGTTTGCGGGGAATGACTATTATACACTACCACTGGAAGGAAACTTCATCTTCTCCGAATCCATCGCCCTCAGTCAACAGGAAGCAGCTTATTATACGAAAGCAAACGACGCAGGATTGTCAGTGCGGACGTCGGCTAATGCCTCCGTCACGGTTCAGCAGGATGTAGAGTCAGCTGTAATGACGCTTAAGCTGCCTGTTAACGAGACAGCAATTGTACGATTTACTGTATTGGGACAAGGTGAATGGCCGCTAACTGTGGCTGAGCAACCATTCGACAGCAAGGAGACGACAGAGCGAATCGCATCTGTTGCATGGGCCGCAATGGATGTGAGTTCGCTACCTAATTTCGAACGTACCACAATGCAAGAGAATGGCTGGAAACCCGATATAGGACGAACAAGGGAACGTGTAGCAGGCATGTATGTAACGATTCCCGGCTGGCATCATCCGCAATCCTGGGATTCTGGAGGTCATCTCTCTCATGTCGAAGAAGTCTATTTGGATAAAGTTATTAGTAGCGGCGCGTTCGATGCCATCGGTTTCAGTCGGGACGGCATTTATGAGAACGGCTTGCAGCAGCGGTGGTTGAACCTCGTACGAAGAACACATAAGGCCGGACTACGTGTCTACTTGAAGCCTGGCGATGGAGAGATTACTGCGCTTAGGGGCGATCCGCGGAAACTTCAGCAATGGGCAAGCGCAAATTTCGATGTTCCCGCAGACGCGCAAGCCGATGTAGTTCGGCTATGCTGGGAAAGCGTACTAGCTCCATGGGAGACAGCGAACCTGTGCCTGCGACAAAGCAGTTTGCAGCTAGAAGGGTTATCACACAAGCCTTGGCAAACAGTCAGTGAACAGATCGCCGATTTTATGACCGACCGTTTCTCACTGATTATAGACGAAATTCACCGATATGCGCCCAATACAACAATTGATATTGAATGCGGTGATACAAACGTCTTTCAGCGGCTGTTGAATAGGCATGACAATCTGCGGGTTATGTACATGTTCTACGGAGATTATCCCCGTGTGAGCGATTTCGTCGACTTGTATTACTCCGTGGCTAAGGAGGTGCTGGGCGCTGGTGGCATCGTACTAGAAACCGACTGTTATTACACCGATCGCTACCCTTCGATCGAAAGTCTTCGCATGCAGGATGGCAGCTTGATTTACGATGCTGACGATATTGATCGTATTGTGCGCAAGCATGAGTATATTCTCCGTAAGCCCGTGGAAGCTTGCTGGGCCTGGGGAATCAATATGAATGCATCCGAACAGAAGTTTGCGAAAATTTGTGAAACATATCGGAAATTTGATCCGAATCATACTCTCTCGAATTTTTCAGGAAAGCGGGGATGAGGATAAAATCATGAGGGATAAAGCTTATATTTTCAACGGGGTACCGTGGTTTGATCAAAATGGGGAGACGGTCAACGCACACGGTGCTTGTATGTTAAAGGAAGGCGATAAATACTACCTTTTTGGAGAATACAAAACGAACGATGTTAATAAGTTCGTGGGTTTTTCGTGTTATTCCTCTTATAACCTGTCGGATTGGCATTTTGAAGGCTTGGTATTGCCGCCGCAGGAGCAAGGGCTACTTGGCCCTGATCGTATTGGAGAACGGGTAAAGGTACTAAAGAATCATAAAACCGGCACCTTTGTCATGCTGATGCACACGGATAATTTGAAATACACGGATCCGTGCATAGGGCTTGCGACTTGCGATACGATTGACGGTACATTCAAGTTTCAAGGACCGCTGCTTTTCGAAGGGCAGCCCATTAAAATGTGGGACATGGGTACCTTCGTTGACGAGGATGGAACAGCCTATTTATTGATTCACGAAGGCAACATTTATCGATTAAGCGATGACTATCTGACCGCAGTGGAAAAGGTTGCGGAAAATATTGCGCCTGGCGGTGAATCGCCGGCAATGTTCCGCCACGGGGACAGCTATTTTATGATGTTCTCCAATAAAACGAGCTGGGAAAGAAATGACAACTATTATTTCGTTTCGAACAACTTACATGGACCTTGGAAAGAACAAGGGTTATTTTGTCCGAAAGGCAGTTTAACCTATAACTCTCAGTGTTCATTTGTCTTTACATTAGAAGCAGATGGGAAAACAGTACCGATCTATATGGGAGATCGTTGGTCATTTCCTCGTCAAGCTTCAAGTGCCACACAGGTTTGGTTGCCCATCACAGTAGTTAAAGAGGATACATGTTCCATTCTTGAATATTGGCCGGTATGGGCGAGTGAATCGATCTCCCAGGTTTTTCTTGAAGGAATGGATGAACCTTTGCCATTTCGTTCAAATGGGCGAGGAGATTCAGTAATTTATACCTTTGAAGGATCACAAATTATTGTTTACGGTACAAGTGATTGTCATGGCGGCTATGCGGAGTTTTCCATCTATGATGACACAGACGAACTTATTCATCGCGCAATTATTGATTTTTACAGTTTGGTACCAGATTCTAATATGAAATACGTTTCCCCGAAACTTTCACATGGAAGCTATACGCTGAAAGTCGGAGTAACGGGGGAAAATGGGGTCTGGTATAAAAAAGACGGCACGCAATTCGGCAGTAATGATTACTTCGTAACACTAGAAAGTGTTAAAGTCTGCACTTGACTGATGCAGATGTATCATGGATCGTCGAGGGGGCTATCCACGACGGGAAGATTTTTCTGTGAGGTGTATAAGGACCATGTCCAATTCGAAAATAAACGCAACCTATCCGATCGATATTCTAAGGGGCGATTATCCCGATCCTTCCATCGTCCGGGTAGGTCAAGATTATTACATGACACACTCGTCTTTCATGTATGCTCCAGGGCTTCTCGTATGGCATTCCCGCAATCTGACCGACTGGGTCCCCCTTTGCCATGCTCTCCGGACTTATGTCGGAGATGTTTGGGCACCGGATCTGGTCTATGTGAACGGACTCTTTTACATTTATTTTCCAGATAACGGGACGAATTATGTCATCTATGCAGAGAAAGCGGAAGGGCCCTGGTCCGACCCGATTGATCTGAGAGTAGACGGGATAGACCCGGGGCACCTGTTGGCGCCGGATGGGCAAAGGTACCTGTACGTAAACTACGGAAGGGCTGTTTCATTAGCCCCGGACGGCCTTTCCGTTACCGGCGACTTACAAACGGTTTATAAAGGATGGCCAATCCCTGAGGATTGGGTCGTGGAAGGCATGGCTCTCGAATCCCCAAAGCTAC
The DNA here is from genome assembly GCF_041640265.1 of Cohnella sp. Lineage (GTDB taxonomy): Bacteria > Bacillota > Bacilli > Paenibacillales > Paenibacillaceae > Cohnella. The sequence continues at coordinate 18,910 of NZ_JBEQAP010000043.1, forward strand.
TAGTCCGAGGCGATTATTATTATTTGATTTGCGCACAAGGCGGAACGGCTGGTCCTGCGACGACCCATATGGCGGTTGCAGCCAGGAGCAAACATCCTTTAGGGCCTTGGGAGAACTCTCCCTATAATCCTCTTGTGCATACTTGGTCGAAGGAAGAACGCTGGTGGTCCAAGGGGCACGGTACGCTCATCGATACACCTGATGGAAAATGGTATTTCGTTTATCATGCCTATGAAAAGGATTATTACACGCTAGGAAGGCAAACCTTGCTGAGCCCCATTGAGTGGACGGAAGACGGCTGGCCGATCGTATCGCAAGATACGGACGGAGAGATGAAGCCGGTAAAAGGGAATACTCCGGAGCTGTCTGACGATTTCCAAGGTGCTGCGCTCGGTTGGCAGTGGCGATTCTACAAGGAACTGGATCCTGAACGTTATGTAGCAGGCGGGGGCATCTTGAAGCTGAAGGCCAAAGGGGATTCACCGGCGGATTCAGGACCGCTGGTCGTCATTCCGCCCAACAGGGCCTATGAAGCTGAAGTTGAGATTAAGGTCGGGCCTGAAGCTGAAGCGGGTCTTGTGCTCTTTTATAACGACCGCTGTTATGCGGGGATTTGCTTTACGGAGCATGAAATTTCCCGAATGCGGCGAGGTACCAAAGGCTATCCTGTACAAGGCTTGGGCTGCCGGCTTCATTTGAAGCTTAGGAACGATCACCATACCGTGACGATGTTTTACAGTACTGATGGTATTGGGTGGAATCGGCATCCTTCATCGATTGAAGCCTCAGGTTATAACCATAATACGTTTGGCGAATTTATTGGTCTTCGTCTGGGTATTTATGCGGCAGGTAACGGAGAGGCTGAATTTTCGCGGTTTCGATACCGCAGGATTGAAGAGGTCAAATCAACTACACCAATCTAACGAAATAGGTGGATGCTATGGACAAACAAACGATTTATTTGGCTGGTGATTCGACAATGGCGGATTATCCGCCTGAATCGCACCCCATGCAGGGCTGGGGGAATAAGCTTCATTTATTTATCCCCGATTCCGTTCGGGTTGTAAATAAGGCAGTGTGCGGGAGAAGTTCCAAGAGCTTTATCGAGGAAGGAAGGCTCGAGGAGATTTTGCAGATGATTAAGCCGGGCGACTATTTGTTCATTCAATTCGGTCATAATGACAGTAAGGAAGATGCCGAAATTCATACAAGTCCTTGGAGCACATACCATCGGTATTTGCAGCAATATATCGACGGAGCGAGAGCGAAGGGGGCTCATCCCGTGCTCATCTCGTCCATTTGCCGCAGACATTTTGACGTCGACGGTCTATTGATCAACACGCATGGCGATTATCCCAGGTCGATGGAAGCGCTCGCCGTTCAGGAAAAAGTCCTTTTTATTGATTTGTGCGGCCGAAGCGCCGTCGCCTTCAAGGAAATGGGAGACGCCAAATCGAGAGAATGGCTGACCTGGCTGCGCCCGTGCGAACTTCCGAACTACCCTGAAGGGATCGAAGACAATACACATTTGAATGAGCAAGGCGCGGAGGCTGTCGCGCGAATGGCAGCCGATGCCATCATCAAGCTGAGCTTGAAAATCAGTTGATTCCTTTGGCTTTTAGAACTGAAAGAATCCCTTTTCACGTGAAGCGTTCCGTGTCTATCATATCCGCCGAGAGGACGCCCTCTTCAAGCGACACAAGGAGCTAAGAGGGTGGTGAATCGGCGACTTCCGTGAAATATCTTCAAAGACCTCTCTCTATCGCGCATATTATGGTAAAATAAAACCAGATTAGCGAACGTATGTTCGTATTGGTCGAAGGAGGTGAAATCATGGCAGATGCCACCTACAAAACTTTTCAGATTTGGATCAAGGATAGTCACCGCTTATTCCCATATTTCGAGCAGATGTGTTTAGATGCCAAACACTTGTACAATACCACTAACTTTTACATTCGGCAGGTTTATACTTCATTCCGACAAGATAAGCCCCTGCAACCGTTGGTACGCAGCGAACACTCAGTCGCCAGCTGCGTGAGCTCGAAAGCGATGGGCTGATTAACAGGCAAGTGTATTCCGAGATCCCTCCCAAGTAGAGTATTCGCTATCAGAGATAGGGAAGAGCCTTTATCCTATCCTTCTCCAAATAGAGAATTGGGGCCTGAACTATATCGCAAACAACCAAAAATAAATGTAATGCTTCGTACCAATTGTTTCGGCGTTATGTCGCGTACGGAGCATAATCTGGGAGAAATATATTTCAACGTGTCGATATCATCGAAGCCCATAAGACCGACCTGTTTAGGAACTGCATAGATATCCGCAGGACAGACAATTGCTTTTTTGGGTTGGGATTCCAGATCTATTTGGCTAATTAATTTTATCAGTAGCACAAATAATCAAGTTACTTTATTTCATTTTATTGGTGAAATTATTGTTGGTTCGATAAAGCTTAAAGGGGATAATTATCTAATTAATAGGAGACAACGATGTTAACGAAACGGCAACTTCAAGATATTGAACAACTGCAAAAAAAGTGCGAAGCCTATGATTATGTACAACTAAAACTTAACTGGGAAATGCTCGGAAGCCGCGAATCTTTTCAGCTAGACTTTCTTCATTATGAAAATGACGAACTAGTAGCGTTTATGGGGTTATATCCTTTTGGTTCTACAGTCGAAGTATGCGGCATGGTTAAACCAAGTGAACGACGGAAGGGACATTTCAATCGTTTGTTCCAACAAGGCATGGAAACAGCTAAAGAAATCGGATACAAGAAAATTTTATTGAATGCACCTGCTGGATCAGTTGCAGCAAAAGCTTTTTTGATTAAACAAGGTGCAGATTATGCATTCTCGGAACATCAGATGAAGTGGCAAGAAAGATCTCTTGAGGAAGATGACGATGTTACATTGCGACTGGCAATTGCGGATGATTTAGACATGCGTATCCGTTTGTCAGTTGAAGCGTTCGGTATGAACGAAGAAGATGCTAGGGAGATGGAAAGCAGATACAGCGGTCAAATATTAATGATCGAAGTGAACCAGGAAACGATAGGGAAAATCCGGTTAAAGCTAGAGGCTGGGGAATCGTGGATATATGGCTTTTCGATTCTACCGGAGTGGCAAGGGCAAGGAATCGGCCGAAAAGTATTGCGTAGAGTCTTAAAAGATCAAAGCTCAGCTGGTCATTCGGTACACTTAGAGGTCGAAACGAAAAATGATCATGCCTTAGGGTTATATGAATCTGTTGGTTTTAAAGCTGTACATGCACAAGATTACTATGTGTATCAAATTTTAGACATGTAAACATCTATTGGATCCTCACTGTCAACTTGAAAACCAAACCGTTCATAAAGATGTCTAGCAGGGCTTCCTTGCAGGACATTTAATGTTACACATTTTCCTTTTACATTGTTTTGTCCAAGCAGGTTTTTTAATACTTGACTGCCGATCCCTTTACCTTGGAAAGCGGGATGAATATAGAAGTGTTCCAATAAATAACCTTCTAACGTCGGTTTAAAAGCGAAGCAGCCAACAAATGAATAATCTGCCTCGATAATCCAAGTGTGATCGGAGTCAAATGCATCGCGGAAGCGTTGACGCACCTTCTGTTCATCAAACCTTCCTAACCTGGTTAAATCATTACGAAGTACAATTGCCCTTAGATTAGCAATTGTCTCAACATCGGAATGTCGTGATTGGCGAAGAGTAATTTGTTTCATCTAACCTAACAGCTCCTTATTGATATAAGACAACAGGCTATATGTAAAGCAAGAGGTGACCAGCTTATTTTCTTATTCGGCGTATTCTCTTTTATTCCTTGTTGTCTCAATAACGGAATAGGATCACTGTAAAGGAAATTCCCTTGACAACACTCCGCATATTTCGTAACATAGTAAAAGTGAGTTGGGTGTCAAGCTCTTTACCTTGACGCGTTAGTGCTTGACGAAGGGAGTGAGCTAGTTGCCCTGGGATGACCATGCACTGCAGAAAACAAACCGGATCAACGTGCTGCATGATTTCTATGGACCATTGTTGACGGAGAAACAGCAAACGTTTCTCAAATGTTATTTCCACGATGATTATTCACTCAGTGAAATCGCCGCTGATTTTCAAATTAGCCGACAGGCTGTTTACGAGCATCTAAAGCGTGCTGAGCAGGTTCTAGAAGAATATGAACTTAAGCTTCGATTAGTCTCACGGCATGAGCATCTTCAGTCTAGTATCGACCTGCTTGAGTCGCAAATTGCGAGTCTGCCGCTGGAGTGGCGTCAATCGCTCACTGAGACAGTGGCTAAGCTGCGAGGTCAAGATAACGAAATAGATTAAGTGAAAACCGTTCCCTAAGGAGGGATGGGATTATGGCATTCGAAGGATTAACAACCCGACTTCAGAGCGTATTCTCTAAGCTGAAGACACGAGGTAAAGTATCGGAAGACGACGTAAATGATGCGATGCGAGAGGTACGCCTCGCTTTGCTGGAAGCGGACGTAAACTTCAAAGTCGTTAAGGAATTCATCGCCAAGGTGAAAGAACGTGCCACCGGTCAGGAAGTGATGAAGAGCTTCACTCCCGCGATGGTCATTATCGATATCGTTAACAAGGAAATGACGGAGCTCATGGGCGGCTCGCAAGAGAAGCTCAAGAAGGCGAACAAGCCTCCAACCGTCATTCTGATGGCCGGGTTGCAAGGTGCGGGTAAAACAACCTTAACCGGCAAGCTCGCTAAGCTGCTGCAATCTCAGAATCACAAGCCGCTGCTCGTCGCGGGCGATATTTATCGTCCTGCGGCCATCAAGCAGCTGCAAGTGCTCGGCGAACAGATCGGAGCGCCCGTATTCACGCTTGGCGATCAGGTCAGCCCGGTTGAGATTGCGAAGCAAGGCGTGCAATTGGCCAAAGACCAAGGCAATGATTATGTTTTGATCGATACTGCCGGACGTCTGCAGATCGATGAAGAACTTATGCAGGAGATTAAGGACATTCATTCGGCGGTCAATCCCGATGAAGTATTGCTAGTCGTCGATGCTATGACTGGACAAGAAGCCGTTAATGTAGCGAAGAGCTTTCACGAGCAGTTGGCATTAACCGGTGTCGTGCTTACCAAGTTAGATGGAGATACACGCGGCGGAGCTGCATTATCGGTTAAAGCCGTAACGGGCTGCCCTATTAAATTCGCTTCAACGGGCGAGAAGATTGACCAGCTTGAGGTGTTCCATCCGGATCGGATGGCTTCGCGGATTCTCGGCATGGGGGATATGCTGTCGCTTATTGAGAAAGCCCAGGGTAACATGGATGCAGAGAAGGCTGCAGAGATGGAGCGCAAGATGCGCACCGCGGATTTCACCTTCGACGACTTCCTTGAACAGATGGAGCAGGTTCGCAAGATGGGGCCGCTGGATCAGTTACTCGATATGATGCCCGGAATGAACAAGCTTAAAGGCAATCCAAACTTCAAAATCGACGAGAAGCAAATCGCACGCACCGAAGCGATCGCCAAGTCGATGACGAAGGTGGAGAAGAAGAAGCCTGATATCATCAACTACAGCCGTCGCAAGCGGATTGCCGCAGGCAGCGGAACAACGGTAGCGGATGTTAATCGACTTCTGAAGCAGTTCGAGGATATGAAGAAAATGATGAAGCAGTTTTCCGGCATGATGGGTCCCAAGGGTCCTAAGGGCGGCATGAAAGGCCTGAAAAACATGTTCGGCGGCGGCAAAAACATGAAGTTCCCGTTCTAAAGGTTTTCCCAGCGTTTATTTAGTCAAGGAGGTGAAAGTTAATGTCAGTTCGTATTCGTTTGAAACGTATCGGTGCTCACAAAGCTCCGTTCTATCGCGTAGTGGTATCGGATTCCCGTTCCCCGCGTGATGGTCGCTTTATTGAAGAAATCGGTGTATACAATCCGGTTTCCCAACCGGCTCAAGTTACAATCGACGAGGAAAAAGCTTTGAAATGGCTGCAAAACGGCGCGCAAGCGTCCGATACCGTTCGCACACTTCTTAGCAAAGCAGGCGTCATGAAGAAATACCACGAATCCAAGCTCCAGAAGTAATCGTCTAAGTACCGGAGGGCTGAGCCATGGAACAATTGATTCGGGTTATTGCCCGAGCGTTGGTGGATCATCCGGAAGACGTGCAAATTCAGGTCAAGGAAGACGCGAGAGGCCTGGTGTACGAGCTTTCCGTCCATCCCGACGATGTCGGCAAAGTAATCGGCAAGCAGGGACGTATCGCTAAGGCGGTACGCACCGTAGTCTCTTCCGCAGCTGTTAAGGAGCGGAAGCGCGTCATCGTGGACATTATTTCAGAATAGCCAAGCAGGGACCGTCAATGCATTTATGCATATATCGGTCCCTTTTTTCAATGTGAAGGGGACGAGGGTGATCATTGTGATTTCACCTATATTAATTACCGGCTGTGCCGGGTTTATTGGATTTCATCTGGCCAAGAGGCTGCTAGCCGATGGATATCATGTAGTCGGTATAGATAATATGAACGATTATTATGAGCTTTCATTAAAACAATCCAGGTTGGAAATGTTAGAAGAAAACCGCTCCTTTAAGTTTGTTCAAGCTGGAGTGGAAGACAAGACGGCATTAGACCGAGTATTTCGCGATTTTACCTTTGCTGCTGTTATTAATCTTGCCGGTCAGGCCGGCGTTCGGTCGAGTCTGACCCATCCGCACACTTACATCGATTCGAACATTGTCGGATTTATGAATGTGCTGGAAGCTTGCCGCAATCATGAAGTAGGCCATCTTATGTATGCCTCGTCCAGCTCAGTGTATGGTGCCAATACAAAGATGCCTTATTCCGTTCATGACCGCGCGGATCATCCGCTTAGCTTATATGCCGCCACCAAGAAGGCCAATGAATTGATGGCTCACTCCTATAGCCATCTTTTTGGGCTGCCTACAACGGGCCTGAGGTTTTTCACCGTGTATGGACCTTGGGGAAGGCCGGATATGGCTTATTATTCATTTACCCGTAAAATCGCCGAGGGTAATCCAATACAAGTATACAATTATGGCAAAATGCTAAGAGACTTCACCTATATCGATGATGTTATTGAAGGTACCGTCAGACTTCTAACACAACCGCCTAAGCCCGATGAACGATGGAACCGTGAGAATCCAGATCCGAGCACAAGCTTCGCACCCTATCAAATTTATAACATCGGAAATAACCAACCGATTGAACTGATGAGGTTGATACAAATAATAGAAGAAGGTGTTGGCAAGAAAGCCATCATCGAATATTTGCCCATGCAGGATGGGGATGTTCTGGCGACATATGCAGACACGGACAAGCTCCGGTTAGCAACGGGTTTCACGCCCCAGACCGGAATTGAAGAGGGTATGAGACAATTCCTGCAATGGTATAACAGTTATTTCGAATCAAATTGATGAAAGATCTGCTTTACGCCTGCGCTAATGGAATGTTTGAGGTTTATCTATCATTCGATCGGAAGACCTGCTATAATACAAAACAATGCATATAGTTGAGAATAGTTCTCATTAAAATTGGAAGAGAGAGTTATTTCCGTGATAGTTAAAACAGGCTTGAAATCGTTTCTTGCTGCATTGTTGTTTATTTGTTTTCTTATTATTTCCTGGAAGTGGTTTGATTGGGCTGATTTCCTTCGCCACTTGGGTACGTTGGCCCAGGAGCCGCAATGGCTCGCGTTTATGTTTGGGACTTATTTGCTCTCTTTTATGCTGAAGGCGCAAGCTTGGCGAATGTATGCTGGATCACAGGAGCGCTTCCGGATCTATTTTCACGGAATTATCTACAGCCTGCTTGTCAATCATTTGCTTCCGGTAAAAGCGGGAGATATAATCCGTACCGGATTTCTGATGAAAAACGCACGTAAAACGTGGGATGAAGCTCTTCACTCGGTTGCCATTATGCGTTTGATGGATATGCTCGTATTAGGCGTTATTTCTTTGATCGGAGTATTGTGGATCGGATTGTCCGCTTCATGGGCGTGGATCCTTATACTTATAATGGGATTCATTGTATCGGTCGTTGCGATCAAGCTGACCCCTCTTCATAGAATTCCCTTTGTGCAAAGGCATTGGGCACACTTCAAGTCCACGATGTTTTCTGGCAAAGGGCTTTTTGTCATGGTATGCATTACGGTCAGCTGGATGCTGGAGGCTGCCGTCATTTATGGGATCGCCCGCATGATGGAACTGAATTTGGGAGCGGTTTCTCTCATTTGGGCTAACAGTGTAACGATTGCCGGCCAAGTGTTCCATATTACACCAGGAGGCATCGGCACTTATGAAAGCACTTTGAGCGCTTCGCTTGTTGTGCTAGGCATCGGTTGGAAGGAAGCTTATGCCGCAGCGTTGTTGTCGCATACGTTCAAGTTTGCTTTCGCTTACGTTATGGGAGGCTATTCCTTGCTTCGTATGCCGATTGGTTGGCGGGAAATGAAAGCATGGATTATAAATAAACAAAAATCTGCAAAGGAGAGGATACCCTCATGAAAAAAGCTTCCTCTTTCGAAATTGTCGCGGCGAGATGTTGGAATCTGCTGAATGAAGGAAAGCCGTTCACCCCGATATTCGTAGTTGGCGTATTTTTGTTGTATCGCTTCGCGCAGTGGTCCGATACCGATTTCTGGTGTTCGGCGGGGCTCGGACTGCTGTTTGTTTTACCGTTGTTCGCTATTTACTATTTTTATGATTTCCCCCTTTTTCTGCGTAATTATTTATGGTTTCCTTTGTTGGCGGTATTGCTCCTATGGGAAGCTCCTAGCTTAACGCTTTATTTACTTGCACTCGGTTTGTATTTCTTTTTCACCGTCTATTTTTGGGGTACTTTCTACTATCATTTGCGGATTGGAACGTCATGGTGGAATTTTACCCGATTCTGGAAGCTCGTCTTAAAAAACAGTGACTCGACAAGCGGGAACGCTCAGGAGCAAATGCCTAAGTTTTTGCTGCTGCTGTTCATCTGGAATCATTTCTATTCACTCTTCGATTCAACCGCATCGCTCAATGATGTCATTGATTTCAGAGCTGATCATTGGATTCCCTGGATTGTATTTATCGTTTGTTTATGGCTGTACAGCTATATTCTTCACGCTTATCTGTTTGATTGGAAACCGAAGGAAGATGGCTCCTTGACGAACAATGCCGTTGTACCAGAGAAGGCGATAAATGATAAAGTCATCGTTATCGTGATCGACGGCATGCGTAAAGAACGCTTTGAAGAGGCGAATGCTCCTTTCCTGAAAAAGCTGAGAGCCGAAGGGACGGAGTATGCGCAGATGGAAACCGTATACCCCGCGCGTACGGTCGTCTGTTTTTCCTCTATGTTTACCGGAACTTATCCGCGAGAGCACGGTATTCGCTCCAATATGGTATGGAAGCTGGGCATCAAGGTAGAGAGTATCTTCGATTCGCTGCGCAAGGTCGGCAAAACCGGTCGTCTGCTTGGAATCGCCCATCTGATCGATTCCATGGGGGATGACGTGGAAAGCGTAACGGCCGTCATGCATAACGACGCTGCGGATCGAAATATCATCGAACGCGCCAAGCTGATCATGGCTGAGCAAAATCCGGATTTGCTGGTTGCTCAATTGATCGGTGTCGATCAAACCGGACATAGCAGGGGTGTCCTATACGACGAATACTTGCAGAAAATCGCGGAAGCCGACAGGTTGATCCAGGATTTTGTCGGTTGGCTGGAAAGCCGGGGTATGATGAAGAACACGACTTTGGTCATCTGCGCCGATCATGGACAAGCCGATGGAATAGGCGGACATGGACATTTGGATGAAGGGGAAAGATTCGTTCCGTTTTTCATGCATGGTCCAACTATCAAGCAGGGACATCGGATTGACGAGAAGCATTCGCTGATCTCCATGGCTCCCACACTTAGCTATCTGCTAGGTGCTCCATATCCAAGCCATAGCCGCGGACCGGTATTAACAGAAGCGATGAAGCTCGATCACATCAAAGACTCGTAAGAGAACGGAAGGTTAATATCGTGGAAAAAAAGAAAATCGTCGTCTTTATGCCCGCGCATAACGAAGAGAGCAATATAGGCGCTGTTATCAGTCGAGTACCGCGTCTTTTTCACCCGGAATACACGGTGGAGGTCATCGTGATCGATGACGGCTCCAAAGATAATACGGTCGTCGTTGCAAAGCAAGCGGGTGCAGATTACATCGTATCCTTCGAGAAGAACCGGGGGTTGGGGGCGGCCGTACGCGAGGGCTTGGCGCAATGCTGCCGATTAAATGCCGATATCGGTCTCATGATCGATGCGGACAATGAATACCCGCCGGAGCTGATTCCTGAAGTTATCTCGCCGATTATGGCTAACCAAGCCGACTATACATTCGGCTCCCGGTTTAAAGGTCAAATCCGGGGAATGAAGCTTCATCGCAGATTGGGTAATTATGTTTTTACGTTTCTGCAATCACTGCTGCTTCGCAAATGGATATGTGACGGGCAGTCGGGGATGAGAGGATTTTCCCGCGAGGCGATGGAGAATGCGGAAATCATTCACGATTACAACTACGCGCAGGTGCTGACGCTGAATTTAATCAGAAAGGGCTTCCGTTTAGAGGAAGTGCCTATCACTTATCAGGTTCGTACGAAAGGACAATCGTTTATTAAATTCAAGGAATACGTGAACTCGGTTATTCCGGCTATATACAAGGAAATGAGGCGGCCGGTCACAAAAAGTGACCGAAATGATCCTTAGAATGAGGAGAGGAAAACCGCATGTCGCGAATCGCCGCCGTCAGAATTGCATCAGTATGTTCCGCCATTATCGTCATTATAGGATTCTTTTATCTCAGTTTGATGTATGCAAGTCCATTTGCCCGTTCTTGGGACGAGGTGGATTTTGTCTTGGCATTGGAGCGGTATGATCTTCTAGCGATGCAGCCTCATTTTCCGGGATACCCATACTTTATTGCAGGTGCTTCCATCATCCATCGATGGGTGGCCGATCCTGTTCTAGCGTTGGTCATGTTTAATGCTGTAGCTGCCTTTAGTTCGGCCATTCCCATCACCTTGTTAGCACGAAGGTATGTGAAAGGAAGCACAAGCTTAAGCTTATGGCTTACCTCACTCGTGCTGACAACACCTTATTTATGGCTGATGGCTGCAAGGCCAATGTCTGAGTGCGCGGGTATCGCTGTGCTCTGGTGGTTTTTGTGGAGCGTTCGACATGCGATGGAACACCCGAAATCTGGCGCCCGGCATGCGCTTGTGCTTGTCCTGTTTGGATTTCTAATGGGTACGCGACTGTCTTTCTTCCCATTCGGAGTCGCGATATTGCTGCTGTGGGCTGAGCAGTACAAGATTAATAAGGATCAAGAAGGAAAACGGCTTCGGTTGGCGTTATCCATCATGGCGGCTGGCTTAATCCAGCTCATATGGATCGTCGGGCTGGCGTTATCGGAAGGCACCATATCCGGCTTTTGGAAGCTGTCCATCGCTTTTGTGAAGGGACACTTCTCGGAGTGGGGAGGAGGGATCGTTTCTACCCAAATACCGTTTGGACAACGGATCGCCCAATTGTTCGGGAGCAATCTGATCGGGGATGTACTGCTCAGTCGATCAGCGGTTATTGGTGCATTGCTTTTGCTGTTATTGACAGCTGTTTACGCGGGGCAATGGCTTTTAAGGAGAACGGAAACGTATCATGGTAAAGGCGGTTTCCAGGAATCAGAGCATCATAATCGACGTTATACTGCATGGTTAATTACATGTATCGGATTTTACTTGGTATGGGCATTATTCGGACAAAACATTGAAAAACCGCGCCATATCTCGCCAGTCGCAGGTCCGCTTCTGTTGCTTTTTTACGCTGCTACTATTCGTACGGTTTTCTCCTTATGGTCTATACGGCAGAGGTACCGTAAAGGTCATGCTGCTCTATCAGCAGCAATAATCATTGTTCTGTCTGGGCTTCTGATCACCCAGATCGTTTATGGTGCAGACTTATTGAGGAAACAAGCGGAAGAGCTTCCGTCGGTATATCAACTTCATGACTATGTAAGAGGCTTGGAGACTCCAGTTGTTCTATACACTTGGGAGGAGACGCGGGTATTGCAATATTTGCAAGCCGATTATGAGAATCGGCGAATCCTGACCTTTGATTATTTTAATGCCATAGTTGCTGCTAATTCCGGGAAGAGAGTGCTGCTGACTGATCATGTCCTGCATGGATTTGAACAGCAGGATCCAAGTGTACGTTCTCAAGTGGCACCAATTGCCGAATTCAAGTCGAATGCACTTTTTGATCCGGTATACGCCAACATCATTCTATACGAATGGAAACAAAAACCATAAACAATTAAAAATATTACTTCAAAAGGGATTGACAGTCCAATTGAGATTGATTATCATTATCCATGGAAAGCGAACTACATACGGGGAGTGTTCAGATGAAACGATGGTTTCAATATGGATTGGCGGTTGCCATCGCGTTGTTATTTCTAGCCCCATCCCATGCTTTGGCCTATTCCTACGGGGATGCCAATACCGAAGATGTTGCGGAAACGTTCAAATTGGTAGAAGCATCCATAAGCGGCGCTTCACCCGATTGGAAAAAGGCTGAGGAAGCCTACAAAGTCAGAAGGACGGAAATCAAATCGCATTTCGGCACTGCTGTTGCGGATACTCTGGATAATAATTTTCAAGAAAAAGACGCGAAGCTGACCATTGCCAATTTCAAAGCCGTTCTTGTTATGAACTTGGATCGCAGATTTAAATATGCGATCGAAGATTTGAATGATTATGCCGCAGCGAAGCTTCTGCTAGCAAAAGCGAAAGCAACGTATGACACTTTATCGCCGTATATGAACTCAGGTTCAGGGGATATCAATCAAGCTTTCGAAGATGCGTTAACGGCGCTCGGCAATCCCGGATTGTTCGGAGTCGGCAAGAAAGAAGTACAACCTGAAGTGTTTAAGGTGAAAGTGAACTTCATTTACGCAAAGGTAAAGCCTTCGTTTCCCTACAAGGTATACGTAAAGCTGCCAGAACCTAGTGAAGAGAAAGAGCCCGTGAAGGAAACCACACCCTCTAAAGAAGGGCCCGGTACAACGGTGCAGCCCGTGAACAATTCGGAGGAGCCGAAGGAAACCGGGAAGGCAGTCGCCAGCGAAGCGCCCGAGCCTTCGGCGTCGGAAACTGCTGCTGCAAGCGAGAGCGCAAGTGCTGCTCCCTCTGAGGAGCCCGAAGCAAACGAGGCTGCTGCTACTGTTGAAGCTGCCCCATCCGAAACGTCCTTGGCTGCAGCTGGAGATCCTGCAACCGCAGAAGCTTCACCCGATTCGATCTCTGAAGAAGCGGGTGCTGAGCACGCCCCGATGGACCGTTCCGACAAAACCAATCCATGGGTTTCGGTTATGGCCATTGGCGGTGTTGTGTTGATTGGCGGCGGTGCCGTATGGTTTGCCCGTAGAAAAGGGATTTTATAAAATTGATGAAATTGGGAGAGATCAAATTGCGCAAATTATTGTCGATCATGTTAAGCCTTACTCTGGTATTATCTTCTGTATTTATGTTAGCATCCGTTGTTAGTGCTGAGAGCAAGTTCAATATTACGGAAGATGCGGTAATAGCTGAGCGGGTTAAGGCTTTCGCAGACATTAAAGCTTTATTCACAGAAAACACGGTATTGGCTGATGTTCAAGCGGCATATGTAAGTAAATTTCAAACAGAAGTCAAACGTATTGATGCTACGATTAAAGCAGACAATCCGAAAATCGATGATAACATCACGCTTGTTTTGGACAATGCCATCAAAGGTACATTAAATGTGGGTCAAGCCAAGCAAGCGATTGATAAAGGCCTGCAATGGTATTTCTACTTTTCGATCCGCGACTTGATCAATAACAATATCAGACCTGCCCTAACAAAGGGAGATTTCGCTTCAGCTAAAATCGATCTTGACAAGGTCATTCAAATCTATGAGGGTGCTTTGCAAAGCACTGTAGTCAAACGCGATTCGAAATTTAGCTTGAATATGGAAGCGATTTTGAAAGGCACGATCGAACAGCTGCAAGCTGACCTTGCTGAAAGCAACGCGAATGACTTTAACGTTCACCGTCAGGTGCTGGACAAAACACTTATCAAAACCTTCGCGCTGGCTGTTCTGACTTATGCGGAAAGCATTCCAACGAAAGCTGCGGCCGATCAGCCTGCAGCCATGACAGAAGCATACTTCTTCTACATGACGATATATACCTACTTGAAAGGCGGCAGCGCGGTAGACGCCGATTATATCCGCGATGTGTTTGCCTCCGGCGATGCGAGCAAAGTGAACAAAGATAAAATTCAAGCCGCTCTACAACGTTCAATGATCGGCAAGGTGTCCGAGTATGTGACGAATGCCTATACAAAGCTGGCAGATGGAGATCTTCAAGGAGCCCGCGGTTATGCTATGGAAGGCATTATGTTCCTAGCTGCACAAGAAGTATTTCTAGGTAATGAAAAGTATATTGAGGCAATCGTGTTCGCAGAGCAATTCGCCAATGCGATCGATAATTCCGATCTTGCTGCCGCCAAGAGCAGCTCGTTTCAAATGCTGAAAGATCTCGTTGTTACTGATGGTACTCAGCTGAAAATCGGCAATATTAAATATACGGTGGATGGTCAAGCCCATACAGCGTTAAACGCACCTTACATTAACAAAAATACAAGCCGCACATTAGTTCCAGTTCGTTTAATTGCCGATGCAGTCAAAGCTGAGGTTAGTTATGACCATTTGGCGAAAAAGGTATCGATTATTAAAGACGGTAAGAAAACCGAGCTTGTTGTCGGTTCAGCTATAATTGTTCAGAACGGTATAGTTAATGAGAAGCTTGAGTTGGATCAACCGGTTGAGGTTGTTAATGGAAGCTCCTTTATCCCGCTTCGCGCAGTAGCTGAATTATTCGATAATGGCGTTTTCTATGACAAGAAGGAAATCATCATTCTTCGTTAATTCAATTGAAATCTAAAGCGGAAACACTTGTGCCCTAGGCGCAAGTGTTTTCCTTAACTAAAACACGGAAAAAGGTTGAGGATGAAATTATGGATTTACAAGCGTTTTTAATCACTTTTCGTGAAGCGCTGGAAGCGATATTGATTGTAGGGGTTATTCTGACTTACTTAACCCGGATCGACCAAACAAGATGGAATAAATGGGTTTGGGTCGGAGTGATATTGGCTCTGGTCGCAAGCTATGGCGTTGCGCTTGTTTTTCAGATTTTACTAACGGGTTTTGCAACCATGGGCAGTCAAAATTACTTAAAAATCGGTATTATGCTTGTCTCGTGCGGATTACTGACTCATATGGTCATGTTCATGACCCAGCAAAGCCGCAACCTGCAAGGTAAAGTCGAGAATAAGATCGCCGCGATACTAACAGTTGGCGGAGCGGTCAATATGGTTGTCCATTCCTTTCTTGTTGTCGTGCGCGAAGGCGTGGAGACGGTTTTTTTCTTTGCGGCCATTACGGGCGGAGACATTCAGAAGGCACTGGAAAGCTGGGGGGCACTTATCGGCTTAATACTGGCGATGGTTGTGGGTTATCTTTTCTTCAAGGGAACGAAAAAGATCAAGCTCAAAAGCTTCTTTAGAATAACTAGCGTGTTCCTTATGGTAATCTCCGCCGGATTACTCGTTCAGGCTGTCGGTATTATGCAGGATATCGGTGTGCTGGGCAGTCTTTACAAAACGGCAGGAGGGGAAAGAGGAGAAGTATACAACATTACGGCATTCATGCCGGAGCATCCCGTCGACGAAACCCAGTATATTCGCGATACGGGCAATCAGCCTGTTATTAACGGTCAAGTGGGAATCTTCTTCAAAGCGTTTCTCGGTTATACACAGAATCCCTCCTTGGAGGAATTTATCCTCTATTGGGGCTATTATTTGATGATACTGGTGCTGCTCGGTATGCAGAAAAAACGGCATGAGAAGACGCAAGCGCTGCCGTACGCAGCTTAACGGATTTGCGATACAAGGCTTCGGTGCTATATTATTATAATTGCTGAAGTTTTCTTGCGGAAAGGGGCTGCTTCCATGACGGAAGAGCGCTTGCTCAATATTGGTAAAGTCGTAAATACACACGGCATCAAAGGTGAAGTAAAGGTCTGGCCGCAGACGGATTTCCCGGAAGTGCGCTTTAAGGTGGGCAACAAGCTATTGATGTTCCCGCCAGAATCCGGGCAACCGATTACAATCGAGATAGTGTCCTCCCGTGAGCAGAAGAAGATGTTCATTCTTAAGCTCAAGGGCTTCGATAATATCAATCAGGTGGAGAAGTACAAAGGCTGGGAGCTAAAGGTAAGCGAGGCGGAACGCGTTGAGCTGGATGAAGGAGAATATTACTTCCGCGATATTATAGGTTGCGCGGTCGAAACCGATGATGGTGAGCCATTAGGCATCATCACGGATATTCTATCCCCAGGAGCCAACGATATTTGGGTTGTTAAGCTGACCAAGGGCAAAGAGCTTCTTCTTCCCGTTATTGATGATGTGGTGCTCGACGTGGATATCGTTGCCCGCAAGGTTCAAGTGCACCTGATGGAAGGGTTGCTCTAGCGATGCGGATTGATGTGTTGACATTATTCCCGGAAATGTTCGCGGGTGTTTTCGGTACAAGTATTCTAGGGAAAGCTAGGGACAAAGGAATCGTCTCGCTTTCCACGGTTAATTTCCGCGACTTCTCGGGCAATAAGCATAATACCGTTGATGATATGCCTTATGGGGGCGGAGGCGGAATGGTGCTTAAGGCAGAGCCAATCTTCGGAGCTGTAGAGCATTTGTTAAGCGAAATACAGGAAGAGAAGAAGCCTCCTCGTGTCATTCTCTTATGTCCTCAGGGTGCCACATTCTCGCAACAGAAGGCTCAGGAGTTATCGGAGGAATCACACCTAATATTCATCTGCGGTCACTACGAGGGCTATGACGAACGTATACGGGAGTTTCTTGTGACGGACGAGCTTTCTATAGGAGATTATGTCCTAACAGGCGGCGAAATTCCTGCTATGGTCATCATTGACTCTGTCGTGCGGCTGCTCCCTGGCGTGTTAGGCAACGAAACATCGGCGATTACGGATTCGTTCAGCGAGGGGTTGCTGGAATATCCGCATTATACGCGTCCTGCGGAATTTCGCGGATGGAAGGTCCCAGACGCCTTATTATCCGGCCATCATGCAGAAATCGCCAAATGGCGCAGACGTCAATCGCTGCAGCGAACGCTTACGAGACGACCCGAGCTGCTCCAGCAAGCAGAATTGACGCCTGAAGAACGTAAATGGTTGAACACAGAACGGAAAACACGGGAAGCTGTGAAGAATGAGTGTAAAACGGATAGCTGAGGGGACTCGGGCGGCAGCTTGACCTGTATTACATACAGTTGTTTTTACAGTTTGATTTCGCGCTGAAAGGTAGCCGATCCGTGTTATAACTAACTTATGGTTGTAATTCACGCTTTTATGTGATAAAATTTCAAATGTTGTTTTGTGTAACCTCTGCGACTCTGAATGGAGTTAATAGACGGTAAGACAAAAGTAGGACGGTCCGCTGCACGCCATGATCCGAATGAGAGCATTCGGGGAGCGGGGTACGAACGTCTGTTATGGAAGGAGTGAAAACTCTATGAGTATCCTTATTCAAGCGATTACACAAGAGCAGCTTCGCAAGGACATTCCTAATTTCCGTCCAGGCGATACGCTTAAAGTGCATGTAAAAGTCGTCGAGGGTTCCCGTGAGCGCGTACAGCTGTTCGAAGGCGTTGTAATCAAACGTCGCGGCGGCGGAATCAGCGAAACATTCACGGTTCGTAAAATTTCTTATGGCGTTGGTGTTGAACGTGCTTTCCCGGTACATTCCCCGCGTTTAGAGAAAATCGAAGTGGCTCGCCGCGGTAAAGTTCGTCGCGCGAAACTGTACTACTTGCGCAACCTGCGCGGTAAAGCAGCACGGATCAAAGAAATTCGATAATTTGCGTCAAAGGAGGGCTTGGCTTAAGTTCAAGTCCTCCTTTTTGCATTTTCTAAAGAAAGTTAGAGGCGGTTACGAATGGAACATCTTCGGAATAATAAACCAAACGAATCGGCCGAGCTAGGAACAAATCCTGTTGCCGATGAACAAGCGATTAACAATGATCAACCGGATCAGCTGCATGAAACGCACTCAGGAGATTCTGATTCAGGTAACCCTAGTTCAGGGGAACCCAAGAAGCCTTCCCGTGCGGGTAACGAAATAACGGAATGGATCAAGGCGCTAGCGATAGCCGGCTTGCTCGTATTCGTCATTCGGTGGCTGCTCGTTAGTCCATTTATCGTTGACGGTCCGTCCATGCAGCCGAACTTCTGGGATCGGGAACGGATTATTGTTAACAAAATCTTGTATGATATCCGTCAGCCTGAGCGCGGAGAAGTCATTGTATTCCATGTTCCGGACGAGGGACGGGATTTCATTAAACGCGTAATCGGCTTGCCGGGAGAAACGGTTAAAGTCGAGGGCGACACTATATACATAAATGGGAAGCCGCTTGAAGAGAATTACTTAAAGGATGCTCATGAGAAGGCTCACGCAGCAGGAGTCTTATACAATAGTAACGAACCCGACCGCAGCAACTTCCCGAACAGCAGGAATCCGGATGGCCTCGTGCCGGAGGGGATGTTATTCGTAATGGGAGACAACCGTTCTAATAGCGAGGATAGTCGAATGATCGGCTTCATTCCCGTGGAACGCATCATTGGGCGTGCAGATCTGATCTTCTGGCCTATCAAGGATTTCAGCTTTATATCGCATTAACGCCAAGGGGGAAGAGATTCCTCCTTCGTCATGCTTTTTGGTAAGGAAGGGTGTAATCATGACCATACAATGGTTTCCCGGTCATATGACCCGGGCAAAACGTCAAATCGAGGAAAAGCTTAAATTAATTGATGTCGTATTCGAGCTGTTAGATGCAAGAATCCCGCAGTCTAGCCGCAATCCGATGATCGACGAGATAACCGGTACTAAGCCCCGGCTTATTCTGCTTAACAAAGCAGATTTGGCGGATGTAGAGATGACGGCGGAATGGAGCCGGCATTTCCGTGAACAAGGACACTCCACGCATGCGATAGATGCCAATGCGGGTACCGGAGTGAAAGAGCTTGCAGGTAAAGCAAAGGAGCTTCTTCAGGAGAAAATCCAGCGTCAAATCAACAAAGGAATGAAGCCTCGCCCCGTCCGTGCGCTTATTGTAGGAATTCCGAACGTGGGGAAATCCACATTGATCAATCGACTGGCGGGACGTAATATTGCACTCACGGGAGATCGTCCGGGTGTAACGAAGGGGCAGCAGTGGATCCGTTTCGGAGGAGAGCTGGAGCTCTTGGATACCCCGGGGATATTGTGGCCTAGATTCGATGATCCGGTTGCTGGATTTAGACTCGCGGCTACAGGAGCGATTAAGGAGCAAGTCATCGATATCGCAGAAGTTGCATGCTTCGTCCTGCGAATTCTTGTTGAACGCTACGGCTCGGTCCTTAAGGATCGTTATGGAATCGAGGAGCTTCCTTCCGAATTGCCGGATATGCAAGCGGCTATTGACGTTCTTGAAGACATTGGCCGGCGACGCGGTTGCTTAGTAAGCGGCGGGAATGTCGATTACGAGAAGGCTGCAGGGATACTTTTACGCGATCTTCGCTCGGGAAAACTCGGACGGATGACGCTTGAAGAGCCGGAGTAAACTCGTTCAGCTAAGCAAAAATAGAAATCGTGAAAATTCTATTACACAGGCTGCTTCTCAGGTGGGAAAATCTACTTGAAGGGCAGCCTGCCTGCGTTTTTGAAAGTATAGTACAATTAGAGAAAACAATGCGGGGAAATAGGATGAAAAAAGCGTTAGCATTCGCGCTGCTTGTCGGTTTGTGTATATACTCTTACATTCATACAAATTCAACGGATCAGGATCCCTATCTCATCACAGATTACAGTAAGCTTCATCCTGTTAAGGTAGAGCGGGTTGTAACGGGCAAAGAAGAACAGCAGCTGATTGAAACTATTCTGGAAGCGAAAGAAAAGAATCTTAAGGTATCCATTGCAGGGCAGAGACATAGCCAAGGCGGCCATACCTATTATGAGGACGGAATCGTTGTCGATATATCGGCCTTCAACAAAATTGTATCATTCGATCCAAGCGCTAAGAAGATTACGGTGCAGGCAGGCGCAACATGGGCAGATATCCAGGATAGAATTAATCCTTATGGCTTGTCGATTAAAACGATGCAGTCCCAAAATATTTTTACCGTTGGCGGTTCGATCAGCATTAATGCCCATGGCAGAGATATCCGGAATGGATCATTAATCAAGAGCGTGGAGTCCTTTAAGCTGTTAATGGCGGATGGACAGGTTATTCAGGTAAGCCGCAGCCAGAATCCAGAGTTATTCCGGCTGGCGCTTGGCGGCTTTGGTTTATTCGGCATTATACTAGAGGTTACATTGTCACTTGCAGAGGACGAGCTTTATACGATCTCTACGGACGTTCTCGCAAGAGAAAACTACGTTTCCTACTTCACATCCAAGGTTCTTCCCGATCGTGATGTCCACATGCATATTGCGCGTATCTCCGTTGCACCGGATTCTTATCTAACTGAGATGTATGCCATGAACTATCGTGTGGACCGCACAATGCCTCTGAAGGGAAATAATAAGCTCGCGACCAAGGAACAAGGGGTCATTCCTGCCAAGCTGTTATTCCATTTGAACCGATCCTTTGATTGGGGCAAGCAGGTGTTATGGGACTTACAAACGAGCTACTTTAAGAAGCAAGACGGCAACCGAATTAGTCGCAATAACGTCATGCGCTCAGATTCTGAGTTTATGGAGTACCGTAAAGCGGGCCGGAATGATCTGCTGCAGGAATATTTTATTCCCGTTGAAAAATTCGATCGCTTTATCGAGGTACTTGGTCCCCTGCTAAAGGAGGAAGATTTGAATCTGTTGAACATCACGGTTCGATATGTAAACCAAGATCAAGAGGCCGCGTTATCGTATGCGAGAGAGGATATGTTCGCCCTGGTGCTTCTGTTCAATGTTTCTTTAACGGATTCAGGACAGGAGAAAGCGCAGCAGGGCATTCAGCGTATTATCGACGCCGCCCTTAGGCAAGGCGGGACCTATTATCTTCCTTATGTCGCTTACCCGACCGTAAAGCAATTCCGGTCCGCCTATCCGGAACAAGCAAGCTTCTTCGATAAGAAACGGCAATACGATCCGACCGCTCTCTTCACGAATTATTTCCATGAAAAGTACAAGGGGGAGTAGCGGTTGAATACAAGTTGGCTCATTCGTTCACAAAGTATTTTTACTTTGGCTGCGGGGATGATCTATCCTTATTATTTGCTGTTTCTTAAAAACTTGGGTAACAGTTATTCTAAATACGGACTGGCCTTCGCCGTGTTTACGATAAGCTCGGCCGCTGTCTCTCAGCTCTTGTCCCATAGGCTCGATCGGTACGCCCATGCACTCCTTATTGCAAGCTCATTAGGTATGATGGTTGCTATGCTGGCATTCCCGTGGATCTCTTCCTACGCATGGGTTATTGGACTGCAATTGCTAATGGGAGCTTGCAGCGCGATGCAGAAAACGAGCGAGAAGCTGCTGATCGCGGACCATACTGCAGCGGGGTCGAGAGGCAAGCTTATTGGCTCCTATCATTTCTGGACATCGGTTGCATCGGGTATTGCGGTCATAATCGGCGGTTATTTGATCGATTGGCTGACGATTAATACGCTTTTCTATGTCAGTGCTTTGTTGTATGGCTGGAGCGCATGGGTGGTTTGGAGAAGACGGGAAAGTTTATCTAAAGCTTGATTCACCGATGGAAGGAGGACTTCACAGGATGCTTTATTATTTCTCAGTGTTATTAGCAGCAGCCCTAGTTCTCGTAGCAAGTAATCCACGAAGTGAAGTAAACCGCTGGGCGGCGATTTTTCTCGGCTGCGCATCCGTTGGAGGTTTAACCGACGAGCTGCGGGATGCCGACCTGAAGGAATGGGCTAACGCATTGCAGTTCCTTAACTTAACCTTGACTCCCTATGGGGTCCTCATATTCAGCCTTGTATATGCTGAGCTGCTCCACAGCTCAAAGTGGAAAGCGCTGTTAAAGGGCCTGTTATTGATTCCGGCCTTGGTTACGCTTGCTATTACCCCGTTCAATCCGGAACTCAATATCGATTATACGCTGCTCTTGATTTGGACTGCTCCGTATTATATAGGCGCTTGCTGTTTGCTGATTGTTTCCCTTCTGAAGGAAAATAATCGCAGCAGACGCCGCAACCGACTGGTCACAACGTTAATTATGGTACCGACATTGCTTGCTGCGCTCGTGTTTATTTATGTGGCTAAGGTCATCTTTCCGAGCTTCGAGTTTTTTCGGTATGTATCCTTTTTCCTCATCTATTCTTTTGTTGTTGCTTTACTCTGCCTGTTTGTCTATGGTGTGCTTGGCATTAAGCTGCGCATTGAACGTGATCCGCTTGATAACGCGATGAAAGCCGTAAGCACGGGAGCGAATCTGCTTAACCATACGATCAAGAACGAGATCGGCAAAATCGCGATCAGCTCGGAAAATCTGAAGCGGGCTGTATTCAAGGAGGACGAGCTGTCCCGGCAGCATTTGCAAATCATTTCCGATTCCTCGGAGCATATGCTCGCGATGGTTGAGCGGATACATAGCCGAATGAAGGATATTGTGTTAACGCCTCGGCTTTGCCGCTTGGATCAGCTGGTGGAGCAATGTATCCTGCACAATCAGCAACGGTTGGATAAGGATCGGGTGTCGGTCGATATGGACTTCTTAGCTAGACCGGATCTGATGTGCGATGCCGTGCATCTGAAGGAAGCCATCGGCAACCTGCTCGTGAATGCAGCCGAAGCCATGCCGGGCGGAGGCACGATTCAGATCGTTATCTCCGAAAATAGCAAAGGGGTTTCATTGGCGATTGAGGATACCGGAGCGGGTATTGCGGCGGATACGCTGGCTCATGTCTTTGAGCCCTTCTATAGCACGAAAAAGAGCAGCAGCAATTTCGGACTTGGCTTATCCTACGTCTACAACGTCATGCGCAAAAGCGGCGGATCTGTCGATATTGTAAGTACGGTAAATAAGGGGACAAAAATAACGCTGCATTTTCCACGGGTTAGGCGGATACACGAATGAAGGAGGCTCGCTCCGAATTGAAAAATGAACATATTAAAGTGCTTCTGGTTGAGGACGACCCGGATTGGATCAAAGCGATGACGGCTTTCTTGAATCATGAGGACGATATTCTCGTCGTTGGCGCGGCGATGCAGTCGGCAGAAGCGATCCGGCTGGCGCAGACGCTTGAGTTCGACGTCGTGCTTATGGATATACAGCTAACCACAGGCGGGATGGAAGGGATTTATACCGCGGTGGAAATGCATGATATTCATCCCGCCAAAATCATCATGCTCACATCTGTAAACGATGAGCATGTGATTACGCAAGCTTTTACGGCCGGAGCCGTTAATTACATAGATAAAACCCGCTTCAAGGAAATTCCTCAGGCGATCCGCAGCGCTTATCATCATCCGTCAGCGATGGAGGCATTGTTGAAGGAATTTTCTCGGCTCAAGCGCGAGGAACAGCTGAAGGAGCTAACCGCCGCGGAACGGGAAGTGTTCGAGCTGATTGAAGAGGGCTACACACAGCCACAAATGGAACAAAAGCTGTATAAAGCGGAAAGCACGTTAAAAAATCAGGTGAACAAAATCCTGAAGAAGCTCGGCGTGAAAAGCAGCAAGGAAGCGGTTGAGAGAGTACGCAGAAAAGGCTTGCAGCAGGGCAGGGGAAAGGACAAATCTTAGTCACTCACCAAGAAGGAGCTTAATTCTGATGTCTAAAAAATATTTTGTTATATTAGCAATTGCGTTAATGGTCGGCATTACAGGATGCTCAAACAAGTCGAAGACTCCAGACGAGTCATCATTTTCTGCAACAATTACAGCACCCAATTCATCCAAGGTAAATAAGGATTTAGTTATGGGAGCGTCTCTGAAAAACGTTTCGACTGAAGATTACGAGTTAACGCATGCAGGGGGAGTGTTTTACTTTAGCGTTAAAGACTCACAAGGAAAAAACGTGAACCAGTTTGTTATGACATTACCTGCAATAAGATCTAATTTAAAATCGCAAGATGAATTAAGAGAGCAATACTCTCATAAACTTGACACACCAGGTGTGTATGAGATCTCAGCGATTGCTAAGTTTTCCATAGGAGATGAGAAAAAGGAATACATTATTAATACAAACACTATGAAAGTCGAAGTGAAGTAGCACGGCACTCATTAATTCTAACGGGCAGTAGTATAGTCTCTTTTTATAATATACGTTCTATGGTAATCTTTGCACAAAATATAGTATTTGCATGTTACCCTATAGACGATTGCAGGGCCTAATGTGGAGAGTTGAGGGGGCCTATCTTTGTGATATAATTACTTACATGTTTATCAATAAAGGACTGGGAGGGAACAAAGATTGATATTACGCAAAATTCAGTTTCCGGCGAATCTCGCGGTCGGCCACGAAGTAACGAGGTTCATCGCAGCATTTTGGATGCAACATTGTCCTTGCTCGCCGAGTACGGCGTCGAGAAACTAAGCATAGAAATGATCGCTCAACGTGCAGGTGTCGGGAAAAGCTCAATCTACCGAAGGTGGGACAATAAGGAAGCTCTAATTGTTGAAGCACTCGAACAAATAAAGCCTGAATTCAAAGCGTCTGCAGAAGGGGATCTTAACGAGGTCTTATACGAACTTGCGCGTAATTTCGCTCAGCAGATGAATACGCCGCTTGGAAAGCAGATGCTCTCGCTGCTGATTTCAACCATATCCGGCAGTTCCCAAATATCCGAATCGTTCTGGGAAAATCATTCTCTTCCCAAGACTAAAGAAATTTCAAGTATTATTACTCAACACCGTTCTACAGAGAAGCTAAGTGATAAGGTCAATGTTGACCTGGTTTCAGATCTGTTGATTGGCTTTGTTATGTATCAATTGTTGTTTAAGCCCCCATCCACGGATTTGGATGCTTCCCTTAAACAAGGAATAGCGCTGGTCGTAAACGGCATGAGAGAACCCAAATAAGGACCTTGCAGCGATGAAGCAAGGTTTTTTTATTTGACATATACGATACGATATCGTATCGTATTGTATATAACGAAGACAGGAGATGATAATTATGAAGAAAGCCAAGAAAACCATCATCATTACAGGAGGAAATACGGGGCTCGGGTTTGAAGCAGCCCAAGTTATTGCTAGTGCTTCACATGAATGGCATGTCATAATTGCTGCACGCAGTCAACATAGAGGCAACGAAGCAGCTAATGAGTTGATCCGGATTACCGGAAATGTTAATATCTCAGCGATGGTTTTGGACTTAGCCTCGAGCTCATCCATTCATCACTTTGTCGAGCAGTTTTCAAAGGCGGAGCTTCCTCCACTTCATGTCATTGTCTGCAATGCCGGTACTCAATTTGTGCAAAGTACACAAATGACTGCCGATGGTATTGAAGCCACTTTTGGCGTGAATCATCTGGGTCACTTCATGCTTGTGCGGTTATTAATAAATCACCTTCAAGAAAACGGACGTATCGTCGTCGTAAGCAGCGATACTCATGATTTCAGCAAGAAATCCGGAATGCCGGCTCCTCGTTACGCAAGTCCCGCCATATTGGCTGATCCTGTTGAATCCGATCGGCTGCTAGGTAATCTGTCTGATTTAGCAAAAGGTCAGGTTCGCTACACCACTTCCAAGCTCTGCAATCTGTACTTTGCTTATGAGCTGTCCCGTCAAATTCAGCAATCCAAACGTTCCATCTCGGTGGCAGCATTTAATCCCGGTATGATGCCTGGCAAAGGCTCAGCCCTCACGAGGGATTATAGTCCTCTGTTACGATTTATGTGGAATAATATCATGCCGCTATTGCGTTTCGTTCGCTCCAGTATTCGCACGACCAAACAATCCGGGGCCGATCTTGCAAACCTTGTGCTAAGCGGCTCGGTCGAAAGCGGAACATACTGGGACGGTCCCCGAAAAATTGCATCTTCCGAGGAATCGTACAATCGCGAGCGTGCTGTCGAGTTATGGAAATGGAGCTCTGAAAGGCTTGAGTTGGAGGTGGAAACTTAAGGAAGGGTATAGGGGAAATTGAACGACGGATACGATAGCTGAATAAAGGTAGCGGCAGTCTAGGACTTTATATTCGCGTATTGGTCCGCCGCTCTGTTCTTTTATCAGGCCAGTCTAAATCATATATTAGAAAGCTGCCGAATTATCAATTCAAAATTTTTAACCACAAGCTTATTATTAATGGTAGTATGTTGCAATAGTTCCTACACCAAAGCGCTAACAGTGTGAGCAGCACAGGTATCGTCCATAATGTTGACGAATTAAGCAGGATTGCTATCCCGATCATACTAAGATCGTGTAAATATCGGCAGGTCGCCAGTGTCGCTTGAGTGGGGATACGACTCGCGATGTCCGCCCCGCACTGCTCGTCGGCGATGAGGACCAAGGATGCCCATCGGAAGGAGCATAAGGGTATACAAATGATTAAGAGGTATTTAAATGCAGACGGCTCTTCCAATCTCAAATCTTTAGCGGATTTGCGACAATGGCAAAAGGAGCGCCGATCGAAGAAGAAGGATTTATCTTTTCTGGTGCCCCGCGTTGAACCGGATGTGGTGCTACTTTCCGGCAACCGAGAGAAGCCGACCGTGACTTTCATTGGGCACTCGACGTTCCTTGTCCAGCTCGGTGGGCTTAACATCGTGACGGACCCAGTGTGGGCGGCGAGGATGGGTTTTGCCCGGCGGCTGACGTCGCCAGGTGTCCCAATTAAGGCATTGCCGCCGATCGACGTTGTGGTGTTGTCGCATGCGCACTACGACCACCTTCACTTAGGCAGCCTGCGCCGTCTGCCGGGCGACTTCGTCTCGCTCGTACCAGAGGGGCTCGCCGGGTGGTTCCGCCGCAGGGGCTTCCGTCGAGTCGAGGAACTCTCTTGGTGGTCCGAGAAGCGCATCGGTGGCGTAACGTTCGGCTTCGTGCCGGCCAAACATTGGACGCGTCGGACGCCGTGGGACACGAATACGTCGCATTGGGGTGGCTGGGTGATGCGCCATGGCATGGATTGTCTGTATTTCGCCGGCGACAGCGGCTATGATGGAGTCTTCCGCGAAATCGGTGAGAAGTACGGCGAGATTCGCGTTGCCTTGATTCCGATTGGGGCGTACGAGCCGGAGTGGTTCATGCGCGACTCGCATATGTCACCGGAGGAAGCGGTGCAGACATTCGTCGACGTCGGGGGGAGCATTTTCGTACCGATGCATTACGATGCCTTCCGGCTTGCGGACGATTCGCCGAAGGAGGCGTTGGACCGGCTTCTTGCCGAATGGGAACGGCGCGGATTCCCACTGGAGAGGTTGTGGACGATGGAGCTCGGACAAACAAGGTTGTGGTCTGCCGACGAGACTTACGGACAAAAGGTATTCGGTAAATCCGATCAGATACATGGTTAATCCGTTATATTAAGATGATGAAGCTTTTTAATAAATAATCTGACTTTCCTGTAAATTCTGATCGCAAAACAGTATCCCTTAAGGGCAATGTCATTTAGTTAAGGTGCAGGTCCAAATATCAAGAAAAAGAGCAGGTTATCGAAAAAGATAGCCCGCTCTTTTTTTGTACGAAAAAGAGAAATAAGACTTGACAA
>NZ_JBEQAP010000044.1:0-46305 GCF_041640265.1 Cohnella sp.
GATTGCTCGACACTCTCACTTTAGCAAACGAAGCGGTGTTTTTCTATTTACAAGCCCAATACCTGATCACCTTGAAAGACTACAACGACATGCTCTCAAGATGATTTGTGCTCTGCGAAAGTTGAGTAATTGACTTAAAACGAATATCATATTTTCTATATAATCATTCATATCATCACAGTCTGAAACTGGTAATTTAGATCCCGGTGGACTCTTAGAGTTATTGAGATCAATAGTAGTCTGATTTCGCTTTAGCAACTCATACAACTCTTTTTCAAGAAATCTAACATGAGACTTAGTTAAATTAGAATCTTTACTGATGAAGATTACAAAATCATTCCACCAGTCTTTTGCTCTAAATTGTTCAGCAATACGTTTGTTCACTTCATCTGCTTCACCTACATATATATGTTTTTGTAGTGAATCTTCAGCCTCAGATATTAGGAAATATACCCCTGGCACTGATAGTTCATCAAACATTTGAAGTAGTTGAACATGCTTCCGATTTCCAACAAATGATTTTCCAGTCCAATTGCTAAGCTCAGCCGTTTTTAAATTCTTATAATTATCGCCCATAATATATAGTTTAATAGTTTTGCCTCTCATCATATCCCCCTAAAATTATGCTTTACGAGAGTTTCGCCTAACGTCGTTGTATTCACGAACCCGAGAGGCTTAAGGCGACGGAGTCGCCGGGTGGCTTCGCCACTTAGCCTCGTAGGGTTGTCCGCCTAATCCAACTTCCTCGAAATACCTCGAGCGGACCGAGCAGCCCACAGGCTGCGATGCGTGAACACGGTGTTAGATGATGTTACCATGAGCTACTCACATAATCCCTCATGCCCTCTCTTAAAATTCTAATTCCTTCTACTACGCTCTTCATATTCTCTTCGTCGTTCATATTATTCCTTGCATGTAATAATACAGGCCTTAATGATTCTACTGAATTCCCAAATTGATACATCCATTCATATCTTGGAACCATCCATAAATGAAAGTGATGTGTTGTGTCTTCATTATAAAAATAATAGACCTTGTCTATTCCCAATCGTTTTCTTTGTTCATTTCTGATCTTATGGATCAATGAAATATACTCAAACTGTTCTTCTTCTGTTAATTCATCCATACAGTAAAAATGTCTCTTTGAAGCCAATATAACTAACCCTTTGATTGGATAAGCAACATCTTGATGGACATGGAAGTTGCTTGATTCATAGATTACTCCACCTGTTGGTGCAATCAACCCACTTGTCAAAGCGCAGCTTAAACATTCAACTACTACTGATCTTCCATCAGCCAATGTAATCTGTCTTGGCATTATACACCTCATGGATTTGATAAGAACTAGCTTCGTAATTTCATCTAACGTTGTTGTATTCACGACGTCCCACCACCTTAAGCCCGAAGGGCGGCCGCGATGCGGTTAGGTGGTGCGGATGTGTCCGGCTGCCCAACTTCCCCGAAACTGATAATGCCTCCCCGAATCCTCTCCTAACTTCTGCCGGACCGAGGGCAATGCCCGATGCGTGAATATGGTGTTAGGTGATGTAAGCATCTTCTTAGAACTGCTCAGGAGTCGGTATTGGCATTTCTCTATCAGGTATTAATTTTGATTCATTGATTGCTTTATACATTTCGCTTGTTAAAAACACAGCCCTTAGATCATTGCCACCATAAAGAATGTACACTCTCTCATTAGAGGAGACTTCTTTTAGGAGCTTGTTTATTATTCCAAAAGCTCTATTTGTGCTAAGTTCCCAGATATCCTTATCCATTTCATCCTCACTATAGATCTTGTAAGATATCCCGTTTATTACAACACTATAATCCATATCAACAATGTCATCTTTTATTTCAGTTATTTTGACGTTTTGTGTTTCTAAATAAGGCTTTACAGATTCTATTAATTTCCCTACTCCACCTTCAGCTAAGTCTTCAGCATCTGACGAATAATCTCTTCCAGACTCTTCCCACCCAAATAGATAACCTACTTTTATCGATTCTTCTTTTACTTCTTCTTTGATTCTGAGCTCTAAATATTTGTAATATCCAAGTTGATCCAATTCATTGATTAAAGAGGCTATCCCTTTATCTTCATTGTTACTACTCGATGATTCTTTTGGAATAATCTTTGACTTTGAGAAATTATCGTAGAGGAAAGAAATTAAAAATAAAAGAACGATAATCACTACTGTTATTAGAAATGTCTTCATGCTCTTGATCTCCTTAGCACTTATGCTTATTTCACCTAACGTACTTGTATTCACGAACCCGAGAACCTTAAGCCCTATCGGGGTGGCCGCGACGCGGTTAGGTTCGCAGGGTTGTCCGCTTGAATCCAGCTACCTAGAAAAGCCTCGAGCGGACCGAGCAGCCGTATGGCTGCGATGCGTGAATACGGTGTTAGGTGAAGTTAATGTCTTCTCTGGATCATCCTTCGGAGTATTTCACTAGCTTTCCAGGTTCAATCTCCTTATCAATAATGTTTAGTAAGTGCTTTCCAAGATCTTCTGTTGATTGTAATTGCCCTGTTTGATGTACTTGTTTAAAGAAATTCGACATTTCAAAATCATGAGTGTTCTTTCCTCGAGCGACTATCTGCATTTCTGTTTCGACCATTCCCGGGTCAACAGCAATGATTTCAATAGGATTATTCCGTTTCGATTGCTCTACCCCGACACATTGGGTAAACATATTTATTCCAGCTTTCGCGGTACAATACACACTCATTGCAGGTGCTGGAGATGTCCCTGAGCCTGATGATATATTTATAATCTTTCGTCTTACTTCGACATTATCCAATTGTTTAATAAAACAAGATGTCAACACCATCGGTGCAATTAAACTTATTTGTAGGTTTTTATTAATTTCTTCTGCATTACATTGATCTACTGATTTCAAAGGTTCAAGCATGGCAGCATTGTTAATAAGACAAATCATTCCCGTGTTGTTTATGTTGATTTGATCGAAAATCTTCCCAAGCAAATTCTCAATTACCAATACATCACATAAATCAATATTGAAATGGATGTAATTCTCGTACTTCACTAGGGAATTAGAATCCCCTCTTGAAATACCATAGACAAAGTTACCGTTCTCAAGGAGCATCTTGGCTAATTGTTCGCCAATGCCCCTTGATGTTCCAGTGATAATGAAATGGCTTTTATTCATTAAATTACCTCCGGTTTTTATCAGCACTCGCATTAATTTCACATAACGTTCCTCGCATTCACGAACTCCCGTAGGGAGTTGTCGAAGCAACCACTTCCACGAACCCACATCTGCGACCGAGGGCGTAAGCCCGATGCGTGAATGCGGTGTTAGCTGAAGTTAATGCCTTCTTCGAGATACTCACAACAATGGTTGTAGTTTCATTTTTTTAATTATTAGAGGTTCTTGTATAATCAAGTCCGTGATCCCCCTTCTTTCAAAATCACGGAGGATTTTTGTAAGAATATTTCCAATTAGTTTACAGTCCCCTATTGCATCATGTCTCTTAAACTTTTGATCATCAATCTGATAAAAACGAATTAGAAAATTGGTTGATATGATTTCTTTAATGTCCGGATATAGAAAAGTAAACAGCACTTTAATATCAAGCATCTGATTTTGAACATCTTTCATACCATTACGTTTACATTCGTTCTTCAAAAGTGGCTTGTCGAATTCGAATCCTGCTTGTGTGACCAATATTGAATCACCAATAAAATTTACGAATTTCTTATAGACATCACTGAATACAGGCGCACTACTAATATCCGCATTACTGATACCAGTTAGATTTACTATCTTTTCGGGAATTTCCTTTGGAGAATGCACAAGGGAGGAAAACCTACATTCATCTTGAATAACGAATCCCTTAAACCCCAAGGCCCCTATTTGGGTAACATGAGCTTCCTCTGGATTCGGCCCCGTTGCTTCAAGGTCAAATATGCAATATTGATTGTTTAGCATATCTTTTATATTAATCTGGGTTACTTCATACACATCGGATGAAATATGCTTTATCTTCATCGAATTTCCCTCACTTTAATGCACTTATTTCAGCTAACGTTCCTCGCATTCACGAACTCCCGCAGGGAGTTGTCGCAGCATCCACCGAACCTACGTCTGCGACCGAGGGCGTCAGCCCGATGCGTGAATGCGGTGTTATGTGAAGTCACAGTCCTCTTCGAGTAACCCACATAAATCTATTCGCCCCACATTCTTACTACGTCTTTTAATTCCAGATCTTCAAATTGCAATTTATAGATATCCGGTTTCTTTAATTGATCTAAGAAATCTAAGCCATATTTTGAATCAAAATGATTCATCATCAAAGTCATTACAAGACCATGTGTTCCAATAGCAATTTTCTTCCCTTTGTGTTCTTTTAATATGGTCTTGAGCACTGCAATTGACCTATTCTGGCAATCTACATTAGATTCGCCACCTGGTAACGCATATTCAGGGTTGTAAAAGTTATTTCTAATGTTAGACATTAAATCAATAATTATCTCTGAAGAAAAATGGCGTTCCCTTAGATCTTCAAATATTTCAATTCCTAAGTTTGAGTGCTGAGCCAATCCCTCAACACTCAGTACTGCTCGAGAATATGGACTTGAAATAATGATGTCTATTCCTTCACCACTAAGTAACTTCGTTATTTTTTCAGCATCAGCCTTACCCTTTGCGGTAAGGCCCCTTGTCCTTTCGTCTCCTTCATCATATGGTGATTCGGCATGCCTGACCATATAGATAATGGTTTTCATGTAGACCTCCTTGAGTCGCTCTCGAAGATAGTTTTAACTGTGATTTCACATAACGTTTCTGCATTCACGAAGCCAGAGGCTTAAGCTGCCAAGTCGGTCAAGCGAAGCGACCTATCTGCCGGGTCCGTCAGGACTTAGCCTCGCAGGTTTGTCTGCCTGAATTGCTTCTTCGAAATCCATCGGGCAGACCAAGGGCTTACTTCTTCGATTTACTTCCCTGCTAGCCCGCCGTGTATGCGTTGTTATAAGATGCCGGTGCCTTCTTCGAGATTACAAACAAATATTCCTTCAATAAAGTCTCTTTTCGTAACTCTCTTGTAGTCCTTTCCTGATTATTTCTGTTGTAAATTCAGTTGAATTAACATGATCTTTAAGGATTGATGGAATCGATGGCAGTGTATCAACGTCCACCCACGACTTGCTCTCCCATACTCTGGACCGTTTGAATGCTTTAGCACAATGAATAAAGCATTCCTCTACTTCTACTCCAATTCCTAATACTGGTTTTTTATCTTTAGCTTTCATCAGATCAAGAATTTTTTCATCTTTTATAACATATGCTTTTCCATTAATCCTAAGCGTTTCTTCTAGTCCGGGGATAATAAATATAATGCCTACTCTTGGGTTCAATAAGATATTCCTCAATGAATCTAATCTACGATTACCTGGTCTTTCTGGAATAACTAAATGCTTTTCATCTAAAACGATTACCGATCCTGGTGCATCACCTCGTGGAGACACATCGCAAAAGCCTTCGTCATCTGAAGTAGATAAAAATAATAAGGGTGACAATGAGATGAAATTGCGACAATGAAAATCTAGGTCATGTACTGTTTTCTTCTTTACAATCTCACTTGGAAAACCCAAGAGCTCTCTAATTTCTTCTTCTGAAGACAAAATCTCTATAAAGGGATTCTTCACTTGGTTTCCTCTGTTCTAAGTTTTGGTTTCAAAAATCTTTGCACCGGTTTCTTATAACGTCTCTCGTATTCACGAACCCGAGAACCTTAAGGCTCCGGAGGAGCCGGCTGCGACGCGGTTAGGTTCGCAGGGTTGTCCGCCTGGACCACTCCCTCGAAATGCCTCGGGCGGACCGAGCAGCCACCAGGCTGCGATGCGTGAATACGGTGTTAGATGAAGAATCAGCTTCCAACCGCCTTAACCCCATGTCTGGTTCAGCTTATCAGAGTAAAATATTATTGCCTTCTTATAGGTTTGAATGCCTTTATCATTACTTGTTTCTGCTAATTGCTTTAATAAGATTTCCATTGCGTCACTGTATTCCTTCTGATTGAATAAAACCATCGCATAAAAAACTTGATATTCTCTTCGATCTGGAAATTCTCTAATGGCTTCTTCCAAGATTACTTTGGCATCACTATACATGCCTAAGGTTCGGTACGTACTGCCCAATCCTAAGTATGCGCCTTGTTTTTCTTCACCTACTATTCCAAGTTCTAAAGATTTCTTATAAAAAGGTACTGCTTCCCTTTCTAATTCCATGACATCATGAATCCAAGCACATTGATACCAAACTGAGGGATTCATTGGTTCTTGATCCAATAGTTTAAGTAATAAAGAGCGCGCCTCTTCAAATTTGCCAGCTTCCCTTAATTGAATAGCGTTTTTTAAATTTTGCATGTTTATCATTCCTTGTATTCTACATTAATTTCATCTAACGTTGTTGTATTCACGACGCCGAGAGGCATAAGAGGACGAAGTCCCCTGCTGCGCTTGCGCAGTTAGCGTCGCAGGTGTGTCCGCCTGACTCAACTTCCCCGAAATGCCTCGGGCGGACCGAGGGCCGAATGGCCCGAAGCGTGAATACGGTGTTAGATGAAGTAATATGCCCTCTTCGTGTTAGCTTAAAAAATCTTTTATTTCGATTAATCTATTAACTACTCCATGAGCAATATTATTATTTGGTATAGGTTTGTTCCTAAAGTTTACCCAGATTGCTTTCATCCCCATTTCTGTGGGTCCAATAACGTCGTTCTTCCAACTATCACCAACAAATAATGTATCTTGAGGCTTTATATCAAATTGTTCGAGTGCTTTTTGATATATGAATGGATGTGGCTTCTCAACACCGACCAGCTCAGAAATGATCATGGACTCGCGTGAGAAAAATCGATCATATCCAAGTGACTCAATCTTATCGTATTGCCAAGAAGCTGTTCCGTTAGTAACAATTCCAATTCGGTATTTCGTAGAAACCGATTCAAGCATCTTGGTTATCTGTATATCAGGTTTTATGAATAATTTGCTAATTTGTTTATATTGATTATGAAAAAGATCAATTTCGGAATCGTCTATTTGAAGGTTAAATTCTGATAATGTCTCGCTAACTTGAAATTTACGATATTCTTCCATTGTGATTTCCTGATTATGATATTTCTGCACTAAGTTTATTTCTTTGACCTTAAGAATATTAAACAAATCATTAATATTCAGATTGCTTGTTAAAGAGTATGTCCTAAATGTTTCTTTTGTGCTTTGTTCCCAATAATCATCAAAGTATAAAAGAGTATCATCAAGATCAAACAAGATCAGCTTGAAGTTCATTGTTTTTTTGTCCCTTCAGATATTTTGTACTGCATATTATTTCATCTAACGTTCTTGTATTCACGACGTCCCACCACCTTATGCCCGAAGGGCGGTCGCGATGCGGTTAGGTGGTGCGGATGTGTCCGGCTGATCCCGCTTCCCCGAACACTGAAGTGCCTCTTCGAATCACATCAGACTCCTGCCGGACCGAGGGGCGACGGAGTCGACTCGATGCGTGAATATGGTGTTATAGGATGTCAGCGTCTTCTTCGAATCACTTGCATATTCATGTCTTCAATCATAGTTCCAAACAAGTTGTCCCTTTCTAATCTTTGCTGCATATATTATTTGCCCGGTGTGATAATGAATTTCTCTTACGATTGCGATCATTAGATTTAGAACTGTCGTCTCATTATTTACTTGGCTATATGTAAGTGGTGGACGATTAATAAATGGTTGGGATAGTAACAATTCTAGATTTGATCTGAGGTGTTCGAGATATTGAATGATTATATCGAATGCTTCTTTAGCCATGTTGAAAACTTGTTCTTTAGAATATTTAAGTCCACGTTCAAATTCCTTATCTCTGTCCCGAGTATCTGGAATATCATAATAAATAGTTTCTATTCTTGAGTGAACACAACCTCGAATGTGTGCGACCAAGTTAGTAATACTATTGCTTTCAGAGTTTGGCGCCCAAGTGATATCTTCTTCTGATAGCTGAGCAATCGCTTGAAGAGTCCATTTCTTCTCAGAGTTAAATTTAATCAACATACTATCAATCACTTCATTTGCAATCTCCATGACATGCCTCCGTGAATTTGTAATCATGATTTTAGGTTTTTTCATGTACTTTGTTTTTGTATTAGACTTACGCTGATTTCCTATAACGTTCTTATATTTACATGAACGTTTCTGTCCGTGTCTAAGCATGATTAAATGCTGAATAATCCTAGTGATTCCGGCGTTTTATCGGTTTTTCCGTTGCTCCTCATTTTACACCATTACTCCACCTGTGTGGGTAATGTGTGGGTAACACCACATCCCGAGATTATACCTTGTGCCGACCTTCTATTTACTCGTCAACGTTGCCGTCTTGGTCTTGTTGTCCCATCCAACCTTTGCCCCGATCGCCTCTCCAACGGCGCGCAGCGGTACGTATGTGCTGCCGCTGATAATCACGCCATCGGCGATCTGCTTACCATCTACAATCACCGTCACTTTGTCCAAGGGCTTGCCCTCCTTCTCTGGCGTGCGTGCCGCCTCTTCCTTGTAGGCCTCGCCGAAATATTCGCACACGCCGCGCGCCAGCTCTTCCGCACATTCTGCGCGGTATTCCTCCGACCGGAGGAGCGCTGCGTCAGAGACGTTAGTCATAAATCCACATTCGACCAATACGGCCGGCATTCTCGTCTCGCGCAGAACGTGGAAATCGGCCGCCTTGACGCCTCGATCCGGCAGCGGTGTCCCGTCGATCAAATGCCGGTGTAGGATCGCCGCAGCTCGTCGGCTCTCAGAACTGGCGGACGTGTAGTGAAACGTCTCAATGCCCCGAGTCCCGTTAAGCTCTCCTAAGCCCACGGCGTTTGCGTGTACCGAGATATACAAGTCAGCCTTAGCCGCGTTGGCGGCGTTCGTTCGTTGCTTGAGCGGCGTGTCGACGTCGGTCGGAGCGACCAGTATCGTCCTAAACCCACATCGCCGCAGATGGCCGTCCAGTAGCGCGACAACGCGTCGGTTAAATTCGTTCTCGCGCATTACGACTCCATCCGGAAGGAGCGGCGTCCGCTTTCCTGCTGTTTCCATGCCGTGCTAATGACCATCGTCAAGAGCTATGAGTAGCTGACGATGTACCATATAAACCACCTCCTATTGAGATACAAAACGCCCGAACTCATCGCGAGCGCGGGCGTGTGTATCCTTGTGAATTTTTGAATGACATTTTGCACAAACCACCATCAAATTTGAAATATGGTTATTCCCGTGGTCCTTATCATTGTGGTGTACTTGCAAACTATATCCTTCAGGCTCTACGTTGCAGACTTCGCATTTCCTTGGTTTTTCCTTAAAAGCTATGAATCGATAATAACTTGTTTCAGCAGACCTTCCATCAATAAATCCCGGACTGATTTCTCCGACCCTTCCGTACATTGGATTTTTTTCACCACTCACGTCTGCGTGATTCGCACTTATCTTTTGACGCACTTCTTCACGTTTGGCAGGGTTATCTATCTTGTTTCGATATGCCCTTCTGCATCTTCCAGAACAATATTTCCCTGCATTTTCTCGCCTCAAATAGCAGCGCCACGTTAAAAACGAAATGCCGCAATTAATGCACGTTCGTTCCACCTGTGACGGTTTTCGAATTCCGTCATCCAGTGCGATAAGGCTGCTCATTGCGCGTCCTCCTTACCCTTCGCCTGCTCCAAGAAGTCCTTGATCTTATCTGGGAACGGAACGCCCAATGTTACGAGGTTTTCAGCTACGCTCAATCCTTCTCGGCTCACGTAGAAATATATAGCGGCCGTCCGGAAGATCGGCTGCCCTGGCTGTACCCAATCGTCAATCATCGACGCTAGCATGATAACGGCCAACACTGTAACTTTCCGAATGCCGCCCCAATACATCGTATCCGAGTTTACCGTCTTGGACTTGATCGCCCCAGCCAGACCGGTCAGGTAATCAACGACCATCAGCGCCAGAAGAATCTGTAACGCCTTGTCCCATCCGCCGAGCGCGGCCGATATGGTCACGCCCGCGGCCGCCACCCATCCGCTGAACGCTGCCTCTTTTCCACTGGCGGACAACGCCGCCGTCCATACGTTCGTAATCAGTTCTTTTCCTTGGCTCATCGTTTAAATCTCCTTTGTTGTTTTTTAGCTTTCTTTCAACAGGCGTCGGATATATTCGAGGCCCTTCTGGTAAACCAATGTTTTGATGTGGATGTGCGTGCTTCCGTCAGGCTTGTTGTACTTTTGCTCGACGACTCTAAAATAACCGCGGTCGATGTATTCTTGATAGGGTTCGTTGTTCGCCCGTAGCACCCCGCGGTCCCGTAGAATACGGAATAACGTCGTCCGCCCCTTCCCGTAATCAAGAACCTTCGCCGCCTGCGCCATGTCGATGGCCGATTTACTGTCGGCTACAGCATCGAAAAAAGCCGCCTTCGGCTCAAGCAACGCGATTTGTGCGTCCTTGGCTTCGAGCAGCTTTCCAGCTTCAATTAGTGCAATAGCAATGAGTCTTTGTGGATCTGGCTTTTCGATTTCGGCTCTCATCTGGTTAAACTCGGAGATGTACATTTCCTTGAATTTGGCCGCCTCTTTACCGGTGTACCCCATGACGAGAAAAGAAAAACCATCTTGCGTCATGAGATATTTGGGATAGGTTCGTCCTCGGTCATTCGTATATGTTGACTGCTCGAAATTGAGCCGTGAGAACTCCGGACTGCATTCAAGTGATTCAATATCCCGGAGAACGTTCTTATGTTCCTTTCCGAATGCTTCCGCTACCGTTAGGCTGTCCGTTACTGGCCGGTTGTTTTCGATGAATACCAATTGGTTCATTGAACATGTCTCCTTTAAAATGGGTATTCGGATTTTATGGTGGAAAAGGGCCTATAAAGAACCCTCTTCCAGTTTAGCGATTAAGGTGGAAATATCCGTTCCAAGGAATGCTCCAACATCGGTAATAATGCCGATAGAAGGATGCTTCCGATGGGGGTGATCCTCTGGCAGATGTGCAAAATCAGAACGGAAGTCCTTAACGTATTTAGGTTTGGCTTGCTTCATAACGCCTTCTGTAAAGAGTATCTTGGCTCGTAAGGCTTCAAAGGAGTAGCCCCTGCCAATGCGATTCATAACACGTATAAGGCTGTTCAAAGACTCCGTATAGGCGTTTGTAATGCGATGGTCGAAGTAGGAGAACACTTCCTCTTCCCAGTTCGCCATAGCCTTTGTGAGAGGCTCAAACGCTGGCTTAAGCTCTTTAGGGATCTTAGCTTTCCAATCGTGGTACTTGAGAAAAGCCTTTTGTCTGCTGTCGCATTCCCAGATATCGAAAAAGGCTTCTTTCAACTCATAAGCAATACCGAGAGAGGGGTGATTCTTAGTCCATAGATCAAGCGTTACCTTCTCCATTTCCTTAAGCTCTTTATGGCGTTTGAGAAGGATGAAACGGTCATGCATAAGGCCGCGCCTCTGTTTCGTTGTCAGACCTTCTCTAAGCTGCTTACGGATCGTCTCCATGGCTTGGTTAGCCATACGAACTACGTGGAACTTATCGACGATGATTGTAGCCTTGGGCAGTACGGCCTTCACAGCGTCCCTGTATGGCTGCCACATATCCATGGTGACGTGAGTTATCCGTTCCTTGTTCGGAAGCCTGTAGAGGTAATTTACGACCGTCTCCTTGTTTCGATTCTGGAGCATATCGACAACAGTACGTTCCTCGACATTGGCTATAACGCATCTTGGCTTGTTGATGATGTGGATCTCATCAATTCCAAGCCAGCGTGGAGTCTCGAACTGCACCAGCTGCTCCAACTCATTGATGTAATCGCGGAAGATATTGCGTACTGTCTTTTCGTTCATCCCTACGTCTTCTGCAATGCTGGTAAATGACCGCTTGAGGCTCTGTCTGCTGATGTAGATCACAAGGCGTTGTGTACAGTTCCTCTTGTCGTCTATAGTGCGTTCTAAGCGCTCCCAGAAGGTTTGGCTACACTCACGGCATTTGTACCTCTGACGGCGTATATGGAGCCCTACGCGCTTTCCATGGATGGGCAAGTCCATACAGACCTGTTCTCGACTATCGTGCTTGTACAGGTTCGCTACGCAGCCACAGTGAGGGCATGCAAGGGGTGGAGAACTAGCCTCCACCCGAATCTGGATATCATGTTCGTTGTCGGCTATCTCGATGATTTTGAAGTCTGGCAGATTGAGAATGTCCATTGGTTGGGCTCCTTATGCTGTTTCTACATCCGAGGATAAATCAACATCACCGAAACAGCCACAACCGCCTAAATCGAACATATCGATCTGCTTACCGGCTTCAACCTGTTCTCTGAACTCTTTGAGGCTCAAATACCGTAGCTTGCCGTTGACTGTCTGACGCAGGAATGGAACACGTTTTCCAAGTACGGAGAACAGCTCCTCCTGCTTCGATTCGTGGTATGCATAGCGTTCTGGCATCGTTTTGAGCAGGTTGTAGAACTGCCCCAATCCTGCCTTAACGCAGAAGCCTCCACAGTTGTTATGGGAGAACCCTAAGTCATAAAGCCTAGGGCGTTTTACACCAAGAGATTCAGCCCAACGACACATATCGCTCTTTACCAGGTAAGGCTGATCACACATCGGAAACTCAACCTTGTACGGATACCAAGCCTTTTCGTTAGAAGCACAGCGGTGCATCTCTGTCCAGTCGATACCGATATAGAGGGTTACTTCATCAGGTTTGAAATGCTTCTCGACCCATTCACGAGCCAATTCACGCTTCAACTCGCGGCTGCATGGGTCAACCCTACTGTTGCCCATATATCGGTTATCTTCGAACGTTTGCCAGATATGCTTCCCACGGGAAATCCATACAAGCTTACCGCCAATAACCTGAGCTCCTTCAACAAGAAAGCGGTATGCATCTTGGTCTTCCCCTCTGTGTGGATGCTGATCAAGCTTATGCTTCACATCCGTAAATAAGAGGATGAGCTTCTCTGTACCATATTTTTCGGCTACTCGCATACCAGCAGCCCAACTACCAATACCAGCCGAGAACATCACTACGCGCCACATTTTCCGCACCTCCAGAATGGCTTTTTCATACTTCAATTATACCATTTTAAGGGGTGGTTTTCCACCGTATAATCCGAATTTATAAT
The DNA here is from genome assembly GCF_041640265.1 of Cohnella sp. Lineage (GTDB taxonomy): Bacteria > Bacillota > Bacilli > Paenibacillales > Paenibacillaceae > Cohnella. Next base: position 13,174 of record NZ_JBEQAP010000044.1, read on the forward strand.
AGAATTACATAAGAGGCTTTTCCACCAAACTATCCGAAGAGCCTTTAAAATGAAGTAACCCCGAAACCTTTCGGGGTCGAATCTAGTAAATATATGGTATAATGATCAAAAACGAACGGGAGGAATCGCTTTGAAGAACATTAGAATGCTTATCGTCGGCCTGATCGCTGGCGTGCTCCTTGCAACATCGGCCACCGCCTTTGCGGGACCGGCGTTTGAGAGGATCGCGGCGACCTTGCGACCAGATTATAAGGTCAAGGTGGACGGATCTGACGTAGAACTGAAATACTCGCCAATCGTGTACAACGGTTCGACGTATATCCCGCTCCGGGAAGCTGGCGACATACTTGGATATGACGTAACTTTTGAATCAAGCACGATCACCCTCAATTCTAAGGAAAAGGATGTGGAACAAGTGAGTGAACCGAATGTCGGAACGAATGTTGTTGAAAATAAAGATTGGGTTTCACCCGACGACCTCGAAGTCATAGGCGTATCCATCCAAAAGTCAGAAGACCAAAAGATGTTTGTTTTGTCGTCGGGAGATAAAACCCTTTTATTCCCTGTTCTCGACAAGGACGCCATTGTGATCAACAAGAATAATCACAGCATCCAGCGCAAAAACGGGGATTATTCATTTAGTTGGTCCACTTACGAGTATTTTCAATAATCCCCGCCACCTCGCGACTGTACGAACAGTTGAATCACGACAGAAGCCACAACGCGACCGAGGCCATTTGGTACGAGTTCAATTTCGTGCCATTGGCCTCTTCTTATTTTCCCTTCATCGTCCTTGCTCAGGTACGGCAACAAGTCCACATCATTTGCGCTGATTGCCGATCCAGGAACGAGTTCACCGTCTACCAGCAGCCCCATAGCCGTGGGAATCGGTCCCTCATAGATTCCGAATTGAATTCCGTGCGTATGGTTTGGCAATTCGACGACATGGTCATGCGGCATTTGGTGCGTATGATCCATACCGTGGGCATGCGGGTCGCTAGTAAAGTAATGAGTGTGATACCCTACCTTGTGTTCGTGTGCTCCTGACGCCGTCCAAGTAACTCCCCCGCCACCTTCGAGAGCCAATCTCGTACCAGGTGCAATACCATGGTTGTGATTCGGAGCTTGCTCCATCGTTCCGGAGGTATTGAAATTCGTGTCAAATGCAATGAACCCAATTCCCGTATCCGTATTGTTATTTACCCCTACTTGACTTGTTGTTACTGTACTGCTCGGCCCGGTCGTCGTCAGGCTGCTCGGTCCGCTCGTGATTGCCGCAGCTCCCCCGCCCTCGATCGCCTGCGTATAGCCCCGGAAGCGCTGGCTCTCGTATGACAGCCGAACTTTGTTTATCCGGACGGCCTCTTGCGGAATCCAGAACCGAAGCGTGGCCGGATGTGATGGATCGGCGTTATCGGCAAACGGTTGCGTATCCCAGTTTGTTGCCCCTTGGGCGTAAACCTCCGCGATATGCTGCCGTTTTTGCAGGCTTGATATTTCGTCGGCCACGTCTACGGGTTTGTTGGCGATCTCAAGCTCGATGTTCCCCGGTGCTCCGTATACGTCCCCCTTGCGCTTGTTTACGACGCGAACAACGACGTCCTCGCCCAGCTCCGCGTCTTGCACGCGTACCATTGACCCGACCTTGAATAGATCGATGGGGTTCCGCGTGATCCGGTGCAGCTCGGCCGCCTGGACGGTGTATGATACTCGTGGGCGCTTGAGATTGTCGAGGATCGTCTGCGCCTGAGCCTTGAGCGTGTCCGCGTTGGTAAATCTGCGGTCGACGTAGGTCTTTGCAATAATCCCGTATGTGCCGATCGTGTCCGCATCGATGTACGGCACGCCGCCGTTTACCTCCGCGATTGTGAGTTGATTGACGCCTTCGCCGTATCCAAGCGGGTAAATGCGCGTGCAGATGGCCGTCGGGTCCGTCTCCTTGGTGATGCCGATCATGTTTACGCCGTAGCGGATATACGCCTGCACCGCCGACGATGGAGTCACAAGATTGATTTTCCATGGGTATACGGTCGTGTCCCATTTCCACTCGTATTCCTCCGCGAACGGCTTCGGGATGGACAGCAGCGCTCCGAGAAGGGATTCGTTCTCCCACGTATACTCGTATTGATGGTTAAATGTCGTGTACCCGAGCTGCCAACGCGTCGTCGTCTGCTTGGACAGGACGTATTGCAGTACATCAAACGTATAAACGCCAAGGTTGCCGATCGTGTGGAACTGGAACAGCAAGTCGTCCAGCAGCGTCGCAAGTACGTGCTCGCATTCGTAGGAAATCGTCGTGCCGTCTTCGCTCCTGGTCGCCGTGTACGGAATGATTCGGAAGAGGTCTATCCGCTCTTCGCCGTCGAACAGTTCGACATAGCGCAATCCCTGACATTCTTCGTTCTTGGAGTCTCCGGCCGGCAACGAAAACGACGCGTGCCATAGGCCGTTGAACGGCGTTTCGTAGGAGACATTAAAAGCGTTTTGCAGATAGGCGACAAGCTTCATTGTCTGGTCATAGACTTTTATCATGAAAAACCCTCCCCAAAAGAAATAGCCCTCGAAGGGGCTTATTGAACAAGATATTTTCTATGCTGCTCCCGCTTCCGCTCTGCAGTGATGGACGCATATATCTGCGTCGTCGCTGGGTTTTCATGGCCTAGCAACTCTTGGACGGCCACCAGCTCCGCGCCGTTATTAAGCGTCAATGTCGCGAAGGTGTGCCTCATCGTGTGCGGCGTGACGTTTTTGGTGATCTTAGCCCGAGCCGCAACAATCCCGATCTCGCGCTGAATCCCGCGCCCTGATATACGGCGGAACGGCCGGCGCTCGGTGATGAATAGCGCCTGTTCCTGGTCCCCACGCGAGAGGAAGTATTTTTTCAGGTGATAGATGGCCTTGAAGCTGAAATAAACCTCCCGCTCCTTGTTGCCCTTGCCAATGACCCGACATGACTGCGTGGTAAAGTCGATGTCAGCCCGGTTTAGCTGCTGTACCTCCGAGAGGCGGCAACCGGTCGCGTACATGACCTCGATCAGCGCCCGTTCACGGATCGTTTTGCAGGCTTCCCGCATCATTTCGAGTTCCTCAATCGTCAGCGCCTTCGGCAGACGCTTTTCTTTTTTGGGAGGCTTGATTTTGGCCGACGGGTCTTTCGGAATGATATCTTCCGCGGCCAGCCAGCCGAAGAACGACTTGAGCACGGATAGCTTGGATGCCAGGGTTGCGCTCTTCAAGTTCTGGAAGCGTCCGAGATAGACGCGAAGGTCGGCCGTCGTGATGTCCTCGACCTTTTTCTTCACGTGTTCCGCGAACACGCGCAATTGGAGCCGATACCCGTCCAGCGACAGCGGCGACAACCCTTCGAGTTTCTTCCCGGACAGGAATAGTTCAATCTTCTCCTGCAGGTCCGGGTGCGGCTCCTCGATCTCAATGCGCCTAATGTCGTATTGAGAGATGATTTCCGACAATCTTGCCTGAATCTCCGTAATGCTCACGTTCGGTTGGATCGTGAATAGCGACTGACTGATCTGCGACAGTAAATGTTCTCCGGCAGCTTGCATTCCCTCGCCCTCCTTGATGACCCGTTTAGCGTGTCTTCATATTAACACGACCCGCTTTGTGTGTCATCCTACTATTGACCCTTTTTACGGGTCGTAGTATGGTATATGATAGGACCAAAGGAGGCGATTGACCAGTGTCAAGGATTCATTCTGATCTGAAACGCATCGCGGACGAACGAGGATTGTCGATTCGTCAAATCGCAAAGGACATTGATTACAGATTCGATTCCGTCCGGCAGCTTTATAATGACGAGATGGAGCGATATCCTCGTGTATTGCTCGCTAAGCTTTGTGACTATCTGAATGTGACGCCCGACATATTGCTAAAGCACGAGAAAGAGCCGACGGAGTAATCCGCAGGCTCTTTTCTTACCCCGGCGCTATGCTGATCTGAATCTTTTGGGCTTCGTTCCAGTCCATGCCTTTTGGAGGATCGGCGACCAGGCCGAAGGCTCTTCGCATTTGCCGTGCCGCTGAATGGGGCGGGACATGCCCCGTGGCCGTTCCGAGTCCTGGGCAAAGGAGTCGTTGGATTATCCTCTTACCTTTTCGATTGTGTTTCTTGGCGGCGAGCAGAACGGCCTTCATTGCGAAGAAAACGTTATTGGTCATGTGGATCGGACCAGGAACAACCATCGTCGGAGCATGAGCAACGAACGGGTGCTTGATGCTTCCTGTCTCCACGATTTCGCAAGTTCCTACCGGCTGAACCCCGGCATGTTGCCTCGAAATGACATCGTGGACGTTCTGCTGCAGCATGGGTCCGAAGAAACGAGAAAGATGGAGGTCGAAACCCCCATCCATCATGCCGTAACTATTTGCAGGGCTCACTACGCAATCCCATTCCGGGACGTCCTGGAATCTTCCGTGCTCCACTTCAACTCCGGAAACACCCCGAAACGCATCGTCAAGCGCCCTGCAAACATCAAGATTCGTATCCACAAAAACGATGTTCATAGGCTCCTCCTTTACTGCACAAAATGTTCCATTAGTTTCCCGTCAATGCCCTTAGGGCGCGCCAATCAGTATTAAGAACGTTGCCATCCCCTGCTGTAAGCCTCTGGTATCCGAATATTGTGTATTTGTTAGGGGTTGTTCCTGCTTCTGCCGGGGCCGACTCATATACGACCTTGCCGATATCGGATGCTAACCACCCCGTAGCCGTTGGCAATCCTGCCGTGAACGCCTGTCCATTGAATAAAAACTTGCCGTTTTTAGGGTAAAACACCGGAAGAAGTTCTCGGCAAGTCACATACTCTCCGGTTGTTGTTGCATTTATCGATACTGATGCAATCTTATGGTTAGGGCTTGCCAAAGTGTGTTCGTACATTCCTCTACAGTTGATTCGCGAGTTTACCGCATTGAGAATTGACGCTGTATTGGCGTCTGTGTCTGTCCCGTTGCCAACGGATGTGAATCCGTCAATAATGACCGTAGATGAAAGGATACTAATTGCTGTCGATATAGCCCCTTCACTTCCACACCCAACCATACTCACGGCGTCGCTTGACCATATTGAGTAGCTTGTCAAACAAAAATCTGCAGCACAACTTATAAACGTCGTGTAGTGTGATCCGCTTGAGAAGTAACCATTATTTGTGCAACTCTCGGCATAACAGTGATCAAACAGACATGTAGTGATTGTGCCTCCGGATACAGTAAAACCGTCTGTAGATGCCTTGGCATAACAATCACGGAATTGCACAATCCATGTATTTCGCACCCTAAATGCTTGAGTCCAACCACTGGAAATAATATGTTTACAAGATACGAATGAATTGTTATTAACTGAACCGTCGATGTGTACACCGACGCGGTTAACCGTTTGTGCATTCAAGAAATATAGATTTTCTAACTGCACATTATCAACGCCGTGAATTTTAATTGCTGGCGAGGTTGTAGGTTTATCATCCATATAAAACTTCATAATTGATGAACCATTGAATGTGGAATTATCACCGACGATTCTAACGGCTAATGGGACATCTAGGGTGTCTGTGATCTTATACCAAAATAATACGGCAGGAACAAAAACTGTTCCTCCTACTACTTTAGCTGCATCTATAGCCGCTTGGAATGCCGCTGTATCATCTGTTACTCCGTCTCCTTTAGCTCCATATCCTTTGACATTAAAGACTGGAGCAACTTCTTTCGCAAAATCCGTCTCAAACTGAGTAAAATCCGCCTTTTGTGCAGCAAGGTCGGCGTCCAGGTCGACCACATCGGCGGCGACCGTAGCGATCGCGTCGGCGTTGCCCTTGACCGTTTCTGTCGTCCTGCCGGCTCCCGCAAGGTTGGCCACGTCGTCGATGACTTGGACAAGTGCGGGAATTGGATCTGCGCCAAACGGATCGTGGGATGGGCCGTGCGGTCCGGGGAGCGCCTCGCCCGTGGCGTTAAACTCGACCTCATTGGTGGTCGGATTCGTTACGATTTCAATTCCGACGCCATTCTTGAGCTTGAGCATGGACATTTTGTTATCGGCAGCCAGTAGGGATTGTCCGGGCACTGAGACAATAGAATAAGCGTTCTGATTGACCTCGGCCCCCGCTTGGATGCCTGTAAGCTTGTTGTGCTCGGCCTCTGTGACGTGTGCCACCATATCAGCCTCATGGTCGTCCAGATTGGTCTGTACGGCGTTTGCCTTTGCCTGCGCTCCTGCTGGCGTTTCCGCGCCGACCTGAGCCGCCGTGACCTCATGCGGATTGTTCTTCGCGTTCTTGTGGTCTGTAATCTCCTGCTTAAGCTCTTGGTCGTTCGCGTTCCACAAGGGGTAAGCTTGCCGGAGCCGGTAACTGCCCGTTGGATACTGCATTGCGGATTCCTCCTATAAGTATCGTGGTGACACGTCGAATTCAATGTCGCAAGCAAGCCCGGCCCCGGATACCGTAACCGCGTTGTCTCCCGGTGCGAGTTCGATAAAGTCTCCGGCGACCATGTGCAGCATGTTCACTCCATCGACTTCTACCGTGAGCGACTCGCCGTCGATGATGAGCGTCTTGTTGCTGATCGGCGCGGTATAGTAAAAGGTCTTGCCACCGGAGGTTATCGCGAGATTGCCGAAACTCCCCTCGACGGTGATGTACGGACGGACGATGAAGTCCCCTTTATTGGGTACATTGACCGTTGAACCGCTGGTGACGCCTGGGAACCCGTATATCTCCCCGTCTAGTCGCACGTCGCTGTCGAGCAAGACGTCGCTATCTAAGATCGGCTCAATTTGGTAGGAGAATGGGTCTACCGCGATTAACGGCAGCGTGAAGCGACCCATGCCGACAAGTCTGGATATCGGCATGGAGCCGGAATACCGCACTTGATAGGACCGGTCCGGCGTCACGGAAAAGATTAACTCGACGGTACGCGGCCTACCGTAGGGATCGAGCAGCAGGCGCGCCAACGTCTCGACGCATTGTTGGAGCGTTCTGGCTCCCGGCGTCATAAAGGCACAATCCAAATTAAAACGCTTGGGCTCCAGGTCTGACCCGAAGTCCCAAGCGCCGTTACGCCCCGGAATCGTGAGCATCCGGTCCCGCGTGTCCGGCAGGACGGGTCGCTCCGATTCCCTGAGCACCTGAAGCCCGATTTCCGACGGCCGAACGCCGCCGATAGATGCAACAACCAAAGTAACCCCTCCTATGCCGGATTGAGACCGGCTCCGCGTCCATTCCGGGAGACCTTATCCGTCAGCGTGCGAATGACTTTATCTCCGATCGTCTCGTAATCGTCGTCGCTTTGGATGACGATGTGAGCGCCGGCGAACAGCCCCGCGAAATTGAAATTGTTCTCGACGTTGCCCGCTCCCGCTTTTTCCGTCCGCATTTCTGGTATCCCGCCCGATATGTCGGCGTTTATGGCCCGCATGGCTGCATTTACCTGTTTCGCGCTGTCTGCAATCCCTTCGGCCATACCTGCGCCGATTTGAATTCCGACTTCGTCTCGCATTAAGCGGGACGGGGATCGGATGCCCAGGAAGTCCTTTGTCCGGTTTAGCGCGTCCTTGGCGGCATCTACCACACTGTTCGCAAGGTTCTTGGCGGCGCTCTTTACGCCGTCGATAATGCCGTTAATCAGATTTACTCCTAAATCTCGCCACTTGATTTCCTTGAACGCTTTGAGCAACGCCGAAAATAATTGCGGCACGACGTTGATTAGCGTCGGAATCGCCTGTACAATGCCACTTACGAGAGCTGCAATAATCTTAATCGCAGATTCGATGATTAGCGGCAGATTGTTCAGGATCGCTTTGGTCAGCGCCATAATGATTCGCAACGCAGCGTCGATGATCTTCGGTAGGTTTTGCGTAATCACTTTGACAATCGTCTCGATGATCTGCGGCACTTTAGCGATCAGTGCAGGTAATGCATTAATGATCCCTTCGGCCAATGTGATGATGAGTTCCAGCGCGACCGGAATGAGTTCCGGCAGCAAGTCAAGAATACCGTCGATGAGCGTCAGAATGATTTCGACCGCTGCGTCGATCAGACCCGGCAGCGCGTCGATGATGCCTTCTGCGAGCGTTTTAATCAGCTCGATCGCGACCTTGACGAGCTCGGGAAGCGCACTTACAATCCCCTCGATCAGAGTCATGATCGCCTGTACGGCTGCCGTAATCAGCATTGGGCCGTTGTCGGATATGACTTGGACGATCGTCGTAATGAGCGCGATGACGGTCTCCACAACGGCAGGGAGCACCGTCGGAATTGCGGCCGTAATCGCCCCCGCGAGCGAACCGATAATCGTCGTTGCGATATTGGATAGATCCGGCAGCATTTCGGCGAGCTGGCCCGCCATATCCGCGATGCCTGTCGCGACCGCTGTCGCGACGGACGCCCAATCCCCATTTTGTATACCGGAGACGATGCCGCTGATCATATTGGTCGCGCTGTCCGTGACTGGCTTCAACGCGCCGAGCGCTTGACGCTTCAACCCCTCAAAGGCCGAACCGAGGTCGTTGTATTTGATTTCGGAGATTTTTTTCAGGGTGTCCCCTGTCATGTCAGCCGCGCCATTGACGTCACCGAGCGCTGCAATCGCCTCGACGCCAAGGTCCTCGAACATCGTGCCAAAGAGCGCGACACCTGCTTGGTTTTGCTTCAGCGGGTCTTCCATGTCCTCAAGTCGATCGATGACCGTCGAGAACGCCTTTTTTGCCTCCGGTCCGCCGGCTGCAAACGCGGCGAACATCTGCTCCGCATTTAGCCCTAGCGCCTGAAATGCTTCCGCGCTCGCTTTGCTCTCGTCCTTTGATCGTATGCCGAATTCTTTCACGGCGTCGCCGACCTTATCAATTGTGAACGCGCCGGACTCAGCTCCGCGAATCAGGACATTCGTGAATTGTTCGGCGTCCAGTCCGAGCTGGGCGAAGTGAACGGAATACTCGTTCAGAACGTCTATCAGATCCCCGTTTTTATTTGCCCCGTTCTGCGCGCCTTGGGCGATCAGCGTATAGGCTTCCTCCGACGTGATCCCGAACGCTTTCATCATGGAGTTCGCGGCATTAACGCTTTCCGCGACCTCGAACTCGAACGTGTCGCGGAGCATTAAAGCGTTCGTGGTCGTTTCTTCGAGCGCGTCTCCGACTTGTCCGGTCGTCTGCTTAACGATCGCCATCGACGCCGCGATATCGTCGATACTCTCCCCGAAGTTGGCGGCATAGATATTTTGGGCGACGTCGCGGAACTCCGCCATCTCTTCGGCTGTCGCTCCGGTTTGCGCCTGGAATTTGTTAAATGCCTTGGTAGAGTCGTCCGCAAACTTGACGATGCCGCCGATCGCTCCGGCCACCGCTACACCGACCGCGATGATGCCGGCCGCGGCCGCCTTAGCCGTCACCTTGCCAATCTCCCCAAGGGCTCCGCTCATCTTCCCGAGCGCCCCCGTCGCTTCGTCCGCGCTGTCGGCCACCGACTCCTGTTCTGCTCCAAAGTTGCCAAGTTGTTCAGTCACGTCCCGCAGTTCTCGGCGCTGCTGGTTCAGGACTTCGGTTTCCCGATTCAGCCTTACCAGCAGTTCCTGAGCTGCTCGGCTGTTTGCGCCTTGCTCCGCTGCGACACGCTCGTACATCTCCGTCAGGTTCGCAACCTTTTGCGCCTGTAATTCTGTGATTTGGTTCAGTGCCGTGACACGTTGCTGCAAACCCTCTTGCGATTGGCTCCAATCGTCCATCCCGGCAGCGGCGGCGCGGAATCCAGAATCCACGACGCGGATTTGCCTATTCAATTCGTTCACGTTCGCGCGAAACTCAGATATGTCGAGTCCTACGCGACCGCCAAGGTCGTTTTCTCCTGCCATTGTCTCACCGCCTTATAGCCAGGATGGGGGCTTGGACGCCCTGTGGTAGGTCTTGCCGTTAATGATGCGCGTGTTCGGGTCACTTTCCTGCTTGAAAGTGATGAACGCAATCAGATTATCGAAATCGGTTTCGTCGATCTCATGGAGCGACCATTTCAACGCCTTGAATATGTTCCATTTCATCCCGACTAGCGACGCTCGGTAACTGGCCGGGGAATCGTCTTTCGGTTGATCCCCCGGAGCTAGTTTTTTCGCATTCCTCCGGAAATCCGGCCAACGAGCCGGCCGAGTACGGCCATGAGTTCGTCCTGGTCGACATTATCGTTCAACTCGTCGAACGTAAACTGACGGCCGAAAAGATCGACGATCAAGGCTTTCAGGTCGCCATAGAAGACCCTGACTTCCTTGATTTCCCGTTTCTTTTCGAGTTCTTCGGCCCTTTCGGCCAAGTCAAATACTTTGTCCATCATGCCTGTTTTGATCGATACCGTTGTATAGGTCTTGACCACATCTCCGTTATGGTCCGTGAAATTGACGAAAATTGGCTTTGCCATGATTGATCCTCCCTGAAATGGCAAACAGGACGGGAAATCCCCCGCCCTGTTGCGCTTGTTTGATTAGGCGGCCGTGGTAAACTCTGAGGTCGACGCCGCCAGCTCCTGGCCGTATACGTCTTTCACGCCGCTCACCGTGATAATATACCGCGTATTGTTGTCCAGATCTGCGTTAGGCGTAAGCGTGAGCACTTTTCCGGCGGTATCCCACGAACGTGCGGCCGTCACGATGTCTCCCGAATCTGCGTTGAGCACGTTCACGGCGTCCGAAGCGATCCGGTTGCTGAACGTCAGGACGATCGTCGAGTCGACGGCGACCGATGTCGCCAAGTCTGCCGGAACGATGCTGGATAGCGCGAGCGCTGGCGGTGTGCCGGACGCATCCGGTGTCTGCACTTGGGCGAACCAGCCGGCCTTGTCGAAGGCGTCATCCGCCGTGTCGCCGAATACACGCTTCAACGCCGTAAGTTCGCCGCCGAAGTCCCATTCATGAGTCGTGGCAACGGCCGTATACGTAAGCTGATACGTCCGAATGTCGACGTCGTTGGATTTTGTGGCCGCTTCTTCCGCGCCGCCGGAGAACGTACCGGCGAGATACCAATAGAGGCGGCTTTCACGCGGGCCGACGCCGTACTCGAAGCCGATCGCCACGTTCGGAGGGTTCGGCTGCCCGCTGTCGTAGACGCGTCCGCTGGCCTCGTCGAAGTGCTTGCCGAGCAGGATCGCCATGAGGCGCGCGGGTACGCCGGAAACCGTGATCGTCAGCGTTGTCACGCCTTCGGACACGTAGTTAAACCCGGGCTTGTTGTCGTAATACGTCGGCGTGTTGTTGATTTCGGCTTCGCCCGCGATTTCGGCAGCCGGGGCCAGATAGACGGGTGCGTTCGCGACATACCCCGCTTCATCGTCCTGCGAGATGATGGCGTAGTGCAGGTTTTTGACGCCAACGAACTCTCCATACTTTTTATCCAAGTTGATCAATCCTCCATGTCATAGAATCGAAAATCACAGCGAAAGCCATAATGGCCGGTCGCGGTGTTGTAAGGCAGATCGCCGCCGCCGACACGCAGGAAGCCGGCCGGCAGCATGACGTCCTTCAGGGTGGCGTTCGCCGCTTGCTTGATTTCCGGATCTCGGCTGTAAAGCGCAACCTGTATCCGGGTCGTCGTACTGGTCGGCTCATTGTCCGCGTGGCTGTCGTTCGGGCTGTCGACGAAAAAATACGTGACGTGCGTTTCGGGCAGTTCGTCGCCCGGGGCATACGTCCCTTGCTCCCGTACGGGATAGCCGAGGGCCGACAGCGTGCCGTATACGTGGGCGTACAGGTTAATCAATCGGCATCCCCTCCCGCTTCAGTATTTCGCGCTGCTTCTTCTTGACTTTGTTCTTGTTGTTGTCGAAGGCGGGGCGAACGAAGGGATCGGGGAACCCAGGCGAATGCGCGTCGCCGTATTCCTGGTAGATGCCGTGAAAGGCTTCCGGATGCTCGTTTAGGTCGATGCCGACCGCCGCGGAATAGACGTATCCGTCCTTCGTCACGGGAGATACGGCGATCGCTTCGACAACTTCGCCCCTGTTCCGATGACGTTCCGCTCCGGCTACCATGTCCGCCCGGACGATTTCGCAGGACTCCTCAATCGCCATGATTACGGCGTCTTCCGCGTTCTTCCCGGCTTGCTCGATCCGCTTCAGGTATTCGTCCAGCCCGGACAAGCCGAGGCTGACCCCGCCACGCAGCGCATTGCGTCCATAGGATCTCGCCATTACGCATTCACCGCCCGGCGTTTGACCTTCAGGATAAGGAACTGATTCCGCATTTCGACGTTCTCAGGCACGCTAATGACGTCGTAGGCTTGTTTCGGGTCATCGTAAAGCCATACCTGATCCTGTTTGGAAATGTCCGGTCGGAACCACATCACGACTTCGGCCGTATCGTCCACGACGAGGGTGCCGGACTGTGTGCTCTCCGTTCCGCCGCGGCTCTTCCAGTTGCAGTAAGCGATCGGCGGTTCCGCATCCTCAAAAGAGACCTTCGGCGCGCCGTTGACGTTCGTCTCTTTCCGGCGCTTGATTCGGATCGGCGTGGTCATTTGCTGAATATTCGGTTTCCACATGATCAACCCTCTGGTATGCTTACGGCCATGAGCTGCGGTAGCAGTATGAGGTTGAAAGCTTCCGAGAACTTCACTTCTCCCGACGTCAGGTTCCATAAGTCATTCGCCCCGACCGTTAGCGTTGCAATCCCCAGGTCGCTTTCGAGTTGTTCCAGCGTAACTCCGGCGTTCAGCATATAGCCCCTTGCGGCGAGCACTTTCGGTAGCAAGGTGTGGTTCTGATAATCCCCACCAAGTCCCAAGCCCTCCTTCACTTTTTGCAGCAACTCGTCATTGCTCAGGGGCATCGTCGCCAACCTCCACCGAGTACGGTACGAACAGGATGTTCAGCCCCGTCGCCTTGGCTTCCGCCCTCAGCTTCGCGGAAATGCTCTCATGCTCCTTGACCGTGAGCGGGCGCGTTGCCTTCCACGCGATGACCGTCTTGTCTGGACCCATCGAAAGGTCTACGCCTTCAAGAGGCTGCGCAGGCAGCCCCTCCGTCTTCTTGGTTCTCGCCATTTGACTCACCCTTTCTTAGGTTCCAGGATCAGCTTCGTAACCCCAGTAGGTGAAGGTCGTCTTCGCGAACAGCGGCTTACCGCCCGCATAGACCTTACCGCGCCACATCGTTTGGTCCTTGCCGAACACGTCGTCGCCTTCGGTCGAGGACTCGATCGTGATCTCTTGCGACTCGTTCACGACGTACTGATTCAGGTCTCCGAACAGGATGTCGTCTTCGACCATCGCCGTCGTAAAGATGACGTCGTGTCCATCGAGTACGAATTTCGTCTTTCCGTTTCCGGTGATGACCGGGATCGACGTCGCGATCGGGAGGCCGCTGGCGTCCGTCATCTTGCGGAAACGTTTGAAGAACGTCTTCCGACGCATCACGAACACGGCGTCGTCGCCGTAAGGGCTGTCGACCTCGGCCTCGATGTCCATCAGCGTCGACCAGTCCATGTCCGAATAGGTTTGCTTCGCCGACGGCGCGGCCGTGATGGACGACAGGATACCCGTGAACGTACCGCCGTCCCCATTGAGCACGGCGTTGTCGAGATAGGTTCCGAGATATTTCCCCATCTCGGTCGCCAGATACGTTTCCAACGCGGAAATGCTGTTCTTCAGCAGCAGGTTCTTGATCTTGATCGTCGCGACGACGGCTTCTTGCGCGATCGACACTTCCGTGAACGAAAAGTTCAGCGTGACCGTGCCGTCGGCGTTCGCCGTCGGGGCTCCGGCCGTACCGATCGGAATCGAGACATTGCCCTCGAAGCCGTATTTCGTGATGGCTGCGTAGATTTGGCCGTATTTCGTGATGATCGACTTGATCACGTCCAGCGTCGTCTTCGGCACGAGATATTCCGCGCCGCTGGATACGCTGCCGCCGTTCATGTCGGTAATGGCCCGCTTGCCGTAGGACAGGATTTCCGCGTCCTCCTCCGCGACCCGGCGGTTGATGAAGGAGCGGAAGAAGGCGTCGCGGTACTTTTCGGAGCTGCGGAAGTTTTCTTCCGTAATTTCGGTTGTCTTCATGCGTTGCAATCCTCCTCTTTGGTTGGTCTCAGGCGCATCGACAAGCTGTTCGTTGATTTCGTCGATACGCTCGCCGATGGACCGCAGCTCATCGGCCGTCGTTTGCAATTCTTCCGCCGATGCGCTGCGGTGGTTCTTCGCCTTTGCCTTCAGCGTCAGACGCTTTTGTTCCAGTTCGCCTTTCTCGCGGCGCAGTTCGGCCGCCTCCTTCTGGGAAATCTTCATGGATAAGCCCTCCTTAAAGTTGCTCTATCAGATTTTGTAAAGCCGCTTTCAATGCTTCATCCTCTTCCGGCGTCTCCGGCTCGGGATCTTCGGCTTCGCCGTCGGCTGCGATGATGACAGTCTCGTCATACGCCGGGAATACGACGATGCTCACCTCGTAAATCTCGTTGATCTTCATGACGTAATCGATTTTATTGTCCCAATCCGACGCGATGACGGCTTGGGAATCAAACCAAAACGACATGCTGTCGATGATCTCGCGCTGCACCCGGTCATAGATGTAATCGTCGATCCAGGTATTGCCGAGCGTGACGTCAACAAAAAGACCCGTGTCGTCGACGGTCGCGTTCATGTTTTTCCCGCTCCGGCCGAGAGCCCAGGTCGTATTATGATCAATGAGGATGACGATGTTCGATAGGTCCACATCCGCAAGCGCGTTCTTGTCGATCTTCTCGACCCACATGCTTCCGCGATACGGCCTTCCAGGAACGTCGAACAGGATGGGGTAGCCGCGCAGTTTCCGTACCTCTGCGCCGTCCACTTCTTCGGTGACGGCTCGGAACCGTGATTTTTCCTCGTCAAAATTTACGCGTTTCTTGGAGCGCTGCGTCAATGGCGAGCGTTTATTCGGATTCTGTTCCACTGGTTGTCTCACCACCTTTCACCGTGTAGTCGCCCGGAGGGAGCGTCTGGAAGTTCTTGCTTTCCATGAACTTGTCCAGCTCAGCCGGACCGCGAGACAAGCCGATTCGCCGCCGGACTTCGTTCCGTGTCATGACGCCGCCGAACATCATCTCTTTGAAGAACGTCGTCTTGGCGGCTATCGTGGTAATTTCAAGATCAGCCATTTCCGATTGCACTTTGTTGCCGTGCCCGATCTCGTTCAGGCTGAAGAGCTTGTAGGTCAGCTCTTCTTCGATTTGATAGATGAACGGCAGGATCGTATTCACGACGAATTGACTGAGCTGGATTTCGGTCGCCGTATGTGTGAAAATCTCGCGGCTGCCGCCGAAATAGACGTACAGATAATTGACGATCGATTCGAGCAGTTCCTTGTTCAGCGGCGTCGACTTCAGGTTCAAGTCCTTCACTTCATAATCAGGACCGATCATGCCGAAGCCCGTCGTGTTTTCGGCCGTGAGGAACGTTTCCTTGAACTCTTCCAAACGTTTCTTCTGGTCCGATGACTTGAGCTGCGCTTTGTTGATCAGTAGCGCCGCGATGCGCTGGCTGTTCTTGCTGTCCTTGACCGCCTGCTCCTGCATCGTGTCGACGATTTCCACATACCCCCGTGTCGCCTGTTTGCGCGCCCCTCCGTTTTGCGTCGGGAATCGCTGCAGATGCACGATGTCGCTGTAGTGGAAATCGTATCCCCCGCCCGCAGCCGGGAATTTTATCCCGACCTCGCCGTTCGGTGCGTCGAAAAATTCATGCGTTGTAAACGGCAGGACATAGAGTCCGCGAAGCTGGCCGGCGTCGTCCCAATCCGGGAAGATATAGACGTTGTTGGAGAGCAGCAGCCTCGTAATGACGTAGGTCCAAAAGACTTGCGGCCCCTGGTACTGATTCGCCCGGATGCCGAGCACATATTGGATCTTGCTCCTGTGCTCCGTCTTGACATTCCCGTCAGTGTCCGCGCGTGCATGGTAAAACGGCACGCTTGCCACCTTCTCGGCGATGAAGTTGATCGCCGTCCGCACTTCCGGAATGTCGTAGAGCTGCCGACCAAAACCCATGAGCGGCGTTCCCCGGTTCAGTAAATCGATGATCTGCGCGGCGGTTATCGTCTCCTGCTTGCGGCCGATCGTTTTAAGCCTCTTCCAAAACCCCAAATTTTTCACCTCCCTCACGGCTGGTATTCTGCGAACAAGTCCTCGACCTTCTTATAGGCAATGTAGGCGAGCAAAAAGGATACGTAACCGTCTATACGTGCCCTGCTCTTAGACTTGTTCGGCTGAATATTGTTGTTCGTGTCGATTTTGGCGGCCGTGTTGGTGACGCACCAGCGGAATAACCCGTTATGCCGGCTATACTCGACGATGCCGTCCTCGAACAAAGCCCGCGTCTCTTTCATGGGCTGGCTGAGCGACTTGGAACCTTGAGCAATCGGGAACGTCACCCCGCGCTCGCTGGCATCCTCTTTCGGGAATCCGTTTTGCTCCATCTCGTCCACCCAGTCCCCGCCGTGCCAGCGGTCGAACCCGATCTTCCAAAAGGTGACGTCGTATTTCTCGGCCAGCTCCACGAACCATGCGGTGACGTCCGACTTCTTGACCATGGCCCCCTCGCAGATATGCAGCAGTTCCTTGTTCAGCGGATCTCCCGCTCCGGTTCGCGTGAAGCTCTCGTAAGCCATCTTGTCCGCTTTGCTGTTCTGCTCGATGCGTTGCCGGGCGACGAAATACTTCTGGAACACGCGGAGCTTTCCGCCGATCGGAACAAGCGCCGTCGCACAGCACAGGTCCGTCGTCTCGGCTAAGTCCACCCCGCCGGCCGCGTACTTGTCCCGGATCATATCGACCGTCATGTCGACCGCGCACCGGTTCACCTGATGGGCATCGAAGTAAACAACGCTCGACCCGGATGCGCGGTTAAGATGCTTCGCCAGGAAGGACGGGAGCTGCGCCGGGTCTTCCATGGCCTTTTTGTACTCGCCTTCCAAGTAACTCATGGTCGGATGATCACCAAGACCCGGGTTCGCCTTGATCCAGCAGGAGCGATCCGCCGGGTCGTCGTCATCGTCAATTCGGAAGATCATCGGGAATATTCGCTCGTCGCTCTTGCCATTGAGCACCTTCAAACAGCGATCGAGGATCGCATCGAAGATTCCTTCCCGCACGAACCCGAACGTCGAAATGATGACGCCGAGCGGTTGCGTTCTTGCTCCCTGGGCAGACGAAAACACGTCATAGGTGTTCCGGTTCTTGATTGCGTGTAGCTCATCGATGACATAGGCGTGCGGGTTTAGACCGTCCTGGTTCTCGCTGTTCTTGCTTCCCGCCTTCATGAAGCTGTTCATTTTCGGGAAGAGCAGCATTTCCGTGTTGTCTTTGTCCCGCTTCGTCCGCCAATGCTTCCGCGGCTCGCCTTCAGGCGTCAGGATCGGGCTCGATTGCAGGAACGCCTTCGCATTCTCGTAAACGATCGCCGCCTGCGTCTTCATGGTCGCGAGACACCAGACTTGTGCGGCCGGCTCATTGTCGGCCATCAGCAGGAAGTTCGCGATCGCCGAAATGAACGTCGATTTCCCCCATTTCCGGGCAACAAAAAGGACGAGTTCTCGGAAGTAGCGAACCACGACTCCGATTTCCTCGTCCATCATTTTGAATCCGAATATGCAGGCGGCGATATATTTCTGTTCGATCGACAGCTCGAACGGCTGGCCGGCCCATCGGCCTTCACGATGCTTCACCATGCGGCAAAACACAATGAAGGCATCCACATCGATGGGGTCGTACCATACCGTTTTGCTTTTCAGCAGCTTTTCGACGAGCTTCTTCAGCTTCTTAATGTCCTTGCTGTGCTTCTGCGGCTCCCGCGCTACGTAGTCGTGCCAATCGGCAATATACTGCGGTACATTAGCCGCCATTACCCTCGCGCCCTCTATCTAACAATTGCTCGAAAGGGTCCTTGGGAGGTGGAGCCTTCGGGACTGGCGGCGCGGGAGGTACCAGGTCGGCGAGCTGCTTGGTTATGCTTTGATAGTTCTTGTTCATCGTGTTGTACAATTCAGCGACGGGCCGCTTTCGTTGCATCGGCGGAACATTCGGAGATTGCTGAAACATCTCCACGGAACCATTATCCTCGATGTCCCGTTCGTAATCCTCCAACGTTAGGCGCATGAATGCCGCCCGCTGGATCAGCCCTTCCGCAACGCGCATCAGGTCGGGAGGCAAGTCGTTGTAACTCTCACGCAGGCGCTTCACTTCACTCGCAAGCCTTCGCTTCCGCGCCTTCTTCTCCTTCTCGACCTGCTTGCGTGCTTCTTCCTCTTTCGCGGCTTCAGCTTGCCGCTGTGCCGCCAGTTCTTCGAGTCTCAAGCGATGACGCTCCCGCTCTACCTCGACTTGTGCGGCCGCTTCGCGCTTGGCAATCTCTTCCGGCGTCAACCGAAGGCGTTCTTCCCACTCTTCCGCCGATTGCTCATTGGAAATTTTTTGAAGTTTGTCGAACTCGTTCGTTTTCACGTCCACACTTCCTTTCGAGGGGGAGGGGGGTCATACGCGGAAAAACCCGCGAGTAAATGTGAAGCTCCCCTTTGCGGTTTCCCAAACCCGAAAAATTTTTTCAGACCCGGGGGGGATTTAAATTTTTTCAGAAAACTTTTCCTTCAAACTTTCGAATCAGCAATTCGATTTGTTCGCGATACCTCGATTCATCTTCTCGGTGCGGCTGCTTGTTGATCAGGTCAAGTCGATCCCTTAACGCGTTGGTTACAATCGAAGGCTCATGAGCTTTAAGCGTAACAATAGTATCGGGAATGGCGAAGCTGTGTCTGCCATCGATTTTTTTCTCGATGCCCAAATCTATCTCGATGCTATCTGTAAGCCTTTTGATCCGACCGTTTAGTGTGTCGCGATCCTCATTCCCCTTTATGCTATCCCGAAGCTCGATCAGGTGGGACAGATACTCAAGCTTTCTATCGACGTTCCAGCGTTCCATGTTCCAGTTCATTCTGTTCGCTCCTTTCTCATATTGGCGTTACGCATAACTCCAAGTGTAACCATTATGTGTGCGCGATCTCCCGGTCAGGCAATTTCGGATGGCGGATGAATTGAATCCATTCCTCTCCGCTTCAAGTGACGATTTGAAACGAATGACTGAACAACTTGATTCGCCAATGATAGCCTTCCCAATCTTCTCGCCAACCCTCTTATGCCTATCGTTGTGTGTGCAATTCTCCGAACGATCTGTCCAGTATAGGTTTTGAACTCTATTGTTTTGTCTATCGTCGTCATCATGCCCGACTTCAGGTAATTCGTTCGGATTCGGAATGAACATCATCGCTACCAAGCGATTTATCCTGAACAGCTTTGTTTCCCCGTTCTTCGTCAGCCCGACCATTAGATAATCTCCACGGGTTTTCGATAGCTTCATCAGCGTGCCCTTCAACCTGCGTCCGGCGCAATCAATTCTGTTAAGGCTTCTTACCCTCCCCAAGTCGCTGACCTGGTACATTCCTTCGTATCCCTGAATGTCCTTCCAAATCTCCAACCCCATCATTCCTCCAATCTTATCGGAGTCACGAAGTCCTGTAGACCTATGCTCCGTTGGTGGCGGTGATTGTGGCACGGCGAACAAAGTAAGCGAAGGTTGTCCGGGTTGTACGCGATGTTCCAGTCATGCTTATTCTCGTCCGTCAGCTCGATAATGTGGTCGACCTCGCGCCCCTTCGTAACTCTTCCATTCCGGCCGCATTCCTCGCATAACCCGTTTGCCCTGGCGATAACGTACTTCCTCGCCTTCGGCCATTGTGGATCGGCGTATATCTCGGGATGCCTTGCCATTTCATCAGCTCCAATAAAGAAAGGCCGCACCCGTTTGGATGCAGCCTTCACATACTACGAGTATATCAGGATTTTTCAATATCATTGTACTATGATTGTACTTTCGCCCCCGACATCACATTTCTTACATGGCTGTATGAATACCCTATTTCATCGGCTATTTCTTTTAGGCTCTTCCCTTCTACGAGACGCTTGTATCCGATCGTATGATTCAGTCCGTTAAGCTTCGATAGCTTCTCGTCAATCCCTTGAATAAGCTTCCTTTTCATTCCGATCTCGCTCTCGATCGCTCGTAATCTCTCGACGACGTTATCGTACTTGGAGAGAGCTTTGTCCAGCGGAACGTGCGCCGGCATCGGCGCGGAAGGTGCCATCCCTGTCCACACTATTCGATGTTGTTGTTCTAGTTGCCTTACGAGATCAGCCCGCAGATCCTGCAGAATGTCCAGTTCTATTATCGTGTCCTTGTATTCACTCATGATCATCGGCTTTCCCTCCCTCTCCCCTTTTCAATCCCCTGCCGGATAATGATGATACCGGTATAGTTCGATTGCCTTCATCTCTTCAGGTGATGCTTTGATGTGAATTGTCTTCTTCCGCTTGTTGACGTCGTAGTCGACATCTACGAAAAAGTCATCCATGTACTTATGAACGTCCGGCAGATAGATGGTTCCTTGCTCCACGTCATTAAGGATTATCGTATATAATCCACTGATTATGGCGTATCACCCGCTCCAGTTCGCAGGATCTCGACAACCGGAAGCCCGGCTCTCTTTAACATGTGCTGGATATCCAAAAACCTGCTACGGAACCATCTCACGTACTGGCTTCCGTGTTCCTCATCACGATGGGTTCCGATGTCTTCGATCTTGATTGGCTTTACGTAGGTTAGCGCCAAGCGGATGCAATACACGGTTGTTCGCCCGTTCATTCGACCATTAGGCATGCCCTGCCCTGTATGAAGGTAGTGTTTTTGCCATGCCCGCAGTTTGAATCCTAAAGCATCTTCAATAATCGGGAATGCCCGCTCCCAGTTGAATCCGATGTTCCTGTCCCGTTCCGCCTGGGTCATGGTATATCCCCTCCCGTCTCTCGAACCAGAATGTGACCGGTTTATCGATTTCCTGAACGAGTCCGTACTTTTTGGCTATCTTGTACTGATTGGTGTACCGGTTCAGGCTGTTGATGAATTGGGCGATCTGACGTCGGAACCCTTCGATGCTGCCCATGCCTTTTAACGTGTTGCAGCTCTGACATGCCGGAACTAGATTTTCAAGATTGTCGCGCTCCGGATGGGATGGCGGTCTTTTTTCTTCCGCCTCCGTAAACCCTACTATCCTTCCGGATTCATTTTTTTGGTATTCACGGTTGATTAGGATCGGCCGTCTTCCAAGCGGCTCAAAGTGGTCGGCGTGCCACCCCCGTTCCGGCAGGGTCGTTCCGCAGTACCAACACAGCCCCCCGGACTTGTCCCATATTGCTTTACGCTTTTTGCTCACAGGCTCTTTCGTCATGACGTCGCCTCCGCTGCCTCGATCATCCATTCCAGGTATACATTCGCTTTTCGATAATCCTCAACGCCGCCCTTATGCGGACCTCTGCTCAGGTACTTGAGTACGTTCCCTCGGCAGTAGCCGACAAACTCTTCCTTGCTCAATTTGGCGCGGATGAAATCTATCGTCTCTATTCCGCCTTTCGTGTAATGCGATGGATGTTCGACCGGATCGTGCTTTACAGGTTCTTCCTTCGTCTCGTGCTGTGCTCCCGATATCGGTTCTTCATCGGCGGGAATTGACTGGATGACGCTCAAGTCCCAATGCTTGCTCTTCAGTTCACTGTTCCAGCGCTGCTGACATGCAGATGCGCTTCGTCCAACAATCGGGGCAGCCATTGCGAAGGCTTCGGTCGGAATGCGTTCCGCCCCGTCCGCCTCGCGCAATACGACTTCGGCCAGAAGCATGTCCTGCCGATGCGTCCATGCGTCCTTTCGTATACCAGCCGATCCGTGTTTGATGTATCTCACGACTCCGTTCATCTCCTTTGCTTCAAAAAATCTTCGAACTGTGCAACTTCAGAACAAGGTCGTTTGCTTTATTTCATAGTTCATGATCAACAACTCTTCTGCCTGGCCGCCAATATTTTGACCACCGACAGCCTGCTTGAATGCCCCGCGCCTCTCTACATTCCAGTGACCATAAATCTCTTGGATGATCGGATCGTCATAATACGAAATCATCACTTTAGCGCGAGCTGAATTAAGTAATTCTCCTAGCTCGTAGTGATCTTTCGTAGTGAATCCCCCGGCGTAGAATTTTTCGCGACCTACATACGGCGGGTCTACGTAGAATAACGCTTCGGCCGAGTCGTATTTTTCGATTACAGCGCGAAAATCTAACCTTTCAATCATCACGCCTTGCATTCTCTTAGCGAACGTCCGAATTTTTTCGCAAGCATTCACATAGCCCATAGCTGGATTTTGGCTTGATGTTGTGCTATGTCGCCAACCTGTCTTTGGCACTTCATCGGCGTTTCCTTTGGAAATGGCCGATCTATTCAAGTAGAACCACCGAACTGCTCTTTCAAGTGGATCCCGAGGCAATTCCTCTCTGCGCCATCGATCATAGAGTTCTCTGCTGTACGGAATGACCGCGCATCGTTCAATGAGTGCGTCTGTATTCTCGATAGACTGGAGAATGAAATTCACCACGATACCGTCAATGTCGTTGTATACTTCGTGGTTTGTTCGCGGCTTTTGAGCGATCACATGGGCAGCTCCGCCGAAGGGCTCGACATACACCTTATGGGCAGGCATTTTGCCGATGATGTATTCCGCTTGCTTCCCCTTCCCGCCAAACCATATCAGAGGCGAAACTGTACTCACTCCGGATCCCTCCTTCCTACTGCACATAATGGGTCGTTTTTGCATTAATGGTTATTCACGATGCAATACCCTGTAATGCTGGTATTGCATATTGGACATTTCCTTTCATCCTCTCTATGGGGAGAGGAGAGGGCTTCACGGAGCTTATTGATCACGCGCCCAATAGTATTTTCCGGATCATCGTCCATTTGCATGTATTCCCAAATGCTGATTGCTTCGGTGATGTCGTCTCTTAGCCTTGTGGCTTCGCATTGATCCGTAATGCCGAGGGCGACGTATCCGGGTTTTTGCTCCCAATCGGTCATATAGGAGATGCTTCGGATTAACCTGTCTCCCGTAAACTGTCCGCCGCCGATCTGTTCTCCCATCGGGATGAACTCTTGTAACACGAGTGTATCTCCGGTTTGATAATCACGATCATTTAACCTGATCTCGAACGTCTTGGCTCCCGATTTAACCGCCTGAAAAAATTCGGTCCAACATTTTAGTATGTGCGTTTTCGGGTGTCTCATCGCCCTTATCACTCCCTAATTCGTGATATTTTTGTTCATTTTGGCTTGGCGGCTTTTCTCAGCTTTCTCCAGTTCCGTCATTCCGCGATACCGCAAGATGTAATTCCCGTTCGGCTGCTTGATCATTTGGACAATATACTTTTTTCCTTTTGCTCTTTGACTGCGTTCGCCGTTTTCTCTGGCATTTCAAATGTGGAGAACCAGCTATCCTCGTACTTAACCATTTCCCGCCTCACCTCCCGGAATATCCCAAATGACATCGACGACGGCCAGATAATCCAGCGGCAACCCGCGCCCGGGCTTTACCTCGAACCCATCCCGCTCCATGTCGGCTATATAGATGCTCTTACTGCCCTTAATCGCCGTCGACTGCGATCTCCATATGCGTTCTAGCGTTGGGTATGGAAGCAGGAACGTCCGTCTTGCGGCCTGATACTCGACGATGATGAAACTTACTGCGCCGCCTACGTAATGCGCACGGGCCAAATAATCGAACTGGTGCTTTTCGAGGTTCGAAATTGGGAATCGATCTCCCTGAGAAACCGACTTAGCTTCGAACGCTACGCCGCGTTGCTGATAATGACCGTCATAGTCGACCGTCGAAGGTTTGGTCAGCATCCCGTTCACCCGATTCCCTACTACGGACGTGATCTTAACCGGCGTTGGCCGCTTGTTGATGATTGCTATCTCCCGAATCTCGTACATCATGTTACAATGTTCGATTAACATCTCGAAGGCCATGCCTCTATTAGCTCTACTGTGCCTCATTTGACCTCACCTCGGTTTAATTGATTAGGCCCGCTTCCGGCTCGGGCTTTTAGCGCCCTTGGACTCAAGCGTTCCGCGAATGCTCTGAATGTACGCTTCTGCTTCGCCGCGATAAGCTGCTTGCGCCTCCGCCTGCAACTCGTCGTACCGTTTCCATCCGCGGTCGCGTTGCTCCCGGGAAAGCCCGTCCCGCTCCAGCGCTTTAACGACATTTCGGATTTCTTGGTCAATTTCGTCTGCTGCTCTCACGCTTTCTCCCCTCCTTGTCGGCCGGCTGCGACCGGCGAAGTTTAAGGTAGACGGCCCATCCGGTAATTTCGCTATATGCCGGCTTGCATTCCGTGAGGTCCCAATCCGGGTACTTCTTCGTCCAATATGCCTGATTGTCGATTTCATCCCGGACGATCCGTTCAAGCTGCCTTCGAGTGTATTTGCTGTCGTTGGTCCGGCACTCCGGCTTTTCGAGGTTCTGGCTGCTGCTCCAGCGCTTCCGTCCGTTCGGGTTCTTCATGAGATAGCGGGCGAGCGCTTCGAGTCCATGTTCGTCCGGCTTCAAGCGGTCTGCGTTGGCGAACCCTATCCTGTTTCCCTGCTTCTGCCCCCGCTTCCGCGGTCTACGCCACAAGTCCTCGACCGAGTCCCGATCCAGTCCGCCCGACATGATGATGTGATGATGTATTCGTATGGGCTTGTCCGCTTTCGTGCTGTACTCCGTCACAAGCACGTACTTGAGCGGGGGCAGTCCCTCCCGCTTCCGCTTATGCGCAATCCTCCTGATGTAATTGGCCGCTTCCCGCTCCGCTTCCTCAATCGTCTCCGGTACTCGGGCATAGGTGACGGTTACGTGCAGATCATCCGCTCCAAAGTTCGTGTTCACGAGCTGTACGAAAAACCTCTTGGCGTTCTTGTCGTTCAGGTTCCGTTGCTTCGGGGCGGATACTTTCTCCTTCTTCCCCCGCTTCCGTGGTATTTGCCCCGCCTGAGTCAGCGGGTATATGTCCACTTCCATGTACTGCTTTCCGCAGTAAATCTTCTTTTCGCGAATGAAACTCCTCACATCGGCTCCCCCTGCATCATAGTGCCGTAGGGGTACGTCCGTCCTGCTGCATCATCCGAGGGGTTGCCACCCCCTGCCGGACTGTCTATTAATCTTCCATCTCCTTTCGCGTGCGTGCATCGCAGGAAAGATAATACCCATTACGAGCCCGATAACGCTCGGCAAAAGCGTTGTCGCCTGCCGCGAAATCTGATACAATGGAAGTAGTTGGTATGTATCAGTTCGCGACGATTTCGCCCCGGGGCCGCTTCCCTCAAAGCTGCTCACGGGGCGATTTCCTTTTTCCTCATTCTCGTTCGTTTCCCCACAAATCCTCGGCGCGCTCATCCGCTTGCTTGGCGATCCGCAGGAACGGCATTACTAGGAATAGCGCCAGCGTGCTCAGCAACAACCAGTAAATAACGATCGAGGATACGTTCATTTCCTCCACCTCCTCCTATTGATGGTGATCGCGTTGCTGATGATTGCCAGCTTTTCGCGAAGCGTCAACGCACTCCAACTCCTACGACTGATTCTCATGGGTTCTCACTTCCTCTCCGGCTTCTCTGCGCTCAGCGGCGCTCAGCTCGACGTGTAGCGTCTGTGCCATCAGTACTGCATGGCAGCGCTTTTTCCAGTGATCAGACCATAGTTCTCGGTATCTGCCCCTATGAGGGAAAAACTCCTCGATCGTATCCATCTCGTTCCTGTGCATCCTCGCACGCATCCACCAATGGTCTATTTCCACCTTGATTACCTTGGACGACTTTGGTGTCGATGTTGCCCATTTAACCTTCGTCATGTCACGGCCCCCAATGAGCCGGCTTCTCGTGAATCGAGATAATTCGTTGCGCGAATCGGCTCTCGAAATCCGACTCGGCGTCGAAGTGCGAACCGGCGACGATCTCCGCGAATACGGAACCGTGCCGGGGATGGTGGAAACGGACGATGTAGGTTTTCATTGAATAATTGCTCCTTTCGGCGGCCTTCGTTATCCGCTCGCCCCCATTAATCGACGCTCGTAATCGAGAAGCTTGTCGCGATGTACCCGCCAGTGATGCCCCTGGCGATATCCCTCGATTTCGCCATTGCGCAACCGCTTCTTTACGGTTTCCTTGCTGATCTTCAATCGCTTTGCGATGTCCTCGACGTCGAATGTCATGATTTCCGGCTCCGGCTCCACCAATTTCGGTTTCGGTCGGAATTCTTCCCCGAGTCGGAAAATGACCTGGGTTTGAACCAATCCAATAAGGGCGGGATTGCTGTTGATCCAAATCATTTTCCGAGTTAGTTCGAGCGCTTCGTTCAGCGAACGGGCTTGATTCGCAATCTCGGACACCGCCTCGTCTACGACGGAATCGAGGGCTTTTTCTAATATGGCGATGTTCAATTTCTATCCCTCCAAAACAAAGTATCTTTTACGACACTTTTTCATTAAAAAAAATTGACATCATTTTTTCCGGCCCGATTTTCAACTCTTTGGAAATTGCGAGAATTTCCCTTCTGTCAAACTCACACTTCCCCTTCAACTTCCGATAAAACGCACTCTTACTTAGGTTTAATCCTTGATTCTCTTTCAATTTTCTGATAAGGTCATCGACTCGCATTCCCTTTAACACCAATATTGCCTTCAAAGCATTGCTGTCCATATCACCGCCCTCCTTCTCCTTCGGATGTGTCTTTTTGGACACTTCCATCTTAATCCACGATGCTTAAGCAGTCAACCCTTAAAAGACACTTTTTGTTTTTATTTCGATTCATTAGTTGCATAAAAGACACTAATTGTATATAATTGCAAATAGATTGGAGGAATTAATCGTGAGTGATATTAATGGCCGGCACCTACAGAAGAGGAGGAAAGAACTAAAGCTTACCCTCGAACAGGTTGGTAATATCGTTGGCGTTGGAAAAAGTACGGTCCGCAAGTGGGAAACTGGCGACATCGAAAATATGCGTCGCGATAAAATCGCCCTTCTTGCCAAAGCCTTGAAAACTACTCCCCTATATATAATGGGAATAGATGAATCGAACGAAGAGGTCGCATCAAACGACTTTGACATCTCTATCGATGAAATTCTGTTTTTGAACAAGTACAGGTCTCTTGATGAAAAAGGCAAATACACCGTTAATGCTGTTCTTGAGGTTGAATATGATCGCTGCGCGAAGCCTTACCTCATGCCTATCGCTGCTCATAACGACGACTATTCGGAGGAACAAATTGAATTGATGCGGAAGGACTTGGATAAATTAGACAAGCTCTGACGAGGTGACGTGACATCATGCGAAGAAGGTACGAATCTCTGATAGCGGAAGCTGAGTCTCTCGGAACACGGGTATATGAATTCCCTATGGAATCCGGAGCTAAAGGACTTCTTAAAAACAATAGAATCGGCATCAACTCCGCAATTTCATCGCTCATCGAAAGAACCTGCATACTCGCCGAAGAGGTTGGTCATGTCTGTAAGACGGTCGGCGACATCCTGGATCAAACTATTCTCGCAAACCGGAAACAAGAACTTCGTTCCCGCGCTTGGGCCTACCGTCGTTTAATTTCTCTTGATGATTTAATTCGCGCGAGTATAGCTGGCGTTCGTAATCAATATGAGTTGGCTCAATTTCTCGACGTTACGGAGCCCTTTTTGGTCGCGGCATTAGAACGCTTGCGAGACCATCACGGCGTCGCCGTTTACCATAACGACTACCTCATCCAATTAGACCCGCTTATCGTTTTCGAGCCCTATAGTACATAATCTTGCGCTTCCTCGCCGCATGGCGATTAATCATATACAAAAACCGAACATACGTTTGGAGGTATCCAGAATATGGAGAAGAAAGGGAAGGAGAAAAAAGCAAAGAAGCCGCGAAAGAAGAAGCTGCCTACAGGCGTTCGGGAACGTGATGGCCGGTTTACGTTTCGGTACACCGTTCCCATTACGGTGAATGGTAAAAAACGGCGCAAATTTAAGGAAACCATATCTTACCCTACTGCTCAAGCGGCATTCGATGCAGGCGTTCTCATAAAGGCCGATATCATCAATAATCGTTACGTCGATCCGGACAATGTTCTGTTCGAACAATGGGCCGAAAAGTTTCTCGAAATCTATGAGCGCTCTGGTAAGAAGAAAAGCAACACACTGAAGGTACGTAGAGGATCGCTCAGACGACCGCTCAAGCGGTGGACGGGGAGAAAACTCAAGGAAATCGCTGCATACGAGTACCAAGAGCTTCTTGACGAAATGAGGAGCGAAGGGTTGAGCAAAAGCACGATAACTCAAACGTGGTCAACGATGGGCATGATGTTCGAAAAAGCTGCTAATAAGCCCTATTCTTTGATCGCGCACGACATCACTGAAGAAGTAACATTTCCGGATTTTAGCACTACGGTCGAAGAGCTTGAAGACCAAGATCCCGCTGAGTTGTATTTCGAAAAGGATAAACTCGCCCTGCTCTTGCGCGCCGCCGAGGAAATGGCATCGGCAGCAAGCAACGAGGAGGAAGCGTTTCGTTCAAAGCAACTCTTTCGCGCGTTTTTTATCCTCGCCTATTCCGGCCTGCGGATCGGTGAGTTATGCGCCCTTGAGGACAAGGACATCTTAGAGGCCACTAAGCAGCTTCGGGTTATAAAAAATCTCGACGCTTCTGGCGGTATCCAGAAATTCGTAATCGACACACCCAAGACAAAGTCGTCCATCCGGACGGTAGATGTTACTGATCGGGTCATTGCCGCTCTTAAGACGCAGATTCATGAGCGGAAGAAATTTAGGTTGTTGGTCGGAAAAAGATATGCAAAATCTGATCGAAATTTCATCTTTATCAACGCTCGAGCTTTTCCGGGACTCCCAATGTCCCCGCGCGATGCGGAAGAACACATGAAGATTGTCTTAAACCGGACGGGTTTCCCGCTCCACCTTACGCCCCACAATCTACGCCACACATACGTTAGCTTGTCCGCCGAGGCGGGAATCGACCTCAATTCGATTCAACGCCAAATCGGCCACACGAAAGATGCAGCGACGACCAGGATTTACAACCATGTAACGGAGGCTCGCCGCCGGGCGGACGTCGAAAAGCTCGACGCCCTCATCGACAGCATCGGAAAATAAGCTGTTGTGGGTAATGCGTGGGTAAAAACGCCGAAATCACTAGGGCCACGGGCTCTTTCAGATGACGTTCTTGTATTCACGACGCGACCCAGCCTTAGATAGCTCTTATCTTAGGCTGGGTCGTGTGTTGTCTGCTCATATCTTCCATGATTATACATCTGACAACCAAGGGGCGAATGCCCCGCAGCGTGAATACGGTGTTATCTGATGGCCCCCACTTCAAGAGTTACATTCAAATATTTCTAAAAAAAAGGAGAGAATTTCTTCTCTCCTTCACTGATTAAAAAGATAACCATCCATTTGTTCGATAGTCATGTGGTATAGGCTTATAATATTCTTCATAGAAAATGTTGTTCTTAAATTTCATTCTAAATCTTCTTTGGGTGAGGTTACGAATCCATTTAACTTCATGATTATAATAGTGCTTGGTTTTTCTGTGATTTCGATACTCATTCAATTTCTTGATTCTAGGGTCGAAATCTCTCTTTAACTTCATTTGTTCATTCAGACACTTGCTACACAGTTCCAATTCCCAAGCTTTAACTTCATCATTATTAAACAATATGATCCCTGGTACATACTTTAGATTTACCCGTTTAAGGATATTGAGTAAGGTACCTAGAGATCTACAACATAAGGAGGTATCAAAATATAACCTCACTTCCTAATTTGATTGGTTCTATCTTACAACAAATTAACGTATTTGAAAATATTTGCACTTGGGTCTTTCAGATAACGTTTGTGCATTCACGACGCCCCATCACCTTAAGCGACCAAAGGGAGCGGCCGCGATGCGGTTAGGTGGTGCGGGTGTGTCCGGCTGAATCTACTTCTTTGCTGCTGAAAATCCCTCTTAGCATCCACTTCTAACTTCTGCCGGACCGAGGGCCGAATGGCCCGATGCGTGAATATGGTGTTATAGGAAGTTCAGGCCTTCTTGAGACTCCCCAAAATTAATCAAATACAAAATACATATGAATTTCTTCAATATTTTCATTCTCGTCAATTAAGAAATCTGCAAAAAATCCAAGGTAATCTTGCCAAAAACCATAAACCTTTGTATTTGGTTTCTCTTCGATAATAGTAGTATCTTTATATTTAATATTTGGATATGCATTTAACAATGAATTTAAACTATCTCCTATTTTAATTCCTTCAGAAGTTTGATATTTGTTACTGCTTATTTCTATTTCCGCCAACCACAGTTCTTCTTCGGACATTCCTAAAAATCGCAAAGAGAGACCTTCGTAGGAAATCGTCTTACTATACATTTCACTAAAAGTATCTGCTCCATCTCCGAGTTGTTTTGGTGTTGTTTCCTTTATTGGTTTACCTAAAATATTAAGCACTGATTCTTCATCATTTCTCAGCTGAACCAGTGATTTATTTGATTTAATTGAATAATATTTATCCTCTAAGACTTTACCTACTTCAGAAGAATTTACATCAGGATATTCTGATTCAGGCACTTCAATTTCAGGCACTTCTGATTCTGTACTCACTTCAGTTGTTCCTGAAGGTATTGTATCATTTGAAGCTACAGCTAAATTCGGAGTTGAGGTTGGAGTTCCAGTCGGGCTTGAAGTATTATTGGAATTATTATTAGTACAGCTTGCCAAAATCAATGTTGTTACGAGAAATGTTATTAACGAGAAATGTTTCATAGAATACCTCCATTATTTGAAATTGCCGGAATTTCCTATAACGTTGCTGTATTCACGACATCGATCTCCCTTAGATAGCTCCTATCTTAGGGAGATCGATGTGTCCGGCTGAGTTCACTTCTTTGTTTCTGAAATACCTCTTGAGTTTACATCAAACTTCGTGCCGGACCGAGGCAGCTTGTCTGCCGATGTGTGAATATGGTGTTATGTGAAATATCCAGCTTCTTCGAAAAATCCTTATTTTCTATTCTTCAAAGGTATTACTAGTTTTAGTCCTGACCATACCTCATCAATAGCACATACCTTAACGTCCACCAAATCTATGCTTAATGCATATCTTCTAATGTTATCCTCACTCAAATCAGTAATTATTTTCGAGGCCTTCTTCGGCCAAGAAACCCAGATCATACCTGAATCATTTATTTTACCCTTAAATTCTTTTAGTAAAGAAAATAATTCATCTTGTGATTTTGAAAATAAATGAACAAAATCAATATCATTTGATGATAAATTTCTATTCATTTTCTCCACCGTTGGAATTTCGCCTAGCAAAGTAAAATAGTTAATAGGTTCATTAATAAACAATACTCTTGAACCTTCTTTGATTCCTAGTTTTTTTACTAATGGTGTTCCAGAATATCCTACACTCATAAAAGACCTCCTGTACAGCAGTTTTGTTTTCCGTTTTGGATCTTCTGGATATTTCATATAACGTTCTCGTATTCGCGACTTCCCACCGACTTAAGGTTCCGCCAGGAACCGGCTGCGCTTGTGCAGTTAGTCGGTGCGGATGTGTCCGGCTGCTTCCGCTTCCCCGAAACTGAAATGCCTCTCCGATCCACTTCTAACTTCGTGCCGGACCGAGGGCGAAAGCCCGATGCGTGAATATGGTGTTATAAGATGTCAGCGCCTTCTACGATATACCTTCACATAACCTCTTTCGTACAACACGAGTTATTTGGTGACAATTTCGTCAATCGCTTGAATAGATTGTTCTAATGCTTTAATTCTTCTTTCTAAAAGCGTCCTTTGAGGACTACCAGTTTTTGACTTAACATAGCTGTTTTCAATTGATGGAAGTAGACCAGTTATAACTTTTCGAGCTTCTGTTAAATCCTCTTGAGTATAATGAAGGGGGCTTTGATTCCAAACGTGTTCTAGCATAGCTAAGCCGATGTAAACTGCATGGAGTCTCTTCTTTACTAGTGTAGTATTTGCACCATTGTTAGTCATTTGGGATAAGGCATTCTCAAGCTTATTAATTGTCGACTTCATAGATTTTATTGATTCAATCTTACTTAAGTTTGATACGTCTCCCATTTTAGAATGTCCTTTCTTCACTTCTTTTGAAAGTAAATTATTCGTTATCTTAACATCTTTAGAAGAAGAAATTTGCTTTTGTTTTCTCGTTTTGCGCTGATTTCTTATAACGTCCGAGTGTTCACTACGCCTCACCGACTTAAGCCCCGTCAGGGGCGGCCGCGATGCGGTTAGTCGATGCGGATGTGTCCGGCTGATCTCGCTTCCCCGAAGTCCTTCGGCCGGACCGAGGGGCAACGCCCCGCGCGATGCGTGAATACGGTGTTATCTGAAAGTATCTGCCTTCTTAGCTCACATGTTCTTTTCAACTCTCTTTTGTTTTTTTCTCATTTCTAATCGCCAAAATATATAGTATAAAAATGATTTGTACCACTGTATAAATTGCAGGCAAAAATAATTCCCACAACCCCCAATCCCAAGAAAATGATATAAAGCCTCCGGAACTTTCTTGAAATCGTGCAAACAACATAAAAAGTAATCCAGGTACTGTCGAATACAAAATCCATTTTAAATAAAGGTTACGTATTTTCATTCTTAACGAGAGAATGCAGTTTGGAAGCCCTATTAATGCTAAAACCAGGTACTCGATTAAATATGAATAATCTGGTTCTTCAAAAAACGAGCTATCTAAAATTAGCCCCATCAAGTAATACGTTAAAAATATTAGAGAACAACCAATTATCACCCTCATAAGCACTTCTCCTTTCCCACCAAGCAGATATTTCAGATAACGTTCTTATATTCACGACGTCCAACTCTCTTAAGCCCGGAGGGCGGCCGCGATGCGGTTAGAGAGTTGGATGTGTTCGGCTGATTCCTCTTCCCTGTATCTGAATTACTCCAGTCTTAGGGGAATGGATGTATCTGCCTGATTTCACTTCCTCGAATATACTTCTGGCAGATCGAGGGCCGCATGGCCCGCAGCGTGAATATTGTGTTATCTGAAGGAGCTCCTGAAATACCTGCAAATTGCCCTTTATTCTTTCATATAATTTCTTGCCCCGTGTATTATTGTTTGAATTATTATCCGCTCATTATGTATTTGATAAATCAATCTATACCTATGTATAAAAATTTCC
>NZ_JBEQAP010000045.1:0-45165 GCF_041640265.1 Cohnella sp.
AACTTCATAGTAGAGCATCTCCTAGGATAGAATGTAGTGCCTTCGTGGGGCCTACCTCTATCCTATAGGGGTGCTTCATTATTTACAAAGTGGAAATTTAACGCTCTACAGGAATGCTGAGCTAATGGGATATCGTCGTAAAGGGGCGTGAGTGAACCGTCCTGAGTTAATGGGATATCGTCGTAAAGGGGCGCGAGTGGACCGTCCTGAGTTAATGGGATATCGTCGTAAAGGGGTAAAACTACCTTAATTCACTCACTTGCTGTGGACGTTGCACCGTTCATCCGTTATAATTGCGTGAGAATTGAACAGCTTGACGATCGGTCCTAAGCGAATGCTAACGGATGGCGGTCGCGAGGAGTCAGGAGTGTTAGAATAATGGCATTATCGTGCGGAATTGTCGGACTTCCCAATGTGGGCAAGTCGACCTTGTTTAATGCAATAACTCAAGCAGGTGCCGAAATGGCGAACTATCCGTTCTGCACTATCGATCCTAACGTTGGAGTCGTTGAGGTGCCGGACGAGCGTCTGCAGAAGCTGGCTGAGATCGTTAATCCTAACCGGATCGTGCCCACTGCATTCGAATTCGTAGACATTGCGGGCCTTGTGAAGGGCGCAAGTCGCGGAGAAGGTCTAGGCAATAAGTTTCTAGCTAACATTCGTGAAGTGGATGCAATCGTACACGTTGTACGCTGCTTCCAGGACGAGAACATTACCCATGTTTCCGGTAAGATCGACCCGATTAACGACATCGAGGTTATTAACTTAGAGCTTGTCCTTACGGATATCGATTCCATCGAGAAGCGCATAGATCGTTCTCGTAAAGGCCTAAAAGGCGGCGATAAGAAGGTTGCTCAAGAGCTCGAGGCTTTGGAGCGCGTTCATGCAGCATTGCTTGAAGAAAAGCCGGCTAGAAGCGTTGAGCTCTCCGATGAGGAGAAGCTGCTCATTCGTGATCTCCACTTGCTTACAATGAAGCCAGTGCTTTACGCGTGTAATGTGAGCGAGAGCGAAGCGGCAAACGCGGACGACAACCCCTATGTTCAGAAGGTTCGCGAGTTCGCGGCCCTAGAAGGCTCCGAAGCGGTTTTCATTAGCGCGAAGGTGGAATCGGAAATCGCTGAGCTTGAAGGCGAGGACAAGGAGCTATTCTTCGAAGAGCTTGGGCTGACAGAATCCGGCTTGGATCGTCTGATTCGCGCTTCCTATAAGCTGCTAGGCTTATACACTTATTTCACAGCGGGTGTTCAAGAGGTTCGGGCTTGGACAATTCGTAAAGGAACGAAGGCTCCGCAAGCTGCTGCAGTTATTCATACAGACTTCGAGAGGGGCTTTATCCGTGCTGAGGTCGTTTCTTATGAGGCGTTAATTAGCACGGGCTCGATGAAAGCAGCCAAGGAAAAAGGGCGGACACGCTTAGAAGGTAAAGAGTACGTCGTTGCGGATGGCGATGTTATGCATTTCTTATTTAACGTGTAATTTTAATCTGATAAGCGGATGGGCAAAGGGGTAACCCTTGTCTATCCGCTTTTTTTGTATGGAAAGGCCTGTTTTATCTGATAATTTTCTAATGTAACCTTTATCTGCCTGTGTGCGTCTGAGAAATTGAAAACAAGTGAAACAATAATGGAGACAGCGCAAAGGCGGAAGGAGAAATTGTAATGAATAACAAAAGAATCATCGTTCTTATGACAGCGGTAGGCTTGCTTGGTGCAGCTGCAGGAGTCGGAGCTTCAGGCATGGTAAGCAAAGTAACCGGGGTTCTTCATAAGAACATCGCCGTTTCAGTGAATGGCACAGCAACGTCGATGCACCCGGTTTACATCCAAGGCAAGGCTTATCTGCCCGCTCGGGATACAGCATCCGCGCTCGGGTACAACCTGAATTGGAGCTCCAAAACTATCGAGCTTAACCAGAAGGAAGTGCTGCCGGTGGAAGTGGAATACTTGCGCACTATGGGTGTAATTGTAAGTGTGGAACCAACAGAGGATGAAGGCAGATACCGGCTCGAGGTGCTTGGCAAAGGGCCATACTCCTGGATTATCCTTTATGCGGACAAGGAAACTGAACTGACGGATTCTAGCGGCGCAGTCGTAGCGGCTAAGGATCTTAAAGCGGGTATGCGTATTGAGGCTGAGTTCGGCCCGATGATCGCGATGAGCTTCCCGGGGCAATCCCATGCCGCCAAAATCATCGTGGGCAGCCAGAGCTTAGTGAAAGAAGACGCCATTCAGTCCGTAACCAAGACCGATGACGGCTGGCAAGTACAGTTCGGAGAGGTCAAGAATGGTGTTACTGCACCTGCATTAACGCTGAACGCGGGCAAGGAAACAAGCGTATTGAGCGCCCAAGGACAACCGGTTGAATGGGCTGATCTGAAGATGGGGACCAAAGTGCGTGCTTATTATGGACCGCTGATGACGAAGAGTATTCCTCCTCAAAGTCCGCTGCATTATCTGGTGGTTCTTGATGAAATCGAGCAATTAGCCCCGGCAAGCGCTCAAGAATTTCGCGAGCTGGCTTGGAGCAAGCTTACTGAGGATAACAAAACTCACCTGATCACGAAAAAAGACGAAGCTAAGGTTGAGGTTATCGATTCGAAGAATGTCACGCTAATGGCGACTACGGATGCTCAGAAGAAGATGCTAGCGGATATTCAAACCGCGAATGGAAAGCTGATCACGGTTACTTTTAGCACCGATGACG
Organism: Cohnella sp.; assembly: GCF_041640265.1. Lineage (GTDB taxonomy): Bacteria > Bacillota > Bacilli > Paenibacillales > Paenibacillaceae > Cohnella. The sequence goes on from NZ_JBEQAP010000045.1 coordinate 2,707, forward strand.
ATGCGCTTCTAGGACCTCTTACCTTGGCATTTGATCCTGACTCCAAAGAGCTTATAGGTTTATTCGCACGGAAGTAATAGCCTGAAATGAGGAAAAAACCAAATTTAGTTGCTATCGCGCAACTGGATTTGGTTTTTTTTGTGCCATCATCCCTATAACTATGTTATATTTTATACCAATTTGTACCTTTTGAGAGGCATGTTGGGGGATACGAAACAATGAGAGCGTATGCTTATTTTGTAAAAATGCGAATATTGACTGCCTTAGCCTATCGTTTTGAAGTTTGGATCGGCATGATTGGCGATATGATTATGCTCGCAGCTTCCGTCTATATATGGAAAGCGGCTTACGGTAACGGAGTGATTGGCTCAGGAGCTTCCGTCGTCGGACTAGAGAGTATGATTACCTATACGGTTATTTCCGTGCTGCTGGCGGCAGTGTTTCAAACGGGCGTGCAGAATACGCTCTACCAACAGGTGCGGGAAGGAAATATTGCGCTTGATTTCATGCGTCCGCTGCCCTTGCTCGGCATTTATTTCTCAGATGATCTGGGGAGTATGGTGAGCGCGCTTGTAAACAAAGCGGTTCCGCTTCTTATCGCAGCCTTCCTGCTATTCGGTTTCCCATTTCCTGATAGTGTTGGCGCATTGGCTGGCTTTATATTTAGTTGTCTTTTCAGCTTTCTGATTTTATGGCTGCTCAGCGCAATGATTGGGCTTGTTGCATTTTGGGTGGCGGAGCTCGGCAACCTGGGAATCGTTAAGGATGCGATCATACGTGTGCTGTCGGGGAGCTTAGTGCCTTTGTGGTTTTTTCCGGAGAGCGTGCAGAGAGTGTCTAGGTGGCTTCCCTTTCAATATACCTACCAGACTCCAATTGAGATTTATATCGGTGTGATGACGAAGGGTGATGCTTTTCGAGCGGTCGGTATTCAGGCGATCTGGGTAGTCATCTTGTCGCTGCTGCTAGCCTGGATATGGAAACACGCCCGCAGCAAAGTGATGGTTCAAGGGGGATGAGAGGGGCAATGAGTGAAGTTCGTCATTATTTAACCGTGTTCGGCTATTACGCCAAGCTCGCCATTCAACGGCAGCTGGAATACCCTTTATTCCTGATTAGCTGGCTTCTCATGATCCCGATCCAATATTTCTCAGGCATCTGGATGTTGAAAATCATCGTGGATCGCTTTCAGCCCTTAAGCGGCTGGGGCTTCGAGGATTTGGCCTTTCTCTATGGATTGGGACTGCTCAGCCATGGACTCGTCGTCGTTTTTTTTATCACAACCTGGCATACCGAGAATGCTGTCCTCCGCGGGGAATTCGACCGGCTGCTGCTGAGGCCGATGAACGTCTTTTTCCAATTCGTTACCGGTTATTTTAATTTTATCGGACTCATCGATTTGCTGCCGGGCGTTATTATTTTTCTGTATGCGTCTCATCTGGTTGATTTCAGCTGGAATACGGTGAATATGGTCAAGCTTGTTCTCATCGTCATCGGAGGCACCTTAATTCGCGCTAGCCTCTACACCATCGTGGGAGCCGTAGCTTTCTGGACGAAACGAAGCCGCAATCTGATTGGAATGACGGTTAATACACTTGAGAGGACGACTATGTATCCCATTACGTTGTATCCTCAATTGATTCAATCTATCATGACTTTCCTGCTTCCGATCGGATTTATCAGCTTTTATCCGGCGGAGCAATTTTTGGGGAAATCGACCTCTCTTGAGCTTCCGCTTGGAATGGCCATTTGGACTCCTGTTGTGGGAATGATTTTTTTCGCTGTTGCATACGCAGTATTTCGATCAGGCTTACAAAAATATGAAAGCGCTGGCTCGTGAGGTGATCTTCCATGGCAATGATTGAAGTTAAGGATTTGGTTAAGGAATTCGTAGTTGTTCGGAAGAAGACAGGTCTAAGCGGAGCCGTCAAAAGCCTGTTCCTTCCGGATAAAGCCATTGTACGCGGAGTGGATGGGCTTTCCTTCGACATTGAGCAAGGGGATATTGTAGGCTATATCGGACCTAACGGAGCGGGGAAAAGCACGACAATCAAGATGCTGACAGGCATACTGCATCCAACGGAGGGCGAGATCCGCGTGTGCGGCTTTTCTCCGCAGAAGGATCGTAAAGCCGTCGTCCGCCAGCTCGGCGTCGTCTTCGGGCAGCGCACGCAGCTGTATTGGGATTTGCGATTAGGAGAAACCTTTGAGCTATTGAAAAGAATTTATCGCATCGAGGACAAGCCGTTTAAGGATACGATGGATATATTGAATGAGGTGCTTCGCATCCAGGATTTTATCGATACGCCTGTTCGCCAACTGTCGCTCGGACAGCGGATGCGAGGAGATCTGGCTGCGTCCATGATCCATGACCCGACCCTGCTGTTCCTCGATGAGCCTACGATTGGGCTGGATGCGGACGCTAAGCATGCGATACGGCAGTTCATTCTGACGATGAACCGGGAGCGGAAGATGACGGTGGTCCTGACAACGCATGACCTCGATGATGTCGAGCAACTCTGCTCTCGTCTGCTTGTTGTCAATCGTGGCAAGCTTGTGGAAGACGGACCGCTGGAGGCTATTGTAAACAAGCTTGCACCGCATCGCCTGCTCGTTATTGAGCTGGCCGAGCAGGTGATTCTCCCGGAGCATGAGAGTGCCAGGATCATTGGCAAGGAAGGCTTGAAGGTGTGGTATCAATTCGACAAGTCTGTCATCACGGCTGCCGATTTGATTGCGGATCTGTCAGGGAAGCTGCCAATTCGAGATCTGAGCGTCCAAGAGCCGGATATCGAGGATGCGATCCGAGAAGTGTACCGCACGACCAGCTAATTAATGGAACCGCACGAGTGAGTCGAATATGGTATAATAATGGTCAGCATGTCTTGTGAAAGCAAGCCCTTAGGGGCAACGGAGGATGAGGAAAAGTGTTAGACCGTCTACAGGTTTTGGCGGATCGATATGAGAAGCTTAATGAATTGCTAAGCGATCCTGACGTAGTGAATGACTCTACGCGATTGCGTACCTATGCCAAGGAGCAATCCGGGCTAGAGGGAGCTTATCGCGCTTATGAAGAATACAAGGTTGTATTGACTCAGTTGCAGGATGCCAAGGCTCTGCAGAATGAGAAGCTGGACGATGAAATGCGCGAGATGGTTAAGCTGGAGATTGAGGAGCTTGATACTCGCCGGGCTGAATTAGAGGATGAGGTGCGGCTGCTCTTGCTGCCGAAGGACCCGAATGATGGCAAGAACGTTATTGTTGAGATTCGGGGGGCGGCAGGCGGCGAGGAAGCCAATCTGTTCGCGGCGGAGCTTTACCGGATGTATGCGAAGTATGCGGACAGCCAAGGCTGGCGTACGGAGATGCTGGAGTCAAGCGTGAGCGACCTTGGCGGGTTCAAAGAAGTTATCTTCACGATCAGCGGTCCGGACGCTTTCCGCAAGATGAAATATGAGAGCGGAGCCCACCGCGTTCAACGCGTACCGGAGACGGAATCGGGCGGCCGTATTCACACTTCGACCTCGACTGTTGTGGTTATGCCAGAGGCTGAAGAAGTCGATATCGTCATTCATGACAAAGATATTCGAGTCGATACCTTCTGTTCCAGCGGTGCAGGCGGGCAGTCCGTCAACACGACTAAATCTGCTGTGCGTGTATTGCACGTTCCTACTGGAATCATGGCTACGTGTCAGGACGGTAAATCGCAGAATGATAATAAAGATAAGGCGCTGCAAGTGCTTCGCACTCGTATTGCGGATGTTAAACGCCAAGAGGAAGAAGCGAAGTATTCCGGAGAGCGTCGGGAGAAAATCGGTACAGGCGACCGCAGTGAACGTATTCGGACTTATAATTTCCCGCAAAGCCGGGTAACCGATCATCGGATTGGGTTGACCCTTCATCGCTTAGAGTATGTGCTTAACGGCGATATGGAAGATATCGTCAAAGCCTTATCGCTTGCGGAGCAGGCTGAAATTCTTGAACGTGAGCAAATGGGATAAGCAGGAGGCGCTTGGCGTGAACGGAACCTATGAGCCTAAGCCTCAGACGCTTGGCAGCGTTTGGCGTGAAGGTGCACAATATTTACGGCAAGCCGGAGCAGGAGAAGCGGACGCGGATGCGGAGCTTCTTCTTCTTTATTTGCTCGGGATTGGGAAAACAGAGCTGCTGCGTGATTTGCGAGAGCCTTTCCCCGAGGGGAAGAGAGCGGCGTGGAATGAGATGCTGGAGCGTAAAATGAAGGGCGAGCCGGTACAGTATATCATCGGTGAGCAGCATTTCTATGGACGGGTATTCGGGGTAGCAGCGTCAGTGCTCATCCCCCGTCCGGAGACGGAGCTGCTGGCGGAAGCGGTGCTGCAGCTTGCGGGGCAAATCTGGCCGAACGCCGCAACCTCGCCGCTAACGATAGTGGACGTTGGCACGGGGAGCGGCATTCTGGCGATAACGCTCGCAGCCGAACGTTCTTCCTGGCGTGTCACCGCATCTGATTTATCGCCTGCCGCCCTGCAAATGGCGCAGCGGAATGCGGAGCGCAATGGCGTAGGAGAGCGTATAATCTTCGTGCAGGGGGACCTGCTGATGCCGTTCTTGGCAGGCGGCCCGTACGCCGAGCAAACGCGTATAGATATTCTTGTGTCGAATCCGCCTTACATTCCTTCCTCTGATATCCCGGGCTTACAGCGCGAGGTTCGCGAACACGAGCCTCATCTAGCGCTCGATGGCGGCGAGGATGGACTGGGCCCGTATCGGATCATGGCAAAGCAGCTGCTGCGGTTGCCGCAGCTTCCGCGTCTCGTCGCTTGGGAGGTCGGAGCTGGACAAGCGGAAGCCGTCGCCAACCTTCTCCGTGAAACAACGCAATGGGATGAGATCCGTTTCATCAAGGATTACGCAGGAATCGATCGACATGTTATGGCGGTTAGGTGAGATGGGTGTATTTAGTACAGGTTAATTCAATCGAATCGAAACAGCAAAATGAGCTCAACACCTGTAAAAACTGCAGGTGTTTGAGCTCATTTTGTCTGAAGAAGCTTATTCCAAATTATAATTGATAGGTTTATAGATTAAGGAATCGGACATAATGATGGCTAAGACGTTCCGGAACGCATAGTGATGCACCGACGGGTGCTCAAGGAGCGATAACTATGCGAAACACCAGCCATCATTCGAAATCTCATTCCCATTCCTTTCTCTTTTTCACAATTGGTATAACAAGTTTTATTATTTTAATAGGTTTATCAGCCATTATAGGTCAATTCGCTCCTGTTCCCGTCTCCGCAAACACGGGAGCTCTTATCCCAGAAGATGCCATACGTATCCGTATCATTGCCAATTCCGATAACGATGCCGATCAAACGCTTAAATATGCAGTAAGAGACGATGTGGCGGCTTTGATCGCGACTTGGGGCAGGATGCCCTCGACGCATGATGAAGCTCGCCAATTAATTAAAGCCAATCTGCCAGAGCTTCAGAAGCATGTAGATGCCAAGCTTCGTGAATATGGAGCAGCCTACGGCGGAGTCGTGGAGCTTGCGAAGGTTCCTTTTCCGGAAAAAATGTTCGACGGTACGAGTTACTCTGCAGGGAATTATGAAGCGCTTCGTATTACGCTGGGTCAAGGGATTGGAGTGAACTGGTGGTGCGTGCTATTCCCGCCTCTGTGCTTGACCGCTGCAACCGCGCCGGATGAAGAGGAGAAGCAAGAGCTGGCGACTCTGAAAGAGAAGCCTGCAATGGTAAAGACGCAAGCGGATGGAGCAGTTAAAGCGAGTGATGTAACCTCGTCGGACAATGAGCCTGACGCCAAGTTTTTCCTGTGGGAGATGCTGAAGAAGTTCATTACCTTCTTGTCTTCCTTATTCTCCTAAAGCCTGTGCTATAATAACGGAAAACAGATGGATGGCTATCCAAACTAAGGGCAGCCAGCAAGGATGGAAGACGACATGATAGGGAAAACCAACTATTGGCCGGCAGAGCAGCTGCAGGCTGGAGTGCTGGAAGCCGCCGCGGTGCTTGCCGAAGGCGGCATTATTGCATTTCCGACGGAGACGGTTTACGGGCTCGGCGGAGATGCGGGGAATACGAAGGCAGTGGAACGGATTTTTGCGGCCAAGGGACGTCCTTCGGACAATCCGCTTATCGTACATATAGCGAAACAAGAAGCGGTGTATGGGCTGGCAGAGCGAGTAAGTGAAATAGAGGAAATACTAATGGCGGCATTCTGGCCCGGACCGTTAACTCTAGTACTCCCGGTTAAAGCGGGTGCGGTGTCCGCTCTCGTGACAGCTGGCTTAGATACGATAGCGGTAAGAGTTCCTGCGCATGATGTGGCTAGACGGCTCATCGAGCAATCGGGGTGCCCCCTTGCGGCACCTAGCGCCAATCGTTCTGGACGACCTAGCCCAACCCAAGCCCGCCATGTAATGGAGGATTTAGAGGGGCTCATTCACGGCGTGCTTGATGGCGGGGCAACGGGTGTCGGATTAGAGTCGACGGTGGTTCGCGTGCTTGGGAATCAAATACACATTCTTAGGCCCGGTGGAATCACTCGCGAGCAATTGTTGGAAGTAGCAGGTGCGGAAGCAGTCATAATCACACCAGCTGCGGGAAGCGAAGAAGCCCCAAAGACGTCTGGGCTTACACAGGCTCCTCGATCACCCGGTATCAAATATGCGCATTACGCACCCAAAGGTGAGATGGTACTTGTAACTGGACATTCCGACGAGCAGATTGCGGTTGTTCAGGAGAAAATAGTTGAAGCTAAGCGACGGGGAAGTATGGTAGGTGTGCTTTCTTGTACAGAACACACTGTATACTACGAGGCTGATTTTGTTTTTGATTGCGGCTCCCGTAACCATCCGGAGCTCGCAGCGCATTCTCTATACGGGATTTTGCGTGAATGTGACGAGCGCGGACTGGATTTCATTATCGCCGAAGGTTATCCCGAACAGGGGATTGGAGCCGCGTTAATGAATAGACTGCGCAAAGCTGCGGGCGGTCATGAAATCACCGTCTAATTAAACGCCGATCGCCGATTACTCTAAGTGTAAGTCCCCATCCGAGGTGCATGTTCACCTTCTTGTCCGCATATGTTTGGAAGAGGACAAAGGTTGAGTGCATTGGAGGGGACAAGCAATGTTCGATGTGTCCGTGGCAACCGGGCAAATGCTAACTATACTGGTCATGGCGGTCGCTTTGGGCATGGACGCTTTCTCTCTGGGAATCGGCATCGGCTTAAAGGGTGTTCGGCTTCGCGATGTAATAAAGCTAAGTACCATTATTGCTTTTTTTCATGTATTGATGCCGCTTGGCGGGATGATAACGGGGCAATATGTAAGTGGATTACTGGGCGGAATTGCAACTTCAGCTGCGGGTGCGTTACTGCTGCTGCTTGGCGGGCATATGGTATATAGCTCCCTTCGGGGGGAGGCAGTTGATTCTATTGATCACCGCACGGTATGGGGCATGCTCGTATTTTCTTTTAGCGTCAGCATCGATTCCTTCTCCGTTGGGATATCCTTAGGGTTGTTCTCCGCGCACGTACTTCTGACTGTTCTGATGTTCGGATTTTTCGGCGGGTTAATGAGCGTGCTTGGCTTAATGCTCGGAAGACGGGCTAGTCGATCGCTGGGAGGATATGGTGAGGCGCTTGGCGGTGTTATTTTGTTCGCATTTGGTCTATTATTTCTAGTATGATCACATCAAGAGAGCAGGGGGGAGAAAATGAATCGGGTTTTAATCGTATGTACGGGGAACACTTGTCGCAGTCCAATGGCTGAAGTGATGCTGAAGGACTTGGCCGCTCGCGGCGGCAAGCCGCTGGAGGTCCGTTCCGCAGGAGTGTCTGCGGTAAATGGACAGCCGATTTCTCCCCACGCAGCTGCAACACTTAGAAAAAGAAGCCTGGAATTGCCCGGCACCTCAACGGCTCTATCCGGTGATGAGGTCGCTTGGGCTCATTTGATTTTGACGATGACAGCGGGTCATAAACGTGCAATATTACAGCGTTATCCCGAAGCGGTAGCCAAAACCTTTACGATGAAAGAGTACGCCCTTCGCGGAGATCCCGTCATGGATGACGTTGCGGAAGCCGAAAGACTATACTCCGAGTGGCAGGTTAGGCAGGCGCTGGGTCAGAACTTGACTGCTGAGGAGCATGCGAGGCTGTTCGAGCTTCAACGCCGGATACCCGACTTTGATATCGCGGACCCTTTTGGCGGATCATTATCCATGTATGAACGCTGCGCAGACGAATTGGAGGATATCCTGCTAACCTTGGTGGACAAATTGGACGGCAAATCGACAGAACAGTGATTGATTTTTGAGCCCTCCTTCGTTATTATAGAGCTATAACTTCAAGATTCCGATGTAACTGGCGACGCGAAGTGGATGAAACCACGGTGGAGCATTGGAATGACGGCCGGTCGCCTGGGCAAAGAGCAACGTGCGGAAGCACGTTTGCTCTTTTTTGTCTTTTTAAGACTTTATTGCGTTAACGGGGGGATGATCTCACTAGAAATTCACCGCGAATTGGTCAAACTGTTTGCAATAAGGGAATTCAGGTATAATACCTTTGTCTGGATGCGACCAAGGCAGCGATGCCTGCATCGTGGTTGGTCGTCATCAGTGCGACCGAGGTAGCAATGCATGTTTTGCGTTTGGTCGTCAACTTACTTCGGGGAGGTTTTTTTACATGAAAATCGCGATAGGTGCTGATCACGCCGGTTACCGGCTGAAGGATGAAATTGTACCTTTTCTATTATCTCTTGGGCATGAGTTAGTCGATCTGGGCTGCAGCTGCGGGGATTCTGTCGATTATCCCGACTATGCTGTTCCTGTATGCGCGGAAGTCGCCAGCGGGAAAGCTGAGCGGGGAATTCTAATATGCGGTACAGGAATTGGGATGTCCATTGCTGCGAACAAAACGACTGGCATTCGCTGCGCGCTTGTGCACGACATGTTCTCGGCTAAGGCAACAAGAGAGCATAATGATACGAATGTACTTGCAATGGGAGAGCGTGTTATCGGTCCTGGATTGGCGCAGGAAATCGTGCGGATTTGGCTGGAAACTCCATTTTCCCAAGGCGAGCGTCATCAGAATCGTATCAATAAGATGATGGCGGTTGAAGTTCAACAGTCCCGATAAGGAGGTCTTGTCATGACGCGGGATTCACAGTCGATAGCCGATCAAGTGGAACAGCTTGTGGAGGAATTGGTGAGAACTAGCGGATTGCGACCTGGCCAGATTATCGTACTTGGAGTGAGCACCAGCGAAGTGCAAGGCCATCGGATCGGCACCTCGGGTGCAGAGACAGTGGCTGAGCAAATTTACGAAGGAGCTAACCGAGTAAGAACACGCAGCGGGTTTCAGATTGTCTGGCAATGCTGCGAGCATCTCAACCGAGCGCTTGTAACCGAGCGGGCGGTCGCAGCAGTGCAAGGCTGGAATGAGGTGTCAGCCATCCCGGTCCCGACGGCCGGAGGCTCTATGGCTTCCTTCGCCTATCGTCAAATAAAGGAGCCTTGTCTCGTAGAAGCCGTTCAGGTCCATGCCGGTATCGATATCGGTGAGACTATGATCGGTATGCATCTTCGTCCGGTAGCTGTTCCTTTGCGCCCGTCCATTCGCTACATCGGGGAAGCTCGTGTGAATATGGCCATGACCCGTCCGAGATTAATCGGAGGGGCGCGCGCGGTATATACAATAGCTGAACCAAAGGGAAGCACGGGGACGGATGCGGCTTTAACTGATACCTGTGATTAAGGAAAGATCTATAACAAACATATACTTGGGAGGCTGATTACTATGTTGGAAAATCTACGCAAGCAAGACCCGGAAATCGTGGAAGCCCTGAATTTGGAATTGAAACGTCAGCGTGACAACATCGAGCTTATCGCTTCGGAGAATATCGTAAGCGAAGCGGTTTTGGAAACGATGGGTACCGTACTTACGAATAAATATGCAGAGGGCTATCCTGGGAAACGCTACTACGGCGGTTGCGAGTATGTAGATATTCCGGAAGAAATCGCCCGTAACCGTGCAAAGGAATTGTTCGGTGCTGAGCACGCGAATGTTCAACCGCATTCCGGCGCGCAAGCTAACTTGGCCGTATATTTGGCTGTGTTGAAGCCTGGCGATACCGTCCTTGGGATGAATCTTGCCCACGGCGGACATCTCACCCATGGTAATCCGGCGAACGCATCCGGCTTACTCTATAATTTCGTTGCTTACGGCGTTGATGAGCAGACGTTTACGATCGACTATGATGAAGTTCGCAAAGCGGCGTTTAAGCATCGCCCTCGCCTTATCGTAGCCGGAGCATCCGCTTATCCGCGGACGATCGATTTCGCTAAGATGGGCCAAATCGCAAATGATGTCGGCGCTCTGCTTATGGTCGATATGGCTCACATTGCCGGCCTTGTAGCCGGAGGAGAGCATCCGAGCCCGGTACCGCATGCGCATTTTGTTACTACGACGACGCATAAGACGCTGCGCGGTCCGCGCGGGGGCATGATTCTTTGCCGTAAGCCGTGGGCGGCAGCTATCGACAAGGCTGTGTTCCCTGGAACTCAAGGCGGACCGCTCATGCACATTATTGCAGCTAAAGCGGTAGCGCTCGGCGAAGCTTTGCAGCCTTCGTTCAAGGAATATGCTCGTAATGTAGTCATTAATGCTAAGGCATTGGCTGAAGCTCTAGTATCGGAAGGCTTGAACATAGTCTCCGGCGGCACGGACAACCATCTGATGCTGATCGACACGCGCAGCCTGAACATCACGGGCAAAGTGGCAGAGCACGTTCTGGATTCAGTTGCAATCACAGTGAATAAGAACGCCATTCCGTTTGACCCGACCAGTCCTTTTGTTACCAGCGGTATCCGAATCGGAACTCCTGCGATTACAACCCGCGGAATGGGCACGGAAGACATGAAGACGATCGCGAAGGTCATCGCGCTGACCTTGAAAAATCCTGAAGATCAAGCGACGCTTGAGAAAGCCCGCGGTCTTGTCGCCGAATTGTCAGCAAGATACCCTCTTTACCCGAATCTGCAATACTGATATCAGGCAAAAGAAAATCCTGAAGCGGAGCGTCTGCTCTGCTTTGGGATTTTGTCGTTTCACCGCGTGCTGGGTGGGGAGTCGCTCTTTTGCCCTTTTTGACGATATCCCTTTGGCTCAGAAGCTGGGGGGGGTCCGCAGCCTCCTAGGCCAAGGGGATTCCGCAGCCACCTGAGCGAGGGGGATACCGTCATAAAGAGTTAAGAGGGGTACCGTTCACACGGATCTTGCATAAGTTGATAATTCGACGAAATTCACAAGTGTTAAGTGGATGTAATGCGTCTGCTCGGAGACAATGATATAATGTACGGGCAAGCTACATAGAATGGCGTCCGACACGCCTCGCGGAGCAGTGCGTGCTCTCGTCGGATTGCAGGGGAAAGGGAAGAACATAATGGGAAGACTCGTCATATGTGATCATCCGTTGATTCAACACAAGATCACATTTATCCGCGACAAAATGACCAATACGAAGCAATTCCGTGAATTAGTTGATGAAGTAGCTATGCTGATGGCTTACGAAATAACGAGAGATGTTCCGCTTGCGACTGTTAAAGTGGACACTCCTGTCGAAACGGCCGAAGGAAAGGTCATCGCCGGCAGAATGATGGGGCTCATCCCCATTCTAAGAGCAGGTCTTGGCATGGTAGACGGCGTTCTCAAGATCATTCCGTCGGCTAAGGTTGGCCATATCGGTCTCTATCGCGATCATGAAACGTTGCAGCCTGTAGAGTATTACTGCAGCCTGCCTTCTGACGTTGCGGAGCGGGAACTGATCGTCATTGATCCGATGCTGGCAACCGGCGGTTCAGCGAATGCCGCACTCGATATGCTGAAGAATAAAGGCTGCCGCCCAACGAAGCTGGTGTGTCTTATCGCAGCTCCGGAAGGAGTAAAGGCAGTACAGGAGCGGCATCCGGATATTGATATCTACTTGGCTGCGCTGGACGAGAAGCTGAACGAGCTAGGCTATATTGTACCGGGTCTCGGCGATGCCGGAGACCGTCTTTACGGGACGAAATAAGGGAGAAGAACCGACGTGAGCAATAAAATTAAAGTGATGACCATATTTGGAGTAAGACCAGAAGCGATTAAGATGGCGCCGCTCATTTTGGAGCTTGAGCGGCATCCGAATGAAATTGAATCCATCGTTTGCGTTACCGCGCAGCATCGTCAGATGCTCGATCAGGTTCTTGAGGTGTTTGGAATTAACCCGGACTATGATCTGGACGTCATGAAGGATCGCCAGACGCTGAACGAGATTTCTATTCGCGTCCTTCAAGGATTAGAGCCTGTATTGAAAGAGGCTAAGCCTGACTTGGTACTCGTTCATGGAGATACGCTGACAACTTTCCTGGCAAGTTATTCGGCGTTCATGCAGCAGATTAAGGTCGGGCATGTTGAAGCAGGCTTACGGACATGGAATAAACTCTCTCCTTATCCGGAGGAGATGAACCGTCAGCTGACCGGTGTTCTAGCCGATTTGCATTTTGCCCCGACTGATTGGTCGGCGAATAATCTTCGCAAAGAGAATAAAAGCGAAGAGCAGATCTATGTCACTGGCAACACCGTAACAGATGTATTCCAATATACGGTGAAGCCGGATTTCACTCACCCTGTCCTCGACTGGGCTGCGGGTAAAAGACTGATCCTTATGACCGCCCATCGCCGCGAGGCACAAGGCGAGCCGCACCGTCAGATCTTCCGGGCAGTTAAACGGATTGCCGATGAATTCGAGGATATCGCCATTGTCTATCCGGTGCATCCAAGTCCGGCTGTACGCGAGCCGGCACAAGAGATTCTGGGCAATCATCCCCGTATTAAGCTTATCGATCCGCTTGACGTAGTGGAGCTGCACAACTTTTATCCGCATACCCACCTCATTCTTACGGATTCCGGCGGTCTGCAGGAGGAAGCACCTTCCTATGGTGTTCCTGTTCTTGTTCTTAGGGAAACTACAGAACGTCCGGAGGGAATCGAAGCAGGTACGCTTGAACTGGTAGGTATGGAAGAGGACAATGTCTTCAATCGTGCGCATGCCTTGCTGACGGACAAAGCTCTCTATGAGAAAATGAGTCAAGCTGCAAATCCATACGGTGATGGACAAGCCTCCAAGCGAATCGTTGAGGCGATTTTGCATCATTTCGGGAAATCCCATAGACCAGAGCCATTCAAGCAATAAAATGTGAAATTACTTGTCGAATAACTAATCAGGAACGTACACTATACAGTGCTGCTGTATGGTTTGAACACCCGGGAAGCATTGATATTACGTGGTTTTCTACAAAGTCGTTCACACAATATTTGATTTTTGTTTAATTGACAAACAGGTTCAGGCAAAGATACAATTAAACGTGGATTGTGGGAAGAAAGGGCTTACGTGAGACTTTCTGACCTGAAGCAGCGAAGGAGCGACGAATCATGGCGGATTCCCCACAGCGGACCCCGCAAGACGACAATCCTTGGCGGGCGGCCGGACTCGTAACGGCTATCGGTGCAGAGCTAGCCATCTTAATTGGCGTCGGCTGGTGGCTCGGTACGGTTTACGATGATAGAAACGGGACTGGTTACGGTTATTTGACCGGTTTAATCGTTGGGCTGATCGCTGGAATTGGTTCCGCCGCCGGGCTTATCCGTAAATTTACGGGAGGCAAGCGGACATGATGGAAGATTTGCCGGTTTTAATGCGCAAAATCAGTCGCATAACGTTCTTTTTTTTGTTCTTGGGTTGTTTGGGATGGGCGGTTCGTCCAGAGTGGGAAGCGGTCTTTGGCGGCTTTCTGATTGGGACGGTCGGCAGTCTCCTGTTTACTTGGCACCTCGCTTGGAAATCAGTACGCGTCGCAGATGCGACGGCAGGTGGACGACGCAGCAGAGGGGGCTTTGGGTTTTTGTCCCGAGCAGCTATCGGACTACTTGCAGCTGTCATTTCCGTAAGAACATTGGAATTCGATCCAGCAGCTACTGTGGCGGGATTAATTACGGCTCCGATGGCAACACTCGTACTGGGTTTATTGTCCATTCGCCGCAAACGCGGTGGACATCCCTCCGATGAAAGGGGTGAAAAGCAATAGTATGGATCATTTAGTACCTATTATTACAGTCTTTGGTATCGAATTCGATCTCGCGGCCATCATGATGGTTGTTATATCCAGTGTGGTCGTCTTCATCCTCGCAAGACTGGCTGTTCGGAATCTTTCCGTTGAAAATCCGGGCAAGCTGCAGAATTTCATGGAGTGGGTCGTCGAGTTCGTGTCGAGCATCATAGGCATGGCTACCGATTTCAAAAAAGGAAGAGTCTATCTCGGCCTCGGTTTGACGCTCATCATGTATATTTTTGTCAGCAACATGCTGGGTCTGCCGTTCGGGATCATTACAGAAGCGCATGACCATCACATTCCGGTCGTCTTTGGACAGGAGCTTGTGGTCAAAGGTGAACATGAGCATCTAGCATGGGTTTGGTGGAAATCACCTACAGCTGATGCTGCGATGACAATGGCGCTTGCATTGGCGGTAATCGGGTTGTCGCACGTTCAAGGGTTCCGTCATAACCGTAAGCATTACCTGAAGCACTACTTCGAGCCGTGGCCTTTCTTCCTGCCAATCAATCTGATTGAGACGGCTGCGAAACCACTTACGCTCGGTCTTCGTTTATTCGGTAACATCTATGCCGGAGAAGTTATGATTGGAATCATTGTGGGAATGGGATGGATTGGTATTCCTGCATTGATAGCATGGCAAGGCTTTAGTATTTTTGTTGGCGCAATTCAGGCATTTGTATTTACGATGCTCACCATGGTGTACATCGGACAAGCAAGTATTCACGAAGAACATTGATCGACTATTAAAAACAAACCTACATTTTCGAGGAGGATTTACAAATGGAATTTGGTCTATTAGCAGCAGCAATTGTATTTGGTCTTGGTGCGTTCGGTGCAAGTATCGGTAATGGTATGATCTTCAGCAAAACAATCGAAGGTATCTCCCGTCAGCCTGAGCTTCGCGGATCCCTGCAAACTACAGCGTTCATTGGTGTTGGTCTCGTTGAGGCATTGCCGATCATCTCGTTGGTTCTTGCGTTTATCTTGATGGGTCAAGCCGAATAGAACAATATTGCGAACTAGGCGGGGAGCGCCATTGCCTCCACGCCTTCGTTTTGCAAGGCATGAACTGAGAACAGCTGTGTGAAAGGAGTGAAGATCCGTGTTGAATATAGTGTGGAGCAACTTTGTTGTCCAATTGATCGCATTCGTAATTTTGTTCCTTCTGCTTCAACGTTACGCATTCAAACCGTTATTCGGCATTATGGAAAAGCGGCGTGAGCAGGTTCAAGAGCAGATGTCATCCGCGGAGAGTAACCGAAAACAAGCCGAGCTTTTGCTGGAAGAGCAGAAACAGGCGTTGCAACAAGCCCGTAAGGAAGCACATGACGTTATCGAGCAAGCTAAGAAAACGGGAGTCAAGCAAGCTGACGCAGTTGTTGAGGCTGCAAAAGCAGAAGCGGATCGCTTGAAAGCAGAAGCTCTGAAGGATATTGAAACCGAGAAGAACAATGCAGTTGCAGCATTGAAAGCTGAGGTAAGCGGTTTGTCCGTTCTGATCGCTTCCAAAATTATCGAGAAGCAAGTTGATGAGCAATCGCAAGCCGGGTTGGTTAATCAATATCTTGATAAAGTAGGGAATAAATCATGAGTCGCGGTACTGTAGTCGCTAAGCGGTATGCCAAAGCACTGTTCCAGCTAGCGCTGGAGCAAGGGCTCGTTGCCCAGACTGAGGATCAGCTTAAGCTGGTTGTTACTGTAGTGGAGAGCGATGCTCAAATTCGCGCATTCCTCACTGCACCCAATATTACGCTTGAAACTAAGATTCAAACGCTAAATAACGCATTTAGCGGCAAAGCTTCGCCCATTGTACTGAACACAATCAGCTTACTGCTCGAGCGTGGTCGGGAAGGCAGCCTAGCTGCAGTATTGGAAGCGTATCTGAACGTGGCGGGCGAATCGCTTGGCCGTGCGGATGCAGATGTTACCTCTGCGAAGGCGCTGTCGGATAGTGAGCAGCAGAAGCTTGCAGAAAAGTTTGGAACTCTGCTGGGTAAAACCATTCGAGTAACGAACACTGTAAATAAAGATTTGCTTGGCGGAGTCACTGTCCGTATCGGCGATACGCTGTACGACGGAAGTCTTCGCACTAAGCTAGATCGTTTGGAAAAATCACTGCTAACAGCAGTCAATTAAACAAATATCCTATTTGTTAAGTAATGGAGACAGGGGTGAACGAATTGAGTATTAGGCCCGAAGAAATCAGCACGCTGATTAAGCAGCAGATTCAAAATTATCAATCCGATATTCAAGTCGTTGACGTAGGCACAGTCATCCAGGTCGGTGATGGGATTGCTCGCGTACACGGCTTGGAGAAATGTATGGCCGGCGAACTGCTCGAATTCTCTAACGGTGTAGTGGGCATGGCCCTTAACCTGGAGGAAGACAACGTCGGTGTCGTTATCATGGGACCTTTCACAGGTATTCGTGAAGGAGATCAAGTAAAAAGAACCGGGCGTATTATGGAAGTTCCGGTTGGAGAACAGCTGCTTGGCCGCGTTGTTAACGCACTTGGTCAACCGGTAGACGGTAACGGCCCGATCAATACGACTAAATTCCGCCCAGTTGAATCTCCGGCTCCGGGTGTTATGGCTCGTAAATCGGTTCATGAGCCGATGCAAACGGGTATCAAAGCTATCGACGCTATGATTCCAATCGGCCGCGGCCAACGGGAGCTTATCATCGGCGACCGTCAAACGGGTAAAACAACGATCGCAATCGATACGATTGTTAACCAAAAGGGCAACGGAGTTATCTGTATCTACGTAGCCATCGGTCAAAAGCAGTCAACTGTACGCGGCGTTGTTGAAACGCTTCGTAAGCATGGCGCGCTAGATTATACAATCGTAGTTACTGCAAGTGCATCTGAACCAGCTCCGCTCTTGTACCTAGCGCCTTATACAGGCTGCTCGATGGGTGAAGAGTTCATGTACAATGGCAAGCACGTTCTCGTCATCTATGATGACTTGTCCAAGCAAGCCGCAGCTTACCGCGAGCTTAGCTTGCTGCTCCGTCGTCCTCCGGGCCGCGAAGCGTATCCGGGCGACGTGTTCTATCTCCACTCCCGTCTGCTTGAGCGCGCTGCGAAGCTGAACGATGAGCTAGGCGGCGGGTCCTTGACCGCTCTGCCATTCATTGAGACGCAAGCGGGCGATGTCTCTGCTTATATCCCAACCAACGTAATCTCGATTACGGATGGTCAGATCTTCCTTGAAGCCGATCTATTCTACGCTGGTCAACGCCCAGCGGTTAACGTCGGTATTTCCGTATCCCGTGTAGGCAGCTCTGCGCAAATCAAAGCGATGAAGAAGGTAGCAGGAACACTGAAGCTGGATCTTGCGCAATACCGGGAGCTCGCTGCGTTCGCGCAATTCGGCTCCGATCTCGATAAAGTAACACAATCCCGTTTGAACCGCGGTGAACGTACTTTGGAAATCTTGAAGCAAGGCGTTAACCAGCCGCTGGCTGTTGAACGTCAAGTGGTTTCCTTGTACCTAGTAACTAAAGGACATGCGGATGATATCCCTGTTCAAGATATTCGTCGCTTCGAAGCGGAGTTCTTGGGTTATGTGGACGCAAACCGTCCGGAAATCTTAGCTTCAATTCGCGATACGAAGGACATCACAGCTGATAACGACAAAGCGTTGGTAGAAGCGATTCAATCCTTCAAAAAAGGCTTTGCCGCATCGAAAGCATAAGCAAGCAAGTATTCAGTAATAGAAGCAATAACCGTTTCATAAAGCTTGAGCCGGGTTTCCTTCTGGCGAGCCCGGCAATAAGGTGGTGACAACGATTGGCTAAAGGTATGCGCGAAATTAAGCGCTCGATTAAAAGTAAACAGAATATGAAGCAAATCACGAAAGCTATGGAAATGGTTGCAGCCGCTAAGCTCAGAAGATCTCAAGAGGCTGCAGTCGCCGCTCGTCCTTACACGGACAAGATGAAGGAAGTCGTATCAAGCATCGCTTCCGGAGCAGGAAGCAGCAAGCATCCCATGCTGCAGAGCCGTCCGATCAGGAGAACGGCTTACCTGGTTATCACATCTGACCGTGGACTAGCCGGCGGTTACAACGCCAATATTCTTCGTAAGGTATTGCTTACGATCCAAGAAAACCATAAAACTTCCGATGAGTATGCCGTATTCGTAATTGGTCGTAAAGGCCGTGATTTCTTCAAGCGTCGGAATATTGAGCTAGCCGATGTAATTACCGGACTGTCCGATTCTCCGAAGTTCTCGGATATAAAGGAAATTGCGGCAAAGGCTGTTCAGGGATTCGAAACCGGAACTTTCGACGAGCTTTATCTCGCTTACAACGAGTTCCAAAATGCGATGACGCAGATTCCTACGCTCAAACAACTGCTTCCACTGGAGCAGCTTGAAACGAGCGGTGACAAAGCGGACTACGAATACGAGCCGTCTTCGGAGGAAGTACTGAACGTTCTTCTGCCGAAATACGCGGAAACACTTGTATTCAGCGCAGTACTCGAAGGCAAAGCCAGCGAGTTCGGAGCCCGGATGACGGCAATGGGCAACGCAACGAAGAATGCGACGAAGATGATCAGCGCTCTGACGCTCACATACAACCGTGCGCGGCAAGCGGCAATTACTCAAGAAATCGCGGAAATCGTCGGCGGAGCGAACGCTCAGCAATAAATTTTGTGAGGAGGTAAATCAATGAGCAAGGGGCGCATAGTTCAGATATTGGGACCGGTTGTCGATATCGAATTCGATCACGGCCATCTGCCTGATATTCTGAATGCGATTAAGATTGAACGCAAAGCGGAGAACGCTGGCGAGAAAGACATTAACCTTACGGTTGAGGTTGCCCAGCATCTTGGCGACAACAAGGTTCGTGCGGTTGCGATGTCTTCCACAGACGGACTTGTAAGAGGCTTGGAAGCAGTTGACCAAGGTGGACCGATTTCCGTACCGGTAGGTCCTGCAACGCTTGGCCGCGTATTTAACGTAATCGGTGAACCGATTGATGGAGCAGGTCCTGCGGATCGCAGTATCGTTCATCCGATTCACCGCGCTGCACCGCCGTTTGATGAGCTAATGACTCAACAGGAGATCCTGGAAACAGGAATTAAAGTTGTTGACCTTATGGCTCCTTATTCCAAGGGCGGTAAAATCGGCTTGTTCGGTGGCGCCGGCGTTGGTAAAACCGTATTGATGCAAGAGCTTATTCATAATATCGCGCAAGAGCACGGCGGGATTTCCGTATTCGCGGGTGTAGGTGAGCGTACTCGTGAGGGTAACGATCTTTACCACGAAATGAGCGATTCCGGCGTTATCGCAAAAACCGCGATGGTATTCGGACAGATGAACGAGCCTCCGGGCGCACGTCTTCGTATAGCTCTTACAGGTTTGACAATGGCTGAATACTTCCGTGATGAAGAGGGCCGCGACGTTCTTCTGTTCGTCGATAACATCTTCCGTTTCACGCAAGCAGGGTCCGAGGTTTCGGCTTTGCTAGGCCGTATGCCGTCCGCGGTTGGTTACCAGCCTACACTGGCAACGGAGATGGGTCAGCTTCAAGAGCGTATTACGTCCACGAAGAAAGGTTCTGTAACATCCATTCAGGCGATCTACGTACCTGCGGATGACTACACGGATCCAGCTCCAGCCACTGCGTTCGCGCATTTGGATGCGACAACGAACTTAGATCGTAATATTGCGGCAATGGGGATATTCCCAGCGGTTGATCCGCTTGCATCCTCTTCGCGTATTTTGACTCCCGAGACATTGGGAGAAGAGCATTATAACGTAGCACAAGGCGTTAAGAAGCTTTTACAACGTTACAAAGAACTTTTGGATATCATCGCCATCCTAGGTATGGATGAGTTATCTGAGGATGATAAACAGATCGTTACCCGCGCTCGTCGCATACAATTGTTCCTCTCGCAGCCGCTTCACGTGGCAGAGGCGTTCAATGGTATCCCGGGTGTTTACGTACCGGTTAAAGAAACCGTACGGAGCTTCAAGGAGATTCTTGAAGGGAAACATGACGATCTTCCGGAACCAGCTTTCCATAATGTCGGCTCGATCGAAGAAGCTGTCGAGAAAGCGAAGAAACTCGCTGCTGCAGTTTAATACTGCCGGCGGTTTGGAGGAATCGAAATGAGTACCATGCGATTGGAAATCGTTACTCCGGAGCGCAAGGTTTACGAGAAAGATGTAAACATGGTAGTCGTCAAGGGTGTAGCGGGTGAGCTGGGGATACTTCCTAATCACATCCCGTTAGTAACGCCTTTGAAGGTCGCTCCGGTTAAAGCCAAGATCGGCGATAAGGAAGAATACCTTGCCGTTCACGGTGGATTTATGGAAGTGCGTAAAGATAAGGTTGTAATCCTCGCGGAAGCCGCTGAGCTTGGCTCGGACATCGACGTGTCCCGTGCCCGCTTAGCGAAGGAACGTGCGGAGCGCCGTCTTGAGCAGAAGCAGAATGACCTCAATGCCCGTCGTGCAGAGCTCGCTCTAGCACGTGCAATCAGCCGTTTGGAAGCTACTGGCGGCGGTAATGGCAGGGAAGATTAATAAGTCCGACAAAGTGGTGGTGCAGGAGCTATTCCTGTACTGCCACTTTTTTTCACTATCAGAAAGTACAAGTTTCTAGAATCTAGGGATTGACGAGAGCACCCGGAAATCATATATTTGAAACCGATTACAACTTTAAGCCCTGGCGGCATTGGGAGTAGGAGAATAATGTTTTATCGCACCTTGATGTTACGTTGGCTGAGAAACGTGAATATTAGAAACAAAATCATTTTCATCTATATTCCACTTGTCGTTATACCATTGCTGGTTTCCGGATATGTATCCAACCAAATGTATACACGAAACATCGTTCAGAAAACGATGCAAAGCATATCGGATAATTCGCGTCTTATTGTCACTCGGATCGATGGCATTATTCAGAATGCTGAGGGCTGTGCGAATATTCTGACGCTAAATTTGAACCGTCTGGTTCAAGAAGAAGGTCAACCGACGGAAGAGACGGATCCTCGTTATGATTCATTATTGAGGAACCAGCTAAGTTTTGCGTTGCTTGTTTTTCCCGACGTGGATTCAGCGGTTTTTATAGATAACGGCGGTAAGACTTATGCATCCCATCCAAGTCTTGAAGTGAATGCGCATGAATATACAATGAGTGATATTTCTAAACAACTCATCGCCTCATCGGGAAATAATGTTTGGTTCAACATGCAGAAGAGGGATTTCCTTACCCGCACACCGGAGCAAACCGTTCTAACCCTCGGCAAAAAAGTGAGTGACATTGAAACCGGAAAAACCCTAGGTTGGCTCATCCTGAATATTGATGAGAACAGCCTGTCGAATATATTTCCCAGCAACGAAACCTATCAGTCGGAAGTTGATTTTCTGACCGATAAGAAAGGGACTGTAGTGTCCTCCAACGAGACAGAGGCTTTACTAAAGCCTGTAGCAAATGCAACGCTTCGAAACTGGATTCTAGACTCCCAGAAGCCCGGACAAGCATCGCCGTATCAGGAAGATGGGATATTGGCTGTCGGTTACCCTTTATCCAAGCTGAACCTGAGCTTAATCTCGCAAGTACCCATAAAGGAATTGTACCGGGAAACCGACCGAATCCAGCTGTTCATCCTGCTGCTTATTGCAAGCTGTCTACTGCTTGTGCTGGCAAGCGCCGGATTGCTTTCAAGAACGATTGCCTCACCTATTGTTCGCCTCACGCGAACCATGCGCAAAGTAAAAGAGGAGTCGCTCGATTATTCCTTCGAAGTCAAAGGGAATGATGAAATCGGTATGCTGGGGGAAGGCTTTAATTCGATGATCGTTAGAATTCGCGAGCTTCTAAACGAAATTGGAATAGAGCAGCGTCAAAAAAGAGAGTACGAGCTCGCCCTCATCCAAGCGCAAATAAAGCCTCATTTTCTATACAATACATTGGACGTGATCTATGCCCTCTCGGATATGGGGCGAACAAAGGACGTAAAGCGAACAACGAAGGCACTAGCTGACTTTTACCGCATCGTACTGAGCAAAGGCCAAGAGATTATTACACTAGGCGAGGAGCTTCAGAATGTGCGGGATTACTTGGCTATTCAGCGGATCAGATATACAGATGTGTTCGATTATCATATCGAGGTTCCCTCCGAACTCCACTCTTGCGCCATTCTGAAGCTGACTCTCCAGCCATTAGTAGAAAATGCGATTTATCACGGTCTCAAGCCAGCTAACCGGTTTGGCAAGCTTACGATTACTGGAGTGTCACGGGATGGGAAGGTCCAAATAACCGTGAAGGATGACGGAATCGGGATGGATGAGACTAAGCTGGCTGAGCTATGGAAACGCGAGGAGAAACAATCCAGCCCGTCATTTGGTCTCCATAGCGTTCATCAAAGGCTCCGATTGTATTTCGGTGAGCATTATGGCGTTCAGATCAACAGTCAACCGCATCAAGGCACGGAGATCATTATATCGTTACCGGAGGAAAAGTTATGAATATCATGATAGTGGACGATGAGACCATTTTTCGAGATTACCTGCGTCAGGCGCTCGATTGGGATCGATATGGCTTTCGAATCGCTGGGGAAGCGAAGAATGGAATGGAAGCACTCGAGCTCGCAGCACAGAGCCATTATGATATGGCGTTGATAGACATCAACATGCCAATCATGGACGGGTTAGAGCTTTGCGAGAAGTTGAAGCAGATGTACCCTCATTTGGACGTAGTCATTATAACCGGACATAATGAGTTTGAATATGCACGTACCGCGATCCGTCTGGGAGTGGAGGACTATATTCTTAAGCCCTTCTCGAAGGACGAGCTCGTCTTAACGCTGCTTAAATGTCGGCAGAAGCAGGAGAAAAGCCTTGAAGCCAAGCAAACTGAGCAGGCGGATCGACAGCTTATGGTAGAAAGCGTGCTCAATCGTCTTGTAACTGGAGAAACCGCCGAGTCTATCGATCGCTTGAATGAGCGGCTGGGACAATGGGGGATTCAGCTCGGGCAGGAGCAGGAGTTCTATAGCGTGGCCTGCATTGAGATCGATCATATGGAGAGGCGCTGGAATGAGACGTCAGAACGCGAGCTTTGGAAATTCGCCGTTACGAATATACTGGCAGAGGCGATGGAAAGTGAAGGAGCGCCGCTGCTGTTTAATGGTCCTGAAGGACGTATCGTATGCCTGAGTACGGATAAGAGGTCGGAAATAGAGGCTGGAGCCGCCCCGAAATTAGATAGCTATGAGGAGCTGTGCTTCTATATCCGCAAGTACCTGAAGCTCACTGTAACAATAGGCGTGGGCAGAAGATATAAGGGTGTAAAGGGAATACGCCGCTCATATGGGGAAGCAAGGGATGCTCTTAGACAGAAGTTCCTCTTAGGAGATGACAAAGTGATTCCGTTCGGGAATCAGACCCTCGAAGGGAAAGAAGGGACTGCTTTTCTGAAGGATACCAATGAAATGCTGCTTCATCAGCTGAGAATGGGAGACCAAGGTAAGCTTGAGAGCAAGCTGGAGGAGTTATTCCGCAGGATTAGGGAAAATAAGTTGTCTCTTGATTTTACCTATGTGACCTGTATGGGCTGGGTCTCCGTCTGTCTCTCTTATGTTTCCGAGCTTGGTCATCCGATCGAGGATTGTTATGGGGAGCATTTCTTCCCCTATTCAGAGATACGTACTTTAGACACGTCGGAGCTGGTTCTGGATTGGATGAAGACTTTGTTTGTTCAGACGTTAAGTTATGCTAATAAGCATAAGCAGACGAGATCGACCGTGATCGCGCGGAAAGCGCGCAGTTACATCGAGAAGAGCTTTCAGGACCCTGAGCTTTCGGTAGACGGGGTAGCGGCGCATGTGTATATTAACGCTAGTTATTTGCGGGCTGTATTTAAGAAAGCATATGGAATGACGGCAGGAGAATATATCACTCATACTCGGATGAATAAGGCCAAGGAGCTTCTAGGGATGAATATTCGTCTGTCTGAAATCGCAGAGCGAGTGGGATATCAGGATGCAGGTTACTTTAGTAAGGTGTTCAAAAAGTTTTATGGGACGACACCCAGCGAATACGAGAATGGATTGCACAATAACAAAGTTTAAAATTGAAGCGAATAGTACCAACCCTCATCGGTTTTTCCATTATCGTTTAATGGGCTGGATTTTATAATGAAATAGAACTCACAAGTATCCAGAAACCAGGGAGGTCTACTGAATGTTTAGAAAAACAACAGCACTACTTCTGTCCCTCGTACTTATGTTAAGTCTGGCCGCATGCGGAGGATCTAATAACAACGCTTCTCCGTCTGCGAGCGAGGCAGCTCCAAGTGAAAGCGCATCGGCAAGCGCTCCGGCAAGTGAAGCCGCAGCTCCAGAAGAAGCCGTTAAGCTAAGAATCTACGCACAATATGCGGGCGAGGATACTGAAGCCCCTTATGACTACGCTATAGCAGAGCTGAAGAAGGAAATGCCTAATATAGAGCTGGAGCTCGACATTCAAGCGCAGGACGATGGTCAGAAGCTCAAAACTTACGCGGCTACAGGTAATCTGCCGGATATCTTCCAAGCCGGTCAAGATATTATCAGTACCTTCAAGGAATCGGGTAACATCCTTGAGCTGGATTCTTATGCAGATAGTCTTGGATTTAGAGACGCTATGCTTCCAAGTGCGATGAACACGCTGGTGTCCGAGGATGGACACACGTATGCATTCCCTTATGCGGGTAATGAGATGATCCTCATCTATTACAACAAAGAGCTTTTCGAGAAATTCGGAGTAAAGGTGCCGACTACTTACGATGAATTGAAGCTTGCCGTGGAGACGTTCAAGAAAAACGATGTTGTTCCTCTATCTATGTTTGCGAAAGAAAAATGGCCTGGCGTTGCTTTGTTTGATATTTTTGCAACCCGCATGGATGAAGGCGGAGTTCTGAAGCTAGACAAAGGGCAAGCCAAAGCAAGCGACGAGACTTATCGCGCGGCTGCCGAGAAGCTTGCTGAGTTTGTTAAGCTGGGCTTGCTGGCCAAAGGCGCGACGAGCATGAACTACGATCAAGCTGCTGCCCTGTTTTACGAAGGCAAAGCTGCCATGTTCCTGAATGGCCAATGGGAAATCGACGGCTCAACCAAAGCTCTCGGCGACAAAGTAGGCTGGATGTTCTATCCGGGCGTTGATGCGGCAAACGCCGATGCGTCTAAGGCAGTATTCAGCGGCGGCGGCGGTCCTGGCGGTTACGCGGTTTCTCCTCATACCAAGGACCCTGCACTCGCAGCCAAAGTCGCAGCATTCCTCTCCCGTAAATATGCAGAATTCAAATACACGCAATACGGTACTCCCATCGTAGCGACTAAAGTAGACAAAGCGATCGAGAAGCAGTACCCGCCGATGATGGAAGAGCTGAGCAAGGTCATTCCTGAAATGAAGACGACTGCATTCGCATGGGGTCTATCTAATCCAAGATTCAAGGCTGCAATCGAAGATGCTTCCCAAGCACTGCTTGCTGGCATGTCTGTTGATCAATTCGTTAAAGACGTAGACAAGGCCATAGCAGCGAAGTAGATGAACTTTCGAAGAACATACACCGCGTGAGAACGCGGTGTATGTTTGTTTCAAGAGATAACGGCGTTTGAGTCCGCTATCGAATTGATTTACGGAAAGGAAGATAATGATGAACAAGTTTATGGGGAATAGAATGGCGATCGCTTTGTTCGCTTTGCCGGCTCTGCTGCTCTACTCCGTCATCGTTTTTTGGCCGGTCATTCAGACCTTTTATAGAAGCCTCTTCGATTGGGATGGTCTCAGTCCTGGAGTGTTCATTGCATTCGATAATTACAAAGAGCTTATAAACGACGATCTATTCTGGAGCTCCTTATATAATGGCGCGGTATTTGCGGCCGTAATCGCTGTTTTCCAGATTGCGATGGGTACGGTGCTAGCCTTTGGCGTAGCGGAATCGCGGATAAAAGGCCGCAAATGGCTGAGAATAAGCTTTTTTATTCCAGTTGTCCTATCCGTTACGGTCGTTTGCCAGCTTTGGATGGCTGTCTATAACAGTGAATATGGCTTGCTGAATAAGTTGTTCGAGCTGCTTGGATTGTCCTATCGTCAAGATTGGTTAACGGATCCTAAGCTTGTTATTTTTGCGGTTGCGGCCGTGAATGCTTGGCAATTCATGGGCTATCATTTCGCTTTGCTGTTCGCTGCGGTGAAATCCATTCCTCAACCTTTTCTGGAAGCCGCACGGATCGATGGAGCGAGCAAATGGAAGACACATCTGCTTATTACGATACCTCTAATGCGCGAGACGTATAAATTCTGTCTGGTTTTTGCCATTACGGGAGGCTTAAATGCCTTCGCCCAGATGTACATTATGACAGGCGGCGGTCCTGGGACCTCTTCCTATACTCTAACCTACATGATGTATCGCTCTGCATTCCGGATCAACGAATATGGGTACGGAAGCGCTGCAGCCGCGGTTCTAGTTATAGAGTGCTTGCTTGTAACGTTGCTGATTAACCGTTTGGTCGCTCGCGAACGGATTATATACTAGGAGGAGATCGGATTGAATGCAATTATGAACTGGAGAAAAAATCAGCCGATACTCCAACTATTTATGTGGATTTATGCGCTGATATCGATTTATCCGTTACTTTGGATGATTTTCTATTCCTTGAAAAACAATAATGAGATTTTCGTTACGAATCCGTTCGGTCTTCCAACTTCGTTTCGAGTGGAAAATTATGCGGCGGCTTGGAGCAGCTTCAAGGTTCCGGCCTATTTCTTGAATAGCGTGCTCGTCTCCGCGGCAACAGTTGCGGGAGCTATCGCATTGTCAGTCATGTTCGCGTATTCAGCGGCTAGGATGAGATGGCGATTCCAGGACACGGCTCGCATTTATATGCTAATTGGATTGTTTATTCCCGTTCAGGTTATTATGATCCCGCTAGCTGTATTGATGCGTGATTTCCATCTGTCCAACTCGCTTTTTGCACTCATTGTGCCGTATATCGCCTTTAATTTATCCTTCACGACGATGGTGTTTTATGGTTTTTTCCGTACAATCCCCCTCGAGCTTGAAGAATCCGCTTGTATGGACGGTGCTTCCATCTATCGCACGTTTTTTAGCATCATGATGCCGATTATACGGCCTGCTATTGCTACGATGATCATATTCGTTTTCTTGGCGGCATGGAATGAGTTTCCGATTGCCCTTATCATGATTAGTAAGGAAACCTTGAAGACGTTACCGCTCGGACTGTTATTCTTCCAAGGCCAATTTACGACCGATTGGGGCGCTATGGGAGCGGCAATGACAATAGCCAGCTTGCCGACGGTATTGGTCTATATTTTCTTCAGTGAGCAAGTAGAACAATCCTTGTCTGTAGATGCGGCGGTCAAGGGTTAATAAATGACGAACGCTGACGATTAGTTTGATAGATGTGAAAAAAGCCGCTGCGGAGTTTCATACGCAGTGGTTCTTTTGCATAAGATGGATATGCCTAAAGCTTAGCAATTGAACATGAAAACGCTATTTTCATAGACTTGGTAGAGGGCATTTGTTATAATTGTGTGGTGAATTTAACAGTTTGCGGAGGCGATGATGTGGAGAAATACATCAATTCATACGTCATTGTTACCGTCTTCCTGATTCTGGGCATCGCTTTTCCGATTTTCGTATTGTGGCTGGGTACGAAGGTGCGTCCGAATAAACCGACGCAAGAGAAAGAGACCACCTATGAGAGTGGAAATATCCCAGTAGGAGACAGCCAGATCCGCTTTAACGTACGTTATTACTTGTATGCACTTATGTTTGTTGTTTTTGATGTAGAAACCGTCTTTCTCTATCCTTGGGCCGTTGCGTATAAGCAACTCGGTCTCTTTGCGCTGCTGGAAATGGTCATTTTCGCTGGGTTACTGCTTATTGGGCTCGTCTATGCTTGGAAGAAGAAGGTGCTAAGATGGAATTCAATTTAGCGAACGTGTCGCCGGAAGATCGGAAGGAAATAGACCGCAATGTATTCTTCGGCACCATCGATCAATTGAAGGGCTGGGCTCGAAGCAACTCCTTATGGCCCCTTACCTTTGGTTTGGCATGCTGTGCGATTGAGATGATGGCTGCAGGGGGCGCTCATTATGATTTGGATCGCTTCGGTGTCATCTTCCGTACTTCGCCTCGCCAAGCTGACGTTATGATCGTTTCGGGAACGGTGACCAAGAAAATGGGGCCGTTGCTTAAGCGTTTGTATGATCAAATGCCAGAGCCGAAATGGGTAATCGCGATGGGTTCCTGCGCGACAGCAGGCGGTCCTTACGTGAAGTCTTACTCCGTTATTAAAGGAGTTGACCAGATCGTTCCTGTCGATGTATATATTCCCGGCTGTCCACCCAATCCTGCGGCGCTCATCTATGGAATCAACAAGCTCCAGGAGAAAATTCGCTACGAGGCGAAGACTGGGAAGCAGGTGACAAATCGATGAGCGATGAGAACAACCGAGAGGAAGAGGGCGCCGTCGATATTACGAAGTCCGAAGTGAACTCGGAAGCATCGGCCCCGACAACAGAAGCAGCGGCTCCAGTCACCCCTCGCAGGGTGGAGACGGACGAAGAGAAAGCGGCTAGACGCAAGGCGTCACTCGAGGCTCGCGAGGCGGCTAAGGCTGCAGCGGCTCAAGCGGCGGCCCAAGCTGCCCAAGCGGGCAATGAAGGCCGTGCCGCAGCTAAGTCAGCTGTCGAGGGCGAGCAAGAAGAGCAGACTCCGAAGGAGCCTTCCCCAAATCAGCCGCGTCTTGATCGCGTTGTAAATCTCCTGCGTGAATTAATTAGCGAGGATTCCGTTGAAGAAGCTTATATTAATGAGCCCAACGATCATCTTCCGACGATTGTTGTGAAGAATGATCGATGGCTGCAAGCTGCGAAGCTATTCCGCAGCCATGATGACTTGAGCTGCAATTACTTGCGCAATGTATCCGGTGTCGATTATGAGACTCATATGGAAGTTGTATATTATCCTCTTAATATGGATAGCCGCGACTGCTACTGTATTAAGGTTCGTGCAGATCGTGAACAGCCGTCCATTCCATCCGTTACGCCGATATGGGAAACGGCAAATTGGAACGAACGAGAAATCTATGATTTGCTTGGCATCGATTTCCCTGGACATCCCGATCTTAGGCGTATCATGATGCCCGATGATTGGGTTGGACATCCGCTCCGCAAAGACTACGTCCCGCTCGACCCGGAGGTGTGAAGCACGCGTGATTCGTACAGAAGAGCTGCTACTTAACGTTGGTCCACAGCATCCCAGCACGCACGGCGTGTTTCGGATTGTCGTTAAATTGGATGGAGAAGTCATTACGGAAGCGACTCCTGTCATGGGTTATTTGCACCGAGGTACAGAGAAGCTCGCAGAGAATTTAAATTTTACGCAAATCATTCCTTATACCGATCGTATGGACTACGTGTCTGCTATGACCAATAACTATGTACTCTGCCATGCGGTAGAGAAAATGATGGGGCTGGAAATTCCGGAACGCGCGGAGTTTATGCGCCTTATTGTCATGGAAATGCAGCGTGTCGCCAGTCATCTTGTCTGGTGGGGAACCTACCTGCTCGACATTGGCGCGATGAGTCCTTTTCTCTATGCGTTCAGTGATAGGGAGCGGATCCTTCAGCTGTTTAACGAGCTGTGCGGCGCCCGGCTTACTTACAATTACATGAGAGTCGGCGGAGTGAAGTGGGATGCGCCTGAAGGCTGGATCGCAAAGGTTAAGATCCTTGTGAAGGACATGTACAATCGTCTCGACGAATATCATAACCTTGTCAGCGGGAACGAGATTTTCCTTTCTCGTATTAAAGGAATTGGTAAATACGATGCGAAGACAGCCATCGAGTATGGCCTCTCCGGTGCGAATCTGCGCTGTACCGGCGTGAAGTGGGATTTGCGTAAGGCGGAGCCCTACAGCCTGTACGACCGCTTTGATTTCGATGTTCCAGTGGGCAAGAATGGCGATTGCTTCGACCGATACGAGGTGCGCATGGAGGAGATTGTCCAGAGTCTTCGTATTCTGGAGCAAGCATTGGAGCAATTCCCAGGAGACGGTGAAACGATGGGGAAGGTACCCCGTGTCATTCGTCCGCCTGCAGGAGAAATTTATGTGCGCATCGAATCCCCGCGCGGCGAGATTGGCTGCCATATCGTCTCCAAAGGAAAAGCGGAGCCTTATCGCTTGAAATTCCGACGCCCTTCATTCGTTAATCTCCAGATCCTGCCTAAGCTGCTCGTCGGGGAGAGTTTGACGAATTTAGTTACGATTCTTGGAGGTATTGATATCGTGCTTGGGGAGGTAGACTGCTAATGCAGCACTTCTGGGATCAACCCTTAAGCTGGGGGACGGCAGGCATATTCGTTGCCGCGGCGGTCGGCATACTTGGATTCGTTATCTTCTTCGTAACCTACGCGATCTATTTCGAACGTAAATTTATCGGATGGATGCAGTATCGCCAAGGTCCGAATCGTACAGGACCGCTGGGATTGCTGCAATCCGTGGCAGACGTTGCCAAGCTCCTCTTCAAGGAGGATACCATTCCCAAGAAGGCGGATAAGGGTCTGTTCATCCTGGCGCCGGTGCTGGCTTTCGTTCCTTCATTTGCCGTATTGGCCTTTATCCCTTATGGACTAAATCTTCAGTTCGCCGACCTTAATGTCGGTTTTCTGTATTACATCGCGCTTTCTGGAATTACAACCATCGCGATTGTCGTGGCGGGTTGGGCCTCCA
Source organism: Cohnella sp. (assembly GCF_041640265.1). Taxonomy (GTDB): domain Bacteria; phylum Bacillota; class Bacilli; order Paenibacillales; family Paenibacillaceae; genus Cohnella. The sequence continues at coordinate 33,628 of NZ_JBEQAP010000045.1, forward strand.
ACAACAAATACTCACTCCTTGGAGGCATGCGTTCGGCTGCTCAGATGATAAGCTACGAAGTTCCGTTAGTCATTTCTGTTGTCGGTGTCGTAATGATGTCCGGCAGCTTGAACTTGCGGGATATCGTAGTCGCGCAAGAAGGCTACTTCTGGGAGTGGAACTTCCTGCCGCAGATTATCGGCTTCGGGGTGTTCCTAATCGCTGCGGTTTCGGAGCTTAACCGTACCCCGTTCGACTTGCCGGAAGCTGAATCTGAGCTAGTTGCGGGGTATCATGTGGAATACAGCGGCTTCCGCTTTGCTTTCTTCATGCTTACGGAGTATATCTACGTCTATGCGATCGCGTGTCTTACAACGATCTTGTTTCTGGGCGGTTGGAATCCGCCGTTTCCGCAATTGGATTTCGTACCGGGTGTTTTGTGGTTTTTCCTGAAGTTCGCGGTCATTGTGTTCAGCTTGTTCTGGATTCGGGCGACTTTCCCGCGGCTTCGCGTCGATCAGCTGATGGGATTGGCATGGAAGGTTTTACTGCCGCTTGCGATTCTTAATGTTTTCTTGACTGCTTTAGGCATAGAATTGATGGGATAGGGGGCTAACGCCATGAAAGGAATGCTCAAAGGGCTCGGAGTAACACTGAAAACAATGGGTTCCAAAAAGTTGACGATGGCATATCCCGACATTCCAATAGAGATGCCGGACCGGTTTCGGGGGATTCAGTATTTTGAGCCGGATAAATGTATTGTTTGTAATCAGTGCGTGAAGATTTGCCCGACCGATTGCATCACGCTGACGGGGAAAGCAAATCCGGATCCGGAGAAAAAAGGAAAGATCATCGACACTTACGACATCAATTTCGAGATTTGTATCCTGTGCGATTTATGTACCGAGGTTTGTCCGACTGAAGCTATTGTAATGACGAATAACTTCGAGCTGGCAACCTACAGCCGCGACGATTTGTACAAGGACAAAGATTGGCTTTACGAGAACAACACGCACATTCGCGAGGACAACAATAACATTGGCTCTCCGAAGGGAGGCGCCAAATAAACCGTGTTAAACTTCAACATTGAATTTACCGGTGAGCTCGTGGCCTTCTTCCTGCTGGCGGTTTGCGCAATCATCGGTGCCGTTATGGCTATTCATTTCACGAAGGTCGTCCATACGGTACTTTCGCTTGCGTTTACATTTATTTCGCTTGCCGGACTTTACATCCTTCTCGAGGCGGAATTCATCGCATTTGTACAAGTACTGCTGTATGTCGGCGCGATCACCATTCTAATGATCTTCGGAATCATGATGACCAAGCATGACGATGCAGACCGAGAAACCCCGCGGCCGCTGCTCGAGACGTTAGCGGCAATCGGCTGTATCAGCCTGTTTGGAATTCTGTTCTATGGGATCCGTAATGCGAACTTCCCGGCTGAGGCAGCCCCCTTCATAGATGACAATACTCGAGAGATCGGCATACAGCTCTTCACGAAGTATGCCATCCCGTTTGAGCTAGTCTCGGTGCTGTTGACCGTTGCCTTCATTGGTGCGGTTGCGTTGGCGAAGAAAGAGGAGGATCCGCAATGACTATGCTGTCCTCTTACCTAACGCTGGCGGCTGTGCTGTTCTGCATTGGTCTTTATGGCGTACTGACGAAGCGTAATGCGATTATCGTCTTGCTGTCTATTGAACTGATGCTCAATGCGGCTAACCTTAACTTGATCGCCTTTTCTAAATACGGGGTAAACCCGTCCATTACCGGTCAAATCTTCTCCTTGTTCACTATTTCGGTCGCCGCTGCTGAAGCTGCGGTTGGCGTTGCGGTGTTGGTCGTGCTTTACCGAAGCCGCGCAACGGTGAATGTGGACGAATTCGACGAGTTGAGGAGGTAACGATCATGAGCACCTTCTTTGCTGAATACGCCTGGCTCGTCCCGGTGTTTCCATTGGCTGCTTTTGCGATATTAACGGCTATGGGGAGAGGCCTGAAGAAAACGGGAGCATGGATCGGTACGACAGCGACCTTCGTTTCCCTAGTTCTTTCGGTGTGTATCGCGATTGAACGTATATCAGGCAATGCTCCGGACTACAGCCGTCAGATTGATTGGCTGCAGATTGGGAATTTAAAGCTGGGAGCAGGCTTCGAGGTTACTAACCTAACCTCGCTTATGCTAGTCGTCGTAACGGTGGTCGGGTTTCTCGTTAACCTGTACTCGCAAGGTTACATGAAGAATGACGAGCGAATCTCTACCTTCTACGCATATGTCGCGCTATTCACAAGCTCTATGCTAGCGTTGGTCCTCTCGGATAACCTGCTTACCTTCTACATTTTCTGGGAGTTGGTTGGGGTCTGCTCCTTCTTGCTGGTCGGATTCTGGTATCAGAAGCCGGAGGCGAAAGCGGCGGCTAAGAAAGCATTCATAGTTACTCGGATCGGGGATTTAGGCTTATTCATTGCTGTGTTACTTCTGTTCTGGTACATGCCGGGTCACGCGCTTGATTTCTCGAGCCTGCACAACGTGTTCGACTCGCAAGGCGGGGTCATCTCGACTGGAATCACGACGCTGATCGCACTGCTTATCTTCTTAGGTGCGGTTGGTAAGTCCGGTCAATTCCCGCTGCATGTGTGGCTGCCGGATGCAATGGAAGGCCCAACGCCAATTAGTGCCTTGATCCATGCGGCAACAATGGTTGCAGCAGGCGTATTCTTAGTTGCCCGGACCTTCGATATCTTCGAAGCGTCACAGGTTGCAATGAATACCGTCGCGATCATTGGTGCATTTACCGCCATTTTCGCGGCAACCATCGGATTGGCGCAGAATGATATTAAGCGGATCTTAGCTTATTCTACTGTCAGCCAATTGGGTTATATGATGCTTGCACTCGGAGTTGGCTCCGTATCTGCAGCGATGTTCCATCTATTCACTCATGCATTCTTTAAGGCGTTGTTATTCTTAGGTGCCGGCAGCGTCATTCATAGTGTACATACACAGGATATTCGTGAAATGGGCGGACTGGGTGCCAAGATGAAGATAACGGCTTGGACATTCGGAATCGGAGCATTAGCGCTGTCCGGTATCCCTCCTTTCTCTGGTTTTTGGTCTAAGGATGCGGTTCTAACGGCTGCGTTGGATAAGGAGCCGATTCTCTTCATTGTTGGGATCGTAGCGGCTTTCTTCACTGCATTGTACATGGCCAGGCTGTATTTTCTCGTATTCGTCGGTAAGCCTCGAGAAGGCCAGCATGCGAAGGAATCTCCTTCGGTTATGACGATTCCACTTATTGTTCTAGCTGTTCTAGCAACTGTTGCGGGGTTCGTTGAAACTCCGTTTAACGGGTGGTTCGGTCAATGGCTAGAGGGTGACGATGCTCAGCATCATGTCAGCGGCCTGGTCATGGTCGTATCGGCTGCCGTCGGCTTTCTCGGTCTTTATATCGGATGGCTAATGTATGTGAAGGGAACAATTCGCCGCGACATGGTATCCTCCCGCGCGCCGGGTCTAGTGAAGCTGCTAGAACGCAAATATTACATGGATGAACTTTATCAGCTCGTATTCGTTAAGCCGCTTCAGGGGCTTGGCAAAGCGCTTACGCTCTTCGATGATTTTGTAGTCGATGGTGCCGTACGGTTATCAGGACATTCTGTCTCCGCGCTCGGCAAGTTAAATACAAGGCTGCAAAGCGGCCAAGTTCAAGCCTATGCTCTCACGGCATTAATCGGAATCGTGATCCTGCTGCTGGCGATCGCCGGAAGGAGGTTCTGGTAATGCTTGATCAAATACCTGTACTGTCGCTTATTGCTTTCACGCCGCTGCTTGGCGCGCTTATCGTATTGTTATTGCCTAGCAATCGCAGTCAGTGGCTTCGTTCAACAGCAATTCTTTTTACCCTGTTTCCACTCGTGTTGACTTTGTGGCTTTTCGTTACCTATCAACCATCGATGGGAGGCGGCGCGTTTACGGAGCATTCAACTTGGCTGTCTATTCCTCTGAACAAGGAAGGATTCGCTCAAGGTGTAACCTCTGTAGAGCTAGCCTTTGATTATCACTTGGCTGTGGATGGAATTTCATTGCCGCTTCTCCTGCTTACAAGCATCATCTCAACAATGTCTGCATTGGCATCGGTCCATATCCGAAAACGCTGGAAAACGTATTATGCACTGTTCCTGCTGCTTCTCACTGGTATTTACGGTGTGTTTCTGGCCCGCGATTTGATTCTGTTCTTCATCTTCTTCGAGGTGACGCTTATTCCGATGTTTTTCCTTATCGGAATTTGGGGATATTACGGCCGGGAGAAGGCAGCATTTCGGTTTCTGATCTATAACGGACTCGGATCAGCGGCGATGCTGCTAGCTTTCCTCATCTTGATCGCAACGCTTGGCTTTAGCGCGTTGGAAGGGGCGAACGGGGCAAGCTTGCTGTTCAGTGGAAATTACGACGTTCTGCTCAACAACTTAAGGGATCCGAACGTGCTGGCTAATATCGATACGGAACAGGCAAGGCATTACGGGCTGTTCCTTTCGGAGAATGTCCGATGGGGAGCATTTATCCTGCTGCTTATCGCCTTCGGTATCAAGGTGCCGATTTTCCCGTTCCATACCTGGATGCTCAAGGTGCATACAGAAGCTCCGCCTGCCATTGTCATGATTCACTCAGGCATTCTGCTTAAGATGGGCGTGTACGGCCTAATTAGATACGTTGTATACCTGTTCCCCGAGCAATTGCAATCTTGGTCAACTATACTGGCGGTATTAGGGGTCATTAACATTTTGTACGGCGCGATAATCGCCTGTGTGCAACGGGAGTTCAAGCTGGTACTCGCTTATTCCAGTATTAGCCACATGGGGATTGTTCTTCTCGGGATCGCATCTCTGGAAGAGGTAGGCCTGCAAGGGGCTGTTTTCCAATCTGTCTCCCATGGCCTAATTTCCGCGTTACTGTTCCTAATCGTAGGCAGCTTGTACGAAAGAACAAATACGACTCAACTGGATGAACTAGGCGGACTGGCCAAATCTGTTCCGTTTATGTCGGGTATTCTGCTGCTCGCAGGTCTTGCTTCTCTGGGATTACCAGGGCTGTCCGGTTTCGTTGGGGAATTCCTATCGTTCTTAGGACTGTTCGGCGCGATGAAGATTTTAACTGCAATAGGCGTTCTTGGTATTCTACTGGCGGCTGTCTATGTTCTGCGCAGTATTCTGGGCATTACGTACGGTCCAATGTCCGAGAAATACGCCAACATGAAGGATGCACGCTTTATCGAGGCTCTTCCAATGATTTCGCTGGCTGCGCTTATCGTATTGCTCGGCGTTTACCCATCCATATTAACCGATGTCATGCAGCATAGCTTCATTGATTTGCTCGAACAACTTCAAACGAGGATGGGGGGATAACATGGAAGCTTTACAGGCCTTAACGTGGAGCGATACGTGGTTCCTAGCCCCTGAAATCGTGTTATCACTTTTTACGGTTGTGCTTGCGCTTGCGGACCTTTTCTTACCTAAGCGAATTAATCGCGATGTCATTGGCTGGTTGACGTTAGTCGGGCTTATCGCTGCCGCGGTATTTGTTGTCCTGCATCTTCTTGATCTGCAGAGCTTAGCGGAGTCGGGCGAGATAGCATCCTTCAGCTTGTTATCAGGAAGTTATCGCGTGGATGACTTCGGTAATTTACTGAAATTAGTATTCCTCGGTTCTTCGGCATTTATTGTTCTTTCGTCGCTCGGCGCCGTTAAAGACGATGATATCTCGATTAAGGGTGAGTTTTACTACTTGCTCCTTCCTGCTGTGCTAGGCGCAATGGTCATGTCCTCCTCTGGAGATTTGCTTACGCTGTTCGTAGGGCTGGAGCTGCTTAGCATTACCTCCTACATTTTAGTGGCTACCCGCAAAAAAAACCGTCAATCCAGTGAAGCGGCGTTTAAGTATGTCGTTATGGGTGGAGTGGCTTCGGCGTTTATCCTTTACGGGATGTCTTTTCTTTATGGCGTAACGGGGGGGACAAATTTACTGGACATTGTTCAGCAGATGGATCCTGCACTGGAAAATTTCCGAGCGTTGCTATACATCAGCTTTTTCTTGATGATTGCAGGGTTTGCAGCGAAGCTGGCGTTAGCGCCATTCCATGCATGGGCAGCAGACGTTTACCAAGGTGCACCAACACCTGTAACGGCTTTTCTGGCAGTTGTAGCTAAGGGTGCGGCTTTTGCGATGCTCTACCGGATTTTTATGAATTCAGCGTTCTTCACCTCAGGCGGGGATGGAGTCATGAAGAACGATATCTTTATCGGCTTAGCCGTTCTTGCAGCAGCAGCAATGATTATCGGTACTGTCGGCGCTTTGCGGCAACGAAACGTGAAGCGACTTTTAGCTCTGTCCGGGGTAGCGAATGCGGGGATTTTGTTAACTCCGCTTGTCCTAGACCTTACTGAATTACATGCATCCTTCTTCTCTGAGTTTCTTTATTATTTTATCGCTTATGCGTTCATGAATATCGGCGCGTTCGCGGTGCTGATGATTGTATCTAGAGACGCTGGTAATGACTATCTATCTGGCTTTGCAGGCTTGTATCATCGTGCGCCATGGACTGCTGGAGCAATGACGATCCTGTTATGCTCTCTAGCGGGGCTGCCGGTTACGGGTGGGTTTTTCGGTAAGTTATTTATTCTCTTTGGCACGATTCAAACCCACACCTATTGGCTTGCCGCTATTTTGCTGATTACGACGGTCGTCTCCTATGCGGTGTACTTTGCGTTTATTCGCCAAATGTATATGAGAAGCGGAACCAACGATTCACAGCTACAGTTGACGGGTCCTGCGGCCGTTACAATCTGGATATGCACGATAGCGACACTAGCGCTTGGCTTCCTTCCGATGCCGATTCTGGATTGGATCAATCAGATCTTCTCTATTCCAATCGATCTTCTGATGCGGGGAGATCTATGATTTTTGCAATGAATAGGGGTTACCTTAAGTCGAAGGACTAAGGTAACCCTTTTCATTTGTTTGGATTTCGACAGAGTGCGACCTTAGACCCCATTTTTCGATCGAAAGCAGGGAAATCGTGTCGAAAATAGAAACAATAACTTAAGGCAGGACAAGGAAAGTTGGTTACGAACAAAATGCGAATTTCTATTTTAGCCGTTTCCACGGTTGTTTGTGCGGCGTCTCTTTTCATGTCCTGTAATCTAACTGACGAGCAGCGAATACAATCTTCACAGCCTTATCATGAGGTACATGCTGCTGTATACTCTCAAACCTTAGATTCTGTTCCTACGAGCTCGGCGCCACCCGTTTTTCTGAAATCGACGGGAATAGCAAAAGCATGGACGATTCTAAATAAAGATGTTACGGCAACCATAGCGATAGTAGATACGGGAGTTGATTTCAACCACCCTGAGCTCAAGTCATATCTTCTCGAAGGTAAGAATCTGATTGACGAGGGGAAGCCTCCGCAAGATGACAATGGACATGGAACTGCTGTCGCCGGAGTCATTGCTGCTGTTGCCAAAGCAAGTGAGGCTTCCGAACAGGCTATGTGGAAGGGGCGCGTGCTTCCAATTAAAGCGCTGGATCAATATGGCTCAGGAGATGAAGGTAAGCTAACGCAAGGGATACATTATGCTGTGGATCAAGGGGCAGATATCATTGTTCTTTCTCTAGGCTTAAGGCGTGATGCGCCCGGATTGCGGGATGCTGTGAGCTATGCGGAGAGCAAGGGTGTTCTGCTCGTTGCCGCGAGCGGTAATGATGCGGCTGTTTTTGGAGCGAAAGCCGCCGTTCAATATCCAGCGGCTTATCCATCCGTACTAGCCGTCGCAGGCTCTGAGGGTACCCAGCCTATATCTCAGTCTACAGCAGGCCCAGAGAATGATCTTAGTGCTGCATGGCGGGTTCAAACGCTCGCAATTGGCGGTGGTATAGTCAAGACTGAAGGGACTTCGATGGGGGCGCCGCAGGTAGCTGCTGCTGCGGCAATGCTGATGGCTGTTCATCCTGATTGGAAGCCGCTTCGTTTGCGTGAAGCTTTACGCAGATCAGCTCAGAACAATGGGACGACGGTTTGGAACAAAAATATTGGCTATGGCTTTCTTTCCGTTAACAAAGCGCTGCAGGCAGATCTTCTAATGGATTGGCGTGAGCCCAATGATAAGAGAATATTATCGTCCGTATTTCCTATAGGAAAAGAAGTATCGGGTTCATGGAGAAGCTCAACTGATAAAGATTGGTATACGTTTGAGGTCCTCTATGACGGCATTTATTTTCTAAGCGGGGATGAGATGAGATTAACACTATACAATAACGAAGGTTTAATCGAGCCCTCAACAAAACCATCACCGCAGTCAGGTATTATCAGTCAATGGACGGTCAAAAAAGGTCGTTATTGGTTAGAGGCTTCAAGTTCTGAAGATACTCCTTCGGCTAGCGAAGGGTATCGCCTTGTATCTCAGTTTAGGATGAGCGCGGACGCTAGAGAGCCCAATAACAGCGCAGTATCTGCGGGCACTCTTCCTGCTCGTAGTCAGCAATGGTCCGGAAATTTCCATCAACTTAACGATGAGGACTGGTTCGTGGTTACGTTGCCTAAAGCCGGATCATTAAGGTTATCAGTTACTACTAATACTACAAGGATCGACCCCAAATTGTGGGTACAACCAGCAGGCGGCACGGCCAAAATCGTAGATAAAGGCGGGGATGGGGATAACGAGCAATGGAGTTTGAAGGGAGCGAAGGCCGGAAAATACTATCTTCGCATTACAAATGCAGTTTCGTCTAATCCAGAAGCAGTAATCGGGACGTATGCCGCTACTTTGGAATATATTACCGAGAAAGAAGATGCCTTCGAGCCAAATGAAGGTCCGTTAACATCCACTCCGCTTTCACCTGATAAAGTTTATTACGGGTTGATGAATTCGAACAAAGATCAGGATTGGTATCGGTTCACAATTACTCAAGAACAGAAAGTGAAGCTTTCTCTAGGATTGGGCAGCCATTCAAATGCAAATCGTGTTGAATTACGGGATAAAAAGCTGCAAACCCTAAAGAAATGGAATATGGGCTTGGAACAGAAGGCCTTATTCGGAGAGATCATCTTACCGCCAGGTATTTATTATGTAACCGTAACATCAGACAAAGCGATCAGGAATCAGGGTTATGGAATCAGAGTGAAGTATGTAGACAATTAATCAAGATGAGCCCGTTTAGAGCGCAAAAGTTGGAAAAATGGAGGATGCTTGAAGATGGGGAATGATACGGGGTTGTTCGCTTTAGCGGGCTGGAACGGTTTATTTTCAATTTTTGTTACCTTAGGTTGTGTGTTGCTCGCTTGGATTGTCCTGCAGGAAATAAATTTTGATAAGTTTGTGCGCCATCCGAGAACAACTCGTGCTAGGCTGCTTCAGTTGCTCATTGCCATTGCGTTAGGACATTTGGTTGCAGCTTTTGTGCTCGATTATTGGTCATGGGTTGGAACACTTAAATGGTTGTTTAGTTCAGAGTGATGATTTTTTTCGCATAACGATGTGTCGTATTGATAACAATGGGTAATAGTGTGCAAGGATAAATAAAGGAATACCAGTTCTAATGTCATTGAAAACAATGTCGAAAAATAAGTCTTAGGAACCAGATGCTGACACTTGTGCCAATGAAGTGCTGGATGGTATGATGTAATTTGGGTTTTTCGGGGCTGGGTTAATCTTAACAGCTCGCGGAATGAATCTATTATGCGCGGAGGGAACCACCCATGAGCAAAATCATCGTCCGCGGCGGACGTACCCTATCGGGAACAGTCCGCGTGCACGGCGCTAAAAATTCCGTCCTACCGATCCTTGCTGCTTCTTTATTAGCAGAAGAAGGATTCAGCGTCATTCATGACGTACCCGCCCTGGACGATGTGAAGAACATCCTGCAAGTGCTATCGACTTTAGGAGTTAGCGCGCAGCAAGGCGATGGCAGTGTCCGGTTACATGCTGAAACGCTAACTTCGTTTGAAGCACCATACGAGCTTGTCAGGAAAATGCGTGCATCGTTCTTGGTAATGGGACCATTATTAGCCCGTTTGGGCAAAGTAAGAATTTCACTTCCAGGCGGATGTGCAATCGGTACGCGTCCTATCGACCAGCATTTAAAGGGGTTTGAAGCGATGGGTGCGGAGATCGGATTCGGTCAAGGTACCATTGAAGCCACCGTAAAAGGTAAATTACACGGGGCGAGAATTTATTTGGACATAGCCAGTGTAGGTGCCACTGAGAATATTATGATGGCGGCCACAACGGCAATAGGTACAACAATTATCGAAAATGCAGCGAAAGAGCCTGAAATAGTGGATTTGGCTAACTACCTTAATGCAATGGGCGCCATAGTACGAGGTGCAGGAACTGGTATCATTCGAATTGAAGGCGTTGACTCTCTGCGAGGTGTGGAGCACCATGTGATTCCAGATCGTGTAGAAGCTGGTACTTATATGATCGCTGCTGCTATTACTGGCGGTGATGTGTATATAGAAGGCGCTATTCGCGATCATCTGGGACCTATTGTTGCGAAGCTGGAAGAGATGGGCGTTGTCGTCGATTGTGACGAGAATGGTATCCGTGTTAAGGCAACGCATCCTCTGCGTGCGGTTGATGTCAAGACATTACCTTATCCCGGATTCCCTACAGATATGCAAGCTCAGATGATGACACTTCTTCTCGTTGCTGACGGTACAAGTATCGTTACGGAAACCGTCTTCGAGAATCGATTTATGCATGTAGATGAATTGATTAAAATGGGCGCTGAAATCAAGGTGGATGGACGTACGGCGATTGTGACCGGAAGTACTAAGTTGTCTGGTGCAAGTGTTTGTGCAACCGATCTGAGAGCAGGGGCAGCACTAATCTGCGCCGCTCTTGTGGCCGATGGCAGCACCGAAGTAAGCGGAATTCACCACATAGAACGTGGTTACATGGACATCGTTAATAAATTAGCAGTCTTGGGCGCAGATGTTTACCGCGCTCCTTCCCCTGAAGATGTGTTAGAGGAAAGTGAGCAAGCATCCTTACAGCCTGACACTCTGCTTCAACAGATGGAACAGCGTGCGGCGGCAACATCGGAAATGGGTATTCGCAACATTCAACCAACACTCGCCTAATTCCTATTGATTTAGAGCTAATAATGATGTTCTTATACTTAGATTCTATATTGTCAATTCCATCCCCTTGCCACTATTGGTGAGGGGATTATTTCATATGTTTAACGATATCTCCTAGGCTTAGGAATCATTCTTCAGGTTTATACCTCGCCTAAACTACTTAATGACGATATCCCCTTGACTCAGGAAAGTGGTTTGAAACTCGCATTCTTCAACATAGTAATTTATAAAAATAAGGCGCTTTTACTGGGAATAGACGATCTAATTTAGAGTAAAAGTTGAAGTTTAAAGAATGAAAAATTCAACAAGCCTTCTGCGATTCGCGAGCAGTTTGTCTTGTTCGATTTAATGAACGTACAAGAGAGGACTTCCCTATTAGGTCAGGGTAAATTAGGGTAGAGGTAAGGGCGCATTCTATTAAGAGATGC